>NZ_BCQA01000001.1:2382500-3865941 GCF_001748145.1 Bosea sp. BIWAKO-01
AGCGATGATGCATGGAACGGTGCGTGGCACGTGGGCAATGGCGAAGCGCCCGCATGCCTGCATGCTCATGCCAGCCCAATTCGGCGAGGGCTCATCGCCTAGCTGAGAGCATCGGCGACATGCCGTATGAAGGCCGGGCGCTGCATCAGCTGTCGATGGTAGCGCTCGAGATTGGCACAGTCCGGCTTGTCCCCCGGCAGCAGCACGTAGCGATGAACGATCGGCCCGAGCGGGATGTCGCCGATGCTGAAATGCTCGCCGGCGATGAACGGGCGATCCAGCAGGGCGTGATCGAGTACGGCAAACTGTGTGAATGCGGAGTCCCGCTTGGCCTTGAGATCGTCTCCCGTCAGCCCTTGCTTTCGCAGGGGCGCCAATACGGGAGCCAGCATCATCGAGGCCCAATCCATCCAGCGATCCGCCTGAGCCCGCTCTCCGGGAGCTTCGGGCCAGAGCAGGCCAGCACCATATTGGGCCGCGAGATAGCGGACGACGGCGTTCGACTCCCAGACGACCACCCCGTCGTCATCGAGAGTGGGCACGCGGCCATGGGGGTTCATAGCACGATAGACCGGATCGTCCGTTCCTCCGAAGTTGCCGCCGCGCTTGACCAACTCGTAGGCCAATCCGAGCTCGTCGAGAGTCCAGAGCACCTTGGCGACATTCGAGGAATTATGGCGGCCATAAACTGTGAGCATCGCTTGTCATTCTCCGGGAGCAGCGTGTCGGCGCGACCTCCTGGCGGTCGCGCCGTGAGGAGTTGGGGGATCGAGATCAGGCCGTCAGCCGCTTCAATCCGCGCTCGAGATCGTCGATCAGGTCGGCAATATCCTCAAGCCCGACATGGACGCGCATCGACTGGCCATCGACAGCCCAGTTGGTCGCGGACCGCAGGGGGGACGGATTGGTCGGGACCATCAGGCTCTCAAAGCCGCCCCAACTCGAGCCCATGCCATATAGTTTCAGCCCATCCATCATGGCGGCAAGGCGTGTGCGGTCCTTTTCCTTCAAGACGAAGCCGAACAGGCCGGACGCCCCGGTGAAATTGGCTTTCCATAGGGCGTATCCGGGGTCCTGCGGCAAGGCTGGATGCATGACGCGCTCGACCTCGGGGCGCGTGGCCAGCCAGCGTGCCAGCGTCAGGCCGCTTTCATGGTGCTGCCGCATGCGCACCCCGATGGTCCGCAGACCGCGCAGCGCGAGGTAGGCGTCATCGGGTCCGACGCAGAGGCCGAGCCGGAGGGCAAAGGCCTTGATCCGGTCATAGACGCTCTCGGCACAGGAGATGGTGCCCAGCATGATGTCGGAATGGCCGGAAATGTACTTCGTCCCGGCCTGAAGCGAGATGTCGACACCCAGCGTCAGGGGCTTGAAGAAGACGCCGCCCGCCCAGGTATTGTCGATCACCGTCACGATCCCGCTCGCCTTGGCAACAGCGACGATGGCCGCAACGTCCTGCATCTCGAAGGTCAGGGAACCTGGCGTTTCCATCCAGATCAAGCAGGTTTCGGGCCGAACGAGCGTTGCGATGTCGGCGCCGATCTGCGGATCGTAGAAGGTCGTCTCGACGCCGAGATGGCTGAGAATCTCGTTGCAGCAATGGCGACATGGCCCATAGGCCGAGTCGGGAACGAGCACATGGGCGCCAGGTTTGGCGTAGGCCAGCAGGACCGTCGATATCGCCGACGCGCCCGAAGACGTCAGCACGGTGCCCGCTGCCTGCTCGAGGGCGGAGACGGCCTCCTCGAGGGCAAAGCTGGTTGGCGTCCCGCGACGGCCATAGCGGATCTTCGTCGTCGCCTTCGCATCAAGCGCCGCAAGCGTGGGAAACAGAATGGTGGAGGCATGGAAGACGGGCGGATTGACAGCGCCGGAATGAGCGGAAGGGTCGCGGCCGCTATGGCAGATGACCGTGTCCTGCCGGAAGGCGTGTTCAGAATCGGTCTGATTCCCCTGGGAGGATTTGGGCTCGCCAAAGCCGGGTTCCGCCTGCAGGTCTGTGCTGCTCATCACGCGTCTTCCTTCGTTCTCGATCCTGGGAACCGGTCGATTCCGGTCTTATTGTTCAATTGGTACAAAGGGTTGGAGGTATTCTTCGCTCACTGGGCTTCTGTCCGCTTGCGCTCCGTGCTCAGTTGTATATCTTTGGATACAAGCGCATTCAATAGATGACAAGCGCTCGCCGATGGTGCGAATGGCGGCGCAGTACAGGGGATGGAAGCATGTTCGGGATGGGTTTTCTGAAGCATGGCAAGGCGCTGCTGGCCTGCGCCGTTATCGCCTTGTCCGCCAGTTCGGCCATGGCCGAGCAGGGCGCGACGCTGAAGACGGTCAAGGAGCGCGGGCAGTTGCTGTGCGGGGCCCATCCCGGCCGTTATGGCTTTGCTGCCCCCGACGCGAAGGGGCGCTGGGTCGGATTCGAGGTCGATCTCTGCCGCGCCATCGCCGCCGCGATCTTCGGCGACGGCGAGAAGGTGAAGTTCGTCGCACTTTCCAGCCAGCAGCGCTTCCCGGCGATCCAGTCGGGTGAAGTCGATGTTCTGCCGCGCAACACCACTGCGACCCTGACCCGCGACACGGCGCTTGGTCTGAACTTCAGCCCGCCGGTTTTCTACACTGGCCTCGGCTTCCTCGTGCGCAAGGATGCCGGCGTCAAGTCAATCGAGGAGCTGAATGGCGCGGTCATCTGCATGGCGCCTGGCAGCACGACCGAGCAGTCGGTGGCGCGGATCTTCGCCCAGCGCAATCTGAAGTACACGCCGATCGTCATCGAGAACAACAAGGAACTCGCCAGCGCCTATGTTGCGGGGCGCTGCGACGCGCTGGCCAAGGATCGCGATGCGCTGCCGGGTGTGAGGGTCTATGACGCTCCCAACCCCGATGACCATGTCATTCTCGACGGTACCTATTCCAAGGAGCCGTTGGCGCTGGCCGTCCGCCATGGCGACGACCAATGGTACGACATCGTGAAATGGGTGATGTACGGCCTCATGGAGGCGGAGGAGAACGGCATCGGCCAGGCCAATGCCGACACGATGCTCAAATCCAGCGATCCCTATGTGCGCGACATGCTCGGCGTCACCGGAGATTTCGGCGCGAAGCTCGGCCTCGACAACAAGTGGCTCTACTCGGCGGTGAAGAGCGTCGGCAGCTACAAGGACATCTACGAGCGCCATTTCGGCGCCGGTACGCCCCTGCCTCTGCCGCGCGGCGTGAACAAGCCCTGGACGGATGGCGGCCTGCTCTACGGCCTGCCGATCAAGTAACGCCCGCTCGCGCGACGGCACGCGACATTGCCTCGGCGTCAATTTCTCCCAGCCAGCGGAAACGACATGACCATCATGAGTGAGGCCAGGGCAGGCACGGCGGAGCTGCACGCTCACGCCACGACGGCCACCGCCCCTGGCGCGCCCGCTTCGCCGCGGCGGCGACCGCCGCCCCGGCGCTCGTGGAACTGGAACGACCCCGGTGTCCGGACCTTCACCTACCAACTGGCCCTGGCTGCCGTTCTGGTCTTCGTCGGCTGGTATCTCTACGACAATGTCGCGACCAACCTGCGCCGCCAGAACATCGCCACAGGCTTCAGCTTCCTGGGTGAAGCCGCGAAGTTCAATATCAGCGAGACGCCGGTTTCCTTCACTGCCTCCGATTCCTACGGCCGGGCGCTGCTGGTCGGGCTGCTGAACACCATTCACGTCTCATTGGTCGGCATCGTCTGCGCCACGCTGGTCGGTGTGGTGATGGGCATCGCGCGCGCGTCTCGCAACCTGCTCGTCTCCAAACTGGCCGGCTGCTACGTGGAGTTCGCGCGGAACGTGCCGGTGATCCTGCATGTGGTGCTGTGGTCTTCGATCATCCGCAATCTGCCGGCACCACGCCAGGCCCTGGATGTCCTCGGGATCGGCTTCATCAGCAATCGCGGCCTGACCCTGCCTGCCCTGGTGCCGCATCCGGCGCATGGGGCGATGGGCATCGGCTTTCTGGTCGGTGCCGTTGCCGCCGTCATTCTCTACAAGCTGATCAGGCGACATGGCGAGCGCACCGGGCGCTATGTCGCGCCGCTGCCGCCGGCCCTGGCACTGGTCGTGGCCGCGACAATTCTGCCCTGGCTCCTGTCTGGTGCCCCCATCATATTCGACATGCCGAAACTGCGCGGTTTCGGGTTCAGCGGCGGCATGACCGTCCCGCCCGAGTTCTTCGCGCTGGTCGTCGGGCTCACCGTCTATACCGGTGCCTTCATCGCCGAGATCGTTCGCGCCGGCATCGAGTCCGTGCCGAAAGGCCAGAGCGAGGCTGCGCGTGCGCTTGGCCTCAAGCCGTCTTCGATCATGAGCCGGATCGTCCTGCCGCAGGCGCTGCGCGTCATCATCCCGCCGATGTCGAGCCAGTTCCTCAGCCTGACCAAGAACAGTTCGTTGGGCGTGATCATCGGGTACCCCGAACTGGTCAATATCGGGAACACGATCATGAACCAGACCGGCCAGGTGGTCGAAATGGTGACGATCATGATGATCATTTATCTCGGCCTCAGTCTGACCACATCGATTTCGATGAACCTCTACAACAACGCCGTCGCGTTGAAGGAGCGTTGAGATGGCCGACGCTCAATTCTTGCCGGCGCCGGCGCGCCGCCAGCCCCGTGTTTCGCGCACTGCCGCCTGGTGGCTGAAGGACCGGATCTTCTCCAGTCCCTTCCATGTCGCGCTCTCGATCGTCGTGCTCGTGGGAGCAGCCTTTATCGGGCAGTTCCTGCTGCGTTGGGGGGTGCTCGATGCGGTCTTCGTCGCGTCCGATCCGGCCGCCTGCCAGGCCGCCAAGGGGGCGTGCTGGGCTGTCGTCTATGAGAAGCACCGCACGATCCTGTTCGGGCTCTACCCGCATAGCGAACACTGGCGCCCGACGCTGGCGGTCTGCCTCTACCTGGTCATCCTGACGATCACCTTGATGCCGCGGTTCTGGAATCTGCGCGGTCTCGCGCTGCTCTGGGCCTGCACCGTCACCGCCATCGGCGTGCTGATGTATGGCGGCGTGTTTGGCCTGCCGGAAGTGGCGACCAGCGAATGGGGCGGGCTGGCGCTCACCATGATCATGTTCACCGGGACGGTCGTGATGGGCTTCCCCGTCGCGGTTCTGCTGGCGCTCGGGCGGCGCTCGACGTTGACGCTGGTGCGTTCGGTCTGCGTCACGATCATCGAGACGCTGCGTGGCGTGCCGCTGATCACCATCCTCTTCGTTGCCGTTAACGTGCTGCCGCTGTTCCTGCCGGCCGGCAGCAGTGTCGACAAATTGCTGCGCGTCACCATCGGCATCGCGATCTTCTTCGCCTGCTACCAGGCGGAAACCATTCGCGGCGGCCTGCAGGCTGTCCCGCGTGGACAGTACGAAGCGGCTCAGGCCCTTGGTCTTGGCTATTGGCAGATGACACGGGTCATCATCCTGCCCCAGGCGCTGAAAATCGCCTTCCCGGCGATCGTCAATCACATCATCGCGGCGCTGAAGAACACGTCCTTCGTGATGATCATCGGCCTGTTCGACATCCTCAACGCCACGACATCGGTGATGCAGGACCCGGTTTGGCGCAAATACTATGTCGAAGCCTATGTCTTCGTCGGTCTGGTCTATTTCGTGTTCGGCTTTGCCTTGTCGCTCTACGCGCGCGCCATGGAAGCCCAGATGAAGAAGGGGCATCACTGATGCTGCAGCAGAATGCCTCCGCGACCGCCGAGGGCTCTCGGGTGAAGAACGCCATCGAGATCGGCTCCATCTCGAAATGGTACGGCACCATCCAGGTGCTGGACGATGTCAGCCTCGATATCGCCACCGGCGAACGCATGGTGATCTGCGGCCCGTCGGGCTCGGGCAAATCGACCCTGATCCGCTGCATCAATGGCCTCGAGCAGCATCAGGAGGGCCGGATCGCGGTCAATGATACCGAGCTCGATGGCAGCAACCGCGCTCTCGAAACCATCCGGGGCGATGTCGGCATGGTCTTTCAGAGCTTCAACCTGTTTCCGCATCTGACCGTACTCGACAATCTGACGCTTGCCCCGATGCTGGTGCGCAAGATGCCCAAGCGCGACGCGGAAGAGATCGCGATGCAGTACCTGCGCCGGGTTCATATCCCCGAGCAGGCGCACAAATATCCGCTCCAGCTTTCTGGTGGCCAGCAGCAGCGTGTCGCCATTGCACGCGCCCTGTGCACGCAGCCGAAGATCATGCTGTTCGACGAGCCGACCTCGGCACTCGATCCCGAGATGATCAAGGAGGTGCTGGATGTGATGCTCGAGCTCGCGGGCACCGGCATGACCATGGTCGTCGTCACCCACGAAATGGGCTTCGCCCGGACGGTGGCAGATCGCGTCGTGTTCATGGCGGATGGGCGCATCGTCGAAACCGGGCGGCCGGACGAGATCTTCGGCAATCCGCAAACCGAGCGCTCTCGCACCTTCTTCCGTCAGGTCCTCAAGCACTGAACCTCTGAGTCGAAGTCCGGAGGCGCTGCGGCCCTCCTTCGAAAGCTGGACCCCATGGCCGATATCACTCTGGCGCTCGCGCGCCACGCAAACGCCCTGTCGCTGGTGAATGCGCCCTCTGCCGTGAGGCATTGGGCCCGGCTCGCCATCGCCGACACGATCGGTGTGATGCTGGCGGGATCGCATGAAGGCGTCGTCGATCTGCTCTGCGACACGGTCGAGCCCAGCCATGCTGCGTCCGGCAGTCTCCTGCTGGGTCGTGCAACGCGCGTCGGCGTGCTCGATGCCGCGCTGATCAATGGCGTCAGCGCCCATGCGCTCGATTTCGACGATTGCAGCCTGACCTTGGACGGACACCCGTCCGTGCCGATGGTCCCCGCCTTGCTGGCGCTGGCGGAACGACTGGACTGTCATGGCGACCAGCTTCTCGCAGCTTATGTAGCCGGCTTCGAAACGGAGACGCGTCTCGCGCAGGTTCTGAACCCGCTCCATGTCGAGCGCGGCTGGCACCCGACCGCGACGCTCGGCATCTTCGGAACGGCGGTCGCCTGCGGTCGCCTGTTGCAGCTCGACGACGAAGCAATGGCCGTCGCCATCGCCATTGCCGCTTCGTCGGCCAGCGGGCTGCGCGCCAATTCCGGCACCATGACGAAGCCGCTCCATGCCGGTCAGGCCAATCGAAACGGGCTGCTGGCGGCCCTGCTCGCCCGCAATGGCTTCACGGCCAATGTTCGCGCGCTGGAGCATGGCATGGGGTTCTTCCATGCCTTCAATGGCGCGGGCGTACCCGATATGCGCCCGTTGCTGGAAGGCTGGGGAGAGCGTTGGGAATTGCTCGACCCTGGCGTTGCGATCAAGCAGTTCCCCTGCTGCGCCTTCGTCCATTCGGCCATAGCCGCAGCCACCGAGCTGCGTGACGATCTGGCTGGCGGCACCGACGAGATCGCCCGGATCGACATCCATCTGCATCGGCGTCGCCTGAAGAACATCGACCGACCGGACCCGAAGTCGGAGCTGGATGCCAAGTTCAGTACGCATTACGTCACCGCCTGCGCCTTGGAACAGGGGTCCGTCCGCTTCGAGGATTTCGAGCCGGGCGCCTATGACCGTGCCCGATTGCGCGCGGTGATGGGCCGTTCCGAACTGCTTGCGCATGACGAAGACGATGTGTCCGCCGGTCGCGTGACCATCACGCTGCGAGACGGCGGCCAGCGCAGCGCCAGCGCTTCGGTGGCCATGGGGCGCGGCCCGCTCAACCCGATGAGCGAGGCCGAGTTCTCCGGCAAATTCCAGGATTGCGCCGGGCGGGTCCTGGAACCCGACGCCACGGAGCGCCTGCTCGATGCCTTGCTGTCATTGGACGGAGGCAGCCGCCTGCGCTCGCTTCTCACTACGATCGAGCGGGCCGCGCCGCCCAGGGAACGGGCTCCGGCGCTTCGTATTCCTGCCTGACGCGATCAGGCGAACCCCGACACGACACTGGATCACATCATGAGCCTTGCCCTCGAAATCGCCCGCAGAGCCAACGCACTCGATCCCGATAGCTTTTCACGGACAGCACGGGAGACCGCCAAGGTCGCCATTGCCGACATGCTGGGTTGTGCGCTCGCCGGTGCGCCGGAGAGCACGACCGCGTTGGCGCTTGCCGGTCTTGCGGTGGGGACTGTGGCCGGCGGCTGTTCTGTCCTGGGGGCAAGCGAGCGCCTGCGCCCGCTCGATGCAGCACTCGTCAACGGCACGTCCGGCCATGCGCTCGATTTCGACGACACCAGCAAATCCCTTGCCGGGCATCCGACCGTCATCATTGTTCCAGCGGCCCTGGCACTCGCCGAGCAACAGGACCTGACCGGCAAGGATCTGCTCGACGCCTATATCGTCGGCGTCGAGACCGCGACGCGGATCGCGCGCGGCGTCAACTTCCATCACTACGAGAAGGGCTGGCATCCCACGGCGACGCTCGGCATCTTTGGCGCCGCGGCCGCGTGCGGCAGGTTGCTCAAGCTCGACGACCAGGCGCTCGCGACCGCGCTTTCGCTCTGCGTCTCCTTCGCCTCGGGCGTGAAATCCAATTTCGGTAGCCAGACCAAGCCGCTGCATGCTGGGCTTGCCGCCCGCAACGGCCTGTTCGCCGCGCTGCTCGCATCGGAAGGCTTTGACGCCAGCCCCGTCGCCTTCGAGCACCCCCAGGGCTTCCTCGAGGTGTTCAACGGCGCCGGCAACTACGATGCCCAGCGGATGTTGGAGGGCTGGGCCGCACCGCTGGACCTCGACGGACCCGGCATCTCGATCAAGAAATACGCCTGCGTCTACAGCGTTCATGGGGCAGTCGACGCCGCCCTTGCGATTGCCGGCGAGCATCGGATCGAGGCCTCTCAGATCGCCAAGGTGACGGTGACGATGCATCGCCGCCGCCTGCTGCCGCATGTGATGCGCAAGGCCGAGAACCCGCTCGACGCCAAGTTCAGCCTGCAATATGCCGTGGCGCGTGCCCTCGTCGACGGGCGCGTTTCCCTGGAGCATTTCGAAGGCACGGCCTATCGCGACCCGCATGTGAGGGCCGCCATGGAGCGTATCGAGACGCAGGCCCATGACGATGACTCCAACGATTATGGAGCGACGGTTTCAGTTCGTCTGAAGGACGGTACGGCGCTGGAACACTCTGTTCCTGCGCCGCTCGGGCGTGGTCCTGAAATCCCTCTGCCGCTTCCGATGCTGCGTGCGAAGTTCGAGGATTGCGCGCGCCGCAGCCTGGATGCGGCGCAGGTCGGCCCGCTATTCGACCGTTTGGTCACCCTCGAGGCCCAGCCCTCCGTCCGGGACCTCGCCATCAGCATGACGAGTTCGCGGGCAGCCCTCAGCGCCGCCGCCTGATCGACAGGAACCATTATGAGCTTCGCACTCGAACTCGCCACGCGCATCAACCGGCTGGCCGATGGCCCCTTGCCGGAAGAGGCATTCCAGATCGTCAAGGGCTCGCTGCTGGACACGCTGGGGGTCGCGCTTGCCGGCGCCCACGAGCCGGCCGCCCGCATCCCGGCCCGGGTCCTCGACATCGGCTCGCAGAGTGGACCCTGCGTGATCTATGGCAGCCAGGAGCGCGCCAGCGCGCTCGACGCCGCCCTCATCAACGGGGCAGCGGCTCATGCACTCGATTTCGACGATTGCAGCACCACCATGGGCGGCCATCCCTCGGTGCCGGTCCTGCCCGCCCTGATCGCTCTCGGCGAAGAGATCGAGGCTGATGGAGCAAGCCTGCTACGGGCCTATATCGCGGGAATAGAGACCGAGACCCGTTTGGCGCGGGGCCTGTTGCCCTGCCATTACGAGAAGGGCTGGCATCCCACTGCCACGCTCGGCGTCTTCGGCGCCGCCGCCGCCTGCGGCCGGATGTTGAGGCTGGATGACGAGGCGCTGGCTCGCGCCTTGGCGATCGCCGTCTCGCTGTCGAGCGGCGTGAAGGCGAATTTCGGAACCGCTGCCAAGCCGCTCCATGCCGGCCTGGCCGCGCGCAACGGGCTCTACGCCGCCCGGCTGGCGAAGTCTGGCTTCTCGGCATCGGCTGACGCATTTGAGCAGGTTCAGGGCTTCTTCAATCTGTTCAACGGCGAGGGGCTCTATGATGCCGACGCGATGCTGGCCGATTGGGGCGGAACCCTGGAAACGCTCGAGCCGGGCATTGCCATCAAGCAGCACCCGTGCTGCGGAAGTGCCCATTCGGCCATCGATGCTGCACTCAAGCTGCGTCAGGCGCACGGTCCCTTCGCGCTTGCCGACATCGCCGCCATCGAAACCGAAACCCATGTGCGCCGGTTGGCGCATACCAACCGCACTGAGATCAAGAATGGGCTCGACGCCAAGTTCAGCGTTCAGTATCTGACCTGTCGCGCCCTGGCTGACGGACAGATCCGTCTCGCCCATTTCGAGAACGGCGCCTATGCCGAAGCTGCGATCCTCGATCTGATGTCTCGCTGCACGGCGCGGGCGCACAGCAACGATGACCAGTATCTCGGAACCGTGGTCGTGACGTTGCGCAATGGACGGGTTCTCACCGAGCAGGCCTCGACGCCGTTCGGACGGGGCCCTGACAATCCGATGTCGCGGGGTGAACTGACCGAGAAATTCCTGGACTGTTCCAGCCGTGCGCTTGAGCGCGACAAGGCGGAGGCTCTAGCCGAAAGTATCTGGAGAATGGAGCAGACCAAGAACATAAGGGATGTAACGACCATGTTGGCATCCGGCCCGCTTCAATAGCCGGGTGCGCGACAGAGACCGAACTGGAGTTTTGACGTTTGAACACGCGCCTGAAATCCGCTGACGATGAGGCAGGCTCATCCCAGCAGGCCACGCATGGCCTTTCCCGGGTGGACTATGTCCTCCAGGCGCTCCGCGACGCCATCCAGAGCGGCAAGCTGAAGCAAGGAACCCGCCTGCGCGAAGAGGATCTGGCAGAGCAATTCGGGGTCAGCCGTACGCCGATCCGCGAAGCGCTGGGAAGGATGCAGTCGCGCGGGCTGGTCGAGGCCGTTCCTGGTCGCGGTCTGATCATTGCCGAGATCACCGGAACCAAGATCCTTGAACTCTATAGCCTGCGCGCCATCCTGGAAGGTGCGGCGGCGCGCTTCGCCGCCGAACACGCGTCTCCAACGGAGATCGATATCCTCAACGCGCTCGCCCAGCGTTGTGCCGAGGCACAAACGCCTCAACTCGCGGCGATCGCCAATATCAAGTTTCATCAGATGATCTACGAGGTCGCTCGCAACCGCTATCTCGGACCGGCGCTTGGCGAACTTCAGGACACGATCGCGCTGCTCTCGGGCACCACTTTCGAGAAGGAAGGCAGGCTCGAGGAGGTCACGCAGGAGCATCTTGCGATCATCAAGGCCATCAAGGAGCGTGATCTCGATGCCGCCGAGGCCGCTGCCCGTGCTCATGTGACGAATGCCAAGCTGATCCGGATCAGCCGCCTCATGGAGTCGGGCGCGGCCTATTGAAGGGTTGACGAGGTCGCCTGCGACCCGGGTGATCCCTCATGCCAGGAGTGAGCATCTGGCCGCGGCATCGCGGCCAGATCGAGACAGGGTAGCCGGGAAATTCGCCGGGTGACCTCTCTTCACACCTCACACGCCAGTGCTTAGCGTGTCGCGGCCTGCAGATAGCGCTCGACGAGCCGGGCCCACATCGCGGCGCCGACGGTCAGGCTGTCATCGGCGAAATCATACTGCGCGCTGTGCAGGATCGGCGAGTTCAGCCCGTTGCCGAGGCGCAGGAAACTGCCCGGCCTGTGCTCGAGGAAATAGGCGAAGTCCTCGCTGCCGGGAATCAGCTGGCAGGTCGCGACCTTGTCGGCGCCGACCAACTCTTCCGCAACTATGCGCGCAAAGGCAGTCTCGGCCTCAGTATTGACCACGACGGGATAGCCGCGCTCGTAGTCGATCTCGATCGACGCGCCGTGACCTTCCGCGACCGACCGCGCGAGCCTGACGATGCGCTCCTCCAGCAGGTCCCGGATGGTCGGCTCGAAGGAGCGTACGCTGAGCGCCAGCCTGGCCTCTTCAGGGATGACGTTGACGGCTTGGCCCGCATGGATGGTGCCGACCGTGACGACGGCCGTCTGTGTCGGGTCGATATTGCGCGAGACGACCGTCTGAAGCGCGACCACGAGATGGCAGGCCACCACGACCGGGTCGATGGTCAGATGCGGGCGCGAGGCATGGCCGCCCTTGCCCCTGATCGCCATGGTGACCGTGTCGGCGGCGGCCATCATCGGCCCTGACCGCAGCAGGATCGTGCCCTCCGGCGCGCCGGGATGATTGTGCAATCCAAAGATCGCATCGAAGGGGAAACGCTCGAACAGCCCGTCGGCGATCATGGCCTGGGCGCCGCTGATCTTGCCCGCCTCCTCGGCCGGCTGGAAGATCAGCGTCACCGTGCCGTCGAAGCGACGCGTGCGGGCGAGGTATTCGGCCGTGCCGAGCAGGACGGCGGTGTGCCCGTCATGGCCGCAGGCGTGCATCTTGCCGGGCTGGAGGCTGGCATAGGGAAGGCCGGTCTCTTCGGTGATCGGCAGCGCGTCCATGTCGGCGCGGATCGCGATGCTGCCCGTCCCTGTGCCGCTGCTCAGCCGCGCCACGACGCCATGGCCGCCGACATTGCGGGTTACCTCGTAACCCCAGGCCGTGAGCTTGTCGGCAACATAGCGCGCGGTTTCGGCCTCCTCATGGGAGAGTTCCGGGTTGGCATGCAGATATCGGCGCGTCGCCCGGAGATCGGCCTCCATGGCCTCGAAATCGGAGACGCGGGCGAAGCTGTTGTCGAGCGCGGGCATGATCTCTCTCGGTCTGTGCGGATGCGGCCTGGCCGCAATGCTGCGGCTAAAGCATCGGCCCGAAACGTGGATGGTGGGTTTCGGGACAGCCGATGCAAACACGGAGTGTCAGAGGAAGCGCGACAGGAAGGCCTGGGTGCGCGGATGGCGCGGATTGTCCATCACCTCCTCCGGCCGGCCCATTTCGACGATCTTGCCGCCATCCATGAACACCACCCGGTCGGCGGCCTCGCGCGCGAAGCCGATTTCGTGCGTGACCACGATCATGGTCAGCCCCTGCCGGGCGAGATCGCGCATCGTCGTCAGGACTTCGCCCACCAGCTCGGGGTCGAGCGCCGATGTCGGTTCATCGAACAGCATCAGCTTCGGCTTGATCGCCAGGGCGCGGGCGATGGCGACACGCTGCTGCTGCCCGCCGGAGAGCTGGCGCGGATAGCTTGCCGCCTTGTCGGAGAGACCGACCCGATCAAGCAGGTCGAGAGCCTCCGTCGTCGCGTCCTTGCGGTTCATGCCATGGACGCCGATCGGCGCCTCGATGACGTTCTCCAGCGCCGTCATATGCGGATAGAGATTGAACTGCTGGAAGACCATGCCGATCTTGCGGCGCTGGCGCGCGATGCCGTTGCCCGTGAGCTTCTGCAGCCGGCCGTTGCGCATCCGGTAGCCGATCTGCTCGCCATCGACCTCGATGAAACCCCGGTTGATGGCTTCGAGATGGTTGATGCAGCGCAGGAAGGTCGACTTGCCCGAACCCGAAGGCCCGAGGATGACGACGACCTCGCCCGGCATCACGTCGAGGTCGATGCCCTTGAGGACCTCGAGATGGTCGAAGGACTTGTGGATGTCACGCGCCCTGACGAGCGGCGTGGTCGCTGCAGCGGCGGTCAATGGCTTGCCTCCTGCACGGCGGGGAGCGGAGCGGCCGCGCCGTCCCGGCGCTCGCCGCGGCTATAATAGGCCTCGATATAGCTCTGGCCGACATTGAGGATCGAGGTGATAAGCAGGTACCAGAGAACCGCGACCAGCAGCATCGGGATGATCTCGAAGGTGCGGTTGTAGATCGATTGGACCGAGTAGAGCAGATCGGCCATGGCAATGACGCTGACCAGCGACGTCGCCTTGATCATGCTGATGAGCTGGTTTCCGGTCGGCGGCACGATCGAGCGCATGGCTTGGGGAATGATGATCCGCCGCAGCGCCCGTCCCTTGGTCATGCCGAAGGCCTCGGCGGTCTCGGCCTGGCCGCGATCGACCGAAAGCAGGCCACCGCGGATGATCTCCGCCATATAGGCTGCCTCGTTCAGCGCGAGGCCGACGATGGCGGCGGTGACGGGGGTGATGACCGAGTTTGTTTCCCAACTCGCCAGGGTCGGCCCAAACGGGATCGCGAGCGAGATCTGGGGGAACAGCGTCGAGAGATTGTACCAGAAGATCAGTTGCACGAGCAGCGGCGTGCCACGGAAGAACCAGATGAACAGCGACGCGGAGGAGCTCGCGAGCGTGTCCTTCGACAACCGCGCGATCGCCAGGACGAGCCCGAGCGCGGTGCCGATCACCATGGCGACAACCGTCAGCCCGAGGCTGACCGAGAGGCCATTGAGCACGGTGCGGTCGAAGAAATAGGCGGCGACGACGGGCCAGCCGAAATTCTCGTTCCGCGCGACGATCAAGCCGAAATCGACGACGATGATCGCCGTGACCGCCCAGAGAATCAGGCGGCCGATCGGGAAGGGGGCGTGCGCGTTGGCCACGTCCCTCGCGTCGGCGCCGCCCTTGGGCGACGCGGTCATCGCGGGCTCGCCGCTCATTTCGGCAGGGCCCCGCCGAGATTGAGACCGGGCTCCTTGAGCATGTTGTTCTCGAGGCCCCATTTCTTCATGATCGCGGCATAGGTGCCGTTATCGATCAGGATCTTGACGGCATCGCGCAGAACCGGGCCGAGCGGCGAGCCCTTGGGAACGACCGCGCCCTGATAGAGATCCTCAAACCCGTTGCGGGCACCGACACCGGTGAGTTCGAGCTGGCCGTTGGCCTGCGCGACGAAATAGGTGAGGGGTGCCTGCGACGAGAAGAAGGCATCGGCACGCTTGGAGCGGACCGAAAGGATCGAGCTCGGCTGATCGGAATAGGATTGCACCTCGATGGCGCCCTTGCCGTCCGCCTTGCACTTCTCCGCCTGGACCTGGATGACGCGCTCGGCCGAGCCGCCGGCCATGACGGCGATGCGGTTGCCGCAGGCGGTGTCGAGCGAGGTGATGCCCTTGGGGTTGCCCTTCTGGACCGCGAAGACGACGAATTCCTGGACCCAATCGACGAAATCGTTGGCTTCCTGCCGGCTCTTGAAATCGCCGACGGGGCCGAAGGCGAACTGGTAGCGCCCGGCATTCACGCCGGCGAGCAGGGCCGGCAGGCCTCCCACCGTCGCATGCTCGATCGTGACGCCCAGAACCTGACCGATCGCGTCGGTGAGGTCGGAGCTCGCGCCGCTCATCTCGGTACCGGTGACGATCTCGTAGGGCGGGAAGGAGCCGTTATTGACCGAGATCACCTTGCCCTTGCTGCGAAGGGGCTCAGGCAGGCGCGCCCGCAGCTCCTCGTTGACCGTCTGCTTCGCGATCGTGCCCTGCTGGGCCAGCGCGGAACCGGCCAGCGTCAATCCGGCGAAGGCGACCGAGGCAATCAATCTGAAATACATGGTGCTACTCCCCATTCTTGTCTGAACTTGCAGGCCGGGCGGCGGCGCCGGCCTGTCGCAACGCTTCTCGGGCGTGTCAGTGGGTCCGCGCGTGCCGCGGGAAAAGTTCGGCGGGCGTCAGCAGGCGCGGCAGGATCTTCTGTTCATGCAGTTCGGTCGCGAAATCGGCGATCATGACTTCGTTCTCGGCGAAACCGCTCGCGCTCCACGAGGCGGGCAGATCGCGGGCGCAACGGCGCAGCTCGTCGAACATCCAGGGTGTCGTATCGGCGTATTTCTCGCGCTTCTCGAGCCAGAGCCGCTGTGACTCGTCGATCAACGCACTAAGCTCGTCCATGATCCAGGGATTGTCGCGGACGATTTCGGCCTTGAAGCCGATCAGGTGCATGCCCGGGATGTAGCCGACTTCGTGGAAATAGGCGGTTTCCGCCGCCCGGAAATCCTCGAGCACCTGACGAAACGGCGAGGCCGGATCGAAGAAGCCCTTGGGCATGAAGGGCGTGAACACGGCATCGAGCCCGCCATCCCGCAGGAGATCCACCATCGGGCGCTCACCCGGAGCGGCCTCGATCCGGCCGGGGCGGCCAAAGCCGTCGAGACGGTCGGTGATCGGGTGAGCTTCGGTCAGGCGCCCGGCATACCACATCGCGTCCTCGACGCCGACGCCTTCGCGGCGCACGGCGGCGCGGGTCCAGGTGTTGCCGGAATCGCGCCAGCCGGTGACACCGATCTTCTTGCCGGCAAGATCGGCGAGCGTGCGGATCGCGCTGTCCTTGGTGGTCACGATGCAGCGATGGCGAAAGCCGCGCATGATGAAGTTCGGCATGCCGACGATCTTGTCGTCGCCGTCATGGCGCAACTGGGCATAGCGGCTGAATGACAGCTCTGCGGCATCGTAAGCTTCGTCGGTGGCCAGGTCGCCGACGAGTGTGCCGACACGATCAACCTGGACCCTCAGCCGGGGCGAGGAGACGTCGCCGAGAACGAGCGGGGTCATGTAGTCCCAGTCGCGGAGGGCAAGGCGCAGCGTTACGGCCATGTTGGCAACTCTGAATAGCTCTCGACACGGCCACTGCTAAATGTTCAAAAGTGACTGCGCAAATGTTATTATGTTATTGAACATTTAATGGCGGTGAATGAACAGCTCGATCAGTGCCGACTGGCTCGCAAGGACGATCGTCGATCGCAGCATCCGGGGCATCGCCCTGGAGACCAGCGCGCTGATCAGGGCAGGAGCGCTGCCCGTCGGGGCGCGGCTGCCCGCGATCCGCGACATCGCCTATGAAATGAAGGTCAGCCCGGCGACGATCTCCGAGGCCTGGAGCGAATTGCGCCGGCAGAAGATCATTCGTGGCCGAGGGCGCAATGGCACCTGGGTCAGCGGCGATCGCTTCATCGCCCAGCCGGAGCGGCTGGCGAGCTCCGGCGACTATGGTGCCGGCGTGCTGAACCTGTCGCTGGCCATTCCCGACACGGCGTTGCTGCCGCCGCTCGCACAGGCGCTGGCCCATGGCGCAACGGTCGACAAGCTCAACAGCTATGAACGGAGCCGAGTCGTACCGGAACTGCGCGAGGCGGCTGAAGCGCGCTGGCCCTATCGGCCAGAAGCATTCCTCGCCACCAATGGCGGCTATAATGCCGTCTACAACACGCTGCGCGCCCTTGTGACGCCGGGCTCGGCCGTCGCGATCGAGCATCCGACGGCCATGCGGCTGCTCGATATCCTCGAGGATCTCGGCGTCAGGATCGTGCCTGTGGCCTGCGACGAGCACGGCCCCCTGCCGGCTTCGCTCCGCGCCGCGGCGCAGGAGCGCCTTGCTGCCTTCGTGTTCCAGCCGAGACTGCACTCGGTTACGGGGCAGACGGTCAGCGCCGAGCGGCTCGCGCTGATCGGCGACATTCTCGCCGAGAGCGATGCGCTGATCATCGAGGATGACGGCGTTGCCGACATCTCGGGGGCGCCGCCCGCGTCACTGGGCGTGCGGTTTCCGGAGCGCACCATCCATATCGTCTCCTATTCGAAGACCCTTGGGCCCGATCTGCGGCTCGCGGTGCTGTCGAGTTCGGCCGCGATCGTCGAACAGGTCCAGTCCTATCGGGCCTTCAGCGCAGGCTGGACGAGCCGACTGCTCCAGGGCGCTACCTCCTGGCTGCTGCGCGATGAAGCGAGCCGGGATATCGTGGCAAAGGCCCGCACCGTCTACCAGCAGCGGCGCGACAGTCTGGCAGCGGCACTGGCCGCGCGCGGCATCCACACCGCGCCCGGCAGCGGCCTTTGCCTGTGGGTTCCGATCATCTCGGAGCCCTTCGCCATGGTGACGCTCGCGGCGCGCAACATCGCTGTCAATCCCGGCAGCAAGTTCTCGGTCCTGCCCAGCGCCCATATCCGCGTCGCGACGGCGACATTGACCGATCGCTACGAGGAAGTGGCGGATGCGATCGCGCTGGCCCGGTCCCCCTGATCGCGGGAGCGGGGCTGCGTTCCACTGCTGGCGGATACCGGGGTTTCCGCTATAGCCGGAAGCATCGTCAGCCAGCCGGATTGCCGCCCATGCCTGCCCGCGCCCGTTCTCTTGGATTGATCTGCGGTTCTCTGCCGCCCGGCCCGCTCAATGCGATTACCGATGTCGCGGGCGTCCGTGTCGGTCACAGGACCATTCGCGACGGGGATATCCAAACCGGGTTCACAGCCATACTGCCCCATGGCGACGATCCGTTTCGCGAGAAGCTGCGCGCCGGTGTCGACGTCATCAACGGTTTTGGCAAGAGTGCCGGGCTGGTGCAGGTCGCCGAACTCGGGCAGATCGAGACCCCGCTCCTGCTGGGAAACACATTGTCGGTCGGGACGGGCTTCAATGCCCTGGTCACGCGTGCGCTTGCGGCCAATCCCGACATCGGCCGGACGACCGGCACCGTCAATCCGGTCGTGCTCGAGTGCAATGACGGCTTTCTCTCAGACATCCGGGCGCGCGTCCTGACCGAGAATGACGCCTTCGCGGCACTCGATGCCGCTACGGTCGGCCCGGTCGAAGAAGGCGCCGTCGGCGGTGGGACCGGGATAAGCGCCTTTGGTTTCAAGGGCGGCATCGGCACGGCCTCCCGCCTGCTTAGGCTGGACGGCAAGGATTATACGCTCGGCGTGCTGGTCCAGGCCAATTTTGGCAATGCGGGAGACCTGGTTCTGCCGGATGGGCGCCGGCCCGTTCCGCCCGCCATGCCGCACGCCGCCGTGCCCGAGCGTGGGTCCGTCATCATCGTGGTGGCGACCGATATTCCGATGGAATCGCGGCAGCTGACGCGCGTTGCAAGACGGTGCGGTGCGGGACTGGCCCGGCTCGGTGCATTCTGGGGCAATGGCAGCGGCGACATCGCGCTGGCCTTCAGCACGGCCGGCCGCATCAGCCATCATGAACGCGCCGATCTCGCGCCCATGGTGGTGCTCAACGAGAACCGGATTGATCTGCCGTTTCGCGCGGCCGCCGAGGCGACGCAGGAGGCCGTCCTCAACGCCATGCTCGCCGCGCCAGCAGTGGCGGGGCGAGACGGTCATGCGAGGCCTTCGCTCGCCGACGTTCTCGCCCGCTCCTGAGGGCTCGCTGTCGCCGGCCGCAATCAGGCCGGTTGCGCCGCGCCATCGGCCGGATCGCGGACGGCCTGAACTGTCAGCCGCTTCACATCGCCGCTGCGCGTCGTCCAGTTGATGGACTGCCCGACGGAGAGGCCGATCAGGGCGGTCCCGATCGGGGTCAGGATCGAGATCTTGCCCTGGGCGATATCGGCCTCGGGCGGATAGACGAGGGTGACGGTCGTGGTCTTGCCCGTGACCTCGTCCTGGAACAGCACTTCGCTGCCCATGCGCACGGCGTCTGCAAGTTGGCGCCCCTTCGCGAGAACGCGGGCGCGCGCCACCTCGTCCGCGAGTTCCGCCGCGACGTCGGGAAAGGTGTTGGTCGCGGCAATCGCGAGCTGGGTGAGCTTCTCGTGGTCGATTGCGGTCAGGGTGATACGGGGCTTTGCCCCGCCGGAGGTCCGGTTAGTCATGTGAACGTCCTGAATGAATGCGCGCCCGCAGGCAGCGCGTACCAGTGGAAAATTGCGCGCAGGCGAGCTTGCACGGCCGGACAATGGCGTCGGCGGCTCTCTGCCTTCGGCAGACGCCTTAGTCGCTTGCGCTGATGGATGGGTTTGCGGGGCGTTGCCCGCTTCGACCTTTAGTCCGGAATGATGCCGATTCGGCGCCGGAAGGCCGACCGCCCCGAACCCGAGGCGCGCGGCGCGACGAATCCGGGGCTAGTTGCCCGCGATCAGGTTACCTGCCCGGTGCAGGCCGCGACGGAAATTGGAGAAGCGCGCCATCATGTCTCATGACTTAGGCTCGCTGCCCGAATTGTCAAATCACAAGCCTGCCGGAAGGCCGCGGTCGCGGACGGCAACGCTGCCCTGAAACACGGGGCAAGGCAGGCGGGGCGACTTCCGTCTGGGCCCGATCATGACGCTCGATCATCGGACCGGGTGGTATGCAGGCCGATGATCCAACGTGTTGTGTTTGCGTCGGCTTTCCCGAAAAGCCGCGATCCACTGTTCGGGCCGGTGCCTTAGGCCGCAGCGCTGTAGGGGCCGAGCTGCGTGGCGTGCCGCCGCACGAGCTCCAAACCGAACTCCGTCGAGCGCAGAGCGGGGGACCGGTCGTGAATGACAAGGCCGGCACGCTCGCCGAAGAGGCGCTTGCCATAGCAGAGCAGGCTCTCGATCGACTGCATGATGAAGACGATTGCAGGCGAGACGTCGCGATAGGCGGCCTCCGCGCCGGGCTCGTCTCCGGCCATGAAGCGGTTATAGGCGCGGAGCGAATGATCGATCGTGTCGGGGGCCAGGATCATGCCCGCGCAGCCGGCGCGCAGGTTGTCGACCAGTTCGAGGCCGCCGCGACCGTTGAAGACCGGAAGCCGCCCCTCTGTGGTCGTGATCAGCTGCCGAATCTCCACGGCTGGGCCTTCACCCTTGATCAGGCTGATATTCGGATGGCGCGATACCAGTTCGCGGATGTCTTCGGCAGAGAGGCCGCGCCCCATATAGGCTGGTGCATTCTGGATCGCGACGGGCAGCGAGGTTGCGTCAGCGACCCGACCAAAGAAGCTTATATATTCGGCTGCTCCAAAACTGCCGACCATCGGCGGCTGCAGGATGACCCAGTCGGCCTTCGCAGCCTCGGCTGCCCTGACCTGCTCGATCTGTTCCGCGACGGACGTGCCGTAAATCGTGAAGGCGAGCGGCACGCGTCCGGCGGTATCCTCGGAAACCCATTCCATCAGCGCCAGGCGCTCGGACTGGGTCAGCTTTGACACTTCGGTGGCGAGGCCGAGCGCGGCCATGCCGTGCACGCCAAGCGCAAGGCAGAGCTCCGTCTGGCGGCGCATCGATGCCCGGTCAAGCCGCTCCTGCTCGTCGAACAAGGCATAGACCATGGCATGAATGCCGGCGAACGGCGGCGCGAAGCCCATCTCGTATCCTCACGATAGCGTGTCGTTTCGAAGATCAGATGTTAAACATCAGATGAATGGTTGCAAGCGAAACCCGAGCGTGGCAATTTCATGAATATGGAGGGTCGAATGTCCCAGGCTCATGGCATGCGGAAAGGCGCGAAGCCCGGAAAGATCGGCGCGATGGTCGCCGCGCTCGGGGCCGCCATCGTGCGCGGCGAGATCGCGCCGGGGGCGGTGCTGCCCCCCGAGCACGAATTGGAGGCGCATTACCGGGTTGGCCGCAGCGTCGTTCGCGAGGCGATGAAGACGCTGACTGCGAAGGGATTGGTGAGCGTCCGCCCTCGCCACGGCACGCATGTGCGTCCCGCCCAGGACTGGATGCTGCTCGACAGCGATGTGCTGGGATGGGTGCGGACCGGCGGGGGGCTCGACCGCAGCCTGCTGCTCGCACTGGAGGAAACCCGCGCGATCATCGAGCCTGCGGCGGCGGCGCTGGCGGCGCAGCGCGCAACGCCTGAGGACGTCTGGCGGATCAATGCCGCGCTTGCCGCGATGGACGACGGCCAATTCAACCCGCAGGCAGCGATTGCGGCGGACAAGGCTTTTCACCTCGCCATTCTCGAGGCGACGCATAACCCGGTGCTGCGCAGCTTTCGCGGCGCAATCGATGCGATCCTGAGCGCCATCTTCGACATCACCGTCGGCGTCTTCACCGGCAACCTGCCGAACCATGCCGCCGTCGCACGCGCGATCGAGGCCCGCGACGCAAAGCAGGCGCGCGAAGCCATGGAAGTCCTGCTTGGCTACACCTACGGGCACCTGCTCTCGGACGGCGCAATAACGCCGCCGGATCTCAAGAAATCCATCTTCGGAGAAACGCCATGACATTCAAGACACTGATGCTCGCCGCAGCGATGACGGCGACGAGCCTTGCCGCGTCCGCCGCCTGGCCGGAGCGCCCGGTGACCCTGATCGTGCCCTGGGCCGCCGGGGGCGGCACCGACGCTGTTGCCCGCATCCTTGCGGCGGGGCTGGAGAAGGAACTCGGCAAGCCGGTGAATGTTGTCAACCGCACCGGTGGTGGAGGCGTCGTCGGTCATACCGAGATCGTCAACGCCAAGCCAGACGGTTACACGATCGGCCTGGCGACCGCCGAGGTGACGACCTTCTACTGGTCGAACACCGCACCCTTCACCTATGAGAAGCTGACGCCGCTGGCGCTGGTGAATTTCGATTCCGCCGCGTTCAACGTCGCGTCCAACAGCCCCTGGGCCAATCTGCGCGCGGCGCTGGACGACATCCGCAAGCAGCCGGTCGGCCATTTCAAGATGTCCGGCATGGCGGCAGGCGCCGCCTATCACCTCGCCTTTGCCGGACTGTTGCAGCTCGAAGGCATCGACCCGAAGAGCGTCGTCGTCGTGCCGAGCCAGGGTGCGGCGCCTGGTTTCCAGGAGCTGGCCTCCGGTGGCGTGCAGATCGTCCCGTCGTCGCTGCCGGAGGGCAAGCCGATGATCGATGCCGGCCGCGTCAAGTCGCTAGCCGTGCTTTCGAAGGAGAAGATCTCCGCCTTCCCGTCGGTGCCGACGGTCAAGGATGCGATTGGCAAGGACTATGAGGGTGGCACCTGGCGCGGCCTTGCGGCGCCCGCCAATCTGCCGGCCGAGGTCACTGCCCGTCTTGTCGAGGCGACCGACAAGGTGGCGAATTCCGACAGCTACAAGAGCTTCCTGGCCGAGCGCGGCTTTGGCTATGCCTTTGCCAAGGGGCCGGCCTTCGGCAGCTTCCTCGCCGAGCAGCACAAGCGCAATGGCGAGATCATGGGCGCGCTCGGTCTGCGCCTGCGCCAGTAGTTCCCGCCAATTCCAGCCCGGCCCCCTGCCGGAGCATGATGCGGCGCCGGCTCTGGCGCGCCGCATCCACCCCATCGTGTCCTTCGCGTCGGGCAGGTCTGCATGAAATTCAACGATCTTTTCGCCGGGCTGGTGTTTCTCGGGCTGGCCGCGCTCGTCGCGACGGCGTCCTGGCATCTGCCGAACCCTTCGCAGCAGCCGCTGGGCCCCTCTGCCTTCCCGCTGATCCTGTCCGGACTGCTGGCACTTTGCGCCGTGATCCTCGGGGTCAACGGCGCTCGCGCGGTCGACCGCGGCCCGATGCTGGCCCTGGCCGGCTGGGCGCGCAGCCCTGCTGCACTGCTGAAGCTCGCGCTCGTGCCTGGCGCAGTGCTGTTCTACCTCTGGTTCCCGGAGGCGCTTGGCTTCCTCATCACGGCGCCGCTGATCCTCGTCGTGCTGTTCATGGCGGGCGGTGTCCGGCCGGGTCTGGCGGTTCCGCTCTCCCTACTCGTGGCGCTTGCGATGCATTCGATCTTCTATCTCGGTCTCGGCGTGCAGCTGCCGTGGGGCCCCCTCGAACCGATCCGTTGGTGAGGTCGCCATGCTCGATGCCTATGTCACAGCGCTGGGGATGGTGCTCGATCCCTATGTGCTCGCTGTCATCACCGCCTCGGCCATTTACGGCCTTGTTGTCGGATGCATTCCCGGCCTGTCCGCCACGATGGCGACAGCGCTTCTGGTGCCGCTGACGTTCTTCATGCCGCCCGTCCCGGCCATCGCCGCGATCGTCACGACCAGTACGATGGCGATCTTTTCCGGCGATATTCCGGGCTGCCTGCTGCGCATTCCCGGCACGCCGGCCTCGGCGGCCTATGTCGACGATTCCTATCAGATGACGTTGCGGGGCGAGCCCGAACTGGCGCTCGGCATCGGGCTCTGGTTCTCGGTTCTCGGCGGGCTGTTCGGAACTGCGGTGATGATGGCGGCGTCCCCGGCCATCGCCGATTTCGCGCTTGGCTTCGGCTCGGTCGAGTTCTTCTGGATCGTGATGCTCGGTCTCGGCGGGGCAGTCTTCATTGGCTCTTCGACGCCGCTCAAGGCCTGTATCGCATTGCTGATCGGCCTGATGATCTCGCTTGTCGGCATGAACAATCCGGCTGGCCAGCCACGCTTCACCTTCGACTCCACCGAGATGCTCGGCGGTGTCTCGCTGATCCCGATGATGGTCGGCATGTTCGCCTGCTCGGAGGTGATGCGCCACATGATCGCCGATGGCAGCGCGCCGCAGATTGTCATCAAGAAGATGGGGCCGATCTTCGCCAATATGTGGCGGCTGACCAAGCAATACCCGTGGCAGCTCATCCGCGGCAGCGCGCTCGGGACCGTTGTCGGCATCCAGCCCGGCAGCGGCGCCGACATGGCGGCGTGGATGTCCTATGCGATGAGCAAGCGCTTCTCGAAGACGCCGGAGAAATTCGGCACGGGTCACCCCGAAGGGCTGATCGAGGCGGGAGCTTCCAATAACAGCTCGCTTGCCGGCGCCTGGATTCCCGCTCTCGTCTTCGGCATTCCCGGCGACTCGATCACCGCGATCGCCATCGGCGTCCTGATGATGAAGAACATGGCGCCGGGGCCGACGATCTTCGTCAACAATCCCGAGAACGTCTACGCGCTGTTCCTCGTCTTCGTCATCGCCAATCTGCTGATGCTGCCGCTCGGCTGGGCGATCATCAAGGTGGCCTCGCGGGTGCTGCAGGTGCCCCGCAAGATCCTGATGCCGATCATCCTGCTCTTCGCCATCGTCGGCTCCTACGCGATCAACAACTCGCTCTTCGATGTCGGGCTGATGCTGGCCTTCGGTGCCCTTGCCTTCGTGCTGGAGGAGAACGGCTTTCCGGTTGCGCCGGTCATTCTCGGCGTGGTGCTCGGCCCGCTGCTGGAGGAGTATTTCATCAACTCGATGATCAAGTCCGACGGCAGCCTGATCGGCCTGGTCAATCGACCGATCGCGGCGGTGCTTGCGGCGGTGACGGTCGGGATCATCGCCTGGACGATCGTCGCCTCGCTGCGGGCTCCGAAGCATCCGGCCAGGCCGATGCCGCAAGACCTGTGAACGAGACCTGTGAACGTCGCTTGAAGCAAAAAAGGAAGGCCGGCAGCGGTGATCGCGCTGCCGGCCTTCTTTCCATTGTGCGCTTTCCCCCGCGCGAACGACCGGCAAGGGGCTGCTCGGCTACCTGTCCCGCTCGTCCTCCGACGAGGGGCTGCTTGCTGTCCAACGACCTGTGATACAGACCAGCTCGATCACCTTGTGCTCGGTGCTGAGGCAGTTCGCCCGGTAGATGACGATCGTGCCCTGATCGGGCAGCCTGGTGACCTTGGCGTTGGCACAGCCGGATTCGAGCAGGGCGCGCTGCAGGTCGCCGTCGCTTGCAGCGACCGGGACTGGAGCGGATATGACGAGGGCAGCGAGTGCCGCGAAGAACCGATCGCGCCCGCTGCCCGCCGAAATGCGGGGCACCGCTGTGCTTACTTCGCCTTCTGCAGCGAGGTGACGGTGATCTGACCGTTGACGCGATCCGCGGTGAACTTGACCTTCTCGCCGGCCTTCAGCTCCTTGAGCATGGCCGGGTCGGCGGCCTTGAACACCATCGTCATGCCGTCCATGTCGAGGTTCTTGATCGGGCCGTGATCAAGCGTGATCTTGGCCTGAGCCATATCGACCTTCTTGACCGTGGCACTCACCAGGGCTGCGTCCTGCGCCAGGGCCGCGCCAGCGAGGCTGCCGCTGACAAGCGCGATCGTGAGAAGTTTGCGCATCATGATCTCCATCGTGATTTGAGGGTTGCAGGCGTCACTTGACGGTGATGGTGCCGGTCATTCCGGCTTCGCGGTGGCCAGGGATCAGGCAGGAAAAATCGAACTGCCCGGCCTTGGTGAACTGCCAGACGATCTCCCCGGTCTTTTTGGGAGAGAGACGCTTGGCGTTCGGATCGTCATGCTCCATGTCGGGATTCTTCTGCATCTCGACGGCGTGCTTGAGGTTCTCCTCGAGCGTCGCGACGACCAGCTCGTGATCGAGCTCGCCATTGTTGCGCAGCTGGAACCGGATCTGTTCACCGCGCCGGACCTCGATCCTGTCCGGGATGAACTGCATCTTGCCGTCACGCTCGGCCATGGCGATCTGGATCAACCGGGCCGGCTTCTTGGGATCACCCGGCTTGCCATAGGCGGTCTCGTCGCCATGGCCATGCCCGGCTCCGCCAGGACCGGCCAGCGCTGCCGCGGCGGAGAATATGACGGCCACAGCCGCCAAGCCGAGTTTCGTGAACTGCTTTGACATGGTTCCTCTCCCGAAGGGGTGTCGATGGACGTTCAGTGGTTGGAATGGCCGCCGGCCTTGGCCGCGGGCAGCGGCTTGCCATCCGGGCCGAGCCGGGGTTTGCGTGGATCCTTCACGCGCCAGTCGGCTGACTGCACGCCGCTGTCGGGCGCAGCCGCACGGGGTGCCTCGGTCAGCTTGGCGCCCTTGTATTCGTAGGCGACGGTGCCTTCCGGGTGCTTGAACCAGCCGGGGTCCTTGTAATCGTTCTTGGCGAGGCCCTCGCGGACCTTCACCACCGAGAACATGCCGCCCATTTCAACCGGGCCGAACTGCGCGAAACCCGTCATCATCGGCAGGGTGTTGTTCGGCAGGGGCATCTCCATCGCGCCCATCTCGCCCATGCCGTTGGAGCCCATCGGCATATAGCCTGGTGCGATCTTGGCGATCCGCTTGGCGATGTCCTTCTTGCCGACGCCGATATAGGTTTTCACCGAGTGGCCCATGGCGTTCATGGTGTGGTGCGACTTGTGGCAATGGATCGCCCAGTCGCCGAGCTCATCGGCGACGAAGTCGAAGGCGCGCATCTGGCCGACGGCGACATCGATCGAGACCTCGTCCCAGGCCGCTGCAGGGTCGACCCAGCCGCCATCCGTGCAGGAGACCTTGAACTCGTAGCCGTGCATGTGGATTGGGTGGTTCGTCATCGTCAGATTGCCGAAGCGGATGCGCACCTTGTCGTTCTTCGCCACGACGAAGGGATCGATCCCCGGGAAGACCCGGCTGTTCCAGCACCACAGATTGAAGTCGAGCATCGTGTTGACCTTCGGCACATAGGAGCCGGCCTCGATGTCGAAGGCGTTGAGCAGGAAGACGAAATCGCGGTCGACGCGGCGGAAGGCCGGGTCCTTGGGATGAACGACGAAGAAGCCCATCATGCCCATCGCCATCTGGACCATTTCGTCCGAATGCGGGTGGTACATGTAGGTGCCGGAGCGCCGCAGCAGGAACTCGTAGACATAGGTCTTGCCGGGCGGGATATGTGGCTGGTTCAGCCCGCCGACGCCATCCATGCCGTTGGGCAGACGCTGGCCATGCCAATGGATCGTCGTGTTCTCGGGCAATTTGTTGGTGACGAAGATGCGGACCTTGTCGCCCTCCACGGCCTCGATGGTGGGGCCCGGCGACTGGCCGTTATAGCCCCAGAGATAGGCCTTCATGCCCGGCGCGAGCTCGCGCTCGACCGGTTCGGCGACGAGATGGAATTCCTTCCAGTCGCCGTTCATCCGCCAGGGCAGGGTCCAGCCGTTCAAGGTGGCGACCGGCTGGTAATCCGGCCCGCTGGTTGGAACCAGTGGTGCCTGGGTCGAGGCCTCCGTCATGGTCGGCGCCTCGGGCACCGAAGCGAAGGCGGTGCGGCCGGAGACGGCCGTCGCACCGGCAAGGACGAGGCCGGACGAGCCGATGAAGCCTCTGCGTGACATGGTCATGGTGTCGTTCCTTGCTCGCTAGTGGCCTGCGCCGCCGCCGTCGCCACCGGTGCTCGCGGCGGCCGTAGCTCCACCGCCTCCGGTGCCGCCACCGCCGATCACGACGTGCTTGAGGTCGGTGTGGGCAATCCAGAAATCGCGACGCGCATTGATCGCGGCGACATTCGACAGGATGCGCCCGCGCGCGTCGGTGATGAGCTGCGTCACATCGACGAGCATGCCGTTATAGTGCAGCAGCGACTCGTCCTGGATGATCTTGCGCAGCGGCAGGACGTTGTTCTGGTATTGCCGGGCGATGTCATAGGTGGCGCGATAGCTGGTATAGGCCTCGCGTGCTTGCGAGCGGATATTGACGGCCTTCTCGGCTAGCTTGTTGGCGGCCTGCATATAGTTTTGCTCGGCCTGGACCACGCGCGACTGTCCGAAATCATAGATCGGGATCTCGATCTCGAGTTCGAGCGTGGTGCTGCGCTTCGTCTCCCGCTCGACGTCGCCATCGGCCAGAGCCCTGCGCCCACGGTCATAGGTGCGCCGGCCAAGCAGATCGACGTCGTTGACGAAGCGGGTTGCGTTGGTGAGACCAAGCGACTTCGCCAGCGCGTCGAGATCGCCGCGGGCGATCTGCAGGTCGATCCGCTTGCGCAGGGCCTCGGCTTCGATGGTCCTGGCACTCTGGATTTGCGGAAGAGGCGCAAGATTGACGGGGATCTGGAACTTCAGCTCATCGCCCCATAGGCCAAGCAGCCGCACGAGGCGTTCGCGTTCCTGGCGCTGCAGCAGGCGTGCCTGGGCGAGCTGGGCGCCGAGTTCGGCGTCGAAGGCGAATTCGCGGGCCTGATCGAGCTTGTTGATGCCGCCGGACTCGCCGAGCCGCTTGAACAGCTCGGAGGCGGCGTCGGTGGAGTTCTTGGCCTGCTCGAAGAAGCCGACCTGCGCATTGGCGGCGACGGCCCGGTAATACTGCCGGCGCGTGTCGGCTGCCAGCGTCAGCACGGTTTCGGCGGCGCGCAATTGTGCGGTCTGGAATTTCTCGCGGGCGATTGCGGCGCGCGCCGGCAATGTCGCAAGCGCGAAGAGGCTGCCTGCGACCTGGCGCTCGATCTCCAGTTCAAACCGTCCCGAGAGCTTGGAGATGCCAAAACGGGGATTGGGCGGCAGGCTCGCCGCGACCATCTGTGCCTCGGCAATGCCGAGATCATTGAAGGCGGCTTGCAGGCCGCGATTGCTGAGCAGCGCGATCTGTACCGCGGAATCGGCCGTCAGCGGCTTCCTCAGCAACTGGTCGACGCGCGCCTTGGCGCTGATCGCCGCCTCGGCGTCATTGATCTTGACCACGTCCTTCTTCAGCTCGCTGAAGGCGAGATTCTGCGCCGGGGCGATGCCGCCATCGGCGGAGAAGGTCGCGCAACCGCCCAGGAGCGCGGCCATGCCGGCGACAAGGGCAAGGCGGGAAGCCGATGGGAAGAGCATGATCGACCGGAAGGGAATGGGCGCAGGCGTGGCCCCAGTGATCGGTCCTTCGGTCATGGCTGCGGTCCAACGCGCCGATTGAGTTCACGCCAGTCCTTCGGCTCGGCCGGCCGCAGCACGGTGCTGCCGGCGGTGACGCTCTGATAGGCAGGGGTAGGGACCTTCACGTTCGGGTCGGCCGGACGTGCGAGATAGTCGGGCAGCGGTTTGCCGGCGCAGGCACCGAGCACGATCGCAAGGGTTGCGAGGAGGAGTGGTCTTGCAATCATCGCGATTCGGCGTCTCCAGCGGCGTGGTGACGTTCTGACTAGCAACGGCGCTCCGGCCGCGTCCGTTACAAATTGTTGCGAAGCGATCCGCGCATTTGCCGCAAGCAGGCGTTATCTTGACCCTTGAGCCGCGTACCGATCACTCCTGGCCCGTCCAGTCGGAAGTCCGAAGTTGAACCCATTACCTGCAAGCGTTCAGGCCGAGGATCACGGCCATGTGCTGGTGGTCGATGACGACCCGCAGATCCGCCTGCTGGTCGCGCGTTTCCTGCAGCGGCACAGTTATCAGGTCAGCGGTGCTGCCGATGGCGATTCGATGTTCGACATCCTCAAGCGCAGCGAGATCGACCTCGTCATTCTCGACCTGATGCTGCCGGGCCGTTCGGGGATCGAACTCTGCCGCGATATCCGCGCGATCTCGCCGGTGCCGATCGTGATGCTGACGGCCCGCAGCGAGGAGAGCGACCGCATACAGGGGCTGGAGGTCGGCGCCGATGACTATGTGACCAAGCCGTTCAGCCCGCGCGAGCTGCTGGCGCGGGTTCGGGCCGTGCTGCGGCGCACGCGCATCCGCCGGGGCGAGCCGAGTGATCGCGCCAGCGAGCAGATCGGCTTCGACGGCTGGACGATGGATCTGCGCCGCCGCGAATTGCTGTCGCCGTCGGGAACGCTGGTCGATCTTTCGACCGGCGAGTTCGACCTGCTGCTTGCCTTTGCCGAACACGCCAACAGGGTGCTCTCGCGAGAGGTGCTGATGCAGTTCGCCAAGACGCGCAGCAGTGACGACCCTTTCGACAGGACGATCGATGTCCAGATCAGCCGCCTGCGCCGCAAGCTCGAGGCGGATACGAATGGCAGCCAGTTGATCAAGACAATTCGAGGTTCGGGCTACATGTTCACGCCGACCGTGCAGGCGCGCGAGGGTGAACCGGCATGAGCAGGTCCTTCCGTCCGCGTTGGCCCGACACCGTAGCGGGCCGCGCCATCCTGATCCTCGTTGCGGCGCTGCTCGCTTTCCATTTCGCCGGCTACTGGGCCTATCGGGTCAGTGTCGACAGCATGGCCAATGTGCAGCGCGACAAGGCTCTGGCGGAGCGCATCGTCACGATCAAGCGCGCGATCGCCGGCAACGTGCACGCTGCCGAGCGCGATCGCGTCGCCCATGATCTGTCGAGTGCGAGCCTGGAGGTGCACTGGAGCAATGTGAGCCTCGTCCTCGGCTCCGCGCCGAGAACCGAGCGCACGCAGGCGATGGCGGCACGGCTGAAGGAGCTCGCGCCCGAGCTGGCATCGGAGTCGTTTCGCCTCGGCTATGCCGATGGTGGGACGCCGGGTACCGGAGAGGGAAGCGCCGGAGAGGGCGATGCCGGTCGCCATATGATGCTGGTCTCGGTCAGGCTGGACGACGGCTCCTGGGTCAATTTCTCTTCGACGACTCTCGGGGCCGCGCAGCATGCCGACTGGAACGTGCTGGCGATCATGATCTGTTTCGGCGTGGCGATCATCGTCATCGGCGTGCTGCTGCTGCGCTGGGCGACGCGGCCGTTGCGCGACCTCGCGCTGGCAGCCGAGCGCTTCAGCCTCGACCAGGCCCCGACACCGCTCAGCGAGGTCGGCCCCGTTGAGGTGCGCCGGGCCGCTCGCGCCTTCAACACCATGGGCGAACGCATCCAGCGCCTCGTCGCCGAGCGCATGCAGGCGCTGGCGGCGGTCTCGCATGACCTGCGCACGCCGATCACGCGCCTGCGGCTGCGCTCGGAGCTGATGGAGGACGAGGCGACGCGCGACCTGGTCGATGCCGACCTCTCCGAAATGGAGGCGATGATCGATTCGACACTCGAATTCCTGCGCGGCGGCGTCTCCAGCGAGGCGATCCGCCCGCTCGACATCGTCTCGGTGATTGAAACCATCGTCGACGACCATATCGATCAGGGGCGCACGATCACGCTCAGCGGCCTCGGTCATGGCCGCGTGCTCGGTCGGTTGCTCGCCTTGAAGCGGGCCTTCTGGAACGTGATCGGTAACGCCGTGAAATATGGCGATCAGGTCTCGATCGCGATCTCGGAGACACCGACCGGCCTGAGCTTCATCATCGAGGATGACGGGCCGGGCATTCCCGAACACGAGGTCGAGCGCGCCTTCCAGCCGTTCGTTCGGCTCGAGGAATCGCGCAGCCGGGAAACCGGCGGGACCGGTCTCGGTCTGACGATCGCGCGCGCCGTCATTCATGCCCATGGCGGCGAGATCTTGCTCGCCAACCGGGCGGAAGGAGGCCTCCGGGTCACGGTGACGTTGCCGACGCTCGCGGCCAGCGAACAGCAATTCGCGGATGCGCTGACGACGGGACGCTTTCCCTTGCCGGCTGCGAACCCGGTCCGCTCATGACTTTCTATCTGGAGAGAACGATGAAAACCCTTGCTACCGCGCTGACGCTCGCGCTCTTCGCCGCTCCGGCGGCGGCCCAGTCCATCCAGGTCCATCTCAGCCCGAGCTGCGGCTGCTGCAAGTCCTGGGTCAAGCATCTCGAACAGGCGGGGTTCTCGCCCAAGGTCGTCGAAAGCAAGGACATGGCGGCGAGCAAGCGCAAGATCGGCGTGCCCGATAACGTCCAGTCCTGCCATACCGCGATCATCGAGGGGTATTTCATCGAAGGCCATGTGCCGGCCCCGGACATCCGCAAGCTGTTGCAGGACAAGCCGGCTGCAATCGGCCTGGCGGTCCCCGACATGCCCGTCGGATCTCCCGGCATGGAGGTCGAGGGCGTGACGCCGGACCGGTATGAGACGCTTCTGGTCGGGGCAGATGGCGAGACGACGGTCTTCGCGAAGCACTGACCTAACCTGCTGTGTTTGCATCGGCCCGAAGAGCGCATCCGCTCTTCGGGCCGATGCTTTAGCGTCGCAGTGAGCCTTCGTTCCAGAGGAGCGCCGCCTGCAGCCCCGGGCCGTCGGTGCGGTTGCTCAGCACGAGCAGCGCTCCGATGCGCCTGGCGGCGATGTCGACGATGGTCAGGCCGAGCCCCGTGCCTGTCGGGCTCTTGTGGCGACCGCGGTAGAAGCGTTGCGTGACGAGACCGAGCTCCTCCTGCGGGATACCGGGGCCCTGGTCGCATACCGCGACACCGCGACCGTCGGCGGCAGGACGCCATGACACGGTGCCACCGCGCGGCATATGCTGGATGGCGTTTTCGTGCAGGTTGCGCAGCGCCAGGGCGAGGCTCTCGCGGTCGCCCGGTACTTCCAGGACTGCGAGCCCAGGATCGAGTTCGACGTCGATGCCGGCCGCCGGAGGCGTACTGTCGATGATCTCGGCGAGCAGCCCGCTGATCCGGATACGGCCTGTGGCTGGACCTTGCTGTTCCGTCTCGAGCTTTGCGAGCGTCAGCAACTGGCGAACGAGCCGGGCGGTGCGGTCCACCGAGATCAGGATCTGGCGCAGCGCGCCTTCCCTGATCGTGGCGTCGGTCGTGGCCAGCGCGATTTGCGCCTGCGTCTTCAAGCCGGCCAGCGGGGTTCGCAATTCATGGGCCGCGAAGGCGGTGATCTCGCGCTCATGGCGGCGGGCGGCGGCGACCTTGTCGAACAGGCCGTTCAGCGCGTCTGCGAGCGGCCGGACCTCGATGGGGGCTTCAGCCGCCGCCAGAGGGCGCATGTCCTCGGCGTCACGCGACTTGAGTTCCGCAGCCATGGTCGCAAGCGGGCGCAAGCCCCGGCCGAGGCTGAGCCAGATCAGCAGGCCGAGCAGCGGGGCGATCAGCAGCGCGGGCGCGAGAAGCCCGGCGATCAGGTCGTTGACCAATCCATGGCGCAAGCCGATGCGATCGCCGACCATGACGCGGATGCCCTTCTGGGCATCTTCGACCGCGTAGACCCGCCAGCGTTCGCCGTCGACCGTCCGATCGGAGAAGCCGGCGGCCTGATCGGTCAGCTGGGAGCCCGGCGCGCCGCTGGAACGGGCAACCAGCCGGCCGTCGAGCGACCAGATCTGGCAGGATAGCTGGCGCTCATAGAATGCCGGCTCGACCGTCGCACCGGGTAATCCGGCGATCGCGGTCTCCGGCATCCGGCCGGTGTCGACCAGCGAATGCACCATCTTCGCCGCCTCCTGCAGGCGGGTGTCGAGCACATGCTCCAGCTTGGATCGGCTGTCGAGATAGATCCAGGCGACCGCGCTGAGCCAGATCAGCCCGGTGGCGGCAATCAGGATGACGAAGAGGCGTGTGCGCAGGGAGGTCATGGCCCAGGCCTCATTTCGTCACCTGTCTCATCCGGTAGCCGAGGCCGCGCACGGTCTCGATCGCGTCGCGGCCGATCTTGGCACGCAGATTGTGGATATGGACCTCGACGGCGTTGCTCTCGATATCCTCCTGCCAGCCATAGAGCCGGTCTTCGATTTCTCCCTTAGAGCGGACGGCGCCAGGACGCTCCATCAGAGCCGACAGCACCGCGAATTCCCGCCGGGAAAGCGTGACGGGCGTGCCGGCGACGCTGGCGGCAAGCGTTGCGGGGTCGAGGATGATCGCACCGGCAGCCATGACCGGCGCGGCCCGGCCGGCGTTTCGGCGCGCCACGGAGCGCACCCTGGCCGCCAGTTCGTCGAGGTCGAAGGGCTTGCCGAGATAGTCGTCAGCGCCGGCATCAAGGCCGCGGATCCGGTCCGCGACCTCGTCCAGCGCCGTCAGGAGAAGTACGGGCGTGCGGTCGGAGCTGCCCCGCATCTCCTTCAGCACGTCGAGCCCGGACCCGTCGGGCAACATCAGGTCGAGCACCACGGCGTCAAAACGGGAGGTTGCGAGCGCGGCCAGCGCCTCGGCGCAGGTCTCGACGCGGTCCACCGTTGCGCCGGCAAGCCCGAGCCCGACCTTCAGGCCGTCCGACAGAACAGGATCATCCTCCACGACGAGGATACGCATTTCGGTTCTCTCCATTGGCCACGCCTCCCTCGCTGGCGCGGCTTAAGGCTGGCTTAAGGTGGATTTCCGACCCGGGACGCACTCTTTGCGCAGTGCATCACCACGCCGTCCGGCGTGCCGTGCGGTGCCAGACCTCATTCGTCCATCCGGACCCGGAACCCTGAGCGGAACCCAGCATGAATCGCAGAAACCTCATTCGTATTGCGGCCGTGCTGGCCGCTGCGCCTTTCATCACGCCCATGGCGATGGCCCAGATCATCGATGTCGAAGGCATCCTCAATGATCCCGAAGCACCGGCTGGCGGGAACCCGAAGGGCGATGTCACGATCGTCGCCTTCCTCGACTACAACTGCCCCTACTGCAAGAAATCCGCCCCCGACCTCGCGCGTGTCGTCAGGGAGGATGGCAAGATCCGCCTTGTCTACAAGGAATGGCCGATCCTGGGCGAATCCTCGGTCCTTGCATCGCAGATCGCGCTCGGTGCCGGCTATCAGGGGCGCTACGAGGCCGTTCACAAGGCCCTGATGGGGCTTCCCGGCCGGCTGAGCTCGAAGGACACGATCCTGGCGGCGGTCAAGGGCGCGGGCATCGACATGAACCGCCTGCAGGCCGATCTCGATGCTAATGCAGAGAAGATCACGGCACAGCTGCGGCGCAATCTGGCGCAAGCGGATTCGCTGGGCCTGCAGGGCACGCCGACCTATCTGGTCGGGCCGTTCCGGACCTCGACACTCGACTACAAGGGTTTCAAGCAGGTTGTCGCCGATGCACGCGGAAGGCAGGCGGCACGATGAGGCGGCAGGTTCGCCCGGCGATGCTGCCGTCGCGCCGCAAGGCGGTCAGGATGCTCCTCTCCGTCGTCGGTCTTCCGCTTCTGGCCGCCGCCTGCACGACGGTCTCACCACCGCCGCCGCAGATCGTGAATGCGACCCCGACGGTCGACCCGCTGGCGGCAGAGCGCTATGCGGCGCTCGACACTGAACGCTTCTCCGTTCCCGCCGTTTCGCTCGAGGATCTGAAGCCGGCCTATATGCGCCAGCTGGTCGATTACCCGACCCGTGAACAGCCCGGAACGATCGTCGTCGATCCCGAAGCGCGCTTCCTCTATCTCGTGCAGGAGGGCGGCAAGGCGCTGCGCTACGGCGTCGGCGTCGGCAAGGAGGGGCTAGAATTCACCGGGACGGCGCGCGTCGAGCGCAAGGCACAATGGCCGCGCTGGACGCCGACGCCGGATATGATCCGGCGAGAGCCCGGCCGCTACGCGAAATGGGCCGGTGGCATGGCCGGCGGCGCGCGCAATCCGCTCGGCGCCCGGGCGCTCTATCTGTTCAAGAACGGCAAGGACACGCTCTACCGCATCCATGGCACCAACGAGCCCTGGACGATCGGCGAGGCCGTCTCGTCAGGCTGCATTCGAATGATGAACCAGGACGTGATCGACCTGTATAATCGCGTTGCCGGTGGCTCCAGGGTGGTGGTGCTCTGACCGCATGACGTGCTTCTTGCGGGTCTTCAATATACATTATATGATATTGTATATTGAAGACCCGCAAGAGGAGCGATGCCATGCCGACCGTCAGGATCAGCGACAGGCTCACCATTGGTGGCCAGCCTTCGCTTGCCGAGTTTGGGCAGCTCGCAGGCGAAGGCTTTGCGACGGTCGTCAACAACCGGCCCGATGGCGAGGAAGCCGGGCAGCCCGGCACCGAGGCCGAGGCGTCCGCGGCTGCTGAAGCCGGGATTGCTTATGCGCATATCCCCGTCACCGGGCCGACCATTACCGAGGCCAATGTGCGGGCATTCCAGAGAGCAGTCGCCTCCGCATCCGGACCGGTCTTCGCCCATTGCAAATCCGGAACGCGCGCGTTGACGCTGCACGCGCTGGGCGAGGTCCTCGACGGGCGTCTCGAGGCGGCTGATGTTCGGGCATTCGGCGAACGCCTCGGCTTCGACCTCAAGGGAGCGCAGGCTTGGCTCGCTGCCCGGGCGGTGCCCGGCCGGCCTGAGGTCAAGGGGTTCTACGAGCCACGCAGCGGCAGCATCCAGTATGTCGTCTCCGACCCTGCGACGAAGAGCTGTGCGATCATCGACCCGGTGCTCGACTATGACGAGAAATCCGGCGCGACCAGCACGGCGAGCGCCGATGCGCTCCTGTCGCATGTCGCGGAGCAGGGACTGACGGTTGAGTGGATTCTCGACACCCATCCCCATGCCGACCATTTCTCGGCTGCGCATTATCTGAAGCAGAAGACCGGGGCGCAGACCGGTATCGGTGAGCATGTGGTCGAGGTGCAGAAGCTTTGGAAGAAGCTCTACAACTGGCCGGCTCTGCCGACGGATGGTTCGCAATGGGACCGGCTGTTCGCTCATGGCGACCGCTTCAAGCTTGGCTCGATCGATGCGCATGTCCTGTTCTCGCCCGGCCATACGCTGGCCTCGATCACCTATGTGATCGGCGATGCGGCGTTCATCCATGACACGCTGTTCATGCCGGATTCCGGCAGTGCCCGGGCCGATTTCCCCGGTGGCAGCGCCAAAGCACTCTGGGCCTCGATCCAGGGAATTCTGGCCATGCCCGACGAGACGCGCCTCTTCACCGGCCACGACTATCGGCCGGGCGGACGCGAGCCGTGCTGGGAAAGCACGGTCGCAGAGCAGAAGCGGGCGAATCCGCATGTCGCGGGGATGGACGAGGCGGGCTACGTCGCGCTGCGCGAGGCACGCGACAGGACATTGCCGATGCCCAAGCTGATCCTGCATGCGCTGCAGGTGAACATTCGTGGCGGGCGCTTGCCGGAACCGGAAGACAATGGCCGGCGCTATCTCAGGATTCCGCTCGATGCGCTGGAAGGGGCGGCCTGGTGAGCCTGTCGAGCGAGACTGCGAAGCCGGTCGATATGGCGGCCCGCGCGGAGGAGGTCGCGGGACTGCTCAAGACGATGGCCCATCCGGTGCGGCTGAGGCTTGCCTGCATGCTTGCCGAGGGAGAATACGCGGTCGGCGCGCTCGAAAGCCGGCTCGGCATCCACCAGCCAACGCTCTCGCAACAGCTCACGGTGCTGCGGGAGGCGGGGATCGTCGAGACGCGGCGGGAGGGCAAGCAGATCTTCTATCGCCTGACGGCGGACAAGGCGGCGCTGCTGATCCGCGCGCTCTATGACATCTTCTGCGAGCCGGAGGTCCCGCAATCATGAGTTACTGGCCCTCACTCTTCGGCGGCATGCTGATCGGGCTCTCTGCGGCGCTGCTGCTGCTTCTCAACGGTCGCATCGCCGGCATCAGCGGCATCGTGGGCCGGCTGGCGCAGGGCGCGCAGGTGCCGGCCAACGCCGCGTTCCTGATCGGCTCGTTGCCGGTCCGGTTCTCTTCGCCGTCGCCTTCGGCCGCTGGCCGCAGGTGACGATCGTCGCCTCCTTGCCCGTCGTTTTGATCGCCGGGCTGCTGGTCGGCTTCGGCACGCGGATGGGTTCGGGCTGCACATCGGGCCACGGCATCCTCGGGCTTGCGCGATTTTCCCGCCGTTCGATTGCTGCGACCATCACCTTCCTGGCCGCCGGAATCGTTGCGGCCACGCTCGTGAGGCTCGTCGGATGATAGAGCCCCTGCCACGCCTTCTCGTTGCCCTTGTCGCCGGCGCCCTGTTCGGCTTTGGCCTCGCCTTGTCGGGCATGCTCGACCCGGCCCGCGTCATCGGCTTTCTGGATATCGGGAGCGGCCATTGGGACCCGAGCCTCGCCTTCGTGCTCGGCGGCGCTCTTGCCGTTGCGCTGGGCGCAATGGCGCTGGTGCGGCGGATGCAGCGGCCTGTCCTCGGCGAGCATTTCCATATCCCGCCGCCCGGGCAGGTCGATCGGCGGCTCATCCTGGGGTCTGCCCTGTTCGGGCTCGGCTGGGGCATGGCCGGCTTCTGCCCGGGGCCAGCGATTGCTGCCCTCTCCATGGGGTATCTGCCGGTCGTTCTGTTCGTTGCGGCCATGCTGGCCGGCATGACGTTTCACGATCGCTTCGCCGCCGTCGGTGCCGTTCGCGCTTAATTCCATCTGTGTCCGGCGCGATCGGAATGGTCCGATCAGGCCGGTTTCAGGCGCTGCGGGACGCGGGTCAAACTGGGGTCCATCGCGCAAAATCGCGGACCTTCCGCGCACAGGCGACCCTCTTTGCCTCCATCGCGAGAAGGGTTCTGCCGGTCCCATCGGTTGTCGCTCCACGCCAGGTCGTCCTTGCCGTGGGGAGGGCGGGGTGGATCAGCAACGCAGGTCGGCAAGCCCTGCCTCGATCACTGCGACCAAGCCGGTGGGCAGCCAGAAGTATTGCATCTTGGCGCCGAGTTGAGATTGCGCCGCCCGTCCGACCAGGACGCTCCCGAAGCCGGGCTGTCCGGATGGTGCACTCAAGCCGGGGCCCCCGGCCTCCTGCCAGGTCAAGACAAGCTGGTCTTGCCGAACCTCAGTGGAAACGGACACGGACCCGCCTTCGCTGGACAGCGCACCGTACTTGACCGCATTTGTCGCCAACTCATGAAAAATCAGCGCCAGCGCGGTCGCTGCACTTGGGCCGACTGCAGCATCCTCTCCTTGAATGGTCACGCGATCTGCCTGGCCCTCCCGATAAGGGTCGAGCAGGCGGGACAGTAACAGCTTCAGTCCACCGTCGCCGATCTCCTTGTTGACGACGAAGGCATGGGCGCGATGCAGGGCCTGGAACCGGTTCTGCAGCTTCTCGGCGAAGCCCTTGCTCGCCGGCTCGAAGCGGGCCGCCATCCGCACCAGACTGTTCACGACGGTGAAGATGTTCGCGATTCGATGCGAAAGCTCACGGGCAATCAGCTCGCGCTGCTCTTCGGCGCGGCGCCTCGCGGTAATGTCGATATGGGCCCCGACGAGGCGAACCGCGCCGCCATGCGCGTCCCTGGTGATTTCGGCCTTTGCGAGGATCCAGCGCGTCTGGCCGTCACTTGGCCTGACGATGCGATACTCGACTTCGTACTCGGTGGCAGGGCTCTTAACGGTGGCGAGGAAATGGCCCACCACACGCTCGCGGTCATCGGGATGAATCCGGGCAACCCAGGCCTCGTGGCTTTCATGGATCGCGTCCGGCGGTAATCCGTGGACGGCTAAATACTCTGGCGAGCGGACATTCTTGAATTCGCCGTGGCGCAGGTCGACCTCCAGGCCGCCGATCTGCCCGATACGTTGGATCCGTGCGAGCTCGGCTTCGCGGGCGCGAAGTTTGCTCTCGGCCGATTCACCTAGATTGTTCAACGTCTTGTCCCGGCTCAATCGGCGCAGAATCCTATATGTCGCCGTGCTTGGCCACCCGCAATGTCATTGGACATGGCGTGGCAGCATTCGCTGTGATCAGCTGGGAAAGCGGAGCTTCAGCGCGGGCCCCGGCTCCTCGTCACAATCCCTGGCGGGCCTCGATCATGGTGCGAGCCGCCTCGCGCAAATTCGCGCGCGAGGCGTCGCGCGAATAGAACATGTGCCCGCCGGGAAGGACCTGCAGCTTGACGCGGGCAGGATCGCCCAAGGCAGGCAGTTGATCGAGAAGCAGCTTGGTCTCGAAATAGGGCGTGACGAGATCGGTGAACCCGTGTGCGACGATGACCTCGAGGCGTGGATCGAGCGCGAGCACATTGCGGAGCTCGCGGATGGATTCGCGGTCGCCGCGACCCTGGCCATAACTCCAGCGGCGGTTGACCTCTTCGTTCAAAAGGAAATAGCGCCCCTCGGGCCGCCAATTCAGATCGCTCGCATAGTGACTGAGCATTGCGCTCGTCAGGGGAGCGGTGATCGCGCCCAGCACGGCGTCCGGAAACCTGCCGCGTGCGGCTTCGGGATCGGGGTCAAGGGCGGCCACGGTTCCGTCATAGGGACTGCCGACCAGCCCTTTGCTGCGGTCCAGTTCGCGCAGAAAGGTGCTTGCATCGACCTTGCCTCCCATGCGCTCCACGAGAGCCCGGTCGAGCCCTGTCAGCACTGAGACCCTGTCGGCCAGGCGTTTGGTTGCGTCGCGGTCGCGCGGTCCTTTCAGGATATCGGCGAGATAGTCGCCGGCAGCATAGTTCTCGGCCTCTGCGAGCGTCTGGCGCGAGAGTTTGCCTTCGCGTTCCAGCTTCACGGCGGCCATCGCCGGGAGCGACACCACCCAGCGAAGCGGCGAACTGCCGGCGTCGCGCTGGTAGGTGAAGTCGAGCACCGGGGAGAGCATCACGATGCCGGAGACGCCGACACCGTCTCCGGTCTGCAACTCGCTGGCGATCTTGGGTGCGCGGAACCCGCCGTAGCTCTCGCCGACGAGGAATTTCGGCGAAGCGAGGCGCTCGTTCAGCCGCAGCCAGTTGGTGACGAAGCGTGAAAGCGACTTGTAGTCCCCCTCTACCGACCAGAGCAGCCCGCGCGCGTCGTCGGTGCCGGCGACGAAGCGGCTGAAACCCGTGCCCACAGGGTCGATGAAGACGAGATCGGTGAAGTCGAGCCAGGTATCGGCATTGTCGACGACGAGGGGCGGCATGGACGGTGCGTCGCCCTGTCGGCCGAAAGGCAGCCGCTTCGGCCCCATCAGGCCGAGATTGAGATAGGCCGAGGCGGCACCAGGTCCGCCATTGAAGGCAAATGTGACCGGACGCGACGAGGCGGGGACGCCCTGACCCCGGTCGAGGACATAGGCGATATAGGCTATTTCGGCGAGCTTGCGGCCGGACTGATCACTGACCGGCAGCGCGCCGGCCGTGGCCGTATAGCGCAGCGTACGACCGGGCAGGGTCAATTCGTGACGCGTGACGGAAGGCTGCGGCAGGGCCACGCCCTGGCCGGTGACGGCGCGTGAATCCTGTCGGCTGGCCGGCGCATCCGGTTGGGCCTGATCTCGCCGCGCTGGCGCAGTCTCCTGCGCACGCGCTTGATCCACAAAGACCAGGGGAGCCGAAGCGAAGAGTCCGGCGAGGGCAAGTGCTGCAAGCGCGCGAAATCTCATGAAGAGCCCCAATGACGGTCCCCGCGACCTTAAGCGGATACAGCCTGGAACTTGCCAAACATCGCATCACGAAGCCGTTAGCGTCCCGTGCTGAAGCTCCCAGCCAAAGACGCTCCGGCCACCATACTCCGCGGAGCGTAGTCTCTCCTGCGTGACGTACTCGTCCAGCGTCAGGCCGCTGACGACGCGTTCCAGACGCCGGCTTTCCCGGTCCAGCCGTGCGATGGCAGCGAGCTTGTCGTCCTGACCGAGCTTTGCCTGATCGATGGCGGATTTCAGCACCGCGATCGTCTGGTCGTAGACCTTGGTGGGCACGGCGAAGGGCTGTCTGTCCTTGCCGCCATGGGCGAGAGAGAAGCGCGCAGGATCGGCGAACCGGCACGGCGCGCCATGGATCACTTCCGCCACCATCGCAAGCGAACGGACCGTGCGGGCGCCGACGCCGGGCACGAGCAGCAATTCCGAGAAATCGGCGGGCGCGCTGTCGGCGGCTGCGGCGAGCGCACCGTGGAGCCGTCGCGCGATGACGTCCTTGGGCCTGACCTCGTGATGTGCCGGCATGACGAGATGAGGTAGGGAAAGCTGCGCCGGCGACAGGACCGGCGGCGCCCGGTCGCGCTCCAGCGCCGCAAATTCCCTCACGATCCCCGACGGTCCGATGTCGCGCAGCAGATCGATCTGGCCTTTGCGGGAGAGCGCGGCGCGCCTGTCGGTCAGGTTGATGATGCTGCCCTGGTTCTTGCCATCGATGGCGGCATGTGGCGCCTCGACGAAACTGCCCAGCCCTTCAGACTGCCAGTGATAGCGCCGGGCGAGGCCGCCATCGCCATTCATGCCCTGCTGCACCACGACCCAATGGCCGTCATTCCCGACAAAGAAGCCATGGAGATAAAGGTCGAAGCCGTCCTGCACGGCGGCACTGTCGACCTTGGCGACCAGCCGGCTCGCGGTGGCGAGCGCCTGTCCGTCGAACCCGACCCTCGCTCCAATCTGTTCGAGCTCGGCCGGTGTCTGGCGCGAATGGCTGCCCCGCCCGCCACAGACATGCAGGCCCAGCTCGCCCGACAGCGGGGTCAGCCCACGCTTGAGCGCGCCGATCACGCTGGTGGTGATACCCGACGAGTGCCAGTCCATTCCCATCACCGCCCCGAAGGACTGGAACCAGAATGGATGCGCCAACCGCCGCAGCAACTCGTCGCGGCCATAATGATGGATGATCGCCGCGCAGATGACCGCGCCCAGCTGCGTCATGCGCCGGCCGAGCCAGGCGGGCACGCGGCCATGGTGGAGCGGAAGGTCGGCGCTGCCGGATCGCCGGGTCATGCGATGTCTCGCGAACGAAAGAGGAACACTTGATATAGCCCCGCCGATCTCCGTCTTCTACAGAAATTGATCCTTGTCGAGGCGGCTGGTCCTGCCGCTCCCTCATCCCAAGCGTTTGGTCGGTCTCGCCGCGGCGGGATAAAGTTCCGACCTCGCCCCGATCATCGTCCCCATCGCTGCTGCCAGGCATTGGCCGCCAGGGCGCCGACGCACGCGATCAGGGGAGTTGGCACGCCCGTCCGGCGACCGAGTTCCGCAACAGCGCCCACAATCGCGCCAAGTTCCAGCGGGCGCCCCGCCTCCATGTCCTGCAGCATGGAGGTCTTCACACCGATCAATGTCGGAGGCAGTTCGAGGCGCGCCTCGAGCTCTGGCAGATTCTCGATTCCGAGCGCGGCGGCAACCGCGACGCATTCCGCCATGATCGACTTTGCGACGGCCCTGACCGCAGGATCTCCCACGATCTTGTCGACCGTCGCCCCCGTCACGGCCGAAAGCGGATTATAAGCTGCATTGCCGAGCAGCTTTTGCCAGACCTCAGTCCGGATATCCTCGGTCTGCTCGCTATCGACCCCGCCCGCTCTCAACAACGCGACGACGTCTGCCAGCCGGCTGTCGCGCGGCTTCAATGGCTCGCCGACAACAAGACGCTTTCTGCCGTTCCAGGCGATGACGTTCGGCGCGGGCCGGTTTGCACCGATATAGACGACGCAGCCGAGAACCTGATCGGCCGGAATGGAGGCCTCGATCGCACCGCTCGCATCGACTGATGCCAGCCTCCGGTCGCCGAACTGCGCTCCCAGACCTTGCAGATACCACCAGGGAATGCCGTTCAGCATCGGCAGAACGATCGTCGATGGCCCGATCAGTGGCCGGATTGAATCGAGACCGCTCGCCCAGTCATGAGCCTTGAACCCGACCAGAACGAGGTCCTGGACCCCCACGGAGATTGCATCGGTGGCGACCTGCGCCGCCACGGTTTCTGTCCCTGAGGGAGATTGGAGCGTCAGGCCCTCGGTTGCGAGCAGAGCAGCAGTCTCGGCACGCGCGATGATGACGGGCCGCTGACCCGCCTGGGTCATATGCCAGGCGACAACCCCGCCGATCGCTCCTGCTCCAACGATTGCTACGCGCATGTTTCCACTCACTGATGGACGATCGCCACGACTATAGGGGAGAGCGCTTGGTGCGAAAGCGCAGGGCCATCTTGGCGCGAATGTCCGGCGGACATGGTCGCCAAGTTTGCCGACATTCCGATGTTGGGCCTACTCAGCCATCTGGCGATGGAGGTCTATTGCGCATCGCGTGCGTCAAACAGGCGTTGCTCATGCCGCGAAGGCTCGTTTCGACCTCGTCGGCGAGGACCGAGGCCTTGAGTTGAGCCGCCGAACCGGCCGCCGGGGCCAAGCTGCCGAGGATGATGATCGCGGATGGCAGCCTGCGGCGCAGGCGCTTGATGGCGTATTTCATATGAGCGGAGCTCGTGCCGTCGAGATAGCAGAGGCAGATCAGGGCGGGTTGATCCGCTGCCAGCGCGGCGAGGTTATTCGTCGAGAGCGTGTCTGCAGGCAACACGCGGGCAGGGAGCCCATGCTTGCCGAGGATCTGAGCCAGCATCAGGGCGGCAGCTTCATCGAGCTCCGACTGGGCGGCGATGCAAACCACCCTGTCCTCGCCGCGGAAGGCCTCACCCAGGTCTTCGGATGTCAGAATCGGCAGGTCGGCCGAACTTTCGGCCTCGTCGGTTTCTGCGATCGCTGCTTCTGCCTCGGGGTCGTTGGTCGTTTCCCCGACTGCAGGATTGCGGTCATCATGGTCGGCGAGGTCATCGACGACTTCACGCACAGTTTCCAGGATGCGCGTCTGTCGTGTCGCATCAAGGACGCCGCGTGCCGCGTCGTTGGCTGCCAGCCGCAGACCTTCCAGGGCGACTTCGTCATAGTAGATGGAGAGGGAGCGCTCCTTGAGAACCTCTTCGGCCTTGTCCGCTGCCTCGGCGGGATCCCCGGCGAGCACGCGCTGGTAGAAGATCTCGGGAGCGGACAGTGCTGGCCGATCTCCCAGGAGGACATCGAGAAACTCGAGCCGTTCGACATGACGGCCCAGGACCACTAGGCAAACTGTCAGCGGGGTCGCAAGAACCAGCCCGATCGGCCCCCACAACCACGTCCAGAACGTGGCCGCAACGACGATCGCGACAGGCGAAAGGCCGGTCGAGCGGCCATAGACCAGCGGTTCGACAACATGCCCGGCGAGCGGCTCGGCAACCAGAAACAGCGCGGCGGTCCAGGCCAGCATGGTCCAGCCGGGATCGACGGATGCAGCGATCACCATTGGGAAAATCGCGGAGAGGATGGCGCCGAGATAAGGAATGAAGCGAAGGATCGCCGAGAGAATGCCCCAGAGCAGGGCGCTCGGGACGCCGATCATCCAGAGCCCGGTGCCGATCACGAGACCGAAGCCGGCGTTGAGGACGAGTTGGGTCAGGAATAGCCGGCTGAGGCGGCGCGCGGCGTCGTCGAATGCAGCCGTTGTCTTCTGGAGGTCATAGGTCCCCGTCAGCCGGATGAACCGGTTTCTCAGATCCTCGCGCTGCAGGAGGATGAAGACGACGAAGATCAGGACGATACCCGTGGTCGTGAGCGGGTGGATGAGAGGGGTTAGAAAGGCGCGCAGCGTCTCCAGGGCGCCGGGCTCCGGCTGGTGGACCTCGACGGGGATTGGCCGCGCGTCAGGGGGGCGGACCGGGGAATTCAAGGACGATCCCTCGTTCGCTTTTGGCCTATCGAGTTCCTTGCCCAGATCCTGCAGGACATCCGCGGCGCGCGAGAGGACACCGCTGCCCGGGCCGGCGCCCCGGAGCGAAGCAATCTTCTCCCGCATCGTGCTTTGATAGACCGGGAGCTCTCCGGCGAGCTGGGTTGCCTGATTGACCATGGCCACGGTCAAGGCGCCGAGCGCCGAGAAGGCGATGAGAACGACAGTGATGACGGCGAGCGAACGTGGAACCCGCAGTTTCTGGAGCCCTTTGACGAGCGGCGCGAGGACAAAACTGAACAGGATAGCGAGGGCGATTGGAACGAAGACATCGCGCCCGAGATAGAGCGCAGTCACGATCAAGGCCCCAATGGCGACATTGCCAAGGCCACCATCGATCGCCCGGGCGGGCGCGAGAGCGGCGACGGGACGCATAAGTTGATGCTCGTCAGCCACGGTTCGTCCACTCACCGCGAAAGAGGGGGTACGCTTGATGGTCACCGGTGCTGAACGGGAGATCGCACCCGATGTTCCAAGGCTTTGCCGTCGCACCCCGCCTCTCAGTGTTCGAGAACGATCCGGATATGCTGAAGCCCGTCCCGGCGTGAGACGGCGCAGGACTGGTGCCTGCAGGCGGATGGCCGCGTTTCGCTAACGAATCAGGGGGCTTTGTCCGTCGCGTGGCGGGATTTGGATGATCGCGTACGGTCCTTGCCGAGACCGGTTGCTTCGAGAAGCCCCTTCCGCTTGGCGTCGTAATAATACCCGTTCCGATAGTAGCGGTCGGCACGGGCCTGGTCGCGATCGGCCACGAGCCAGGCTCCCCGCAGGTATTTGATCCCGTAGGTGAGATTGACTTCGGGATCGAGCAACCCCGCCGCTGGGCCAGCATAACCCATGCTCCGCGCCGTCGCGTGCTTGATCTGCATCAGGCCCAAATGGCCATTCTTCTGGGCAGTCGGGCGATAGTTGCTTTCGCGCTTGACGATTCGACGGACCCAATCCGCAGGGAGTTCGTAACGCGCGGAATGTCGTTCGATGAGCCGGTCGATTCCTGCCCGGTCCGAGGCTGGCTGCGGGTCAACGGGCTGTTCGCCGGAGTAAGCGAGCGGTTGCGCCACCTCCATGGAGGCTTCGTCGGTGACGGTGCATCCTGCAAGCCCGGCAGACAGCAGCATGAAACCGGCTGCAACAAGACGTCTTTGCCACTGCAATCTGGCCTCCATCGCTGATCAACCTGCTCACGGGAACGCCAATTGCACCTGATCCTAGGCTCAACCTACCCTGGGGTCCAAAATTCGCGGACTTGCGGCGCCTCTGCGGCGACACGTGACGGGTGGCGTCTCGCTCAACGACGCTCGATACTTACTTCGGGGATTTCGTGGGCGCGACCAGTTGGAGCATTCGGGCTGCGCTATCCGCCAGTGTCATCCGGCCAGTGGGTTAGCTCCATGAAGCAATCCGACCGCCAACCAAACGCGGGGAAAGGACAGCAAAAAAGCGCGGTGGTGAACTGGTGCGTCGCTGACGACGAGCCGGACGCGCGAACACGTCAAGTCTTTGGTTTGCTAGCCGAATTCCACCAGGAAAAGCCTGGTGGAGCTGAGGGGATTCGAACCCCTGACCTCTGCAGTGCGATTGCAGCGCTCTCCCATCTGAGCTACAGCCCCAAGGCGCTGGCCTTCTAGGCCTTGCGTCGCGTGAATGTCAATCGCCTGCGCCGGGAGTTTTTCGGCGATGGCGAAATCTTTCCGCGTCACCAGCCTTAAGACGACAAGAGGAATGTCGATGCGTGCCGTTCTCGACGTGGTGATGCTCGCGCTGAACATCTACACTTGGCTCCTCATCATATCAGCGGTTTTGAGTTGGCTGATCGCCTTCAACGTCGTCAACACCCGCAATCAGTTCGTCTCCTCGGTCTGGGATTTCCTCTATCGGGTGACCGAGCCGGTGCTCAGGCCGATCCGGAACATGTTGCCCAATCTCGGCGGTATCGACATCTCGCCCATCATCCTGCTGCTGCTCATCTTCTTCATCGAGCGCGTGATCGAGCGCTATCTGTACCCTGCCGTATTCTGAGATGGCCGTTCCCTGGACGGCGACGCCCGGGGGATTGCGGCTGAGCGTCAGGCTGACCCCGCGCGGTGGGCGCGACGGGGTCGATGGCATCGAGGTCCTCGCCGACGGCCGCGCCGTGCTCAAGGCACGGGTGCGGGCCGCGCCCAGCGAGGGGGAGCCAACGCGGCACTGGTCGCCCTGCTGGCACGCAGCCTGTCGGTCTCGCGCTCTGCGGTGACGCTTGCTGCGGGCAGTACGGCGCGGTTCAAGACTCTGCTGATCGCGGGAGAAGCCGACCTGCTCGCGGCGCGCCTGGAACAGTTCCTCGCATCGGGCTAGCGAGCCTTCGCTCCTCCCGCGCTGCACAAATCTCTTGACGAATGCAGCGGTTTCCTGTCCGAACAGGGGCGATGGACATACCCCAGTCTTTTCCTGATCGGCTCACGGAAGGCTATCGTGCCTTCCTCGATGAACGTTTCTCGCATGAGAAGAGCCGCTATGAGGAGCTCGCCGAGACCGGCCAGACTCCCAAAATCATGCTGATCGGCTGCTGCGACTCGCGTGTCGCGCCCGAGACCATCTTCGATGCGCGCCCCGGCGAGATGTTCGTGGTGCGCAACGTCGCCAATCTGGTTCCGCCATTCTCGCCCGACGACCAGATGCACGGCACCTCGGCCGCGCTCGAATATGGCGTTCAGGCGCTCAAGGTCGAGCATATCGTCGTCATGGGCCATGGCCGCTGTGGTGGCATCCGGGCCTTTGCCGATGATGCGCAAGGGCCGCTTTCGCCCGGCGACTTCATCGGAAAATGGATCGCGCTGATCAATCCGGCGGCCCAGCGCAGTGGCGGCCGCGGCCGCAACGAGGACCTGGATGGCTATGTCGAGCGCCTGGCATTGGCATCGATCCAGCAGTCGCTCGACAATCTGCGGACCTTTCCCTGCATCAGCATACTCGAGGGCAAGGGCCGGCTGAAGCTGCACGGCGCCTATTTCGCGGTCGCGACGGGTGTTCTGATGGTGCTCGATCCCGCGACCGGACAATTCCTTCCGGCCATTGGCGAGATGCCCAAAAAGGTGCAGACTATCCGCTGCAGCGAAGCCGAATGAAGGCGAAAATTTAGCTGCTCCGCCCCCGATGACGGCGGGCGCGGCTTGCGCTAGATTGTCGCTTCCCGGTCACTGATTTTTGAAGCTCGCATGTTCGATCGTCGTAAGCCCTCGGCTCCCGCTCCCTTCGTCACCCACGAAAATATCGAAGCCAAGATCAAGTGGTTCGACCCTGAGAAGGGCTTCGGATTCGCCTCTCCTGCCGACGGATCCGGCGACGTCTTCGTGCATGTCTCGTCCATCGGTCCGCTCGATCCGCAGGATCTGCAGCCGGGCGCGACGATCGTTGCCGATCTCGGCGAAGGCCGCCGCGGTCTTCAGGTCGTAGCCGTGCACGAGATCGATGCCTCGACCGCGACGCCCGCCGCCCCGCGTGGCGAGCGCGCTCCGCGTCCATTCTCGCCGCGCCCGCCGCGTGACGATTTCGGTGGTGGCGGCGGCTATGGCGGTGGTGGTGGCTACGGTGGCGGCGGTTACGACCGCGGCGATCGTGGCGGCTATGGCGATCGCAACAACGCCCCGATGGAAGGGCCCTATGACGGCGCCGTGAAGTTCTTCAACTCCGATCGCGGCTTCGGCTTCATCGCGCCGGATAATGGCGGGCCGGATGTGTTTCTGCATGTCAGCTCGCTGAGCCGCAGCGGCCTGCAGCCGCCGATGGACGGGCAGCGCGTGCGCTTCTCGATCCGCGCCGGCAAGAAGGGCCCGGAAGCTGCGAACGTCAGTTTCATCTGATCGCGCGTTCTCACGCGGTTTGAAGAAAGGCCCGCCGGTTCGGCGGGCCTTTTTGTTTCGCGGCCAGTGTTGGCAAATCAGACGACGGTTCGGAAGGGCTTCCTTTGAAACGCGGTGCCGGCTTGGCCGACATGCGGTAGGCGGACTTTGTCGAATCGACGAGACCCGGAAGGAAAGCCCAACATAGGGAGCCGAGATCGATGAGTCTGATCGAAAGAGTATCGACAATCCTGCATGAGGCAGCTGCAGAGGCGATCTTGCCACGCTTTCGCAATCTGACCGCGCGCGACATCGTGGAAAAGTCGCCGGGAGAGCTCGTCACTGCTGCCGATCACCATGCGGAACGGTTGATTGGCGAACAATTGCTGCTGCTCGATCCGTCCGCCAGGATCGTGGGCGAGGAAGCTTGTGCACGGACCCCTGCATTGGCTGACGCTCTCGGTCAGGGCACCGTGTGGCTGATTGACCCGCTGGACGGCACGGGAAATTTTGTTTCCGGCCGAGGACCATTTTCTGTCATGCTCGCATTGCTACGCGAAGGCGAGACCGTCGCAGCCTGGATGCTCGACCCGCTGTCGAACCAGCTTCATGTCGCGGAGCTGGGAAGCGGTGCGCAGATCAATGGAGTGCCCGTGGTCGCTGGTGGGAAGCCGGATACACTACGGACGGGCTCGAATTCCACCCGTTTCCTACCGCTTGACGTGCTTGAGGCCATCGAGCCGCGCCTGGATCGCGTGCCCCTGATCGTACCACCGCTGCTTTGCGCGGGGGCCGAGTATCCTGCCATAGCCGCTGGCGACCGTGATTTCGCCGTCTTCTGGCGGACGCTGCCATGGGATCATCTGCCCGGAGCGTTGTTCCTAAGCGAGGCTGGCGGCCACATCGCGCGCTGGGATGGTTCACCCTATCGCGCCGGACAAGACGGTCATGGCCTATTGGCAGCCCGTACGCCTGATCACTGGCAAGCTGCCGACGCTGCGCTCCTCGATTGGCGTGGGCTCTCAGGGGCGATCTAGTCCCGGCTGCGAGCGCTCGACTAGACCCGTTCGAGCGCGCGATGCGGCAGGGCAGGCAGGGTCAGGCTGATGGCATCGCCCGGACGAATCTCGCCGCCTGCCAGAACGATCGCCATGACGCCGGACTTGCGAACGAGGCGGCCCTCGGGATCGCGCCCGAGGACAGCGGCGAGGAGTCCGGGACGGAACGCCTCGATCTGGGCGCAAGGGTTGCGCAGGCCGGTGATCTCGATGCTGGCGGTCTTGCCAAGCTGCAGCCGGGCACCGACAGGCAGCCCCAGAAGATCAATGCCGCAGGTGGTGACGTTCTCGCCGAGGTCGCCGGGCGCGAGGTCAAAGCCAGCCAGTTTCAGTTCGTCGAAAAGCTCGGCATGGATCAGATGAACCTGGCGCAGGTTTGGCTGCGAGGGGTCGATTGCGACGCGGGAGCGGTGCTTAACGGTGATGCCGCAATGCGCGTCCCCCTCGACGCCCAGGCCGGTCAGGAGCCGGATGCTGTCTCCGATGGGCTTGCTGAATGCATGTCCCGCATCCCGCCCGACCGAGACAACCTTCATTGACATTCGCCTGCCTCCGCGAGGTCGCTTCGCAGGCTCTCTGGCACGGAGCGCGTGGCTTGGCGAGCGGGAAGCTATTTGGTCAGGATGAGCCGGTCGCGGGCGGTGACGCGCAGGCGATAGGCTTCGCCAAGATGCATCAGGATGACCTCGCGTCCAGTGCCGACCAGTTGACGGACGTCGACGACCGGAACGTCCGATTGTTCGGGAAGACGGGCTGTTTTGCCAGCAAGATCAGATGGCGGAACGGAATTCATCGCAGCGATCCAAGTCGATAATCTGCTCAAGGCAGATAAGGTTCGGCGCTGATCTTCCGTAGAGCTTCAGTATTGAACGATAATCATTACAAACTACGTCGGTATCAGCCTATGAATTAGGTCGCTTTCAACCGCGTCGTCAAGGCGGGTGGTCCTGTTCCGACTCTGAACAACTGCTTCCTTACGAAAAAGCCGGACCTGCGGGGCAGGTCCGGCTCGCGACTGGCGTCGGAATGCTTCAGGGATCAGTGGTCCGCTTCGAGTCCGCCGATATGCTTCTGGGTGTAGAGTTCGATACCGACGCGCTCGATCAGGTCGAGTTGGGTCTCGAGGAAGTCGATATGACCTTCCTCATCCTTCATCAGTGCTTTGAACAGGTCCTCGGACGGGTAGTCGCCGACTTCGCGGCAATACTTGGCAGCCTCCTGATAGAGCGCGCGGGCCTCGACCTCGGCCTTGAGATCGCACTCGATCACTTCCTTGACGTTCTCGCCGATGCGCAGCGCATCAAGCGTCTGCAGATTGGGGAAGCCCTCGAGAAAAAGGATGCGGTCGACGAAACGGTCGGCATGGACCATCTCCTCGATCGATTCCTTCTTCCAGGTCTTGGCCATCTCCTTCAGCCCCCAATTGTCGAGCATCCGGTAGTGCAGCCAGTACTGATTGATCGCGGTCAGCTCGGAGCGGAGCCCCTTGTTGAGGTATTCGATGACCTTCTTGTCACCCTTCATCGTAGCTCTCCTCGGGCTCGCATCACATTAGAATGATCCTAATGTAGAGCGGCAATCCGGAGAATGAAAGGGATAAGTGTCGCCGGGGCTGGGAAATATCGACGTAGACCGCAGCTGCGGAGCCTCAGGCTGCGATCGTGTCTTCCTCTACGGCCAGTCCGTCCATCATCTGGGTGACGGAGACATGCACCGCGCATTCGACGTCGCGACTGGCGCAGGAATGGCATTGGCTGGCGCAGGCGGCGCGGGCCTCGGCAAGAATGGCCCTGACGGCTCGGGCGCAACGTCCGCAGTCCGGGCTGCAGCCCAGACAGTCATAGGCCTCGCCAGCCGTCACCGGCCCAGTGCCATCGGGGGCAATGGTTCCCTTGATCTGCCGGCAGGACAGGACGTTGCAGGAGCAGACGATCACGCGTGGTGCCCAGCCCCGGTGGCGACCCGCGTCTCGACTTCGGCGCCATCGGCGTTGCGCAGGCGGACAATGACCTCGACGGACGAGATCATCATGCCTTCCGGAGCGACGGGCAGGCCGGAAACCTGGATTTCCGAGCCAGGGATGTCGACGACGGTTTCGTCATCCTCGTTATAGAAATGGTGATGCTCCGACACATTGGTGTCGAAGAAGGTCTTGGGGCCGGACACCGAAACCTGGCGCAGCAGGCCAGCTTCCGAGAACTGCCGCAGCGTGTTGTAGACGGTCGCAAGGGACAGAGGTTCGCGGGCGCGCAGCGCCTCCTCATAGAGCATCTCGGCGCTGACGTGCCGGTCGCCCTTGGCGAAGAGCAACCAGCCCAGCGCCATGCGCTGCCTTGTCGGACGCAGGCCAGCATTGCGTAGCCGCGTTTTCACCGCGCTGATCGGGCAGGAAGCAGGGCTCTTCTGCGGCCACGGAATCTGTTCCGCGGCAGCACGGGCCTGGCTGGGATCCTTCACGGGCAAAACGCTCATCGGTACGCCTTCCACATCGCCGGCATGCCGGCCCCGTAGTTTAGAAAACATCTAAACTACTGATATCATTGCTATATTTGGCGGGATCGCGCGCAGTTGTCAATCTGGGACCGACTGCGACACGGTGCACCAGGTCCCGGCGCGGCTAGTGCCCGGCCTCGGCGGGCGCCGCTTTCGGCGGTTTGCGCATGAACACGGCCAGCACGACCAGACCTGCAAAGATCCAGGTCAGTCCGAGAAAGACATCGCCGAAGGCCATGACCAAGGCCTCGCGGTGGGCGAGTTGGCTGATCTTGGCGAGCGCCATCGCCTCGGCATTGGCGCCATAGCCGGCGAAGAGCTGCATCATCTGGGCCAGCCGCTCTTCCGCGACCTGACTGCCGACCGCGACGGCTTCATGCAGCCGGGTGATATGCAGGTCGGTGCGGGTGTTCAGCAGCGTGTTGATGACGGCCAGGCCCACCGCGCCGCCAAGGTTGCGCGTCAGGTTGTAGAGGCCCGATGCGTTCTTGAGCTGGGCCGGAGGCAAGGTGCCGAGCGCAAGATTGTTGATCGGCACCATGCACAGCATCAGCGAGACGCCGCGCAGGATCTGGGGCAGCAGCAACTCGTGGAAGTCCCAATCCTTGGTGATGAAGGATGCGAGATAGGTGCCGGCGGCGAAGCCGGCGAAACCGATCATCATCATCACGCGTGGATCGAGCTTCTGCGACAGCTTGCCGGCGACGGGCGCCGTCAGGAACATGCACAGACCGGTGACGAACATCGTCTCGCCGATCATCAGCGCGTCGTAGCCACGGATGCGGCCGAGAAAGACGGGGTAGAGATAGGTCAGCCCGTAAAGGCCGATGCCCATCGTGAAGCTGAAGAGCGAGCCGAAGGCGAAGTTGCGATTGGTGAAGGCGTAGAGATCGACGAGCGGATCCTCGCGTGTCAGCGCCCGCCAGAAGAACAGGACCGCGCCGACCAGCATCAGAGCGGTGAAGAACACGATCTCGTGGCTCTGGAACCAGTCGAGCCGCGTGCCTTCCTCCAGCACATATTCGAGGCTGCCGAGGAAGGCGGCCATGCTGGCGAGGCCGAGCCAGTCGAAGCGCTTGAGCAGGCCGGGCTGCGGCTTGTCGAAATCGATCAGCGTCCAGGCTGCGATGGTGACGCCGATGCCGGGGATGACATTGACGAGGAAGAGCCAGTGCCAGGAGAAGGCATGGCTGAGATAGCCGCCGACCGTCGGGCCGATCGTCGGCGCGAGCGTCGCGACAAGCCCAATCAGCGGCGAGACGATCGGCCGCTTCGAGGCCGGGAAGATGGTGAAGGCAGCCGCGAAGACGCCGGGAATCATGCCGCCGCCGATGAAGCCCTGGACCGCGCGCCACAGGATCATCTCGTTGATCGAGGACGACATCGCGCACAGCACGCTCGAGATCGTGAAGCCGGCTGCGGCGATCGAGAAGAAGACGCGGGTCGACAGCGCCCGGCTGAGATAGCCGGAGAGCGGGATCATGATCACTTCGGCGATCAGATAGGCGGTCTGGACCCAGGCGATCTCGTCGGCGCTGGCGGACAGGCCCGCCTGGATCTCGGCCAGCGACGCGGAGACGATCTGGATGTCGAGGATCGCCATGAACATGCCGAAGACCATCGCCAGGAAGGCGAAGATCCGCCGCATCGGGATGGCGTCGGAGGCCGGCGGCGTGCCGGCTGTCAATGTCGCAGTGGCCATGACGGCCTCGTCTTCCTGGCGCTCCGGACCGTCACCCCGGCCACGCGGCATCGGCCGCGCAAAGCCGGGGGCAATCGGTGGGCGTTACGGCTGCATGGATTCCGGATCGTGGCTAAGCGCGGTCCGGAATGGGTCTTGTGGTTCCGTTCAGGCCTGAGGGCGCGGGTCGATCTTCACCACGACCGACATGCCGGGGCGCAGCGCATGGCGCGCGATGGCTTCCGGGCTGAGCGTGATGCGCACCGGAACGCGCTGGACGATCTTGGTGAAATTGCCGGTGGCGTTGTCAGGCGGCAGCAGCGAGAACACCGAACCTGTGCCGCCGGAAATGCCGCTGACGACGCCGTCAAAGACCTGATCGGGCAGGGCGTCGACCGTGACCCTTGCCTTGTCGCCGATCTTCAGGCCGCCGACCTGCGTCTCCTTGAAGTTGGCATCGATGTAGACTTGGTCGAGCGGGACGATCGACATCAGCCGCTTGCCGGCGCTGACGAGGTCGCCAAGCTGGACATTGGTGTTGGCGACCAGTCCGTCGATCGGCGCGGCGATCCTGGTGAAGGACAGGTCACGGGCGGCCTTGTCCTCGGCGACCTTCAGCTCGTCCATCTGACGGGAGGCTTCGTTGCGCTGCGCCTCCAGCACCTTGATATTGGCTTCGGCCGCGGAGACCCCGGCCTCGGCGCTGGCCAGTGCGGCGCGGGCCCGGTCCCGCGCTGCCGTCGCCGCATCCAGCGTCGCCTGCGATCCGTAGGACTTGGCGGCAAGGCTGTTGGCGCGGTCAAAATCGGCGGCGGTGCGGATGATATCGGCCTGGGTCGAGTCGCGCTGCGCCTGGGCCTGGAGCAGGCTGGCACGGCCGGCCTCGATCTGGCTGTCGATGCGCAGCAGCGTCGCGGCTGCCGTCGCGCTCTTGGCGCGGGCGCTTTCCAGTGCGATGCGCTGGTCGCCATCGTCGAGGGTGACGAGTGGCTCGCCGGCCTTGACCTGCTGGTTCTGCTTGACGGCGACAGTTGCGACATTGGCTGCGAGCTTGGCCGAGATCGTGGCCATCTCGGCGCCAACATAGGCGTCGTCAGTCGAAACGATGAAGCGGCCATTGCGCCACCAGTCGACACCGAACCAGAGTCCGGTGCCGAGCGCGGCTGTCGCCAGCAGCATCATCCCCGCATGGCGCACCGTCTTGCCGCGCGGCTTGGCGGCGGCAGGGCTCTGCGCTTCGCGTGGAGCCGCCTCGTCGGCCTTGCGGGCCTGGGCGGGGAGCGGCGTGGTTTCGAGCGTGTGGTCGACCAGCTTCAGCCGGTCCCGACGCGACTCAGTCTTTGTCTCGGCGGACATAGGCGATCCTGATAATCTCTGTTCGAACCGATCGGTTCGATTTCAGTTGAAATAGCGCTGGTGATGGCGCATATCAAGTGAAATCGAACTGTCCGGTTCGATTATTTTTGTGCGGCGCAAAATGCCGGGACGAGATGGGGTTATGGACGAGGTTGTGAATATCGCAGGGGTGCCGCCGCGCCGGAAACGGCGTGCGGCGGGCGCAGATCCCGACAAACGTCGCCAGATCCTGGACGGAGCCCATGAGGTCTTCCTGACGCGCGGGTTCGACAATGCCAGCATGAGCGACATTGCCGCGGCCGCGAACGTCTCGAAGGGCACGCTCTATGTCTATTTCGAGGATAAGGAACATCTCTTCGTCGCCCTGATCGAGCGCGAGCGTGAAGAACAGAAGCGCGGGATTTTCGAAGCGCTCGACGATGATCCTGATCTCGGTCATGCGCTGACGCATTTCGGCGAGCGGATCGTTCAGCTCCTGGTCTGCGATTTTGCGCTCAGCGCCCAGCGTATCGTCGTTGGCGTGGCGGAGCGCATGCCCGATCTCGGCCGGGAGTTCTACGAGAACGGTCCGCTGCAGGGCGCACGGCGCATTGCCGGCTATCTCGACCGCAAGGTCGCGGAGGGACAGCTGGAGATCGACGATACCGCGCTGGCAGCCGTGCAGTTCGTTGACCTGTGCCAGTCGACCGTGCTGCGACCGCGCCTGTTCAATGCGGTGCGCGAGCGACCGTCCGATGCCGAAATCTCCCGCGTGGTTGCCTCGGCGGTCGCGATGTTCCTGGCGCGATACGGCAAGCGATAGTCCGCTTACAGGGCTCGCGCCCGCATCCGCTCGCGATGGGCAGTGTAGAGGCCCGAGGCGGCGATGATCACCGAGCCCAGCAAGGTGAAGAGATCCGGCAGGACCGAGAACAGGAAGAAGCCGAAGACCGAGGCCCAGAGCAGTTGCACATAGGAGAAGGGCGCGAGCAGCGAGGCGTCGGCATGGCGGAAGGCGATGATCACGAACCAGTGCCCGATGGTCGAAGCGACGCCGATGAAGATGCCGATGGCGATCGCCTCCGCCGTCAGTGGCTGCCAGCCGAGAGGCTGCAGCAGGGTCAGCAGCAGGAAGCCGACCACGGCCGACCAGGTCAGCGTCGTCACCGGGTCCTCCGTGGTGCTCATCATGCGGGTGACGATCAGAGCAAAGGCCCAGGTCGCGGCTGAAAGCGCTGGCAAAAGCGACGCGGCGTGGAAGTTGGCGCCTCCCGGCCGGACGATGATCAGGACACCGGCCAAGCCGACCAAGGTCGCGGTCCAGCGCCGCCAGCCAACCTTCTCCCCAAGCATCGGGATCGACAAGGCCGTGACGAAGAGCGGCGCAATGAAGCTCGTCGCGGTGGCATCAGCGATCGGCAGGTATCGCAGCGACGAGACGAAGATGATGGAGGAGAGGGTGACCGCGACGCCTCTCAGCAACTGCATGTGCAGACGCTTCGGTCGCAGGCGTGCTGCGCCGCCGCGCAGTGCCACCGCCAACATGATCGCCGCAAAGGCGGCATAGCGCAGCCAGGTGATCTGGAGCGCAGGCATCGTCGCCGCGAGATATTTCGAAGCGACGTCGGCGCTGGACAGGAAGATGCTGGCAAGCAGCATCAATCCGATGCCGCGCAGCGCGGCGTCGCGACGTTGCGGCACGTGAGGGACGGCCTCGGCATGCGCGGGCAAAGCCGGTACCGGAGCTTTTGAAGGGTGGGGAGAGGACAAGGCGACGCCGGAACTGGAGAGTGGAACGACGCTAGCAGGATTTGCCTGCGGCGGGCGCGCAAACTCGGAACAGCGCCCATGCGCCTGGGCCCGTTCATGAAAAAGGCGGGCTTGCGCCCGCCTTCGTAGAGCTTTCCGAGCTGTCGGGATCAGGCCGCCTTCTTGCGCGGCTGGATCAGCTTGCGGTTGATCAGCACCTCGGCGATCTGCACGGCGTTCAGGGCTGCGCCCTTGCGCAGATTGTCCGAGACGCACCAGAAGGCGAGACCGTTCTCGACGGTATTGTCCTCACGGATGCGCGAAATATAGGTCGCGTCCTCACCGGCCGCCTCGTGCGGGGTGATGTAGCCGCCGGGCTCGTGCTTATCGATGACGAGGATGCCGGGCGCGGTGCGGAGCACCTCGCGCGCCTCGTCGGCGGTGATCGGCTTCTCGCATTCGATGTTGACGCTTTCGGAATGGCCGATGAAGACCGGGACGCGAACGCAGGTCGCAGTCAGCTTGATCTTCGGATCGAGGATCTTCTTGGTCTCCGCCATCATCTTCCACTCTTCCTTGGTGAAGCCGTCCTCCATGAAGACGTCGATCTGCGGGATGAGGTTGAAGGAGATGCGCTTGGGGAACTTCTTGGTGACGACGTCGCCAGCCGAGAACACGGCGCGCGTCTGGTTGAAGAGCTCGTCCATGCCTTCCTTGCCGGCGCCGGAGACCGACTGATAGGTCGAGACGACGACGCGCTTGACGCCGAAGCGTTCGTGCAGCGGCTTCAGGGCCACGACGAGCTGCGCGGTCGAGCAGTTCGGGTTGGCGATGATGTTCATCTTGGAGAAGCCGGCGGCCGCTGCGGCATTCACCTCCGGCACGATCAGCGGCACGTCGGGATGCATGCGCCAGGCCGAGGAATTGTCGATGACGACGCAGCCCTGGCTGCCGATCTTCGGCGACCATTGCTTCGAGACCTCGCCTCCGGCCGACATCAGGCAGATATCGGTGTCGGAGAAATCATAGTGATCGAGCGCCTTCACCTTCAGCGTCTTGTCGCCGAAGGAGACCTCGGTGCCGATCGAGCGCGAGGAGGCAAGCGCCACGACCTCGCTCACCGGGAAGGCCCGCTCGGCAAGGATGTCGAACATTTCGCGACCCACATTGCCTGTGGCGCCGACAACCGCGACCTTGAAGCTCATGCTGTTGTTCCTTTTGGAAGTAACCGGTTCTGTCTCCCCCGGGAGATGCCGACCCGCCTGGTCTGGATGGCGGGTTCGGCCTTAGCCCCCGCCGGGGGGGAGGGCCCGGAACCGAGGCGAAGCGTCAGCGCGACGTCCGGAGTGTGCCGGTCGTCGTTTTGGTCGTGCGTTTCGTCGTCAGGGCGACAATCACAGAGCCAAATCCCATAGGGCTGAAAGCATTCGCGGTCGCGCTCGAGTGGATACTCGCCTCGCGATGCCAATCCAGAACACCCGCGGCGATAAAAAGTCAATTGGTCTCGGCAGCCCAGCGCGTCAGGACGAGATTAACCCTGCCTCCTAACCTGCGATTCACGACAATCGCGGTTCGCCGGCCGCTGGTAACCCGATACTGACCCCGATGCCTTCAGCCTCACCCGCGGGTGAGGACGGGCTGCTGGCGCGGAGGCGCAGGCAACGAGCGGGGTCTTGTCGTGTCGCATGAGTTCGCAGCGTTACTGGTCAATGGCTTTCGCCGGCTCGGCTCGAGCTGCCGCGATTTGGGCTCGGCGGCCGCACATCGTGCCTTGCCTGTGGCGGGCAGTGTGAAGGGCAAGTTCGGCGGTCCCGATCCGATTGGCGCCTTGATCAGCGTGATGGACCATGTCGAAACCGCGATGCGGACAATCCTCCGCTGGCTGCGCGCGGCCGTCCGCCATCGTGGCCTCGGCCTGACCGGCGGTCTGGCCTGGCGCGGCCTGGCTGCCGTAACCGGTATCGGGATGGCGGCTGCGCTCGTCACGGGCCTTTCGGGCGATGGCGGCGAGATGCAGATCGCCAGCCTTGCCGAACAACCGGCTGCGGAGATCCGGCCCGTTCGGGACGTTCGCCAGGAGCCGCGCCTGCTCGGCGCCCGACATGAAGACTGGACCAGGATCGCGCGGCCGACCGCCATGTTTGGCCTCGATTCACCGGAATTGGAGCGCCAGTCCCCGGTCTATGAGGCGAGCCGGAGCCAGGACGGCACGAAGCGCGAGGATGTGCTGAGCTTCGGGGCGTTCGCCGAGGCAAAGCCGCATCTGCTGCTGCGTCTCGTCGTCGACCATGGCGACGATCATCTGACGCAGCCCTTCATCATCGCGCTGGTGCGCGAGGCTGCTGCCCGTGGCATGTCCGTGCAGCGCAGCGGTGCGCCGACAGGGCTCTCCACCAAATTCGGCTCCGTCGAAGCCACGGATGTGACCCTGAGCGATGGTGCGACTGAACGCGCCTGCATCGGCTTCCGGCACCGTGGCGGCGACACACCTCTGCGGCTGAGCGGCTGGTGGTGCGGTGGGGCGGCGCGCCCGGCCGATCGTCAGCAACTGGCCTGCCTGGTCGACGGGCTCGCCCTGCTCGGTTCCGGCGAGGACCATGCGCTGCGCGGCGCCTTTGTCGCAGCTGAACGCAACCGCGACGGCGCCTGCTCCCTGCCGCGTCCATCCGCGACCGGTCGCAAGACCTCATCGAGCGACGCCGACGGCACGGCGACGGGCCTCAGGACGGCCGCGAAAAGGTGAGGGGGCCGCCGTTGAAATCGGCTGCCGGAGCGTTATCTCAGAGGCATGGGGCAGTAAAAGCGTTAACCGCGGCCGGATAGATTTGGCGCTATCAATCGCCGTCTTACTTCCCCTTGGTCATCGCCTCAGGAGACCTCCGCCATGAATTCCTTCAAGCGTCTCGCCGCCGGTCTCGGCATTTCGCTCGTGGCGTTGACCGCGGTCGCTTCGGTGGCCGAGGCGCAGCAGCAGCAGCAGCAGCGTAAGCCGTTGCGCGTGATCGTGCAGAAGCGCAGCTATCTCGACCCCGGCAATGTCGTGCCGGTCGGCTCGCTAAACCGGTACGCCACCCAGCAGCTCATCTCACCCCCGGTCTATTCGAATGTCGCTGAGCTCTACGGCGAAAGCACCTTGCCGCCGCGCATCGGCGCCGGCGTGAATCCGTTCCGGAACACGTTTTCGACGCCGGGTTTCTGAACCGACCAGGCAGATATGAGAAAGGCCCGCCTGATCGGCGGGCCTTTTTGTTTGCGAACGTGCTGCCCGGCTTCGAGCGGAGCAGCACGTGACCCGGTTTCCCGGGCCCGCGATGCTTCGCCCGAGGGGCGCGCTCGTCAGCGGACGAGGATGTTCCGGAACTGCCAGGGATCGCTGGTGTCGATATCCTCCGGGAAGAAGCCCGGGCGATCCTGCAGCGGCGTCCAGTCGGTATAGGTCCCGACAACCGGGCCGAGATAGGGCAACTGCACTTCGAGGCAGCGACGGAAATCGAGTTCGTCGGACTCGACGATGCCGGCCTTCGGGTTCTCCAGCGCCCAGACCATGCCGGCGAGCACGGCGGAGGTCACCTGCAGGCCGGTCGCGTTCTGATAAGGCGCGATCCGGCGGGTCTCTTCCACGGAGAGCTGCGAGCCGAACCAGTAGGCGTTCTTGCCATGGCCGTAGAGCAGCACGCCGAGTTCGTCGATGCCGTCGACGATCTCGTTCTCCTCGAGGATGTGCTGCTTCTCCTGCACCTTGCCGGCGCGACCGAACATTTCGTGCAGGGACAGCACGGCGTCATTGGCCGGGTGATAGGCATAGTGGCAGGTCGGCCGATAGGCCGGGTTGCCGGCCTCGTCGCGCACCGTGAAGTAATCGGAGATCGAGATCGCCTCGTTATGCGTCACCAGGAAGCCGTATTGCGGGCCGGGCGTCGGGCACCAGCTCCGCACGCGCGTCTCGGCGCCGGCCTGGAGCAGGTAGATCGCCGACTGGCACCCTGCCTCATGCGTGCGACCGTTCTCCGGCATCCAGCGCTCATGCGTGCCCCAGCCGAGTTCCGACGGCTGCTGGCCTTCCGAGACGAAGCCCTCGACCGACCAGGTGTTGACGAAGACATCGCGCGGCTTGGGATGCTTGGCCCGCTGGGTGTCGCGCTCGGCGATATGGATACCCTTGACGCCAACCTGCTGCATCAGGGCGCCCCATTCGGCGCGGTTCTTGGGCTCGGGGGTCTGGAGGCCGAGATCGGCCGCGACGTTGAGCAGGCCCTGCTTAACGAACCATGAGACCATGCCGGGATTGGCGCCGCAGCAGGAGACCGCCGTGGTGGTGCCGGCCGGACGCGCGCGCTTGGCAGCCATGGTGGCTTCGCGCAGCGCATAGTTCGAGCGGGCTTCGGGACCCTTGCTGTGGTCGAAATAGAAGCCGAGCCAAGGCTCGTTGACGGTGTCGATATAGAGTGCGCCAAGCTCGGAGCAGAATTGCATGATGTCGAGCGAGCCGGTGTCGACTGACAGATTGACGCAGAAGCCCTGGCCACCGCCTTCGGTGAGAAGGGGCTGCAGCAGGCTCTTGTAGTTCTCGGGGGTCACCGCTTCCTGGATGAAGCGGATGCCGCGCTCGTCGAGGAGGGCACGGTTGGTGTCATGCGGGTCGATGACGACGAAGCGGCTGCGGTCGTATTCGAAATGCCGCTCGATCAACGGCAGTGTTCCGCGTCCGATGGAGCCGAACCCGATCATTACGATCGGTCCGGTGATGGTGCCGTGGACGGGCCAATGAGTCATGATGTTTCCTTGGTTGGGGTGGAACGGGGGTAGATCTTTCGCGGGCTCGTATGGAGAGCGGCCGCGCTCGTCAATCCGGAACGCCATTTTTGCGCCGCCAGGGTCGATTTCGACCCCGACGACGCTGAAGACAATCCGGTGCGGATGACGCCGCGGTGACGCTCGCGATCAGGCTGCGAGCGCCGCGGCAGGCAGGGGCTCGATCAGGCGCCCCGTTGCGGACAGGACGCCGGCGGCGCCCGTGAGCGCGCCGGGGCGCAGTTCGAGGCCGAGGAAGCGCTCGCGCTCGACCGGGCCGGGCATGGCAAGATCGCGCATCGGCTCGGCCGAGAAGCCAAACCGAGCGTAATAGGGCGCATCGCCGACCAGCAGCACAGCGCCGTGGCCATGGCAGGCGGCGCGCCAGATCGCCTCGCGCATCATCGTCTTGCCGAGCCCTTCGCCGTGCAGGTCAGGCGAGACGGCGAGCGGCCCGAGCAGCAGCGCATCATGGCCGCCGGCATCGATGTTCCAGAGCCTGACGGTCGCCACGACTGCGCCGTCGCGTTCCGCGACCAGCGCCAGCCCGGCGGCCGGCATCCGGCCTTCGCGCAGGCGTTCGCTGGTCTTGGCGAAACGGCGCTCGCCGAAGCAACGGTCGAGCAGGGCCTCACGGGCCTGGATGTCGAACGCGGTTTCCTCGCGGATCGTGATCATGACGCACCTCCGGCCGGAGCGCCTGCGCAAGAGCGCAGACCTTCCCGGCGCCGCGCGCGAACGCGGCCAAACAGAATGATTTGGGGGGCGGCTCCGGCTGGAGCCGGAGCCAGAACGTCAGATGACGTATTGCTTCAGCGGCGGGAAGCCGTTGAAGGCGACGGCCGAATAGGTCGTCGTATAAGCACCGGTGCCTTCGATCAGCACGCGATCGCCGATCTCCAAGCTGAACGGCAGCATGTACGGGGTCTTCTCGTACATGACGTCGACCGAGTCGCAGGTCGGGCCGGCCAGAACGCTCGGCACGGTCGCGTCACCGTCGCGCGGGGTGCGGATCGGATAGCGGATCGCCTCGTCCATGGTCTCGGCGAGACCGCTGAACTTGCCGATGTCGAGATAGACCCAGCGAACCTGATCGTCCTCGCTCTTCTTCGAGACAAGCACGACCTCGGCCTCGATCATGCCGGCTTCGCCGACCATGCCGCGGCCCGGCTCGATGATCGTCTCCGGAAGCTGGTTGCCGAAATGCTTCGACAGCGCCCGGAAGATCGCATCGCCATAGGCCGGAACGCCCGGGATCGGACGCAGGTAACGCGCCGGGAAGCCACCGCCGAGATTGACCATCGACAGCGACATGCCACGGGTGGCGCATTCCTTGAACACTGCCGAAGCCGAGGCCAGGGCGGAATCCCAGGCGTTCACATTCGCCTGCTGCGAGCCGACATGGAACGAGATGCCATAGGCGCCCAGGCCAAGACGATGGCCATGCTCAAGCACGTCCGCGGCCATTTCGGGCACGCAGCCGAACTTGCGCGAGAGCGGCCAGTCGGCGCCGGCGCCGTCGCAGAGGATGCGGCAGAAAATGCGCGCGTCCTTGACCGCAGTGAGGGCGGCGGAACGAGCGATCTTGTCGACCTCGGCCACGCAGTCGACGGCGAACAGGCGCACGCCGAGCTCCATGGCGCGCGCGACGTCGCGCTCCTTCTTGATCGTGTTGCCATAGGAAATGCGGTCAGCGGTAGCGCCGGCCGCGAGAGCGAGCTCGATCTCGACGACCGAGGCGCAATCGAAGCAGGAGCCAAGCTTGGCCAGCAGGGCAAGCACTTCCGGCGCCGGGTTCGCCTTCACAGCGTAGAAGACGCGCGTGTCGGGAAGGGCCCGCGAGAAGGCACGATAATTCTCGCGCACGACATCGAGATCGATGACGACGCAGGGACCGTCTTCACGGCGGTTACGCAGAAATTCACGGATGCGCTCGGTCATCGGCGCGACTCCCCTACGGCGCAAGCGGCGCCGATACGACGTATCGCCGGGTGAGTCGTTCGCAGGTCACGGCGCGATGGAGACGCCGAGATCAGCGGACGAAACGTCCGGACCCGAAACACCGTCGATTGGGGAACCCCCGCACGGCCGGCAATGAAGGACAAGCCTCTTCGGTGTTGACCTGTGGAAAGCCAACGAGACCAAAAAAGCCCGCTCCGTCGTTGCTTTAAGCTGCGTCCCCCGTGGAGATTCGGGGTTTGCCGGTTTCGCCTCCGGCTGCTGGTCGCTGTTCGGGAGCGGCTCTCTTGCGAGAGCCGGGAGCGTGATTTGAGGGGATATCCATCCCCCTCCATCCGTTTCCCATCCCTGGCGGCTGTCCGGCCTCTTGTCCGAATGCCCACCGACCAGCACGCGGCCACAGGCACGTGCGAATTGGGTAAGCCGCATATACGAACTGCGGCCCCCCTCTACAAGTTCTTTTTGACCTCGGGGTTCGGATTTTTCGCCGAACGGACGAGGCAGAAGCGCGCCGGGTTGGTCGACGGGCGCGCAACCGCCGGTATCGAGGCCGATCGAGCTCAATTCTAGGCCCGTTTCTGGCAAAAGCGGATGCGGTTCCCAAATGGGTCCGGCACCTCGAGCGTGCGACCGCCCGGGCCATTTTCCTGGATACCCGGTTTCGAGAAGGGATAGCGCTTGCCGATCAGTTCGGCGCGGTAGGCGTCGACGCCCTGCATCCAGACGAAGACGGTCGACCCTGGGCTGGCGTCGCCATGATGCTCGGAGAGGTGAAGCTGCAGGCCCGAGCGTGAAATCTGCATATAAATCGGGAATTCAGGTCCGTAGCGGTGGTCCCAATCCATGCTGAAGCCGAGGAAGCCGAGATAGAACTCCTTGGCCTTCTCCAGGTCGAAGATCCGCAGGATCGGGATGCCCATATTCAGGATCACGCCTGTCTGGTCGGCGCCGGCGGCCGGGCTGGCTTCTGCCTCGCCGATTTTCGCGGCAAGGATGTTCCAGTCGTCATAGCCGAACTGCCGGGCGACGATTTCGAGGGCCTGGGCGTGTGAAAGCGGTGTCTGCGGAGCCACGGCCTCGCGCAGGGCCTTGGCCATCAGTTTCGCATCGCGATAGGTGCGCATGGTCACAATCCTTCTCGATGGCGGACGAAGCGGCCAGGGCTCGCATTGCTGGAAGCGTCCACCGGATCGATCGGGATCGGGACGTAAGCGGGATGCATTCACCGTGCCTGGGAGGGCGCGAGCGGCGGGCTGCATCCGGCCCGGGGCCAAACGTAGAAAACAGGGCGATCGGCTGTCAACATCGCGCGTGCCGGAGATGCGCCGCCGCTGCGCCCTAGACCGGCCCCATTTCATCGCCTAAGTCGTTGGCGAGATGCGCCTTCGGGCGCAAACGCGACGGGGCCTCCTCGAATCATGACCGTATCCAATCGCCGCCAGATCCTGGCCGGCCTTTCCGCCGCCTTGAGCTTTTCCGTGGCGCCCGCCGCGCTGCTCGCGCAGCAGCCAGAGACGCAGCCCGCTCCGGCCCCGACCCCACCGCAGCCGCGCTTCGGCTTCGAGGACGTGGTGCGCCGAGCGCGCGAGATCGCGGCTGCGCCCTATGAGCCAGGTCCGAACCTGCCGGAACCGCTGTCGCGTCTCGATTTCGACGCGTGGCGTGATATCCGCTTCCGCCCCGAGCGGGCGCTGCTGGCGCAGACCGGGTCGGGTTTCCGGATGCAGATGTTCCACCCCGGCTTCCTGTTCACGCGCCCGGTGACCGTAAACATCGTGCGCGACGGCGTACCGACACCGGTGCCTTATTCGTCGAACCTGTTCGACTATGGCCGGATCAAGTTCGAGAAGCCGCTGCCGGTCAATCTCGGCTTCGCCGGCTTCCGCCTGCACTACCCGCTCAACGATCCGCGCGTCTTCGACGAGTTGATCTCCTTCATCGGCGCCAGCTATTTCCGGGTGCTCGGCCGCGAGCAGCGTTACGGGCTTTCGGCGCGCGGCCTTGCCATCGGTGCCGGCGTGCCTGGCGGCGAAGAGTTCCCCGTCTTCCGCGAGTTCTGGGTGGAGGCGCCAACTGCGGGCGCCGAGCGCGTCACGGTTTATGCGCTTCTCGATTCAGCCTCGGTATCGGGCGCCTACCAGTTCCATATCTATCCGGATGTCGACAGCGTGGTCGATATCAGCGTCGCACTGTTCCCGCGCAAGACGATCGAGAAGCTCGGCCTCGCGCCGCTGACCTCGATGTTCTTCACCGGCGAGAACGACCGGCGCTTCCATGACGATTTCCGGACCGAGCTGCATGATTCCGACGGCCTGATGGTGCACTCGCGCACGGGCGAATGGATCTGGCGGCCCCTGCGCAATCCGCGGCAGCAGGCGGTTTCCTCCTTCGTCGAAAGCAATGTGCGCGGCTTCGGGCTGATGCAGCGCGACCGGGTCTTCGAGCACTATCAGGATCTCGATCTCAGCTACGAGCTCAGGCCGTCCTATTGGATCGAACCCCAGGGCGACTGGGGCGAGGGCGTGGTCGAGCTGATCGAGCTGCCGACCGGGGACGAGACCAATGACAATATCGTCGCGCTCTGGGCGCCCAAGGCCGCGCTTGAGGCCGGCCGCGAGTTCCGCTTCGGCTACAAGCTGACCGCGCTGCTCGACTCCAGCGACCTCCACCCCGGCGGCCGCGTGATCAACACCTACCAGGCGAAGCCGAAGGCGCTCGGCTCGGGCGAGCCCGTCACCGATGGCGCGCGCCGCTTCATCGTCGATTTCGCCGGCGGCGATCTCGCCTATCACCTGAAGCAGCCGGAGAAGGTCGAGATCGTGCCTTCGATCGCCTACGGGCGGATCAACCGTGCCTTTATCGTGCCCAACCCGAAGACCGAAGGTTTCCGCGCCTTCATCGACATCATCGTCGAGCCCGGGCAACTCGCAGAGATGCGTGCCTTCCTGAAGAGCGGCGACAAAACGCTGACGGAGACCTGGAGCTATCCGTGGCGTGCCGAGGCCTGATCGCTCGGATCAGGCTGCTGCGGCCACGACCTCGATCTCGACCTTGAACTCGGGCAGCGTGAAGCCGGAGACGATCATCAGGGTGGAGGCCGGAGGCGGCGTAACGACATGAGCGTCACGCGATTCCATATAGGGCTTCATATACGCCCGGTCGGTGACATAGGCATTGATCCTCACGATGTCGGCGAGTGTCATGCCGGCTTCGCCGAGGATCTTCGCGATGTTGGCGAAGCAGAGATCAGCCTGAGCCCGCGCATCTTCGGGAATGCTGCCATCGGCCGTGATGCCGAGCTGCCCGGAGCAGAAGACGAGGCGCTGCCCGGCGGGCAGTTCGGCTCCATGGCTGTAACGGGCGAAGGGCGGGCGGATCGAGGGCGGGTTGAGCGGCTTCATGCTGGTTCTCCAAAGCTGCCGGACTATGCCGCGCCGGGCGCCCAAGAACCAAATGACCCGTGGCGGAGTTGATCAGTTCCGGTATTTGGGGGATTGAGGTGCTCATGCCACGTTCATTGCGCAGGCCTAGGCTTGCGAATCAGCTGAGCCAACGAGACGGGAATAGGCACCGCATGACGACCGTGACCGCGACACGACATCGCTTCTTCAAGGCCGCCTGCCTGCTGCCCTTCCTTGCGCTCACGGCTTGTGCGGGATCGCAGCGCTTCACCGGGGCGGGACCAGGTTTCTCCGGTGGGCCGGGCTATGGCCAGCCTCAGCTGCAATCGGCTCCGCCGATCAGCTCTGCTCCCGTGACGTCGCAGCCCTTACCGCCGCCGGGCGGATATCCGGTCGCCTCCGCGCCTTCGTCGCCCGGAACCCTGCCGCCGCCGCAGGATCCGTTCTTCGATCCCAATGCAGGACGGCCGCAGCCGCAGAGCGCGCCGCCTGTCGCCGGGGCAACCGAGATTCCGCAACTCAGAGGCGGCAACAGCCAGGTCGCGACGCTCGGCCAGAGCTCGGCCCCAGCCCGCAGCGCGGGATCTTCGCGTGACAGCGTCATCGGGAGCTGGACCGCGCGCGAGGCGACGGGTAGCTCTTGCCGGATCCAGCTGTCGAGCACGCCGGCCCTCGATCTCTACCGCGCCAATGCAGCGGGCTGCGCCAATCGCGACCTGCAGAAGGTCAATGCCTGGGACTATCGCGACGGCGAGGTCTATCTCTACCAGCCCGGCGGCACGGTGGTCGCGCGGTTGCGTGCCGGCGACAGCGGCAGCATGAACGGCGCCGTCACCAAATCGGGCGCCGCCCTCTCGCTCAACCGCTGAGGCGGGCCTGCTCGTCGCGCCTCACGGGCGCGACGACGATCTCGCGAAGAAGGCCGGGCGCCAGAACCGGCGCTGCAGGGACAGCGCCAGAGTGGCAAAGCCCTTCGCGTTGTCGAAGGCTTCGTCGAGGACGGTGAAGGGCGTCGGCCCGCCGGTGGCGATCGTCCCCTCGACATCGTTGTAGCCGCCAATCAACTCCGCCTCGAACTTGCGGGCAAGCCGGCGCATGGCGCCGTTCTCGGGCAGGCAGGTCATGTAGAGCGTACGAATGCCGCGATTGCGCGAGGCCGTGATCAGCCGCGTGAACAGCGCTTCGCCGATGCCTTGCCGGCGCCAGGCCTTCTCGACGCTGAACGCGGCTTCGCCCGTCTGGGTGATGATGTCTTCCAGTCCGCGCAGTTCGGCCGCGCCGCGGACCTTTCCGTCCTCGATATAGGCATAGACCAGCCCGCCGACGCCGAAGGTGGTCTCAGCGTAATTGACGAGAAAATCGTCGTTGACGGCCGTGCCAAAGCGCTCGCGACGCGTAAGCACGTCCAAGCGCAGCAGATGATCGATGAAGAGGGTGCGTTCCGCAGGCCAGAGCCGGCGAATTTCACCCTGGCCGGACGTTGCGCCGGCCTTTGTCGAACGAGCCAATTGTCTTCTCCTGTCACAGCGCCATGTCGCGCTACCGTCCAGGAGGCGTTCGTCCCTAGAGCTCGGGTCGGAAGATGCTCCCCCAATCTGGGAATGCAAGAGGCGAAGCTGTGGCAAATTTGGGCGAGAGGGCGGATATTTCGCTCAATCTGCCCCGATCTGCGGCCCATGCCTAAGTGTGCATCAGCCAGCAGGCTTGCGGTCGCGCCGAGCCTGGCTTAACCCGGGCAGCCGATGCTGTCCCGCCCGCAGGCCATGCCCGCCACCATCTCCGAACGCTATGTCGCCATGGTCGAAGCCGGCGTCATCGAGCGCGATGCGGCGCAATTTGCCGTGGTGAAGCGGCTCGAGGCGCTGTCGGAGACGCTCGCCTCACGCCAACTGGCCAGAAAGAGCAGTGCGCTCGGCTGGCTGTTCGGCAAGCGGCAGGCATCGGCCAATGGCATCAAGGGCCTCTACATCTGGGGTTCGGTCGGCCGCGGCAAGACCATGCTGATGGACATGTTCTACGACTCGGCGCCGGTTACGGCCCGCAGGCGCGTGCATTTCCATTCCTTCCTCGCCGATGTCCATGCCCGCATCCACGCCTACCGCCAGCGCCTGAAGGCGGGCGAGGTCAAGGAGCCCGACCCGATCGGTCCCATCGCAGCCGAGCTCGCCGAAGAGGCGACGCTGCTCTGCTTCGACGAATTCACCGTCACCGATATCGCCGATGCGATGATCCTGGGGCGCTTGTTCACGGCGCTCTTCGCGGCAGGCGTGGTGGTGGTCGCAACCTCGAATGTCGAGCCGTCGCGTCTCTACGAGGGCGGGCTCAACCGAGCGCTGTTCCTGCCCTTCATCGCATTGCTGACCGAGAAGGTCGATGTGCTGCGGCTCGATGCCCGCACCGATTTCCGGCTGGAGAAGCTTGGCGGCGCACCGACCTATCATGTGCCTGCCGATGCAACGGCCAGGGCCGCGCTCGACAAGGCGTTTCTGACGCTGAGCGGGGTCGCTCATGGGCAGCCGCTCGTCCTATCGGTCAAGGGGCATGAGCTGCGCGTGCCGGAAGCCGCCGGTGGCGTCGCGCGCGCCGGTTTCAGGGATCTCTGCGCCAAGGCCTATGGTGCCTCGGATTATCTCGAGCTGGCAGAGCGCTTCCATACGCTGATGATCGAAGACATTCCGGTGATGGACGAGACGCAGCGCAACGAGGCGAAGCGCTTCATCATCCTGATCGACACGCTCTATGAGCTCCATGTGAAGCTGATCGCGTCGGCGCAGGCCGAGCCGCACGAACTCTACATCGCCACGAGCGGTCGCGAGGCGTTCGAGTTCGACCGCACGGTTTCGCGGCTGATCGAGATGCGCTCCGGCGACTACCTGGCCTTGCCGCATGGTCGTGCCGATTCCGCCGCCAGCGGCGACACGACCGGCCTGGTCGAGACTTGAGAAGCGTCGCCGCATGCCGACGCGCGAGCCGAGCGAAACCCGCATCCTCACCGTCGCCAGCGAGCATCTGCGCCTGCACGGGCTGAAGCGCTTCACCGTCGTGGCGGTCGCCGAAGAAGCCGGCATGACGCATGCCAATGTCTATCGCTACTTCCCGTCGCGGGCCGCTCTCGTCGACGCCGTGGTCGATGTCTGGCTCAAGGCGACGGAGCGCAGCCTCGCCGACATCGCCGACGGACCGGACCCCGCCCATGACAAGCTGGAGCGGCTGATCCTGGCTCTGGCCAAGGCCAATCGCGATCTGCTGCTGGAGGACCGGCATCTGTTCACCGCGTTGTCGCAGGCTGTCGCCGGGCGTCATGCGATCAGCCGTCGCAACCGCACCCGGGTGAGGGCGCTGTTCGAGCGGGTCATCGACGAGGGCATCGGCTCGGGCGCCTTCGAGCCGCGCGATCGCGACAGGGCGATCGCCTTCGTCATCGATGCCACGCATCGCTTCATTCACCCTGCTGCGCTGGCGCTCGATGCGGATGTGCCGCAGGCTTCGGTAGACCTTCGGCTGGCGACGCTGATCAGGGTCATCCTGCGCGTGCTGGCGACGGGCATCGTCTGAAGAATCTGGCGACAAATTACATTTTTTGTAATTTGTAATCGGTGGTTTAGCCGCCTTATTCCTGCCGCGCGCGAGGCGTGCATTGCGCAAGACATTGATTTGACGGCGAGAAAGGTGAAGGCTGTTTTCTAGGGCGCGTGCGCTCCAGCCCGACCGTGATCGCCACAAGACGACTTGCAGCAAAAGGCCTGTTTGGGCCAAAGAAACCCACGGTTTCGCCGGGGCTCCGGCATCTCGCAGCGCAAGCACAAGGACTAGGCTATGGCCCGCAAGAAGATCGCCCTCATCGGCGCCGGCCAGATCGGCGGCACGCTCGCCCATCTCGCCGGGCTCAAGGAACTCGGCGACGTCGTGCTGTTCGACATCGCCGAAGGCATCCCGCAGGGCAAAGGCCTCGACATTGCCGAGTCATCCCCGGTCGACGGCTTCGACGCCGGCTACAAGGGCACCCAGTCCTATGAGGACATCAAGGGCGCCGATGTCGTCATCGTCACCGCCGGCGTGCCGCGCAAGCCCGGCATGAGCCGCGACGACCTGATCGGCATCAACCTCAAGGTGATGAAGTCGGTCGGCGAGGGCATCAAGCAATATGCGCCGAAGGCCTTCGTGATCTGCATCACCAACCCGCTCGACGCGATGGTCTGGGCCCTGCAGAAGTTCTCGGGCCTGAAGCCCAACATGATCTGCGGCATGGCGGGCGTGCTCGACTCGGCCCGTTTCCGCCATTTCCTGGCTGAAGAGTTCCAGGTTTCGGTCAAGGACGTCTCGGCCTTCGTGCTCGGCGGCCATGGCGACGACATGGTCCCGCTGGTGCGCTACTCCGGCGTCGCCGGCATTCCGCTGCCCGATCTCGTCAAGATGAAGTGGACGACGCAGGAGCGTCTGGACGCCATCGTCGAGCGCACCCGCAAGGGCGGCGGCGAGATCGTCAACCTGCTCAAGACCGGTTCGGCCTTCTACGCTCCGGCGGCCTCGGCCATCGCGATGGCCGAGAGCTACCTCAAGGACCAGAAGCGCGTCCTGCCGGCGGCTGCCGCGCTGAAGGGCCAGTACGGCGTGCGCGACATGTTCGTCGGCGTTCCCGTGGTCATCGGCGCCAAGGGCGTCGAGAAGGTCGTGAAGATCCGTCTCAACAAGGCGGAGCAGGAAATGCTCTCGAAGTCGGTGGCTTCGGTGCAGGGCCTGATCGACGCCTGCAAGTCCATCGATTCGTCATTGGCGTGAGATAGAGCGAGGGGCGTGCGGCAGTCTTTCTGCTGCGCGCCCTTCCATACGCCCTCGCCAGCGCACGCAAGGAATTCGAGCACATGAACATCCACGAATATCAAGGCAAGGCGGTCCTCAAGGAGTACGGCGCGCCCGTCTCCGCCGGCTTCCCGGCCCTTACGGTGGCGGAAGCCGTCGAGGCCGCCAAGAAGCTTCCGGGCCCGCTCTATGTCGTGAAGAGCCAGATCCATGCGGGTGGCCGCGGCAAGGGCAAGTTCAAGGAACTGCCGGCCGACGCGAAGGGTGGCGTGCGTCTCGCCAAGTCGATCGAAGAGGTCGAGTCCCATGCCAAGGAAATGCTGGGCAACACGCTGGTGACGGCCCAGACCGGCCCCGCCGGCAAGCAGGTCAACCGCCTCTATATCGAGGACGGCTCGGACATCGAGAAGGAATTCTACCTTTCGGCCCTGGTCGACCGCGAGACCTCGCGCGTTGCCTTCGTGGTTTCGACCGAAGGCGGCATGGACATCGAGGCCGTCGCCCATGACACGCCCGAGAAGATCCTGACCTTCTCGGTCGATCCCGCGACCGGCATCATGCCGCATCACGGCCGCACCGTTGCCAAGACGCTGGGTCTCACTGGCGACCTCGCCAAGCAGGCCGAGAAGGTCATCGCCCAGATCTATGCCGCCTTCGTCGGCAAGGACATGGCGATGCTCGAGATCAACCCGCTGATCGTGACGACGCAGGGCCAGCTCAAGTGCCTCGACGCCAAGGTCTCTTTCGATTCCAACTCGCTCTACCGTCACCCCGAGGTGATGACGCTGCGCGACGAGACGGAAGAGGACGCCAAGGAGATCGAGGCGTCCAAGTATGACCTCGCCTATATCGCGCTCGACGGCACGATCGGCTGCATGGTCAACGGCGCAGGCCTCGCCATGGCGACGCTCGACATCATCAAGCTCTACGGCGAGGAGCCGGCGAACTTCCTCGATGTCGGCGGCGGCGCCTCGGAAGAGAAGGTCACCGCGGCCTTCAAGATCATCACCGCCGATCCGCAGGTGAAGGGCATCCTGGTCAACATCTTCGGCGGGATCATGAAGTGCGACGTCATCGCGCGCGGCGTCATCGCCGCGGTGAAGGCTGTCGGCCTCCAGGTTCCGCTGGTGGTGCGCCTCGAGGGCACGAATGTCGAGGAAGGCAAGGAGATCATCCGGAGCTCCGGCCTCAATGTCATCCCTGCGGACGACCTCGACGATGCCGCGCAGAAGATCGTCGCGGCGGTCAAGAAGGCTTGAGGAAAAACAATGTCCATCCTGATCGACAAGAACACCAAGGTCATCTGCCAGGGCTTCACCGGCAAGAACGGCACCTTCCACTCCGAGCAGGCGATCGCCTATGGCACGCAGATGGTCGGCGGCACCTCGCCCGGTAAGGGCGGTGCGCTGCATCTCGGCCTGCCGGTCTTCGACACCGTCGCCGAGGCGCGTGACGCGACCGGGGCCGATGCCTCCGTCGTCTATGTGCCGCCTCCGGGCGCGGCCGATGCGATCTGCGAGGCGATCGACGCCGAGATCCCGCTGATCATCTGCATCACAGAAGGCATCCCGGTGCTCGACATGGTGAGGGTCAAGCGTTCGCTCTCCGGCTCGAAGTCGCGCCTGATCGGGCCGAATTGCCCGGGCGTCGTCACCGCCGGCCAGAGCAAGATCGGCATCATGCCGGCCAATATCTTCAAGCCCGGCTCGGTCGGCATCGTCTCGCGCTCCGGCACGCTGACCTATGAGGCCGTGTTCCAGACCACCCGCGAGGGGCTCGGTCAGACCACTGCCGTCGGCATCGGCGGCGACCCGGTCAAGGGCACCGAGTTCATCGACATGCTCGAGATGTTCCTGGCCGACCCCAAGACCGAGTCGATCGTCATGATCGGCGAGATCGGCGGTTCGGCGGAAGAGGACGCCGCGCAGTTCATCAAGGACGAGGCCAAGCGCGGCCGCAAGAAGCCGATGGTCGGCTTCATCGCCGGCCGCACGGCTCCTCCCGGCCGCCGCATGGGCCATGCCGGCGCGATTATCTCCGGCGGCAAGGGCGGCGCGGAAGACAAGATCGCCGCGATGGAAGCGGCCGGTATCCGGGTCTCGCCTTCGCCGGCTCGCCTCGGAAAGACCTTGGTCGACGTGTTGAAGGGCTGAACGCCCACGCGATGAGATGGCCGGGCCAGCCCGGCCATCTTACTTAAGACGCAATGACGGCATGAGACGCTCCGGGAACGGGGCAGGACGACGGTAGAAGGCAGGACGACAATGGCTCGCCAGGACATCAACGAGGCTCTCGCGCAGACGGGTTTCCTCTATGGCGGCAACGCGGCCTATATCGAGGACCTCTATGCGCGCTATCAGGCCGATCCGAATTCGGTCGACGAGCAGTGGCGCGGGTTCTTCGCCGGGCTGAAGGATGATGGCCCGGCCATTATCCAGAACGCCAAGGGTGCATCCTGGACGAAGCCGAACTGGCCGATCCATGCCAATGGCGAGCTCATCTCGGCGCTCGATGGCCATTGGGGCGTGGTCGAGAAGGTCATCGGCGACAAGCTCAGCGCCAAGGCAAAGGCTGCCGGCGCGACGCTCAGCGCGTCGGACGTGCAGCAGGCGACGCGCGATTCCGTGCGCGCCATCATGCTGATCCGCGCCTACCGGATGCGTGGTCACCTCCACGCCAAGCTTGATCCGCTCGATATCGAGCAGGCCAGGGATCCCGAGGAGCTGTCGCCGGCAACCTTCGGCTTCACCGACGCCGATCTCGACCGCAAGATCTTCATCGACAACGTGCTCGGCATGGAGTTCGCCACGCTTCGCGAGATGGTCGCGATCCTGCAGCGGACCTATTGCAACACGATCGGCATCGAGTTCATGCACATCTCCGATCCGGAGCAGAAGGCATGGCTGCAGGAGCGGATCGAGGGGCCGGACAAGGAGATCGCCTTCACCCGCGAGGGCAAGAAGGCGATCCTCAACAAGCTGGTCGAGGCCGAGGGCTTCGAGAAGTTCATCGATCTGAAATATACCGGCACCAAGCGCTTCGGCCTTGATGGCGCCGAGGCGCTGATCCCGGCGCTGGAGCAGATCATCAAGCGCGGCGGCGCACTCGGTGTGCGCGACATCGTTTTCGGCATGGCCCATCGCGGCCGCCTCAACGTGCTGACCCAGGTGCTCGGCAAGCCGCACCGTGCGCTGTTCCACGAGTTCAAGGGCGGCTCCTTCGCTCCCGACGATGTCGAGGGCTCGGGCGACGTGAAGTACCATCTCGGTGCCTCGTCCGACCGTGAGTTCGACGGCAACAACGTCCATCTCTCGCTGACCGCCAACCCGTCGCATCTCGAGATCGTCGATCCCGTGGTGCTCGGCAAGGTCCGCGCCAAGCAGGACCAGTTCGGCGATATCGTCGAGCGCTCCAAGGTGCTGCCGCTGCTCCTGCATGGTGATGCCGCCTTCGCCGGCCAGGGCGTCGTGGCCGAGTGCCTCGGGCTGTCCGGGCTGAAGGGCCATCGCACCGGCGGCTCGGTGCATTTCATCATCAACAACCAGATCGGCTTCACCACCTATCCGCGCTATTCGCGTTCCTCGCCCTATCCGTCTGATGTGGCGAAGATGGTCGAGGCGCCGGTCTTCCATGTGAACGGCGACGATCCGGAAGCGGTCGTATTCGCCGCCAAGATCGCGATCGAGTTCCGGCAGAAATTCCACAAGCCGGTCGTCATCGACATGTTCTGCTATCGTCGCTTCGGCCATAACGAGGGCGACGAGCCGGGCTTCACCCAGCCGCTGATGTATCGCAAGATTCGCGGCCACAAGACCACGCTCGAGCTCTACGCCACCAAGCTGGAAGCCGAAGGCGTGGTCCAGCCGGGCGAGTTCGACGAGATGCGGGCGGCCTGGAAGGGCAAGCTCGAGATCGAGTTCGATGCCGGCCAGACCTTCAAGCCCAACAAGGCCGACTGGCTGGACGGGCGCTGGGCCGGGATGAAGGCGATCCGCGCCGACGAGGACGACCCGCGCCGTGGCGCAACCGGCGTTCCGGCAGCGGTGCTGAAGGAGATCACCGAGAAGATCACCTCGACGCCGCCCGGCTTCAACGTCCACCGTACGATCCAGCGATTCCTCGACAATCGCCGCAAGGCGGTCGAGGCCGGGCAGGGCATCGATTGGGCGACGGCCGAGGCTCTCGCCTTCGGCTCGCTGCTGCTCGACGGCCACCCCGTGCGTCTCTCCGGTCAGGATTGCGAACGCGGCACCTTCTCGCAGCGCCACTCGGTGCTGATCGACCAGGAGACCGAGGCCCGCCATACGTCGCTGAACAATATCCGCGAGGGCCAGTCGCGCTACGAGGTCATCAACTCGATGCTCTCGGAAGAGGCGGTGCTCGGCTTCGAATACGGTTACTCTCTGTCGGAGCCCAATGCGCTGACCGCCTGGGAAGCGCAGTTCGGCGATTTCGCCAATGGCGCGCAGGTCGTGTTCGACCAGTTCATCTCGTCGGGCGAGCGCAAGTGGCTGCGCATGTCGGGTCTCGTCTGCCTGCTGCCGCATGGCTATGAGGGCCAGGGACCGGAGCATTCCTCGGCCCGCCTCGAGCGCTTCCTGCAGATGTGCGCCGAGGACAACATGCAGGTCGCGAATTGCTCGACGCCTGCGAGCTATTTCCACATCTTGCGCCGCCAGCTGAAGCGCGATTTCCGCAAGCCGCTGATCCTGATGACGCCGAAGTCGCTGCTGCGCCACAAGCGCTGCATCTCCGACCTGTCGGAGCTGGCCGAGGGCTCGACCTTCCACCGCGTGCTGCATGATGACGCCGAGCGCGGCCGGTCCGAGACGAAGCTGGTCAAGGATGCGAAGATCCGCCGGGTCGTGCTGTGCTCCGGCAAGGTCTATTTCGACCTGCTCGACGAGCGCGAGAAGCGCGGCATCGACGACGTCTACCTGATGCGCGTCGAGCAGCTCTATCCGTTCCCGCTGAAGACGCTGGCGCAGGAGTTGGCGCGCTTCAAGGCCGCCGACGTGGTCTGGTGCCAGGAAGAGCCGAAGAACATGGGCTCCTGGACTTTCGTCGAGCCCTATCTCGAATGGGTGCTGGGCCATGCCGGCTCGAAGTCGAAGCGCCCGCGTTATGTCGGACGCCCGGCCTCGGCCGCGACAGCGACCGGTTTGATGTCGAAGCATACCGCCCAGCTCGCAGCCTTCATGGACGAGGCCTTCGCGGCCTGACCCTGTCCGAAGACGCCAGACAAAGACACGAACAAGAGGCCTGATATGGCGACCGAAATCCGCGTACCCACACTCGGCGAATCCGTCTCGGAGGCGACGATCGGCAAATGGTTCAAGAAGCCGGGCGAGGCTGTGAAGGCCGACGAGCCCCTGGTCGAGCTCGAGACCGACAAGGTCACGCTCGAGGTGAACGCCCCGGCTGCCGGCGTCCTCGGCGAGATCGTCGCCAAGGAAGGCGAAACGGTCGGCGTCAACGCCCTGCTCGGCTCGATCTCGGCCGGTGACGGCGTGGCTGCAGCTCCGGCAAAGCCTGTCGCGGCTGCCGCGGCTGCGAAGCCTGCCGCTGCTCCGGCCGCCGCCGCTGCGCCAGCGACCAAGGCTGCCGATTCCGGCCCGGCCGTCGCGCGCCTCGCCGCCGAAAGCGGCGTCAATCCGGCGAATGTCGCTGCGTCCGGCAAGGACGGTCGCGTCACCAAGGGCGACATGCTGGCCGCGATCGCGACGGGTTCAGCGGCTGCGGCTGCGCCCGCAGCTCCGGTCCAGGTCCGCGCCCCGTCGGCTCCCGATGACGCTTCGCGCGAAGAGCGCGTCAAGATGACGAAGCTGCGCCAGACCATCGCGCGCCGCCTCAAGGAGGCGCAGAACACCGCCGCCATGCTTACCACCTTCAACGAGGTGGACATGTCGGCCGTGATGGCGCTGCGCAACCAGTACAAGGACGTGTTCGAGAAGAAACACGGCGTGAAGCTCGGCTTCATGGGCTTCTTCGTGAAGGCCTGCGTGCAGGCCCTGAAGGAAATCCCCTCGGTCAATGCCGAGATCGACGGCACCGATATCGTCTACAAGAACTATTACCACATCGCGGTCGCGGTCGGCACCGACAAGGGCCTCGTCGTGCCGGTGGTTCGCGACGCCGACCAGCTCTCGATTGCCGGTGTCGAGAAGGAAATCGGGGCGCTCGGCAAGAAGGCGCGCGATGGCGCGCTCAAGATCGAGGACATGCAGGGCGGCACCTTCACGATCTCGAATGGCGGCGTCTATGGCTCGCTGATGTCGACGCCGATCCTGAACGCGCCGCAGTCGGCCATCCTCGGCATGCACAAGATCCAGGAACGTCCGATGGTCGTCGGCGGCCAGATCGTCGTGCGCCCGATGATGTATCTGGCGGTCAGCTACGACCACCGTATCATCGACGGCAAGGAGGCTGTGACCTTCCTCGTTCGCATCAAGGAAGCGCTGGAGGATCCGGCGCGTCTCGTTCTGGACCTCTGAGAGGTCTCCAGTGATGATCCCTGCAAAGCTCGTGGCTGGCGGCCTCGTCCTTGCGGGGGTCATCAGTTTTCTGCCGACAGTCGGCGTCGCCGGGGTCAGTTGGCTGCGCTCGCTTTACGGTTTCGAGATCGACAACCCCGATCTGGAAATCCTGTTGCGGCATCGCGCCGTCCTGTTCGGCATCTTGGGCACGCTGCTGTTCGCGGCTGCGATCCGTCCGGGGCTGCGCGACACGGCTGCGCTTGTGGCGGGCGCGAGCATGGCGAGTTTCATCGCGATTGCACTTGTCGTTGGCGGCTATGGCCCTTCCATCAGGAAGGTTGTGATTGCTGACATCGTCGGGCTTCTGGCGCTCGCGCCGGCGGCATTGGCACGGCTGGGGCCGGGTCGAACATTGGGCTGACCGAGTTATGTCCTACGATCCGATGTGATCGTTCGATCCTGACAGGAGACGGCGCATGGCATTTCGACTCAATGCTCCCTCGCTCCAGGCGCATCTCTGCGTCAAGGGCGGCCTCGAGGCGATCGCCTTCTACGAGAAGGCGTTCGGCGCGGAGTGTACCTACAAGCAGATGGCGGAGGACGGCGTGCGCGTATTGCACGCCAATCTCGCGCTGTTCGGCAGCGAGATCCTCCTGCATGACGAGTTCCCGGAATTCGGGGGGCCGGTCGCGTCGCCGCATGCCCATGGCGGCGCCAGTATCGCGCTGAACGTCAATCTGCCGAACCCGAGCGATGTCGACGCGGCAATGACCCGGGCGGAGGCCGCGGGTGCGATCACCTTCATGCCGGCGGGCGATGTGTTCTGGGGCGCGCGCTACGGCCGCCTGACCGATCCCTTCGGCCATGTCTGGGCCTTCAACGCGCCGCTGGCGCCGGGCTGAAGCCTGAGCCCGACCGCGCCGTTGCTTCAGTGCACGACCATCGCCGAGAAGGGGTGGACATAGGCCTGCAGCATCACGAGACAGCCGACGAGGCAGGCCAGCGCGATCGAATGCCAGAAGACGAAGCGCAGGATCGTGCCCTCGTGCCCGAACCAGTTTGTCGCCGTGGAGGCGACGACGATGGACTGGGCATCGATCATCTTGCCCATGACCCCGCCGGACGAGTTGGCCGCGCCCATCAGGATCGGCGAAAGGCCGAGCTGTTCGGAGGTGACTTTCTGCAGATTGCCGAACAACACGTTGGAGGCGGTGTCCGAACCCGTCAGCGCCACGCCGAGCCAGCCGAGCAGGGTACCGAAGAAGGGATAGAGCACGCCCGTTCCGGCAAAAGCGAGCCCGAGCGTGGCGTCGATGCCCGAGAGCCTGGTCAGCGTGCCAATCGCCAGCATGGCGCAAATGGTGATCAGCGAATAGGCGCAGAGCCTGATCGTCCGGGCATAGGTCATGACCATCCGACCAGGGCTGAATCCCATGACGAAGCCGGAAAGGATCGCGGCTATCAGCATGCCGGTGCCGGTATAGGAGAGCCAGGTGAATGAGAACACGGCAGCCTCCGGGGTCGGTCTTGGCGCAACCGGTGCCACCTTGGCGATCTGATTATGGAGATCGGGAACCGCATAGTTCCACACGGCCCAGGAATTCACGCTCGCCTTGAACCACCCCGTGCCCCAGATCAGCAGGATTGCGCACACGATGATCCAGGGGATCAGTGCCATCCAGACCTGTGCGGGTGCCGGCCGCTTTGTCGATACAGCCGGTACGATTCGCCCTTCGGCGGAGACGTCATGGCTGCGCAGAGCCGGCGAGGCCCAGATTTCGCGGGGCTCCCAGATCTGCAGGAAGCCGATCAGGCACGCCATCGAAATCAGCGAGGCACCAATATCGACAATCCAGGGATTGATGAAATTCGAGATGAGGAACTGCGGCACCGCAAAGGAGACGCCGGTGACCAATATCGCCGGCCAGATCTGCAACATGCCGCGCCGGCCGGCGAAAACCCAGATCAGCCAGAACGGCACGAGCACCGAGAAGAACGGCAATTGCCGGCCGACCATGGCTCCAAGCAGGAAGGGGTCGATCCCGGTGACCTGGCTGAGCCCCTGGATCGGTGTTCCCAGAGCGCCAAAGGCGACCGGCGCCGTGTTGGCGATGAGGGAAAGGCCGGATGCCGCCAGGGGAGAAAAGCCGAGGCCGATCAGGATCGCGCCTGTCACCGCGACCGGGGTGCCGAAGCCGGAAGCGCCCTCGAAGAAGGCCCCGAAGGCGAAGGCAATCAGCAGCAACTGAATGCGCCGGTCGCTGGTCACTCCGCCAATCGTGGTCTGCAAGGTTTCGAAGGCGCCTCTCTCGACGGTCAGCCGATAGAGAAAGATCACATTCAGAACGATCCAGCCGATTGGAAAGAAGCCCGTTACAGCGCCTAGCGCCGTTGCTCGGATCGACATTCCTGCGGGCATCGTGAATATGAATATTGCTACCAGATTGGCGACGATCAGCGCGATGATCGCTGCGATATGTGCCTTGACTGTATTCGACGCGATCAGACCGAGGAGTACGATGATCGGAAGCGCGGCGGCGAGCGTCGACAGGGTGCTGTTCCCGAATGGATCATAGACCTGATTCCACATGGCGCTATCTTCCCTTAAGCCATCCGGGGGCGGGAACGCGAAATGTGCTTCTCGGTATTGTTGCCAATTATACGCTCAATCAATGGAAATGATAGCAGTCGAGCCAGCAGGGATGACATCTACTGCGGGCATGGCGGACAGCGCCAAAGCGATGTATTGCGGCCGGTAAGACGCCGCATAGCGAGCGTCCACGCGCATTGCCTGCTCAACGGAAGGAAGTCATGTCCTACGATCTCGTCGTCATCGGTACTGGCCCCGGGGGCTATGTCTGTGCCATCCGCGCCGCTCAGCTCGGCCTCAAGGTCGCTGTGGTGGAGAAGCGCAAGACTCATGGCGGCACCTGCCTGAATGTCGGCTGCATTCCGTCCAAGGCCTTGCTGCACGCGTCGGAGATGTTCGAAGAAGCCGGCCACACCTTCCCGAGCCTCGGCATCAGCGTCGGCACGCCCAAGCTCGATCTCAAGCAGATGATGGTCCACAAGCAGGAGACGATCGACGCGAACGTCAACGGCGTTGCGTTCCTGCTGAAGAAGAACAAGATCGAGGCCTTCCAGGGCACCGCGAGCATCCCCGGCGCGGGGAAGGTCGAGGTCACGGGCGCGGACGGCAAGAGTCAGGTCCTCGAGACCAAGAACATCGTCATTGCCACGGGTTCTGAAGCGGCCGGTCTGCCGGGCGTCGAGATCGACGAGAAGACGGTGGTGACCTCGACCGGCGCACTCGAGCTTGCGTCCGTGCCGAAGGAGCTGCTGGTGGTGGGCGCCGGCGTGATCGGTCTCGAAATCGGTTCGGTCTGGAGCCGTCTCGGCGCCAAGGTCACCGTGGTCGAATATCTCGACCGCATCCTGCCCGGCATGGATGACGAGATCGCCAAGCAGTTCCAGCGCATCCTGCAGAAGCAGGGCTTCGAATTCCACCTGGGTTCCAAGGTCACCAAGGTCGATACGGGCAAGAAGGGCGCGACCGTCACGGTCGAGCCCGCCGCCGGCGGTGAGGCCAAGACGCTGTCTGCTGATATCGTGCTGGTCGCGATCGGCCGCCGTCCGAACACCGATGGCCTCGGCCTGGACGCCGCTGGTGTCGCGACCGAGCGCGGCCGCGTCGTGATCGACGACCATTTCAAGACCAACGTCGCGGGCATCTATGCCATCGGCGACGTGGTGCGCGGTCCGATGCTGGCTCACAAGGCCGAGGACGAGGGCATGGCGGTGGCCGAGCTGATCGCCGGCAAGGTTGGGCATGTGAACTATGACGCCATCCCGAGCATCATCTACACGGCTCCCGAAGTGGCCGCGATCGGCAAGACCGAGGAGGAACTGAAGGCTGCGGGCATCGCCTACAAGATCGGCAAGTTCCCCTTCACCGCCAATGGCCGCGCCCGCGCCATGCGCCACACCGAGGGCTTCGTGAAGTTCCTCGCCGATGCGGCGACCGACCGCGTGCTCGGCTGCCATATCATCGGCCCGCATGCCGGCGACCTGATCGCAGAAGTCACGGTGCTGATGGAGTTCGGCGGCTCGTCGGAGGATCTCGCCCGCACCTGCCATGCTCATCCGACGCTGGCCGAGGCGGTCAAGGAAGCTGCGCTCGCCGTCGACAAGCGCGCGATCCATATGTGAGCGGCATTTCGATTCCCGGGCGAAGCGCAGGCGGAGGCCCGGGAATCTCAGCCCATATGACAAACGCCCGGCGCTTCGCCGGGCGTTTCACGTTTCGGGTGATGCGAAGGCAGAACCGGCTTCCGCGTGAGCTCGACTTTATCGGCCCCGCCTTGCGTGAAAGGCGGTCAGCGTGTTGCGCAGCAGGCAGGCGATGGTCATCGGGCCGACGCCGCCCGGTACCGGCGTGATCGCGCCTGCAACCTTCACGGCCTCGGCAAAGTCGACGTCGCCGGCGAGCTTGCCGTCGGGCAGGCGGTTGATGCCGACATCGATGATGGTGGCGCCGGGCTTGATCCAGTCACCTTTGACGAAGTAGGGCCGCCCGACCGCCGCGACCAGGATGTCGGCGCGCCGGCAGATTGCGGGAAGATCGCGGGTGCGGGAATGGGCGATGGTGACCGTGCAGTCGGCCTGGACCAGCAACTGCGCCATCGGCCGGCCGACGATGCCCGAGCGGCCGATCACCACGGCTTCCAGTCCGGCGAGCGTTGGCAGGGTCTGCTTCAGCAGGATCATCGAGCCGAGCGGCGTGCAGGGGATCAGGCTGGCCTGTCCGTTGGCGAGGCGGCCAACATTGATCGGATGGAAGCAATCGACGTCCTTGGCTGGGTCTATCGCCTCGATCACACGGTCGGGATTGATATGCTTCGGCAAGGGCAATTGCACCAGAATGCCGTCGACGCTGTCGTCGGCATTCAGCGCGGCGACCTTGGCCAGCAACTCCGCTTCGCTGGTCTCGGTCGGAAGGCGGTGAACCGCAGAGTTCATGCCGATCTCGCCGGCAAGCTTTTCCTTGGAGTTCACATAGACGCGGCTCGCGGGGTCGTCGCCGACGAGCACGACATGCAGGCCGGGAACCAGGCCCCGTCCGGCCTTGATCGCGGTGATCTCCTGGCCGATCTCGGCACGGAGTGCCGCAGCTGCCGCCTTGCCGTCGATGATGCGCGCCTGATCCGCCATGACCCACCGCCTGTGTTTCGCTGAGCGCTCCTCATGCGCGATCATCGTGCGGGCGGCAAGTATCGATGCGCCAGTATCGACGCAACCATTGTCGATGCGCCGTCGCCTTGGCCATTTGCGCCACAGGCGCTGTTCTTGCCTGCGGCGACGGCAGTGTGATCGCCGCCTTGCCGCCACTCATGCTGGCCTGTATCGAGCGAGGGCAAGGCAGCGATTGACGGGATGGAGTGCTGACGACGTGACGACCGGATTTGCCGCCATTCCCGCCTCGACCAGCTACCGCCTGACCAATGCCCGCTCCCCGCTCTGCCTGATCGAGCGCGCGGACCTTGCGGCCGATCGTGACGGGCTGGCGCTGGTCGACCTTCGCGTCGAGGATGGGCGCATCGCGTCGATCCTGCCGGCCGGCACGGAAGCGCCAGAGGGCGGTCCCGGGCTCGATCTCGATGGCGGGATCGTGCTGCCGCGGCTGGTCGATGCGCATGTCCATCTCGACAAGGGCCATATCTGGCCGCGCCGCCGCAATCCGGACGGCACCTTCATGGGCGCGCTCGAGAATGTCATGGCCGATCGCGAGGCCAATTGGACGTCGGAAGACGTGCGTGCCCGCATGGATTTCGGCCTGCGTTGCGCCTTCGCCCACGGCACGAGCGCGGTCCGCACCCATATCGACTCGCTCGGCAAGCAGATCGGCATCTCCTGGCCGGTGCTGGCCGAGATGCGGGCGGAATGGGCCGGGCGTGTCGCGCTGCAGGCCTCGCCGCTTTTCGGCATCCAGTTCGCGCTCGATGCAGAGCACATGAAGGCTGTGACGCGGGCCGTGAAGGCGCATGGCGACGGCATCTTCGGCTGCGTCACCTATATGATCCCGGAGCTCGCGGAGGCGCTCGACATCGTCTTCCGCGCGGCGATCGAGAACGGCTTCGACCTCGACTTCCATGTCGATGAGACCAATGACCCGGCGGCGCGGTCGCTTGAATACATTGCCGAGGCTGCACTCCGGCACCGCTTCACCGGAAAGATCCTCGCCGGCCATTGCTGTTCGCTCGCGGTGCAGGCTCCGCAGGATGAGGCGCGGATCATCGCCAAGGTCAGGGAGGCCGGCATTGCGGTTGTGTCCCTGCCGATGTGCAACATGTATCTGCAGGACCGTGACGGCGGCCGCACACCACGCTGGCGCGGCGTCACTGCGCTGCACGAATTGAAGGCTGCCGGCGTGGCGGTGATGATCGCCTCCGACAACACGCGCGATCCGTTCTATGCCTATGGCGATCTCGATCTTGTCGAGGTGCTGCGCGAAGGCACCCGCATCCTCCAGCTCGACCATGGCCCGACCGATTTCGCGGCGATGATCGCGCGCGCACCGGCTGCGGTCATGGGCGTCGCCGACAAGGGCGTTGTGGCGCCAGGGCTGTCCGCCGACCTGATCCTGACGCGCGCTCGCGACTGGACCGAATTCTTCGCGCGCCCCCAGGCTGATCGCACGGTGCTGGTCGCCGGCAAGGCGATCGACCGGACGCTGCCGGATTACCGCGAACTCGACCATCTGATGAGCAAGAGCGCATGAGCCCCCGTTACGACATCGCCGCGCTGAAGAACCGTCTCGGCGGAATCAGGACCGAGGACAATCCGGCGCTGGTGAAGCAGAAGAGCCGTGACTTCTTCTGGTACTCGCCGACCCTCAAGCGTCAGCTCGACCATGTCACGGCCGACATCATCGTCTCGCCGACCAGCGAGGCGGAGGTTCTGGACGTCCTTGCGGCCGCTCATGCACTCGGCATTCCGGTGACGCCGCGCGGCACCGGAACCGGCAATTACGGCCAGGCGATGCCGCTCTCAGGCGGGGTGCTGCTCGATCTCTCGGGCTTCAACAAGGTCAAGTCGATCGGGCCCGGACGCTATGTCGCCGAGCCGGGCGCGGTCATGGCCCGCATCGACGAGCAGACGCGGGCTCATTCCAGGCAGGAGCTGCGCCTGCATCCCTCGACCTATCAGACCGCCTCGATCGGCGGCTTCATCGCCGGTGGCTCGGGCGGTGTCGGCTCAATCAAATGGGGTGGCCTGCGCGATTGGGGCAACATCATCCGGCTCAAGGTCGCGACGATGGAGGCCTCGCCCCGGATCCTCGAATTCACCGGCGACGACCTGCACAAGGTTGCCCATGCCTATGGCACCAACGGCATCATCACCGAGGTCGAGATGCCGCTCGGGCCCGCTTATGACTGGGTCGACGTCATCCTCGGCTTCGACACGCTGCGCGCGGCAACCGAATTCGCCAATGCGCTCGGCGAGCAGGACGGGCTGGCGCTGAAGAACCTCGCGGTCGTCGCGGCTCCGGCGCCGCATGACTATTTCCTGCGGCACAAGAAATTCCTGCCGCGCGACAGCCATGTCGTGATTGTCATGGCCGCGGATTTCGCAGTCGATGCGCTGCTCGCCTATGCCCGACATTTCCGCGGCGCCGAACTGCTGATGCGCTCCGACAAACTCTCGCCGGAAGAGGCCAAGGGTCTGCCGCCAGGCTATGAGCTGGGCTGGAACCACACGACGCTGCGGGCGCTGCGGGTTGACCCGTCCATCACCTATCTCCAGGTGCTCTACCCCTTCCCGAACCAGGTCGAGCTGATCCAGCGCATTCATGAGCGCTTTGGCGACGAGGTGCGCTGCCATCTCGAATTCGTCCGTTTCGACGGCAAGGTCACCTGCTTCGGCCTGCCTCTCGTCCGCTTCACCAGCGAGGAGCGGCTCGAGGAGATCATGGCGATCCATGAGGAGATGGGAGCGCCGATCTTCAACCCGCACCGCTACACCCTCGAAGAAGGCGGCATGAAGCAGACCGACGAGCTGCAGCTCGCCTTCAAGCGCGAGGCCGATCCGCAGGGGCTGCTCAATCCCGGCAAGATGATCGCCTGGGAGGATCCGTCCTACGATTACAAGTCGGGCAAGACCTTCCTGTTCCGCAGCCTGGCCGATGCAGGCGTGGGTGGCTGATCATGCGCGTGCTCGTGCTCTACGCTCATCCCGATCCGGACAGTTTTGGGGCGGCGTTGCATAGGGCCGTGGTGAAGGGGCTCGAAGAGGCGGGCCATGACGTCGACGATTGCGATCTCAATGCCGAGGGCTTCGATCCGGTGCTGAGCCGGGAGGGACGGGTCGGCTATCACGATGTTGCCAGCAACACGTTTCCGGTTGCCGGCTATGTCGAGCGGTTGCGGGCGGCCGAGGCGCTGGTCCTGTGCTTTCCGGTCTGGAATTTCGGCTATCCCGCGATCCTCAAGGGCTATTTCGATCGCGTGTTCCTGCCCGGAGTTTCGTTCAAGCTGAACGATGGCAAGGTCAGGCCCAATCTCTGGAATATTCGCCGTCTCGTGGCCGTCACGACCTATGGCGGCTCGCGCTGGCGCGCCTTTCTGATGGGCGATCCGCCGCGCAAGGTGGTGTGCCGGGCCCTGCGCGCCGTTTGTCATCCGAGTGCACGCCCGCTTTACCTGGCTCACTACGACATGAATCGCGCAACAGCGGGCAGCCGCGATGCCTTTCTTGCGCGCGTCTCGAAAAAGTTGCGTACTCTGTGATTGTGCGCTGCACTTGCGTCATCACACTGTCATGATCGCAAGCGATCTCAGAGCCGGCGAATAGATTTCCGAGCAGTTTCCAAGGACCGGCTCATGACCAAGTCCCTCGAGAAAAGCGTCGGTCGAGCTCTCCTTGTGGCCGCGCGCCTGCATCGGGCGCGCATGGGCGAGAGGCTCAACGGCCTTGGGCTCTTTCCCGGGCAGGAGCAGGCGCTGAAGGCCCTCCAGCCAGCCCCGATGACGATGGGCGAACTGGCGACCCTGCTTCGAGTCAAGCCGCCGACCGTGTCCAAGACCATTGGCCGGCTCTCCTTGCAGGGGCTCGTGACGCGCGAGGGTGGTAGCCGCGATGGCCGGCTGGTTCAGGTCGCGTTGACCGAGCACGGTCAGACGACCGCGGCGGCGCTCGATGCGGTCTGGAATCAGGTCGAGGATGAACTCCTGGAAAAGCTCGACGCCAAGGAGCGCAAGCAGCTCCGCAAGCTGCTGCGCAAGGCCTCGAAGGGGCTGTCCAAGGCCGGGGCAGAAATCGACGAGCCTGACGCCGATGGGGACGAGGCCGAGGCTGAGGCCTGATCAACGCATGGAACGCATGCCCCCGGGCGCTGGCTTCGCTCCCTAAATCGGTTAAATCTCTCTCCGTCATTCTCCTCACGCATGACGGGACGGTCCTTTGCCCTCCTATTCGCATCGACCGGAAACGGGCCGCTCCCGCCTGATGGCCATCGGGCTGATGTGCGGTGCCGTGCTGTGTTTCTCACTGCTCGATACCAGCGCGAAATGGCTGGCCGGTCATATGGACCCGCTTCAGGTGGTGTTCGCGCGCTATGCCGGCAGCATGATCCTGGTCTCGCTGCTGCTGAATCCCTGGAGCCATCCCGGTATCCTGCGCACCAAGAAGCCCTGGCTGCAGGCGGTCCGTTCGCTGCTGCTGCTCGGTTCGACGGCGCTGAACTTCTTCGCGCTGAAATATCTGCAGCTCGCCGAGACCGTGTCGATCATGTTCGCGACGCCGCTTCTGGTGGCGCTGGTTTCCGGGCCGCTGCTCGGCGAATGGCCGGGGCCGCGCCGGCTCGTCGCGATCGGTGTCGGGTTCATCGGCGTGCTCGTCATCACGCGGCCCGGCCTCGGCGGCATGCATCCGGCGGCGCTGCTCTGCATGATCGGGGTCGTTTGCTACGCCTTCTATTCGATCTCGACCCGGCTTCTGGCGGCCTTCGACCCGCCGGAGACGACAATGGTCTATTCCGGCGTCGCGGGAACGGTCGCGCTGCTGCCGATCATTCCCCTGTTCTGGACCTGGCCGGACGGACCGTTGCCCTGGGCGCTGATGCTGGTGACCGGCGCCATGGGCGGCTTCGGGCATTGGCTGCTGATCCTGGCGCACCGGCTGGCGCCCGCGACGGTGCTGGCGCCGTTCATCTATTCGCAGATCGTCTGGATGGTCACGCTGGGCTATCTCGTCTTCGGGCAGCTTCCAGATCGCTGGACCTTCATCGGCGCAGCCATCGTGATCTCGTCGGGACTCTATCTGCTCTATCGCGAGCGGGTCCGGGCCGTGCCCGAGGGCTCGGCCCGGCTGGACTGAGTGCTGGCTGGGCTCAGCCCTTCGGCGCCAGCGACACGCCGCTCTGCTGGGCGATCCAGTCGGAGAGCATCGGCACGTAATCATCGCCACGGCCATTGGCGACGGCGGAGGCATAGGCGTTCTTGACGGCGTTGCCGATCGGGTTCGGGACGCCTGCCGCATTGGCGACGCCTTCGAGATAGCGCACATCCTTCAACGCGTTGACCAGTGTGAACTTGTGCGCGTCACGGTCGCGTTCCAGCACGTATTTCATGAAGGTCTGATAGAAGCCGCAATCCATCCGGCTGCCGGAGAGCACACTGTTGAAGGTCTGCGGCGTGATGCCGATCTTCTGGGCCAGTGCGAGCGCCTCGGAATAGATCGCGCCGTAGCCCATCGACAGGAAGTTGTTGAGCAGCTTCATCTTGTGGCCGTCGCCGACGGGGCCGAGATGGACGACCTTCTGTGCCCAGGCCTCGCAGGCCGGCTTGATGCGGGCGAAGACCGCATCGCTGGCGCCGATCATGGTCGAGAGCTGTCCCTGGGCGGCTTGTGCCGGTGTGCCGCCGAGCGGTGCGTCGCAGAGATGCAGGCCCTTCGCCTCGAGTTCGGCAGCAAGGCGGACGGTCGAACCGGGATCGGAGGTCGAGCAATCGACCACGATCGTGCCGGGCCTGGCGCCGGCGACGATGCCGTCCGGGCCATCCAGCACGGCCTCGACCTGCGGAGAGCCGGTCACGCACAGGAAGATGATCGTCGCCTGCGAAGCCAGTTCCTTCGGCGTCCTGGCCTCGGTCGCACCAGCCGCCACCAGTTCCTCGACCGGCTTGCGGTTGCGGTGGCCCATCACCGTCAGCGGGAAGCCCTTGTCGAGCAGATTGCGGGCCATGCCTTGCCCCATCAGGCCGACGCCGATGAAGCCGATCGACTCTTTCGCGGTGCTCATCTTCAATTTCTCCGACTTATATGAGAAGGACTCGATCAGGCGGCCTTTTGCAGGCCGGTTGAAACTCGCGGGACTCTTTTGCTTCCGTCTGAAGAGGGCGTGTCATGACCAGCAACGGCCACATCCCGGAGGCCGAGCCAGCCGGGAAGGCGGGACTGGCTGCGCCGGGCCGTGGGCGCGTGACATTGCAGATCATCGCCGACCATCTCTCGGTGTCGACTGCGACGGTGTCGCTGGCCCTGCGCGGCTCGCCTCTCGTCGCGAACGCGACACGGCTGCGGGTTCAGCAGATCGCGCGCGACATGGGCTACAGCTACAACCGCAGCGCCGCCTCGCTGAGGACCGACCGCACCAACATCCTTGGCGTCGGCTTCCACGACATCACCAATCCCTATTTCGCCGAACTCCTGGCCGCGATCGAGGAAACGGCGACGGCGCATGGCCGCTCTATCCTGCTCGGCACCTATGCGGAGAACCTGGAGCGGCAGGACCGCGTCCTGAACACCTTGAAGGAGTATCGACCTGACGGCATGGTGATCTGTGCCGCAGGCGGCAGCACGGCTGAAACCTTCGGCCATCTGATTGCGGCCGGTGTTCCGCTGGTCCAGCTTTCCCGGGAGATTCCGGGTCTCGACCTCGATTTCGTGGGGTCGGATGATCATCATGGCACCGTGCTGGCGCTCGAGCATCTGATCGGGCTTGGCCACCGGCGCATCGCCTTCCTCGGCGAAAACAACCTGATTTCGACGGGCCGCAACCGGTATCGCGGTTACCGCGAGACGCTCGCCCGGCACGGGATTCCGCTTGATCCTGCGTTGGTCTATGCGTCGATCGGCACCCGCGAGAACGGCCTCAAGGGCATTCAGAAGGTGCTCGATGCGGAGAGCCCGCCAACCGCGGCCGTCTGCTTCAATGACCTCATCGCCTTCGGCGCGATGCTCGGCCTGCGTCATCGTGGGCTGGAGGCCGGGGTCGATTTTTCGCTCGTGGGCTGCGACGACGTGCAGGAAGCGGCGCAGTGGTATCCCGCGCTGACCACGCTGAAGAACTTCCAGGACGAAATGGGCCGTAAATCGGCGGAACTGCTGATCCGGCGCATCGAGAATCCGACCGCGCCGACGCAGCGGGTCGTGCTGACGCCGGAGCTCGTCGTGCGGGGCACCACGACACCCCCCAAACGCTAGAGCATGCTGCGGAAAAGTGGCAACGGTTTTTCGCACTGAGCATGCTCTAAGCTATTAGAGTCGATCACGTTTTCTGCGTTTGGACGGTTTCGTCCAAACGCAGCGTGATCTAGAGCCCGCTCACGGATCATTCGCGGGTTTGGCGTTGAGCGCGCGATAGGCGCGCACGACCTGCGAATCGTCGCGCGCGCCATGGCCGAGTCCCGAGCTCGCCAGAAACATCTGATGTGCAGCGGCGGCGAGCGGCAGTGCCGCCCTGGCGGCCCGCCCGGCATCGAGCACGATCCCGAGATCCTTGACGAAAATGTCGACCGCACTGGCGACGGGGGCATCGTCCAGCAGCATGCGCGGACCGCGATCCCGCAGCATCCAAGACGAGGCGGCCGAGCCGCCCATGATCTCGAAGAGGATCCTGCCGTCGATCCCCGCCTTCTCGGCGAGCGAGAGCGCTTCGGCCGCTACCGCGATATGGACGCCGCAGAGCAGTTGGTTGACCGTCTTCACGGTCGCACCCTGCCCGGGCTTCTGGCCGACATGGAAGACCTTGTCGCCCATCGCATCGAGCACGGGCTTCGCCAGTGCGAAACTCTCCTGCGGCGCACCGACCATGATGGTCAGGGTTGCGCCGCGTGCGCCGCTGATGCCGCCGGAGACGGGGGCATCGACGAAGTGACGGCCGGTTTTCGTGACTTCCGTCGCAATCGCCTCGACCTCGCCGGGAGGGCAGGTCGCCATCAGCAGCACGCTTGCGCCGGGAGCGAGTGCCGCCAGGGCGTCGGCCTCGAACAGGACCGAGCGCGCCTGCGCGGCATTGACGACCATCATGACGAGCGCATCGGCATCCCTTGCGGCCGTGGCTGCGCTCTCGGCAGCGTGGCCCCCGGCTGAAACCAGCGCCTCGCGAGCGCTCTCGCGCATATCGAAGCCGGTGACCCGGAACTGACGCTTCACGAGGTTCTCGGCCATCGGCGCGCCCATGGCGCCGAGCCCGACGAAGGCGATGGATTTGATCTCGTTCACGAACGCAGTCCCTCAAACGCAAACGGGGCCCGGCGGGCCCCGCTGGATTATTCCTTCACCGCTCCGGTCATCGACGAGACGTAATGCTCGACGAAGAAGGAGTAGAGAATGACGACCGGGAGCGAGCCGAGCAGCGCACCGGCCATCAGCGCCCCCCATTCATAGACGTCCCCGCGCACCAGCTCGGTGAGGACGCCGACCGCGACGGTCTTGTTCTCCGAGGACTGGATGAAGGTGAGCGCGTAGATGAACTCGTTCCAGGAGAGGGTAAAGGCGAAGATGCCAGCCGAGATCAGCCCTGGCACCGCCAGCGGCAGGATGATCTTGACCAGGATCTGCCAGCGGCTGGCGCCGTCGACGAGCGCGCATTCCTCCAGCTCGTAGGGGATCGAGCGGAAATAGCCCATCAACAGCCAGGTGCAGAACGGTACCAGGAAGGTCGGATAGGTGAAGATCAGCGCGAGCTTGGTGTCGTAGATGCCGAAGTTGAAGATCAGCACGGCGAGCGGGATGAACAGGATCGAGGGCGGGACGAGATAGGCGAGGAAGATCGCCAGGCCGGTGAACCGCGAGCCGGTGAAGCGCAGGCGCTCGATCGCATAGGCGGCGAACACGGCGGCGGTGAGCGACAGGATCGTCGAACCGATCGAGACCACGATCGTGTTGAGCAGCCAGTGCGGATAGGTGGTCTCGAACAGCAGATATTTGATGTGGCGCAGCGTAGGCTCGCCCGGCCAGAGCGGGTTATGGCTCTTGAAATCCGTGAGCTCGTGGTTGGGCTTCAGCGCCGTCACGCCCATCCAGTAGAACGGAAACAGCAGCACGAAGATGAAGACGAGGAGCGGCAGCCAGGTGGTCACCAGCCGACGCGGCAGGTTGGCCATGTAGCTGGTGCCGACGCTTTCGTCGGTGAGCTGAACGCGCGGGGTTGTCTGTTGACTGATGTCGGTCATCGCTGGCGTCCTCAGTCCGCGCCGCCCTGCTGCCATTTCCGCCTTTGCAGACCGAAATAGCTGAACAGGATCGCTCCGAGCAGGAAGGGGATCATGGCGACCGCGATCGCCGCGCCTTCGCCGAGCTGGCCACCCGGAATGGCGCGCTGGAAGGAGAGGGTCGCCATCAGGTGAGTGGCGTTGAGCGGGCCGCCGCGGGTCAGCACGTAGATGAGCTGGAAATCGGTGAAGGTGAACAGCACCGAGAAGGTCATCACGACTGCGATGATCGGCGAGAGCAGCGGCAGGGTGATGAAACGGAAGCGCTGCCAGTTGGTCGCGCCGTCGAGCATCGCGGCCTCGTAGAGCGAGGGCGAAATGGTCTGCAGGCCGGCCAGCAGCGAGATCGCGACGAAGGGAATGCCACGCCAGACATTGGCCGCGATGACCGAGGCGCGCGCATTCGTGGTGTCGCCGAGGAAGTTGATATTGGTCGAGATCAGGCCAAGCTCCTTCAGAGCCCAGGAGATCACCGAGAACTGGGTGTCGAAGATCCACCAGAAGGCGATCGCCGAGAGCACGGTCGGCACGACCCAGGGCAGCAGTACGATGGCGCGGATGAAGGCCTTGAAGGGCAGGTGCTCATTCAAGAGCAGCGCCAGCCAGAGCCCGAGCGCGAATTTCAGGGCCGAGGCGACGACCGTGTAGAGGATGGTGTTGAAGACCGCGAGCCGGAACACCGAGTCCGTGAGCAGTGACTCGTAGTTCTCGAGGCCGATGAACACGCCTGCCCGGCCGATGCGGGTATCGGTGAAGCCGAGCCAGACGCCAAGCACCAGCGGCCAGGCGAGGAAGACAAGCAAGAAGATGGCCGCAGGGACCATGAAGAGCAGGCCGAGGCCGTTGCGGCTCTGGCTCAGTCGCGACAGCAACGAAGGCTTGGCGCGCTCGGTTGGCCGCGCAAGTGCGGTGTCAGCCATAAGGGCCTCCCTGGAATGCAGGGCCGGCGGCAATCCGCCGCCGGCAGGCGCGGCCATGGCCGCGCCGTCTCATCGCAGCGATCAGACGCGGTAGTAGCGGTTGATGCGCGCCTCGGCCCGCTTGATCGCTTCCTCAGGCGTACGCTGTCCGGTCGCGCCCTCGGCGAACATGTCGAGCAGGACATAGTCGGCCATGACCGCCGCCGAGGCATAGCCGAGCGGGCCGGAATAGCCGTTCGGCCGCAGCGTTTCGGAGGCCCGCTGATAGGGGGTGTGGACCGGGTCCGAGGTCCAGACCGGATTATTGGCATAGGCCTTCAGCGGCTGGCAGCAATAGGCGCTCGCCTGGGTGATCCAGGTCGGCATCTGCTCCTGCTCATACATGAACTGGAGATAGGCCTGCGCCGCCTGCGGGAACTTCGTGTACTTGAACACGACGCAGGAGGTCGTCTGGTGCAGCTCGACAGACTGGCCAATCGGGCCGACCGGCAGATTGGCCGATTTGATGTCCTTGGCCATGTCAGCAAGCTTCGGATCATTCTTGGCCGAATAATACAGCGAGACGCCGTTGGCCGTGACCGAAACTTCGCCGGCCAGGAAGGCACGGTTGTTGTTGATGTCGAGCCAGCTTTCCGTGCCCGGGATGAAGGTCTTGTAGAGCTCGGCGGCATATTTGATCGCGGCCACCGTCTCGGGGCTGTTGATCGCGACCTTGCCGTTGTCGTCGACGGTACGGCCGCCATGGCTCCAGAGCAGCCAATGAGCGAAGTTGTTGCCATCGCCGACGGCCTTGCCAAGCGCGAAACCGGCCGGGTGGCCCTTGCCCTTCAGCGCCTTGCAGAGATCGAGGAACGCGTCGGTCTTGGTCGGGAAGGTCGAGTGGCCGGCTTCCTTGACCCAGCTCTCGCGATACAGGATCGCGTTCGCGATGGCCGCCAGCGGCAGGCCGATGAACTTGCCGTCCTTCTTGGTGTAGCCTTCGAGGCCGGGATACCAGCCGCCATATTTGCCGCCGAGATAATTGGCGAGGTCGGAGACGTCGAGCAGCTTGTCGGGATACTGGAAGGCGTCGTCGAACCAGACGAAGACGATGTCGGGGCCGGCGCCGACATTGGCCGCGACCGCTGCCTTCGGACGGATGTCCTCCCAGCCTTCCTTGTCGATACGGACCTGAACACCGGTCGCATCCGTGAACTTCTTGGTATTGGCGAGCCAGGCGTCTTCCTCACCCTTGACGAAGGGGGCCCAGCGCAGGACGCGCAATTGAGCGCCTGGCTCGGGGGTGAATTTTGGCGCGGCCGCCTGGGCGAAGGCGGGGGCGGTTCCCAACTGACCCATCAGGCCGGCGCCCGCGGCTACGCCCGCGCTGCCCAGCAGCATATCGCGTCTCGAAATCGTCATTGGTTGTTTCCTTCCCGGAAAGGCGGGACCTTTTTTGTGTCGCCTGCGACCCGTCCCTGGAAGTCGTCGCCGGCTCTTTTGGCTGCGCCAGGCCACCCAGCATGTGAGCCGGCCTGTCGTAACGTCATGTCATGCGGGCCAAGGCGCAATCAGGCGCGGGCCTACGCAGCGGTCTGAAGCTCAGATACGCTTGCCGGTGGCGGCGTCGAACAGATGCGTGACGCTGGTGTCCGGCGTGATGCCAATGGTCTCGCCAGGCTTGGCCGTGATGCGCTCACGGAAGACGCAGGTCAGCTCCTGCCCGCCGCAGCGTACGACGACCTGCGTCTCGGAGCCGGTCGGTTCGATGACCACGACCTCGGCCTTGAGGCCGTTGGGGTTGAGCTGGAGATGCTCCGGACGGATGCCGAAAACCGCAGCCTTGCCGTTCGAATCGGCCGGATGCTGCCCGATGGGCCAGATCACCCCACCCTCGGTCTCGAACCCGGCCGCGGTGATCTTGCCCTTGAGGAAGTTCATCGACGGCGAGCCGATGAAGCCCGCGACGAAAAGGTTGTTCGGCCGGTCGTAGAGGTCGAGCGGAGCGCCCATCTGCTCGACGATGCCGTCATGCATCACGACGATCTTGTCGGCCATGGTCATGGCCTCGATCTGGTCGTGGGTGACGTAGACCGTCGTGGTCTTAAGGCGCTGATGCAGTTCCTTGATCTCGGTGCGCATCTGCACGCGCAGCTTGGCGTCGAGGTTCGAAAGCGGCTCGTCGAAGAGGAAGACCTGCGGATCGCGCACGATCGCGCGGCCCATGGCGACACGCTGGCGCTGACCGCCAGAAAGCTGGCGCGGATAGCGGTCGAGCAGCTTGTTGAGGCCGAGAATGCCGGCGGCCTTGTTGACGCGCTCGTCGATCTCGGCCTTGGGGGCATTCCGCAGCTTCATCGAGAAGGCCATGTTGTCGGCCACTGTCATGTGCGGATAGAGCGCGTAGTTCTGGAACACCATGGCGATGTCGCGCTCTTTCGGCGGCACGTCGTTGACGACGCGCGGGCCGATGCGGATCTCGCCTCCGGAAATATTCTCCAGCCCCGCGATCATGCGCAGAAGCGTCGATTTTCCGCAGCCCGAGGGACCGACCAGAATGACGAACTCGCCGTCGTTGATGTCGATATCGACGCCGTGGATGACCTGCGTCGAGCCGTAAGCCTTGCGCACATCAGCGATCTGGACTGAGGCCATCTGAACCCTCTCCCGGACTTATGTTTCCTCTGGGGTCCGGTATCGTCCCGTGTCCGGGCACTCCGCACCGCCGCTGCTGTCGGCTTCTCGTGACCGACCGACGAAAAACGCCGCAGACCAGGCAGTGCCTGTTGCGCCGGGTTCCATCTACGATAAAGTCATACGATACGGACAGGCGTGTCAAGCGCCGGAATCGTTCCAATGAAACCGCCTTCCGGCAGCTTGGGAACGATTGAAAACGGGTGAGGACGCCAGCAGATGCGGGTGCGCGACTTTTCGCGGCCGACGACCCTGAATCCCGACCGCCTGTTCGGGCAGGTGGCTCAGAAGCTCGCGGTCGCGATCATTTCAGGGACGTTCAAGGCCGGCGAACTGTTGCCGAACGAGGCCGATCTGAAGTCCGAAATCTCGGTCTCGCGCACCGCCTATCGCGAAGCTGTGAAGTACCTGACGGCGAAAGGGCTGGTCGAGGCGCGCCCCAAGAGCGGCACGCGGGTGGCGCCGCGCGACGGCTGGAACCTGCTCGATCCCGACGTGCTGTCCTGGCATTTCGAGGCCGACCCGAACGAGAAATTCATTCGTGACCTGTTCGAGTTGCGCAGTTTTGTCGAGCCGAGCGCTGCGCGCCTTGCGGCCCTGCGGCGTACACCCGCCGATCTCGTGCGAATCCAGGCGGGCTATCACGGCATGATCGACAACCCGCCCTATGCCGAGGCAACCATTCGTGCCGACCTGGCTTTCCACGAGGCGATCCTCGCTGCCGCGCAGAATTCGACGCTGCAATGCCTGGCAAGTGTCGTCTCGGCGACGATCCAATGGTCGCTGCTGCTGAAGTCGGGAGACGATCAGGGCTTCTATGTCACGTCGCTGTTCGATCACGAGCGGGTGCTGGATGCGATCACCCAGCGGGACGGTGATCTCGCCGCGGCCCGGATGAGTGCGCTGGTGACGGACAGCCTGAACACCACACTCACCTTCCTGGCATGGGCCGGACAGCAGAACACCTCGAAAATCGCCTGAATAAGTCATACTACATATGACAACGACGCGCTTTTCTCGCTCTGCAGCCCGTGTAGTACTGCTCTGCCGACGCCGCGTGGCCGAGGCCTTGAGGTTTCGCGATCTAATCGTTTTAAAGAATTGAAATCAAGCCAGCCGCTCCGACACTCACGCCCGACGAAAGTTCACGATATGACCGACATCATCATGACCGGCCCGCTGATGGCCTATGCTGCCGACCAGTTGAAGGCCCGTTTCACGGTGCATGAACTCTGGAAGGCAGAGGACCGGGCCGCCGTGCTGAAGGAGATCGGCGGCAAGGTTCGTGGCGTCGCCGGCGGCGGCGCGCATGTCAGGATCGACGGCGCGCTGTTCGACGCCCTGCCGAAACTGGAGATCGTTGCCAATTTCGGCGTCGGTTACGACACCGTCGATGCCAAGGAAGCCGGCAAGCGCGGGCTGATCGTCACCAATACTCCGGACGTGCTGACCGATGAGGTGGCGGATCTGGCGCTCGGCCTGCTGCTGGCGACGGTGCGCCAGCTGCCGCAGGTCGATCGCTACCTGCGTGCCGGCAAGTGGCTGGAGAAGGCCTATCCGCTGACGAGCTCGCTGCGGACCCGCAAGGTCGGCATCGTCGGGCTCGGCCGAATCGGCAAGGCAGTGGCGCAGCGTATCGAGGCCTTCGGTCTGGCGGTCAGCTATCACGGCCGCTCCCGTCAGGCGGACGTGCCCTATCGCTACTATCCTTCGCTGGTCGAGATGGCGGCGGATGTCGATACCCTGATCTCGGTCGCGCCTGGCGGGGCTTCGACCCATCACATGATCAATGCCGAAGTCCTGAAGGCGCTCGGTCCCAATGGCATCGTCATCAATGTCGGCCGCGGTTCGGTGATCGACGAACAGGCGTTGATCGAGGCGCTCAAGAACAAGGTCATCCTTTCGGCCGGCCTCGACGTCTTCGAGGACGAGCCGCGCGTGCCGGCCGAACTGATCGCGATGGATCATGTGGTGCTGTTGCCGCATGTCGGATCGGCATCGGTGCATACGCGTGAACAGATGGGCCAGCTTCTGGTCGACAACCTGGTTTCATGGTTCGATGGCAAGGGTCCCCTGACGCCGGTTGCCGAGACGCCATGGAAGAAAGCCTGAGACACCGCATTTTGGTCCAGATGAAGCGGGTATGGCTGCCACTTATGGCGGGCGTCCTTTTCGCGGGGCCCGTACAGGCGCAGAAGCCGCCGCTCCCGAAGGGAGCGGAGACCGCGCCTGACACCGTTCGCCCCTTGATCGGTGCCTGGAACCTCGAACAGGTCGGGGCGGCGCGCCAATGCACGATTACCCTTGGAGCGGAACAGTTCGGGCAGGGGCGGCAATTGCGTTTCCCTGCCACCTGCCGGCGCGCTTTGCCCATTATCGGGCAAATCGTGTCCTGGAGTGTGGCCGAAGGGGGCGGCCTGCGCCTGAATGACGAGGCCGGCAAGGCGGTCATCACGCTCAGCAAGTCCGGCGCTGGCCTGAACGGCAAGGGCGCGGACGGACAGGACTATCTTCTGGATCCGAAGGATCATCCGCGCAGCGCGCGTCCAGTGCCTCCGAGCGCGGCAGAACGCGCCGCGACCGCTGCGGCTCGGCCGACCGTCGTGGACCCGGCGGGTGCGCCGGCGCCCGACAGCTTGCCTGGACGCTATGTCACGATGCGCCAGCAGAACCGCGAGGGATGTCGCCTCATACTTGCGGCGGGCCCCGCAAACTCACCCGGTGGCGCTCCGGCCCGTTTCGACGGACGATGCGACGATACCGGCTTGACGATCTTCGATCCCGTCGGCTGGCGCTACACTGCCGGGCGTCTTTCGCTGGTTGCGCGCAAGGGGCACAGCGTCGATCTCGTCTTTGAGAACGGCCAGTGGCGCAAGGACCCGCGGTCGGCGCACCGCTGCTGCTGCGCAAGCTCGCGCCGTAGCAGGTGTCAGACCGCGATCCGCTCGGGCTCGTCGGCATCGTAATCGGCTTCCTTGGCGAGGATGCGCTGCATGCGACGTTCGTCGAGCGAGTTCTCCCATTTCGCCACGACGATCGTCGCGACCCCGTTGCCGATCAGGTTGGTCAGGGCGCGCGCCTCCGACATGAAGCGGTCGATGCCGAGGATCAGGGCGATCGACGCCACAGGGATGGTGCCGACAGAGGCCAGCGTTGCAGCGAGCACGATGAAGCCGGAGCCCGTGACGCCGGCCGCGCCTTTCGAGGTCAGCAGCAGCACCGCGATGATGCCGATCTCTTGCGACAGGCTCAGCTCGGTATTGGTTGCCTGGGCTAGGAAGATCGCAGCCATCGTCAGATAGATGCAGGTGCCGTCGAGGTTGAAGGAATAGCCGGTCGGGATCACCAAACCGACGACGTTCTCCTTGCAGCCGAGATAGCTCATCTTGGCGATCATCCGTGGCAGGACGCTCTCGGACGAGGAGGTGCCAAGCACGATCAGCAGCTCTTCCTTTATGTAGGCGATGAACCTCACGATGCTGAAACCGTGCAGCCGGGCGATCGTGCCGAGCACCAGGAATATGAAGAGCAGGCAGGTCGTATAGAAGGCGGCCATGAAGCTGCCCAGCGACAGCAGCGTGCCGATGCCGAATTTTCCGATCGTGAAGGCCATCGCGCCGAAAGCACCGATCGGTGCCGCCTTCATGATGATGCCGACGATCTTGAAGAAGACCTGCGCGATATCGTCGACGAAGTGGAGGACCGGTTTGCCGCGCTCGCCGAGCATCTGCAGACCGAAGGCAAAGAGCAACGCGAAGAACAGTACCTGCAGGATTTCGCCGGTTGCGAAGGCGCCGACCACTGTCGTCGGGATGATGTCCATCAGGAAGCCGATCGTGCTCTGTTCCTTCGCCTTGGTCGTGAATGCAGAGATGGCGCTGGTGTCGAGCCCGCCGACATTGACACTCATGCCGACGCCGGGCTTCCAGAGATTGATGACGATGAGCCCGACGATGAGGGCAAGTGTCGTCACGACTTCGAAATAGAGCAGCGCCTTCACGCCGACGCGGCCGACCTTCTTCATGTCGTCCATCGAGGCGACGCCGTGGACGACGGTGAGGAAGATGATCGGCGCGATGACCATCTTGATGGCCTTGATGAAGGCATCGCCGAGCGGCTTCATCGCTTCGCCGGTGTGCGGATAGAAATGCCCGACGAGCACCCCGATCGCGATGGCGGTCAGCACCTGGACATAGAGATGCGTCCACCAGGGACCCTGATGACCGCGCGTAATCGCAGCTGTCGACATGGGCAGTCCCTCAAGACGCGCACTTGTCTCCGTGCGTGTGCGGGAAAATGCTACGCTCGTACTGGCCCCCCGACAAGCGAAACGCGGCGCTGCGGTCGGAGCTGCGCCGCGTCCTGTGGCCTGGCCGCAGACGTTACTCGGCCGCCTCGACCTTCAGCACGCCGCGACGGATCTGGTCCTCCTCGATCGACTCGAACAGGGCGCGGAAATTGCCCTCGCCGAAGCCGTCATCCCCTTGCGCTGGATGAATTCGAAGAAGATCGGCCCGAGCACCGTGCCGGAGAAGATCTGGAGCAGGACCTTGCTCATCCGGCCCTCTCTGGAGCCGACTGCGACTGCGCCCTCGCCGTCGATCAGGATGCCGTTGGCCTTCAGCCGCTCGACCGGTTCGCCATGGCCGGGGACGCGCGCATCGATGCGCTCATAATAGGTCGCCGGCGGCGCCGGCATGAAGGGCAGGGCGTTGCGGCGCAACTGCTCGACGGTGGCGTAAATGTCGCGAGCTCCGAGCGCGACATGCTGGATACCCTCGCCCTTGTACTGGCGCAGGTACTCCTCGATCTGACTCTTGTCGTCGAGCGACTCGTTGATCGGGATGCGGATCTTGCCGCAGGGCGAGGTCAGAGCGCGCGAGATCAGGCCTGTGAGCTTGCCTTCGATATTGAAGAAGCGGATCTCGCGGAAATTGAAGAGTTTGCCATACCAGCCCGCCCAATGGTCCATGCGGCCGCGATGGACGTTGTGGGTGAGGTGGTCGAGGTAATAGAGACCAGCCTGCTCCGGATGCGGATCCGGCTTGTCGATCCACTCGAAATCGACATCCCAGATCGAGCCCTTCGCGCCATAACGCTCGACGAAATACAGGATCGAGCCGCCAATGCCCTTCACGGCGGGAATTTGCATCTCGCCGGGGCCGACCTTGCTTTCATAGGGCTCGGCGCCAAGCGACACGGCGCGCTCGAAGGCATGCCTGGCATCGACGACGCGGAAGGCCATGGCGCAGGCGCAGGGGCCGTGCTCGGCCGCAAAGCGCTGGGCAAAGGAATCCGGCTCGGCATTGACGACGAAATTGACGTCACCCTGACGGTACAGCGTGACCTTCTTGGAGCGATGCCGGGCAACGGCGGTGAAGCCCATCTGCTGGAAGAGCGGGCCTAGCTTCTCCGGCTCGGGATGGGCGTATTCGACGAACTCGAAGCCGTCCGTCCCCATCGGATTGGCCTCGGAAATGGCGGGAGGGGCGGTGTCGTGCGGAAATGGACCCATGGCGTTCTCCTCTCGATATGATTGCCGACATGGTCGCGCATGGAGAAGGCAAGGAGCTTGCAAAATGCCGCGTCATGGCGCGAAATCCGCACATCTTGTGCAGAGAGGCCACCAATGGTGCGTGATGTGAGCGGACTTGATTCCTTCGACTGGCGCCTGATCGATGCACTCCAGCAGGATGCCTCTCTGACGAATGGCGCGTTGGCCGAGAAGGTCGGGCTGTCGGCGAGCCAGATTTCCCGCCGGCGCCAACGGCTCGAGGAGGAGGGGACGATCCGCGGCTATCGCGCGCTGATCGATCCGGCGGCGATCGGGCTCGGGGTGACCGTCTTCATCCATGTCGCGCTGAACACGCATTCGCGCGACAATGCCCGTCGCTTTCGCGATCTCGTCAGGCTGACGCCCGCGATCCTGGAGGCGCACGCCCTTACGGGTGAGGCGGATTATCTGCTCAAGGTTGCGGTCGGCGATCTCAAGGAGCTCTCGCGCTTCGTCAACGAGATCCTGATGCCGCATGAAAGCGTCGCCCGGGTCCGCTCGGAAATCGCGCTCGAGACATTGAAGGAGCCGGGGCTCCTGCCGTTGCGTTCGTCATGATCGCGTCAAGGTTCCCTTCCATGCGGGGCGGCTTGTGAAGCCCGTGGCCCGGGTGCAGGTTACGCCGCCGCATTGCGGTGAATGGCCTAAACGAGGGAGCCTCTCGATGTTCAACGCAAAATCACTCCTGGACGCGCTGGTCAGCGCCGGCAATCAAGCCGGGCAGCAGGCCGGCCAGTCCGGGGGGCTCGGCGGAATGCTGGGCAATCTGGCGCAACAGGTCCAGCAGGCCGGTGGTTCAGGTGGCATTGGCGGCCTCGTCGGCAGCGTGCTCGGCCAGGCGACGCAGGGCATGCAGGACGCCGCGCGCCAGACAGGTCTGGAACAGAAGGCGAGCGACGTTCTCGGCCAGGTCTCCGGTGGCAAGACGCCCGACCAGTTGCTGGAACAGGCCAAGGGGATGTTCAGCAGCAATCCGGCCGTGGCGACTGCGGTGCTCAGTGGCCTCGGCGCCTTGCTCTTCGGTTCCTCGACAGGGCGTTCGGTTGCCGGCTCTGCGGCGAAACTCGGCGGCCTCGCGCTGATCGGCGGCCTCGCCTACAAGGCCTACCAGAACCATCAGGCCGGCAAACCCCTGCTCGATCTGAAGCGTCAGGAGGTTCTGCCGGCACCGGCCGGAACCGGTTTCGAGCCGGAGGCCGCTAGCGAGGCGACGGCCCTGATCTTCATCCGGGCGATGATCGCAGCCGCTGCCGCCGACGGTCATATCGACACCGAGGAGCGCAATGCCATTCTCGGCGGCCTGCGCGAAGCCGGTTTCGATCCGGAAGCCAATGCCTGGCTCGCCCATGAAATGGCCAATCCGGCTTCGGTCGATGTCCTCGCCGAAGCGGCGGAAACGCCGGAACTCGCGGCGCAGATCTACACGGCGGCTCGCATCGCCATCAATCCCGATACGTCCGCGGAGAAGGACTTCCTCGCCGGGCTTGCAGGCTCGGTCGGGCTCGATGCCGAACTGGTCGCCAATATCGACGCGGCCGCGAGCGCGGCGAAAGCCTGACGCCGTACCAATCGGCGCGATCAGGGTGCGCGTCGCGCGCCCTGATCGTCTTCGAAGACCGGTCGGAAGAACGAGCGTTCATAGCTGATGATGAAGCGGTGCTTCTCGTTCATCGCCACGGCCGCCAGGCATTCCTCGTCCTTGAACGAGGCGATGCGATACTCCTCATAGGCCGCGAGCGACGGAAAGCTGAACATCGCCAATGCGACGTTCGACGTGCCTTCCGAGGGCATGAAATAGCCGTGATGCTTGCCGCCGAATTTCTCGACCAGCCGGATCCAGAGCTTGCCATAGGCCTCGAAGGCCGGCAGCTGGTAGGGATCGACGATATAGCTCAAATGGCAGGTGATCATCGTCATGCTGCCTTCGCGTTGGCGAGGAAGCTCTTCATCCGCTCGAGCGCGCGTTCGATGTTCTCCAGCGAGTTGGCATAGGACAGGCGGATATAGCCTTCGCCATGGACGCCGAAATCGGGCCCGCCGATCGTCGCGACACCCGCATCTTCGAGCAGGGCCGAGGCCAGTTTCTTCGCCTTCCACCCGGTCTTCGAGATATTCGGGAAGGCGTAGAAGGCGCCCTTCGGCACAGCGCAGGACACATCGGGCAAGGCGTTCAACCCGGCGACCACCGCTTTCCGCCGCCGATCGAACTCGGCGACCATGGCGTGCACCGCGTCCTGCGGGCCGGTGAGCGCGGCGAGCCCCGCCCATTGCGCCGGGGCGTTGACGCAGGAATGCGAATTGACCGCGAGCTTGCGGGCATTGTCGTAGAGTGGCTTCGGCCAGACCGAGAACCCCATGCGCCAGCCTGTCATGGCATAGGTCTTGGACCAGCCATTGAGCAGGATCAGCCGGTCGCGAATTTCGGGATAGCTCAGCAGGCAGACGTGCTTCTCGCCGTCATAGAGCATCTGGTCATAGATCTCGTCCGACATCACCGCGACATCGGGGAAGCGGCTGAGCCCGGCGACGAGCTTGTCGACCTCGGCCTTCGGCGTGACGCCGCCGGTCGGGTTCGCCGGCGAATTGACGATCAGCAGCCGGGTTTTGGGCGTGATCAGCGAGAGCGTCTCCTCGGCCGAGAAGGCAAAGCCATTCTCCTCGCGGATCGGAACCGGGATCGGGGTCGCGCCGGTGAACTCGATCATCGAGCGATAGATCGGGAAACCGGGATCGGGATAGAGGATCTCGGCGCCGGGCTCGCCGAACATCAGGATCGCCATGAACATGGTGACCTTGCCGCCCGGCACGATCATCACCTCTTCCGGCGAGACGTCGACCGAGAAGCGCTTGTGCAGGTCGGCGGCGACCGCCTCGCGCAGCGGCAGGATGCCATTGGCCGGCGTATAGCCGTGATGGCCGTCGCGCAGCGCCTTCACCGCGGCCTCGACGATGTGGTCGGGCGTCGGGAAATCGGGCTGGCCGATGCCGAGATTGATGATGTCCTTGCCCTTGCGCTGCAGCTCGGTCGCTCGTGCCAGCACGGCGAAAGCGTTTTCCTCGCCGATCCGGGAGAAGGAGGAGACGGTCTGCAGCGTCATGGTGCGTTGTCCTCTGCAAGCTCTCGACGATGTGGCCCTGTCGCGGGCCTTGCGGTGTCGTGGTGGGCTGTCTTGGCCGGAAATGCGGCGGCGATGCAAGCCCGCCGTCTGCACCGGCCGCCGGGCGGTCGCGCATTTGGAACACTTGCAAACTGCGGGGCGGCGACCTTTCCTGCTCAGCCGGCATCTGCACGGATTGGCGAAGCAATTTGTGTGCTGTATGCAGAATGCAGGTGGCGCGATTTGGTCGAATTTGGCTCTTGTCGCGCGCATGGCGATCGGCATGATTGGCCGGTCAAATCGATTTAAAGACCATGGTGGACGCAGCGCGAAGGCTGCGGGCCGGTGCGAGAGGGAATGACGGGGATGGCCAAGACGCCAGCAAGGAAGTCGGTCCGCAAGATCAAGCCGGAGCAGCTGCGCTCCAAGGCCTGGTTCGACAATCCCGCCAATGCCGACATGACCGCGCTCTATATCGAGCGCACCATGAATTTCGGCCTGTCGCGCGAAGAGCTGCAGTCGGGCCGCCCGATCATCGGCATCGCCCAGACGGGCTCCGATATTGCGCCCTGCAACCGCCATCATATCGAACTCGCCGCCCGCGTCCGCGACGGCATCCGAGAGATGGGCGGCGTGCCTTTCGAGTTCCCGATCCATCCGATCCAGGAAACCTGCAAGCGCCCGACCGCGAGCCTCGACCGCAACCTGCAATATCTCTCGCTCGTCGAGATCCTCTATGGCTATCCGCTTGACGGTGTCGTGCTGACGACCGGCTGCGACAAGACCACCCCGGCCCAGATCATGGCGGCCGCCACGGTCGACATCCCGGCCATCGCGCTGCCGGGCGGGCCGATGCTGAACGGCAATTTCCGCGGCGAGCGCACCGGTTCGGGCACGATCGTCTGGAAGGCGCGCCAGATGATGGCCGCCGGCGAAATCGACTATCGCGGCTTCGTCGATCTGGTGGCGTCGTCGGCTCCGTCGGCCGGCCACTGCAACACCATGGGCACGGCCTCGACCATGAACTCGCTGGCCGAGGCGATGGGCATGACGCTGCCCGGCGGCGCCGCCATCCCGGCGCCCTATCGCGACCGTTACGAGATGGCCTATCACACCGGCAAGCGCATCGTTGAGATGGTCTGGGAGAACCTGATCCCGTCGAAGATCCTGACGCGCGAAGCCCTGGAGAACACCATCGTCGTCAACTCGGCGATCGGCGGCTCCACCAATGCGCCGATCCATGTCAACGCCATCGCCAAGCATATTGGCGTGAAGCTCGACAACGAGGATTGGACTGCGATCGGCTACGACATCCCGCTGCTGGTCAACCTGCAGCCCGCCGGCGAATATCTCGGCGAGGATTTCTACCGCGCCGGCGGCGTGCCTGCCGTCGTTGCCGAGCTCGTGGCCAAGGGCAAGATCAAGCCCGCCATCACCGCCAACGGCAAGACGCTGGCCGAGAACTGCGAAGGCTTCTTCTCCGGCGATCGTCGCGTCATCAAGGCCTATGACGAGCCGATGAAGGCGCAGTCCGGCTTCCTCAACCTGCGCGGCAATCTGTTCGATTCCGCGATCATGAAGACCAGCGTGATCACGCCGGAATTCCGCAAGCGCTATCTCGAGAACCCGAAGGACCCGATGGCCTTCGAGGGCAAGGCGATCGTCTTCGACGGGCCCGAGGATTACCACCACCGCATCGACGATCCGTCGCTCGAGATCGACGAGCACAGCGTGCTCTTCATTCGCGGCGTCGGGCCGATCGGCTATCCCGGCGCGGCCGAGGTCGTGAACATGCGGCCGCCGGATTACCTGATCAAGAAGGGCATCACGGCGCTGGCCTGTATCGGTGACGGCCGCCAGTCCGGCACGTCGGGCTCGCCCTCGATCCTGAATGCCTCGCCGGAAGCGGCGACCGGCGGCGGACTTGCGCTGCTGAAGACTGGCGACAAGGTCCGCATCGACCTGAAGAAGCGCACGGCCGACATCCTGATTTCCGACAAGGAGCTGGACGAGCGCCGCGTCGCATTGAAGGCGGCCGGCGGCTACAAATACCCGAAGAGCCAGACGCCCTGGCAGGAGATCCAGCGCAAGATCGTTGGCGAGCTCTCCGAGGGCATGGTGCTGAAGCCGGCGGTCAAGTATCAGAAGATCCACAAGAAGTTCGGCGTTCCGCGCGACAACCACTAGATCGCGCTGCGTTTGGACGAATCGTCCAAACGCAGAAAACGTGATCGACTCTCATAGTTTAGAGCATGCTTTGATGCGAAAAACCGTTGCCACTTTTTCGCAGCATGCTCTAGCAGGACGTTCCTGGCGGGAGAGTGTGCGGCGGTGCTGCTCACGCTGAGGCAGATCGAGGTCTTCCGCGCCGTGATGCGCGCCCGCACCATCGTTGGTGCGGCGCGCGATCTCGGTATCGCCCAGCCGACCGTGACCAAGACGGTGCGGAGGATCGAGGATATCTGCGCTTTTGCCCTGTTCGACCGGCATGGCGGCCGCTTGACGCCGACGGCGGAGGCGCATCGTCTTCTCGGTGAGGTCGACATCGCCTTCGACCAGCTTGAAGGGGCTTTGGCGCGGGCGCTCAGGCTGGCACGGGCCGATACCGGCTCGCTCCGTCTCGGCGCTTCGCCGAGCATTGGCCGCGTCCTGATCCCGCGCGCAGCTGCCAGCCTGCTGAAGGAGCATCCCGGGCTCAGCCTGCATCTCGACATCCTGTCGGTCAGCCAGGTGATGGAGTATCTGCTCTCGGCTCAGGGCGAGGGTGCCGTCACCTTGTTCCCTATTCTTCATGCGGGAATTCACAGCATATCGGTCGGCACCGGCAAGGCGGTTGCCGTGTGTCCGCTTGACTGGCCGCTGGCTTGTGCCAAGCGCCTGTCGCCCTCGGCGCTGGCCGGCATTCCGATCATCGTGTTCGAGCCACAATCCGTGCATGGTCAGGTCGTCGACGCGGTGCTGCGCGACGGTGGCGTCGTCCCGGAGCGGACGCATGTCGCCCGCTTCGCCGAAACCGCGATCGCGCTTGCCGAGGCGGGGCTCGGTCTTGCCATCGTCGACCGTTTCAGCGCTCTGGCGGCCAACCGCAATGCGGTCGCGCTCCTGCCGCTCGACCACCCGGCCCAGTACGAGGTTTTCCTGCATCGGAATGTCGAACGTGCGCGCAGCCGCCTGATCCAGCATTTCGAGACGGCCTTGCGGGCCGAGATCTCGAAAGTCGGGGCTGATCTATAGCCTCAGGCTATCGCGGGGCGCAGGATTCGCTGTTGTCGCCCCTCCCCATCGGTGGCCTTGTCGTTTGCAATAAGAGCAGGAGGAAACATCATGACGGACCCATTGGCGCTGACCCCCATCCGGCCGGGCCCCCTGAGCAGGCGTGAGGCGATGGCCGCGGCGCTCGGGCTGCTTGCAGCAGCGGCTGCCGGGCCGGCGCGGGCCCAGGCCTATCCGGTGCGGGCCATGCAGCTCGTCGTGCCCTTTGCTGCAGGTGGTGGCGTCGATGTCGTGACGCGCGTCGTGGCCGAAGCAGCCGGCGACGCGCTCAAGCAGCGCTTCGTCATCGAGAACCGCGGCGGTGCCGCCACGATCCTCGGCTCCCAGACCGTCGCGAAGGCGGAACCTGACGGCTACACACTGCTGGCTGCGCCGACCACGATGGTGATCAATCCCGCGCTGAAGGCGAATGTGCCCTTCGACTGGGAGAAGGATTTCGTGCCGGTCGCGATGATCGCGAAGCTGCCCTTCGTGGTTGCGGCCGGGAAATCCTATCCGGCCAATACGATGAAGGAACTGGCTGCGCATGGGCAGGCCAGCAAGCGGCCGATCACCTTCGGCTCGGGCGGCACCGGCACGGTCGCGCATCTGGCTGGAGAGTTCTTCGGCCTGGTCTCGGATACCAAGGTCCAGCATGTGCCCTATCGCGGCGAAGCGCCGGCTTTGACCGATGCGATCAGCGGCAATATCGACGTCATGTTCTCGACCCTTGCCGGCGCCTCCAGCCACGTCAAGGGCGGCACGATGAAGGCTCTCGCGGTGACCACGGGCAAGCGCGCCTCGCTGTTGCCGGATGTGCCGACTGTCGCCGAGCAAGGCTATCCCGGCTACGACCTCTCGGCCTGGGTGGCCCTCGTCGCCCCCAAGGGAACGGCTCCCGAAGTGGTGCAGGTGCTCAATTCCGCAATCAATGCGGCATTGACCCGGCCCGATGTGAACGCCCGCCTGGTCGAGATCGGCGCTGAGCCTGCGCCGGGCACGCCGGCCGATCTCGCGGCGTTCATGGCCAAGGATGCCGAAACCTGGGCAAGGGTGGTCAAGTCGGCTGCGATCAAGGTCGAGTGAGAGCGGTTCATGCTCGCGCTTCGCAAGATCGCCGCCGCGCCCGGGCTCTGGCTCGATGAGATATCCGAGCCGCGTGCCGGTCCCGGCGACGTGCTGCTTGAGGTTATGGCTGCCGGTATTTGCGGCACGGATCTCCATATCGCGGACTGGTCGGGCGGGTACGAAGCGATGGCGGCCGCAATGCCGGTCACTCTTGGGCACGAGTTCGTCGGCCGCGTCCGGCATTTCGGCGAAGGCACGGACGGCATCGCGGTCGGGACGCGCGTGGTGGTGCGTCCCTCCGTTGTTTGCAGGCGTTGTGAGCGTTGCCGCGCAGGGCGGGCAGAAGATTGCACCACGCGGACCGGCATCGGCATTGGTCGCAATGGTGGCTTCGCAGCCCTTGCCGCCGTTCCGGCAGAGAATTGTGTCGCACTCCCCGACGAGCTCGATGATGCGGTTGCGGCGCTCGCCGAGCCCATGACGGTTTCGACCGAGGCCGTCGATACGGGCGGCGTGAAACCGGGTGATACGGTGCTGGTCATCGGGCCTGGCACGATTGGGCAAGGGGCGGCGCTGGCCGCCGAGATGGCTGGTGCAGCGCGGGTTGTCGTGGCGGGGCGCAATGACGCGATCCGCCTTGCAGCTGTCGAGGCACTCGGCTTTCCCGAGACGGTCGACACGGCGGGGACGACCTTGCGAGCGGCGCTCGCTCGCTCCGGTCTGCCGGTTAGCTATGATGTGATCATCGAAGCCGCGGGTGCGCCAGCAGCGGTACCGGAGGCGATCGATCTCCTCGCCCTGCGCGGTGTCCTGGTCATCTGCGGGATTCATCCCAGCCCGGTGCCGATCGACCTGACTGCGCTGGTGCGGCGGCACCAGCAGATCCGCGGGAGCTATCGCTCGCCCTTGGCAACGTGGCCGCGGGTGATCGCGCTCATGGCGGCGCAACAGGAGCGCATCCGACGGATGATCAGTGAAGAGGTGCCGCTCTCAGCGGGGCTCGACGCCTTCGCAAAGGCAAGCCGTCGCGCTGCATCCAAGATCGTCCTGCGGCCATGACGGGCATACGGTCAGGTTCGGCCGATTGGCCCGGACCCGTCTTCCTGGCGATCGGCAACAGCGTCGAGCCGGCGATGCGCCCGGATTACGAGGCCTGGCACGGGGGCGAGCATGTCCCGGAGCGGCTGACGATGCCCGGTTTCCTCGCTGCGAAACGTTACGTCCGGGGCCGTGGCGCTGCCGCCCGCTATCTGACGCTCTACGAGCTCGACTCGGCAGAGGCGCTGGAGACGCCCGAATATCTCCATCTGCTGGCCAATCCGACCCCGGAAACGCGCAGAATGCGGCCGGCCATGGGGGCGTTCAGCCGCTCTGTCTATCGTGAGACGGGCGGGGCCGGGCGTGGCCTCGGCCGCTATCTCGCCAGAGTGACATGGCAGGGCAGGGGTGAAGAAGCGGTGCCGCCACCGGCTCTGGTGGACCTGATCGGGCGTTTTGGCGTCCTCTGTGTCCGAACAGGCGTTACCCTGGCGGCCAGGCCCCATCCCGCTTTTCCTGCAACGCAGGATGCGAACGCAACCCATGCCATTGCCCTGCTCAGCGGCACAGACCGGGAGGCGCTGCTTGCGCTCCTGCGCGGTGCTCTTGCTTCCAGGATCCCGAGCCCGGCCGGTCTCACGGCTTTCATCTACGAGCTGATTGCAGCCTATTGATCGGCCTCCATGCCGGTTGCGCATCGGCGCCGAGCCTTGACGCATGACGTGAAGGGCTGACAAACGGCACGCGCCCGGACAGTATGGGGCACCGCTCGGCCAACTCGCATCTGAAACGATTTAAAATGACCGACAGTCCGCAGATCGCCGCCTTTCGTGCACTTCACGACTCTGGCTGCTTCGTCATGCCGAACCCATGGGATGTCGGTTCGGCGCGCTGGCTGCGCGGGCAGGGTTTCAGGGCACTGGCCACGACCAGCGCCGGTTTCGCCTTCACGCAGGGGCGGGCTGATCAGGACGTGCCGCGCGACATGATGCTCGCTCATATCGCGGACATGGTGAAAGCCGTACCGGACCTGCCGATCAACGCCGATTTCGAGAACGGCTATGCCGACGAACCGGCCGATGTCGCGCTCAATGTGAAAGCCTGTGTGGAGACCGGTGTCGCCGGGCTCTCGATCGAGGATGCGACCGGCCGTGATGACGTCCCGCTCTATCCTTTCGAGCTCGCGGTCCAGCGGATCCGCGCGGCGCGTCGGGCAATTGATGAAACCGGCTCCGGCGTTCTGCTGACGGCGCGTGCCGAGTGCTTTCTCACTGGACATGGCGACCCGCTGAACGAATCGGTCAGGCGCATTGCCGCCTATGCCGAGGCGGGCGCCGATGTGCTTTATGCCCCCGGACCAAAGACACGCGAGCAGATCGCAGCCATTGTCGCGGCTGCCGGCGGCAAGCCGGTCAATGCGCTGATCTATGGCGATTTCGGCCTGACGGTGTCTGACGTCGCTGCGCTCGGGGTCCGACGCATCTCGATCGGCGCGGCTCTGGCGCGCGCCGCCTGGGCCGCTTTCATCGAGGCCACACGCCTGATCACCGAGCAGGGCAGTTTTGCGGGCTTCGCCGGTAACGGGCCCTCTGTGCCGCTCAATATGTTTTTCGAGGACGACCTCAAGGCGCGCTCGTGAGCACTGAACTCGTCATCGCGCCCGAATGGCTCGGGCGAAGCGGTCTCTGGATGCTCGACGCCAAGGGCAGGCGCAAGCCCATCGATGCCGAGGATGCCGGTCTCTCGGAGGCGTTCGGCGATCGGCTTGAAGCCTGGATGGACGCATTCGACGCGATCTACGACGAGGAGGACGAGGCGGCGTCCGCTTTCGGAAACGAGGTCGAGCGGCTTGCCTGGGAGGCGGAGGGGACAGCGCTCGTGCATGCGGCCGCCGCCGAGCTCGGTTCTGGCTGGACGGTCTCGCTCGATCTCTCCGCCTGGCACGCTCGGGGCTAGCCATGACCCTTTCCCCCGATTGGAAGGCGCCGCCCTTTCCGCCGGCCAAGGTTCTGGAGGGGCGCTATTGCCGGCTCGAGCCGATCGATCCGGACCGGCATCTTGACGATATCTGGCAGGCCAATGGCGGGCATGATCAGATCTGGGCCTGGATGCCGGCCCGTCCGCCACAGGATCGCGAAAGCTATCGCGCGCTGCTGACGACGATGGCGGCGAAGGCCGGCATCGTGCCCTTCGCGGTGATCGACAAGACCGATGGCAAGGCCAAGGGCCATCTCTGGCTGATGGAGATCAGGCCCGAGCATGGCGTCTTCGAAGTCGGCTACATCACCTATTCGCCGAGCTTGCAGAAGACCCGGGTCGCGACCGAGGCGATCTATCTGTGCGGTGCCTATGGTTTTTCGCTCGGCTACCGCCGCTTCGAGTGGAAATGCAACGCTCTGAACGAACCGTCGAAGAGGGCCGCCCTTCGCTTCGGCTTCCAATACGAAGGCCTGTTCCGCCAGCACATGGTGGTGAAGGGCAGGAACCGGGACACCGCTTGGTATTCGATCCTCGACAGCGAATGGCCAGTGCGGGCGCAAGACTTCCAGCGCTGGCTGGATCCCGCGAATTTCGACGCTGAGGGCCGGCAGAAGCTGGCGCTCGGGATCTTCAACCAGACGCTGGGCGGGATCGACGGGATGTCCTTGCGCAGGGCGTCTCTCGCCGACATTCCTGCTATCCTTGCGCTGAAGAACGCGGCCTATACGCCGAACGAGGCCATTATCGGTGTGCCTTCGCTGCCGCGGATCGCGGATTATGCGCAGGTCGTGGCCGAGCACGAGGTCTGGCTGGTCGACGGCGGCAACGGGCTGGATGCGGCGCTTGTTTTCGAGATCTCTCCGGACGATTTCACGATCTGGAGCGTGGCTGTCTCGCCCCGGGCACAAGGGCGCAAGCTCGGCCTGTTATTGATGCGCTTTGCCGACGAGCGTGCCGCCGCACTCGGCTTTGGTTCGGTGCATCTCTACACGCACGCGAAGCTGACCGAGCGCATCGCCTGGTATGAGCGCCTGGGTTTCGCGATTACCCATCACACTGATCTGGCCGATCGGCGCCTGACGCATATGCGCAAGCAGCTCTGACAATAAGCCGGCTTAACAAGGGGACCAAGGACATGGCAGGACGTTTGAAGGGCAAGGTCGCAGTCGTCACGGCCGCGGGGCAGGGCATCGGCCGGGCGATCGCGGAAGCCTTCGTCAGGGAGGGTGCGACGGTCTGGGCAACAGACAAGGATGTTGCGCTGCTGGAGGGCATCCCCAAGGCGAAGAAGCGCAAGCTCGACGTTCTCTCGAGCAAGGCCGTCGACGCTTTCGCCGAGAAGATCGGACCGATCGACATCCTCGTCAATGCCGCCGGCTTCGTTCACCACGGTACCGTCCTGGACTGCGACGACAAGGCCTGGGATTTTTCCTTCGACCTCAACGTCAAGTCGATGCATCGCACGACCAAGGCCTTCCTGCCGGGAATGTTGGCGAAGGGCGCGGGCTCCATCGTGAATATCGCTTCGGGCGCCGGCTCGGTGCGCGGCATTCCGAACCGCTATGTCTACGGCGCGACCAAGGCGGCCGTGATCGGCCTGACCAAGGCGGTTGCAGCCGACTATATCAAGAAGGGCGTTCGCGCGAACGCGATCTGCCCGGGCACGATCCAGTCACCTTCGCTCGACCAGCGCATCGCCGATCTCGCCAACGTGACCAAGACGACCGAGGCGGCTGCGCGCCAGGCCTTCATTGACCGCCAGCCGATGGGCCGGCTCGGCACGGCCGAGGAAATCGCCTGGCTTGCCGTGTATCTGGGTTCCGACGAGTCGAGCTACACCACCGGGCAGATTCATCTCGCCGATGGTGGCTTCGCGCTCTGACGCAGGGAAGGACGCGTCGATGCACGTCCTGGTGACAGGTGCGGCCGGCATGGTCGGCCGCAAGCTCGCAGCGCAGCTGGCGGTCGACGGTGCCTGCGCGGGCAGGGCCATCAGCAAGCTGACGCTGACCGACGTCGTTACGCCGGAGACACCGCGGGGCTTTGCTGGCGAAGTCGAGATTCGCACCGAGGATTTCGGCGATCCTGCCATCGCCACGGAGCTGATCGGGGCCCGCCCGCTCGCGATCTTCCATCTTGCTGCGATCATCTCCGGCGAGGCCGAGCGCGATTTCGACAAGGGCTATCGGATCAATCTCGACGGGACACGGACCCTGCTCGAGGCGATCCGGCGGGAAGGACGGAAGGATCGTGGCTCCTATGTGCCCCGTCTCGTCTTTACCTCGTCGAGCGGCGTGTTCGGCGCGCCCTATCCAGAAGTGATCCCGGACGAGTTCCATGCCACACCGCTGACCTCCTACGGGACGCAGAAGGCGATCGGCGAGCTGCTGCTCGCGGATTACACGCGGCGGGGTCTCGTCGACGGTGTCGGTATCCGCTTCCCGTCGATCGCCATACGTCCGGGCAAGCCGAACGCCTCGGCCGGGGGCTTCTTCTCCAGCATCATCCGCGAGCCGCTGGTCGGGCTGGAGGCGTCATTGCCGGTCGGCGAAGATCTCGTCTTCACGCATGCGAGTCCGCGTTCGGCCGTCGGCTTCCTGCTCCATGCAGCCGGGTTGGACCGCGAAGCCCTCGGCCCGCGGATCAATCTGACCATGCCTGGCGTATTCTGCTCGGTCGGCGAGCAGATCGCGGCGCTGCGACGCGTGGCCGGCGAGAAGGCGGTCAATCTGATCCGCCGCGCTCCGGACAAGGCAGTCACCGAGATCGTCGCCGGCTGGCCGACCGGCTTCGAAGCCAGGCGCGCGCTTGGGCTCGGCTTCCGGGCCGAGAAGGATTTCGACGAGATCATCCGCGTCCATATCGAGGATGAACTCGGCGGGCGCCTGCCACATTGATCAACAACACACACCAGGAAATCCCCATGCATATTCTCGTTCTCGGTGGCGCCGGCATGGTCGGCCGCAAGTTCATCGAAAGACTGGCCCATGACGGTCAGCTCGGCGGCAAGCCGGTCACCAAGATCACGGCGCAGGATGTCGTCGCCGCAAGCGCGCCAGCCGCAGCACCCTTCATCTTCGACGTCGTGGTCTCCGACATGTCGAACGAGGGGGAGGCCGAGTCGCTGATCGCTTCACGCCCTGACCTAATCGTCCATCTCGCGGCGATCGTCTCGGGCGAAGCCGAGGCCGATTTCGACAAGGGCTACCGGATCAATCTCGACGGCACGCGCCATCTCTTCGAAGCGATCCGCAAGGTCGGCGGCGGCTACAAGCCGCGCGTCGTCTTCACCTCCTCGATCGCAGTCTTCGGCGCGCCCTTCCATGAGAAGATCGAGGATGAGTTCTTCACCACGCCGCTGACCTCATACGGGACGCAGAAGGCGATCGGCGAGCTGCTGCTGTCCGATTACTCCCGCCGCGGCTTCTTCGAGGGTGTCGGAATTCGTCTGCCGACGATCTGCGTGCGTCCGGGCAAGCCGAACAAGGCCGCGTCCGGCTTCTTCTCCAACATCATCCGCGAGCCGCTGAACGGCGAAGAGGGGGTGCTGCCGGTTTCCGATCAGGTCCGGCACTGGCATGCCTCGCCGCGTTCGGCCGTCGGCTTCCTCGTCCATGCCGCGACGATGGATACCGGCGCCATCGGGCCTCGCCGCACCCTGACCATGCCCGGCTATTCCTGCACCGTGGCGGAGCAGATCGAGGCGTTGCGCAAGGTCGCGGGTGAGAATGTGGTGAAGCGGATCAAGCGGGTTCCGGACCCGGTCATCGATGGCATCGTTGCCGGCTGGCCGCGCAACTTCAACCCGCAGCGCTCGACCGCGCTCGGCTTCAAGGCGGAAGCGAGCTTCGAGGAGATCATCCGCGCCCATATCGATGACGAGCTTGGCGGCAACTTCGTCAAGTAAGCCTGGGGCTCACGGCCAACAGCAATCAGCCCCGGCATCATCTGCCGGGGCTGTTTCGTTTCAGGCGACGCAGAACTCGCCAGGGGTCTCGATCTCGGGCGCGTGGGTCCAGCCCGTTGCTCCCCAGCTCTTCAGGGCAGCCCAGGTCGAGCGGTCGAGCCGGTACTGCTCGCAGGGGAACAGCCCGCCGCGAGCCGGCAGCGACTTCAGGAAGGAGCCCTCCTGCCGGAAGCCGGACTTCTCCAGTACCCGGCGTGAGGCCGGATTGATGACGCGCGTGTCCGCCTCGATCGCCGGAATGTCGAGCAAGGTGAAGAGCGTGTCGATCAGAGCCTGGGCGGCCTCGGTCGTGTAGCCCTTGCCCCAATGCGGGGTGCCGAGCCAGTAGCCGATGAAGGGGATGCCGGTCGCCTGCTTATGGGCGCCGATCATGCCGATGAGCTCGTTCGGCCTGGAGCGTGGCGTGATCGCCAGCGCCAGATGCTCGCCGAGCGCATTGCCCTTGCGCATGGCGAAGATGAAGGGCTCGACCGCATCCGCCGGATAGGGATGCGGGATCGAGGCCGTCATCTCGGCCACGGCTTTCTCCCCAGCCTGGCGCAGGATGGCGGAAGCGTCCGCCATACGCGGCCAACGCAGCCAGAGACGGCGGGTCTCGAGCCGGAAGACATCGTCGCGGGTCAATTCGGGGAACATCGGTCTCTCCGTCGGCGCAAACGAAAAAAGGGAGCTGGGACTTTGGTCCCATCTCCCCTTTCGCTTGACCTTTGGGAGACCCTTGTCGGGCCTTGCCCTTGATCCGATCGGTTCGATGGAACCGGCGGATCAAGGAACTTCCCTATCCGCCTTTTACTCTGCGGCCTCTTGGGCCGGGACTACGTTCACGAAAGCTCGGCCGAGTTTCGTCGTGAATCGGACTCGTCCATTGGTCGTCGCAAAGAGCGTATGGTCTTTGCCCATGCCAACGTTCACGCCGGCATGCCACTTGGTGCCGCGCTGACGAATAATGATGTTGCCGGCCACGACCGCCTGGTCGCCGAAGCGCTTCACGCCGAGACGCTTGCTTTCGGAGTCGCGACCATTGCGCGACGAGCCGCCTGCTTTTTTGTGAGCCATAACGCCCTACCTCGAAACTACTGTTGTCTCTCTAACCCGAATCGGCGGCAAAAGCCACCGGGTTCGGAGATGAAAGCCGAAGACTGCCTGACAGGAGCTGTCAGTAGTCCTCGCCGGAAGCCTGTTCGGCCTGGTCGACCTTGGCGCGCGGGGGCTTGCCGGCCAGGAGTTCCTTGGCCTGAACAACCCACTCCTCGCGGGTGGCGCGGCCACGCAGCTTGAGCTCTTCGTCCCACTTGGCGACGTCGGCCTCTGACCAGGCGGCGATGTCGTTCCAGGAGGTGATGCCGGCAGCGCGCAGCTTCTTCTCGATGGTCGGGCCGACGCCCGAGATCAGCGAGAGGTTCGAGGCGTCGAGCGCCTCGGCCTTGGCTTCAGCCTTCGCCTTGCCCTTGACGGCACTGGCGGCGGCCTTCACGGCAACGGTCGAAGCGTCACCCTTCTTCATCTCGGGCTTCTTGCCGCCCGTGAGGATGTCGGTGATGCGCACGATCGTCAGCTCGGCGCGGAAGCCACGCTTGCGCTTCGAGTTCTGGCGGCGGCGCTTCTTGAAGGCGATGACCTTCTCGCCGCGGGCCTGGCGCACGATCTCACCGGCAACGGTGATTTCGGCCAGTTCCTTCGCGCCGAGCGTCGACTTCTCGCCGTCGGTCAGCATCAGGACGTTGCCGAAGGCAACGGTATCGCCAGGCTCGCCTTCGAGCTTGGCAATGGTGATTTCATCGTTCGCGGCGACGCGGAACTGCTTACCGCCGGTCTTGATGACTGCGAACATCGTTGTTCTCCATGTTCAGCCCCGCCCTGTCATGGCCTCGCGAGGCGCATGCGGGACGGCTTTTTGGCAGTCGTTACGTGGTCGGGTTCACTCTTGAGATCATGCCGGATGCCGCAACGCGGAGCCGGACACGCAAAAGAGATCAGGCGCGGGTTTCCCCACGCCGGACGAGGCTCGATAGTCGGGGCAGCTCTTCAGGTCAAGTCGCGAGGCTTCAGATTCGTCGGATTTATGACAGCGAGGAGGCTTGTAACCATCCGATGTGGCGTGTAGTAACCAGCCCGCTTCGACCGAAGGCGACCGCGGACAGGTGGCAGAGTGGTTGAATGCACCGCACTCGAAATGCGGCATACCCGCAAGGGTATCGGGGGTTCAAATCCCTCCCTGTCCGCCATCATCCCGCCAGGGGCCTGATCGCTCCGAGCCGTGGCAGCCCCGCTTGGGAGCGCTGTTCAGGGTCAGCCGCAGAGCGCCCGCAGGATCTTTCCACTGCCATCCACCTCGATCGTCACCCGCTCCCGCCGATAATCCATCGTCATGGGCGAGCCGGGTGAAAGGCGTCGCACGACGCTTGCGCCGGTCGCACGCAGGACCTCGGCGTCGCTCTTGCCGATCTGCCCTGCAAGGCCCTTGGCTCCCTCGGGCGAGCAGGGACTTGGCGGAGCGGCGCCGGACGGTTGACCGGTCGCCGTGCAGGCCGTGAGCGCCAATGCCGCGATCGAGCCGAGGAGATGAAGAGATCTGGTCATGGGGCAAGATTATACGCGAATGGCCCTTCGCCAAGCCCCGGGTTCTCAAGGGCCGCGCCGTTTTCCGCTGAGCCGCAGGTCGAGGTTCTGCCCTTGCCCCGGCTGGCTCGCTCTGAGCACCAGGGCCAACCCCTCGGCGTGCCGGCTGATCGTCAGCATGGCCGGCGGATTGGGCCGAACGCTCTCCGCCGTCTCGCGGAAGGACAATGCGAGATTGTCACCGCGACGCGTGCCGGCGAGGTTTGCGACAGTGCCCTTGCTCTCGCGGAACTCACCATCATAGCGCTGCGTCCGGGGATCATAGCGCAGATCGATCTTCACAGTCGTGGAGAGGACCAGCGCGGTCGAGCACCGGCCGCTTAGAGTGACCCGGGAGCCCTGCTGATCGCCATCGAATTCGCAGCTCAGTTGATGGCTCGATCCGCCCGCATTTTCGAGCTTCCCGGTGCCGGTGAAGCGTCCTTCGAAGGCCTGCAGAAAGGACGCTTCGTCGATCGTGGCCAACTGGGCGGAAGCCGAACTTACCGCGGCCGTCGCAAGCACCGCGGTGAACGCCTCGAGCATGAGATCATGTTTCATGGCCGTTCCTCCTGCCGGCTAAACGCCCGAGGCAAGGATCGGATCAGTCCTTCCTGAAAATCGTGATCTCCTGGAGCGGCGCTCCTCCGCGCGCTGCTGCGAACATCCAGGCGCGCGATGCAGATGTCAGAGCTCCGACCGAGCCATGAGCCCTCTTGTCGCACTGCAGATAGTCCCGGAACCGATCGGCAGGCCGGGAATTACCTCTCTGTCACGCCGCAGCGGTCTCCGACTGTGGCCCAACAAGAAGGTTATCCCAAAAATGCGCCCCATCGCTCTTGCTCTCGCCGCGACCGTGCTTTCCAGCGCCGCTTTCGCGCAGACCGCTCCCACTCCGGCTCAGGCTCCGGTCTTCGTCTCGGTGAACGAAGCATCCGCCCTGACCAGCAGTCTCAAGGGGCTCAACGTCAAGAATGCCGGTGACGAGAATGTGGGTGAGATCGAGGATGTTGTCATCGCCGGTAATTCCCTCGCCTCCTACATTCTGTCGGTCGGCGGCTTCCTTGGTATGGGCACCCACTACGTTGCGGTCAGCCCCAACGCGCTCGCCATCACCTGGAATGCGACGGACAAGAAGTGGAATGCCAGGATCAACGCCACCAAGGACCAGCTGAAGGCGGCGCCGCAGTTCAAATATGAAGGCCGCTTCGCGAAATAAGCTCAATCGCATAGCCTTGAACAGGGCCCGGCTCTTCGAATGGGGCGCCGGGCCCTTAGGCTTTGGGGCCCGGCATATCGCGGAAACCCGCCCGCCAGATTGATCGCCGCGCCGGAGTGTTCAGTTTAGGCGTCGTCTCCATCGCCTCACCATCGCGGTCGGGGGGAACTGACGGGAGCGATCGGCCCGGCGCGGCGCGCGTGGAAGTTGCGAGGCTCAACACGGCAGATCGATTGTATGCAGCATAAAGTCTAGTTGCCGGCCGGCTGAAGCGTGTGGAATCGTACGGCCAGCCGGGAGAGAGCACAGGGCTAGTAATAATCTCGGGGGAACGCCGTTCTGCGGGAGGAGGCTGCTGTTCGGGAGGGCGGCAGCCTCTTTCCCCAGGGCGGACATCGCCTTTCCCCTTCGGCTTCAGCCGCAGCAACTCCTGACCCAGTATTCACCGGATCTGCATGATCGGGAGCGGCCCGGGGGCTTGAATGGAGTGCGCCGTCAAGGGCGAGAGCCAGACGGCATCATTTCGGGTTGCCGGTCGGTCCCGAGCGGCGGACAAGCAGGAGAGACTGCGCTGCAAGTTGCAGGGCTTCGTCCGCCCGACGCTGCCATCGACGCGCGCCGATGATGTCTCCGAGCAGAAGCCCACTGATGAAGGCGAGGATGAGCCATCCGATCATGTTGGGTCTCCCCCGGGAGGAGTGCCATGATGCTGGCGGCGCTTGTTCCCCGGCAAGCGACGAAGGTCCTGGCTTTTGAGCGACGCCTGGCCGTGGCGCGCAAGGCGTGCCGCCCGACAGTTGGTGCGGATGATGGCCCTGGCTACCGCAAAGGGACGCCGGTCGCTCGATCGGCGTTCCGACAACCTGAATTCGCCACATTGTTCGGCTAGCAGTATCGGGTCGACTTAGAAATGCTCGGCTTGGCCCATGTCTCCTCAGAGAGCGCGGAGCCTCACCCCGTATCCCTTCGACGTTTGATCGCTGCCTCGATGCAGCGTGCCCGTCGCATGCATTTCGCTCGACGATTCTCCAACACGAATGCCTTGCGGCCTCGCCGCCTGGCCCATGGACCTACATGCACAAGACCATTGAAACGAAGCCTATTGAGGCGCGTACGCGCCCCGGAATCTTGAGTAAAAATGCCATTGCCCCGCTCAGGGCAGATCCGAACTGGAAGCCCGAACCCTGTGGCCTCAGCCGTGAGGAGCTCCGCAAGATCGTGGCTGAGATCCTAGGATAGGGAGAAGCAACGATGCCTCGCACCTACTCCAGCCCGTCGCGTCCGCGTCCGCATCGGATGTCGCAGCCCGCGCGCGCTGAGCAAACGCCGCTTCAGGGCACGCGTCAGCACTATGAGCGTGCCATGAAGCTCGGTGATGCCGAGGCCTTGGCTGGGCATCGCGTCGAGGCCGAGCGCTACTATCAGCTAGCCGAGCACTATCTGCGATCCGGCAACGGGCGAGCCGCGTGAGAGCGGGTCTCTAGCGTCGTATCGCCGTCTGGTTTTCCGCCGGCTTCATGGTTGCGGAAGGCCCAAATGACCTTGGCCGCTTCCCAATGCTCGCGATCGCGACCGTCCGGCTGGCCCTGTTCCATCCAGAGCGCATAGGCGATCTTGCGGATTTCCCGCTGGGCGCTGTCCTTGCTGGGCATCTGTCGCTCCTTTCGCCAGTCACAACCGGGTGAAACCGCGAGCCCGCTCCAGCGTTCCTCCGCTGCGACAATCTGGCTCGACCCCCGGGCCCAGGCTCGAGCCGCATCCTGTCCTGCGGCGGGCCGGCCGGTGAAGCGAGGTCGCAGGAAGGCGGTGCCGCTCACTCCGGGGCGGTGTCGGGCTTATCCGAGAAACGATACTTGAAATCGCAGTGCGACGCGCCCTCCATCACAGTCTGGCTGCGTTCCAGCGAGATCCGTGGGTCGTAACCCGTGCAAAAGACGCCGTCGCGATTGCACGAGAGCAGATGGCCGATATGGCCGAGGCCCATCTCCCGATAGGTCTCGGCATAGCGGCACCGTTTGACGTTGTAGTGAAATTCCGCGTCGGTGGCCTTGATGACCTCGATCGTCAGCGCATCGTCCTGCGTCCAGAGATCCTGGAGCTCCTGGAAGGTGCGCAGCGTCGAACCTCCCGGTGTCTTGGCGGCAAAGGCCTTGCCGGTTTCAATGGCGGCCCGCCTGATCGCCGTGTCGAGAATGGATTGTGCCAGCTCTTCGCCCAGCTTTTCACGCATGACCTCGTAGATCGGCGCGATGATCCCGGCCTCGATCTTGCGGCGTGCGAGAATTCCGATCTCGCCATCGATCGCGGTCCGCGAACTGGCTTCAGGGCCCTTGTCCATCATGGTGTTCCTTCACATTGCCTGGGCGTCGGCATCGCGCCGGCATGATGAGGCCCGCTGCTGTCGCAATGATGTCATGCAAGGCCGGCCCGGCCGCAGCAAGTGACAGCGTCGCATCTTGGCTCGGTGGACGGAAATGACAAGATTCCCCGCAGGCAGCCGGCACCGCAGCCTGGCATGCCGGCGACACCGACCAGCGTGAGCGCGTGGCCTTGGCGCAGCCTTCGCGGAGCGAGAGCGGCGTTTTGACGCCGACGCTGCGTCCGCGTCCGTGGCCGGCAAAATTCGGGATCGCCTGACGGACCAGGGCTCTCGCCCGAGCGTAGGCTCAGTGCTTGACGATGGTCGGCCTGGGCGCTGCCGGAGCCGCCTGTCCTCCGAGCGGGAAGGCGACCGTAAAGAGCCCGATCGTACCGCGCGGGCGGTTCTCGACCCCCACCTCGCGAAGGACCTTCAATCGCGTGGAGATCGGGACGCCACCAACCTCGAAATTATAGCCGATGGTACCGCCGATCGCGGTGGTACGCCCCTTGAACGGGCCCAGCGAAGCGCCGCTGCCGCTATCCCCGCTCACCTGCTGGTAATGGCCGACCTGCACGCCGATCGAGAAGTCCTTGCTCAGGTACTGGCTGATCGAAAGATCGGCGTGAATGGCGTTGCCGCTGTTGTAGTCGGTGGCGTTGTTCGTGCCGTTGATCTCGAATCCGCCTGCGGCCGAGATTTCAAGTCCCGTGGTCGTGTTGAGATAGGTCACAGCGCCGTAGAGGTCGCCAATCCAGCGGTTGAGCGCGACATTCGACAACTGGCCTTCCTGATAGGCGCCGGCGGGAATGTTGACGGCAACGCCGGTGGTCCAGTGGAAATTGCCGGAATGCCAGCCAATGAAGCTGGTGACGATGGGATCGCCGATGTTGAAGGTGGCATCGCGCTGGCTGAAGGCGAAGACGCGCCCCAGCCGCGGCGCGGCAACCAGGGCTCCGGCGCTGATCCTCGGGACGCCGAAGGGCAAGGTCACTGCAAAGCCGAGATTGCCGCCCAGGATTTCGAGCGGGGTCACCCAGGTCGGTGTCACGAAGTCGATCCGCGCCTCGACCTTGACATCGCTGAGGACGGCTCCGCCGAGCTGGAGACGGCGGGAACCCGGCAAGCTGCCGGAATAGCTGTAGAAATCATTCTGGAAATAGAAGCCCGGCGGCGGCACCAGGCCCGACAGAGGTCCGCGCAAACCCGGGACATAAAGACTAGCGCCGCCTTCTGTCGCAAATGCCGGGCCCGCTGCCAGGCCGGCGAAGACGCAAAATGCGGCACCGATTTTCGAAACGTGCCGCCGCATCGATTCGGCCCCCATTACGTTATGGAGGTGAAGCTGGGCCGGGCTCGGTTTCATCGTCAAGCGAAGAGTTTCGTTGCTGTGGCCGAAGACCGCCGAAGATTTTCGAGTGTGGTGTTTACGACCCGGTAAGACGCAGGCGATGTTATGCTGGGGGTGCGAGACGGGTGCGCAGACCGAAGAGGCTCCAATCCATGACTGTCTCATGAGCAGAGTTCTGTTGAGCGGCCTTGCTGCAGCGACAATCCTTGCTGCACTGTCGTCGCGCGCCGAGGCTTTCTGGGAGCGCTCCCAGATCATGGCCTGTGCCGAGGCGCAGACCGAAGCGGAACGGATCAGGCGGCAGTGCTGGATCTTCGATCCGGTGCCGGAGTTTCCGGCCCCGGTCTTGTCCGGGTATCGGTACGTGCCTTACGTGAAGCGCTCCGGGCGGGCGCGCGGTCCCTGGCCGCATGGTGAGAAGGTCGTCCGGCGCCTCGGCTAGGTCCGTTCTGGCCGGGACGTCAGGACCGAGTCACCGGGCGAGGTGTCAGCACTTATAGACGGTGCCAGCCGTGCTGGGACCTTTCCAGGTATGGGTCGCCACCGGTGAGACGACATGGGTCCCGCCGGCTTCGGCGGCGCGGATTTTCAGCCGGGCCAGGGCGCTGTCGCGGGCGCTATCGATCAGCAGGGTCTGATTGATGGTCGAATCGCCGTTGATCTCCGCAATCTGCTTGCAGGATTCAACGATTGCCTTGTTGTCGGTCACGACCACTGCATTGGAGCGCGAGTTCGGAACGGCGCAGGCGGTGAGTGCGAGCATCGACAGGAGCAGTATCGGGCGCAGTAGCATCGGGGTCTTTCCTGAAGGCCTGTGTGTGGCCATATCACATTTCGCACGATCAGCCGCCTGGCTGCAATTTCGGGAAACAGGCCGCCGCGGACGATCGCATTGAACCGCGGACGCAGGTGTTCTATCCCGGGGCCGCTTTCACTCAGGTCGCTTCAAGAGCCGCAGGCCCATCGCGCCGCAGCCGGCGGCCTTTCGCATAAGGATCGACCATGGCCCGCAAGAAATCCAAACCGCTCGATGCCGAGTTCGTCATGTTCGACATCGTCTATTCTGATGGCTCGCGCTCGTCGAACCGGCGGGTTCCCTCCGACCTGCTCGGTGGGCTCGATGGTGACGAACCGGCGCGCGAGGCCATCATGGAACAGGACCAGATCATCGCGGAGAAGTCCGGCAAGCCGGCGCTCGCGATCACCTCGCTGACCCGTTCCGGAAAGGCTGCCCCGGAGAAGCCGGCGCAGAAAGCCCGCCGCTAGCAGGCGTAACTCCGACGCCACACATGCGGAAACCTTAATATCTCGTCTGCCTTGACGGTTGCCGTAGCGATAGTTTTCATGCGAATTGGCGGTCTTGGGTGGCTGAAAAAGGATATATTGATGCGTTCTCTTATTGTCGTGGGGCTTCTGGCCGCGGGGCTGGCCGGCTGCCAGACCGCACAGGAATCGATGGCCGACGCAGAAATCACCTGCGAAGCTCAGGGCTTCCGTCCGGGCACACGCGCTTATCAGCAGTGCCGTTCTGCCAATTATGTCGAGAACCGCCGTGCATCGAATGAGACCGCCAGTGCTGTGACTGCCGGCGTTGCCGCGGGCGTCGTCGGCGGCGCGATTGTCGGTGCCGCAGCGTCCCGTCCCTATTACGGCCGCGGCTATTACTATGGCCGTCCCGGCTACTGGTGGTGAGATTCCAAATCCGGGAGGCTTCCGCCTCCCGGATTTTGTTTGAAGTGCGCATTGGCTGACCGGCTGCAGATTGCGCCCGGTCATATTTTTTAGATCATCAGACCGGATCTCGTATCCTGTCCAATGATCTGAGCTTCTGTTGCATCGGCTTGCCCGAAAGCCGCGATCCCCTTCTCGGGCCGATGCTCTAGCGTTTCGTGCTGCGGCGTCGCACCGGGGCCGGCGCAGGCTCGCTTGACGACGTCAGCAGCGAGCCGAGCACATAGACGGCGATGCCAATGCCGAGCAACGCTGCAAGTGGTTCCTTCTCCGTCCGTTTCGCCAGCAGGCGGCTGCCGTCACGGGCATAATCCTGGGCGATGTTGCCTGACGATTGCAGCCAGCTTTCCCCGGCTTTCATCGAATCTCTCCCCGCCTTGATCATGTCGTCTCCGCCGTAATCGGAGAAGAGCCGGCGCAGGCGCCCGTAGTGGGGCTCCCATTGCGGTCGTGCGGGTCGCATGCTCGCCCAGGCGATCAAGCCGACGCTGAGGGCGCCGAGGCCGAAGGCGACGACCGGATGGCGTTGGATGGCGCGCAGGGCAACCTCGCCCTTTTCCTGGGCGTACTGCCCTGCCTCGCCGGGATCGACATCGCGGATCGCGTCCTTGGCGCGATCATAGCCATCCTTGACGGTCCCAGCGAGATCGGCCGCCTTGGCGCGGATCGTATTGCCGGCACGCTTGGCCTCATCCTCTACCTCGTCCCAATCCTTCGGCATGTCGGGCGGAAACGCATTGTTGGTCGCCATCGCGGACACTCCAGTCTCTCGTTTCGGGTGTGCAAACTGAACGATGCTGCAGCGACAGAGTTCCGTCAGCGTTCACGGAAATGTGCCGAGCCTGCCGGCTAAGGCTTGTTGAGGCCGACTTCCGGTCACGAGGGTGCCCAGATTGGATGCGAGGTCGTCATCATCCGATCGGGATCGACTAAGGAGATGATCATGGAAACACAGCACCTTCAGATGCAGTGCAACCCCATCATGACCGACCCGGAATGGATTGCCCTTGAAAGCCTCGACGAGGAAACCAAGCACTTCATCTTCGACGATGCCGTGTTGCTGTCGCTGCGGCAGCGGGGATTCGTGGAGCCGGCCGATGGCCTGTGGCGTGTTACCACGCGCGGCCACCGGGCGCTGAGCGAGCGCAACTATTGGTGGCTCGCACATACCCAGGCCTCGCGCTCGCTGTGCTCCAGCGCCTTCTCGGGGTGAGCGGAGGCCCTATCGGCCAAAACCGGTCTCATGGCCATCATTGGCCGGGGGTGCCTCTGGATATCGCGCGGCGATACATCACATGACAGTCAGTCGTCCTGATTGAAGAGCGCCATGGCCAAGCCTGTCAGCATCACCGTTTCTCACGACCTCGGACGGGAGGCCGCCCTGGACCGGCTGCGCAGCGGCATCGACCGCATCCGCGACAAGCTCGGCATGGTGAAGATGCAGCTGGTCGAGGAGAACTGGGACGGGAATACCGTCCAGTTCGGCGTCGCCGCACTCGGCTATACCGTCAGGGGCAAGCTCGAGGTCGAGGAGACGCTTGTCCGCATCGAGGTGATGTTGCCCTGGGTGCTCGCGGTCTTCGCCGAGAAGCTCAAGCTCGGGGTCGAGAAGCAGGGACAGGTCCTGCTCGAGAAGCCACACTCCTGATCACAGGTTGCGGGCGCTGCCGGAACGCTTCGCGTTCGTAAAGTTTCCGTTCACCATCAGGCCGTCGCAATGACCCATTGCGACAATTCGCCGGGCACGATCGGCAATATTATTGCTGCCTGAAGCGAGAGGGTCGGCGCGCGGCGGTTGAAATTCCACCCTCCGCCCGCCATGGTCTGACAACCCCTTTTCATCACTCACCGCTCCGGGAGACCAATGCATCACGGCCCGCTGATCGCCATTCTTGTCGCGGGCCTCGGGCTTGCTTTCGTCTTCGGGGCGCTTGCCCAGAAATTCCGCTTCCCTCCTCTCGTCGGCTATTTGCTCGCGGGCGTCGCGGTCGGGCCGTTTACCCCGGGGTTCGTCGCGGATCAGGGGCTTGCCAATCAGCTCGCCGAAATCGGCGTCATCCTGTTGATGTTCGGCGTCGGCCTGCATTTCTCGCTGAAGGACCTGCTTTCCGTCAAAGCAGTCGCGGTGCCGGGCGCCATTGTTCAGATCGGCGTCGCGACCTTGCTGGGCCTCGGCCTCGGCTTGCTGCTGGGCTGGACATGGGTCGCAGGTGTGGTCTTCGGCCTCGCTTTGTCGGTGGCGAGTACGGTCGTGCTGTTGCGGGCGCTCCAGGAACGCCGCCTCGTCCAGACTGAGAAGGGCAAGATCGCGGTCGGCTGGCTGATCGTCGAGGATCTCGCCATGGTCCTCGCGCTGGTCCTGATTCCGGCGGTCGCCGATGCTCTGAATGGCGCGCGACCGGGTGCTCCGAGCCCGCTTGCGGCCCAGTTCGATCTGGGGCTGTGGGGCGTGCTCGGGCTGACGCTGGCCAAGGTCATCGCCTTCGTCGCGTTCATGCTCATCGTCGGGCGCCGCGTCATTCCCTGGTGCCTGCACTGGGTCGCCCATACCGGCTCGCGCGAGCTGTTCCGGCTGGCGGTGCTCGCGGTCGCTCTCGGTGTCGCCTTCCTGGCAGCCAGCCTGTTCGGTGTCTCGTTCGCACTTGGTGCTTTCTTCGCGGGCATGATCTTGAGCGAGTCGCCGCTCAGCCAGCGCGCCGCCGAAGAATCCCTGCCGCTGCGCGATGCCTTCGCGGTGCTGTTCTTCGTCTCGGTCGGTATGTTGTTCGATCCGGGCATTCTGCTGCGCGCGCCGGGCCCTCTGCTCGCGACGCTCGCAATCATCCTGATCGGCAAATCGGTCGCGGCCTGGCTGATCGTGCGAGCCTTCGGCCGGTCGAATGCCGTGGCGCTGACGATATCGGCCAGTCTGGCGCAGATCGGCGAGTTCTCCTTCATCCTGGCCGGGCTCGGCGTTTCGCTCGCGATCCTGCCGGAGCAGGGGCGCGATCTGATCCTGGCCGGCGCGATCCTGTCGATCCTGCTCAACCCCGTCCTGTTCGCGATCGTCGAGAAGATCAGCGCGGAGACGCAGCCGGCGAAGCCGAAGCCGAGCGTGGCGGCTCCCGCGCCGGCGCCTGAGCCCGAACGGGATATCGTGCCGACCTCGCTTTCCGAGCACATGATCGTCGTCGGTTACGGCCGTGTCGGTTCGTTGCTGGGGGCCGGGCTGCTCGCGCATGGCGAGAAACTGCTGGTGATCGAGGACCAGTCCGATGCGATCGAGGCGGCCAGGCGCGATGGGGCCGAGATCATCGTCGGGAATGCGGCCGATCCCGAAGTCCTTTCGGCTGCGGGTGTGGCGCGGGCCAAACGGCTTTTCGTGGCGATTCCGCAGAGCTTCGAGGCTGGCCAGGTTTGCGAGCAGGCCCGGCGCGACAACCCGACGCTGCCGATCGTGGCCCGCGCGCATTCGGATGCGGAGGTCGAGCACTTGACCAAATGCGGTGCGACGCTGACGATCATGGGTGAGGCCGAGATTGCGCGCGCCATGCTGGCCCTGTGCGCGAGACCGGGTTCGGCACCAACCGAGCCGCGGCCGTCGGCAGAAGCAGCCTGAGGTTTCCGCCGGACCTGACGACGTTCGCGATTGCCGGAACGCGCCCTTGCGCCACCCGGCGGAAACGGATTTCGGATCGAGTCCCAATGTCCCAATGGCCTCACGCCTGCGATCAGGGCAAGCCCCGGTCGGAGCGCCGGATATCGGGCCCTGCGGTTGAAATCGGCGGGCAGCTTCCCCACCTGCCTTGCCCGATGTTCTGCCAACCCAAGAGCCGATGAGCCAATTGACCCAGAAGCGCGCGCTGCTGCTGCGCAATCCCAAGGCGCGGCGTGGCCAGGAGTCGATTACGCCGCTGCTCGAACGACTGGAGGGCGGTGGGCTCACTGTAAGTGTTGAAACCTTCGAGGCGTTGCCCGAGATCGCCCGCGATATCGTACGCCTGCGCCATATGGCGGACCTTGTCATCGTTTGTGGTGGCGATGGTTCGGTGTCCTCTGCGGCGCTCGCGGCGATGGAAAGCGGCCTGCCGCTGGGCATCGTCCCGATGGGCACGGCCAATGATCTGGCTCGAACGCTCGACATCCCCATGGATTTGCTTGGAGCCGCCGATGTGATCGCGCGTGGCGAAACGCGCCCGGTCGATGTCGGCACGGTCAATGGGCACGCCTTCTTCAATGTCGCGAGCATCGGGTTGAGCAGCGAGCTCGCGCAAAGTCTCGATCCGGTGCTGAAGAGGCGTTTTGGAAGGCTGGGCTATGCGCTGGCGGCCATGAAGGTCATGACCCGGGCGTCGAGGTTCAGCGCGACCATCACGGAGAAGGGGCGGGCGATCGACGTCGAGACCTATCAGATCGCGGTGGGCAACGGGCGGCACTATGGCGGTGGCAATGTGGTGCAGGAGGATGCCGAGATCGATGACGGGCATCTCGACCTCTACAGCCTGGAGATGAAGAACCTCTGGAAGCTGGCATTGATGCTGCGTTCATTCCGCTCGGGAACTCACGGTGCGTGGCGCGAGGTTCGCACGGCGAAATGCGTCGAGTTCGACATCGAGACGAAGAGGCCCATGCCGATCAACACCGACGGCGAGATCGTCACCGCAACGCCGGCTCATTTCAAGGTTCACCCCAAGGCCATCTCGATCTTCGCGCCAGCCATCGGCACGCGTCCCGGCACGGTTCGCCCTTCCCTGTATCATCGCTGACCGCCGGTACTGCCGCGCTTGCCGCTGCTTCGCAGCAGGCACACCGGGGGCATCGGACCCTGCCCGAAAATACTCAGACGGACAGTTTGCCTAGTGCGCGGATCGTTTCCGAGAGCCCTCTATGCAGCTTCTTGTCACGGCGGACGACGATCGCCAGGGTGCGCTTGAGGGGTGGGGTCAGGCTCCGGACCGCGACCCCTGTTGGAGCCCGGTGCCCCGCGACTGCCATGCCTGGCAGGACGGCACAGCCCAACCCCGCTCCGACGAGTTCCTTGATGGCTTCCACGCTCCCCAAGGACATGATCGGCCTGAGCGTCACCCCCGCCTGAGAGAGCCACGCATCGGCGATGCTGCGCGTCCTCCCGCCGGGCTCGAAGAGGATAACGGGGCGGCCTTCGAGCCAGGCCGGGTCGACCTTGGCGGGGAGCGGCATGTCCTGCGGCGCGATGAGGACGAACTCGTCGTCGAGCACCGGGGTCACGTCCAGCATGCGGCCTGCCGCAGGCAACGTCACCAATGCGACATCGATCGCGTTCTCCTCGATGGCCTTGAGAAAATCGGTCGTGTTGCCGGTGGTGACCGTGATCTCGAGCGTCGGGAATTTCCGGCGGAGTTCCTTCAGCACCGGTGGCAGCAGATAGATGCAGGCCGTCGCGCCTGTCCCGAGCCTGACACGTCCCATCGCGCCCTTGCCATGCCGTGCCATGGCTTCGGTCGCGCCGCCGACCAGGCGGCCGATCTGGTGTGCATAGCCCAGGAGTTCATCGCCCGCCGGGGTTGTCTGGCATTTGCGGCCGATCCGTTCGATCAGCGTCACTCCCAGACGTCGCTCCAGCTGGCGCAATTGCAAGCTGACGGCCGGCTGCGAGAGCCCTCGGCGTTCAGCCGCGGCGGTGAAGCTGCCCAGCTCCACGACGTCGACGAAGGCCTGCAGCTGGTCGAGACTGAGATTGGACACCCAAAGAATATCTCATGCTCCGCATAATCAGGCAAATCTTCCTTAATGCCCGGGGGAGGCCTAGCGAAGGTGCCAGGACCCATCTTCGAAGAGCGAAACAATGCCCAGCCTGGCGGAATGCCCATCGCAGCCATCGGCCATCTCATCGTCCAGGGTCGCGATCCGCGCGGCGCAAGAGCGCGACCTCGAGACCATCCAGGAGATTTATGCGCACCATGTTCTGCATGGGCTCGCCAGCTTCGAGACCGTTGCGCCTTCGCTCGAGGAGTTGGCGGCCAGGCGCGCTGCCGTCCTCGATCTCGGCCTGCCCTTCCTGGTGGCGGAAATCGACGCAGCGGTCGTCGGCTACTGCTATGCGACGTGCTACCGGCCCCGGCCCGCCTATCGATATACGGTGGAGGATTCCGTCTATGTCGCGCCGGGAATGGCAGGGCGCGGCATTGGGAGCCGGCTCCTGGCCGCCCTCATCGACCACTGTGAGAGGGGCCCCTGGCGCCAAATGGTGGCCGTCATCGGCAATAGCGACAATCGCGGTTCGATCGCCTTGCACGGTCGCATGGGCTTCGAACCGGTCGGCACGTTTCGGGCAATCGGCTTCAAGCTGGGAGGGTGGTTGGACACGGTGCTGATGCAAAGGGCGTTGGGCCAGGGAGCCCTTACGCCGCCAGATGACGGTTCGTATCCATCGGCCTCGGCATGATGCGCCGTTGGGCTGTCTTCAATCTCGGTCTCACGCAGCTCATCTCGTGGGGGGTGACGTATTACCTGATCGGGGCATTCGGCAACCTGATCGTCGCGGATACCGGCTGGTCGCGCGAGGCGGTCTACGGAGGGTATTCGCTTGCCCTCCTGGTCATGGGGCTGAGCTCTGCGCCGATCGGCGCATTGATCGATCGGAGGGGCGGGCGCTCCGTCATGATCGGCGGAGCGTGGCTCAATGCGCTCGGCTGCCTCCTGCTCGCGCTGGGAGGCAATCTCGCGCTCTACTTCACGGCCTGGTTCATGCTTGGATTGGGCATGCGCATGTCGCTCTATGACGCTGCCTTCGCCACCCTGGCGCGGTTGTTGGGCAGCGACGCGCGCCGCCCGATATCCCAGATCACGCTTCTGGGAGGCCTGGCCTCGACGGTCTTCTGGCCGATCGGCAGTGCTCTTGCGGAAACCCTGGGCTGGCGGGGAGCCGTGTTCGCCTATGCTGCGATTTCTCTGCTGGCGATCCCGCTTCTGACCACATTGCCCGTCGCCTCGCGGCCGATCATCTCGTCCTCCCGGTCCAGCACCGGCCGCATCGAAACCCCGCGTCGGAAGGTTTGGGCGGCAGGCCTGTTTGCCTTGATCGTGACGCTGGCGAACTTCCTGAATTCGGGAATGTCGGCGCACATGATTGCGATGATGGTTGGCCTCGGATTGAGCGCGTCGACTGCAATCATGGCCGCGAGTTTCCGTGGTATCGGCCAGTCGGCGGCGCGCCTCTGCGAGGTGCTGTTCGGAGCCCGGGTCGATCCCATTGCTCTCAACCTCTTTGCCACCGTCGTCCTGCTCGTCAGTTTCGTCGCCGGCTTCCTGGCGGTGTCGACATGGCAGGCTGCGCTTGTCTTCGCCTTCATGTACGGCGCCGGCAACGGCTTGCTGACGATCACGCGGGGAACCGTGCCGCTCATCCTGTTCGATCCGGCGAGTTACGGACGCTTCGTTGGAACACTCGTGGCCCCGAGCTTCCTGCTATCGGCCACGGCGCCGATCGCCTACGCGGCCACGATCACGCGCTATGGCGACGCGGGTGCGCTGCTTTTGTCGGCCGCAGTTGCAGCGGTCGGGGCCCTTGCGGCGCTCGCCCTGTTTGTTCTCAGCCATGTGCGAGCATCCTGACCAGAGCGAAGCCAAGCTGAACCGCCGACATATCTGGCTGCCATGGATGCGGATTAGAGGTCGGTGCTCTGGGGCAGGATCACGAGATCCCGGATGGTGACGTTCCGCGGCCGGGTCAGCATGAAATGGACGGCTTCGGCGACCTCCTCGGCTTCGATCAGACCGCTCCTGGCGCGCTCCGCCTCGAGCTTCTCCTGTGGCCAGTCGGCGATGAGGGCGGTCACGACCGGACCCGGCAGGACTGCCCCGACACGGAGCCCATGCGGAATGACCTGGCGCCGCAGGGTATGAACGAAGGCCTGCACCGCATGTTTGGAGGCAGTGTAGATCGGCTCCCACACCACTGGCACAATGCCGGCGATCGAGCTGGTGACGAGGATATCGCCCGTCTTGCGCGCGGTCATATGCGGCAGCACCGCGTGGATGCTGCGGAATACGGCATTGATGTTGAGATGCAGCATGCGATCCCAGGCGTCGGGATCTCCGTCGCTGACGGGTCCGCCGACATAGGCCCCGGCATTGGCGTGGAAGATGTCGAGTCCTCCGGCCCGCTCGAGGATCTGCGGCATCATGCCGGTGACGGAGGCCGCATCGGCCAAGTCCACGACGAGCGGTATCGCTTCCGGGCCGAGAGGCTCGGTGACACGGGCCAGTGCTTCGCGGTCGCGATCGACGAGAACGACGCGCGCGCCGGCCACGAGCAGCCGTTTCGCGCAGGCCAATCCGATCCCCGATGCGGCGCCGGTAATCGCGGCGACTTTTCCGGCCAGTTCCTGGGTCACGTCATCGCCTCCGACACGGCATGATCATTCGTCTCCTGCAGCAGAGCGCGCGCCGCGCGCGCGGCTGCCTGCAGCGTTTCAAAGGCAGCAAAGCGCCTGTCGTGCAGCCGGGAGATGTCGCCGCCAACCGGGGCGAAGACGCTGGCGCCCGGTGCCATCTCGTCCATGGCTTGCGCGAGGCCCTCAAATATTCCGGCTGCCGCCGCGCCGAGCATCGCGGAACCGAGAAGGACGGGATCGACCTCCTCCGGAACGAGCATGGGCAGCCCGGCACAGTCCGCAAGCAATTGCCGGATCAGCGGCGTACGGCCGGCGCCGCCGCTGAGCACGATCGCTTCGATCGTCGCCCCCTTGGCGCGGCTGGCCTCGATGATCTGCCGGAGGCCGTAGCCGATGCCCGTCAGCCCGGCGACATAGAGCGCGACGAGATGGTCGAGATCGCGTTCCATGCCAAGGCCTGCGATCAGGGCCCGGGCCTGCGGATCGGCATGTGGCGACCGGTTGCCGAGAAAATCCGGCACGACGACGAGACCTTTCGCAAGATATGCGGCCTCTGAAGGGACATGCACCCGCATCGCGGCTTGCGCGGCGAGCCAGTCCGGCAATGAGCAATGTTCTGCCGCCGCACGCTGCTGCGCCTCCGGCGCTGCCGGATGAAATCCGATCAATTGTTCGATCGCGGCGCCGGCGCCGGATTGACCGCCCTCGCTGAGCCAGAGATCAGGCGCCATTGCCGAGAAGTAGGGGCCCCACACGCCGGGAATGAAGATCGGCTCGCGGCTGCTTGCCATGGTGCAGGCGGAGGTCCCGAAGACATAGGCCATGCGGGTCAGTGCCGTGCCGTGCGACGAGCGCACACCAACCGAGCCGACACCGCCGGCATGAGCGTCGATCAATCCCGCCGCAACGGCAGTGCCCGGCTTCAGCCCGAGCTCGGCCGCGGCCTTTTCGGTCAGCCCCCGCGCAAGCGCAGTGCCTCCGGGAACGATCTCCGTGCCGACGCGGGCAAAGCCATCCTCGCCGAGATCGCCGAGTCCGATCCGGTGGAAATAGCCAGAATCCCAGCGCGCTTCATGTGCGAGGTAGGTCCATTTGCAGGTCACCGTGCAGGTCGAGCGCGCCAGCGAGCCGGTTGCCCGCCAGGTCAGGAAGTCGGCGAGATCAAGGAACTGCCAGGCCGCATCATAGGTGGCCGGCAGGTTTTCCTTGAGCCAGAGCAGCTTGGGCGTCTCCATCTCGGGCGAAATCGTGCCGCCGACATAGGCGAGCACCGGATGGTTCGTGCGGTTGATGCGTTCGGCCTGATCGAGCGCACGGTGGTCCATCCAGACAATGATGTTGCGGTCCGGATCGCCGTGGGGACCGACGGGCAGGGGAACCCCACTCTGCCCGAGCACGACCAGGGAGCATGTCGCATCGAAGCCGATACCTGCGATGGCCTCCGGCGCAAGCCGTGCCGTCGCCATGGCCTCGCGGACGCAGGCGCAGACGGATTTCCAGATGTCACCACTCGACTGCTCGGCGATGTCCGGCCCGTCCCGATACAGCGCGATGCCGTGCTTCGCCGTCGCGAGCGTCCGCCCGCTCCGGTCGAAGATACCCGCGCGGGCGCTCGCGGTGCCGACGTCAATGCCAATGAAGTGCTCTGTCATGTCCTCGCGATCCAGTCGGAAAGGGTGGCATCAGCCGCGCCGGGCACGAGATCGCGAACGGATTCGCGGACCTGCAGGCTTGTCTGCAGCACGATGCGTTGTGGCGCCGAGCCGTCGCCCGCCATGCGCGCGCGCAGGCGCTGCCAGACGGCTGCGGCGATCTCCGCGATCGGCTGCCGGATTGCGGTGAGGCCGGTCTTGCGCGCGCTCATCCAGGGATAGTCGTCGAAACCGACCACGGAGACCGGATCGGGGATATCGACCCGCAGGCGGGCCAGCGCCGATAGCGCGCTCAGCGTCGTGACGTTGGTCAGCGCGAGGACTGCGCTCGGCTGCGGGTGCCGCTCGAGCCAGTGCAGGAAGGCACCAGCCCCGCGTTCGGCATTGGAACCGAGCTCGACGACGACGGCTTCGCGACCGATCGCCGCCCGGATCAGGTCGCAAGCGCCGCGCGTGCGCTCGCGGATCGGCGAAATGCCGAGGCTCGAGGCAGCGACGACGATATCGCGATGGCCCCTGCCCAGCAGATGCCTTGCCGCGATCTCGCCGGCTTCGCGATTGTCGATCGCGACCGTGTCTACGATGCAGCCTTCGGGCGGAACGCGATCCGCGAAAACAAGGGGCAGCCGACCGATCTCGCGATCAAGTCCTGCGGGCACGTCGTCGCTGCAGGGTATCGCGATCAGGCCGGAAGGCCGCCAGGCCAGAAGGGCACGCAGCCTTGACTGTTCCAAGGCGGTATCGTCACGCGAGCTGGCGACGATGATGTCATAGCCGTCGGCCTGCGCCATCACTTCGAGCTGGGAGACAAGCGAGGTGAAGAACACGTCGTCCAGGTCCGGCACGAGCACGCCCACGACCTTCGCCTGTCCCGAGCGGAGCTGCGAGGCCGCGCGGTCGACCTGGTAGGACAGCTCACGCGCCGCCTTCTGGACCCGCTCCTGGAGATCGGCATTGACCGGCTTGTTGCCGCTGAAGACGTTCGACACCGTGGCGATCGACACGCCAGCGAGCGCAGCTACCTCCTTGATCGTGACACGTTTCGTGCTCACCGCATCAACCTGTTAAACGTTTTACAGTAAAACGTTTAACAGGCGCTGCCGCCTCATGCAACTGTCGTGCACCAGGCAGAGGTGAGAGGTGTTCGCGACTAGGGCGACTGTACAGTCCCGACGTCGCGCCCGATCCTTGTGTAGATGCCGGCACCAATCATGCCGCCATCGACGGCAAGATCCGCGCCGGTGATGAAACGGCTATCGGGGCCGAGCAGAAACATCACCGCGCCGGCAATCTCGTCCGGGTCGGCGCCGCGCGCCAGCGGCGTCATCATCCGGTTTCCTTCGTAGAAGGCGGTGGCGCGCTGAGCGTCGTAGCCTCCGTTGGGCTGATTGATCATCGGCGTATCGACGAGCCCCGGGCAGATCGTGTTCACCCGAATTCCGCGAGCCGCCAGTTCGATGGCAGCAGCCTTTGCGAGACCGCGCAGCCCCCATTTGCTGGCGGTGTAGGCGGCGCTGTAATAGCCGGTGAGGCCAGCCGTGGAAGACACGTTCACGATCGACCCACCGTCGGCCATGTGCGGCGCCAGGTGCCGGATACCCAGGAAGGCGGCATTGAGGTTGACGTTCAGCACGGCCAGCCACTCGTCATGCGTGGTCTCCGTGACGGCCTTCCGAAGCGTGATGCCGGCATTGTTGACCAGCCCCGAGAGCGAGCCTCCAAGCGTGCCGGCAGCAGCGAGGATCTCCGCCCAGGATTCCTCCCGCGATATGTCGGCCGTGACGACACTCAGCCTGTCCGTCGTGCCACCCCGGACTGACCAATGCGGGTGATCCGACCCGAGCACGTCGGCGACCACAACCTTCGCGCCGACTGCGAGAAGGCGCGACACCTCGGCTGCGCCTTGCCCTCTTGCCCCACCGGTGACGACGAAGACGCGATCCTGCCAGAAGGATGAACTCACGACCTGCCGATGCCTCCGTCGACACCCAGGACGTGGCCGGTGATGTAGCCGGCGGCATCGGACGCGAGGAAGCTCACGGAATCCGCGATCTCCGTCGGCTGCCCCATGCGTCCGAGCGGCGTGCGACCGAGATAGATCGCCTTCTGCTCGGGATCGGCGTGCATCCATGCACTCATCGGGGTTTCGATATAGCCGGGGGCGATGGCATTGACGCGAATGTTCAGGGGGCCCCACTCGATGGCGAGACATGATGTCAGGTGCGCGATTGCTGCCTTGGCTGCAGCATAAGGGGCGCAGTTGGGCCGGGCCTTCAAGCCGGCATAGCTCGACAGGTTGACGATCGAACCACCGCCGCCGTCCTTCATGACCCGCGCAGCGGCCTGCGCTCCAAAGAACGCCGCCGTCAGATTGACGTCGATCGACTTGCTCCAGTCATCGACCGTGATGTCGAGTGCGGCCTGGCGCTCCAGGAAGCCCGCATTGTTCACCCAGATGTCGATGCGGCCGTGATCGGACGCGATCTGAGCGACGGTGTTCTGCAGCGCGGCGGTGTTCGCGATGTCGACGATCCGGCGATCGATCCCGGCCGAGCCCGGTCCGTCGTGGCGGTCGAGCGCGATGACCTTGGCGCCCTCGGCATTCAGCTTCGCGCAGACGGCTGCTCCAATACCGCCGCTCGCGCCGGTCACGACGGCGATCTTGCCCCGATGGGCTTTCTGGCAATCTTGCATGGTCCCGTTCCTGGAAAATGGGCCGCACGTTGTGCGGCCCGGCTGGTCAGCGACCGCTGCGGATCTGGCTGAGGGGCACGCCGCGGGTTTCGCGGATCATGATCGCGGCGATGACGGCGAGTGCGCCAAGGACCATGATGTAGAGCGAGAACACCCAGGACAGTCCGATCGAGCTCAGCCAGGCGTTGAGATAGGGGGCCGTGCCACCGAAAATCGCGACCGAAAGCGACGACAGGAAACCGACGCCGAGCGCCCGCTGCTGGGTCGGGATCTGCTCTGCGATCAGGGTCGGGTAGATCGAGGCGATGATCGCCCAGACCGCCAGGCCGATGCCTTGGGAGACGAAGAGGGTCCAGGGTTCGTTCGTCAGGATCGCTGCGACGGGAATCGGTGCCAGGATGAGCCCCAACCCATAGACGAACACCATCGGCTTGCGGCCGAACTTGTCGGCGAGATGCCCGAAGAAGGGCAGCAGACAGAGAACGACGAGCTGCGCGAGCAGGCTCGCGATGAAGGCTCCGCGAGCGTCCATTCCGCGTGCGGAGATCGCAAAGCTCGGAGCGAAGGTCACCCAGGTGTAGTAGGCGACATTGGAGCCGGCCGAGAAAAAGACCACCTTCAGCAGGATCTGCAGTTTGTCCCGGCCATTCATCGGCGCGACAACCGCAGGTGCGGCTTCGTCCGCGTCATAGACCGGGGACTCATGCGCTGCGCGGCGCATGTAGAGCGCGAACAGACCGAGGATGCCACCGAACGCGAAGCCGAGACGCCAGCCATAAGCCATCATGTCCGCCGGCGAGAAGAGCGACGTCAGCACGATACCCAGGAGGGTCGCCGCCATGACGCCGAGCGTCACGCTGATGAAGACGCTGCTTGCCCAAAGGCCGCGCCGTTCGGCGGGAGCGATCTCTGCAACATAGGCATAGGAGACGCCGGACTCACCGCCATGTGCCAGGCCCTGCAGCAGGCGCGCGATCAGCAACAGTGCCGACGCCCAAATCCCGATGTTCGCGTAAGAGGGGATGAGGGCGATCATCAGGCTGGCCGCAGCCATCGTCGACATCGTCACGATCAGGGTGTTCTTGCGGCCGATCCGATCGCCGAAGCGCCCGAAGATGATGCCTCCGATCGGTCTCGCAACGAAGCCAACCGCAAAGACGGCGAGCGTCGAGAGCAGCGCGGATGTGGAGTCCGTCTTCTCGAAGAAATTGGCTGCGAGATAGACGGCGAAGGTGCCGTAGAGTGTCCAATCGAACCACTCGAGCAGATTACCGACCGCGGCTGCTCGGAGCGACTGGAGCGATTTGCTCCTGGCGACGCGATCGTGTGGACGCGCGGCCTCGCCGCCCGCCAGAATATCGGCTGACATGAATTCCTCCCTGATGGCTCTTCGGCCGTTCTGTTTAGAGATGAGTCGAGAACCAGCGCGCTGCCGCGCTGCTCGTCGTCTCGAAATGCTGCTGATAGGCGCAGTAATGGCCGCCCTGGAGCAGCAGCAATTCCTTGGGCTCGCGCGCCTGGGTGAATGCGTCGAGCTGAAGATCGGTCGGCGTCTGAAGGTCGTTGTCGGCAACGATCATCAGGAGCGCTGCGGGCCCGATCCGCGACACCCATTGCCCTGGCTCGTAGCTGCGCGCGAGTTCGAGAGAGCGAATGGTCACTTCGTTGCGCCATTCGGGGCAGCGCGCGGCCTGTCCGATCATGTAGTCGTATGATTCCGCGCCGGGATAGGCGACGTCCGGTCCCTCATCCTGCCCGACCTCGCGCATCGTGCCTGGCGGTTGTCCGTTCAGGCGCGCCAACCGGTCATCCGCGAAGAAGCGCTGGAGCTTATCGGCGTGGCGCGGGTGGATCTTCCGCAGGCCGGACAGGTAGCCGCTGATCGTCGGAACCTGGCTCACCACGCATTTCACCCGGCGATCGGTGGCACCGACTGCGAGGACATGGCCTCCGCTGTAGCTGGTTCCCCAGATCCCGATGCGCTGCGCGTCGATTTCGGGGCGCGAACAGAGATAGGTGATCGCAGTCCTGTAATCCTCCTGCTGCCAGGCGGGATCGATCTCCTGGCGGGGCAGTCCGGAGCTCTTGCCGAGCCGCCGATAATCGAAGGTCAGGCAGGCGATGCCCTGTGCCGCAATGATGCGGGCATAGTCCTCGAGATCACCGCCCGCGACCATTCCCCAGCCGTGTCCGAGGGCAACGGCGGGAAGCGGTCCGCTCGTCGACGGCAGATGGAAGGAGCCGCGAATGACATCCTCACCGGCGCGAAATTCCACAGGGGTGGTTGAAACGTCCATTCGCCTGTCCTCCTGATCCGTCTTGGCGCTGGCTGCGGGAACGGATCTATTTTCAAGAGGTTTTGGCGAATGGTGCCTCTTGATCAACGCCGCCAAACAACTTTATCAATCGGCATTCCCGATTGATCAGGCGCCATGGATCTCCGCAAACTCGATTGCTTCCTGGCCGTGGCTCACCGGCTGCACTTCGGTCAGGCCGCCGAAGCATTGGGCGTGAAGCAATCCGTCGTGTCGGAGTCGATCAAGTCGCTCGAGAGCCATCTTGGAGGTCAGCTGTTTGAGCGGACGAGCCGGCGCGTATCGCTCACAGCTCTTGGGCAAGCCCTGCTGAAGGATCTCGAACCACCGGTCAATGCGCTCAGGGCAGCGCTTGGCGATGCGCGAAGACGCGCTCAGGGCCAGCAGACCGAATTGCTCGTCGGCTACCTCGGCGGCGGATTCTACGAGCTCACATCGGCGGTCGTCGCGGAGTTCGCTCGCTCTCGTCCCGACATCTCGCTCCGCTTCGTCGAGCTCAACTATCTCAACCAGGGATCGGCGGTCCTGGACGGCAAGGTCGACGTGGCGCTGGCGAGGCTGCCGCTTGCGACACACAGCCTGACGCGAGGCGCCATTCTCTTCCAGGATGCACGCACGCTCGTTGTGCCAAGCGGACACCGCCTGGCGGCCCACAAGCTGGTGGATCCAGAAGAGCTGCAATACGAGCGAATGGTCCGATTGCCCGCCGGCGCAGCGTCCGACGAGTGGTGCAACTATCATTTTCCGCGCGTGACCCCGTCGGGGCAGGCCATCGCCGACGGACCCGAGATCGCGACGGTGCGAGAAGGGCTGGTCGCGGTCGCAGCCGGCCAATGCGTCATGACCTTGACCTCGCGAGCCCGGAACTATTTCGCCCATCCTGGCGTCGAGTTCATCGAGATTGATCTGCCGCCGATTCAGAGCGCCCTGACCTGGCGCACTTTCGATCACCGCTCAGGGCCCCGAGATCTCGAAATGGCGGCAAGGGCCGTCGCTGCCCGCCTTGGCACGCTCGCCCTGGCAGAAGGCCCGCGCTGATCGGGCGGCCTCGCAATTCCGGTCTTCGCGGGGCCTGGCGGTCAGCTCTCGTCGGCCAGCGGGTGCAGGTCGCGCACCATGCTCTTCAGGCGCTCGTCGAGGACATGGGTGTAAATCTGGGTCGTGGCGATATCGGCGTGGCCGAGCAGTTCCTGCACGACGCGAAGATCCGCACCGTTCTGCAGCAGGTGGCTGGCGAAGGCGTGGCGCAGCACGTGCGGGCTCAGCGTCGCCGCCAATCCTGCTGCCCCGGCCAGCATCTTGAGGTCGCGGCCAAAGGCCTGGCGCGTCAGATGCCCACTCTCGCCATCGGACGGGAAGAGCCAGCGGCTGTCCGCGCCTCCAGCCTGGCGCAGTGCCTCCAGATAGCTGCGTGCGGCCTCGCGGGCAGCGTCGTTCAGCGGCACCAAACGGTCCTTGTTGCCCTTGCCTCGCACGACGAGAAACCGCTCGCGCGTCGTTGCCGCGGAGAGCGGAAGTGCCATCAGTTCGGACACGCGCAGGCCCGTGGCGTAGAGCATCTCGATCAGGCAGCGCATGCGCAGGGCCTTCAACCGCGCCGCCGGGGTAAGACCATCCCGTTCGCTGAGGAGCCGGGCCGTCTCGATCAGGCGATCGACATCGGCGACGGAAACGACCTTGGGCAGCGGCCGGCCCTGCCTTGGTCCGTCGATCGCAGCGGAGGGGTCGGCGCCCGTCAGCCCTTCCGTATAGAGGAAGCGATGGAACTGGCGCACCGCGGAAAGCCGGCGCGCTGTCGAGGATGGCTTCAGCCCGCGCGCGGCAAGATCGGCGAGCCAGTCCCGGATGTCCTGGGCGCCGATGGAGCCGAGGTCGCCGCGACCGGCGATGAAGCCGGTATAGTCATCGAGGTCGCGCTCATAGGCCTCGAGCGTGTTCTTCGCCGCGCCGCGCTCGGCCGCGAGCATGTCGAGAAAGGCCGTGATCCGGCTGCGCGCCAGCCGGCTCATCGCTGCTGCAGCTTGGATGGCGGCACGATCTCGACGATCTCGCGCTGCTCCGGCTGGACGAAGGTGACCAGCGCGACCATTCCGGCGAAGATCAACCCGCCGACGATGGCGAGAAAGGCGATGAATCTGAAGAGGGTCGGCACGGGCCGGATGTCTCCTGGAACCTTGCCCCGATTCAGGACTATCCGGTTATTCCCGATGCCTGGCGGTTCGCGCAAGTGCAGACCGGTTCATCAGCGTCGTGAGGGCATGACGTCGGCCGACAGCTCATGCTAGACCGGCTGCGAGGAAATGCCGCGATGACAATAGCCGACCCCATCGAGAACCTGGACAATTCCGAGTTGCGCAGTCTGCTCGGAAAGCGCGCAGTCGTGCTTGTCGGCATGATGGGCTCGGGCAAGAGTTCCGTGGGGCGGCGGCTGGCAACGCGGCTCGGCCTGCCTTTCGTCGACGCCGACGTCGAAATCGAGACTGCGGCCGGCATGACGATTCCCGAGATTTTCGCGCAGCGCGGCGAAACCGAGTTCCGTGACGGCGAGAGGCGCGTCATCAGCCGGGTTCTGGCGACGCGCGCGCCGCTCGTGCTCGCGACCGGGGGTGGCGCCTTCATGAACGCGGAAACGCGGGAGCGCATCATCGAACTCGGCATCTCGATCTGGCTCAAGGCGGATGCCGATGTGCTGATGCGCCGGGTGCGCAAGCGCTCCAACCGGCCATTGCTGCAGACGGCCGACCCTGAAGCGACGATGCGGCGGATGCTGGCGGAGCGCGAACCGGTCTATGCTCTGGCTGATGTCACGGTGACTTCGCGCGATGACCCCCATGAGGTCGTCGTCGAGGAGGCGATAGTCGCGCTCGATCGCCATTTGCGTTCCCTTGAGAGCCTTTGAGCTGCTGAGAGCGAAGACATGACCAAACCTGCGAACGAGAAGTCCGGCGCGCGGATCGTGGTTCCCGTTGCGCTCGAAGGGCGCGGCTACGACATCCATATCGGCCGCCACCAGCTTTGCGAGGCGGCGAGCCTGATCGCCAGCTTCGCGCCTGGCGCTAAGGCGGCGCTGGTTACCGACGAGCATGTCGCCGGCCTGCATGCGCCCGCCTTCGAAACCTGCCTCCAACAGGCGGGCGTTGCGACCACGCGGATCGAGATTCCGCCCGGCGAGGCGTCGAAATCCTATGCCCGGTTCGCGGCACTCTGCGACGCGCTGCTCGCTGCGAAGATCGAGCGCAACGATCTCGTCATCGCCTTTGGTGGCGGGGTGGTCGGCGACCTGACCGGTTTCGCGGCGGCCGTGCTCAGGCGCGGCGTGCGCTTCGTGCAGATCCCGACGACGTTGCTGTCGCAGGTCGATTCATCCGTCGGCGGCAAGACAGGGATCAACTCCTCGCATGGCAAGAACCTGATCGGCGCCTTCCACCAGCCAGCCCTGGTCATTGCCGATACGGCGCTGCTCGATACGCTGAGCGAGCGAGAGTTCAAGGCTGGCTATGCCGAGGTTGTGAAATACGGGTTGATCGGTGACCCGAATTTCTTCGACTGGTGCGAAGTCAACTGGAGCCGCATCATTGCAGGCGGACCCGAGCGCGATCATGCTGTCGCCGTGTCCTGCCGCGCCAAGGCGGCGATCGTGGCACGGGACGAACGCGAGGAGGGGGACCGCGCCTTGCTCAATCTCGGCCATACCTTCGCTCACGCGCTGGAGCGCCTGACTGGATATGATGCGAGCCGGCTGGTGCATGGTGAGGCGGTGGCGATCGGTCTTGCGCTCGCCTTCCGCTTCTCGCAGCGGCTCGGCCTTTGTTCCGGACAGGATGCAGGGCGGGTCGCGGCACATCTCGATGCCGTCGGCCTGCCGAGCCGATTGCAGCAGGTACCGGGCGGGGCCGGCAGCACGGAGGAGATCGTTGCCGCGATGACCCAGGACAAGAAGGTCAAGCGCGGCGTGCTGACCTTCATCCTGGCGCGCGGCATCGGCAAGAGCTTCATCGCGCCGGGCGTCGCGGCGGACGAGGTCAGGGACTTCATCGAGGCCGAGCTCGCGGCCGCCTGAGCACGCTGGGTCCATGCTCGAGAATATCAACCCCTGGCTGGCCGCGCTGATCGTCCTGATCTGCCTGTTGCTATCAGCCTTCTTCTCGGGCAGCGAGACGGCGCTGACGGCTGCCTCGAAAGCCCGTATCGCCGCGTTGGAGAAGGCGGGAAGCCGACGGGCTGGCATTGCGATGCGGCTGCTGGCGATGCGGGAGCGGCTGATCGGCGCCATGCTGATCGGCAACAATGTTGTCAATATCGGCGCCTCGGCCTTCGCCACCAGCGTGCTGGTCGCGGCCTTCGGCGACGCCGGGGTGATCTATGCGACGGCCGTGATGTCGGTCCTCGTGATCATCTTCGCGGAGATCATGCCGAAGACGGCGGCGATCGCGAAGCCCGACCAGGCGGCGCTGCGGCTGGCGCGGCCGGTGGCCTGGGTCGTTGCCGTGCTGGGTCCGCTGACCCTGGCGATCGAATGGTTCGTCCGGCGCTTCCTGCGCCTCTTCGGTATCCGCATCGACGAGAACCAGTCGATCCTGACGCCCAACGAGGAGCTGCGTGGTCAGGTCGACCTGATGCACCAGGAGGGGGCGGTCAAGAAGGCCGATCGCGACATGCTCGGCGGGCTGCTCGATCTGAAGGAGCTCGGTGTCGAGGACGTGATGATCCACCGCACCAAGATGCGGACGATCAATCTTGATATCGGACCGGAAGCGATCGTGCGCGAGGTCTTGGCCTCGCCCTATACGCGGATGCCGCTTTGGCGCGACAAGCCTGAGAACATTGTCGGTATCCTGCACGCCAAGGACCTGCTGCGGGCGCTCGACGCTGCCGGCGGCGATGCCAGCAAGCTCGACGTGGCGCAGATCGCGCTCGCGCCCTGGTTCACCCCGGTCACGACCTCGCTGCCTGATCAGCTCAAGGCCTTCCTGGCGCGCAAGACCCATTTCGCGCTTGTCGTCGACGAGTATGGCGAGGTGATGGGGCTGGTGACGCTCGAGGATATCCTCGAGGAGATCGTCGGCGATATCCGCGACGAACATGACATCGCGGTGCCGGGGCTGCGCCAGCAGGTGGACGGTTCGGTGGTCGTCGACGGTGGAGTGCCGATCCGCGATCTGAACCGCGCGATGGACTGGGACCTGCCCGACGAGGAGGCGACGACGATCGCCGGCCTCGTCATTCACGAGGCCCGCACCATCCCCGAGGCCGGGCAGGCCTTCACCTTCCACGGCTTCAAGTTCGAAGTGGTGCGCAAGAGCCGCAACCGCGTGACCTCGCTCCGGATCACCCCGCTGGCGCTGGCCCTGGCCGCTACGGGCTGAACACCAGCACCAGGAAGACGAAGAAGACGCAGAGATGCACGGCGCCTTCCAGCATCGTCGTGCGTGAGCCGGTGAAGGTCAGCGTGCTCAGCATCAGCGTCATCGCCAGGATGACCATATTGGTGGCCGACAGGCCGAGCGTGACCGGCTGGCCGGTGAGAAGGCCGATGCCAAGTACGGCAGGCACCGTCAGGCCAAGCGTCGAGGCTGCGGCACCGAGGCACAGATTGATCGCGCGCTGAAGCTGGTTCGCATTGATCGCGCGCAGGGCCGTGATGCATTCCGGCGTGAAGACGACCATCGCGATCAGGATGCCGCCGAGCGCCGGGGGGGCGTCGAGCTTGGCGATGCCGAAATCGAGCACGGCCGCCAGGCTCTTCGCCAGGATGACGATCGGCAGGATATTGGCCAGCAGCAGGGCGATATTGGGCAGGAGGCTCCCGGATGCGGCGTGCCCGACCTCTTCGACCTGATGCTGCGCTTCGCCGTTGCGTGCCGGCAGGTCAGGCTCGATGAAGAAATCGCTATGGCGGCCGGTCTGCAGGATCAGGAAGGACGCGTAGAGCGCCAGCGTGAACAGCGAGAAGCAGATGGCCTGCAGATTGGTCAGCGTGCCGTCGCTGGTTGAGGTGGTGAAATTCGGAAGGACCAGCGCGATGACCGTCAGCGGGATGATCACGACCAGATAGGCGGTGGCGCCCTGCAGATTGTAGCTCTGCTGGAAATGGCGCAGGCCGCCGAAGATCAGCCCGATGCCGACGACGCCGTTGAGCACGATCATCAGCACGGCGAACATCGTGTCGCGGCCGAGTGTCGGCGCCCCCGTCGCCCCGAGCATCACGGCTCCGATCAGCGCCACCTCGATGATGACGATCGAGAGCGTCAGGATCAGCGTGCCATAGGGTTCGCCCAACCTGTGCGCCAGTTCCTCCGCCTCATGCACGACGCCGATGGCCGACCAGGCGATGATGCCGAGCAACCAGGCAAAGATCAGCATGGACAGCAAGGGGGAGCCAAGCTGCCCGAGAATCGTCTTGCCGAAGAACAGATAAGCAAGGACCGAGGCCCAGGCGCAGGTGAGGCGGATGATCATGCTGGTCAAATACAGAACCCATTCTTGTGGCAGGTGGGCGACAAACGAGACATCGCCCGGCGAGGACGCCGGGCGATGGACCGAGGGATATACGCGCGGCGTTCGAGAATTGTTGGCTCCACGGCGCCTCGTTCGCAAGTATTCACTGCCGGCGTAGCACGTCCGTCGCCAGATGGTCGGACGAAACACCGTCGATGAAGAAGACCGCGCCGGTGGAGTTGCGAATGCGCAAGGGCAGGATCGCCTGATAGGCCTCTGATTCATACCAGGCCTTCGCGGCTGCCCGGTTCGGGAACTCGATCACGATCACGTCGCCCGACCAGCTGCCCTCCAGCAGCTCCGGCGGACCGCCATGGATGATGAAGCGCCCCTGGAATGGCGCCAGCGTCGCGTCGATGCCTTCGAGATAGCCAATGATCTCGGGGCCGAGGGCGACGTGGGTGAGGTGGGCCATGGCGTAGGTCTTCATCGTGGGATCCCCTTGTTGGCAGCCGGGCTGGTCTGCCGATATCGCGACCTTCGCCCGCAAGTGGAATGAAGTCGATTACCTCAAGGGTTATCGCGGCAGCCTGTTCGCAATCCCGCCGCAAACCGGCGCGACAGCTGGGGCATGACCAAGCGCCTCCTTCGTTCGCTGCTCTGCGGCGCCACCCTCGTTACTGAGCTGATCGCGGCGGATCAGGGCAGGGCGCAGCCCGAGCCGAGCTTGCGTGTGGCCTGTTCCGAACTGCGGCAGGCACTGCGCGGGCTCGAAGGGAAGGAGGGCGAACTCACGACCATCCAGGTCGAGGGAGAGTTGACCATGGTCCGCTCCGACGGGGTGCTGGTCTATCTCGCGCTCTGTCATGCGCCGGATCCGCAGGTTCTGTGCGTCACCTACGCCGAGAATGGCAGCAAGCTCGGCGACGGGGTCGTGGCCAGCGGCAGCTACGAACGGGTCGGCCCCAACCATGTGAAGCTCGATCCCTGCCTGCATCACGAACCGGACAAGGAGCGACCGCGCTAAGGCCCAGGCCCGAAAAGTGGATTGCGGTTTTCGGCACCGCCGATGCACACAAGGTTACATCATCGGGCCAGGTAGGAGATCCGGTCCGATGATCCAAGGCCGTCCGGTGCAGCGCGGTCAATCGGCCGCGAGCTTCTGGGCGAGTGGGCTGACTGCGTCTTCTGCCAGGATCGCGACCGGCTTGTCTGCGACGAGATACTGCGCCCGGGCCAACGCGGCGAAGCGCCCGCCCTTGGCGACGAGTTCGTCGAAGGAACCCATCTCGATGACGCGGCCCTGCTCGAAAACGAGGATTCGATTGGCGTTGCGGATGGTGGCCAGGCGATGCGCAATGACGAAAGTCGTGCGGCCCTTCATCACCTCGTCGAGCGCCTTCTGGAGCTTCACCTCCGTCGCAGCATCGAGCGCGGAGGTGGCTTCGTCGAGAATCAGGATCGGTGGGTTTTTGAGCAGCGCGCGGGCAATCGAGAGGCGCTGGCGCTCACCGCCCGAGAGCGTGCGGCCGCGTTCGCCAACCAGGGTGTCGAGCCCGTCGGCCTGGCGCGCCATGACTTCGGTCGCCTGGGCCCGGTCGAGCGCCTCCAACATCTCGGCATCGGTCGCGTCGGGCTTGCCGACGGTGAGATTTTCGCGGATCGAGCGGGCGAAGAGCATCGGCTCCTGAAAGACGACGCCGATGTTGCGGCGCAGGCTGAGCAGCGAGATCTCCCGAATATCCCTGCCGTCGGCGAGGATACGGCCGGATTGCGGATCGAAGGCGCGGTGCAGCAGGCCGAGCGTGGTCGACTTGCCGGAGCCGGTCGAGCCGACAATGGCGATGGTCTCGCCCGGCTCGACCGTGAAGGACACGTCGGCCACCGCGGCGCGCTTGCCGTCATAGGAAAACGAAACGTCATCGAAGGTGATGCGGCCCTCAAGGCGGCCGGCATCGGGCGCGCCCGGGAGATCGCGCACGGCCGGCATGGTGTCGAGCACCCCGAAGAATTCGCGCATCTTCGGTGCCTGCATGAAGATGAAGTTCACGAAGGAGACGATCTGCTCGAGCCGGCCGACCAGCATGGTGGCGAAGCCCATGAAGGTGACGATTTCACCGACGGTTGTCTGCCCCATCATCAGGAGCCAGGTGCCGACGACGAAGATCGCCAGCACGGTCAGCGTCGCCGAGGCGCGGGTTGCCACCGTCGCTATCGCCCACCAGGACAAGACCGGAAGCTGCGCCTCCAGCAGGCTGGCGATGGTGTTGCGCAGTCCGCGTACCTCCGCTTCGATGCGGGTGAAGCTCTGGATCACCGGGACATTGCCGAGCGCGTCCGAGGCGCGTTCGGCAAGGTTGGAGTGGTAACCTTCGACATTGCTCTGGAGCTGCTCGGTCTTGCGCAGCACGAACGCCGTCAGCGTGCCGAAGAGCACGACGAGGCTGATCAGCAGCAACCCGAGCTGCCAGTTCTTCCAGAGGGTGAAGGGCAACAGGATGAAGAGCGCGACGAAGCTGGCGCAGTGTTCGCGGAAGAAGGAGAGCCACAGCGCCCACATGCCGCTGGTGCCCTCCAGCATCACCTTGAGCACCCGGCCGGAATGGGTCTGGGTGTGGTAGGCCAGCGGCAGCGTCAAGGCGTGCTCGAAATAGTCGGCCATCACGGCGAGGCGGCGGCGATGGGCCAGCCGGTCGGCATGGAGGGCAACGAAGACGCTGGCTCCGATATTGAAGAGCCCGAAGCCGACCCAGGCCGCGATCAGGACATTGATGTCGCTCCAGCTCGGTCGTTGGCCGGAGCTTTGGATCCCGGTCAATCGGTCGATCAGCGTGCCGAACAGCATCGGCTCGGCGAAGGCTGCGGCCGCCAGCAGGATATTGGCGAGCGCAAGGATCAGCCCCAGCCGCTTTTCGGGGCCGAGTTCGCCGAGGACGCGGGCATAGAGCGCAAACAAAGACATCTGCGGAGCATTATCCGACCCGCGGCCCTGAGCAAGTGCTCAAGCTTAACGCTTCGTTCAAACCGCTCCCGCTATGGTTACCAGACTGCCAAGACGGGGCGCTGCGCGGATGCTGGATCTGCGTGGATCAGGGTGGCTTAAATGGATATCGCAACCGGCGTTGGCATTCTGGGCGGTATCGCGACAATCGTTTCGCTGATCATGATCGATGGCGGCAATTTCGCCGCCTATTGGGACAAGCACGCCGCCATCATTATCTTCGGTGGCGCGTCGGCTGCGACCATGCTGCGCTTCCCGTTCTCCGTGATTGCCCATGGCATTCCGATGGGCTTCCGCTTCGCCTTCACGATGCGCTCGATCCATCCGCGCGAGCTGATCGACGAGATTACGCGCGTCGCCGCGATCGCCCGCAAGAGCGGCCCCGTCGCGCTGGAAAGCGTCGAGGTCTCCGATCCGTTCCTGGCCCAGGGCCTGCGCTACATCGCCGACGGCTATGACAAGGAGTTCATCCGCGACACGATGGAGCGTGACCGCGACAACTTCCTGCAGCGGCTCGACGAAGGTTCGAAGGTCTATCGTGCCATCGGCGACTGCGCCCCGGCCTGGGGCATGATCGGCACGATACTCGGCATGGTGACGATGTTCGCCAATATGAGCGACCCGTCAAAGCTCGGCCCCGCCATGGCGACGGCGCTGCTTGCGACGCTCTATGGAGCGATGGTCGCGAACATGTTCACGCTGCCCATCGCCGACAAGCTGCACATCAAGCTCGAGGAAGAAGAGATCTCGCGCACGCTGATCATCGACGGCGTCCTGCAGATGCGCGATGCCAAGAGCGCGACGCTGGTGCGCGAAATGCTGCTCGCCTATCTCCCCGACCATCATCGGGCCGAGATGGCGGCAGCTGCCTGACGGAAACCTGAGCGATGCCGAAGAAAAATCGCGGCGGCCACGGCGGTCACGGCTGGTTCGTGACCTTCGCGGATCTGATGGCGCTGCTGATGGCGTTCTTCGTCATGGTCGCGGCCTATTCGAGCCAGGACAAGAACAAGCTCCAGATCGTCGCGGGCTCGATGCGCGAGGCCTTCGGCACGCAGACCGACATGCGGCTAGCCGGCATCGTCGAGGTCGACGGCATCCCGACCAAGACCCATATCAAGAACGCCTATATTCGGCCGCTCAGCGATGCGTCCGACACGACAGCGCCCAATCACAACCAGCAGAAGGAAGACGGGCTGGTCTCGGCGACGCATGACCGTGGCTTTGCGCTCGCGGCCGCCTCGCTCAGGCAGGCCCTGCGCGAGATGCCGGAGATCGCCGAGCTTTCGCGCAACATCCTGGTGGAGGTTTCAGAAGCGGGCATCGACATTCAGCTCGTCGACCAGGACGGGCGGGCGATGTTTGCCGAGGGCTCGGCGCAGCCGAACGAGCGCATGCGCAAGTTGCTCGCGGCCGTCGCCCCGACGCTGCGGCGGATGTCCAACAAGATCGCGATCACCGGCCATACGGCCGCGCCACGTCCCGGAGCGACACCGGAAGGCAATCCCTGGGAGCTTTCTGTGGCTCGTGCCGCGGCGGTCCGCGAGATCCTCAGCACTGCGGGCTTCCCAGATGACCGCTTCGCCTCCGTCACCGGTAAGGCAGACACCGAGCCGCTGATCAAGGACAATCCCTATCTCGCCTATAACCGGCGCGTGGGGATCGCTCTCAAGGCGGATGCACCGCCGCTGCCCTTCGCCGCGAAACCCTGACTGAGTCTCGTCTCAGGGCACCAGCCTTGCCTCACGGCGCAAGGATCAGTGCCCAGTAGACCTGATATTTCGAGCCCGGCGCATAGGCGGTGGCAATGCCCATGCGGGTGGCGCCAGGTGTCTTCATGACGCGGTCGTGCTGCGGGGAGTCGCGCCAGCCCGAGAAAGCCTCGGCCAGACGGCGGTAGCCGGCGGACAGATTGGCTTCCGCTCCCGGCTGGCCGGCCCGCGCCAGCCGCGCCTTGACGGCTTCGGCCTGAACGGGCTTGTCGGCCGAGGCCATGGCGGCGGCCTCCTGCTCGGCAGCCTCGACCAGGGCCGGATCAAGTTTCAGCGTGCCGAGCCCGTGGTTCATCCGGTAGGCCGAGATCATGGCGCGCGCCTCGTTTGCATCGACCCGGGCCGAGGGGGAGCCGAGATCGCGGTAGAAGGCAGGCTGGCTCGTCCGGGCAGGCTCGGTGCAGCCGGCAATGCCGAAGACGGCGAGCGCACCGGCGACAAGGGCGGGGCAGGTCATGCTCCGGTGCGCCACGACGGCTGCGCGGAAAGGCTTGGGCATCGCATCATTCCTTGCTGTCGTCCTTGGACGCATCCTTGGCCGGCTCGGACGCAGGCGTGGCTTCGCGCCGCACCTGCTCATCCGGCACCTCCTCACCCGTCTCACCGTTGAGGAGGCGGGGCTTTGATGCGCGCGCGGTGGTTACGGCTTTCTTGCGATGCGAAGGCTTTGTTTCGCGCCCGACGGCGGCAGCGATGTCTCCGAGCGATTGTTCGATGCCGTCGAGGCCCTTGACGAGCAGCTCCGCGCCGGCTGCCGGCCCTTCCATTTCGGTCAGGCGCTTGTGAATGGCGAAGTTGAGATCGCTGGTGACGCGACCGACGATGTCGACATCTGCGACGACGCAGATCAGGTCGAAATCCATCGTCGAGGTGCCGATCTTCTTGAACTGCACGGTTGGCGGCGGCTTCTGCAACACGTCGCCATGGGAGTGGGCGGCCTCGGCCAGCATCGTGCGCACGTCAGACGCGTCCAAACTCCGCGGCACGGTGATCGAGATCAGCGAGCGCCCGGTGCGATCGGCACGCACCCGGTTCCTGACCACGCCAGAGACAAGGTTGGAGTTCGGCACGATCACGGTCGAGCGATCGAAGGTCGCGATCTCGGTCGAGCGGACATTGATACGCTTGACGATGCCTTCCGCGTCGCCGACCACGACCTGATCGCCGACCCGGATCGGGCGCTCCCACAGCAGGATCAGCCCCGAGACGAAATTCGAGACCACGGACTGCAGGCCAAAACCGATACCGACGGAGAGGGCGCTGGCGACGAGGGTCAGCCGTTCGAGGCTGAGACCCAGCGCAGAGACCGAGAGCGCAACGGCCGCGGCATAGCCGAGATAGCCGGCGGCGGTGATGATCGAGTTGCGCAGGCCGGTATCGAGCTGCGTCGTCGGCAGGAACTTGCCTTCGAGCCAGCCCTGGGCGCCGCGTGTCGCCGTCAGGGCGAGCGCGAAGAGCAACCCTGAGACGATGATCGAGGAGAGCGAGATCGTGACGCCGCCGACCTGGAAGCCGAAGAAGGCGGCGCGCAGCGATGTCAGGAAATCGACCGATTCCAGGCCCCAGGGGGCCAGCGCGAGCATCAGCGTCACCACGATCAGCACGAGCTTGAGCAGCCCGGTGACGATGACGGCGATCTTCTGCAGCGCCGAGCCCCGGATGCCGACGCCGGCCTTCAGGGTCAGTGCGAAATGTCCGTTGCCGGTCAGAAGCTCGCTGATGCCGAGATCGAGCAACTGGTAGGCAAGGACGAACAGGCAGGCGAGGATGCCGAGCCAGAGCACCTGCTCGGTCAGGAAGGAGGCGAAGACGACATAGCCCGTCAGTGCAGCCAATGCGATGACGAGGCCGACGATCCAGCCGAAGACGCGGATCGGCCCGAGCGAGGCGCCATCGACCGCCACATAGGGGCCGAGACAGGCCTCCTCCTCGACTTCCTTGTCGTCGCGAAGCTGGTAAAGCCCGGCGATAAGGACCGCCGCGAAAACGAGCACAACCACGCCGCGGACGACAATCGACGATGCCAGGCTGGCGGCGATGGCTTGGAGCCAGGCCTCGAGCACCTTGCCGGTCGATACGACGAGCGCGAGCGACGCCGCGATCCAGACCACTGTCCGGGCTGTCGAATCCATGACGCTGACAAGGCGCCGCTGCGGCTTGTGCGGAGCAAACAGGGCGTCGGCCAATGCCTGGACGAAAGCGAAGATCGCAAGCCCGACGACGATGGCCCAGATGACCGGCTGGATGCGTGGCGGCAGAAGGCCCGCAGTCTTGAGCGCGGCGTAGATCAGCCAGCTTGCGAGTGCAGGCGGGGCCGCACCGGCCACGATATGGGCGAGCGCGACATGAAGGCAGCGCAAGCTGTTGGTCTCGCTGGTCGGATCGAGCCGTTCCGCAAAGCGTGGCAGGTAGCGGGCGCGGGCGACGTAGAGCAGGATCGCCCCGAGGAAGGCGATGGCGACGAGCGCTCCGCGGGCCGTGCTGGATGCTTCGAGGACGACGGAGAGCCAATCCCCGAAGATCAGGCCAGACGCGCGCATGTCCTCCGGCGAAGTCGACAACGCTGCGCCCCAGAGCTCCGGGTTGACGATGGCGGGACCCGGCGCGAACAACGCCTTGGCGAAGAGGTCGCGGCGCCGGTCGCCGATGCTGGCCAGAAGCTGTTCGGCCTGGAGAAGGGCCGAGCGTGAGATCTTCAAGGTCTCGTCAGCGTCGGCAAACGCCTTCTCTCGTGTTTCGCGCTCGCGGACGACTTCGGCGGATTCGGCTGGCGCCTTTGCGTCGGGCTTCGGGCCGAGTTGCTCGATGCGCAGCTTGGCCTGCTCGGTCTTCGGAGCCTGTTCCTCGGTAATATGGCGGAGCTGTTCGAGCAGAGGCTGCAGCCTGAGCCTGTGCCGCTGCAGCTCGGCGTCGGTCGCATTCGGGTTGGCGAAGAGGGTCTCGATCTGGGCGAGTTCAGCACGCGCTGCGTCGAGACGGGTCCTGGCCGGAGCCGGATCGGGAGCCTGGGCCCAGCTCTGTGCGGCAAAGATCAGGGCTATGGCCAGAAGCCCGAGCGCCGCCAGTGCGGCGCGCCACGCTGTGGCGATGGAAAGCTCTCGAATGGCGCGGGCCGTCATGGCGATCCTGGCTCGTTCAGGCTGATTCGACGCGATGGCGCACCTCGCCCTCTCCAGCTGCGTAAGGCAAGGCGAGATCGGAAAATGCGTCGGATAGGGCAAGGACGGCACCTTGTTGCTGGAAATGCTGAACGCGCGCCCGATTCATCACATTGATGTGAGAAATGGTGCTGTCAGCGTAAGGCGAGGATCGTCGTGATCGTCGATAATCGGGACGTGATCATGGCAATCAGGGGGCCGATTGCGCATATTTGGGTCGATAGCGCTCGGGTCGCATGGCATCCCGGGGCGTGGCGGCTGGAGAAACGGGCGCGGCGCTCGCATTTTTGGCATTGGCGCAACCTCGCTTTCAGGGTTTCAATCTCATCTAAATACAATCTGGCCGCGTGCCCGTTGGCATGACGGACTTTTGGCGAGGCGCGCTGGCTCTCTCGCCACTCTTCTGAAATCGAACCGGGAGGTTGCGGTGGCGAAGCTGAGCATAAACGGCAAAGTGCTGGATGTGGCGGTCGATGGCGACACGCCACTGCTTTGGGTGATACGCGAACAGATCGGCCTGACCGGAACGAAATATGGCTGCGGCGTCGCGCAATGCGGTGCCTGTACCGTGCATATCGACGGGGTCGCGACGCGCTCCTGCGCGCTCCCCGTGAGCGCCGTTTCGGCGGAACAGAAGATCGTGACCATCGAAGGGCTTTCGCCGGATGGATCGCATCCGGTGCAGAAGGCCTGGATCGCCCATGATGTTCCGCAATGCGGCTACTGCCAGAGCGGCATGATCATGGCCGCTGCTGCGCTCCTCCAGGCCAATCCCAAGCCGAGCGAGGCCGATATCGCCAATGAAATGACCAATATCTGTCGCTGCGGTACCTATACGCGGGTCAAGGCGGCGATCCTGGATGTGGCGGCCAGCGGCACGCTCGGCCGCGGCTGAGCTTCATCGAGCGGCCCGACTGAGCGTCGGTCCGCATCTTTCACGTTTTGCCTGGGTAGGGTCGAGCGCGACGGGCCAGGTGCCCCTGCTCCCCTGCTTCCCCCACCGAAATCTGGAGGACGCCATGATTTCTGCCTCGGCTGACACATCTCCGACCCTGTCCCGCCGCACCATGCTCGCCGGCTCCGCTGCGGCGGCCGGCGCCTTCACTTTCGGCTTTGCCATACCGTTCGCTGACGAGGCGATGGCGCAGGGGGCGGTCAAGGAAATCAATGCCTGGGTGGTGGTCCATCCCGACGACAAGGTGGTGATCCGCATCGCCCGGTCCGAAATGGGGCAGGGGACGTTGACGGGTCTCGCCCAGCTCGTCGCCGAGGAACTGAACTGCGACTGGGCAAGGGTGACGACCGAATATCCGACGCCAGGCCAGAACGTCGCGCGCAACCGCGTCTGGGGTAATTTTTCGACGGGTGGCAGCCGTGGCATCCGGGAATCGCATGAGTATGTCCGCAAGGGCGGCGCGGCGGCGCGAATGATGCTGATCCAGGCTGCTGCGAACCAGTGGGGCGTGCCGGCGGCGGACTGCTCCGCCGAGAAGAGCATCATCACGCACAAGGCTTCCGGACGTTCGCTGCGCTATGGGCAGGTCGCCGAGGCGGCTTCGAAGCTCGAGGCCCCCAAGGATGTTCCGCTCAAGGATCCGAAGGACTGGACGATTGCCGGCAAGCCGCTGAAGCGGCTCGACACGGTCGACAAGACCAATGGCGCCAAGATCTACGGCATCGATCTGAATATGCCCGGCATGCTCAATGCCGCAATCAAGGACTGCCCGGTCTTCGGCGGCAAGGTGAAGAGTTTCGACGCTGCCAAGGTCAAGGCCATGCCGGGTGTGACGCATGTCGTGCCGGTGGGCGAGACGGCCGTCGCCGTCGTCGCCGAGACCTGGTGGCAGGCGAAGACGGCGCTCGATGCGCTGCCAATCGAGTGGGACAATGGCGAGAATGCCAAGGTCTCGAGCGAGAGCATCGCTGCCTGGCTCAAGGAAGGTCTCGATGCGCCCGAAGCCGTCATTGGCAACCAGGTCGGAGACGCGAAGGCTGCGATCGCCAGGGCCGCGCGTGTCGTCGAGGCGGTCTATTCCTATCCCTTCCAGAACCACGCCACGATGGAGCCGATGAACGCGACGGCGCGCTACACGCCGGAGCGTTGCGAGGTCTGGACTCCGACCCAGAACGGGGAGGCGGCGTTGGCTGCGGCGTCCGAAGCCTCGGGACTGCCGATCGCCAAATGCGAGGCCTACAAGATCGATCTCGGTGGCGGGTTTGGCCGGCGCGGCGCGGTGCATGACTGGGTCAGGCAAGTGGTTGCCATCGCCAAGCAGATCCCCGGCACGCCAATCAAGCTGGTCTGGTCGCGCGAGGAGGACATGCTGCACGGCCGCTACCACCCGGTGACGCAGTGCAAGCTGACCGGCGGGCTCGACAAGGATGGCAATCTGACCGGGCTGCACATGCGCATTTCCGGCCAGTCGATCGTTGCCGGCATCTTCCCGCAGAACATCCAGAACGGGCGCGACCCTGCCGTCTTCCAGGGCCTCAATCCACCGGGGCCGGAGGCTTCGATCGGATATGGCATCCCGAATCTGCTGATCGACCATGCGATGCGCAATCCGCATGTGCCCCCTGGCTTCTGGCGCGGCGTGAACCTGAACCAGAACACGATCTATCTCGAGTGCTTCATGGACGAGCTCGCCCATGCGGCGGGCAAGGACCCGCTCGAATTCCGCCGGGCGCTGATGAAGAACTATCCCAAGCATCTGGCTGTTCTCAATGCGGTCGCCGAGAAGGCGGAATGGGGCAAGGCGCTGCCGGCCGGGGTCTATCGCGGCATCTGCCAGACCATGGGTTTTGGCTCCTATGTCGCGGCGGTCGCAGAGGTTTCGGTCAGCGCTGAGGGCAAGCTGAAGATTCACCGCATCGTCGCGGCGACCGACCCGGGCCATGCCGTCAACCCGGCCCAGATCGAGCGCCAGGTCGAGGGCTCCTTCGTCTATGGCCTTTCGGCGGCGCTCTATGGGGAGTGCACGGTCAAGGACGGGCGCATGGTCGAGGAGAATTTCGACACCTACACCGTGCTGCGCCTGGATGAGATGCCGGTGGTCGAGACGGTGATCGTTCCGTCCGGCGGCTTCTGGGGTGGCGTCGGCGAACCGACGATCGCGGTTGCCGCCCCGGCGGTGTTCAACGCGATCTTCGCGGCGACGGGCAAGCGTGTGCGCTCAGTCCCGCTGAAGAACGTGGATCTGCGGAAGGCTTAGGACCCGGCGCATGACGCGCCTCGGCCTCGCCACAGCCCTTCTGCTCGGACTGGCTTCCTCCGGGCCGGGCGCGGCGCTGGAGCCCTACGCCGTCGTCGGGGACGCGATTCCGAAGGCTCTCGGCGCGCTTGCCGGCGATGCGGCGCGAGGGCAGGTCATCCTGCGCGACCGGGAGCGCGGCAATTGCCTGATCTGTCATCAGGGGGCGGATCCGGCAGAGCCGTTCCAGGGCGCGATAGGGCCGCCACTGGCCGGCATCGGGACCCGGCTCGACGCCGGGCAGATCAGGCTGAGGCTGGTCGATTCATCGCGGCTCAATCCGGAGACGGTGATGCCGCCCTATTACCGGACCGAGGGCTTGCACGATGTCGCCCCGGTCTATCGTGGCAAGCCGGCTCTATCGGAGCAGGAGATCGAGGATGTCGTTGCCTATCTCGCCACTCTCAAGACATTCTGAGTCCGCCCCGAGTCGGCGTGACATCGTCGTCGGTGCTGCGGCCGGGATCGGCCTGGCCAGCCTGCCGAAGGCGGCGATGGCTGCGACGCAGCCGGCGCTGCCGGAGCTGATCGCGCGGCTGACCGATGGCGCAGTGCCGGTGCGCGGCAGGATCACGCTGGAGATTCCGGCGCTCGTCGAGAACGGCAATTCGGTCGATACGAGGATCGTGGTCGAGTGCCCGATGACGGAGGCGGACCATGTCCGCTGGATTCATCTTATCGCCGAGAAGAACCCGTTCCCGGACATGGCGCGGTTTCATCTTGGGCCCCGCTCCGGCCGCGCCGAGGTCGCGACCACCTTGCGGCTGGCGACCTCGCAGAAGGTCACCGCCGTCGCTGCGCTCAGCACGGGGAGCTATCTCATGAGCGATGCCGATGTCGTCGTGACGTTGAGCGCCTGCATCGACGGCGGATGAGGGGAGATCCGATGGCATTCAACGCCCGCATCAGCATGCCGACGGAAGCGCGCGCCGGCGAGATCATCGAGATCCGCGTTCTGACGCGGCATCCGATGGATCGCGGCGGCCAATCCGACGGCAAGGGGGGCACCGTTCCACGGAAAATCCTGAACCGGCTGACGGCGACCTATTCCGGGGAACCGATCTTCCGGCTCGACATGTATACGGGGGTCTCGGCCAATCCCTTCGTCTCCTTCACGACGCGCGCGGTCGAGACCGGCGACATCGTCTTCGAATGGCGCGAGGATGGCGGAGCGGTCTTCACCCGGACGGCCAGGCTGACGGTGACGTGAGCACCGGGCGATGTGGTTGAAGCTGGCTTTGGGACTCCTGATCGCGACGCTTGGCACGGCCGCGGGCGGCGAAGAGGTCACCTCGGGGAGCGCCTTCCTGTCGCCCGATCTGCGCCGACAGCAGGATGATCCGACGCGCAACCCGGCCTGGTTCTGGGTCGAGCAGGGTCAGGAACTCTTCAGCCGCAAGCCAGGGACCAGCCAGGCCTGCAGCCAGTGCCATGCCGAGCCGGAGAAGGGTCTGCGTGGCGCGGCGACGCATTATCCGCAGGTGGATGCCGGCACCGGGCAGCTCCTGAATCTCGAGGGACGCATCGAACAGTGCCGCGTGGAGCGGCAGAAGCAGCCAGCCTTCGGCTATGAGAGCGGTGAACTTCTGGCACTGACGGCCTATGTCGCTTCGTTGTCCCGGGGCTTGCCGATGGACGTCGAGACCCGGGGTCCGGCACAACCCTTCTATGACGCGGGCAGGGCCTTTTTCGAGCGCCGCCAGGGGCAGCTCAACCTCTCCTGCAAGCAATGCCATGACGGGCTGGTTGGCCAGAAGTTGCGTGGCGACACGATCAGCCACGGCACGGGGACCGGCTATCCGGCCTATCGGCTGGAATGGAACGGCGTCGGTTCGCTGCATCGGCGCCTGCGCGCCTGCTCGCTCGGCGTCCGGGCGACGCAGTTCGACTATGGCGCGCCGGAATATCTGGCGCTCGAGCTCTATCTTGCCGGGCGTGCGCGCGGCCTGCCAATCGAGACGCCGGCCATGCGGCGTTAGATCATTGGATCGGATATCGTATCCCGTCCGATGATCTAGCCATCTGTGATGGCATCGGCTTTGCCCCGAAAACCGCAATCCACTTTTCGGGCCGATGCTTTAGCTCTTGGCGGACCGACCGAGAACCGTCACGATCCCGGCACATTCATGTCGGAGATCCGGCGGATGCTTCGCCTGCCTGCCCTGCTTGCCGCCTTCGGGTTCGCCAGCGTTGCCGTTGCCCAGCCGGCTCCAGAACCTCCGGCTGCTGCGGCCGCCTCATCGAATCCGGCGCCGTTCGTTCTGAAGGACACCGAGGTCCGGACGATCCACGCCAAGGCGCTGCAGCGCGACTACGAAATCTATGTCAGCCTGCCGGCCTCCTATCACTCCTCGCCCCGCCGGCGCTTTCCCGTGCTGTTCGTCACCGACGCCGATTACGCCTTCCCGCTGGTGCGCAGTATTGCCCGCCGGGTCGGCAATCGCGGTCAGGGGCTGGAAGAGTTCATCCTGGTCGGTCTCTCCTACGCGCTCGGCGACACGCCGCAGTTCAGCCGCCGCCGCGACTACACGCCGACGCCCAATGGCGAAAAGACGAAGGACGAGTCCGGGCGCACGCCAATCTTCGGCGAAGCGGAGCCCTATCGCCGCTTTCTTGCCGACGAGGTGATGCCCTTTGTCGCTTCGACCTATCGCACCGACACCCATCGCAGCATCTTTGCCGGACATTCCTATGGCGGGCTGCTTGGCGTCCATATCCTGCTGACCGAGCCGAAGATGTTCTCGCATTACATCATCGGCAGCCCTTCGCTCTGGTACGACCAGAAGGTGATGCTTGCGCGCGAGCGTGCCTATGCAGAGGCGAACAAGGAGCTGAAGGCCGACGTGCTGATGGCGATCGCCTCCTTCGAGACGATCAGCAAGGCCTCGCCGCGCTATAGCAGCAAGCTCGACATGATCGCCGACCTGCAGGAATTCGAGAAGGCGCTGCGCTCGCACAACTATCCCGGCCTGAAGCTGACCACAGAGATCATCCAGGACGAGGATCATCTCACCGTCTTCCCCGCGATCATCACGCGTGGGCTGATGTGGGCGCTGCCGGCAAAGCGGAGCTGAGCGGTCAGCCCTTCCTGTCGTCGGCCTTTCCATTCTTGGCCCGGTCGCCGCGGCCCTTCGGCTTCGTCCGGTTCCGGTAGCTCGCATTGCCCAGGCCGGTGCCGATGGTCAGCACCGCCCAATGCTCGACATCCTGCATCGAGGGCATCTCGCTTAAGCCCTGGATGACGGCGTCGTTATGCATCACGACCGTCGTCTCGTGTCCGCCGATCTCGGGGACCATCTCGCGGACGCTCTCGACCAGGTTGAACCGGCTGCTCTGCCAGTTGCCAGGCAGATTCTGCGCCCCGCGGTCGATCGAGCCGTCCCGCTCGATCAGGCCGGGGCAGCCGACGCCGATGAAGGGAGCAACGCGAAGGCCCGCCTTGCCGGCCTGCTTGATTTGGCCATCGAGCATCTTGCCGAGCCGCTTGATTGCGTCGTCGCGGTTGGTCTCCTCGTCGGCGTGGCGCCAGAGTTCGGATTGCCAGACCTTGGCCTTGGCGAGGTCCGGCGCCTTGTCCTGGCGCAGCTCGACGATGCCGGCGCGAATATTGGAGCCGCCGATATCGACGGCGACGAGGCTGTCATAGGCCTCGAAGATCCATTTCGGCGCAAGATGGGCGCTGCCGACCAGTCCCGCCTCGTCGGGATGATGGCGGATCGGCACAAGGTCGATACTATGTCCGTCCGTCTGCAGGATGATGCCGGCGCGTGCGATCGCGAGTTCGCCGACGCGGCTCTGGCGGAACCCGCCGCCGACCACGATACGCTCGACGGCGCTCCAGGGCTTCAGCCTGGCGAAGCGGCGAATGACGAAGGCCAGAGACTGGGCGTAGCGTTCGATGGCGCTGAGGATGAGAGCCGCCTCGCGCGGCTCACCTTCGCCGAGCAGCGCGTCGAACTCTTTCTTGCCGATCTTGTCGGAGTCGACCGTGATCGGGTCGTCGCCGGTCCGGCGCAGATGCTCGCGAAGGGCGTCGAGATGGTCCAGGAATGCGCCACGCTTGGCCTTGTCACCGACGAAGCCGTCCTCGTCGCGAACCTCCAGATTATAGCTGGTGACGACAACCGAGGGCAGTTCGTCCACTCCGTGAGGACCGCCCGCGCGTGCTTTCACCGTCGTTTCCAATGCCATGTTCCGCTATCCCCGTTCTGTCTTCTGAAGGGAACGGCGTCGGTGGTCCCAGGGTTCCACCGGGAGCCGGCTGTCGCGTCATGCGATGAACGGCGCATGACGCCCCTGCACAGAGGGCGCGGGGAAAACCACGCCCAGCGATTGACCACACGCGGTCTCTTCCCTTCCATTGCCGGCGAGGCGCGGCGGCCGACGCGCCCATGGGTGGATTCCGGGGATGTGCGATGCTTGAGTTTCTTGTGCGTGCGGTGCTGATCGGCGTCGGTGCGACCCTCCTGTTCGATCTCTGGGGCCAGTTCTTGAAACGTGCCTTCGGCTTGCCTGCCCCGAACTGGGCCATGACCGGGCGCTGGTTCGGCCATCTGGCGCAAGGTCGACTGGCGCATGAGGATATTGGCCGCTCCGAGCCGGTGGTGAACGAACATGCCCTCGGCTGGATCGCGCATTATCTGATCGGCATTCTGTTCGCGGCGGTCCTGCTGGCGATCTGGGGGCTCGACTGGGCCCGCAATCCGAGTCTCGCACCCGCGCTGATCGTCGGTCTCGTCACGGTCGGCTGCGGCTGGTTCATCCTGCAGCCGGGCATGGGCGCCGGGATCGCGGCGTCGAAGAAGCCGAATGCCGGCCAGATCCGCGCCATGAACATCGCGGGCCATATCGTCTTCGGCGTGGGGCTCTACGGTTCGGCGCTGTTGCTGCGCTGAGCGTGCCGGCGGCAGCTCCCCGGTTCAGGACCTTCCTCGGTTCAGGACCTGGCGAGAAGGGCCGCAAGCGCGGGCGACAGGCCGACACTCCCGACCGGCGCCGGGAAGGCGAGATCGCCGCTCGCCGGTTTCGCCGCGCCGCCGTTGAGAGCGGCCAGGACCGCTTTCATGCCGGTCTGGACCGAGCAGATCACCGGAATATCGAGATGTGGCTGGACGCGTGCGGCGAGGCCGGCCAGTCCGGCGCCGCCGAGAATGACGGCTCCGGCGCCGTCGCGTTCCGCCGTCTTGCGGCAGGCTGCGGCGAGCAGTGCAATCGAGCCATCCGGGTCACGGGCGATATCGGCCCCCGTTGGAGTGACGGTCTCGACCGAGGCAAGCCGGCCGTCGAGGCCAATCATCGCGACGAACTCGTGCAGGATCGGTCCCCAGCGCTCGCCGCCGGTGACGATCGAGAACTGCCGGGCCATCGCCGCGGCGGCCAGGCAGCTCGCCTCCGCCATGCCGACGACGGGAACGGGAGAGATCTCCTTCAGGGCGTGAAGCCCTGGGTCGCCAAAGCAGGCGAGATAGACCGCGTCGCAGCCGGCGCCATGCTCGGCATAGGCCTCAAGGGCGGCATGGGCCGCGATCGCCCCCGCGCTGCGGCTCGAAATATACTGCGCGCCGAAGCGGCCGGTCACCGGATGCAGGGCGACATCGGACGGAGCATGCGGCGCCACCACCTGCATGACGAGATCCGTCATCGCCTGGGTCGTGTTGGGATTGATCAGCAGGATACGCAAGAGAGCCTCGGGCAAGGTGCAGGATCCAGGCTTAGCGAGCCCGCGGCCTCAGGCCAAGCCGCCAGCGCGGACAAGGTCCAAGTCACGTACGCATAGAGGGCGTTTCGCAGATGGAGCGATCGGGCTTTCCCGGCAGTCCGGAGCTACGGCCTGTAAGCGACGATGAAGGGCGGTCGTGGGTTGGTAGCGGGGGCTATCAACCCGAACCGCCCGGCTCGCGCATCGTCTTCCCAGATTTGCGAGCCCCGCGCGTTCAATCCAGTGGGCTTGTGGACAGGTGCGGCATCGGGCTTCGTGCAGGTTCTTGAGGGGCGCGTCCTAAACCTTGCAGTTATAGTCCCGGATGGTCGAATTCTTCGGCCAACCTCGTTGCGCCTGCTGCAATGTCCGCATGTCGAGGCCCAAAAATGGCTGGCTCATCAAAAGCGAAGCAACTAGGTCGCGAATGATGTTCGTTCTATTCAACCCTGTTGCGGGAAGGGCTCGTGGGCTTTCGGTTCGCGAGCTCGCCAGGCTCTTTCCCGAATCGACCGTCGTCGAGACCAGGATGGCGGGAGACGCGGAAAAGCTGGCGCGGCAAGCTGCCGAGGATGGGCATGACTGCATCGTGGCTGTCGGAGGCGACGGCACGATATCGGAAGCCGCGTCGGGAATGATCGGATTGCCTGCGGAACTCGGTGTGTTGCCACTCGGCACGGCGAATTTGTTCGCGCAGGAACTCGGCATCCCGCTTGATATCGCGGAAGCTGCTCGCATCATCAACGAAGGGTTTTCAGCGCCGGTTTATCCGGGATTATACTCTGCTGCTGGCGTTCCGGAGCGAGTATTCGTCCAAACTCTGGGAGTTGGATTTGATGGTTCGGTCGTCCGACGCTTAAACAAGGATGCGAAGAAGCTCGTTGGTAAGCTCGCCTATGTCATCGCGGCGATACAGTGCCTGCTGCTGCATCGAGATCCAAAGTTCACAGTACGAATTGATGGAGGCCCGGATGAAATCGTTTCGGGCTTGCTCGTGATGAAGGGCAGGTTATACGCAGGCCCCTTCATTATCAGCGAGAACGCCACGCCAAAGGCCTCAGGTTTCATCGTTGCGCTTCTGCGTGAAGGAAGCCGGTTCGCGCTGTTGAAGTCCGCATTCTGTCTCGTCACGAATCGGTTTTCGTCGCTTTCGTTCGTCGAAATGAAACGCGCCAACCATGTCTCCGTTCGTGGAACGTCAGATGTGCAGATCGATGGCGATCTGGCGCCGCCGCCTCCGGCGGAGATTCATGACGCCGACTCCTGCGTTCATGTGCGCGTCCCCCGATCGACAGCAGTGAAAGGCTCCGGAACGCTGACCTGAAGCGGCTTGAGGCCTCGGCAATCATGAGGTGGGACATCTTGCGCCCCGTGCCTGAAGACGGTGCCGCGCTGTATCTAAGGGGGACCGCGAGAAGCCCGCGACATCCGCCATCGGCCAAGTCGCGCGATAAGACTGGATACCGGCCTCGCGCACTTTCCGCGAACGCAAGTGAACACGCGCGTTTCGAAGATGAATGGTGCCCCTGGCCGGGATCGAACCAGCACTCCTTGCGGAACTCGATTTTGAGTCGAGCGCGTCTACCAATTCCGCCACAGGGGCCCAAGCACGACACCGCCGATCTTTCGACCGCGGTACATGCCCTCAACGGGCCGGCGGACTATAGCGATGGCGCGCGCGCGGTCAACGGATCGTGAGCAGGCATTGTGCGGAGCTGTGAATGATGGACAGCCTGACGCTATCGGGGCTAGACAGCCTCGCTAGCGGAGCCAGCCCGGTTGGCCGGCGACGCCCGCCGGAAGATGGCCTTTGCGCGCGCAGGCACGCTTGAGGGCTATTGTCCGCTCCTGAGGACAAAACAGCCGCATGTCGGCCCTCATCGGGCGGCGCGAACCGGTGGATGAACATGTTTCGACGCCTCTACGAATGGACCATGGCGCTCGCAGCCAGTCCGCGCGCACCTTATGCGCTGGGTGCCGTCTCCTTCGCGGAAAGCTCCTTCTTCCCGATTCCGCCCGACGTGATGCTGGTGCCGATGGCGCTGGCCAGGCCCCAGAAAGCCTGGTTCTATGCCGGGATCTGCACGGTGACCTCGGTGCTCGGGGGGCTGCTCGGCTACGCGATCGGTGCGTTGCTCTATGATTCGCTCGGCCAGTGGATCATCAAGCTCTACGGCCATGGCGACGGGGTCGAGGCCTTTCGCGCAGCCTATGCGCAGTACGGTGCCTGGATCATCCTGCTGAAGGGGCTGACGCCGATCCCCTACAAGCTGGTGACGATCACCTCGGGCTTTGCCGGATACGATCTGCTCTGGTTTGTCGTGCTCTCGATCATTACGCGCGGGGCACGATTCTATCTTCTGGCCGGGCTGCTCAATCGGTTCGGCGGTCCGATCCGGCGCGTTCTCGACGAGCATTTCACCACGGCGATGATCGTCCTGGTCGTCGGGATCGTGGGCGGCTTCTTCGCCTTCAAGCACCTGTTCCCGGCGGTATGATGCAATGCCCGGCAGCGATTCCCGGCTCGATATGCTGATGCGCCCGATGCGGTTGATCCTGCTTCTCGGTCTCGGTTCGACGGCCCTGATCGCCGGAGCATGGTGGTCGCAACTCGTCTGGCATCTCGTGCCCTGCAAGCTCTGCCTCGAGCAGCGCATTCCGCACTACGCTGCCATGGCGCTTGCCGTCGCGGCGCTGGTGGTTGCTCGCTCGCGTGCCTTGCAAATGACGGTGCTCGCCGGCTTCGCCCTGCTGATGCTCTGGAGTACGGGGCTTGGTGCCTATCATTCCGGCGTGGAATGGGGCTGGTTCCTCGGCCCGAATGATTGCGGCGGCGGTGCCCCGGCGGCTGCCGCAGGCGTCCAGGATTTCATGAAGCAGCTTCAGACCACGCGTGTGGTGTCCTGCGGCGAAGCAGCGTGGCGGTTTCTTGGATTGTCCCTGGCGGGCTGGAATGCTCTGGCTTCGCTGGGGCTTGCCGCCCTGGCTCTGCTGGGCCTGATCAAGGCCTCGAAGCAAGGCAGATAATCGGCACCGAGCATCTCAGGGTTCGAGTTCGGAATCCCAGTAGAGATAGTCGAGCCAGCTCTCGTGCAGATAGTTCGGCGGGAAGAGCTTGCCGTTGCGGTGCAGGTCGTTGACCGTCGGCGCGAAGGGCCTTTGCAGTGGTAACATGCCGACGACGGTCGGCATCTTGTCGCCCTTGCGCAGATTGCAGGGCGAGCAGGCCGCGACCACATTGTCCCAGGTCGTCAGGCCGCCCTTCGAGCGTGGCACGACATGGTCGAAGGTGAGTTCGTCGCGCGTGCCGCAGTACTGGCAAGAGAAGCGGTCGCGCAGGAAGACGTTGAAGCGGGTGAAGGCGGGGGTGCGGGACGGCTTGATATAGGTCTTCAGCGAGACCACCGACGGGAGCTTCATGTTGAAGCTCGGGCTGTGCACGATCGTGTCGTATTCCGAGACGATGTTCACCCGGTCCATGAAGACCGCCTTGATGGCGTCCTGCCAGCTCCAGAGCGAGAGAGGGTAGTAGCTCAGCGGCCGAAAATCGGCATTGAGCACCAGAGCCGGACAGCCATCCGGAGAGGCCATCGGATGCATCACATGCGCCGTCAAACCCGTCGCACCTCCGCTGATCGAAGCAGGACGAATCCTGCTCACAGCTCAATGTACGCGCGAGACGACAGGAATGTGAAGATGCCGCAGTGCGAAGTTGATGTGCGTCATAGTGGCCGGCCTTGAGCCGACCGACGCCATCCATTCCGAATTCTGGGGTGATACCCGGCTTAATGCCGGGTCGGGATGCCGGTCAGCGGGTCGGGACCGGCTTTTCTCCGCGATAATCGTAGAAACCGCGCTTGGTCTTGCGGCCGAGCCACCCGGCTTCGACATATTTTACCAGCAGCGGGCAGGGGCGATATTTCGAATCCGCCAGGCCATCATGGAGCACCTGCATCACGGAGAGGCAGGTATCGAGGCCGATAAAGTCGGCAAGCTGGAGCGGACCCATCGGATGATTGGCGCCGAGCTTCATGGCGGTGTCGATCGCCTCGACCGAGCCGACGCCCTCATACAGCGTATAGACCGCCTCGTTGATCATCGGCAGCAGGATGCGGTTGACGATGAAGGCCGGGAAATCCTCCGAGACCGTCACCGTCTTGTGCAGCTTGCTGATGAAGCTGCGGGCTGCCTCGAAAGTATGGTCGTCGGTGGCGATGCCGCGAATCAGCTCGACGAGCTGCATCAGCGGCACCGGGTTCATGAAATGGATGCCGATGAAGCGCTCCGGCCGGTCGGTCGCCGCGGCAAGCCGGGTGATCGAGATCGACGAGGTGTTGGATGCAAGCATCGTCTCCGGCTTGATATGCGGGCAGACGGCGGTGAAGATCTTGCGCTTGACCTCCTCGCTTTCGGTCGCGGCCTCGATGATCAGGTCGCAGTCGCCAAGCCCTTCGAGGGTCGGCGTTGCGACGATCTTGGCCATGGCTTCGCGCCGTAGCGAGTCATCCATGGCGCCCTTGGTGACCTGACGCGCCATATTGCCGTCGATCGTCGCCAGTGCGGCCTTGATGCGGTCTTCGGCGAGGTCGTGCAGCCGGATGTCGAAGCCAGCGACGGCTGCGACATGGGCAATGCCGTTGCCCATCTGCCCCGCGCCAATGATGCCGATCGTCTTGATCGCCTGGTCCGACATGTCCTGATCCATCTTTCGTCTGATCGCCTTCATCGTGAAAGCGACGCGGGCCGCCCAGAGCAAGCGGCCCGGATATCACATTCGTGCCGCTGGCGTCAGCGGCCGATCCTGTCAGCGCCCGATCTTGGCGAGTTCGGCCTCAAGCTCGGGCATGATGGTGAAGAGGTCACCAACGAGGCCGTAATCGGCGATCTGGAAGATCGGGGCTTCCTCGTCCTTGTTGATGGCGACGATGACCTTCGAATCCTTCATGCCGGCGAGATGCTGGATCGCGCCCGAGATGCCGACGGCGATATAGAGGTCGGGCGCCACGACCTTGCCGGTCTGGCCGACCTGCCAGTCGTTCGGGGCATAGCCGGCATCCACCGCGGCGCGCGAGGCGCCCATGGCGGCTCCGAGCTTGTCGGCGACGGGTTCGATCACCTTGCCGAAATTCTCGGCCGAAGCGAGCGCGCGGCCGCCCGAGATGATGATCTTGGCCGAAGCGAGCTCCGGACGATCGGACTTGGCGACTTCCTCGCCCTTGAAGCTCGAGGTGCCGGCATGCTCGGCAGCGGCAACTGCTTCGATCGGCGCGGTCGCGCTGCCGTCGCCGGTCGCGGCGAAGGATGCGCCGCGCACGGTGAGCACCTTCTTGGCCTCGCCGCTCTGCACGGTCTGGATCGCGTTGCCGGCATAGATCGGACGCTCGAAGGTATCGGGCGAGACGACCTTGGTGATTTCCGAGATCTGCATGACGTCGAGCAGGGCAGCGACGCGCGGCATCACATTCTTGCCGGTCGTGGTGCCCGGCGCGACGATCGCGTCATAGGGGCCGGCCAGCGAGACGATAAGGGCAGACAGCGGTTCGGCCAGCCGGTGCTCGTAAGCAGCATCGTCGGCCAGCAGCACCTTCTCGACGCCGTCGAGCTTGGCTGCGGCCTCGGCAACCGCCTTGCAGCCCGTGCCGGCGACCAGGACATGCACAGGCGCGCCGAGCGCCTTGGCGGCGGTCAGGGCCTTGCGGGTGGCCTCGTTGAGGCTCTTGTTGTCGTGCTTGGCGAGAAGCAGCGTCGTCATGATTTTAGAGAACTCCTGCTTCATTCTTCAGCTTGGAAACCAGCTCGGCGACCGAGCCGACCTTGACGCCGGCGGATCGGCTTGGCGGTTCGGTGGTCTTCAGGACCTTGAGGCGCGGCGCGATGTCGACGCCGAGCGCTTCGGCGGTGGTCTCATCAAGCGGCTTCTTCTTGGCCTTCATGATGTTGGGCAGCGAGGCGTAGCGCGGCTCGTTCAGTCGCAGATCGGTGGTCACGATCGCCGGCAGCTTGAGACCCACGGTCTGCAGGCCGCCATCGACCTCGCGGGTGACGTCGACCGAACCCTCGCCGATCACCACCTTGGAGGCGAAGGTCCCCTGCGGCCAGCCAAGCAGGGCGGCCAGCATCTGGCCGGTCTGGTTGCAGTCGTCGTCGATCGCCTGCTTGCCGAGAATGACGAGCTGCGGGCTCTCCTGCTCGACGATCTTCTTCAGGAGCTTGGCGACGGCGAGAGGCTCGACCGTGCCCTCGGCCTTCACCAGGATGCCGCGATCGGCACCCATGGCGAGACCCGTGCGGATGGTTTCCGCAGCCTGCGCCGGGCCGATCGAGACGACGATGACCTCGGTCGCCTTGCCGGCTTCCTTGAGCCGCAACGCTTCCTCGACGGCGATCTCATCGAACGGATTCATCGACATCTTGACATTGGCAAGCTCGACGCCCGAGCCGTCCGCCTTCACGCGGATCTTCACATTGTAGTCGACAACCCGCTTGACGGGCACAAGGATCTTCATCGTCGCTTCACCGTTCGGGAGAGATACGATCGAGGCCGCGCCGCGCGACGCGGCAGGATGACGGCATCGTGGCTCTCGGCTGGAATGCCGGGGGACCGTAGCGATGGCTGTTTAGGCTTGTCAACGCCGCGAAAGTCGCGGGCGTCACCCTCTTGCAGCGCGCCCGAACAGCCCGACGCCGCGATGGATGAAGATCGGGGTCAGCCCCGCCCCGGTCGCAAGCCCGCCGAGATGCGCCCACCAGCCGACATTACCCTGCGGGTCGACGAAGGCTGACATGAACTGGAAGAGGATCCAGGCGCCGAGCGCGTACATCGCCGGAATGTGCAGCGGAATCCATTTGAAGGCGAGGCCCCAGATCCGGACCTGCGGATAGAGCATCAGATAGGAGGCGATGACGCCCGAAATTGCGCCCGATGCCCCGATCAGCGGCTGCTCCGAATCAGGATTCATGACGGCATGCGCCAGCGACCCGGCCAGGCCGCAAAGAAAGAAGAAGGCCAGAAAGCGGAAATGGCCCATCGCGTCCTCGACATTGTCGCCGAAGACCCAGAGGAACAGCATGTTGCCGACGAGATGGGCGAAGCTCGCATGCAGCAGCACATTGCTGAACAGCGTCAGCCAGGCCGGAGCCTGCATGATCTCGATGGGTAGTTGCGCGGTGCCGAAGAAGACGGAGGGGATCAGGCCGAAGCCGGCCATGACGGCGATCTCGCCAGGCGGTTCGTGCAGGATCCAGATCGCGAGATGGATGCCGATGCAGGCACTGACCAGGGCATAGGTCACATAGGGCGCGCGCATGAAGCGCAGCGGAACGCCGTCATGCAGCGGTACGAACATGTCCGGCTCTAGCGGTTCTGCCCGGGAACCCAGAGCACATCGCCCCCGGCCCTGGCATTGAGGAAACGTGAGGCGACGAACAGGAAGTCCGAAAGCCGGTTGATGTATTTTAGCGCCGGCGCGGAGACGCGCTCCCCCTCGGTCTGGGCGAGTTCGACCATCAGGCGTTCAGCCCTCCGGCTGACCGTGCGGGCGAGATGAAGATAGGCGGCCGACGGTGTTCCGCCGGGCAGGACGAAGGAGCGCAACGGGGCGAGCGCTGCGTTCAGCTGATCGATTTCCGCTTCAAGGCGGTCGACCTGAGCCTGGACGATGCGCAGCGGCTCATAGGCGAGCGGCTCGCCGGTGTCGGGCGTCGAAAGATCGGCTCCGAGATCGAAAAGATCGTTGGCGATCCGTCCGAGCATGGCATCGACCTCGCCATCCTCGGTTGCGGCATGCAGCCGTGCCAGTCCGACACAGGCATTGGTCTCGTCGACGGTGCCATAGGCTGCGATGCGCAGGTCGTATTTCGGCCGGCGTGGGCCGGTCGCGAGCCCGGTGGTGCCGTTATCCCCGGTGCGCGTATAGATGCGATTCAGCTTGACCATGACGCGTTATAGCGCGTCGCGTCCGCAACGGAAGGCTTGGAGCGCCGCAGCCTGCGCCGTGCCGAGATGCTTTCGATCATCGAATCGAAACGCGTATCCGGTCAGGCGATCCAACCTTCTGTGTCCGCGTCGGCATTCCCGAAAGCCGCAATCCGCCTTGCGGGCCGTCTCTCCGGCGAAGGGTCAGAAGGTGTAGCCGAGCCTGGCGCCGAAATTGGCGGGGCCGCGCGGCTTGTCCTTGTCGGAGCAGCCGGTGGTGCCGAATTGCTCGAGCGTCGCGATCAGGCTCCAGCGATCGCTGAGGCGAACCCCGAGCGCCGCGGCACCGCGCGTGCCGGTATCGCAGCCGACGACGAGCCGGTTCTCCGGGACGACCGGACCGGTCTTGCCGTCATTGACGGCGGCGCCGAAGCTGGCCTCGACGAAGACATTCTTCGAGAGATCCACGGTCCAGGTCGCGCCCGCATAGGCATAGCGCGTGCCGTTGAAATTGATGCTGGAGCCGAGATGGAAGCGCGGCACGAAGGCCGAGGCGATGCGATCGTTCAGCGGGATGATGCGTGGCGTCATCACCTCGCCATTGAAGTTCAGCAATCCGCTTTCGCGTCCGCCGGGATTCGCGGGAGCAATGCCGAGGCGCGCTTCCCAGGACGGAAGCGGCGTTTCGGTTGCGGGGGCGTAGCTGGAAACTCCGGGAGGCAAGGCCTGCGACTGCGACAGGGCAGGCGAGGCAGCCAGGAAGCCGGCAAGGATCAGCAACGCGACGCGCGGCATGGGCTACAGGTTCTTTTTATCGTTTGAACGGGCGTTAGTGAAACGCATAGACTCGTGTCCAGAATGCGGCAAGCGCGGTTGAGACCCCTGGCGGGTTATCCAGAACATCTGATTTATCAACAGCTTACGCATGGTCAGTCAGAACTGTCGCACCCGCCGAGAAGCGAGGCGGGCTCAGCCTCCGCGCCACCAGAGCACGCCGATGATCACCAGGATCGCGACGAATTGCAGCACCACACGGAGTCGCATCAGGTTCTGCGATGTGTTCGCGCTGCCGCCGCGCAGCATGTTGGCGAGACCCAGCAGCAGCACCAGGGCGACGGCGCCGACTGCGATGGGGACGAGCGATCCGGAAATGGTCATGCGCGAGATTTAGAGTGCTGCCGCGCGCTTGACCAGTGGAAGCGCCACTGAGACCGGCGGCAACATGCCGCTGCGGCCAGCGGCGCACTCAGCGATAACGCCGCTGCACGATCAGGTGGGCCGCCACGGTCAGCAGGAGCGTCGCCGTCATCAGGATGAAGGAAATCGCACCGCCGAAGGGCCAGTTGTTCTGTTGTGCGAACTGGCCATAGACGAGGGGCCCCATCGTCTGGAATTTCGGGCCTCCGAGCAGAACGGGGGTCGCATAGGCATTCATCGCCAGGATGAAGGTCAGGATCGTGCCAGCGAGAATCCCCGGGAGCGCCAGGGGCCAGAGGACGCGGCGGAACATCGCGACGGGGCCGGCGCCCAGGCTGAACGCTGCCTCCTCGACATTGCGGTTGATACCTTCGATCACGCTCTGCAAAGTCAGCACCATGAAGGGCAGGTTGACCGCGACGATGCCGATGATCACGGCCGTCTCGGTGAACATGATCTCGATCGGCTGATTGATCAGGCCGAGCCCCATCAGAGAGGCGTTGAGCGCGCCCTTGTTGCCGAAAGCGGTCATCCAGCCGGCGGCACGAACAGCGTTGCCGACGAACAGGGGGAGCACGACCGCCATGATCAGCAGATTCTTGAACCGGCTTTCGGTGCGCGCCAGCACATAGGCCAGGGGGAAGCCCATGATCAGGCAGGCAATGGTGCAGATCACCGCGACGCGCACGGTGCGCGTGAGCACGTTGAGATAATAGGCGTCGGTGAAGAACTTGACGTAGTTCTCGATGGTCAGTCCGTCGACCATGAACTGGCCCGGAATGAACTGGTTCAGCGAATAGCGGAACAGGATCGCGACCGGGCCGATCAGCCCGATCGCGACGAAGATGGTCGCGGGCACGACGAGCGCCCCGGCGAGTCCGGTGCGGCCGCCCGCAACAGCTTCTGGGGCAGTCGTGCTCATGGCCGCATCACGCCTTGAAGACCTTGTCCCACCACTCCTTCATCGCCGAATCATTCTTGGCGAGGAAGCCGTAGTCGAGATCCTTGAGGCGCTTTTCCTCCTCGGGCGTGAAGCCGATCCGCTTCTGCAGCGCGGGCGCCACGTTGAGGCCGGTGACGGTGCCGTTATAGCCCATATCGACCGCGAAAGCCTCCTGCGGAGCCGTCTCGAGCATGGCGTTCATGTAGGCGTAGGCGTTCTCCTTGTTCGGCGCATTCTTCGGAATGACGAAACCGGAGACATAGGCGGGGATGCCTTCAATCGGGGAAACCGCCTCGCAGGGAATGCCGGCATCCTGCCACTGGACGACGCGCGCTTTCCAGATCGCGCTGATGCCGACCTCCTCGTTCTTCATCGCCTGGGCGAAGGCCTCGTTCGTCGGGTAGACGCGCGCGCCCGCCTTCTTGACGGCGAGCAGAACCTCCTTCGCCTTGTCGAGGTCGTTCATGCTGGCGCCGTTCGTTGCGGCCATCGAGGCGGCGACCATGATCGACTGATACTGAATGTCGATGAAGCCGATCTTGTTGCCCCATTTCGGGTCGAGCCAATCCTTGAAACCGGTCGGCGCGGGGCTGATCAGCTTGGGATTGTAGATGACGACGTTGCCGGAATAGATGTGCCCGATGCCATAGGGGTACTTCATCGTCGGCAGCAGGTTCTTGGCGTTCGGGATCTTGGAGAAGTCGAGCTGCTCCACGACGCCGGCCTCGTTCATCTCGTACATATTGGCGGCCGAGAGTCCGTGGATGTCGACTGTGCCGCGCGGCAGGCGACGCTCGGCGACCATCTTGGCGCGGCGTGGGGCGTCGCCGGCCTGGTCCTGCAGGACCTCGATGCCCTTGGGCTTCAGGATCGGGTCCTCGATGTTCTTGGTGAGGAGGCGGGCATAGTCGCCGCCCCAGGTTCCGACCACGACCTTGCCGCCTGACTGGGCCAAGGCCGGGCCGCCCAGCGCCGCGGCGCTCGCTCCCGCCGCGAGACCTTGCAGGACATGGCGCCTGTTGATCGAGTTCATGTGAGTTCTCCCCTGTTGGACGCCTGTCGAGCTAGAAACCGTGATCGAGCCATGTTCGGACGGAGAGCCGCAATGCGCCTTTCCCGATCATGGCCTTACGGCTCGCGCGGATAGACGAGCCCGGCGTCTTCGGCCCAGCCTATCGTGATGGTATCGCCCGGCTTCGGCTCGATGCTGCCCTGGCGATTCGGGAGCTGCAGCAACATCCGGTCGTGCTCGGAAAGACGGACATCGATATCGAGCAGCGCGCCGAGATAGGAGACGTGCTCGACACGGGCCTCGAAGCGATTGACGCACGCTCCGGCCTCGGCTGCCACCGAAATGCGCTCTGGCCGAAGCGCGAGTGTCGCCGGTCCGGTGCCGCTCGCGGCGCCGACAGTGATATCGAGCCCGCCGCGGCTGCGGAAGCGGCCAGGCGTGGTGGTTTCTCCGTCGAGGAAGGCGCTGCGGCCAATGAAGCCCGCGACGAAGCGGTCGGCCGGCTTCTCGTAGAGCTCGCGCTGATTGCCGATCTGCCGAACCTTGCCCTTCTCCATCACCACCAGCCGGTCAGCCATGGTGAGTGCTTCCTCCTGGTCGTGCGTGACCATGATCGTGGTGAGGCCGAGCTTGCGCTGCAGGTCGCGGATCTCGACCCGAACCTCCTGCCGGAGTTTCGCGTCGAGATTGGAGAGAGGCTCGTCGAGGAGCAGCACGTCGGGTTGCATCGCAAGCGCGCGAGCGAGCGCCACGCGCTGCTGCTGCCCCCCCGAGAGCTGGCGCGGGTAACGCTCGTCGAAGCCTGAAAGCTGCACGAGACGGAGCGCCTCCGCGACGCGCGGGGCGCGGTCGGCGGGAGGGACCTTGCGCATCTCGAGGCTGAAGGCGACGTTCTCGGCGACGGTCAGATGCGGGAACAATGCGTAGCTCTGGAACACCAGGCCGCAATTGCGCTTCCAGGGCGGCAGCACGGTGACGTCGCGCTCGCCGATGGTGATCTTGCCGGCGCTCGGCGGCACGAAACCGGCGACCATGCGCAAGGTCGTGGTCTTGCCGCAGCCGGACGGACCGAGCAGGACCAGGAACTCGCCATCGGCGATGTCGATGGTGACGTCGTCGACGGCGTTGAAGTCGCCATAGACTTTCTGGAGATGGGTGAGCGAGAGCCGTGCCATGGGTCAGACCACCCGGCTCAGCTTGACGTAACGGTCGGTGATGATCATCGCGGTGCCGATCAGAACGATCTGGATGACGGAGGCGGCAGCAACCGTCGGATCGATCTTCCATTCGAGATATTGCAGGATCGCGATCGGCAGGGTCGTACGGCCCGGTCCGACGAGGAACAGGCTCATTTCGAGATTGCCGAAAGAGGTGACGAAGCCGAACAGGCCGGCTGCCACGATACCCGGCCGGATGCTTGGCAAGGTGACGCGCCAGAAGGTTTTCCAGGGACCGGCGCCCAGATTCTGGGCAGCTTCCTCGATGGTGCGGTCGAAGCCGGCAAGGCTTGCCGTGACCAGCCTGACGACCCAGGGCACGACCACGAGCGTGTGGGCCGCGATGAGGCCGCCTGCCGAGCCCAGGACCGGCCAGCCGGTCGCGATCTCGGTTTCGATCTGGAAGACATAGAGTGCGGTGCCGAGCACGATGCCCGGCATCACCAGCGGCAGCAACAACAGGGTATTCACCAGCGGGCCGAGAGGGATGCGGTGGCGGACGAGCGCCAGACTTGCCGGAACCCCGAGTGCCAGTCCGATCAAGGTCGCCAGCACGCCGACCTGCAGGCTGAGAATGAAGCCGTCGACAAAGGCCTTCTGCCCGGGAACGGCCGCAAACCATTTCAGGGAGTAGCCTTCGGGCGGGAAGGACGGAATCTCCTGCCGGAAGAAGGCAAGCCAGATCACGAAGACCAGCGGCAGCAGGATGAAGCCTAACGACAGGCCGGCAGCGCCATTCAGCGCGATTCGGCCGAAGCTTGGGCGCTGGGCGGCGCTCAAGCGGCGAATCCAGTCGGGCCATCGGCCAGCCGCGACGACCACGCGGGGCGTGTTGCGTTGTGGTCGCTCTGCGATTGCTGCCAGCTCATCACTGTCATGCCCTCCGCCCTTCGATCCGCTCCGACAGCAGGCTGCGGTTCAACTTACAAACAATCAAGCCGGTTTTTGTCTTCCCATTGTCGCCGCCCGGTTCTCACTGCAGGCGGTTCTTGTGGAAGTTCCCGCCCTTCATGATCGCCGACAGAGCCGCGCCCTGGTTCTGGAAGAGGCCGAGATCCTTCAACGGGTCACCATCGATCAGGATGATGTCGGCAAAGGCGCCTGCACGCAGCGTGCCAAGCTTGCCCTCCATCCGCAGCAGATGGGCGCCGACGGTCGTCGCGGAGCGAATGATCTCGATCGGCGAGAGAACCTCGCTGCGCAGCAGGAACTCGCGGGATTGATCGACCTGGAGCTGGCCGAGCAGATCGCTGCCATAGGCGACGGGAACCCCGGCGCGCTTGCAGATCTCGAGCGAACGCAGGCCACCATCGATGACCAGATCGTTCTTGGCCAGCATATCCCCGGTCATCCCGAACTCGGCCGCACGCTCCTTCATCGCGTAGTAGGCGACGAGATTGGCGGTGAGCACCATATTGTTCTCTGCCATCAGTTTGGCGGAGGCCTCGTCGATCAGATTGCCGTGCTCGATGGCACGAACGCCACATTGCGCGGCACGGGTGATCGCTTCGGGCGTGTAGGCATGAGCGCAGACATAGCGGCCAAATGCCTTGGCCTCCTCGACGGCCGCCTTCACCTCGTCGACGCTGAACTGCATCGAATCCAGCGGGTCATAGGGCGAGGCGACGCCGCCCGACATCATGATCTTGATGTGGTCGGCGCCGAGCCGCATCTGCTCGCGCACCGACTTCTTCACCGCGGAAACGCCGTCGGAGACGTTCATCGTATAGGCCATGGCGTTGCAGCAATGGCAGCGGGCGCCGAAATCGGTACGCCGGCGCGGGTCGCTGTGGCCTCCGGTCGGGCCAATCGCCTGGCCGGCGATGAACAGGCGCGGAGCCGAGATATCGCCCTTCTCGACGGCTTCCTTGATGCCCCAATCGGCGCCGCCGGTGTCGCGCACCGAGGTGAAGCCGCGATCGATCATGCCCTTCATCAGCCTGACGGAGCGGGCCGTCATCAGTGTCAGCGGCATGCTTTCCATGGCTCGGATATAGACTTCCGAGAGGAAGACATGGACATGGCTGTCGATCAGGCCGGGCATCAAGGTACGCCCGCCACAATCGATCACATCAGCCTTGGCCGTCTTGATCGGCTTGTCGGAGACCTCGCGGATCGTATCGCCTTCGACCAGCAATTCGTAGCCGCGGCGCAATTCGCCATGGTCGGGCTCGAGCATGGCGAAATTCTTGAACAGCAGCTGCGCCATCGAGAACGAACTCCCATGAAGAGGCGCCGGTGCGGCACCGTCCTTCTACCTGGCTGATATATTGCGAAGTTTCCGCAGCCTTGTCAGCCCATTTTCTCACGCGAATTCGGGCTCTTTCGCGGCCCTGGAGCACGGGCCGCGCAAGGCTCAGCTGACTGCCGCGCTGTTCTGGGCCAGCGCCCGGCCGCGGATCGGCATCGAGAGATTGTCGGCAAGCGCGCGGTTGATGGCGGGCAGGCCGTCGAGCAGGCTCGGAACGAAGGCCTGAGACGGCGGCATGCGCTTGGGAAGGGCATGAAGGGCGGCTGCCATGATCGCCGGATCGCGCGTACCCTGACCATCCTGAAGCGGGTCGTGCAGCATGGTGGCGAGCTTGAGGCTGTCGGCGCGTTCGGCGCGGATGCTCTGCTCCCGCCGCGGCCGGACGCGCGGCACGATCAGCGCCGGCTTGTCGAAGGATAGGATCTCGCAAAAGGTGTTATAGCCGCCCATCGCAACCACGCAGTGAGCGCGATTCATCAGGAGTTCGAGGCGCGGCTCGAACCCGAGGCTTTCGAGCTTCGGGATGCGTGCAATCCGCTCGGCGAAATCCTTGCGCTTCTCGCGCGACATGAACGGGCCGAACACGATCAGCGCCGGCAGCTCGATCGTCGGGTCGGATTCGTAGGCCGAAATCACCCAGTCGGTCAGGCCCATGCCGTCCCCGCCGCCGCCGGGGGTGACCAGGATGAAAGGGCCCTTGGTGATCTTCGGGTGACGGGTCGGCGGCATCGGGCTTGGCACGGCGCGCTTGAGATAGCCGGTATAGCGGATCTTGTCGGCGAAGAGATGCTGGTCGGGCAGGCCCTGAAGCGGCTGGTAGACACTTTCCAGCCCATAGACGAAGATATCGTCATAGACCGAACCCAGCGCATCGAGCGCGCCGCTGTGTCGCCATTCCTCGAGGACCTTGCTCGGCTCGTCCAGCACGTCGCGCAGACCGAGCACGATGCGGGCACCGCGCCGGCGCAGGATCTCGAGTGACGACAAGAGCTCGCCGCGCAAGCCCACGGGCTCCTTGTCGACGATCACGACGTCCGGATCGAAGGACAGCACGGTCTGTCTGATCAGGTCGGCGCGCAGGCGTAGCGTGTCGCCGAGATCGAGATTGAGATGATGCGGTGCATAGCCCCCGTCATCCTGCTTCTCGACACCGGGAACGCGGACATAGTCGACACCATCGCCGAACTGAAAGCTCGAGATCATCGACGAGCCCGAGACGATGATCACTGATATATGAGAATAGCTGGCGACCAGGGAATTGGCGATCGCGCGGCAGCGGCGGATATGGCCGAGTCCGAAGGTGTCGTGGCTGTAGATCAGCACCCTCGGGGCCTGAGGGCTGCGCGGCGCGCGGTCGGCGCCGCCGATGTCGATGACGTTATACGGCATAGACGGCTCGCCCTCCGCGAAACGGCCAAACGACCTCGAGCGAGGGCGAACGCACCTAGAACTGTTCGGATTCGGATATAGCGCCACAAGCGCGTCCATCCAAGTCCGGCTTCGCCAGGCGGCGGACGCTCACCCAGCGTCGCAGCTTTACTCTAGGCAGTGTTCGAGCCCGAAAACAACTGTCGAAGGCCGACCAACTCCACCGCGGGGTGATGGACGATCGAGCCGAGCAAGGCATCGAGAACGGCCCAGGCCCCCTCATCATGGTCGCGGTGATGCAGCAACAGGCCAAGTGGGCTGTCCCCTGTTCCAGCCTCACGTCTTCGTGTGAGTTCCGTGACGATCTCCTCGGCAATGGCCGGGGTCGGGCGACCAATGCGCCCGCCATGCCAGTCGATGATGTCGATCTGGGTGTTGACGATGGAAAACCCGTGGGGCGCCGCGAAGCCGAAATTGCGGAAGCAGGAGAGCCCGCTGAAGCCGAGTTCCGGCAAGCCTGCCGCGATATCCCTGTCGATCCGGTTCCACGGGGGGACGAAGACCGGCAGCAGGGTCGGGCCAAACAGATCCATAAGCCGGCGTCGCCCAGCCGCGATCTCCGCAACAATGATGTCCCGAGGCCGGTGGCTTCCGAACTCGGACTTCTTCTCGCCCTGAGGGGCGTGATTGCGGTGCCAGGCGCCATGCTGGCAGGGCAGCAGGAGCGGGGCGCTCCGCAAGCGCTCGCAGAGGGCGGATTGCGCCAGGAAGGGGATGACTGCGAGCAGCACGGGCGCATCGAAATGTTCGGCAAGGGCTGCCAGCCTGTCGAGCTGCGGGCTTGGCGCGATCGCGTCGTCATCGCGAAGCCAGAGCTGCAGGCGCCGGCCCTCGGCGCTCCAGCGATCGAGTTCGGCGAGAAGCGGAGCCCAGAGCGGGTTGCTCATGGTCCCGTCGATTCCGCGCGCGGGGCCCGATGTGCGGCGCGAGCCGCCTGTGCCAATGCGAGGCCCTGCGAGATGATCTCGCTCGTCCGATCGAGCGTCCGTTCCTGCAGGACGAAGTTTCGCGCGGCGCGACCCATATCTTCGCGCTGTTTCGTGTTCGCGACGAGCTGCGCCAACGCTCTTGCCAAAGCCGCGAGGTCACCATCCTGCACCAGGAGCGCGGTCTCTCCATTCCGGACGGTGGCTGCGACGCCGCCGCTGTCGTAGGCAACAACCGGGAGACCCGCAGCCTGGGCTTCGAGATAGACCAGGCCATAGGCTTCGCCGACGCCGGGCCACACGAATATGTCGTGCTCCGCCAGCGCCGCGCCGACGGCAGGGCGATCCAGCTCACCGCGCCATTCGATGCGCTCGCGCGGCAGGGTCGCGAAGGCCGCTTCGACCTGATTGCGCACGGGTCCGTCGCCAATGATGGTGAGCGTCCAGGGACGATCGATCAGGCGGGAGAGGCTGGCGGCAAGCGCTTGATAGCTTTCGAGCTTAACGCCTGGGCGCATCATCGCGACAGTGATCAGGCGCGTGGCTGCGGCACCGGATCGGCGGTGGGGCGTGGAGGGCTCCAACGCGATGAAGGGGGGCAGATCGAGGAAATGCGTGCGGTCCGAGGAGCGGGCCTCGACGCCGCCACGGTCACGCTCGGTGAAGCAGAAATGCAGATCGGCAGCACGGAAGCCGCGCCTCGCGAGTGCGACATGCCGGGCCCATTCCCCCTCGGAACGCCGGCCGGAATCGCTTGCTTCGGCGACGACATAGGGAATGTCGAGCCGTTTCGTGATCTCGGGCCCCAGGAGGTCGGGTGCCTTGTAATAGCTGTGATAGGTGAACCAGAGTCCCGGTCGGTTGCCATTGGTCTCCCAGGCGGCCAGCAAGGCATCGCGCCGGCCGGCCGCCTCGGCGAGGCGCTGATCCAGCAGCGCCGGCTCCGAGCTGCGCATATAGGAGCGCGCATCCGCGATGGGGGCGACGACATGGCCGAGCCGCGTCATTGCCTCGACGAGCTGGTGCGCCATGCGCCGGTCACCGGAAATCCTGCCGTCCTCGTACGCATTGAGCGGCGTGTGAAATGCGATCCGCACAGGATGTCAGGTCCGCGAGCAGGAGGTGGCGGCGCGCTCAGCGGTAGGGATCGGCCGCATCGCGCAAGCCGTCGCCAAGGAAGTTGAAGGCCAGGATGATCAGGATCACCGGAACGACCGGATAGAGCAACCAGGGATAGAGCGCCACCACATTGACGTTCTGCGCCTCGTTCAGCATCACGCCCCAGCTGGTGATCGGTGGCCTGAGTCCAAGTCCGAGGAAGCTGAGCGCCGTCTCGCCCAGGATCGTTTTCGGCACGGTGATGGTGGCCGAGGCGATGAGATGGCTCATGAAGCCCGGCACGAGGTGCAGGCCGATGATCCGCGCAGGCTTGGCGCCCATCAGTTGGGCGGCAACGACATAGTCTTCCTCGCGCAGCGAGAGCAGTTTCGAGCGGACCGCGCGGGCAAGACCGGTCCAGTCCATCAGGCCGAGAATCATCGTGATGCCGAAATAGACGAGCAGCGGACTCCAGGATGGCGGCATGATCGAGGCCAGCGCGAGCCAGAGCGGGATATGCGGCAGTGACTGCACGATTTCGATCACGCGCTGGATGAAGAGATCGATCTTGCCGCCGTAATATCCGGCGATCCCGCCGATGATGACGCCGAGGATGAAGCTGACACCGACCCCGAGCAGGCCGATGCTGAGCGAGATTCTGCCGCCATAGATGATGCGCGAGAGCATGTCGCGCCCGAGCCGATCGGTGCCGAGGAGAAACAGGGTGCCGTCCTTGGGTGGGCAGACGAGGTGAAGGTTGCCGGGTACCAGGCGCCAGAAATCGTAATCGTCGCCCCGGCAGAAGAAGCGGATCGGCTGCGGCCGGCTGCGGTCGACATCGTATTCGCGCTTCAGGTTCTCCATGTTGAGGCGCTGCGTATAGGGATAGACGAAGGGGCCGAGGAAGCGACCTTCGTGGAAGAGATGCACTTCTTGCCGCGGGGCGCGGATGAAGTCGGTATTGCGGGTGGTGTAATGGTAGGGCGCCAGGAACTCGGCGAATATCACCGCCAGATACATGAGGATGATGAAGACGCCGGAGATCACCGCGAGCCGATGCTTGCGGAATTTCCACCACATCAGCTGCCATTGTGACGCGAGGTAGACACGCTCCTGCTCAGGCGTCATGCGTTCGACGGCGTAGGGTTCGAACGGCGCGGTCGAGGCCGTGTGCAGCAGCGGCGCGCCGTCTGGCGGGAGAGCGGGCTTCACTTGGTGGCCGCTCCCTGGAGGCGGATGCGCGGATCGAGGATCGCGAGCGCGATGTCCGAGATCAACACCCCGATCACGGTGAGGAACGAGAGGAACATCAGGAAGGAACCAGCGAGGTACATGTCCTGCGCCTGCAGGGCGCGGATCAGCAGCGGACCGGTCGTCTGAAGCGAGAGCACGATCGCGACGATCTCTGCGCCGGAGACGATCGATGGCAGAATGTCGCCAATATCGGAAATGAAGAAGTTCAGCGACATGCGCAGCGGATATTTGCGCAATGCCTTGCCGGGCGGCAGCCCCTTGGCGCGGGCGGTGACGTAATACTGCTTCTGGAGTTCGTCGAGCAGGTTGGCGCGCACGGCGCGGATCATGCCGGCGGTGCCGCCGGCGCCGATGATGATCACGGGGATCCAGAGATGCTCCAGCACCGAGCGGAGCTTTGCCCAGCTCATCGGCTGGTTGAGATATTGTGGATCGACGAGCCCCCCGATCGAGGTGCCGAACCAGACATTGGCGAAATACATGAAGACCAGCGCCAGCAGGAAATGCGGCACGGCAAGCCCGATCAGCCCGAGGAATGTGAGGCCGTAGTCACCCCAGCTGTATTGATGGGTGGCGGAATAGATGCCGATCGGGAAGGCGACGACCCAGGTGAAGATGATGGTGACGAAGGAGACGATCATCGTCAGCAGCAATCGATCCCCGACGATCTCGCTTACAGGGCGCTGATATTCGAAGGAATAGCCCATGTCGCCGCGCATGAGCCCGGTGACCCAGTGGAAATAGCGCTCGATTGGCGGCTTGTCGAAGCCATACTCCGTCTTCAGGAACTCGATGCGGCTGAGGTCGGCCTTTTCGCCCTGGGCCTGCATCTCGGCGGCAAGCGTCTCGAAATAGTCGCCCTCGGGCAGGTTGATGACGGTGAAGATCAACGCACTGGTCACCAGCAGCGTCGGCACCATCAGCAGGATGCGCTTGAGGATGTATTTCAGCAGCATCGGTCAGCTCTTCACCTGAGCATCGTCGAACCAGAACGTATCGGGCATGTAGCGACCGAAAAAGGCACCCGGCTCGAAGCTGTACAGACCCTTTTCGGGAACATTGCGCAGATTGCGCGAGACCACGACCGGCTGCAGCGTGCCATTGACCACGCCGATGGTGAAAAGCTGCTCGGCATTGATCCTTAGCATCGCACGCCAGATCGTCCGGCGCTCGTCATGGGTCACGCTGCCGCGCCAGGCCTGGTAGAGCTTCACCAGTTCCTGCACCTCGGGGAGTTCAGGTTCTTCGCCTTCGCGGCCTCCGCTCTCCAGGAACTGTCCCCAGCGCGGCCAGTTGAACTGCATCGACGACGTGGGGGCAAGCGCATCGGGCTCCATTTCGGCCGCGACCAGCGCGTTATCCATGCCCGCCCAGGCCGACATCACGGTCTGGCCGGCAAGGATGCGGCGGCGGAAAACGTCACGCTGGGCCGAGCGGGGAAAAATCTTGATCCCGACCTCATGCAGATCCTGTTTGATCAGATCGAGAATATCCGTCTCTTCGGTGCTCTCGCCGGCGGTCTCCACGGTAAATTCAAGACGCTGGCCATTGGGCAGGAGCCGCACACCGTCCGGAGCACGTTTGGTCAGTCCGATCTCGTCAAGCAGCCGGTTGGCCAGCGCCCGGTCAGCCTGCATCCACATATTGGCGTTTTCGGCATCATAGAGCGGGCTCTCGGGGAGTGCCGTATTGCCGCTTTCCTTGGCAAGGCCAAAGAAAATCACCTGGTTGATGTCCTTGCGATTGATCGCGACGGAGAGGGCGCGCCGATAACGGACATCGCGATTGAGATCGCGCCAGACCGGATCGATGGCATTCAGATTCGGCATAAGCGCGAACCAGGAGCCTTCGGCCCGTTTCCAGAGCCTGACGTCGAAATTCATCCGCTTCGAGGCGTCCTTCAGGAAGGTGTAGTTGTCGAAGCGGAGATAACGTGCCTGCAGGTCGCTTTCGCCGGCTGCGGTCTTCGCCGGGATCAGCGAATTCGTCCCGATCGTCATCGTCACTTCGTCGACATAGGGCAGTTGTCGCCCGGCCTGGTCGATGCGGTGGAAATAGGGGTTGCGCTGGAAGGTGAACTGTTCAGCCGGAAGTGGCGTCAGATTGCGCCAGGGGTCGAGCGTCGGCAGGTCGGGGTTCTCGGGCCTATACATGCGTGAGAACCGTTCGTGCAGGGAGCCCCAGTCCTTGACGCGCGCTGCCTTGACGCGGGCGTAGAGCGTGACCTTGTCGGCGTAGCGCTCATGGAACTGCTTCAGATAGCCCGACGGCATATAGATATAGGTCGGCTGGGCGCCAGCTAGCGAGGGCAGGAAGATCGGGTTCGGCTTGGTCCAGCTGTAGCGAATCTCGGTCTCGCTCAGCACTTCGAAGACCGGCTTCTCGCCGCCCGCCAGCAGGGCCTGGGGCGGCCCGCCAGGGGAGAGCCGCCGGTTATTGGCGAAGTCTTCCCACCAATAGCGGAAATCCTCTGTCGTGAAGGGGCTGCCGTCGGACCAGCGATGCCCCTTCCGCAGCCTGAGGGTGAAGATGCGTCCGTCCTTGACGTCGACAGTCTCCAGAACGTCCGGCGCCAGTTCGAGATTGTCGTCATAGACGAGGAGCCGAGTATAGCCGTAGAGCGTCATCATCCGGATGTCGCGCTGGTCGCCCATCAGCATGCGCATCGTGCCGCCATGCCGCCCGGGAATCCGGTCGGGGCCGGACACATCGATCACGCGAGGTTCCTCCGGAAGGCGGAGTGTGATCACCGGTAGCGCGCCTGCGGCCACCTTCCCGGCCCAGTAGGGGCTGTCGATGAAGTCCATCGGGTTGGGTTCGCGGGCGAGCGCGCCGCGCGGCAGGCCCTGAGCGGCGAAGGCTCCGGCCCCGAGCAGGAGGGCGGTGCGGCGTGTGGGGTGCTGCCGGCGGGATGTCATCAGACCAACTCCCTGTGGTTCGCTTCCGGGCGCGCCAGGACGTAGTGGCCCTCGCCCAGGGACAGCGGCTCGAGGCTGACGCCTGCCTCCGGTCTGAAGGCCGGGGCCCAATGGCTGTAATCGGAGGCGCCGCCGGGCGCGACGAGTTTGAAATCGAGCTTCCGGTCGAGATCGGCGAAGGGAACCGAGCGCAGCAGGGCCTTCGTGTAGGGGTGAGCCGGCGAGGCAAAGAGGGCGTGGCGCGGCGCAAGCTCGACGATGTGACCGTTGGCCATGACCGCGATCCGGTCCGCCATGTAGTTCACCACGGCAAGATTGTGCGAAATAAACAGGAAGGTGAGGCCGCGCTCGGCCTGCAGGTCCTTGAGCAGGTTGAGAATCTGGGCCTGAACCGAAACGTCGAGGGCAGATACCGGCTCGTCGCAAACGATCAGGTCCGGATCGAGCGCGAGCGCGCGCGCGATGCCGATGCGCTGGCGCTGGCCGCCGGAGAAAGAGTGCGGGTAGCGGCTGAGGAAGCGCGGATCGAGCCCGACACTCTCCATCAGGCTGCGCACGCGGGCTGTCTGCTCAGCGCCGTCACCGCGCTCATGAATGACCAGCGGCTCGCGCAGGATGTTCATGACGGTCATGCGTGGCGACAGAGACGAGACCGGGTCCTGGAAGATCATCTGGACCCGCTGACGGAACCGCCGCAGCTCCTCGCCCTGCAGGGAGAGGACGTCTGTCGGGCCGAACCCGTCATTGAAGGTGACCGCGCCGGCATCGGGCGTGACCGCGCGCATGATGATCTTGCTGACGGTGGTCTTGCCGCAGCCGCTCTCGCCGACAAGGCCAAGACATTCGCCGCGTGCGATGTCGAATCCGACATCGTCGACCGCCAGGACGGTCGCCTGGGTGCCTTTGCCGAAGAACCCCCGCGAGCCAGTGGTGTAGGTCTTGCGCAAGTGGCGCACGCTCAGCAAGGGCGGCGCATTGGCAGGCCGGGAGATGACCGGGGCGGCACGCGGCGTTGCCGCAGGCTGGGCACGTGCCTCGCGCAATGCGACCAGCCGCTCGCCCTCCTGCATGTCGAAATGCGGCGAGGCTTTCAGCAGTGCCTTGAGATAGGGGTGCCGCGGACGTCGGAAGATATCCTCGACAGGACCGCTTTCCATGATCTCGCCGTGATAGATCACCACGACTTCGTCGGCCATGTTGGCAACGACACCGAGATCATGGGTGATGAGCAGGATCGCCATGCCCATCTCGGCCTGGAGATCTCGCATCAGGTCGAGGACCTGGGCCTGGATGGTGACGTCGAGAGCAGTGGTCGGCTCGTCCGCGATCAGCAGGGCGGGCTGACAGATCAGGGCCATGGCGAGCATGGCGCGCTGACGCAGGCCGCCGGAAAGTTCGAACGGGTAATAGCCGTAGGCGCGCGCTGGGTCCTTGAAGCCGACGCGCCGAAGCATCGTCTCGATCTGCCGGCGTGCCGAAGCATCATCGGTCGGGCGATGCAATTGCAGGGCTTCCTCGATCTGGTTGCCGATGGTGTGCACCGGTGAGAGCGAGGACATCGGTTCCTGGAAGATCATGCCGATGCGGCCGCCGCGCAGCGCGCGAATCTCCTCGCCTTCAGCGGTCAGGCCCGCAATGTCGATCACGGTGTCCCGGTCGAGCGGGTCGCGAAACAGGATCTCACCGCCGGTGACGCCCCCGGCGCGGGGAAGGAGCCCCATGATCGCCTGCGAAATCACCGATTTACCGGATCCGGACTCGCCGACGAGGGCCACCGTCTTGCCTGCCGGGACACGCAGGCTGACCCCCTTCACGACATCCCGGGCGAACCCGTGCACCGTGAAGCCGATCCGCAAATCGCTGATCCGCAAGATGTCCATGAGCTGCTAACTTCTGAACCCCGTATTCGCTCCCGGGTCACCGGGTTCTCTGGCACTAGACGTGGAAAGTTGCGTCTTGCCAATCTCTGTCTTGCGCGCGCTCATTCCGGCGGACACTGCCCGTTCCGGATGACATCCGCGCAACGCGGTCCGCGCCGGAAATCGTCGTAACTTACGCTCCACGAGCCCTTGTTGGCGGCCCGGTAAGGTCCGAATTTGAAATATTGCTTCTTCCCGAGGCCGGAGCCGCGATGACCGATGGGGCCCTTGATGGTGGCGACGTGCCGGCCATTTGCTACGATCTCGATATGGCCGTTGCCCTGAGGGCCGGGACTCGAGCGAAAGACAAAGTCGATCCAACCCGCCCGAACTGGCGGCAGCCCGGCGTGGTGTGTCACCTGGATCGCGGGAGCGCAGGCATTGAAATAGGCGGGATAGTCGGCCCGCGTGCTGCCGGTCTCGAGCGCAACCAGGGCGCGGGTCTGCCGCGCGACACGACGGTTCACGGCCAGGGCCTCTCCTGGGAGGCAGCCGTCTGGGCGTTCTGCGCCGCCGATCGGAAAGACCTCGGTCATGTCGGTCTCCACGGTGACGCCAACCCGCCCCTGAAACAGCCTGAGCGCGAGAAAGGGCGAATAATCCCCCTCGGCTCCAGGCGTGATCTGGCGCTTCCACTGTGCCATGACATAGCGCGCATCGTCTTGCGGCACAGGGTCGTCAAGGCGCATGGCGAAGCCGTACCAGACCGTCTGATCGTAGCTTGCCAGGACCTCGGGCCTCTCCCAAACCTCGGCCCTTTCGCTGCAGTTGCGAGCGCCTTTCGCACAGAGCGGCTTGACCGACAGGGTAAGCGCGCCCCTGCCATCCAGGGCACCCTTTTGTTGAAATGTCGCGAGCCCCGCGCGCTGTTCGGCATTGTCCTTGTAGTAGAGCCCACCTTCGGGCACGAAGCGACCCGTATCGAAGCCATCCCTGAGGAGCAGCGAAGATCCACCCTGTTCCGCAGCATAGGACGGGGTCGCCAGCGCAAGCAGGACAATTCCCGCGATCGGCCCCAACGCCCGTCTGACACGTCTCAGTCGCATCTCCGTCCCTCCGCGCATTGTGATCGAAACATGTGGCTGGAGGCCAAGCAAGCCGTGGGCACGCCGCATCGCGACATTGCGCAAGTGCCGTGACTGACACACATATGACGCGAAACACAATGAGCGGCGCACCATCCGGTTCGCCAGACAGGACGTCCCTTGGAGACGAACCTCTTTCGTTACATCTGGCAGAAGAGCCGTGGCGAACAGATCGTCGTCCTGCTGATCATCCTTGCCTCGATTCCATTCAACTGGGTTTCGTTCGTGGTGCCGAAGCGCATCGTCAATGATGCGATCCAGGGCGGAGCCTTCAAGGACGGCAATACCAGCACCACGCTGATGGACATCACGCTGCATTGGCCGGACATGCTCGGCGGTGGCAGCGTCCACCTTTTCGACGGCTTCCAGGTTGGCCAACTCGGGCTGCTCTTCGGCCTGAGCTTCTATTTCCTTATACTGGTGCTGATCAACGGCATCTTCAAATACGTGATCAACGTGCGCAAAGGCATCCTCGGCGAGCGGATGCTGAGGCGCATGCGCTATGACCTGTTCAGCCAGCTCATGCGCTTCCAGCCGGAGGACATCAGGTCCGTCAAGCCGGCCGAAGTGGCGAGCATGATCAAGGATGAAGTCGAGCCGATCGGCGGCTTCGTCGGTGATGCCTTCATCCAGCCGGTGTTCCTGCTCAGCCAGGCGTTGACGGCCCTGGTTTTCATCATGGCTCAAAGCGTCTGGCTGGGCTCGATCGCACTGGTGATCGTGATCGCCCAGGCGATCATCATTCCGATCCTGCGCCGGGAGCAGTTGCGGCTGGGCCGCGAACGGCAGATCGCATCGCGCCTGCTTGCCGGACGGATCGGCGAGATCGTCGATGCCGGCCCGACCATCCAGGGGCATGGTGTCACGAATTACATGCAGTCGGATATCGCCGGGCGTCTCGGTAACCTCTTCGACATCCGGTACGCGCTCTACAAGCGCAAATTCGCGGTCAAGTTCCTCAACAATCTGCTGGCGCAGATCACGCCATTCTTCTTCTACGCAGTCGGGGGCTATTTTGCCCTGCAGGGTAGGCTCGATATCGGCCAGCTTGTCGCCGTCATCGCGGCCTATCGCGATCTGCCGCCACCGATCAAGGAACTGATCGACTGGGATCAGCAGCGCAACGACGTCACCATCAAGTACGAACAGGTCGTCGGCCAGTTCAATCCTGACGAGACAATGGTGCTCGACGAGGAGGAGGATTGTTCGAACCTGCCCGACAAGGGTGAGATCAGGCTCGACAGCGTGCAGATGCTCGACAATCGAGGCCAGCCGCTGCTCTCGCCGCTATCCTTTCAGGTGCCCCGTCCCAGCGTCGTTGCCGTCCTTGGGCCGCCCGGAGGGGCACGCGACGTCTTTGGTCGCATCCTCGGTCGCCAGATCATGTCCTATTCGGGACGGGTTCTGATCGACAGGACCAGCCTCGCACGATTTTCTGTCGAAAAGGCAAGCCATCTGATCGGTTATGCCGGCCAGGAGGTCGAGATCATCAACGGCACGCTGCGCGACAATATCCTGCTCCCCCTCAGGCGCCGGCGGCCTAGCCTGAAACCAAAGGAGCCGGTCACGCCCGAAGAGCACAGGCGGCTGATCGAAGCGGTTCGCTCCGGCAATACGCCCTTCTCCTTTGCTGCCGACTGGACCGACTATGAAGGGTTGGGCCTCGCCGGCGCCGCCGAGCTCGAAGCGCATATCCAGCGGATTCTGGAAGTCCTTGGCTGTGACGAGGACGTCTACGAACTCGGACTGGACGGCAAGGTGGTCCTGCCTCTCGATCAGTCGATCATCGACAGGATCACCGAGGCCCGCAGGGTCGTGGCGGCGGAGCTGTCCAAGAGCAAGCTTGCCGGACTTGTCGAGACATTCGATCCCAAACGCTACAATGCCAACGCGACCATTGCGGAGAACCTGATCTTTGGGGCGCGCAAGGGGGGGCGTTTCGCCAATGATACCCTGCTGGCAGAGCCCTATGCGCGCGCGCTGATGCAGGCCGAAGCGCTGATCGAGCCGCTCGTCGAAGTGGGTGCGCGCATCGTCTCGACCGTGGTCGAGATCTTCGAGGGGCTGCCGGCCGGCCATGCCTTGTTCGAACGCTATTCCTTTGGCACGAACTTCGATTTCGAGATGCTGAAGGGCTTGGCCTCCGTTCTGGCCAAGCACGATATGCGCAGCCCGCTCGACCCGGAAACGGAGCGGAATTTGATGGCGCTCGCGCTCGGCTATGTCGAGCCAAAACACCGCCTCAACTTGCTCGATGATGCCTTGCGGCGGCGTATTCTGCGCGCGCGGGCAAGCTTCAAGGCCCATTTGCCGGCGGATGCTGCCAGTTCGGTCGATTTCTATGACCCGGAGCGCGTCATGGATGGTGCCAGCATCCGCGACAATCTCCTGTTTGGACGCATCGGGTTCGGCATCAGCGACGCCGGCCGCAAGGTTGCCGATATCATGCGCACGGCGCTGTCTCGCGCAGGTCTCGACGGCTCGCTCTATCGCGTCGGACTGAACACGGACTGCGGGCTGCGTGGCCGCTATTTGCCGGCCCGAATCCGGCTCGCGATTCCGCTCGCCCAAGCCTTGATCAAGGCGCCGCAGATCGCGATCCTCGATCCGAGCGCGCTGCTTGCCACGTCGAACAAGGGCGGCGAAATCATCGGCCGCTTGCGCAAGCATTGTGCCGGCATGACACTGTTTCTACTTCTTGGTGATGCTAGTCTCGCCAGAGACATTTCGCCGAGGCTCGTGTTCAACGGATCCTTCGGCGTGATTGAAGACGGCGACAGTGAAGGCGAGGACGAAACGGGACATCGAACCGCTTCGCCTCCGTTGCGGGTCGCCGAGGGGGTAGAGGTGCGACAATGACGCTCGAGAGCGATATCGCCTGCCTGCGGAGCATCCCGCTCTTTCGCAGCCTGCCGGCGCCGCGGCTCAAGCTTGTGGCCTTGATGGGTGAACGCCTGCATTTCGAGGCCGGCACCGTCATCATCCGGGAAGGAGAGAGGCCGCAAGGCGTCTATTTCATCCTGGAGGGGGAGGTGGAGCTCCTGCATACTGAGGACGAACGCCCCGCCAAGCGCTTTCAGTTCGAGACTGGAAGCATCTTCGGCGACGTGCCGATGCTGAGCGACCAGGCCTATCTCGGTGAGGCTGTGGCCAAGACCGAGGTTTGCGCGCTGCGTCTGCCGAAGGATCTGTTCTTCGAGCTGCTCGGCACCGTTCCCGATTTCAGCGTCGCGTTGTCGCGTGATCTGGCCTCGCGCCTGTACCGGCTGGCCAATTACGTCCTGCATAGCGAGAAGGTCCATTGAGGACACGGGAAAGCTCATGAGCCTGCCGCAGATCGGCACGAAGCGTTCGCCTGGATTCGATGCCGGCATGAGCCAGGTTTCATCCTGGAGCCGGGATATCCGACTGGTGTCAGGGTTCATCCTGCTCGCCTTCGCAACGACCCATTTCCTCAATCACGCCGTGGGTATTGCCGGTGTTGCGGCGATGGAGCAGGTGCAGGAATGGCGTTATGCGGTCTGGCATTCCTGGCCGGGAACCGTTGTCCTCTATGGCGCCCTGATTGTTCACCCCGGTCTTTGCGCTGGTGCGGGTCGCGCAGCGGCGGACTTTCCGCATGCCGGTGCGCGAAATCCTGCAGATTGCGCTGGGCCTCGCCATCCCCCTGCTGCTCGTCGACCATATCGTCAGCACCCGGATCATCGGGCATTATTTCCATATCGACGAGAGCTATCACGCGGTGCTGCGGCGGCTTTGGCCGGCGCACGCCTTGGCGCAGTCGCTGCTCCTGCTCCTGGTCTGGACGCATGGCATGATCGGCCTGCACTTCATCCTGCGCAGCCGGGACAGTTATGCGCGGTGGCGCGATCCCTTTCTTCTGGTTGCGGTCCTGATTCCGGTTCTTGCCCTGATCGGATTCTCGGTCGCTGCGCGCGAGGCCGTGCAAATGGCCCTGCCGCCGGAGGCTCGCAGCGAAGCCCGTTCGGCCATGTCCAACTGGCACGAAATGTGGGTGAAGAGCGGTTTTTTCGGGCTTGTCGGCGCCTTCGCGGTCTTCGTTGCGTTCCGTGAGTTCCGAGTGCGGACGACCCGTGCGATCACGGTGCGCTTCGTCGGCCATGGCGTGCGCAAGGTCGTGCCCGGACCGACCGTGCTGGAGCTGTTCCGGCGCTTCAATATTCCGCATGCGGCGCTTTGCGGTGGACGGGCGCGCTGCGCCACCTGCCGCGTGCTGGTCCTCGATGGTGCGGCTGATCTTCCGGCGCCGGGGCCGAACGAGGCAAAGCTGCTCCGGCGGATATCGGCGCCGCCGCGTGTCCGCCTCGCCTGCCAGATCCGACCGCGCGACGACCTACAGGTGCAGTTGCTGCTTGCATCCAAACTGGGGTCGGCTATTCGAGCCGTCGAGCTGGATGGTTCCATTGCCCGTCGCGGCCTGACCGTGATGGTGGCCGATTTGCGCGCCTTCTCTGCGCTGTCGGAGCGGCAATTGCCGCATGAGCTGATCGGATTGCTCAATCGCTTCTTCGACGAGATGGCCCAGGCGATCATCGCTCATGGCGGGCGCATCGACGCTCTCTATGGCGATGGCTTCATGGCGGTGTTCGGCCTGGAAGCCAGCCCGGCCAAGGCGGCGCTCGCTTCGATCGCCGCTGCTGGCGACATCGTGCGGGCGGTCGATGCCCTGAATCGTGAGTTCAGCGCGGCGCTGCCGCTGCCGCTGCGGATCGGCATCGGCATCCATACCGGCCAGGCGGTCGTCGGCGCGGTCGAGAATGACAGCCTCGGCCGACATGAGATCACGGTCGGCGAGACGGTGGCGATCGCGAGCCAGTTCGAGGCAGCGACACGGCGTGTTCTCGCCGATATCGTCGTTTCGGAGACGACTGTTGCGTTGACCGGTCGGAGCTTTGCCGAAGCCGTTCCGCTGAAGGTGATGATCAAGGGCCGGGATGCGCCGATGGCGGCCTATGGTTTCGCCAGGACGCCACGCATCGATGTTGCGGATGAGACTGACGCGGTGGATATCGGCGCAGTGGCCGCGCAAGGCGTCACGCAGGATGCTGGCAACGGGGAGGAGCGGGCTCCCACGGAGACGTCTGCCCCCGTGAAACCGGCTGGACGGCGCCGCAAGACGCAGGCTGACCAGAAGCCCGAAAATCAGGACGTCTGAAGCTCAGGGCGGGCCATAGACCAGGAAGCGGCGGCGGTCGTATCCGGCGCTGCGCAATGCCGGATCGTCGATCGTCATGGCGAGATCGATAAGCGGCGGAGCCGGTCGCGTCGCCGTGATCGCGCCGATCTGACCGCAGGCGCGTTCCAGATCGAGCGCGTAGTCGATCACAAGGGTCTCGGCTGCTTCCGCAAGGGCGAGCAATTCGGGCGGTGTTGCCGCGGCTCCCCCGAAGGGCTTGAGTGACAGGCCGAGCAGCACCAATGCATAGGGCTTCGGCGGGGCAAGCGTGATGGCCTGAAGCTTGGCGGCCTGATGCAGGACCGTACAGGGCTTTCCGTTCAGCATGCCTGCTTTGAAAGCCGGGATTTTCGGGTCGATCACCGTGACCGATTGCGGGGAATGGGTGAGAAAGCCGGTGATCGGCAACCCGGCGCCCCCGATCTCCACGATATGGGGGGAGTGCCGCACCGCGTGCGCGGCGAGCACCTGTCTCAAGCAGGCGCCGGGGCCGGCGAGATGGGGCAACAAGGTCCCCGAAGGGGCCATTGCGCCGTCATTCTCGTGACTGGCCTTTGTATCCGGGCTTGCATATGGTCCGGCCGAATTCATCCCACCCCTTCGCGATATGGCATGACCACGGACACGCCTTCGGACGCCTTCTACGACATTCTGCGCGGTGTCGCAGCCCTGACTGGAAACAGGGTCGTGGCCGATCTCGCGCGGCTGATCGGCCAGGGGATGCCGCCGGAACTCTGGATCGCCTTCAACCACAAGCAGATCGCGTCCAAGCGCTGGCTGGTCGATGCGCTGGCCGAGACTTTGCCACGGCCCGAGGGGCCGGTCTGGGTGCTTGGGGCGTGGTATGGCGTGCTCGGCGCTTTGTTGCTGGATGACCCGCGGCTCGACCTCGGCAGGGTGGTCAGCCTCGACCGCGATCCAGCCTGTGCGGAGATCGCCGAACGTCTGAACCGCCGCCATGTCGCGGAAGAGCGCTTCGGCGCTGTCACTGCCGATATGATGCAGCTTGATTTCACGAGGGAGCCGGAGCGGCCCGGCCTGGTGATCAACACGAGCTGCGAGCATCTTGCCGATGTGCCCGGCTGGGTTGCATCGCTGCCGCCCGGTCTGCCGGTGCTGTTGCAGTCGAACGATTATTACCGCGAGCCGGACCACAAGAGCTGCGTTGCCAGTCTCGAGGCCTTCAAGGAGCAGGCGGGACTGTCGGAGGTCAATTTCTCCGGTGCGCTGCCCAGCAGGAACTATACGCGCTTCATGCTGATCGGCCGGCGATGAGCGAGGCGAACGAGCCGCGGATCGCGATTGCGATGAAAGGGTATCCGCGTTTGTCGGAGACGTTCATCGCGCAGGAGTTGCTGGGCCTGCAGCAGCGTGCACTGCCCTTTTCGATCTGGTCGCTGCGTCAGCCGACGGATGGCGCGCGCCATCTCATGCACAAGCAGATCACGGCGCCTGTGACCTACCTGCCGGAATATCTGCACGACGAGCCGGGGCGCGTGCTGCGCGGCATCGGGCGGGCCCTGTTCCGGCCAGGATTCCTTCGGCTCCTGCCTGTGTTCCTGCGCGATCTTGCCCGTGATCCGACGCGCAACAGGGTGCGCCGCTTCGGTCAGGCCTGCGTCATGGCGCGGGAACTCCCGGGGAGTATCGATCATCTGCACGTTCATTATCTGCACACGCCGGCCTCGGTGATCCGTTACACAGCTCTGCTGCGTGGCTTGAGCTGGTCCTTTTCGGCCCATGCCAAGGATATCTGGACGACCCCGGACTGGGAGAAGCGCGAAAAGATCGCCGATGCGGCCTGGGGCGTCACCTGCACGCGTGATGGACATGCGGAGCTGACGCGGCTGGCGGATCGCGCCGACAAGGTCGCTCTGCTCTATCATGGGCTTGACCTGGCGCGGTTTCCCGCGCCTCCGGTCGCGCGGAGCATGCGCGATGGCCGTGACCCAGCCGATCCGGTTCGTTTCATCACCATTGGACGGGCGGTGGAGAAGAAGGGCTTCGACGATCTGCTCGCAGCTTTGGCGGCGCTGCCGGCCGCACTTCACTGGCGGCTGACCCATATCGGCGGTGGCGAAAAGCTCGCTGCGCTGAAGGCGCTGTCCGCAGATCTCGGGCTGGCAGAGCGCGTCACCTGGGCAGGGCCGAAAGCGCAGCAGGACGTGATTGCGGCCCTCCGCGATGCGGATCTCTTCGTATTGCCCTCGAAGCTGGCGGGCGATGGCGATCGCGATGGCCTGCCCAATGTCGTGATGGAGGCCGCCAGCCAAGCCCTGCCGATCGTTGCGACCGATTTCGCAGGCATTCCCGAATTCGTACGCGAAGGCGTCGAAGGTGTGCTCGTGGCGCCGGGCGATCGGGAGGCACTGGCGCGGCAATTGGCCGATCTGGCGTCATCCCCGACACGGCGCGGCGCCCTTGGAGAGGCCGCCTTCCAGAGACTGGCGCAGGCGTTTTCGGCAGCGGCGGGACTCGATCGGGTCCAGGCGATGCTGTTGGAAGCGGCGAACCGGCGGCGATCATGACGCCCCGCGCCCTGATCGTCGTCACGCACCTGCTCGGCAGCGGCCATCTTGTCAGGGCCACTCATCTTGCGCGCGCCCTTGGGACCGCCGGATTCGAAACCATGCTGGTCAGTGGCGGGGCCGCGCCGCGATCCGTCCCGGACGGTTCGTTCACCTTTGCCCAGTTGCCGCCGATCAAGGTCGAGGGTGTTGACTTCCGGAACCTGCTCGACCCGGAGGGGCGTCCGGTTTCGCAGGATTATCGCGCCTTGCGCCGGAAGATGCTCTTCGATCTCACGGCACAGCACCGGCCCGATGTCGTCGTCACCGAGCATTTTCCGTTCGGACGCCGGCAATTGGCCGATGAGTTTCTCGGCCTGATCGGCGTGGCGACGGCGGCCAATCTAAGGGCACTAGTCCTGTCCTCGGTGCGCGATGTCCTGGTGACGCCGCGCGCCGATCGCATCCGCGAGGCCGAAGACCGTATCGCGGCACATTTCGACGCGGTCCTCGTCCATGGCGACAGAGCCTTCTTGCCGCTGGAACGGTCCTGGCCGGTTGCGCCAGAGCTGGCGCGAAAGCTGCGCTATACCGGTTACCTGACCGGGCCCGAGGAATGCGCCACACCCTTGGAGCCGGGCGAGATCGTGGTGTCCGGAGGCGGTTCGGCTGCTGGCTTGCCGCTGTTCGAGCTTGCCATCGCGACCGCGACCCGGATGGGCAATCGCAGGCGCTGGCGTATCCTTGGCGGTCAGGGCATCGGCGCAGCAGAATTCGCCGAGCTGGAGCGCAAGGCGCCAGCGCATGTCCGCGTCGAACGTGCGAGACCGGATTTCCCCGGACTGCTTGCCGGATGTGCGCTTTCGATCAGCCAAGCCGGCTATAACACGGTGCTCGATCTGGTTCGCGCCGGGCGGCCGGCGATCGTGGTGCCCTTCGATGCCGGGAACGAGACCGAGCAGACGGTCCGCGCCGAGGCGATGGAGCGCGCAGGCCTCGCACGCTGCCTGCGCCTGTCCGGGCCTGATTCGTTGACGTCGATCGGGTTGGAGGAAGCAGTGACGGATATGCTGGTGGCAGGCGCGACCCCTCCGCTCACGATCGACAGGGCAGGTGCCGAAACCTCCGTCGCGATCATTGCGAAGCTGCTGGCCGAGCGCGCCTGAACGCTCGGCATGTCTTTTGCGACATGCCTCCTGCGTATTGCCGTTGCGGCGGTTTGCGAATTGCCGCTCCGACGCTTTCGCACTAATTAGGTTTCGTACGCCTCCCCTTTCGGTCGGCAGTGGGACAACCGGTGGTTCGCCCGGCACTGTTCTGCGCCCGGAGACAAGACAATGACGACGACGATTGCCCAGGGCCTTCCCGATATGAAGCTGTCGGTGCGCCAGACTTTTGGGATCGATTCCGATCTCGAAGTGCCGGCCTACTCGCAGGCCGACGCCCATGTGCCCGATCTCGACGTCGACTACCGATTCGACCGTGACACCACGATCGCGATTCTCGCTGGCTTTGCGCATAATCGACGCGTCATGATCTCGGGCTATCACGGCACCGGCAAATCGACCCATATCGAACAGGTCGCCGCCCGCCTGAACTGGCCCTGCGTGCGCGTCAACCTCGACAGCCACGTCTCGCGCCTCGATCTCGTCGGCAAGGACGCGATCGTGCTGAAGGAAGGCAAGCAGATCACAGAGTTCCAGGACGGCATCCTGCCCTGGGCGCTGCAGAACAACATCGCGCTCGTCTTCGACGAGTACGACGCCGGTCGCCCGGACGTGATGTTCGTAATCCAGCGCGTGCTCGAGCAGTCCGGCAAGCTGACGCTGCTCGATCAGAAGCGCGTCATCCGTCCTCACCCTGCCTTCCGCATGTTCGCCACGGCGAACACGGTCGGCCTCGGCGACACGTCGGGCCTCTATCATGGCACCCAACAGATCAACCAGGGCCAGATGGACCGCTGGTCGATCGTGACCACGCTGAACTACCTGCCGCACGACAACGAAGTCGCGATCGTGCTCGCCAAGTCGAAGCATTATCAGGCCTCGCCCGAGGGCAAGGACATCGTCAACAAGATGGTCCGCGTCGCCGACCTGACCCGCAACGCCTTCATGAACGGCGATCTCTCGACCGTCATGAGCCCGCGCACGGTCATCACCTGGGCCGAGAATGCCGCGATCTTCGGCGATATCGGCTTCGCTTTCCGGGTGACGTTCCTGAACAAGTGCGACGAGATGGAGCGCACGCTGGTGGCGGAGTTCTTCCAGCGTTCCTTCGGCAAGGAATTGCCGGAGAGCGCGGTCAACGTCGTTCTGAGCTGAGGGGAAACGGGTCATGGCGAGCGCGCGCTATCAAGGGAGCTGCCATTGCGGGCGGGTCGGGTTCACGGTCGAGGCCAGTCTCGACCGGACGATCACCTGCAATTGTTCCTATTGCCAGCGTCGCGGCTCGATCCTGACCTTTTCGCCGGCGACGGCCTTCACCCTTGAAAAGGGGGAGGATGCGCTGACCGAATACCGTTTCCACACGCAGAAGATCCAGCACCTGTTCTGCGAGACCTGCGGCATCGAATCTTTCGCTCGCGGCTCGATGCCGGACGGCACGCCGATGGTCGCGGTGAATGTCCGCTGCCTCGAAGGTGTCGAGCCCGCCGAACTCGATTCGACGATGTTCGACGGGCGCTCGCGCTAGCATCAAGTCAAAGGACGGCTCCGCCTTGTCCATCTCCAATCGTAAGCCGGGTCAGCCCAAGGAAGCACCAGCCGAGCCGCTGAAACGCGCCATTTCCGGTGCGATGAAGGCGATCGCGCGCAAGCCCGAGATGGAAATCGTCTTCGCGGCGGACAAGCCGTCGCTTGTTGGTGAACGGGCCCGCCTGCCCGAACCGCCGCGCAAGCTGACGGTCCAGGATGTCGCGATCCTGCGCGGCCACTCGGATTCGATGGCGCTCAGGCTCGCCTGCCATGACGCCTCGATCCACCGTCGCGCCGCACCGGAGGGCGATGCGGCGCGTGCTGTCTTCGACGCTGTCGAGCAGGCCCGGGTCGAATGCGTCGGCTCGCGCCGGATGAGCGGCATGGCCGGCAACATCACCGCCATGCTGGAAGATCGCTATCACCGCGGCGGCCGCTACGAGGAAATCTCCGATCGGGCCGATGCCCCGCTTGAAGACGCACTCGCATTGATGGTGCGTGAGCGCCTGACGGGGCTGAAGCCGCCGCAGGCCGCGACCAAGATCGTCGATCTCTGGCGCGACGTGATCGAGACGAAGGCCGGTGCCGATCTGGACCGGCTGTCGCAGTCGGTCGAGGATCAGCGCGCCTTTTCGCGGACGGTCCGCGATATGCTGGCTTCACTCGACATGGCCGAGCAGAGTTCGCAGGGCCAGGACGAGGAAGAGGACGAGGACAACCAGGACCAGTCCTCCGAGGATCAGCAGCAGCAGGATGGCGAGGCCGAGCAGGAAAGCGGCGGCGAGCGCTCGGAGGTCGAGGTCAGCGAGGATGCGACCGACGAGTTGCAGGAGGGCGCATCGGAAGCGACCGATGCTCCGGCCGGCGACTGGGACGAGGAGGACGATTCCTCTGAATCCGAGGAGGCGGGCGAAGCGCCGCGCCCCCGCGAGGGTCGCCAGAACGACCGGCCGCAAACGGACTACAAGCCCTACACCGTCAAGTTCGACGAGACAGTCACGGCCGAGGAGCTCTGCGATGCCGAGGAGTTGACCCGGCTGCGGGCCTATCTCGACAAGCAGCTCGCCCATCTCCAGGGCGTGGTGGCACGGCTTGCCAACCGGCTGCAGCGCCGCCTGATGGCGCAGCAGAACCGGTCCTGGCAGTTCGATCTCGAAGAGGGCTCGCTCGATCCTTCGCGCCTGCCGCGGATCATCATCGACCCGTTCCAGCCGCTCTCTTTCCGGCAGGAATCGGACACGAATTTCCGCGATACGGTCGTGACGCTGCTGATCGACAATTCCGGATCGATGCGCGGTCGGCCGATCACGGTTGCCGCGACCTGCGCGGACATCCTGGCGCGGACGCTGGAACGCTGCGGCGTCAAGGTCGAGCTGCTCGGTTTCACCACGCGTGCCTGGAAGGGCGGGCTGTCGCGCGAGGCCTGGCTGCAATCCGGCAAGCCGGCCAATCCGGGCCGGCTGAACGATCTCAGGCACATCATCTACAAGGCGGCGGACGCTCCCTGGCGCCGGGCTCGCAAGAATCTCGGGCTGATGATGCGCGAGGGCCTGCTCAAGGAGAATATCGACGGCGAGGCGCTCGACTGGGCGCATAAGCGGCTGCTCGCGCGGCCCGAGCAGCGCAAGATCCTCATGGTGATCTCGGATGGAGCGCCGGTCGACGATTCGACGCTGTCGGTGAATGCCGGCAACTACCTCGAGCGGCACCTGCGCCATATCATCGCCGAGATCGAGACACGCTCGCCGGTCGAACTGATCGCCATCGGCATCGGCCATGACGTGACGCGCTACTATCGCCGCGCCGTCACCATCGTCGATGCGGAGGAACTCGGCGGGGTGATGACGGAGAAGCTGGCCGAGCTCTTCGAGGAGGATGGCCCCACCGGCAAGGCCCCGGTTTCTCGTCGCATGCAATGAGGCCAACCAGACGCGGCGTCCTCCTGGGGCTGGGCGCCGCCAGCTTGGGCTTGCCTGCCGCTCAGGCTCAGAGCATCGAGCCGGGCCGCATACCGCTCACCATCGGCGTGCGCGGCTTCGATGCCTTCGAGCCGCGCACTCCCGGCAAAACTCGCTTCGGCCAGCTCAGCTTCCGGGGTGGGCTGGTGTTGCGCGGCGACCATCCGCGCTTTGGCGGGTTTTCTGGCCTCTGGCGCTCGCGCAACGGCGTCGATCTGGTGGCGATCACCGATAACGGCTTCTGGTTGACGGCGAAGACTGTCTCCGAAAAGGGGCGGATCGTTCGTTTCGAACAGGCCGAACTTGCACCGATCCTCGGCGCCTCCGGCCGGCCGCTGCATCGTTCGCGCTATTTCGACACGGAGAGCCTGACGATCGCCGATGGCGTCGCCTATATCGGCGTCGAGCGGACGCATGACGTCCTGCGTTTCGAATGGGCGCGGGACGGTGTCGAGGCGCGTGCCCGCATCGTCCCGGTCCCGCGCGAGGTGAAGCGCCTACCGAGCAATCGCGGGTTGGAGGCGATCGGTGTCGTTCCGGCCGGGCAGCCGCTTGCTGGCGCGCTCGTTGCCATTGCCGAGCGCTCAGGCGGGGAAGACGAACCGACGCTCGGCGCGATCATCGGGGGGCGACAGCCCGGCCTTTTTCAGGTGCGGCGCCATGGCGGCTTCGACATCACCGATCTGGCCTTCCTGCCCGGCGGCGACATGCTTCTGCTGGAGCGCTGGTACAAGCCTCTGCGTGGTGTCGGCATGCGGATTCGCCGTGTTCCCGGCGCAAGCCTCCGGCCCGGCGCGATGCTCGATGGCCCCTCCCTTATCGAGGCCGATCTCGGCCAGGAAATCGACAATATGGAAGGGCTTTGCGTCCATCAGGAGCAAGGCAGGACGATCCTGACCCTGATCTCGGACGACAATTTCTCCTTCCTGCAGCGCACCGTGCTGCTGGAGTTCGAGTTGGGATAGGGCCACGAGCGTGACCTCATGCTCGCCCTTGCGGCAAGCACAAGCGCTGAATGTGCCGGCGATCGAGCGCCGAGAACGGATGATACGGCGCTGGCCACTGCGTCCCAGGCAGACGAAAAAAGCGGCCTTTCGGCCGCTTCGTTCATTCCGCGAAGGAAACGCGCGATCAGTTGGTCGCGAGCTTCTTCTCGATGTCACGCTTCAGCGTGAGGGCGCTGGTCGAGAGGTCGCCAGCCGGCGCCTTGACCAGGAAGGCGTCAAGTCCGCCACGGTGATCGACCGTACGCAGGGCGTTCGCCGAGACCCGCAGGCGCACGGAGCGGCCAAGCGCGTCCGAACGGAGCGTGACATTGACGAGGTTCGGCCGGAAGACGGTCTTCGTCTTGCGGTTCGAGTGGCTGACGAGGTGCCCGGTGAGGGTGGCTTTCCCGGTCAGTTCGCAACGGCGAGCCATGATATCGTTCCCTTGGAACCGGTTGTCTCAAACAAAAATGCCGACACGCGACGTGCCGGCCCACGAGCACCGGAAGTCAAATTGAAGTCGCGGGTCTATAGCCAAGCCCGGCTGCTGCGTCAAGGACCGGGACTGATTCCATAGCACGATCGGGGCGGCCGCAGCGTGGCGGCATTGCCACTCGCCAAATTCGGTAAAAGGGGTCACGATTCGGACCGATTCGCAGTGCATGCCGGTCTGAAGCATGCCCGTCCGGAGGAGTTGGATGAAGCCCGCCATCGCGTCGTCCCTGGCCGGACTTGGTCTCGCTGCGCTGGCCCTGGCCTCCGGCTTTGGAGCGTCGTCAGTCGCGGCGGCCTCGTTGGAGGCCAAATATGATGTCTCTCTGCTCGGCCTGACGCTCGGCACCGCCCATCTCAGCGGCGGCATCGACGGTAGCAGCTACAAGCTCGATATCGTCGCCAAGATGACCGGCCTGGTCGGCAGCTTCACGGGCGGACGCGGCTCGGGTGCGGCAACCGGCAATCTTCATGGTGGGCGCCTGTCGCCTGCGACCTTCGCGGTTTCGTCGGCGAACTCAAGCGAGAGCCGCACTGTGCGCATGGCGCTCGACGGCGGCACGGTGCAGGCCGTGGATATTGCGCCGCCGATCGACGACAAGCCCGATCGCGTGCCGCTCAACGAGAGCCACAAGCGCAATGTGGTTGATCCGATCAGCGCCTTCCTGATGCCCGTGGAGGGCAAGGGCGGGAATGGTGCCGCCTGCAACCGGACGCTGCCGATCTTCGACGGCGCCGCGCGCTATGACATCAAGCTGAGCTATTCCGGTTCGCGCCAGGTGAAGCTCGAGGGCTATAGCGGCCCGGTCACGATCTGCCAGGCGCGTTATGTGCCGATCGCAGGGCATCGGGCTCTCCGGCCGAGCACCAAGTTCATGACCGAGAATCGCGAGATCAACACCTGGCTTGCCCCCGTCAATGGCACCAATGTGATGGTGCCGATCCGCATCTCGGTGAAGACCATGATCGGGACTGCGGTCATCGAGGCCTCGAGCTTCAGGGTCGATCCGACCACCACCACGGCCGCGCGGCAGAACTGAGCCGCTCGGTCGCGCCGGCTTGGCCCGGCGGCCCTGCCTGGGCGCCCCGCCGTGGCGGTGGTTTACGCCGATCCCGCGTTGTTGCATCGGCAGAAATCATGCGGCCGCCCCTCGTTTCGCCGTGAGCACGACATAAATAGCGCGGAGGACTGTCGGCGCCCGGCCGTTTACGCTGATCGCGAAAATGAGTGGATCAAGCTCGTGTCACGATTCCAGATATGGTGGTGCGTGCGGCTGTCCCCGCGATATCTTGCCGTGAACGAATCCCGATTCTGCCGGAGTCAGCGATTCGGGCTTGCTTCGTTCAGGACTCGTTCCGCAGCTTAATTTCGGCGCTCCAGCTTGTGCCAAGGTAGGACGCTTTCCTCAGTGTCTGCTGCCGGCAAGGGCCCAAAGGAAACGATCGGTCGCGTCTTGATTTCAGCACGCTCTCTTCCGCCCTCGGTTCGTGCGCAGGGTGTCACAGCAGTTCTCGGGCCCACCAATACCGGCAAGACGCATCTGGCGATCGAGCGGATGGTGGCGCACCCGACCGGAATGATCGGCCTGCCGCTGCGCCTGCTGGCGCGCGAGGTCTATGGCCGCGTGGTCGAGAAGGTCGGCCCCGAGGCGGTGGCGCTGGTCACCGGCGAGGAAAAGATCAAGCCGCAGCGGCCCCGCTTCTGGGTCTGCACCGTCGAGGCCATGCCGCGCGATCTCGCCGTCGATTTCGTCGCGATTGACGAAATTCAACTCGCCGCCGATCTCGACCGCGGTCACGTCTTCACCGACCGCCTGCTGAACCGGCGCGGTCGGGCCGAGACGATGCTGATCGGCGCGGGCACCATGAAGCCGCTGATCGAGCAGCTCATTCCCGGCGTGAACGTCGTGACGCGTCCCCGCCTGTCGCAGCTCACATTTGCCGGCGACAAGAAGATTACCCGCCTGCCACGACGTAGCGCGATCGTCGCCTTCTCCGTCGAGGAGGTTTATGCGATCGCCGAACTGATCCGTCGGCAGAAGGGGGGAGCCGCCGTCGTGCTCGGCGCGCTCTCGCCGCGCACGCGCAATGCCCAGGTCGAGATCTATCAGTCGGGCGATGTCGATTATCTCGTCGCGACGGACGCCATCGGCATGGGGCTCAATCTCGATGTCGATCACATTGCCTTCGCGGCGGACCGGAAATTCGACGGCCATCATTTCCGCAAGCTGAATCCCGCGGAGTTCGGCCAGGTCGCCGGGCGCGCCGGCCGCCATCTACGCGACGGCACCTTTGGCACGAGCGGGCGTTGCCCGCCCTTCGACGCCGAACTGGTCGAGGCGATCGAGAATCATCGTTTTGAATCGGTGCGGCAGCTGCAATGGCGCAATTCCGACCTCGATCTGCGCTCCGTCGACGGGCTGATCGCCAGCCTGAACGTCCAGCCAACCGAGCAGGGGCTGACCCGTGCGCTGATCGCAGAGGACATGACGACGCTGGAGGTTCTGGCCCGCGACGCCGATGTCAGGCCGCTGGCGCAGGGCCGTGCAGCAGTCGAGCGGCTCTGGGAGGTGTGTGGCCTGCCCGATTATCGCAAGATCGCGCCGATGCAGCATGCTGATCTCGCCACCACGCTGTATCTGCGCCTGATGCGCCACGGACGGCTCGATCCGGACTGGTATCGTGCCCAACTCGATGCGCTTGACCGGACCGATGGCGAGATCGACACGCTGTCTGCCCGCATTGCGCAGGTCCGAACTTGGACCTATGTCGCAAACCGTCCTGACTGGTTACCTGATCCAGAGCATTGGCAGGGGGTGGCGCGTCTTGTAGAGGACAAACTGTCGGACGCTTTGCACGAGCGGCTAGCCAGCCGTTTCGTCGATCGGCGCACGAGCGTGCTGATGCGTCGTTTGCGGGAGAATGCAATGTTGGAGGCTGAGGTCACCACGACGGGCGATGTGCTCGTCGAGGGACAGCATGTCGGGATGCTTCAGGGATTTCGCTTCACGGCGGATCCCAAGGCCGGCGGGCCTGAGGCGAAGGCCTTGAACATGGCCGCGATGAAGGCGCTTGCCAGCGAGATCGAGGCGCGCGCCGCGCGCGTCGTGCTCGCGGCTGATGATGCCTTCGTGCTTTCGCATGACGGGTTGGTGCGCTGGATCGGTGAACCAGTCGCGCGGCTTGTCGCTGGCGACAAGGTTCTGGAGCCGCGCCTGCGCCTGCTGGTCGAGGAGCACCTGACCGGGCCGGCGCGCGAACAGGTCGACGCGCGCCTCACTCTCTGGCTCAAGAATCACATCGCCCGCCTGCTTGGTGCGCTGCAGCTGCTCGAGAATGCCGAGAATGTCACCGGTATTGCGCGCGGCATCGCCTATCAGACCGGGGAGTCGCTGGGCGTGCTGGAGCGCGCCAAGGTCGGCGAGGAGATGAAGACGCTGGATCAGGAGGGCCGTGCGGCGCTCCGTCAGCTCGGCATCCGCTTCGGTGCCTTCCATCTTTACGTCCCCGCGCTGCTGAAGCCGGCGCCGCGTGCGCTGGCTGCCCAGCTCTGGGCGCTGAAGCATGGCGGACCCGATACGTCCGGCCTCGACGATATTGCGCATCTCGCGGCTTCGGGCCGGACATCCTTTGCCGTCGACAAGGCGGTGCCGAAGGGCCTTTACCGCGCTGCCGGCTATCGCGTCTGCGGCGAGCGCGCCGTGCGTGTCGATATCCTCGAGCGGCTTGCGGACCTGATCCGGCCAGCCATCGCCTATCGCCCGGGCCTGACCCAGGGTCAGCCGCCCACCGGCGCGGCCGATCAGGACGGTTTTGTCGTGACCGGTGCCATGACCTCGCTGGTCGGTTGTGCGGGCGAGGATTTCGCCTCGATCCTGCGCTCCCTCGGCTATGTCTCGGCCAAGCGTCCAGGACCGGCGATCACCGTGCCGCTGGCGCAGCCACCGGTCGCTACTGCCGCTCCGGTTGCCGACGCGCCGACGGCGGAAGCAACGGACGTTCCGGCTGGACGCGAGGCTGATCCGGCGGTCGTGGTCGATGAGGCGGGCGCCGGTCCTGTCGACGAGCCGGCGGCTGGCGCTGACGCCGAGAGCATCGAAGTTGCCCCGTCTGCGGCAGCTGCGCCCGAAACCGCGGACGCCCCGATCGCGACTGAGACCGAGCTCGAGCAAGCCGCGCATCCGGTGCCAGCCGATGCCATGTCTGCTCTGCCGGCACCGGCCGACGAGACGCCTGTCTCCGAGACGCTTGCCGCGGAAGCTCTTGCTGCGGAAGCTCTTGCCGCGGAACCTGCTGCCCCCGAGGCAGCGGTTGATGTCGTTGCTGCGGCCGAGGTGCAGGAAATCGAGGTCTGGCGGCCGCATCGTCACCAGGGTGGGCGCAGACCGGAGCATGCCGGTCGCGGTCGCCGCGATGGCGCTCAGGGCGAGCGTCAGCCTGGCGCAGGGCGTGGTGAACGTCCGAACCGTGACGGTGGTCGGCCAGACGAGCGTCGCCGCCAGGGCGATCGTGGCCGTCCGGCTGCCGCCAATGCGTCTCAAGGTGATGCTCCCCGACAGGAGGCGCAGCCGCGCGAGGGTGATCAGAAGCGCGGCGCCCGGCCGCAGCGCAATGGCCGCCCCGAGCAGGGGCGTGGCCCGCGGCCGGACTTCAAGCGCGATGGGCGCCCAGGTGGCCCACGCCGCGAGGAGCGGGGCAACGAGCGTTTCCAGCAGACGTCAAAGCCGCGCCCGGCCGAGCGCGAGCCTGATCCGGATTCGCCCTTTGCCAAGCTTGCAGCTCTCAAGGCCCAGCTCGAGGGCGGCGGGCGCAAGAACTGACATGGGCCTCAACTGATCTGGGGCTGAGCGGAAGGGCTGTCCTTGCGGGAAGATCGCCAGCGTCTCGACAAGTGGCTCTGGTTCGCGCGTTTCGCCAAGACGCGCTCGGTCGCTGTGCGCCTGGTGGATGACGGCCATGTCCGCGTGAATGGTCGGCGTGCAGGGAATGCGGCGCTTGGGCTCAAGCTCGGCGACGTGCTGACGCTGGCGCTGTTGCATGAGACCATAGTGGTGCGCCTGCTGGCCCTGGGCAGCAGGCGCGGTCCCTATGAGGAGGCACAACTGCTCTATGAGCGCTTGGGTGAGAGCACGCGCGGCGACGCGCCGCTTGCGGAGGACGATCCGAGCGGATAGAGCGCGGGAGCGGTTCGATAGGCCTGCCTGGGCAGGCTTGGGTGCTTCGGGAGGAGTTTCCTTCCGGATCTGGCCGGAAGAGATTTTTCTTTCTGCCGCAGCCCGGATATCGGCCTTGAAACACCCGCCTTCCGGGTCTTTATGATCCGGCAGGATGGACCGGGAAGGACTGGCGACATGACCTATGTGGTCACCGAAAACTGCATCAAGTGCAAGTACATGGACTGCGTCGAGGTCTGTCCCGTCGACTGTTTCTATGAAGGCGAGAACATGCTCGTCATCCATCCCGACGAGTGCATCGATTGCGGTGTCTGCGAGCCCGAATGTCCGGCCGAGGCGATCAAGCCCGATACCGAGCCCGGCCTTGAGAGCTGGTTGCAGCTCAACTCGAAATATGCGTCGAGCTGGCCGAACCTGACCCAGAAGAAAGACCCGCCGGCCGACGCCAAGGACTTTGATGGCGTGGCCGGAAAGCTCGAAGAACATTTCTCGCCGAACCCCGGCGAAGGCGACTGAATTTCACCCAAGGGGAAGAGGCTGAGCGATGAGCGCACCGGCGCTGCGACATGCAGTTCCGGTGTTAATCGGCGTTTACCTTTGATTCGGCGTGTTTTTTGTGATACACCTTTTCGTGCAGTCGAATTGGTTCCGCCTGCCCCTGCGAGGATTCATAAACGGGGCACCCCCATAGATACGGGATGACCAGGGCTTCCGGCAGAGGGCCGGAGCGTGGTGATTTTCGTGTTCGGTGGTCAAGTAGCAATCGGCTGAGGGAGCGTGAGGCTGCGGGTCCGTGACCGCTCGGTCGGGATTGCAACGCATCAGGCAGAGTGTCTCCGGTCATTCCGGCCGGGGACGTGTCATCGTGGGCCGTCTCAAGCGGTCCCGTCAGGAGTCGTAACGGCATGTCCACTGCGAAGAAAGCTGTTGTGCGCCAGGGTTTCAAGACGGGCGAGTTCGTCGTCTACCCGTCCCATGGCGTCGGCCAGATCACGGCGATCGAAGAGCAGGAGGTTGCCGGCTTCAAGCTTGAACTCTTCGTCGTCAGCTTTGCCAAGGACAAGATGACGCTGCGCGTTCCCACCGCCAAGGCTGTCAGCGTTGGCCTGCGCAAGCTTGCCGATACCGATATCGTCAGCAAGGCGCTGACCACGTTGACTGGCCGCGCCCGGATCAAGCGCACCATGTGGTCGCGCCGCGCCCAGGAATATGAGGCGAAGATCAATTCCGGCGATCTCGTCGCCATCGCCGAGGTCGTCCGCGATCTCTATCGTTCCGAGGCGCAGCCCGAGCAGTCCTATTCCGAGCGTCAGCTCTACGAGGCCGCGGTTGACCGCATGACCCGTGAGATCGCGGTCGTCGATGACGTGACCGAGACCGAAGCGCTGAAGAAGATCGAGGGCCAGCTCGCCAAGTCGCCGCGTCGTGCGGCCAAGGGCACCGAGGTCGACCCGGCTGATGCCGATCTCGAGAGCGATAATGACGATCTGCAGGAAGAAGCCGCCTGAGGCGATTCTTCCGGCATGATGCCAATCGACCCGGCGGGCAACCGCCGGGTTTTTTCTTGGCGAGATGGCTCCGGCATTTGCGCGTGAGAAGGGCGACGGATCGCTCTGGCGGCCCTGAGCGTCTTTCTCGTAATCCGGCGCCTGCTGGACCAGCCCGCCATCGTGCGCGGCCCGGTGGATCAGCCGGAGGGCTTTGATCTGCGTGACCCCGATCTGCGGCACCTGGCGAGATCGGGCGAGCGCCCGTGGGGCACTTCGCGGGCGGCAGTTCGGAAGCGGCGCGGGCAAGGTCGTTGCCGGGGCGGCGGCCCCCGCAGAAGTCGATCACGCCGGTTCTGCCGGTGGCGCCCGGGTGCCGTGGCGAGGAAAGCCAGGGCTGCCCGCGCGGGGGCAGCCCCTATTCGGCGACGATCTTGTAGCGCTGGCCGGGCGTCAGCTTGCTGTTGCGATCGAGCCCGTTCAGCAGCAGGAAGAGGTCGAACGCGCGATCCTGCGTCGCCATGCGGGCGGCGAGCGTCGCGGGCGTGTCGCCTTCGGAGGCGCTGACGATCCGCAATTGCAGAGGCTTCGTGGCCTGTGCTTCCGCTGCAGCCAGGACCCGGAAGCTGCTGAGCACGGCGCGCATCGGGCGCTCCGGATCGCTGCTGCCGCGGGCCGCTAGGATGAAGCGATAGACGCGATTGCCTGCCTGGATGGCGGCGAGCCTGAAGGTCCAGTCTGTCCCCTTGCCGCTGGCCAGGACAGCGGCCTGGCCGTCAACATCGAGCTTCTCGACGGGGCCAGTCTCGACCCCGTCGATCCAGCCGGAGGCAACATAGGATTCGAGGGTCTGGCCGGGCTTCAGTGTGACCGAATCAAAACGCAGCGCTTGAGCGCCGTTGCCGCTGACACCGATGACCATGTCGCGCGCCGCCTCGAGGTCGAACCCGTCGGGGGCAGCGAAGGTGATGCGCAACGTGCTGTTGAGATAGCGCCGGCCTCGCACCACGCCATCGCTCGGGTCGTCGCCATAGGCGATGCCGTCGATCGCAGCGAGCCAGCGGGCCGCGTCGCGCTCGCCAAGCCCCGGTGCACCGATCTGGCGGGCGGATGCCGTGACGGCGGCGACGCGCTCCGGGGTCGAGGGATGGCTGGAGAGAATGTCCAGCCGCTTCTCGCTGCCGCTCTGGCCCTGGCCACTGTTGCGGAAGCTGGTATTGCGGCCGAGCGCAGCCAGGAAGCGGCCCGCTCCATAGGGATCGTAGCCGGCGCGCGCGATGTTGCGGACGCTGATCTGGTCGGCAATCAGCTCCTGCTGCCGCGAAAAGCGGGCGAGCGAGATCTTGGAGCCGGCCTGAACGGAGGCCCCGGCAGCCGGATCGTTGAGGACCTGGGTCACGACTTGCGTGACAAGCGCGGATTCGGCTTCGGCCTCAGCCCGTTCGACAGCGTGATGGGCGGTTACGTGAGCGATCTCGTGTGCGAGCACCGAAGCGATCTCGCTGGTGTCGTTGGCGAGCGCCAGCAGTCCGCGCGTGACGTAGAGCCGGCCATTGGGCAGGGCAAACGCATTCACCGCCGGCGAGTTCAGGATGGTGATCTCGTAGCTGCCGATCTGCCCCTCGCCAGCCTTGACCAGCCGGGCGACGACGTCATTGAGCTGTGCCCGAGCGTTCGGCGCTCGGTACTCGCCGCCGAAGGCGGCCAGCAGCCGTAAATGCTCTCGGTCCGACGCGCGCTGGAACGTGCTCAGCCGTGGGGCAAGCTCGCCATCGGCCGGCTGTGGGGGCAGGACGCTCTGGTCGCCGAAGCAGCCGGAAAGCAGCAGGGCGGGCAAGAGCAGGGCGCCTAGTCGCGCCATGGGGCGTGACACAGTCTGTCGGCTAAAGGCCAGCATGGTTCTAATCGATCAGTTCCAGGGCTGCGCGGGAGGGGAGTTCGAGCGACAATCCATCCGGCCCGCTCAGTACGCCGCGCGCCCACACGCGTTTACCCGTCAGTGTCCTGGCGGTCCAGCCGACCTCCCGCATCTCCCGCCAGAGCCTCCTCGACACGACGACCGACGCACCGGCTCCCCGCCGGCGCGAAAAATTCAGATACGAACGCTGGGGTCGCTCGCCGACCGATGCGATCCGCCCCTCCAGCACGATGACGCGACCGGCGTGCACCTTCAACGCGGCAATATCGTGACCATCGACGAGATTGGCCGGTTTTGGGCCATTTTGTCGCGCAGATGGGGCGGTATTCGGAGCAGATGCCCGCAAGAGCGCGTCGCAGGGGCTGCTGACGGAATCGGGCAGATGCCAGGCCGCGCCGCTTCGGATGAGGGCGACCGACAGGTCCACGGATGCAGTGGCCTGGGGGGCCGGATCGGCGAGCAGGCGCGCCGGGATGCGGCCCCAGCGATCGGGCTCGGCCAGAATGACGATCCGGAGATCGCGGCCTTGCCATGCTGTCAGGGCCGCGACGAAACGTGCGGTCTCCGCGTCGTCCTGCCGAGGGGCCAGTCCGACGAGGCGTATCCGCCGGCCATCCTCGAGCAGTAGATCGCCCCCGGCATCGGCGCCAGCCAAACGAACCGTCGGCGCCTCGGCGGCTGGGCCGGGACAAGGGGCATTCGCCAGCGCCTTGCCCGACGCCGCAACGAGACACAGCATGACTGCAACAAGAGGCTTCACCCGCATGCGCTTTATGCTAAACGCAATCACGTGCGTCCCGGTAGCTCAGCAGGATAGAGCAACGGTTTCCTAAACCGTAGGTCAGGGGTTCGAATCCCTTCCGGGACGCCAGTTCTCCCACAGCAATCTGAGACTGGATGGGGTGCCCCGTCTGGCTGGGCTTATGACCATAGGTTAAGTTTGGCTCCGGCGCAGTTGCTGGCTTGTGCAGGTCTCGCGACTGTTGCCCGATATCGGCGGGTTGCCGCGCAACTCCCACCCATAGGTTCACGATGCCCAAGCGTACGATCTCTTCCGACCGTGTCTTCAAGGGAAGGCTGCCTTTCGCCCAGGCGACGGTCGCCGGGGACTTCATGTTCGTCTGCTGCGTCGGGATGGACAGGGAGGGCAAATATGCCGTCGGCGACGCGCGGCGTCAGACGCAGCAATGCATCGACAACATTCGCGCGCTCCTCGAGGAGGCCGGCGGCAGCCTGAAGGATGTCGTCAAGTGCACAGTCTATGTTACCGACCGTGCCTATTGGGAGCCGATGAACGAGGTCTATTTCGCCAATTTCGCCGAGGACCCGCCGCATCGCGTGTCCTGCATCGTCAATGGCCTCGGCTCGCCCGACTGTCTCGTCGAGATCGACGCGACGGCCTATCTCGGTGAAGTGAAGTAGACCTCGCGATCCCGCAGCGGGCGGTCGCGCGCTGCGCGCATCCTGAGGCCGGATACTGGACCGGTCTGACCTCTCGGCCTGATCGCAGCTCGCCAGAGTGCCTTGCACGTGGTTGGCCCGGCGCATCGATTATGCGCCGGCGTTGCTTAACCCTTTGCAGCCCATGACCCGTCTTGCGGCGGTTCGCGCATAAGATGCGGAGCGCAATGCGGAATGCCGGCCCGTCTGCCGTGGAGTTGCGCTCCGAGGCGGGGCTTGGCATGCGCGACGCTCTATGCCGTCACGATTCAACCAAACAGGAAGATACCGAGCCATGTCGATCGAACGTATAGGCCTGACGGAACGGTGGTGCGACGCGGCCATTTTCAACGGCATTGTCTTCCTTGCGGGCCATGTCGCTGAGAAGACCGAAGGGGAGACGCTGACGCGGCAGACCGAGGAGGTGTTGGCCCTGCTCGAGGAAACGCTCGAAGCTGCCGGCAGCGCGAAGGACCGGATTCTGAGCGTTCAGATCTTCCTGACCGATATTGCGCGCATCGCCGAGATGAACGCCGTCTGGGACAAATGGGTCGCCCGCGGCAGCGCGCCGGCGCGCGCGACCGTGGAGGCGAAGCTCGCTTCGCCGGGATATGCGATCGAGATCACCGCTGTGGCCGCGAAGAAGGTCCTCTGAATTCGGGGGCCGCGCGGCGCATCGGCAATCTGACCTATCGTCAGCCTGTCATTAAGCATGGCGGTTGAATCTCGGCGGGGCGGCGGTGATTTCCACCGCGGTTTAGGGATTTGACCGCCATAGCAGGACGCGCAGAGGCCGTTCCTGTTCGCCTCGCACGGGACGCCGTGACGATCACCGTTCGATCGACTGGCGGCCCTGAACGGTGGACAAGGGCTTTGACATGTCTGTTCGCGCGATGATCCGAGCGATGCGACCGCATCATTGGCTCAAGAACGGGCTCGTTTTCGTCCCCATTCTGCTGAACCACGACGTGTTCGATCTCGCTGCGCTCGGCCACGGGGCGGTTGCCTTCGTCGCGTTCAGCCTGCTCGCCTCGGCGATCTATCTCCTCAACGATATTGTCGATGTCGAGGCCGATCGGCGGCACCCAACCAAGTGCAAGCGCCCTCTGGCTGCCGGCGAGATCACCGCGAAGCAGGCTTATGCTGCGGTGCCGCTGCTGATGATCGCGGCCTTCGCCTCGTCGGTGTTCGTGCCTGAGCCGGGTACGTTCCTGCTGGCGCTGACCGCCTATCTGGTCCTGGCGTTGCTCTATCTGTTCGTTCTCAAGCGCAAACTGCTGGTCGACGTGCTCGGGCTCGCAGCCCTGCATACGCTGCGCATCCTGGCCGGCAACGCTGCGGCGGCGATTCCGGTCTCGTCCTGGCTGCTCGCCTTCTCGATGTTCCTGTTCTTCAGCCTTGCGCTGGTCAAGCGCTATGCGGAGCTGCGAATCACGCAGGACCAGTCCGGGCTGAAGAAGGCCGGCCGCGGCTATCAGGCCGAGGATCTTGAGGCCCTGTCGCAGCTCGGCATGGCCTCGGGCTGCACCTGCGCGCTGATCATGGCGCTCTATGTCGACAGCGCCGCCGTGAAGCAGCTCTATCGTCACCCCGAGATCATCTGGCTGGTCTGCCCGGTCATCCTCTATCAGATGGCGCGGATCTGGTTTCTCGCCCGTCGTGGCCAGATGCCGGATGACCCGCTGGTCTTCATGATCCGCGACTGGCGAAGCCAGGTAACGGGTGGGTTGGTGCTGCTGATCATGGTCGCCGCGACGGTCCTGCCGTGAACGGACGAGCGCCCGAATACCGGTCCTGGGGCGGCCTTGTCGCCCGGAATACGCAGATCATTATGCCGGACGCCTGGAGCGCCGAGCCTGGGCGCTATCCCTCGACCGTGCTCGCCTACGGCAATGGCCGTTCCTACGGCGATTCCTGCCTCAACGATGGCGGCGGGCTGATCGCGGCGCGCCGCCTCGATCAGATTCTCGCCTTCGATCGCGAAAGCGGACTGATCACCTGCGAAGCCGGAGTGTTGCTGGACACCATCCTGGAGCATGTGGTTCCGCTGGGCTGGTTTCTGCCGGTCACACCGGGCACCGCCTTCGTCACGGTTGGCGGGGCGCTCGCCAACGACGTGCACGGCAAGAACCACCATCGCGCCGGCACGTTCGGGCGGCATGTGCGTGCCTTCGAGCTGGCGCGTTCGGATGGGGCCCGGCTCACCTGCGCGCCCGACATGAACAGGAAGCTCTTCGCCGCCACGATCGGCGGCTATGGGCTGACCGGGTTGATCACCCAGGTGACATTGCAGCTGATGCCGATCCAATCCGCCGAGATGCGTCAGGAGGCAATCCATTTCCCTAGCCTCGAGCGCTTCTTCGAGGTCGCGGCGGAATCCGATGCAACGCATGATTACACCGTGGCCTGGATCGACTCGCTTGCTGGCGGGACCAGCTTCGGACGCGGCGTTTTTTTCCGCGCCAATCATGCACCGGCGTCGGAACTGCCGCAGCTGCGCGCGGCACGCCCGCTGCCGTTCCCGATCAATCCTCCCTTTCCGCTGATCAACCGCCTGACGCTGCGCGCCTTCAACACGCTCTACCGGGCCGCACAGCCGCGTTCCCCGGAGCCGAGGCGCATTCCCTATCGGCCGTTCTTCTACCCGCTCGACCGGGTGAGCAACTGGAACCGCGCCTATGGCCCGCGGGGCCTGCGCCAGTTTCAATGCGCGGTGCCGATGGCGCAGGCGCATAGGGCGGTCGAGGAAATGCTGAGGCGGACGCTCGCGGCTGGCGAGGCATCTTTTCTGACGGTGCTGAAGCTGTTTGGGGACGTGCCGTCGCCAGGCATGATGTCGTTTCCGGTTGCCGGCGCGACGCTGACGCTCGATTTCCCGCATCGCGGCGAGCGGACACTCACGCTGCTGGACGAACTCGATCGCGTGGCCATCGCGGCGGGCGGCCGGGTGAACCCTTACAAGGATGCCCGCATGTCGCCTGCAACCTTCGAGGCGTCCTTCCCGCAGTGGCGGGACTTTGCCCGGCATGTCGATCCAGGCTTCTCATCCGGCTTTTGGCGCCGCGTGACCGGGGGCTGAACGTCGGTCAGGCGGTTGCCCGGGTGACAGCTTCAAGCCGATAGCCTTCCGGATCGATCACGAAGGCGGCGTAGTAGTCAGGCGCATAGCGCGGTCGCAACCCGGGGGCGCCATTGTCCCGTCCGCCTGCGGCAAGCGCGGCCCGACGGAACTCGTCGGCAGCCTGACGCGACGCTGCCGCGAAGGCGAGGTGGAAACCCGGCCCGGGCGGAGTGACCGGGCCAGCCTGCAGCTTCAGCGCCAGGAGGTCGCCGCCGTTCGGCGGCCCGTAGCCTGCTCCATCGGAAACCGTCCAGACCCGCACGAGACCGAGCGGCGCCAGAGCAGCATCATAGAAGGCGATCGCGCGGGGGAGATCAGACACACCGAAGGAGAGATGGCTCAACATGGCTCACCGGACTGAGGTTGCGGGAGAGAAATGTCTGCACGTGCGGCCACGGATTTCTGTCAGCAGGTGCTGCGACATAAAAAGGGCCGGCGCATGCCGGCCCTGGGAGCTGCCTGGGCAGGGAGCTCAGTTCTTCGCGGTCGCAACCTTGCGCAGATAATCGGTGACGATCCGCGTGATGCCGCGCGAGAGCAGGTCGTCGAGGGCCTCGATGAGCTGGTCGCATTGTTCGCGCGTCACGATCAGCGGCGGTTCGAGGCGGATGACGTTGCGGTTGTATTCGGTGAAGGCGACGAGCACGTCGTAATCCTTCAGCAGCAGCGCGCCGACGAAGCCGCAGAGCGAACCCTTCAGCTTGTCGTCGAGCAGAGCGACCATGTGCTTGACGCCGAAGGGCATGGCCTCGCTGATATCCTGGAACTCGACGCCGATCATCAGGCCGCGGCCGCGAATCTCCTTGAGCAGTGTCGGGTGCTTGGCGCGAAGGGTGTTCAGCCGCTCGATCAGGTAGTCGCCCTGGCGCTTGGCGTTGCCCATGAGATCTTCCTCATAGAGCACGTTGAGGGCCTCGATCGCGCTGACGCAGGCCTCGCCCATGCCGCCGAAGGTGGCCTGGGCATGGATCAGTGCGGTTTTCGGCTTGCCATAGGCCTTCATGTAGAGTTCGCGCCGGGCGATCATCGCGCCCATCGCAGCCTTGGAGCCGCCGAGAGCCTTGGCGAGTGCGGTGACGTCAGGTACGACGCCGTCGCGCTCGAAGGCGAAGAACTGGCCGGTGCGGCCGAGCCCGCACTGCACCTCGTCGGCGATCCAGAGCACGCCGTGCTTGTCGCAGAGCGCGCGCAGGTCACGCCAGAAGCCTTCGGGGGCCTCGACGATGCCGCCGCCGCCCTGGATCGTCTCCATCACGACGATGCCGATTGCCGGGTCGGATTCGAGCGCCAGGCGCACGGCCTCGATATTGCCGAACGGCACCTTGACCCGGTTCTCGACGAGCTGGAACTGGGACTGGTAGAGCGTCGAATCCGTGACCGAGAGCACGCCCTTTGTCTTGCCGTGGAACGAATTCGCGGCATGCAGGATCTTCGACTTGCCGGGGCCCTGAACCTGCTCGGCGACCTTCAGCGCAGCTTCCATGGCCTCCGAGCCGGTCGAGCCGAGGAAGACCATGTCGAGATCGCCGGGCGAGATCGTGGCGAGATTCCTGGCCAGGGCGGCCGCATATTGCGACATGAACGCCATGCAGATCTCGTGGCGGTTCTCGTCCTGGAACTTCTGCCGGGCGGCGATGATGCGTGGGTGGTTATGGCCGAAGGCGACCGAGCAGAATCCGCCGAAGAAATCGAGGATCTTGCGTCCGTCCCGGGTGATGTAATGCATACCCTCGGCACGATCGACGATGATCTTGTCGAAGCCGAGCAGCTTGAGGAAATGCAGCTGTCCGGGATTGATGTGGTTGGCAAAGAGCTCCTTCACCTGTGCGGCGTCGAGCTGTTTGGCCTCCTCGACGCTGATCAGCTTCGGACGGGCTGGGGAATCGTCGTTCCTGAAAGCGGGCATGCTCATGCGGCCTTGCTCCTCTGCTCGCTCTTGCTCTTGCGATACTCGGTATAGGCGGCGAGCAGCATGTCCTCGTCGCGATACTTCGGGGTCCAGCCGAGCTCGCGCTTGGCCTTGCTGGTGTCGAGAATGCAGATCTCGTCGGCGATCATGTACTGCTCCGGGTCCATGATCGGCAGGTTGATCGCGTCAAGCGTGTTCAAGGCGAACTTGACCAATGGTGCAGGCGTCGGCAGCAGGATCGATTTCGAACCGGCATGCCTGATCAGGTCGCCCAGCAGCTTCTTCACCGGCGGCGGATCGTCCGAGCCAAGATTATAGGCGCTGTTGGGGAAGTCGGCCTTCCAGGCTGCGGTGCAGGCGCTGGCGCAATCGAACACCGAGATGAACTGGTAGGGGTTGCCGCCGCCGCCGATCATCGGCACCGGCAGGTTCATGTCGATCAGGCGAAAAAGCTTGACGAGGATGCCGAGGCGGCCCGGGCCGATGATCAGGCGCGGCCGGAAAATCGGGATGCGAAAACCCTTGTCGCGATAGGTCTGCGCCAGGGTCTCGGTGGCGAGCTTGCTCTCGCCATATTCGCCGAGGGGCTTTGCTGGATGGGTCTCGTCCTGCGGCACGGTGATGGAGTGGCCGTAGATCATGTCCGTGGTGAAGTGGACGAGCTTGTTGGCGCCGCGCTTCTCCATCCAGTTCAGGATGTTGGCGGTGCCGTGATAGTTCACCGGCCAGAAAAAATCGTGGCGTTCCCGACGGGTCACGATCGGCGAGAGCATCTTGGCCGAGAGATTGTAGACGAGATCGTCCTGGCCGAGCGGGATGCTCTCCACGCTCTCGGCTCTGGTTACGTCGATCGTCTGGAAGGGGACTGCCGCGTAATGGGCGTGACCGCTCTTCTGGATATCCGCGACCAGCACCTCCTCGCCCATGGCGGCGAGATCCGCCGCGAGATGCGAGCCGACGAAGCCGTCTCCGCCGATAATGATGTGTTTCATGCTGAGTTTGCCGCTGGTTCGATGATGAGATGCGTCAGCGCGACGTGTCGGGACGGCGAGGGCGCCGGTCACGGACCGGCACGGGCACCGGACGCAAGGCGGGTCTGTTCTCGGGCGTTTCGAACAGGATGCCGAGGCGGAGAATGAAACGTGCGATCAGGTCCATCATGACTCAGCTCTGTGCGATGAAGATGGTGCCAAGGACGATGAAGCCAATGCCAACGATGCGGGCAGGGCTCAGGTCTTCCTGGAAGACGAAGTAGGCGTAGACCGCAACCACGACGTAAGCGAGGCTCAGGAACGGGTAGGCGTAACTGATCTGTACCTTGGACAATACGATCAGATGCGAGGCCATGCTGACCACGAAGGTGCAGAGGCCAGCGAAGACGAAGGGGTTGAAGACGACCCGAAATACGGTCCAGATCAGTCCGTCGTGCGCGATGTCGAGATTCCCGATGCCGGTCATGCCCCGTTTCAGCATCAGTTGCGCGGCTGCATTGGTCAGCACGGTAAACAGAATCAGGGGTATGTAGGAATTCATCGGGGCAGCATTTGTCCGCGTTCTTGGCGGGCCCTGAATGCGGCCAAAAATACTTCAAATGCCTTACGTCAGCGACCTTACCTAACCGTAACCTTAAGAAGATGCTGAGGCCTTGCGGACAATTCTCGCGGATCGGGCATGGCCTGTTCCCCGCCGGTTCTGGCGGGGATGGCGGCAGCCGGGGCATGCAAGATCGGCCGGTCCCCGAGACCTGCGCTCAGGCGACCTGCCCTTCGTCAAGGACACCATCCTTCTCGAGGGTGCGCTGCAACGCCGGCCGCGAGAACACGCGAGCGAGATAGGCCTCGAAGACAGGCAGGCGCGGCAGCGCGCCAATGATGTTCATGCCGAAATGGATGCCGCTGCCGAGCTGGGTATCGGCGGCGGTGAAGCGGTCGCCGGCCGCGAAGTCATGATTGCCGAGCCGCTTCTCGAGATAGGCGACGGTGTCCTTGTGCGAACCGAAGGAGAAATGCTGCGGGACGTAATCGATGCCGGTCGCCTTGGTTGCGATAATCGGGTCGAGCACGGCGTCGGTGTAGACGAGGGCCGTCAGATAGGCGGCTCGTGCGGGATCGTTCAGCGCAGGCGCGAGACCGGCCCGCGGGAAGGCGTCGGCGAGGTAGATGCAGATCGCGGCACGTTCGGTGACGATGATGCCGTCATGGATGACGGCGGGTACCTTCTTGTGCGGCTGGATGGCGCGGTAGTCTTCGGCGACACCACTCTTGCTGCGGATATCGATCGTTTCCATCCGGTAGGGCTGACCGAGTTCCTCCAGCAGCCAGAGAACGCCGAAGGAACGCGATTGCGGAGCGTGGTAGAAGGTCAGCATGGCTCTCTCCATCGTAAGGACGGCGCTCCCGAGCGAGGACGTCGTCAGAGTGACGGCCGGAGTTTTGATGGCGCTCTATGTCAGGAGATGTCAGGAGCGGTGCCGGACGTGGTCAGCTCTCTTCGCTGTGCCCGCGCCGGATGCGGCGGACCGCCGACCAGACACCGATGAGGGCGACGGGTACGAAGAGCGCCGTCGCCACGCCGACGTCGATGGGCAGGAAACCGGCATCCTTCGCGCCCTTGGCGAGATAACCGAAGAGGCTGACGACGTAATAGCCGATCGCCGCGACCGAGAGGCCCTCGACCGTCTGCTGCAGCCGGAGCTGGAGGCGGGTGCGCTCGTTCATGGCCGCCAGCAGGTCGCGATTCTGCTGCTCGAGCGCGACATCGACGCGGGTGCGCAGCAGGTTGGCGGCGCGCGCCAGCTTGCGTGACAGGTCGGTCTGGCGCTCCTGCAGCATCTGGCAGGTGCGCATCGCCGGCGCCATCCGCCGGGACAGGAAGGCTGCGAGCGTCGGCCAGCCGGCATGCGGCGTTTCGCCGATCGCGATCAGGCGCTGCTGGACGATGTTGTCATAGGCGCGGCTCGCACCGAAGCGATAGTTCGTGGACGCCGCCTCGGATTCGAGACGCGCGGCGAGCGCGGTCATCTCGTCGAGCAGCGCATTGTCGGAGACAAGGCCCTCCGTCGCCGTCATTGTCGAGGCAATGCGCACCAGAGTTTCCTCCGTGGCACGCACCGATGGGCCGATGCGCTGCGCCTCCGGCAGGCCGAGCAGAGCCAATGTTCGATAGGTTTCGATCTCCAGAAGCCTCTGGGTCAAGGCCCCCGAACGTGACGATGTCAGTTCGCGGTCAAGCAGGAGGATGCGGACGAAACCGCCAGGGTTGACCCGGAAATCGGTTGCCGCAATGGCGCTTGCATTATCGACGAGCGACGCGGCGAGGCTTGCAGGATCGAAGATCGCATCCAGCTCCCCGGCCCCGATCGCGGGCAGGAGATGGAGGTCGATCGAGACGAGATGCGGGCCGGGCTGCGGCAACTCATGCATGGGATGCTGCAGATCGATCGCCGTCGGAACGAAGGCAGAGCGTTCGGGCGAGGGCAATTCCCAGCTATAGGTCGTGAACTCGCTATGCTGCTCCCAGCGCAGGCCAATCTCCGCGAGGCGGGCGCGGTGATGCTTGGCTCCTTCCGCCGGGGGCGTCACACCGCGCTCGGAACAAAATCGAGCCAAGGCGTCGCGGTCAGCTGCCGCCTGAGCCGCATTGGTCAGGAAGGCGAAATGCAGCAGGCGGCGCGGGGTCTCGATCGGCGCGAAGGGGCGGGCGTGGACCTCGGCGAGAATGACCTCGCGGTCGGGGTGCGGTACGAGGCCGCCCTTCTGGTGCTCGATCATGTCGCCCCGACGCCCATCCGACCGCTCCCGATAGAGGCAAGACTGCCGCAAAGTCGCGTGACCGGCCAGATGGGCATGGTGCCGCAAGCAGGGAGGGGAGAATGCTGCCGACAGGATCCGGCAGCATGATGTGCCAGGTTCTGACTGGAGAACCCATCCGGAGCCAGCCATGCCCCTGCCGAACCGTGTCAGGCCCGACGGCTCGCTCGCCCGCGACCCTGCGCGTGGCCTGCTATTCGGCAATCGCGGCGGCCGGTTTCACGATCCGCAGACGCAGGCCGTTCCGCTCCGGTCGCATGCCACGCGGCAGTGGATCTGTTGCGTGCTCTCCTTCAAGGGGCGACGGCGACAGGTCTGGGGCAAGGGTTACACCGAGCTGTTCTTTTGCGACGAGGTGACGGCACTTGCGGCCGGGCACCGGCCCTGCATGGAGTGCCGGCGGGCGGATGCGCTGGGCTACCGCGCGGCGCTGGTCCGTGGCCTTGGCCTCATGTCCGAGCCGCTTTTCCCCGAGATCGACCGGATCCTGGATGGCGAGCGCCGGATCGGGCGAGCCAAGCAGAAGCATCGGCTTCAGGCCGATCGACTGCCGGACGGAACCATGATCGAGGCCGGGGCCGGCGAGTGGCTGGCCTTGCGCGGTGAGGCTGCGCTGCTCTGGTCTCCCAACGGATATATCGAGCGACGGCGGCGGTCGCCCGGGGCCGTCCTGGTGCTGACGCCGCCTGCGACGATCGCGGCCCTCGCGAATGGCTATCGACCGCTCTGGCATGGAAGCGCGACGCTGTTCTCGTGAGACTGCGCCCGAGGAGGCGAGGAAGGAGCGGCCGGAACCTTGGGCAGCCTCAGGACGTTGCTCCAGCACGATCATTCATAAGGGGCTGTCCCAATGCGTTCAATTGCACTTTGGCTGCTTGGCGTGCCGATTCCCGTCATCATCCTGCTTTGGTTCTTCATGCGCTGAGACGAAGGGCCAGCGAGGATTGGGGATGGCCGGGCTTGTCCCGGCCATTGGCATTTTACTACTGACGAAATCAGTCAGTCATCATATGATCTGCTGACGTGCTCGCGGCGCATGGCGGCGCGGTCGAATCTCCCCGTCGCTTCCCCTATATCGTGGCCATGTCCATCATCCGCGTTTCCAACCTGTCCAAGACCTACGCATCCGGCTTCAGCGCGCTGAAATCGGTCGATCTGGAAATCCACCGCGGTGAGATTTTCGCCCTCCTCGGACCCAACGGTGCCGGCAAGACGACGCTGATCAGCATCATCTGCGGGTTGGTGAACCCGACCTCCGGCAGCGTGCTCGCCGATGGTCACGACATCATCAAGGACTATCGGGCCGCGCGCGCGCGCATCGGGCTGGTGCCGCAGGAGTTGACCACGGACGCCTTCGAAACCGTCTGGGCGACGGTCAGCTTCAGCAGGGGGCTGTTCGGCCTGCCGCGGAACCCGGCCCATGTCGAGCGTGTGCTCAAGGATCTCTCGCTCTGGGACAAGCGCGACAACCGGATCATGACGCTCTCGGGCGGTATGAAGCGGCGTGTGCTGATCGCCAAGGCACTGGCGCATGAACCGCAGATCCTGTTCCTCGACGAGCCGACGGCCGGCGTCGATGTCGAGCTTCGCCAGGACATGTGGAAACTCGTCCGGCGCCTCAGGGACGACGGGGTCACCATCATCCTGACCACGCATTACATCGAGGAGGCCGAGGAGATGGCCGACCGGATCGGCGTGATCAGCAAGGGCGAGATCATCCTGGTCGAGGACAAGGCCGAGCTGATGCGCAAGCTCGGCAAGAAGCAGCTTTCGCTCTCCCTGCAGGAACCGCTTGCTGCCTTGCCGGAAGGGCTTGCGGCCTATGATCTGGCGCTCGCGGCCGAGGGCGAGGAGCTGGTCTACACCTATGACACCAAGGCGGAGCGGACCGGCATCACTGCGCTCCTGCAGGATCTCGCGACCGCAGGCATCCGCTTCAGGGATCTGCGCACCAGCCAGAGCTCGCTGGAAGACATCTTCGTGAGCCTGGTGAGGGAGCGGCACTGATCATGGCTATCAATCTCCACGCGATGCGGGCGATCTATCGCTTCGAGATGGCGCGAACCTGGCGTACACCGCTGCAGAGCATCGTCTCGCCGGTGATCTCGACCTCGCTCTATTTCATCGTCTTCGGGGCCGCGATCGGTTCGCGCATGCAGGCGATCGACGGCGTCGCGTATGGCTCCTTCATCGTGCCCGGCCTGATCATGCTCTCGCTGCTGACGCAGAGCATCGCCAACGCCTCCTTCGCGATCTATTTCCCGAAATTCACCGGCACGATCTACGAACTGCTCTCGGCGCCCGTGGCGTGGTGGGAGGCGGTCATCGCTTATGTCGGCGCGGCAGCGACGAAATCGATCTTTCTCGGCCTGATCATCCTGCTGACGGCGACGGCCTTCGTGCCGCTCAGGGTCGAGCATCCGCTCTGGATGCTGCTTTTCCTGTTCCTGACCGCGATGACCTTCAGCCTGTTCGGTTTCATCATCGGCATCTGGGCCGATGGCTTCGAGAAGCTGCAGGTGATCCCGCTGCTCGTGGTGACGCCACTGACCTTCCTCGGCGGGTCGTTCTACTCGATCGACATGCTGCCGGGATTCTGGCGGACGGTGGCGCTGTTCAACCCCGTCGTCTACCTGATCAGCGGTTTCCGCTGGAGCTTCTTCGGCGTTTCCGAGGTCGGCATCGTCGTCAGCCTGGGAATGACGCTGGTCTTCCTCGCCGCCTGCATTGCGACGGTCGGCTGGATCTTCCGGACCGGATATCGCCTGAAGACCTGAGCCGGGCTCAGGCCGCCTTCACGTCTGAGAAGAAGGTCTCGACGGCACCCCGCAGCGTCTCCGCTTCACGGCTCAGGCTTTCGGCCGTCTTCAGAACCTGACTTGCCGAGAGCATGGTCTCCTCGGACGCGGCGGTGACCCCCTCCATCTTGCGCCAGACGCGGATTGTGCCATCCGACGTCGCCTGCGCATTGCGGGCGATCTGCGCCGTTGCCTGCATCTGCTGCTCGGTCGCCCCTGCAATCGCCACGGTGTGCTGGGCCACTTCGGCCATCACCGACGCAATGGCCTCGATTGCGGCGACGGCGCCGCGTGTCTCGGTTTCGAAGGCCGCGATCTGGGCGGCGATCTCGTCCGTCGCCTGGGACGTCCGGCTCGCCAGGGTCTTCACCTCGCCAGCGACGATGCTGAAGCCGCGCCCGGCCTCGCCGGCACGTGCCGCCTCGATCGAGGCGTTGAGGGCGAGAAGATTGGTCTGGGCGGCGATGTCGCGGATCATCGAGACGATCTTGCCGATCTCTTCGGCGGCAGAGGTTAGGTTGGCGACATTCGCGCTCGCGCTGGTGGCATCGCGCGCAGCATTGCCGACGACGCCATTGGCCTTGGCGACGCGCCCCGTGATCTCGGTGATCGAGCCGGAGAGCTGTTCCGAGGCCGCGGCAACATTGCGAACACTGTCGGCGGCATCAAGGCAGGCAGCGCGAGCGTCCTCGGCCTGCGAGGTTGCGGCCGTCGCCGCATCGTTCAACGTCCGGGCCGTGCTCTCCATCTGGTTCGAACCGGATCTCACCGTCTTCAGCACGGCGTCGATCCTGGCATCGAAGCCACGGATGAGCTCGTCAATCCTGATCTGGCGTTCGGTACGGGCGGTCTCGGTCACCCGGGCGGCGCCTTCGAGTTCGGCGCGCGCCATGGCGTTGTCGCGAAAGACGACGACCGAGCGGGCCATATCGCCGATCTCGTCCGGGCGTGCGGCCAGGGGAATTTCGGCGACCGGTTCCGACTGTGCCAAGCGGCGCATCGTTGCCGCCAACCGCCTGAGCGGCTGCGAAACGCGCCGGTGCACGATCCAGAGCGCGAGAGCGAGACCGGCCGCGATCATCAGAGCGCCGATCAGCGTCTGCCGCCTCGCGCTGCTGTCCTGCAGCGCGTCGAGGCGCGAATCGATGATGCGGCTGTTGACGTCGTTGAGAACCGCGATGTGTTTCAGCGCTTCGTTCAGTGCCTTGCGGTTCGCCCGGTTGACCTCGTTGTTACCGTGCCTGTCAGCTGCGGAGGGGCCCTCGATGCGCGCGAGACGAACCGTCTCCCGCCGGAACCGGATGAATTGCTCGATCTGGTCGGAGACTGCGGCGAAGGCCGCGCTGTCCTCAGCCTGCACGAGAGGGCGCCAATCGGCCATCACCTCCTGAATCTCGGCAAGATCGTCCAGCAGAGGCACGGCGAAGCGCTCGGCATCGGCAGAATCGCGGCTCATATAGAGCCCGCGCGTTTCCATCACGACGGCGTTGACCAGCCCGTTGATCCGTTCGGCCATCAACACGCGGCGCGATGCGAGCTGCATCTCGTCCGTCATCGCCGCGTAGCGGCCAAGCGCCTGGACCCCGAGGATGGTTGCCAGGGCGGCAGTGACGGCGAGAAGCAGGACGGCTCCGAAGATTTGGCTCGAAATCTTGCGCAGGGACGCCATCCGCTCGTGGGTTGAAGCGCCGGCCGCAGATGGCGCAGATGTGATCGCGGCGCCGGATGATGGCTGCGAATGGTTAATCCATGGTGATCTGCGGGCCCATCAGGCGGCGCGGCTGGCGTCGGACTCGCGTTGCGGATGATTGACAGCGGGCGCCCTTCCTGTCTTCACACCGACATGACCGATATTTCCACCCTTGATGCCCCGGCGACCGCCGTCGCGCCGCATGCGCGCCGGCGTACCTTCGCCATCATCTCGCACCCGGACGCCGGCAAGACGACGCTGACCGAGAAGCTGCTCTATTTCGGCGGCGCGATTCAGCTCGCCGGCGAAGTGCGCGCCAAGGCGGGCCGCCGCCAGACATCATCCGACTGGATGAAGATCGAGCGTCAGCGCGGCATCTCGGTCGTCACCTCGGTGATGACCTTCGAGTATGGCGGGCACGTCTTCAACCTGCTCGACACGCCGGGCCACGAGGACTTCTCGGAAGACACCTATCGCACGCTGACGGCGGTGGACTCCGCGGTGATGGTGATCGACGCGGCCAAGGGTATCGAGGCGCGGACCAAGAAGCTGTTCGAGGTCTGCCGGTTGCGCGACATCCCGATCGTGACCTTCATCAACAAGGTCGATCGCGAGACGCGCGATCCCTTCGACCTGATCAACGAGATCGAGACGACGCTGGCGCTCGACGTCGCGCCGATGACCTGGCCGGTCGGGCGCGGGCGCGACTTCGTCGGGACACTCGATTTCGCCTCGAATACCTTCCGTCGCAACCAGAAGGGCGACGAGAGCGACGCGGGAACCCCCGTTGCGGGCGAGGACGATCCGCTCTTCGACGAGCTCCTGCCGAACGGCCTTGCCGAGACCTGGCGGGAGGAGGTTTTCCTGGCGCGCGAGGGCCTGAAGCCGTTCGATCTGGAGTCCTTCCGCGAGGGCCATCTGACGCCGGTCTATTTCGGCGCGGCGCTGCGTGACTATGGTGTGCGCGACCTGATCGACGCGCTCGGCCGGCACGCTCCGAGCCCACGCGCCCAGGTCGCGGACAAACGCGCAGTCGAGGCGGAAGAGCCGAAAATGACCGGCTTCGTCTTCAAGATCCAGGCGAACATGGATCCGAATCATCGCGACCGCATCGCCTTCATGCGGGTCTGCTCGGGCAAGCTTTCGCGCGGCATGAAGGCGAAGCTGGTTCGCACGGGCAAGCCGATGCCGCTGAACGCGCCGCAGTTCTTCTTTGCGCGAGACCGCTCGATTGCCGAAGAGGCCTTTGCCGGCGACATCGTCGGCTTGCCGAACCACGGTACCTTGCGCATCGGCGATACGCTCACCGAGGGCGAGGACATCGTCTTCAAGGGCGTGCCGAGCTTCGCGCCGGAAATCCTGCGCCGCGTCAAGCTCAAGGACGCGATGAAGGCGAAGAAGCTGCGCGAGGCCCTGCAGCAAATGGCGGAGGAGGGGGTTGTCCAGCTCTTCCTGCCGCATGACGGTGCGCCGGCGATCGTCGGCGTGGTCGGCGCATTGCAGCTCGACGTGCTGAAGGAGCGCATGGATGTCGAGTATTCGCTGCCCGTCGATTTCGAGCCATGCCAGTTCGCGATCGCGCGCTGGGTCTCCTCGGACGATCAGGCGGCGCTCGCAAAATTCGTCGCGCTGAAACCATCCTCGATGGCGGACGATCTCGACGGCGACCCGGTCTTCATGGCCTCGTCCCAGTTCACGCTGAAGTACGATGCGGAGCGCGTCCCGGACATCACCTTCTCCGACGTCAAGGACTACCAGAAGGTCGCGAAGGCCTGAGATTCTCCCTCTCCGCGGAGAGGGAGAAGCCAGAACGGGGATCGGCGACGCGCCTCATCCCCGTTGTCGCCCCTTGAGGATGCGGCGCGGTCGAGTTCTACGCTCCCGTGGGCCGATGAGCGGGCTTATCCCGCGCGATTGCCCGAGACGATCGCCAAGGCCTCGACGAAGCGATCGAGATCCGCCTCCATGATGTAGGGGGCCGGCGAGATCCGGATCGTGTTGCCCTTGGCGACGCCGCCGCGGCGAACGGTCATGACCTTGTGCTTGTCGCGCAGCTCCGCAACGATCGCATTGGTCTCCGCAGGGCTGCGCTTGCCGGTCAGGGCGAACGAGGTGATGCCGGCCACCATGCCGGGATCGTCCGGCGTCTGGATTTCGACGCCCTTGAGTTCGCGTGCCTTGGCGACCCAGTGATTGCGCAGGTGACGGTAGCGCGCCTCCTTGGCCTCCGGGCCGATCTCCTGATGCAGGGCGAGTGCGGCGGGGACCGCGAGCTGCGCTGCGAAGTTCGGCGTGCCGGTATGGATCCGCGAACGGACATCGTCGGCCTTGAAATCCTCGTCGGCCATATAGGGATCGATATCGCCGAGCCGGTCCTTTGCAATGTAGAGCAGGCCGACACCCAGCGGCGCGCCGATCCATTTGTGCAGGTTGAAGCCGATGAAATCGACGCCGAGATCCCGGGCCTGAAAGGCGACCTGGCCCCAGCTATGGGCCGCGTCGAGGATGACATCGGCGCCGTGCGCCTTGGCCATCGCGGCCAGTTCCTTGATCGGCATCATCAGCCCGGTGCGATGGCTGATATGGGTCAGCAGGAGAAGCTTCGTCCTGGGATTGGCCTTCAGCGCCGCGTCATAGGCGTCGAGCACGGCCTGGCGCGTCGCGGGCTCCGGGATGTCGAACCTGACGACATCGACACCGCGTCGAGCCTTCAGCCAGTTCATCGCATACTGCATCGAGTCGTAGTCGAGATCCGCATAGAGCACGGTGTCGCCGGGCTTGAGCTTGTTGTAGCCGGAGATCAGCGCCTGCAGCGCCTCGGTTGCGCCGCGCGTCAGCGCGATCTCCTCGCGCGCCACGCCGAGGAATGCGGCAAGCGGGGTGCGGACATTATCGAGATCGGCGCCGATCCTGCTGCGGGCATAGACCGTGTTCTCGAAGTTCACGAAGTCGGTCAGGCGCTTGTACTCGGCCTTCACCGGCTCGGCCATGATGCCCCAATAGCCGTTCTCGAGATTCACCATGTCGGGCGTGACCGTGTAGAGGTCGCGCACGGTGTTCCAGTAGCTCGTGTCGGTGCCGGGATTGACGGTCGGAAATGCCGGCAGGCTGCGCGCGGCGGCAGGCATCGCCTGCGGTATCAACGCTGCGGCGCCAAGGCCGAGCAGAAGCGTGCGGCGGTTCGTTTCAAGGGCTTTACCGGTCATGAGCGTCATCTCCTCGCTGATGCCGCGCAGAGCTAATGACGGGCTGTTGCAGGCCTGTGACGATCAACCGGATCGATTGTGAGACTTGTACGCCGGCACGCTCGGAAGGACCGCGTCTGGCGGTCAGCGCCGACAGGCTTTGCGGTCGCGCCCGAGCCGGCCCGGAGATTGAGCTCCCAAGGCTTCAGGATGCCCGAGGAAGCGGCGGACCGTGCCGTTCGCACGCGATGAGCCAGCGCAGCCACGACACCATTCAGGGCGACGGCATGCCTTCCCACGGCCGCGGCCTGTTCCAGCCCTGAAACTGCTGGCTATCGCCCAGGCGACCCGGCGCTAGGCGTGTCCGGTCTTCAGCGCCTGGTCGAGATCGTTGTAGAGGTCCTCAACATCTTCGATGCCGGTCGAGAGGCGCAGCAGATCGACCGGGCAGGGCGAGCCTGCGCCCTCGATCGAGGCGCGATGCTCGATCAGGCTCTCGACACCACCCAGCGAGGTGGCGCGCTTGTAGAGTTCGACATGGGCCGCTGCCTTGATCGCCGCCCTCTCGCCGCCTGTGACCTGGATCGACAGCATATAGCCGAAGCCGTTCTGCATCTGGCGCGCCGCGATGTCATGGCCCGGATGCTGTGGCAGGCCGGGATAGAGCACACGGGCCACCAGCGGGTGAGCGGAGAGCTTCTGGGCCAACGTCATGGCGGAGGCTGTCTGGCGTTCCTGGCGGACGTGAAGGGTGCGCATGCCGCGCATCAGCAGATAGGCCTCGAAGGGGCCGAGAATGCCGCCCTGCATCTTGCGGACGGTTTTCACGCGGTTCCAGAAGTCGTCATCCTCGCGGGCGCAGAGGGCGCCGGCGACGACGTCGGAATGGCCGTTCAACACCTTGGTGGCAGCGTGCATGACGATGTCGGCACCGAGCGCAAGCGGCCGGGTATGGACCGGGGACGCGCAGGTCGAATCGACCGCGAGCTTCGCACCGGCCGCATGGGCGATCTGGGCCGCGCCGGCGATGTCGGTGATGGTCCAGAGCGGGTTCGAGGGCGTCTCGGCCCAGACCAGCTTGGTGACGCCCGGTTTCACGGCGGCCTTCAGCGCGTTGAGATCATCGGTCTCGACGAATTCGATCTTCAGGCCCCAACGCGTGGCCTCGGTCAGCAGCCAGGAGCGAAGCGCCCAGTACATCACCTTCGAAGCGACGACATGATCGCCGGGTGAAAGCGCCTGGAAGACAGCCGTGGCCGCCGCCATGCCCGAGCTGAATAGCAGCGCCCCTGCCTTCGCCTCTTCCAGCATCGCGAGCACGGTTTCCGCCTCGCGCACCGTCTCGTTATCCGGGCGCCCATAGACGAAGCCGGAGGAGTAGCCGTTGTCCTCGTCGCGGATATAGGTCGTGGCGATATGGATCGGCGTCACGACGCCCTTGGTGAGCGGATCGATCTTGCCCATGGCCTGGGCGGCCAGCGAACGGGGATGAAGCGGGCGCTTGGTCATGGAGCGATTCCGGAAAGGTTCCATGAGGAACGGGAATGTCCATCTGGCGCAGGCATGGGAGGTGGCGCAAGGGTCTCGGCTTGCCGATACCGCAGACGCACCCCATGCTGGGGGCATGAGCACTGTGTCGAGCAAGGCCGGACATTCGCCGAGGCCGATCTGGGTCGATTTTCTGATTGCGATCGTCCCGGTGGTCGCCGCCTCGCTGCTGGGCAGCGCGGCAACCGTTCCGCAAATCCCAGGCTGGTATGCGACGCTTGCCAAGCCGCCATTCAACCCGCCGAACTGGCTGTTCGCGCCGGTCTGGACGGCGCTGTTTGCGATCATGGCGTTGAGTGCCTACCGCATCCTCCGACTGCCGGCAGAGACGCCCGGCAAGACCGGGGCGCTGATCGTCTATCATGTCCAGCTTCTGCTGAACGTGCTGTGGTCATTCGCATTCTTCGGAATGCAGAGCCCGCTCGCCGGGATCCTGGTGATCCTGCCGCTGCTGGCGATGATCCTGGTCACGATCAAGCGCTTCCGGCCGCTCGATCGTCTCGCGGCGAGCCTGTTCTGGCCCTATGCCGCCTGGGTGTCCTTCGCGACCGTGCTGACGGTTTCGATCTGGTGGCTGAATCGGTAGGTTTCCGCTCGGTTCAGCCGAAGGCGACGTCGAAGATCAGCTTGATGTTCAGGGCGATGATGATCGCTGCGATGACGAACGCGCTCGCCGTCAGCCAGCGCGGCGAGACCAGTTCGCCCATCTTCTTGCGCGACGCGGTGAACATGACGAGTGGCACGATGGCGAAGGGCAGCTGAAAGCTCAGGATCACCTGCGAGAGGATGAGCAGCTTGCCGGTCTGCGCCTCGCCATAGACGATCGTCACGACGATGGCGGGGATGATGGCGACCAGGCGCGTGACCAGGCGGCGCAGCCATGCCGGCAGCTTGATGTCGATGAAGCCTTCCATGACGATCTGTCCCGCCATGGTGGCGGTCACCGTCGAGTTCAGGCCGCAGCAGAGCAGCGCGATGGCGAAAAGCGATGGGGCGATCGAGGCGCCGAGCAGCGGGGCGAGCAGTTCATGCGCGCGCCCGAGTTCGGAGACGGTGTTCTGACCTGTCTTGTAGAAGGTCGCGGCGGCGAGGATCAGGATCGCTGCGTTGATGGTCAGTGCGAACATCAAGGCGACGGTCGAATCCAGCGTCGCGTATTTCAGCGCATCGCGCTTCTCCGGCAGGCTGCCGCCATAGGCGCGGGTCTGCACGATGCCGGAATGCAGATAGAGGTTATGCGGCATCACCGTCGCGCCGATGATGCCGAGCGCGAGGTAGAGCATATTGGGATTGGTGACGATGTCGGTCGTCGGCGCAAAGCCGCGAATGACCTGCCCCCAATCCGGGTCTGCGAGCGCGATCTGGACTGCGAAACAGACGGCGATGACGCCCAGCAGCGTGATGATGAAGGCTTCGATCCAGCGAAAACCCTTGGTCTGCAGCCAGAGGATGACGAAGACATCGAGCGCGGTGATCAGTACGCCGATTTCGAGGGGAATTCCGAAGAGCAGATTGAGGCCGATTGCCGTGCCGATGACCTCGGCGAGGTCGGTCGCGCAGATCGCCAGTTCCGCAAAGATCCAGAGCGGCCAGGAGACCCAGCGCGGATAGGCATCACGGCAGGCCTGCGCAAGGTCCCTGCCTGTCGCGATCGCCAGCCGGGCGCAAAGCGACTGCAGGATGATCGCCATGATGTTGGAGACAAGTGCGACAACCAGCAGCGCGTATCCGAATTGCGCGCCGCCCGCGAGCGAGGTCGCCCAGTTGCCAGGGTCCATGTAGCCGACGGCCACCAGATAACCCGGCCCGAGGAATGTCAGGAACTTGCGCCAGGGAGTGGCCTTCGCCGAAACCGGGATCGATCGAAAGACGTCCAGTAGCGAGGGATCTCCGCGCGGCCGTTGCCATCCGGCGGGGCGCGACGCGCCCGCGACATTCTTCGACGTGCTCACGACATCGATCGTCATGCTCGACCTCGACCTGCAATTCATTTGCAAGAGCAGGATGACAGGTCGAGCAAAACCCGTCAATGCAGCTGCAACTCGGTTGCAATAAATGCCGCGACGAAAGTCTGCAGCTGTCGCCAAAGGTCGGCATTCGCCGGCCTGACGAATCGTCCGGAGAGCGTGATGCCGGTATAACCGCGATGTTCAGCCGATCGAGCGTTCGATCACGCGCATGACGGTGGCGCGCAATTCAGCGATGGTGAACGGTTTCGTCATCACTTCCGAGACGATCGCTTCCAGGCTCTTGGCGCGCTCACGCTGCTCGGCATAGCCGGTCATCAGCATGATGGGCAGGTCCGGAAACTCCTGCTTGGCGGCGAGCGCGAGCGCGATCCCGTCCATCAGCGGCATGCGGATATCGGTGAGCAGGAGGTCGAAACGCCCCCTTTCGGCCATGAGAATCTCCAACGCTTCGGCGCCGTCGCCCGCCATCATGCAGACATGTCCGTCAAGCGTGAGACCGCGCGCCACCAGGGCGCGCAGGCTTTCCTCATCGTCGACGACCAGAATACGTGACATCGTTCAGATACCCGGAAGGCCGGCCTGATCGGCAGTCTCGATGACGCCGACATAGGGCAGCTGCCGATAGGAATGTGCGACATCCATGCCGTACCCGACAACGAAGTAGTCGGGACAGTCGAAGCCGACATAATCGGCCTGGATGTTGACGGCGCGCTTGGCCGGCTTTTCCAGAAGCACTGCTGTGGAGACGCGCGATGCGCCACGGGCGGCCAGCAGGTCCTTGGCGAAGGCGAGCGTTCGGCCGGATTCGAGGATGTCGTCGACCAGCAGCACCTGACGGCCACGAACGTCGCTCTGCACGTCGCGCAGGATTTCGACCTGCCCGGAGGAAATGGTCGCAGCGCGATAGCTCGAGAGATGGACGAATTCGACCTGCGGCGTCATGCCGGCGCGATGCATCGCCCGGATGAGGTCGGCGACGAACATGAAACTGCCTTTGAGCACTGCGACGACCAGCAGGTCGGGCGGGTAGGCGGCAGCGATCTCGCGTGCCATTTCCTCGTTCCGCTTGGCGATCGCGGCCTCTTCGTAGAGCACCCGGATGCGTAGGGGCTGAGTCATCGTCGTCAGTGTCCTTTCGGGTCTCGCCGGCTGCCGGCCGCCCGTTTGGCGCAGCAAGCTGCGCAGTCTGGTTCCAATCACAGGTTTATACGATCGCTTGCAGCGGGATAGTGCGGCGAGGTGAAGGCGCGGGCAACCTCGACCGTTGCCTGATCAGTGTGCGCTGGCGATCCCGGCCGATTTGGCGGTGGTAAAGCGCACCAACACGGATTGCCCGGCCTCCGGGGGGGCCGCGAGCCGGGCTCGGAAGCGGATGAGCTCGGAGGGTTCCAGGGTCGGGCGCGGCGGCTCCGTTGCCCAGGTATAGAGGGTCTGGCCGGCCGAATCGCGCACGGCGACCTCGATCTGCGGCACTTTGGCGACGGCCTTGGTGATGTTGGTGACATCGCCCTCGACCACCAGGAAGCGGCCTTGTGCGTCTTGCACGACCCCGCTCTCGATGCCCGTCAGGCTGAGGCCACGCACGTTCACCGGCAGGCCGATCTTCTCGAAGACGACAGCGAGCTGGGGAGCGCCGCGGACCGCCACGTCCCGTTGCCAGACAAGGAGCCCGAGCACGGCGAGACCGCCAATCGCGAGCGCCGGCGCAGCCATGGCTCGCATTCGGGTGCCCAGCGGTACGGGGGCGGGCTTTCGACCTGTGCGCGCAGGACGGCGACCGCGCGGCCTTGCTCCAGGGCGGCTTGGCTCATCGCCTTCGGCCAGGGCTGCGCGCTCGGCTGTGAGTGCGGACACCTGTTCCTCGATCTCGGTTGCGCGGCGCAGCTCTTCGTCGAGCAGCGCGGTCGTTTCCTCGCTGCTCGGCGCATCGGGAAATGTGACCGGCTGGGGCTCCGCCTCGACATGCCAGCGCGTCTCGCATTTGGCGCAACGCACCTTGCGCCCGGACGGGCCAAGTTTGGCCGCATCGAGTTCATATTGGCTGGAGCAGGACGGGCAGACGATCAGCATGGCTGGGCGAATGACTCTTTCGCAATGGCACCGGTACGCGCGGCTCAGGTGCCGCTGCAGATTTCTTCCCGGGCGCAGCGCGATTCAAGCTCTCGCGTGCGGCTCGTGGAGGTCTCGCCCCATTGGAGGGATTTATGGTTAACGCCTCGTGAAGAACCTGTACTGCATGGTTTGAAGATCGGTCGGCTTTCCGCCGGCACCGGCTTGCGGTGTAGGATCGCGGTCGAGATTCGCAAGGGATGCCCGCGACTGCCGGGCTTGCTCCGAAGGGACGAGGGCTTGGTTCGGTTCGAGAATGTCGGTCTGCGTTACGGCATGGGCCCCGAGGTGTTGAAGGACATCAACTTCAGCATCGCGCCGCGCTCGTTCCAGTATCTGACCGGCCCGTCCGGCGCCGGCAAGACGACCCTGATCCGGCTCGTGCTGATGGCTCTGAAGCCGACGCGCGGGCTGGTGAACCTGTTCGGTCAGGATGTGTCGCGACTGGATGCGACGACGCTCACGGCCTTCCGCCGCCGCATGGGGGTGGTGTTCCAGGATTTTCGCCTGCTCGATCACCTCACGGTCTACGAGAACGTCGCGCTGCCGCTGCGCGTGCTCGGCAAGGAAGAGACGAGCTACCGCGCGGAGGTCGTCGAGCTGCTGCGCTGGGTCGGTCTCGGCGAGCGCATGCATGCCGTACCCACCATTCTCTCGGGCGGCGAGAAGCAGCGCGCCGCGATCGCGCGCGCCTTGATCGGGCGGCCCGAGCTGTTGCTGGCGGACGAGCCCACCGGGAATGTCGACCCGGCGCTCGGCCGACGATTGCTGCGTCTGTTCATGGAATTGCAGTCGCTCGGGACCGCCGTCGTGATCGCAACGCACGATCTCGCGCTGATGGAGCTCTATGATGCTCCGCGCCTCGTCATTGCCGACGGGCATCTTCATGTCGACAGCTGACTTCGAGCAGGATGGGGAACCGCGTGAACGCGCGCTCCCGCTCAATCTCCGACGGGACCAGCCGCTGGTCCCGGTTGATTCGGCTGCCGGCCGGGCGCTGGTCGCGGTGATCGCGATCCTGACCTTTCTCGCGGCCCTCAGTGCCGGCGCGGCGCTACTTGCCGCGCACGCCTCGGAGCAGTGGCGCGGTGCCGTCGCCAATGAGATGACGATCCAGATCCGGCCGGACACGCGTCGCAACATCGAGAGCGACGTCGCGCGCGCGGTCGAAATGGCACGTGCCGTGGCCGGCGTCGACGAGGTGCGCGCCGTACCGAAGGCGGAATCGGACAAGCTGCTCGAGCCCTGGCTGGGCGCGGGGCTCGATCTCGTCGAACTGCCGGTGCCGAGGCTGATCGTGTTGAAGCTGCGCAGCGGCAATTCGGCAGAAATCGCGGCTTTCAAGGAAACGCTGCGGCGCGACATCCCGACAGCGAGCCTGGACGATCACCGCCTCTGGCTGCGCCGCCTCTCGACCATGGCCAACACCATCATCCTTGCCGGTGTCGTCGTCGTGCTGCTGGTCCTGACCGCCGCGGCGCTGGCCGTGGCCTTTGCGACTCGCGGAGCGATGGCCGGCAGCCGCGACAGCGTCGAGGTCTTGCATCTTGTCGGAGCTGATGATGACTTCATCGCGCGGGAATTCCAGGCGCGGTTCGTCAGGCTCGGGCTCAAGGGGGGGGCGGCTGGAGGGCTTGCTGCAATCGTGGCCATCGCCATTCTGGGTTGGCTCGCTTCCAGCTGGAGCTCGTCGCCGGGGTCAGAGCAGATTCAGGCCATGTTCGGTGCTTTCGAGATCGGCTGGTCGGGTTATGCCGCTGTGCTTCTGGTGGCGATGGTGGTGGCGGCGATATCCGGTCTCGTTTCGCGGTTTACCGTGCGCCATTATTTGCGGGTGCTGGGGTAGTGAAGTCTTAATCTCTGGGGCGGAGGACGACTTTTCACGTCGCCCTTATGCCCGATTGCCGGTTTAGCCTGGCAAGACATGGTGATGATGGGAATCAGACACGGACAGCTGCCGGTGAGGGGTGGGGGCAACGCAATGTCGCCGACCGCGACGAGCAGGAGGAGCTCCGCAGGAGTCTGGGCATGGCGCCTGACCCTGGCCGTTGCTGCCCTGCTCGCGATCGCGCTCGCCTGCGGTTATGCCGGTTTCATTGCCAGGATCGAACAGCGCGAGCCGACGGTCGCGCCGCGTACGGATGCGATCGTCGTCGTGACCGGAGGGGCCCAGCGCGTCGGCGATGCCATCGGCCTGCTCGGGGCCGAGCGTGGGTCTCGCCTGCTGATCAGCGGTGTCAACGAGCGCACCGGCCGCGAGGAACTTGCAAAGCTCAACCCCTCCGCGCGCGAGCTGCTCGGCTGCTGCGTCGATCTCGACTATCGCGCCCGCAACACCATCGGCAATGCCATCGAGGCACGTCGCTGGGTCCGCCGTCACGACTTCAAGTCGCTGCTGCTGGTGACCTCCAATTATCATATGCCGCGGGCGCTGGCCGAGTTCAGCCATGCCATGCCAGGCGTTCGCGTCGTGCCGCATCCGGTGGTGACCGAGCATATCGATGCATCGAGCTGGTGGAACGAATGGCGCGTCGCCAAGGTGCTCGTCCCGGAATATGTGAAATACCTGGTGGCGCGGCTGCGCAGCATGCTGGAGGACGATCCGGAAACGTCGCGCCTGTCGGTGATCATCGGCGGGCGAAAGCCGGTCTCATCCAAGCCTGCCAGCGTGCTCGGCCCCGAGAACGAAAAGCGCACGCGCCTGGGGGCGGAAGAGCGCGGCGCTTGACGTCGGCGAGCCGGCGCGCTCTTTGCGCGCCATGCTCGTCCTGCGCTCGCTCCTTTTCAACGTCCTGTTCTATCTGAACCTGATCCTGTGGCTGATCTTCGCGGCGTTGCCCGCGCTTGTCCTGCCGCGGCGCTACATGCTGTGGGTCGCCCTGTCCTGGGCGCGCAGTGCGTTGTGGCTCATGCGGGTCACGGCTGGAACCCGCTACGAGATTACCGGTCTCGAGAATATTCCGCAGGGCGGCATGATGGTGGCCGCGAAACACCAGTCGTTCTGGGAGACGTTCGCGCTCGTCACCATCTTCCAGGACCCGGTCTTCATCTTGAAACGCGAATTGACCTGGATCCCGTTCTTCGGCTGGTGCCTGTGGAAGATGCGCATGATCCCGGTCAATCGTGGCGCGCGGGCACGGGCGCTTTCGCATGTGACCCGCCGCGCCAAGGTCGAGCTCGGCCAGAACGGCCGCCAGCTCCTGATCTTCCCGGAAGGAACGCGCCGTCCGGCAGGGGCGCCGCCGGCTTACAAGTTCGGAGTCGCGCATCTCTATGCCGAGCTCGGCGTGCCCTGTGTGCCGGTCGCGCTCAATTCGGGGCTCTACTGGCCGCGCCGCAAATTCTTGCGCCGGCCCGGAACGATTCGCGTCGAGATCCTGCCGCCTATCCTGCCCGGCATGTCGAAGGAAGCCTTCCAGGCACAGCTGCAGGATCGCATCGAGACTGCGAGCGACAGGCTACTTGCGACGGGGCGCGGCGAACTCGCCAGGATCGGGCAGGACCCCCTCGCTTAGACGAGCCCCGGCGACGCATTCGGCCCGCAAGGTGGGTCATGCTTGACAGGCGGTCAAATCTGTTCTCTTTTTGTTCGGAACAAAGGAGGAACAAATGGCTGTTCTCGCCCTTAAGCTGGACGAATGGAGCGCCAAACCCGGTGCAGACGCGCGCGAAATGCCGCTGCGCAGCGCCGCGGGATTGGGCGAACGGCGCTTCACGGCCTGGCGTGGCCGATCAGGGCGGCGCTATGTCGCCTCGGTCTTTTCGGTCACCGACGATCACGCGCTCGGCTTCAGCGATGCCGTGCTGCTCGCGGTATCCGAGGACCGGCAGATCATCGCGGCGCGCGAGAGCGGTCCCTTCGGGATTGAGGCTGCGCTGACGCGCTGGCGCCGGTCGGTCGTGCTTGCCGGGGCGAGCGAGATCCATATCCATCTGCTCGCGGAGGACGGCTTGAGTCGTCGGGCTGCATTGCTCGACCTGATGCCGCAGGTGTGAGGCTCAGAGCGACGGGCGCGGCTCGGGCAGACCTGGCGCCAGCACATGGGCGAGATGGCTCAGGACCGGGTCGAAGATGCCCATCTTGCGCAGGTGATCATGCGTCCGCAGGACATAGTCGGGGTTCTCTCCGGAGCTTCCGCGGCCCTGGCGCACCAGTTTGAGCAATTCCTCGGCCGGCAGGCGGCCGGCATATTGCAGGTGTTTGCGGTCGGCCACATAGACCAGCGCCCGGATACGGCGGCCATCCTCGAGCCTGACGGGCAGATGGCGTTCGAGATAGACGGAGGTCGCCTGCTCGCGCTCGCGCAGATAGGCGATGGTCTCGACGGCATGGGCGGGCGCCACCCTGAAGGCGAGCCCTCGGCAAATGCCGCCACGATCGAGCCCAAGCACGAGCCCCGGCCGTTCGGGGGTGCCGCGATGGACATGCGAGAAGACGCAGAGCGAGCGGTGATAGCCGTTGAGCCGGGCCGCTACGCTTTCCTCGAAGGTGAAGCCGGGGCGCCAGATCAACGAACCGTAGCCGAAGACCCAGAGATCGTCAGAAGCTGCATTCGCTGTCATCGTTATCCCACAGTTTCGCCGTCAGAAGCTGCTTGACGAAGGAAGCGTTCGAATCGGCCGAGAGAATGGCGGGTCTGGCGCTTCCTGCGACCGGGAGCTAACAATCCGGCCGCTTTCGCGCAATGGATCGCTGCTGCATGACCGACATCCCTTCCGAGCGCCGCCGAGGCCGCTTCTGGCTTTATGCGCCCTTCGCCCTGCTCGTGCTGCTGGCCTTGGCCTGGTCCGGCTTCTGGTTCGTCGTCAAAGGGCGGGTGGTCGAGGGGCTTGATCGCGTTGTTGCCCGCGAGGCCCAGATGGGGCGGACCTGGACCTGCAGCGATCGTTCCGTCGCAGGCTTTCCCTTTCGGATCGAGGTCCGCTGCGCGGGGTTGACGCTGACCTCGTCGCGCTGGGGCGATACGGTCAAGGTCGAGACTGGCCCCAGTGTGGCGGTCGGGCAGATCTATACGCCCGGCCTCGTCATCCTGGAGGTGAAGGGGCCGCTGCAGGCTGCCCTGCCTGAAGGCCGCAAACTTGATCTCGGCTGGAGTCAGTTCGAGGCCAGCCTGGCGTTGAAGGAGCGTGAGCCCGAGCGTTTCTCCATGGTGCTGGTCGAGCCGAATGCGACCTTGACCACGCCCGGCGCGAGCAATGAAACCTGGCGCGCCAATCAGCTGGACGTGCATCTGCGCCGGAACCCGGCGCGGTTTGCGACCGAGCAGGTGGCGGATCTTGCGCTGACAGCGAAAGGCTCGGTGCTGCCCGCGCTCGATGCGCTGCTCGGAACCACTGAACCTGGTGATGTCGAGATGCAGGCGAGCCTGACGCAATCGCTGGCGTTCAAGGCCGGGTTCAACCCCGATGCTCTCGAAACCTGGCGCACCACCGGGGGGCAGATCGAACTGACGCGACTGCTGATGATAAAGGGGGCTGCCCGGCTCGAGGCGAGCGGGCGTCTGCTGCTCGACCAGACGCATCGCATGTCCGGTCAGATCGATGCCGGTGTCGCGGGCATCGACCGGATTGGCGGCATGAAGGTCGGTGGTCTTGCCGCCGGTCTTGGCGGGCTGCTCGGAGGCAAGCCGAGCGGCGGCACACCCGGGTTGACGCCTCTGCCGCCGGTCGTCCTGCGCGAGGGCCGGGTCTATCTCGGGCCGTTCCGGCTGCCCCTGCAGCCCTTGGCGCCGCTCTACTGAACAGAAAAGGGGGGCGTCACCGCCCCCCTTTTTGTATCGTGCTGCCGAAGGATTCAGGTCTCAGTTCGCCGGCAGGGCGGCGCGCGGTGCTTCGATCCTGGTCAGGGCCTTCTTGACCGCCTCCTGCACCTTTTCAAAGGCGCGAACTTCGATCTGCCGGACGCGTTCGCGCGAAACCCCGAATTCCTCGGAGAGTTGCTCGAGCGTGATCGGGTCATCGGCCAGGCGCCGAGCCTCGAAGATCCGGCGTTCGCGCGGATTGAGTACGGTCAGTGCTTCGCGCAGCGCCTGGTGGCGGTTGTCGCTTTCCTCGGAATCGGCCAGGCGACGTTCCTGGCTTTCGCTGTCGTCAACGAGCCAGTCCTGCCATTCGCCCTCGCCATCCTCGCGCAACGGCGTGTTCAGCGACGCATCGCCGCCGAGACGGCGGTTCATGTCGATGACGTCCTGCTCGTTGACGCCGAGCTTGGTCGCGATCGTCTTGACCTGATCCGGCTTGAGATCTCCCTCGCCAAGCGCCGAAATCTTGCTCTTCGCCTTGCGCAGGTTGAAGAACAGCTTCTTCTGGTTGGCGGTGGTGCCCATCTTCACCAGCGACCAGGAGCGCAGGATGTATTCCTGGATCGAGGCCTTGATCCACCACATGGCATAGGTTGCAAGACGGAAGCCCTTGTCGGGCTCGAAGCGCTTGACCGCCTGCATCAGGCCGACATTGCCTTCGGACACGACTTCGCCGATCGGCAGGCCGTAGCCGCGATAGCCCATGGCGATCTTGGCCACCAGCCGCAGATGCGAGGTGACGAGCTTATGCGCCGCATCGCGGTCGCCATGCTCGCGCCAGCTCTTGGCGAGCATGTATTCCTCGCTCGGCTCCAGCATCGGGAACTTGCGAATTTCTTCGAGATAACGTGAAAGTCCGCCCTCCGCGGACATGACGGGCAGCGATGCAATCGCCATGCTCGTTCTCCTTTCCTGGCTCCCGCTTCGCGGCAAGCCAACCGCGCGAACGACCCTCGCGCAGGTTTTGGATGATGTGCCTGAACCAACGCGCGAACCCTGTGACGGTTCGTCGGACCCGGCCCCATGCGGCGCCCCTTAAGCCATCCGCATCCAAGCCCCATTATATGCCAATGGAGCTTGGCGGAAAGTGGGCGAAGTGGCCAGATTAGCTCACAGGGCCGCGAGTTCCGCTTGCATATTTGCAAAATCGACGGGCGGAGGCGCTTCGAAATACATGTCCTCTTCCGTCACAGGATGGGCAAAGCCGAGTACCGTGGCATGGAGTGCCTGCCGGCCGAGGGCGGCCAGCGCATCGCGTGCGCGGTCGGGAAGGCGGCTTGCCTTGGTCATGTAGCCTGAGCCGTAGAGCTGGTCGCCCAGCAAGGGATGGCCGAGATGGCTCATATGGACGCGGATCTGATGCGTGCGGCCGGTTTCCAGCCTGCACTCGATCAGGCTGGCCAGGGCTTCGGTCTCCTCCTGTCCACGAAGCAGCGGCGGATAGCGCTCCAGGACGGTGAAGTGGGTGATTGCCTCGCGGCCGCGGCCTTCGGCAACGACCGCCATCTTCTCGCGGTTGCGGTGCGAACGTTCGAGTGCGGCCTCGATCGTGCCATGCGGCCGGCGCGGCGTACCCCAGACCAGCGCGAGATAGGCGCGCTCCAGCGGCCCGGTGCGGCCATGGTCGGCAAACTGCTTGGCAAGTCCCTGATGGGCCTTGTCGGTCTTGGCCACGACAAGAAGCCCGCTGGTATCCTTGTCGAGCCGATGCACGATGCCGGGCCGTCTGACGCCGCCAATGCCGGAGAGGCTGTCTCCGCAATGAGCGATCAACGCATTGACCAACGTGCCGTCCTCATGTCCCCCCGCGGGATGGACGACGAGGCCGGCCGGCTTGTTGATCACGATCAGGGCATCGTCCTCATAGACGACCTCGAGCGGAATCGATTGGCCCACGGGCGCGGGTGGCCTGGCCGCAGGCATGACCAGGGTCAGGACGTCGCCGGCGGCGACCTTTCGGCTCGGATCGCCTGCGACCGCGCCGTTGAGGCTCACACCCCCCTCCCGGATGACCTGCTGCAGGCGGGCGCGTGAGATTTCGCCGGCAAGCATGGCGAGCGCCTTGTCGAGGCGCATTCCTGCCTGCTCCGGAGCGACATGCAGGCTGACGCCCTCTGCGTTGTCCGGGGAGGTCGATAGTGGGGCAGTTGGTTCGGTGTTCATGCAGACCGCTATAAGGGGCGGGAGGGAGACCCGCACCCCTTTTCGCGCGCTCGCCCGTGCTGACGCGGCGTGCGCTCCGGCCGGTGCGCTCGCCGATTAGCCGAAGAGGCGGAATTTTGCCTTGGCGGCCGCGGCGGGTTGAACGTCCTCCGGGCCCGGATCGTCCGGGGCGTGCGATACCGGGAAGATCACCGGGGACGGCCGATGATCGCGGACCGAGGCTGAGGTTGCAGGAGCCGCTGCCGCCTCGATGACCGGAGTTGGGAGCTTGGCCGCGACGGCCGGTTCAACCTTGGCGACAGGCTCGGTCGCAGGCTTCTCGTCCCCCGCAGGCTTCGCCGGCTCGGTTTTCGCAGGCTCAGGTGCGACGAGCGTTGCCTGCTCGATCACTGGTTCGGCGGTCTCGACGGTTGCCATCGTCTCGGCACGCCCTTCCAGCAGCGGCGCGGAATCGTCGAGATCGGCCAGCACATCGTCGATTGCCGGTGCCTGGCTGCCGAGCGTCGCCGGAGGAACCGTCCAGACGAAGGCATCGAGGCGCCCGGAGATTGGCGAGACGGGCAGCCAATGGTCAGACACCAGTCCGTCCGCGACCCAGGCCGCGTCACGCGGCGCGCGTGTGGCGCGCGAGAGCCATTCGCGAACCCGGCCGGCCGAACCATGTTCGGCCTCTTCGAGTTCGGCCATGAGCAGGCAGACGCGGACGGACGCGCCGCCGGCCAGCAGCGGCTTCAGCGCCTGGCGGGCCTTGGCGAAATCACGGGCATGGATCGCCGCGCCGGCCAGAGCCAGCACGCCTTCCGGGTCGGCCGGACGGAACCTTACGAGCGTTTCGGCCCGTGCGAGCCGGTCCTGCGCGCTGTCGCCGGGGCGCACGTCGAGATAAGCGGCGGCGATGTCGGGATGCGGCACCTCGCGCCAGGCGGCTTCGAGCAGCTTGGCGGCCTTTCGGATATCGCCGCGCTCGGCGAGCATACGCCCTGCAAGGGCAGCTGCCGGAGTGAGGCCCGGGGCGAGTTTTGTCGCTTCCAGGGCGGCGGCCAAGGCCTTCTCCGGTTCGCTGCCCTTCGCGTCGAGGGCCTCCGCCGCCAGCAGCACGGCGCGCTGGCGCTTGGCATCCGCCTTTTCGGCGAGGCGCAGGGCGGCGCGGCGTTCGACGGCTGTGCGCGCTGCTTGCCAGTCTCCGGCGCTGGTGTGGAAATCGAGCAGCGCGTCATTGGCCCAGGCGAGCGAGGGGGAGCGCCGCACGGCGTCGTCCGCGAAGGCGCGCGCAGCCGTCATGTCGCCACGGCGGCGGGCCTCGACGAAGAGACCGCGCAGGCCGAGCACGCGTGTTTCCGGCTTGTCGAGCATGGCCTTGAAAGCGGCTTCCGCGCGGCCCCGGTCGCCCGAGAGCTGGGCCGTCTGTGCTTCCAGCAGCAGGGTCAGCGGCTCGTTGCCGGAAAACTTGCGGGCGTCGACGGCGTAGCGGCCGGCTGCCACCGGATCACCCGCACCGATCGCGACCATGCCGCGGGAGACGGCCTCGAAGCCGCGGGCCCGACGCCGTGCTCGCGAGGCGAAACTGAAGGCCGAGGGCAGGCCGAGAATGAAGCGCACCGCGGCCCATCCGAGCATGGCAAGGAAGGCCAGAATGATGACGCCGATCGCCGCGATCGCGACGCTCGTCTCGATGCGGTAGCCCTGCCAGAGGACCGAGACCTCGCCGGGGCGGTCGGCCAGCCAGACGGCACCAACCGCGAGGCAGGCAATGACAAAGAGATAGAGCAGCACGCGAACCATTGAACGCTATCCTCCGTCAGCCACCCGCGCCGAGCGCGGCAACCGCATCCTGTGCAACCCTGCCGATCGCGGCGTCAGCGGCAGCCCGCTTCTGTAAACTGGTGCCGAACTCGGCAGTGTCCCGCCGCGCCGGCTCGGGCAATTGAGCCCAGAGGCCGGCGGCCTTGCCGAATTCGCTATGCGCAAGCGCATTCTCCAGGCGGATCACCAACGTTGCAGGGTCGTTTGCGCCGGTATCTCCGACCGGGCGAATGGTGACGACCTTGCTGGCGAGCCCAAGCAGGCGATCCTGCCAATCCTTGGCGGCTGGCGTCATTTCACGATCGAACATGGCGCGATGAACCCGGAATTGCGCCAGCAGCGCATCCTGCGTCGGTGCGCCGGTCGTGGCGACGGCGGAAAGGGCGGCCAGTTGTTCGGCCGAGCCGCCCCCCTTGCCGAGAGCCGCGATATCGGCCGTGAAGGGCCGGCCCGCGGAAAGCGCGCCCTGGATGCGTTCGGCGAGCACGATGCGCGCGGCGGCAAACGCCTGCGGGCTCGGCGAGGCCGCGGACTTGGCCAGCGTCTCGACGGTGCCGAGGCGTTGCGTCAGCCCGGCGATGGCCGAGCTGTTCTCGGCCGTGGCTGGGGCAGGAGCGTTTGCGAGTTCCGCCAGCCGTGCCGCGACGGTCTTTGCCTCCGCGGCGGCATTGGCGGCGGCTTCCGATGTCGCACTCACCCGGCGATCGAGCGCCTCCAGCGCTGCGCGCTGCGGCAGGCTTGTGACAGCACTTTGCAGATTGGTCGTCGTGCGCTGCAGGGTCTCGATGCGCCCCTTCAGCTCGGCGATCTGCTGTTCGCTGGTATCGGGCGTCGCGCGGGAACCAACCAGTGTCATGAGACCCGCCCCAAGGATGCCGCCGATCAGGCCGGTCGCGGCCAGAGCAGCCCATGGCAGCCGCGGAGGGGGAGATGGCTCACCCGAAGTGGGCGGCGCTGGCTCGGATGGAGCCAAGCCAACGGGCTCGGGCGCCGGAGATGTGCTCCCGGGTGCGAATTCACTGGTTGGCGGGGCTGCGGGGGGAGCCTGGTCAGTCTCTGATGAAGCGGTTTCCGATGCCGCGGTCACCGCCTCCTCGACCTTGCCGTCGATGGTCGGGGGAGTTCGCCGGTGGCGTCCGCGCGGCGTGGCTGTCTGCGGCTCGCTCATCGCATCCTTGTCCGTCTCGACGCCGGCCGGCGCGGTCACGGCCTGTCTAACATCCCCAGCGCGACGATTGCGAGCGGTCACTTGATCCAGTGCGGCCAGCAGGGCCGCTTCTTCCGGGTATTCGGCGACCAGGACCGTGCTGGCGCCTGCTGCGATCAAGGGGGCCGCAACCTCCGCCGAAAGCGTGACATGCGTCAGTTCCAGCGCCTGTTGACTGAGAGCGGAGGCGCGTGTCAGGGCGAGGAAGGTCTGGGCGCCGCGTGGTGAATAGTGAAGCGCGGCTTCGGCGCGCCCGTCCCGCAGGTTGGCTGCGGCCACTTCAGGCAGGCTGGGCTTGGCTTCTGCCGCATAGGCCGTCCAGTTCGCAATCTCGTAGCCGGCCTTGCCCAGGCGCTCCGCGATATCGTCATGCCGGTCCCGGCCAGCGACCAGAAGCAGGCGTGCTGGCGTGGCGATGTTGCGCTGGATCAGAGCGATCAGGTCGTTGCGGTCGCCATCGGCACTGCGGGCATCCTCGAAACCGGCGTCGCGCATCTTCGCGGCCGTCCGCGCCCCGACGGTGAAAACCGGCAGGTCCCGCCAGGCGGCTGGCGCGTCGGCGAGTGCCGGTACGGCATTGCCACTGGTCAGGATCAACGCCGCGAACGTGCCCTTGGGCACCGGCTCGGAGAGGCGGACCACGTCGAAGAGCGGCGCCACGATCGGCTCATGGCCATGGGCGGTGAGCGCGCGGGCGCTGCGTTCGGCATCCGCCTGCGGTCTGAACACGAATACGCGCATGCGCCCTCCTGTCGCGTCGTTGGCGTTCATGGAACGCCCGGCCTCATGAGTAGATCCCCGCCGGAGCCCTGGCGCGCAAGGCGCGTCCGAGTTCGGCGCCACGTTCCGCGGCCTCGCCGACGGGACCGCTGCAGCTATCTTCGGCCACCGCTGTGCCGTCGGGCGAGAGCAGCAGCCCGCGCAAATGGAAGCGGTCGCCCTCGACGGTGGCATGACCAGCGATCGGTGTCCGGCAGGAACCATCGAGCTCGGTCAGGAAGGCGCGTTCGGCGGCGAGTGCGATGCCGGTGTCGCGGCAAAGGATTGGCTGCACGGCCTCCGCGCTTGCGGTGTCGCCGACGCGAACCGCAACCGCGATTGCACCCTGGCCGACGGCCGGAAGCGATTCCTCGATGGAAAGGATGCCGCTCGCCTTGTCGGCCAGCCCAAGCCGTTTCAGTCCGGCGATGGCGAGCAAGGTGGCATCGATCTCGCCACTCGCCACCTTCTCCAGCCGCCTTGCGACATTGCCGCGCAGCAGGACGATCTCGAGATCGGGCCGGATGCGCCTTAGCATGGCCTGGCGGCGCAGCGAGGCCGAACCGACGACCGCGCCCTGCGGCAGGTCCGCAACGCGGGAAATGCCACGTGCGATCAACGCATCGCGCACATCCTCGCGGGGGAGATAGCCAGCGATGGTGAGGCCGTCGGGCAATTTGGTGGGAAGATCCTTGGCGGAGTGGACAGCGTAGTCGATCCGGCTCTCGATCTGAGCCTGGTCGATCTCCTTGGTGAACAGACCCTTTCCGCCGGCCCCCGAGAGCGGGCGATCGCGAATGGAGTCCCCCGTCGTGACGATGATTTCGAGCGGCAGTTCTTCCTGTGCCCAGCCGTGAGCCTCGGCGAGGCGGCGCGCGAACTCATTGGCCTGCGCCAAGGCCAGGGGGCTGCCGCGCGTGCCGATGACAAAGCGGCCGACCTGGCGCCCGCGAACCGAAGCTGGGATCTCGTTCATTCTGTTTGCGTCTTCCTGATGCCGGCCGCTGGCCGGCGAACTCCACGGCCTCTTGGCCTTATGCTCCGTGGCGCACTATACGAGGGAATCCCCGGCGCGAAACCGTCGGAGCTTCGCCCGCCTCTCCTTGTGGCCTGTTCCGGCCGAAACCTGTCCGAGATTTGTCGATCGATCATGCGCGTTCTGGGGATAGAGACGACTTGTGACGAGACCGCGGCTGCAATCGTTGGCGTTGATCGCGCCGGCGAAGCCAAAATCCTGTCCAACGAGATCCTGAGTCAGATCGCCGCACATGCGGCTTATGGTGGCGTGGTGCCGGAGATCGCGGCGCGTGCGCATGTCGAGGCCATCGATCGAATCGTTGCTCGCGCCTTCGCGAATGCAGGACTCAAGCCCTCGGAGATCGACGCTGTCGCCGCTGCGGCCGGGCCGGGGCTGGTCGGCGGCGTCATGGTCGGGCTGACCACGGCAAAGGCGATCGCGCTGGTGACCGGCCGCCCCTTCATTGCGGTGAATCATCTCGAAGCGCATGCGCTGACGGCGCGGCTGACCGACGACGTTGCCTTTCCCTATCTGCTGCTGCTGGTCTCGGGCGGCCATACGCAGCTCCTGGCGGTGCGCGGCGTCGGCGACTATCTGCGCCTCGGAGGCACCATCGACGACGCTGTCGGCGAGGCTTTCGACAAGATCGCAAAGATGCTCGGCCTGGCCTATCCGGGCGGCCCCTCGGTCGAGCGGGAAGCCGAGAAGGGCGATCCCGAACGCTTCGAGTTTCCGCGGCCCATGGCCGGGCGCCCCAATCCCGATTTTTCGCTTTCCGGTCTCAAGACTGCGGTCAGGCTGGTGGCCGAACGGATTGCGCCGCTTTCGGACCGCGATGTCGCCGATCTCTGCGCCTCCTTCCAGGCCGCAGTCGTCGACGTGCTGGTCGACCGCACGCGGGCTGGTCTGCGCGCTTGCCGCGGTGCCGGGATCATGCCCACGGCCTTGGTGGTCGCCGGTGGCGTTGCCGCCAACCAACCGATCCGGCGCGGACTGACCCGGTTTGCGACCGAGGCCGGGCTGCCGATGGTCGCGCCACCGGTCGCGCTTTGCGGCGATAATGGCGCGATGATCGCATGGGCCGGGCTTGAGAGGCTGAGGCTCGGGCTGGTCGACGACATGAGCGCGGTTGCCCGGCCACGCTGGCCGCTGGACGAACTCAAGGCCAAAGCGTGATCCGTGAGCGACGTGAGCGCGCTAAGATGAGCAAGGCCTTCCAGACGATCGGAGTCGTTGGCGGCGGCTCCTTCGGTGCCGCACTGGCTCTGGCCGCGGCACGCGCCGGGCGAAACGTGCTGCTCTGGGCGCGCGATCCCGACGCGATCGCGGCCATGCGCGAACGCCGTGAGGTACCGCGCCTGCCCGGCGCGACACTGCCCGCCGCCGTATCGCCGGTTACCGACCTTGCCGCGCTTGCCGATGCACAGGCGCTGATCCTCGCTGTTCCGACCCAGGCGCTGCGACAGGTCTGCACCGCGCTCGCGCAGGCCTTGCCGGATGGCGTCCCGACGATCTCGGCGGCCAAGGGCATCGAGCAGAAGAGCGGCTTGTTCACGACGCAAATCATCGCCGAGCTTTGGCCCGGTGCGGTGCCGGCTATCCTGTCCGGTCCGAGCTTCGCCGCCGATATCGCGCGCGGGTTGCCGACGGCGCTGACACTGGCAGCGCGCGAGGCCGATCTGGCGCAGGATCTGGCTGAGGCGCTGAGTTCCGCGTCCTTTCGCATCTATCACGGCGTCGACATCCGTGGCGTCGAGATCGGCGGAGCGGCGAAGAACGTCCTGGCTATCGCAGCGGGGATCACAATCGGGCTTGGCTATGGCGAGAGCGCCCGTGCCGCGCTGGTGGCGCGCGGCTTTGCCGAACTCAGGCGCTTCGGCGAGGCTTTTGGTGCGCAGCCGGAAACGTTGATGGGGCTTTCGGGACTGGGCGATGTCGTGCTCTCCTGCGCTTCGGCGCAGTCACGCAATTTCGCCTATGGGTTGGCGCTCGGCCAGGGCAAGACACCGGCCGAAGCCGCTGGAGGCAAACTGGCCGAGGGCGCCTTCACGACGTCGGTCCTGGCAGAGATGGCGCAGGCACGCGGCATCGAGACGCCCATCGCCGAGGCCGTTGCGGCCATTATCGCCGAACGCATCGGCGTCCGCGAAGCGGTCACGGGATTGCTGGCGCGACCGGTCCGGGCGGAGAACTGAGTTGGCCCGAAGGCCCCTGCGACGCGCGGTCATGCTGTTGAGCGCAGGTCTCGTGTTTGTCTTGGGGGTGGAGTTCCTGCAGGTCACCCGAACGGTTCCTGAGCTCGCGGCTCCCCATGAACAGGCAACCCGCGTCCTCATCGAGAAGGCTGCACGCCAGCTGACCTTGGAACGGGACGGTCGCGTGCTGGCACGCTATTCGGTGGCGCTGGGTTCGGATCCGGTCGGCGATAAGGCGAAAGAGGGCGACGGCCGGACCCCGGAGGGCGTCTACGACATCGATTTCAAGCACCCGCGCAGCCGCTATCACCTCGCGCTTCGCATCTCCTATCCTGATCGTCTGGATCGCGAGGACGCCAAGCGCGCTGGTGTCGCCCCCGGCGGCGACATCATGATCCACGGCATTCGCAACGGACTTGGCTGGCTGGGCCGGCTGCACCTCAGCCGCGACTGGACGGATGGCTGCATTGCGGTCACCAATGCCGAGATTCGCGGGATCTGGGCGCGCGTTGCGCAAGGGACTCGGGTCGAGATCCGGCCGTAACGCAGTGACGTGGCAGAGGCAGAAATGGCAGGCGACTGGTCGGATCTGAGCAAGCGGGTGGCGCGCGGCGTCGCTGAAGTGAGGAAGACCACCGGCTCGGAGCTGGTTGCCGAGAGCATGCCGGTGGCGCTGGCCGGGCGTGTGCCCGCCGGACCAGTGATCCAGCATCGACGGCGGCGCGGTGACGACACCCACCGCTTCGTGCTGATTCTGCCCTTCGGGGAAGGCGAGGTCAGGGTCGAACTCGGCCCGCAGGACTACGCTGCGCTGACGCGCGAGATGGTGCGTTTCTGGAACGAACAGGGCGAGGCCGCGCTGCGTCCGCCTGCTCCGACGAAAGAGGATGACGTCTGATGGCTCACTGGCTGGTCAAATCCGAACCATCCGTCTGGTCCTGGGACGACCAGGTCAAGGCGGGTGCCAAGGGCACGCATTGGGATGGCGTGAAGAATCATACGGCCAAGCTCAATTTGATGGCGATGAAGCTGGGCGATCAGGTCTTCTTCTACCATTCGAACGAGGGGCTCGAGGTCGTCGGCATCGTCGAGGTCATCAAGGAGCATTATATCGCCAATCCGGGCGAGCCCTGGGTCTATGTCGACTTCAAGGCGGTGAAGCCGCTGCCGAAGCCTGTGACCCTTGCTCAGGTGAAGGCCACGCCGGAACTCGCCAAGATGGCGCTGGTCACGTCCTTCCGCCTGTCGGTGCAACCGGTGACCGATGATGAATGGGCACTGGTCTGCAAGATGGGCGGGCTCTGAGCGCCTCTTGCGGTCGCGGGATTGATGCCATAACTATACCGTCCAGACGGTATAGTTATGGAGGTTGGATTTGCGTGGCAGCAAGAAGGCCGCATTGCTCGAGGCAGCGGGCGCGATCGTCGTCGGCGCGGGCATCGACGCCCTGACCTTCGACCGGCTCGCGACCGAAACCGGCGTGAGCAAGGGCGGTATCCTCTACCATTTCCCCGACAAGGAGCGCCTTCTGATCGCTTTGGTCGAGGGCATCGTCAGCCTTGTCGATCTTGCGATCGCCGAAGCGCTCGAGAGCGCTGCCGAACCAGATGGACCGGGCCGCTGGCTGCGCGCCTATATCCGCATTGCCTTCACTGACGGTGGCGATGTCGACCGGCTGCTCGGGATCCTGCTGGCCGGATTGCCTCCGGAGTCGCCGGCGCTGGCGCCCCTGCTCAGCGCCGATCGTCGCTGGCTCGAAGCAGCCTGTTCGGATGGTCTGCCGCGCGGACTGGCGATCGCCATCCGCCTTGCCGTCGACGGCGCCTTCGTCACCAAGCTCGACCCCGCCGATGCGGCGGCTGCGCGCGCGGCGCTCCTGAAGCTGACCGAGGCCGCGCCATGACGTCTGCGCCAGGCGCGGTGCCGGGGCGTGACCCGGCCATCGATGCGATCAGGGGCATCGCCCTGTTCGGCATCCTCGTCGTCAACCTGCCCTTCTTCGCCATGCCCTTCGGTTTCGGTGGCGATTGGTGGCGCACTGCCTTTCCCGGCGCCCTGGATCGGCTCGCAGTGTTCCTGATCCAGGCCCTGTTCGAGGCGAAGTTCGTTCTGATCTTCTCGTTTCTGTTCGGCTACGGCGCGGCACGGCAGATCGCAACCAACGGCGAGGGGCGCTATCGGCGTCGCCTGCTCGCACTCGGCTTGCTCGGCATCGCCCATGGGCTGCTGCTCTTCGCAGGAGACATCCTGCTCGCCTACGCGCTTCTCGGAATGATCCTGCCGCTCGCGGCCCGCTGGTCGCTGCGGCGCCTGCTCAAGGCGGCTGCCCTGATGTGGCTGCTGGCGATCCTGACCCATGCCCTGCTTGCAATCATCGGCATCATCGAGCCCGGTCCGGCCACCGGTGCGGACGCAGCCGTCGTTGCGGTGCATCGATCCGGCGATTTCCTGGCGATCGCGCGCTATCGGCTGACCGAATGGGCGATCTTCTATGGGCTGGCGCCCTTGATCACCTTGCCGCATGTCGCAGGCATGTTCTTCCTCGGGATGGCCGCATTCCGCCATCTCGGCACCGCCTCGCTGAGCAGCCTCGCTACACCGGGCGCGGCGTTGGCGCGCTTTCTCTGGCTGCCCGCCCTCGTCGGCAATTTCGCCTACGCCGCGGTGGCGATGGCGCCTCCCGGCCCGTCGAAACCGGCCTTTGCCGCAGCCGAGCTCATCCTGCGCGGCGTCTTCCCGCCGCTGATGAGCCTCGTGATGATCGGCGCCGGCCTGAGCTTCTTCAACCGGCCGCTCGGCATGCGCATTGGCCGTATCTTTCAGGCGGATGGCCGGCTGTCCCTTTCGCTCTACATGTCTGAGTCGATCGTCTGCGTGCTGATCTTTCTCGGCTACGGCCTTGGCCTTTACGGGCGCCTCGGGCCCGCGGCCTGCATGGCTGCGGCGGCCGTCATCTATGCGTCTCTGCTGGCGCTGGCGTCGCTATGGTCGCGGACATTCAGCAAGGGGCCGTTCGAGTGGTTCGTCGAGCGCATGGCAGGGCCGCGTCGCTTGCGGCAATGACGGCCAATATCGCCCGATAACCGGCAATCCCGCGCATCGCGGACCTATACGACCCTCGCCAAAAGTCTTTGAAACCAAAGTGCGAGGGCGCGTGGCTTGCCGCGGCTCTTTCGCGCTTTATGATGCGCGCAATTCGAAAGAAGCGGTCGTTATTTGCCGACGAATCCGGCACTCATGCCAGGAGCCGCGACGAAGATGGGCTGATTGCGGTCCAAGTCCGGGGAGAAGTCTTCTATGTCCGACAAGATCTATGACGTGCCGGCCGCCTGGGCCAAAAAGGCCTACCTGAACGACGCCAAATACAAGAAGATGTACGCGGCTTCGATCAAGGACCCCGACAAGTTCTGGGCCGAGCACGGCAAGCGGATCGACTGGTTCAAGCCGTTCAGCAAGGTGCGGAACGTCAGCTACAAGCCGGGCAAGATCTCGATCAAATGGTATGAAGACGGCACCACCAACGTCTCGTACAACTGCGTCGACCGGCATCTGGCGACACGCGCCAAGCAGACGGCCATCATCTGGGAAGGCGACGATCCGTCGGAATCCAAGAAGATCAGCTACGGCCAGCTCTATACCGAGGTCTGCAAGTTCGCGAATGTGCTGAAGGCGCAGGGCGTCAAGAAGGGCGACCGCGTCACGATCTACATGCCGATGATCCCCGAGGCGACCTATGCGATGCTCGCCTGCGCGCGGCTCGGTGCGGTGCACTCGATCGTCTTCGGCGGCTTCTCTCCGGATTCGCTGGCAGGGCGCATCGCCGATGCGACCTCGGACGTGGTGATCACGGCCGATGAAGGCCTGCGCGGCGGGCGCAAGGTGCCGCTCAAGGTCAATGTCGATGCGGCGGCCGAAAAGGCCCCGGTCAAGACCGTGATCGTGGTCAAGCGGACCGGCGGCGATGTCGCGATGCAGGAGGGCCGCGACGTCTGGTATCACGAGGAGGCGGCGAAGGTCTCCGGGCATTGCCCGCCGGTCGAGATGAAGGCGGAAGACCCGCTCTTCATCCTCTACACCTCGGGGTCGACGGGTAAGCCCAAGGGCGTCCTGCACACGACCGCCGGCTATCTCGTCTATGCCTCGATGACGCATCAATACGTCTTCGATTACCATGACGGCGACATCTACTGGTGCACGGCCGATGTCGGCTGGGTCACCGGGCACAGCTATATCGTGTACGGCCCGCTGGCGAATGGCGCGACGACGCTGATGTTCGAGGGCATCCCGACCTATCCGACGATCTCGCGCTTCTGGGAGGTCGTCGACAAGCACAAGGTCAACATCTTCTACACCGCGCCGACTGCCATCCGCTCGCTGATGGGCGCCGGCGAGGAGCCGGTGAAGAAGACCAAGCGCAAGTCGCTGCGCCTGCTCGGCTCGGTCGGCGAGCCGATCAATCCGGAGGCCTGGGAGTGGTATCACCGCGTCGTCGGGGATGATCGCTGCCCGATCGTCGACACCTGGTGGCAGACCGAGACGGGCGGAATCCTGATCACGCCGCTGCCTGGTGCGACCAAGCTCAAGCCCGGCTCGGCGACGCGGCCCTTCTTTGGCGTCAAGCCGGAGATCGTCGATGCCGAAGGCAAGGTTCTGGAGGGGGCGACCGAAGGCAATCTGGTGATTGCCGAGAGCTGGCCCGGCCAGATGCGCACGGTCTACGGCGATCACAAGCGTTTCGAGGAAACCTATTTCGCCACCTATCCGAACAAGTACTTTACCGGTGACGGCTGTCGGCGCGACGCAGACGGCTATTACTGGATCACCGGCCGCGTCGACGACGTGATCAACGTGTCCGGCCACCGCATGGGCACGGCGGAGGTCGAGTCGGCATTGGTGGCGCATCCGAAGGTCTCGGAAGCCGCGGTGGTCGGCTATCCCCATGACATCAAGGGGCAGGGCATCTACGCCTATGTCACCCTGATGCAGGGAGAGGCGTCGAGCGAGGCGCTGCGCAAGGAATTGGTCGCCCATGTGCGCAAGGAGATCGGCCCGATCGCCTCACCCGATCTGATCCAGTTCGCGCCCGGCCTGCCGAAGACGCGGTCCGGCAAGATCATGCGCCGCATCCTGCGCAAGATCGCCGAGGACGAATTCGGCGCGCTAGGCGATACGTCGACGCTGGCCGATCCCGCCGTGGTCGACGATCTGATTTCTAACCGTCAGAACAAGCGCAAGGCGGGCTGAGGCCGGCCAAAGCATCGGTGCGAAATGCGGATAGCGGTTTTCGCACCGATGCAAACACAAGGTCAGATGATCTGATCGCTCCGACATCGTGCCCGGCCTTGTGGCGCGCATGATGTCTGAGGATGCCTTTGCGGGGAGACGGTGATGGTCGGGATTCTGTCCGACCATGGCGGCTCAGTCAGTCTTCCCTGCACTCTTGCGCTTGCTGGTGCCCGGCATCTTCCGTCCGTACAATTCGAGCCTGTGGCGGACGATCTCATAGCCGAGTTCGGCAGCGATCTTGGCCTGTAGTGCCTCGATCTCGGGCGACGAGAACTCGACGACCTGACCGGTCTCGACATCGATCAGATGATCATGGTGATGCTGGTCTGCGTGCTCGTAACGCGAGACGCCGTCCTCGAACGCGTGACGTTCGATCGCGCCTTGAGTCTCGAGCAGCTTCATCGTCCGATAGACCGTCGACAGCGACAGCGTCGGGTCGTGCGCGAAGGCGCGCGTGAAGATGCCCTTGGCGTCGGGATGGTCGTCGGCCTCGGCCAGCACGCGCAGAATCAGCCGGCGCTGCTGCGTCATCCGCAGCCCTGCCCGCCTGAGCTCCTCCTCGAAGAGGGCTACCCGTTTGTCGATTCCCTTCATGCCATCGGGATAGCATGTTGAGACGCATTCGCAAAAATCGAGGCTTATCGCAAATCGTTCGCAATTGCGTTGACAGATGCAAGTGATTTGCATTAGCGTAAATGGATCGAGCCTGTAGCAGGAGAGATCATGCCTTCGCGTCGACGCTTCACGATTCTGGCCGCCGCCATCGCCTTCGCGGCCGGTTTTGCAGCAACGAGCCAGGTGGTGCTGGCTCAAGGTGGGCAGGCCAAGCCGCTGCGCGTCGTCACGACCTTCACGGTGATCCAGGACATCGCGCAGAACGTCGCTGGCACTGCAGCGATCGTGGAATCGATCACCAAGCCCGGCGCCGAGATCCATGACTACCAGCCGACGCCGCTCGACGTGGTGAAGGCGCAATCGGCCGATCTCGTGCTCTGGAACGGCTTGAATCTCGAGCGCTGGTTCGAGCGCTTCTTCGAGAACGTCAAGGACGTGAAGAGCGCGGTCGTGACCGAAGGCATCGTGCCGATGGGCATCAAGGAGGGGCCCTATGAGGGCAAGCCAAACCCGCATGCCTGGATGTCGACGGCGAGCGCGCTGATCTATGTCGAGAACATTCGAAAGGCGCTGGCGGCCGCCGACCCTGCGAATGCCGAGACCTATTCCAGGAACGCGAAATCCTATTCCGAGCAGATCAAGGCGATCGACGCGCCGTTGCGAGCCCGGCTCGACAAGGTGCCGGAAGGCCGCCGCTGGCTCGTTTCCAGCGAAGGCGCCTTCAGCTATCTCACGCGCGATTTCGGCTGGCGGGAGGCCTATCTCTGGCCGATCAATGCCGATGAACAGGGCACACCGCAGCAGGTGCGGCGCCTGATCGATCTCGTGCGCAAGAACAAGATTCCCGCTGTCTTCAGCGAGAGCACGATTTCCGACAAGGCTGCCAGACAGGTCGCCCGCGAAACCGGAGCGGCCTATGGCGGCGTCCTCTATGTCGACTCGCTTTCTGCCGAGAACGGGCCGGTACCGACCTATCTGAAGCTGCTGGAAGTCACCGTCGACACGATCGCGAAGGGGTTCGGGCAGTGAACATTCATGTGACTGGCCGACCGGGCGCGCTCGCTCTGGCACCCTCGATCACGGTCGAGGGTGTGACGGTGCGCTACAGCAATGGCGTGACAGCGGTGAACGATGCCTCCTTTGCCCTCGGCGCGGGAACGATCTGCGCGCTGGTCGGCATCAATGGCTCGGGCAAGTCGACCCTGTTCAAGACGCTCATGGGTTTTCTTAAGCCGGCTCAGGGGCGCGTCGCGATCGCGGGACTGGAGGTGCGGCAGGCGCTGAAGCGCGGGCTCGTCGCCTATGTGCCGCAGTCCGAGGAGGTCGACTGGAGCTTTCCGGTTCTCGTCGACGATGTCGTGATGATGGGACGCTACGGCCATATGGGCCTGATGCGCATGGCCCGACGCGCCGACAAGGAGGCGGTCGAGGAGGCGCTCGCGCGCGTCAATATGCTGGATTTCCGACGCCGCCAGATCGGCGAGCTCAGCGGTGGCCAGCGCAAGCGCGTCTTTCTCGCGCGGGCGTTGGCGCAGGGCGGGCAGGTCATCCTGCTCGACGAGCCTTTCACCGGTGTCGACGTCAAGAGCGAGGATGCGATCGTCGGTCTGATGCGGGAATTGCGCTCCGAAGGCCGGCTGATGCTGGTTTCGACCCATAATCTCGGATCAATCCCGGACTTCTGCGACCAGGTCGTGATCTTCAACAAGACCGTGCTGGCGGCCGGCCCGACCGCGTCCACCTTCACGGAGGCCAATCTGCAACGGGCCTTCGGCGGCGTGCTCCGGCATTTCCGGCTAGGGGGCGCGCAACTCCACGACGATGCCGACGAGCGGCGCGTCACCGTCCTGACCGACGACGAACGCCCGCTCGTGCTCTATGGCGAGCGCGATCACGAGGTGGTTATCGACGCCAGCAGGGATGTGGTCCGGTGATCGACCTCCTGCTCGAACCCTTTGCCTACCAGTACATGGTCAAGGCCATCTGGGTCTCGGCGCTGGTCGGCGGCGTCTGCGCCTTCCTGTCCTGCTATCTGATGCTCAAGGGCTGGTCGCTGATGGGCGATGCTCTGGCGCATGCGATCGTGCCGGGCGTCGCGCTCGCCTATCTGCTGAAGCTGCCCTATGCCGCAGGTGCCTTCCTCTCCGGCCTGCTGGCGGCGCTCGCCATGTCCCTGGTCCGGGTGCGCACGCAATTGCGGGAGGATGCGGTGATCGGCATCGTCTTCACCACGTTCTTTGCTGTCGGGCTGCTGATCGTCTCGATCAACCCGACTTCGGTGAACGTCCAATCGATCGTGCTCGGCAACATCCTGGGTATCTCGGACGAGGATGTCGTCCAGGTCGCGATCATCGCCTTCGTCTCTCTGGTGATCCTGATTGCGCGCTGGAAGGACCTGATGCTGGTCTTCTTCGACGAGAACCAGGCTCGCAGCGTCGGGCTCTCGCCGACGCGGCTGAAGATCCTCTTCTTCGTGCTGCTCAGCGCCTGCACGGTTGCAGCCCTCCAGACGGTCGGAGCCTGCCTCGTGATCGCCATGGTGGTGACGCCCGGTGCCACCGCCTACCTGCTGACAGACCGCTTCGGCCGCCTGATCATCATCGCGGTTGCGATGGGTGTCACGACCAGCGCGATCGGCGCCTATGCCAGCTACTTTCTCGACGGTTCGACCGGCGGGCTGATCGTCGTCTTCCAGACCGTATTGTTCCTGCTCGCCTTCATCTTCGCGCCGAAGCACGGCCGTCTTGCGGCGCGTCGGGCGGCCCGGACCCTTCCGGAGCAAGCCGCATGAGCCTGATCGAAACCTGGTTCCTTTCGCCGTTCGCGCATGAGTTCATGCAGCGGGGGCTGATCGTCGCGGTGCTGGTCGGCCTCGTCTGCGCGGTGCTTTCCTGCTTCCTCGTGCTCAAGGGCTGGTCGCTGATGGGGGATGCGGTCTCGCATGCGGTGCTGCCCGGCATCGTGCTCGCCCATATCCTGAGCTTGCCGCTGGCGATCGGCGCCTTCGCTGCCGGGCTCGGCTGCTCCGTCGGTATCGGCTACCTCAAGCAGAACAGCCGGGTGAAGGAGGACACGGTGATGGGCATCGTCTTCTCCGGCATGTTTGCGCTGGGGCTGGTGCTCTTCGTCAAGGTCGATAGCGACCAGCACCTGATGCACATCCTGTTCGGCAATATGCTTGGCGTGCGCTGGGCCGATATCGCGGAGACGGCGCTGATCGCGGTGCCGACCATCGCGATCATGCTGGCGAAGCGGCGCGATTTTCTGCTGGTCTCCTTCGATCCGGCTCATGCGCGGGCCATCGGCCTGCCGGTCGCAGCGCTGAACTTCGGCTTGCTGATACTGCTGGCGCTGACGATCGTCGCTGCACTCAAGGCAGTCGGTATCATCCTGGTCGTTGCCATGCTGATCGCGCCGGGTGCCATCGGCTATCTGATGACGCGCCAGTTCGACCGGATGCTCGTGGTGGCGGCCGGCGTTGCGACCGTCTCGAGCGTGCTCGGCACGATCCTGAGCTTTCATCTCGATGCCGCGACCGGCCCATGCATCGTCGTGGTCCAGGCCGGCTTCTTCCTTGCGGCGCTTGCCCTCAATCTCTGGCGCGCATCGCGACGCGCCAGTCTCGGCGCCAGCGTCTCACCGGTGCAATGATGCTTACGCGGCCCTGCTCTGGTTTCTCGCCAGGGTCGGAACGAGGCCGGAGAGGATCTCGTAGGAGCGCTTGCGAGCGCTGCGATCGTGGATCGGCGCCGTGACCATCACCTCGTCGGCCCCTGTCGCGTCGAGGAACGCATCGAGCTGACGCTTCAGGCTTTCCGGCGAGCCGACGAAGGCGTAGCGCAGCATCTGCGAGACATGGGCCTTCTCGGCCGGGGACCAGTAGCTTTCGATATCGTCGATCGGTGGCTGCAGCTTGCCGCGCGTGCCGCGAATCATGTCGATGAAGCGCTGCTGGACCGAGGTGAAGAGATAGCGAGCCTCCTCATCAGTATCGGCGGCAATGACGTTGATGCCCGGCATCGCATAGGGCCGATCCAGCTGCTCCGACGGCTTGAAACGCTCGCGGTAGATCGCAAGCGCCTGAATCAGTGCGTCCGGTGCGAAATGCGAGGCGAAGGCGTAGGGCAGGCCAAGTTCTGCAGCGAGCTGCGCGCCGAACAGGCTGGAACCCAGGATCCAGAGCGGCACCTCGGTGCCTCCCCCCGGCACGGCCTGCACCACCTGCCCGGGCTGCACGGGGGCGAGGAAAGCCTGCACCTCGAGCACATCCTGCGGAAAGCTGTCCGAGGCCATCGGGTCGCGTCGCAGCGCGCGGACCGTGCGCTGGTCGGTGCCGGGAGCGCGGCCGAGGCCGAGATCGATCCGGCCCGGATAGAGCGATTCCAGCGTTCCGAACTGCTCGGCAATGACGAGAGGCGCGTGGTTGGGCAGCATGATGCCGCCGGCGCCGAGGCGGATAGTCTTGGTTCCGGCGGCAAGATAGCCGATCACCACTGCCGTTGCGGCGCTGGCGATGCCGACCATGTTGTGATGCTCGGCGACCCAGTAGCGGCGATAGCCGAGCGCCTCGGCGTGGCGGGCAAGTTCGAGAGAATTGCGCAGAGCGTCGCCGGGCTCCTGCCCCTCGATCACCGGGGAGAGGTCGAGGACCGAGAAATCAACCATGCAGCGCTCCTGCGTATCGACGCCCGGCTCATCATGCCGCGCCCGTGGCAGATGGGAGTGCAGCCGGCTTGCGTCCAGCCCTCTCGCGATCTGGCATGACGCTAATGCAGAGGCGTTCTGGCGAGAGGATCCATCCGCGACGCGGCGCACTGGACGGCGGCTCGAAACGGCTCCAGAAGGGCGCAATCAATGCGGCGGAGTGAGATATGAAGCAGGAGATCAAGCAAATCTCGGCAGAGCTCCTGATCCGCAATGGCTACCAGGGCTTCCGCTTCCGGGATGTCGCAGACGTCCTCAACACGACGCGCGCGAACATCCACTACTACTACGGCAACAAGCTCAACCTCGCCGAGGAGGTGATTGTCGACTACGTCGAGCAGACGCTGGCGAACTGGGAGGCGAACTGGCGCAGCGACAAGAGCTTTGAAGACAAGATTCATGGCATGATGGAGTCGAACCGTCAGCGCTATCTCCGCTACAATCCAACGGCGACGACCGCCAATCCCTGGAGCCTGATCGGCCGGATGCGGCTGGAGCAGGATGTGATCGGCCCAAAGGCGCGCGAGGCGCTGGCTCAGTTCGGCCTGACGCTCGAGAATCTCGTGGTCGCCGGAATTGATCAGGCCGTGGCACGCGGCGAGCTTTCCGACGACATCCCGCGCGGCGATATCGCGCTGCAACTGGTCGCCATCGCCAATAGCGCCGGGCCGATCACGCAGGATGGCGGGAATTTCGATCGGCTCGAGCAACTCTACCGCTCATTCAGCCGTATCGTGCACCATGCCTATGGCCACAGGCGGGCCTAGCTCCCGGCTCAGGGAACGCTGAGGCGGGATTCGCGTTTCGTTTCGTGGCGCGGCGTGCATCGCGGCAATCAGTGATCCGAAGCGGGGGATGTCATGGCGAGCGCGGTCAAGAAGGCCAATCCGGCCACGCAAAGCCTGCGCAAGGAGCAGGCGGAGCAAAGGAAGGCGCAACGCGGGAAGGGCAAGGACGCCGATTTGAACGATGCTCTTCAGGCGACCTTTCCGGCCAGCGATCCGGTTGCATTGGAAAGCCCGACGAGTACAGGAGCGGCGAAGCGGACGTGATTCCGCGGCTCAAGCTTCGGCGGTCGTTTGCATACATTCTTCCAGAATATTCGCGAACGCTCTGAGTGCACTGGTCGAGAATGACTACGCTCGCATAGTTTTGCATGCAAGATGCTGGAGGCGTTGACGCCCTGCCGGGGCGCACCCATAGTCGGCGCCCTTGTCGTCAACGCCTGCCGAGCCATGCCCCGCCCGACGCCTTCCACCGCCCTTGCGAAACTGCGTGTTCTCGATCTGTCACGGGTGCGGGCCGGACCGACCTGCGCACGCGTCTTTGCGGATTTCGGTGCCGATGTGATCAAGGTCGAAAGCCCGCCGGGGCTCGACCCGAACGAGAACATGAGCGGCGCGCGGCATGGCTATGACATGCAGAACCTGCACCGCAACAAGCGCTCGCTGACGCTGAACCTGAAGACTGCCGAGGGCAAAGCGATCCTGCTCAAGCTGATCGAGAGTGCCGATCTGCTGATCGAGAATTTTCGCCCGGACGTGAAGGACAGGCTCGGGCTCGATTTCGACACGCTGCACAGGCTCAATCCGCGCCTGATCCTGGTCTCTGTTTCCGGGTTCGGCCAGAGCGGTCCCTACCGGACCCGCGCCGGCTTCGACCAGATCGCCCAAGGGATGGGTGGAATGATGTCGGTCACCGGGCTGCCGGGGCAGGGGCCGGTGCGCGCCGGAATTGCGGTCGCAGATTCGGCCGCGGGCCTCTATGGCGCGCTTGGCGCGCTGGTTGCGATCACCGAGCGCGAGACGTCGGGGCTTGGCCAATGGGTGCAGACCTCCCTGCTCGAAGCCCAGATTGCGATGATGGATTTCCAGGCCGCGCGCTTCCTGGTCGAGGGGACGGTGCCGCCGCAGGCGGGGAACGATCACCCCTATTCGACGCCGATGGGCGTCTACGCGACCAGGAACGGCCATATCAATATCGGTGTCGGCGCCGAGGGCCATTGGCGCTCCTTCTGCAAGGCGATCGGTCATCCCCAGCTCGGCGACAACCCGGTCTATGACAGCATGGAAAAGCGCTACGACAAGCGCCCGGAACTGCGGGTCATCATCGAGAGCATCCTGACCCAGAGGGATTCGGCGCATTGGCTTGCCGCCTTCGAGGAACATGCCGTTCCGGCCGGACCGATCTATGGCGTCGACGAGATGTTCGACGACCCGCAGGTGCAGCATCTCGGCATCGCGCAGCCGGTGAGTCATCCGATCCTTGGGGATTTCAGGGTGGTGGGCGAGCCGGTCGGGCTATCGCGGACGCCGGCCGGAGTGGTGTCGCCGACGCCGGAGGCAGGGGAGCACAATGCCGAGATCCTGGCCGAGCTCGGCTACGATCCAGGCGCGGTCGCGCGGTTGCGCGAGGCCGGGGCGATCTGAAGGAGCAGCGGGTTGATGAACGACGAGATTCTCTACGATCTGAAGGACGGGGTCGGCACCATCACCCTCAACCGTCCGCAGGCCCGCAACGCGCTGACCTTCGGGATGTATGACCGCATCGCCGCGATCTGCGGCGATATCGAGAGCCATGGTTCGCCCAAGGTGCTGATCCTGACAGGGGCAGGCGACAAAGCCTTCGCTGCAGGCACCGACATCTCGCAGTTTCGTGCCTTCGACAAGCCAGAGGACGCCCTCAACTACGAGACGCGGATCGAGGAGATCATCACCACCATCGAAAGCTGCCCGATTCCGACGATCGCCGCGATCTCGGGCGCGGTGACCGGCGGCGGAGCAGCCATCGCCTGCGCCTGCGATCTCAGGGTCGCGACGCGCTCGGCCCGCTTCGGCTTCCCGATCGCACGCACGCTCGGCAACTGCCTGTCGATGAACAACCTCGCCCGGCTCGCCTCGCTGCTTGGGCCCGCGCGGGTCAAGGACATGGTCTTCACGGCTCGGTTGATCGAGGCAGAGGAAGGCCACCGCGCCGGCCTCTACGGCGAACTGGTGGCCGATCATGCGGCTCTGCTTACGCGGGTCGGAGAGTTGGCGCAGACCATTGCGGGTCATGCGCCGCTGACGATGCGCGCCACAAAGGAAGGCTTGCGCCGGATCGCCGCTGCGCGCGGCCATGCCGACGACGAGGACCTCGTCCTGATGTGCTATATGAGCGCCGACTTCCGTGAGGGCATGGAAGCCTTCCTGGCCAAGCGCGCGCCCAACTGGCAAGGGCGATAGGGCTGCCCCGTCAGGGCGTCTCATGCTCGTCGTCGCCCTGTGGCATTGGCGTCTCGGCCGCATGCTCTAGCCCCGGGTTCGCGGCGGCAAGGATCGCGGCGAGGCTGTTGGCAAAATGGATCTCGATGAGCCGCGCCAGGCCCTCCCCATCGCGGGCGACGAGGGCGGCGAGCATGGCATCGTGCTCCTGCATCGCCGCTTTCCAGCGCGTGGGTTGAAGGTTCGGGAGGTATTTCGCGCGCTCGATGCGTGCGGACAATCCTTCCCAGGCTTCGAGCAGGGCCGCATTGCGCGCCGCCTCGACAAGCGCGCGATGAATCTGCTGATTGAGCGCGAAATACTCCAGCTGCTCGGCGCGCGCCTGGTGCCGCATCATCCGGTAATGCAGCATGCCGATCTCGGCGACGGTCTCGTCCGAGATGCTCTTGCAGGCGAGCCGCGCCGCCAACGCTTCCAAGGTGCTGACGACTTCGTAGAGCCCCAGGATATCGTCCAGGGTCAGTGAGGCGACTTCGGCGCCGCGATTTTGCGTCAGCCTCACCAATCCCTGTGCTGCCAATGTGCGCAGGGCCTCCCGCAAGGGGGTACGCGAGACGCCGAGCTGTTCGCAGATCTCCTGCTCCCGCAGCTTCTGTCCCGCCGGTAATTCGCCGGTGATGATCATCCGGCGCAGCGTCGCGACCGTCGCGCCATGCAGGCGCCCCTTGCGACCGGGCTGAGGGTTGCCGGTCTCTGGAACAGGCGTCGGCGTCGTGGTCATGAGGCCTCGGGTCACGGGCGGCACCTCGCCCACCGTCCCAGCACGTCTCGCAGGGCCCCTGATCTGTAGGCAAGGCTGCGGCCCCGAACAAGCGGGGCCGCAATGGCTAGCAGGCTCCTCGACTGCTCGAGGGCGCCCGAGCTGTGTTCAGCCGTAGAGATATTTCGGCAGCCAGAGCGCAATCCCCGGGAAGATGTAGACCAGCACCATCGCGAACAGCACGATCAGCAGATAGGGCATCACGCCGGCGAATATCTGGTTGATGGTGACATGCGGCGGCGCGATGCCCTTCAGATAGAAGGGCGCCATCGCCACAGGCGGGGAGAGGAACGAGGTCTGGATATTGAGCGCGATCAGGATGCCGAAGAACAGCGGGTCGATATTGAAGAACTGCAGCAACGGCAGGAAGATCGGCACGAAGATCACGATGATCTCGGTCCATTCCAGCGGCCAGCCGAGCACGAAGATGATCAACTGCGCGACGATCAGGAACATCGTCGGCGACAGGTTCATCGCCGTGACCAGATCCTTGATCGGTTCGTGACCGCCGAGAATCGCGAAGATCGAGGAGAAGATGTAGGAGCCGACGAAAAGCCAGCAGACCATCGCCGAGGTGCGAGCCGTCAGGATGACCGATTCTCTGACCCTGCCGAATGAGAGCGAGCGATAGGCCGCGGCCAGGATCAGGCTGCCGAGCGAACCGATGGCCGCGGCCTCGGTCGGCGTTGCGAGCCCGAAGAAGATCGCGCCGAGCACGGACATGATCAGGATGGTCAGCGGGAAGAAGCTGGTCATCAGTGCCCAGATGACCTTGCTCCAGGGAACGTCGGTCTGTTCCTTCGGCAGCCTTGGCGCCAGCGCCGGGTTGAGGGTGCAGCGGATGATGACATAGACCATGTAGAGTCCGGCCAGCAGCAGCCCGGGGAAGAGAGCGCCCGCATAGAGTTTCGGAACCGAGACGCCCGCGGTTGCCCCATAGAGGATCAGCATGACGCTCGGTGGAATCAGGATGCCGAGGCAGCCACCGGCACAGACGACGCCAGCCGAGAGCTTCACATCGTAGCCGGCACGCAGCATGGCGGGAAACGCGAGCAGCCCCATCAGCGTCACCACCGCCCCGACGATGCCGGTTGCGGTCGCGAAAATCGCGCAGGTCGCGAGCGTCGCGATGGCGAGTGAGCCGGGAACATTGCCGAGCGCGATCTGGATCGAGTGGAACAGCCTGTCGAGGATGTTCGCCCGCTCGATGATGTAGCCCATGAAGATGAAGAGTGGGATCGAGACCAGCACATCGCTGGCCATGACCGAATAGGCTCGCTGTACGACCAGCGCGAAGACATTGTCGCCCATCGCCCAGTAACCGAAGCCGACGCCGAGAGCCATCAGCGTGAAGGCGATGGGGAAGCCGAGCATGATGAAGAGGATGAACAGGACGAGCATGACCACGCCCAGTTCGGGATTGCCCAGACCGAACATCAAATAGATCCCTCGCGGGTTGCGGCTTCCTCGAGGATGACCTTCTCGGTCTCCTCGACATCATGCAGGCGAGGGGGCCATTCGCCCGTGCGCAGGCAGATGACGCAGCGCGCGACCTCGGCGAGTCCCTGGACGAACATCAGGACCCCGACAATCGGGATCAGCGACTTGAAGTGATAAAGCGGCGGCCCGTTGGGCGAGTTCGAGGAATGCTCCCCGATCATCCAGGAGAAGGCGGCGAACTTGTATCCGGCCCAGGCCAGCGCGATGACTCCGGGGAAGAAGAACAGAAAGTACAGCGCCAGATCGAGCCGGGCCTGAGTGCGCGGGGCCCATTGGCGATAGAGGAAATCGCCGCGCACATGGGCATTGCGTGCGAGTGCGTAAGGGCCGGCCAGCATGAACAGAGTGCCATAGAGAATGTAGCTGACGTCGAAGGCCCATTCGGTGGGCGCGCGCAGGACGTAGCGCGAGAAGACCTCGTAGCTGATCGCCAGAGTCAGGATCAGAATCGTCCAGCCGGCGAGTTTCCCGATGGCGGTATTGAACTTGTCGATCGCGAGCACGATGCCCATCAGGGTCTCCACGGCACGTTGCAGAGCTCGTCGGCGCAGACGCCCGCCAGGCCGGCTGCGGCTGGCGGGCGTCTGGATGCGGGCAGAACTCAGGCCTTGAAGAAGTGGGTGAAGGCCAGTTCGCGCGAAGGCGTGTTGACGCGTTCATAGGCGACCGTGCGCTTGACCCAGGCCTTCTGCGACTCGACCACCTTCTTGAAGAAGGCGTTTTCGGCAGAAAGCTTGTCGAGCACCTTGTCCCAGGCGACGAGCTGAGCCTTGAGGATCACCTCCGGGGTCGGGACGACGTTGACGCCCTTGGAGCGCAACATGTCGAGATCCTTGGAATACCGGTCGAGCGCCTTCCAGATCATGTCGGAGGAGGCTGCCTCCGCCGCATATTTGATGATCGCCTTCTGCTCGGGGGCGAGCGCATCGAACTTCGTCTTGTTGAAGATGAGCTCGAAGCTCTCGGCTGCCTGATGGTAACTTTGCAGCATGTAGACCTTGGCGACGTCCTGGAAGCCAAGGATCGAGTCGGAGGAGGGATTGTTGAACTCGGCGCCGTCGATGACGCCGCGTTCGAGCGCCGGCACGATCTCGCCGCCGGCCAGAATCGTGACTGCGGCCCCCATTTCCTTCATCAGATCGGCCGCGAGGCCGACTGTGCGGTATTTCAGGCCCTTGAAGTCGTCAGGGGTCTTGAGCTCCTTCTTGAACCAGCCGAGCGGCTGGCACGGCATCGGGCCGCTGAGGAAGCCGACGAGATTGAGCTTCAGCGTCTGGCCGACCAGCTCGTTATAGAGCTCATAGCCGCCGCCATGGTTCATCCATCCCAGGAAGCTGGTTGCGTCCCAGCCGAGTGACGGGGGGGTGCCGAAGAGCGAGAAGGCCTTGTTCTTGCCGTACCAATAGGCGCAGACACCATGCCCGCCATCGAGAATGCCGGCCGCAACCGCATCCTGCATCTGGAAGGCGGGGACAACTGCCCCCGCGGCGAGTACGTCGAGCTTCAGCCGGCCCCCCGACATGTCGTTGACGCGCTTGGCGAAGTCGCCAGCGAATTCATGGAAGATGTCCTTGGTCGGCCAGGTGGACTGGAACTTCCAGGTCACCGTTTGGGCGCGGCTGACCTGGGGCATGGCAATGGCGCCGGCACCCGCGAGCGTGGCGACCTTGAGGAAGTTGCGACGATTCGAGCGAGGTTTAGCGGTCTCCGTAGTCATGGATTCCCTCCCTGGGTGCGCCGCCATGTATCTGGCGTGTCGCTATTGCGGTATGCTGGCCGCGATAACCCAGAGTTGCTGTATTCAGTTGCCATGGCAAGCGAAAGACGTAATACTAAAGTCTTACGTCTTGGGCTGAAGTCGCCATTTTGTTCAGCAGTAGATCGAAGAGCGGTTTTGCCGGGGAGCCGGGCGCGGCACCGTGGACGTGCGCACAAAATCGTCGATAAGCGCCAATTTTCCAGGGGGATGCCCAGGTCGAAACGCCGAGTCATCAATGGCGTTGGAGACAAGGCGGGTACCGCGCCGCGGTGGCGCGATTTGCAATTACTCGTCTCGGCGAAGGAGGAGCATTGCTAAAACAGAAAGAATGAGGCGCGCGTTACGCGCGGCTCATTCCCGTATCGTCGTCTTGAGCTCGAGGTCTTTCGACCCCGGGAGGCGGAGCGTCGCTCAGCGGCGGCCTTTGCCGGCGGCGCGCATCTGCATGTACTGGACGGCCTCGAGCAGAACCTTGCGGGGGCGTTCGGCATCGCGCTTGGCCTGTTCGGCCTTGCGGGCGGCCTCACGCACCAGTTCGGCCTGACGCTCGGCTTCCTCCTGGGCGGCGCGTTCGATCGCCGCGAGACGCTCGGCCTCGGCACGGGCAGCGGCCTTCTCGGCGTCGCGGACAGTGCGCGCATCGGCGATGGCCTGGCGCTCCGCGCGGCGCTGCTGCATGATCGGGTCATCGGCCTTCGGCCGCGCCTGGAAACGCTCTAGCAGCGCCTTCTTGGCATTGGCGGAGTTGGCCTGACGATCAGTGAAGCTGCGGTCGTTCGGGTTCTTCAAGGTCTACCTTCTTGGGTTGAGCGGGCTCTACTCGCGAGCCCGCGGGGGCAATAATCCAGAACTGGCCGGATGTGTATTGTAATCAGCGAGCAGGCGCTGCGCCTGCGGCGCGGGTCGGCTTCGCCTTGGGCTTCGGCGCGGCGATCAGGCCTTCGCGCTGAGCCTGCTTGCGAGCGGCCTTGCGGGCGCGGCGAACGGCATCAGCCTTTTCGCGGGCGCGCTGCTCGGATGGCTTCTCATAAGCTGAGCGGCGCTTCATCTCGCGAAAAACGCCTTCGCGCTGCAATTTCTTCTTAAGCACTCGCAGCGCCTGATCGACGTTATTGTCGCGGACGAGAACCTGCATCCTGGTTTCCTTCATTCGAAATGCGAAAACGTCGCGCTGAACCCGGGCCCGAGATCCAGCGAAATCTTCGCGGCGTCATGTTGAAGCGCACCAGAAGGCCGCGCGCCGGTTGTTCGATCTGAGCGGGGAAGGTCGTCGGCGGGCACATTGACATGCGCGGGACCACGGCGTTCGGCCGAATATCGACGGCCGCCATATGGCCTCTCGAGCAATGAATGTCAATGCAATTGCCGGGGTTCAGGCATGCTTTTGCAGGGGCATGCATAGCCGCACGAGCGGCCGCGCGCTTTACAAGTGGCGGGTTTTCGCCAACAGGCAATCCTCGCTTCCGTTACTCGATCCTGGTCTTCTCCGTGAACACGCCGTCGCTGAGTCAGTTCCGCCGCATCGTGGTCAAGGTCGGCTCGGCCCTGCTGGTCGACCGAGAGCGTGGCCGGCTGCGCCAGGCCTGGCTCGCCGCGCTCGCCGAGGACCTCGCCGAGCTGCACCTGCGCGGTGCCGATGTGCTTGTCGTCTCTTCGGGGGCGATCGCGCTCGGCCGGACCGTGCTCAGGCTTCCAAGCGGCCCGCTGCGACTGGAAGAAAGCCAGGCGGCCGCGGCCGTCGGGCAGATCGCGCTGGCGCGGACATGGTCCGAGGCGTTGGGGCATCACGGGCTGACCGCCGGCCAGATCCTGCTGACGCTGGCCGATACCGAGGAGCGCCGCCGCTATCTCAACGCGCGCGCTACGCTTGGCCGCCTGCTCGATCTGCGCGCGATTCCGGTGATCAACGAGAATGATACGGTCGCGACGACCGAAATCCGCTATGGCGACAATGACCGCCTCGCCGCACGTGTCGCGACCATGGCGGGCGCCGACCTGCTGGTGCTGTTCTCGGATATCGATGGGCTCTACACGGCGCCTCCGGCGCGGGACCCGGCTGCGCGCCATATCCCGCTGGTCGAGCGGATCACGCCGGAGATCGAGGCCATGGCGGGCGGAGCAGCGTCCGAGCTCTCCCGCGGCGGCATGCGCACCAAGATCGAGGCGGGCAAGATCGCGGCGGCGGGCGGCACCCATATGCTGATCGCCGATGGGCGGACGAAGAATCCGCTCAGTGCGATCGTGGCTGGCGGGCGCTGCACCTGGTTTCTTTCGGCTTCGAACCCCGCGACGGCGCGCAAGACCTGGATTGCCGGCTCGCTCGAGCCGCGCGGCACTCTGCATGTCGACGCAGGGGCCGCTCGTGCCTTGCGCGGCGGAGCGAGCCTGCTGCCTGTCGGCGTCAGCCGGATCGAGGGTGAATTCGCGCGTGGCGATGCCGTGCTCATTCGTGACCCGGATGGGCGGGTGCTCGGCCGCGGGCTGGTGGCTTATGATGCGGGGGAGGCGGGGCTCGTGCTTGGCAAGGCCTCGCGCGATATCGAGGCGATCCTCGGCTATCCCGGGCGCGCCGAGATGATCCACCGTGACGACATGGCGCTCGGTGTCGGCTAAGGTCGCCGGACTAGGGAAACGGGTGAGTTGACGATGACTGGCGAAGGCGCGCTGCGCGTGGTTTCTGCAAGCGATGGTCAAGAGGATATCGGCACGGTCATGCACGGGCTCGGCCGGCAGGCCCGCGCTGCTGCGCGGCTCGTCGCGCTTGCGTCGGCTGAGCAGCGCAACGCGGCGCTGATAGCGATGGCCGAGGCCCTGCGCGAGCGGGCGCCGGCGATCCTCGCCGCCAATGCGCGAGACCTGGACGAGGCGCGCGGTGCTGGCCAGAACGCCGCCTTCATCGACCGTCTGATGCTGGACGAGGCCCGGTTGGCGGCGGTTGCCGAGGCGGTCGCGAGCATCGCCCTGTTGCCCGATCCTGTCGGTCGCGTGCTCGCCCAATGGACCCAGCCCAATGGCCTTGCCTTCGAGCGCGTGGCGACACCGCTTGGCGTGATCGCGGTGATCTTCGAAAGCCGCCCGAATGTCACCGCCGATGCCGGCGCACTTTGCCTGAAGAGCGGCAATGCCGCGATCCTGCGCGCGGGCTCGGATAGTTTCCGTACCTCGACCGAGATTGCTGCAGCGCTGCGCCAGGGACTGGAAGCTGCCGGGTTGCCGGGCGACGCGATCCAGCTGGTGCCGACACGTGACCGCGCAGCCGTCGGCGAGATTCTGGCGGGGCTCGGCGGCGCCGTCGATGTCGTTGTGCCGCGCGGCGGCAAGAGCCTGGTCGCCCGTGTCCAGAGCGATGCGCGTGTGCCGGTCTTCGCGCATCTCGACGGCAACTGCCATGTCTATATCCATGGAGCCGCCGATCTCGACATGGCCAAGGCGATCGTGCTGAACGCAAAGCTGCGCCGCACCGGCGTCTGCGGCGCGGCCGAGAGCCTTCTGGTCGATGCCGCCTGTGCTGCCACCCATTTGCAGCCGCTCCTCAGGATGCTGGTCGAGGCCGGTTGCGCGGTTCGTGGCGATGTCGCCGCACAGGCCGCCAATCCGCAGGTGACGCCTGCAACCGAGGCGGACTGGGCAACCGAATATCTGGACCGGATCATTGCGGTGAAGGTGGTCGACGGGCTCGACGCGGCAATTGCGCATATCGAGCGCTACGGCTCGCACCATACAGATGCAATTGTGACCGCCGACGAGGCGGCGGCGCAACGCTTCCTGGCCGAAGTCGATTCAGCCATCGTCGTCCATAATGCCTCGACCCAGTTTGCCGATGGCGGCGAGTTCGGCTTTGGCGCCGAGATCGGTATCGCGACGGGGCGTATGCATGCGCGCGGGCCGGTCGGTGTCGAGCAGCTCTGCTCCTTCAAATACCGGGTTCATGGCAGCGGCCAGATCCGGCCGTGAGGGCAGAGGATCTGCGCCTGCCGCCCCATGCGCCGGGCCTTCGGATCGGCTTGTTCGGTGGGAGCTTCAACCCGGCCCATGACGGTCACCGCATGGCGAGCCTGACGGCGCTGCGTCGGCTGCAGCTCGACCGCATCTGGTGGCTTGTCACTCCTGGCAATCCGCTCAAGGACAATGCGGCCCTGCCATCGCTCGGCGAACGCATTGCGACGGCGCAAGAGCTTGCCGATCACGCCCGCATCCATGTCACCGGGGTCGAGGCGAGCCTGCGCACCCGCTACACCGCCGATACCCTGCGCGCCCTCAAATTGCGCTGTCCTGGCGTCCGTTTCGTCTGGCTCATGGGGGCCGACAATCTTGCGGGTTTCCACCGCTGGAACGAGTGGCGAGCCATTGCCCGGATGATGCCAATCGCCGTGATCGACCGCCCGGGATCGACGCATCGCGCGGTGGCTTCGCCCGCCGCCAACTGGTTGTCGCGCTGGCGGGTTTCCGAGAATGCGGCTGCCGCCCTGCCGCTGCTGGAGCCCCCCGCCTGGGTGTTCCTGCATGGCCGGCGCTCGGAGCTGTCCTCGACCTATTTGCGCCGGTTAGCTGGTCGCGATTGAATTTCGACCTCATATCGCTTAATTTGGGATCGTCGCGCTGAGAGCGCGTCGTCATGTGAGGATACGGAACTGAACCGTCAAACCCTTGGTGAAGCCGAGCCGAAGCCGCTTCCCCAGGCTGCTGTCCCCGGAAACCCGTCCGCCGACAGCGTGGCCCTCGCAATCCATGTTCTCGAAGATATGAAGGCCGAGGACATCACTGTCATCGACCTCGTTGGCAAGACCTCGCTGGCTGATGCGATGATCATTGCGTCAGGGCGCGTGAACCGTCATGTCGCCTCGATCGCCGACAGCCTCGTCGAGGCCATCAAGAAGGCGGGACTGCCGACGCCGAAGGTCGAGGGCATGCCTGCCTGCGACTGGGTGCTGATCGATACGGGCGATCTCATCGTCCATGTCTTCCGCCCGGAAGTGCGTCAGTTCTACAACCTGGAAAAGATGTGGGGCGCCGACCGCCCGAATGAGCGGCTTGTCGGCTGATCCTGATTTCCGGTGCGGCTCGCCATCATCACCGTCGGCCGGCTCAAGGACGGGCCGGAACGGGACCTCTGCGAGCGCTACCGCGAACGTAGCCATGTTCTCGGACGCAGCCTTGGCCTGACTGGGCCGGATGTCACTGAGCTGCCTGAAAGTCGGGCGCGGCGGGCTGAGGAGCGCAAGCGCGATGAGGCTGCCGCGATCCTTTCAAAGCTCTCGCCGGGGCTGCTGATCGCCCTCGACGAGCGGGGGAGGAGCCTGACAAGCGATGCCTTCGCCGGCAGGATCGCCGCCGCGCGGGACGCAGGTACGGGTACCGCGAGCCTCGTGATCGGTGGTGCGGACGGGTTGGACGAGACCATTCGGGATCGTGCCGATCTGACGCTGGCCTTCGGGGCCCTGACATTGCCGCATCAGCTCGTGCGCGTGCTTGCGTTGGAGCAGCTCTACAGGGCCATGACGATTATTGCCGGACATCCCTATCATCGCGCATGACGTCCGTCGCATCAGTGATTCGAGCCAGTTCGCGCCGCCTCGGCAGCGCTGCTTTGCTATGGCTCGCGCTCGGTCTCGGCCTTCCGTCAGCCAACGCCCAGGAGCCGGCGCCCGATCCGGATCGCGTGGCGCCCGAAATCGCGCAGAAACTGGCGGAGAAGCAGGCCCGCGAAGCCGAGTTGAAGGCGATCGAGGAACGGCTGGCCGGCAATGCCGAGGGGCGAACCAAGCTGGAGGCTGAGATCGCCACGATCCGGGCCGATCGGGCCGGTCTCAACAAGGCGCTTCTCGAGACGACGACCCGTACCCAGGGGGTCGAACGTCGTATTGGCGCGATCGAGGAGCGGCTGGCGCTTCTGCAGACCAGTGAAACCGCGATCCGGCGTTCCCTCGACGGCCGCCGCGGCCTGATCGGCGAAGTCCTGGCCGCGCTCCAGCGGATCGGCCGCCGGCCGCCGCCGGCCGTTCTGGTGCGGCCGGAGGATATCCTGGAGGCGGTGCGCGCCTCGATGCTGCTGGGCGCGGTGGTGCCCGATCTGCGCCAGGAGATCGAGATCCTCAGTACCGATCTCGGCGAGCTGGTGCGGTTGCGCGGCGGGATCGCGGAAGAGCGCAAGGCGATGACTGGCGAGCTGGAAACGCTCGCGGGCGAGCGCCAGCGCCTTGCTTCGCTGATCGATGCCAGACGCGAGCGCGAGGCCAGCGCCGCCAAGGATATCGAGGCGCAGCGCGGGCTGAGCGGAGAGCTTGCGGCGCAGGCGAAGGGCCTGCGCGATTTCGTCGAGCGCATCGAAAAGGAAATCTCTGTCGCGAATCGCGCCGCGGAAGCGGCGCGCCAGGCTCTGGAGGCCGAGACCCGCGAGCAGCGGCAGCGCATGGCGGCGCTCGCCTTCAAGGACCCGGCCCGGCTTGCGCCGAAGATCGCTTTCGCGGAAGCTCGCGGCATGCTGCCGCTGCCCGCTGCCGGATCACAATTGCGTGGTTTTGGTGACAATGACGGGGTTGGCGGCACGACGCGCGGAATTTCGCTAACAACCCGCCCTAATGCCCTAGTTTCGGCGCCTTCCGACGCTTGGGTTGTTTATGCTGGGCCGTTCCGCTCCTTCGGGCAACTCTTGATCCTGAACGCGGGTGGGGGGTACTATTTGCTCTTGGCCGGCATGCAGCGGATCGACGTGTCGCTGAACCAATTCGTCCTTGCCGGGGAACCGGTTGCGATGATGGGTCAAACGTCGGAAGCTGCCGCGACGATCGTAGGTTCGGGGACTGGGGAACCGGTTCTCTATATTGAGTTCAGAAAAGACGGCGTTTCGATCGACCCGGCACCGTGGTGGACGAAATCGCAAAGCGAAAAGGTTCGCGGATGATGCGCAAGGTCTCCCTCGTTCTCGCCGGCGCGATCGTTGGCGCGGGCCTTACCAGTCTGGCGACGCAGACCCACCTGCTGTCCTCGACCAGCGCGGTCGCGGCTTCGGCGGAGGTCTATCGTAGCCTCAACCTGTTTGGTGACATCTTCGAGAAGATCCGCACCGACTATGTCGAGAAGCCCGACGAGCAGAAGCTGATCGAGGCCGCGATCAACGGCATGGTCTCCTCGCTCGATCCGCATTCGGCCTATCTCGATGCGAAGAGCTTCCGGGACATGGACACGGACATGCGCGGCCAGTTCGGCGGACTCGGCATCGAGGTCACCATGGAGGACGGAGTCCTCAAGGTCGCCAAGCCGATTCGCGACACGCCCGCCTCCAAGGCCGGCATCCTCGCCAACGACATCATCAGGGAAATCGATGGTGATCAGGTCAAGGGTCTGAGCTTGACCCAGGCCGTGGAGAAAATGCGCGGCATCATCAACACCCAGGTCAAGCTCAAGATCGAACGCCCGGGCAAGCCCGATCCACTGGAGTTCACCCTGACGCGTTCCACCATCGTCGTCCCGGCGGTCGAGGAGCGGGTCGAGAACGATGTCGGCTATATCCGCATCGGCACCTTCAGCGAGCAGACCTATGAGGGGCTGCGCAAGGCAATCGACAAGGTCAATGCCGAGATCGGCGTCGACAAGGTCAAGGGCTATGTAATCGATCTACGCAACAACCGCGGCGGCAGGCTCGACCAGTCGGTGTTGGTGTCGGATGCGTTCCTTGAGCGCGGCAAGATCGTCTCGACGCGCGGTCGCAATGCCGAGGAGACCCAGGTCTTCAACGCCAAGTCCGGAGACCTGACCAAGGGCAAGCCGGTCGTGGTTCTGATCAACGGCTCCTCGGCCTCGGCGGCTGAGATCGTTGCCGGCGCCCTGCAGGATCACAAGCGCGCGACCGTGATGGGCACGCGTTCCTTCGGCAAGGGCTCGGTCCAGACCGTGATCCCGCTCGGCTCGAATGGCGGCCTGCGCCTGACCACGGCGCGCTACTACACGCCATCGGGCAACTCGATCCAGGCCAAGGGCATCACGCCGGATATCGAGGTCGTCCAGGAGATTCCGCCGGAACTCAAGGACAAGCTGACGGACAATAAGGGCGAGGCATCGCTGAAGGGGCATCTCAAGTCGGGAGACGGCAAGGACGAGCAGTCGGGCTCGGCTTCCTATGTGCCGAATGACCCGACCAAGGATACGCAGTTGCTGGCCGCGTTGAACCTGTTGCGCGGCGTCAAGAAGGACGTCGCCGGGCCGGTTCCGACCCCAGAGCCCGCCAAGCCGAACTGATCTCCATCCGAGAGCGAGGGGGCGCCATTCTCCGGCGCTCTCGACTGCTGGCCCCGCACGCGCCAAGACTAGGCGTGCGGGCCGCTGATTCGGGTCCGTTTCGAACAGCTGAGGACGGCTGCCCTTGGCCGGAACGTCGCTTCCCGAGCTTGATCGGCCTTTGGGGCAGGATCGCGCGGTGCGCCACGGCAAGCCGTGGACGCGCTGGCTGTCGCTTGCCCTGAGCGGAGCGGTGGGGTGCGCGGCGCTTGCGGTGATTGCCATCCTGTTGTTCCGGCGCGATCCCGATGGTGGCGAGCCGATGGCGACTGCCGCGATCGAGATCAGGCAGCCTTCAAGGGAAATCGCGGCTGCACCTGCCGTCGAACCGAACGTCAGAGATCCGCGCTCCCAGTCCACAGCGCGCCAGCTCGAAACCGAATCAGGGGTGACCGTCGTGCGCCCGGGGGCAGATGCTCCCGGTGCGATCGTCATCACGATTCCCGATAGCGGCGAGGTCAAGCTCGCGCCGGCGCCCGACAACCGGCTGGTCGAACGTAGCCGGTTCGGCCTTCTGCCGAAGGTGGCGTCGGACGGCGCGACGCCGATGCAGGTCTATGCCCGGCCGCTAGGTCCGGCACCTGAGACCAAGCCCGCCGGTCGCATCGCGCTCCTCGTCGGCGGGCTGGGCATCAGCCAGAATGGTACGGCAGATGCCATCACGCAGCTGCCTGGCGCGGTTTCTCTGGCCTTTGCACCTTATGGGGTCGAGCTGGAGCGCGTCGTGCAGCGGGCTCGTGGCGACGGCCATGAAGTCTTCCTGCAGGTGCCGATGGAGCCGTTCGACTATCCCGATAACGATCCTGGGCCGCACACCCTGCTCTCCGGCCCAAAGGCCGCTGAGAATCTCGATCGGCTGCATTGGGTGCTCGGTCGCTTCACCGGCTATGTCGGCATCGTCAATTTCCTCGGTGGCCGGCTGACGGCGGACGAGAACGCCCTGTCGCCGGTTCTGCGCGAGATTGCCGGTCGCGGGCTGATGGTCGTCGACGACGGCTCGTCCTCGCGCAGCCAGCTCGCGAGCGCGGCAGCGCGGGCGCAGATTCCGACACTCAAGGTCGACAGGGTGATCGATATGGTCACCCGGGCCGATGCGATCGACCAGCAGCTGCAGCGGCTTGAAACTCAGGCGCGCGAACAGGGCGTGGCGATCGGCGCGGCGAGCGCGCTGCCGGTCTCGATCGAGCGCATTGCCCGCTGGGCCAAATCTCTGGAGGCCAAGGGCCTCGTCATCGTGCCGGTCAGCGCAGCCCACGGACTGCGCAATCCGTCCACAACAGGTTCCCTGAAATGACCGAGCCGCCTCCCGGCTATCGCCCCTGCGTCGGGCTGGCCTTGTTCAACCGCGACGGGCTCGTTTTCGTCGGGCGGCGGGCGGACAAGACCAAGCGCGAGCATGTTGCGCCGGGCTTTGCCTGGCAGATGCCGCAAGGTGGCATCGATCCCGGCGAGACGCCCTACCAGGCAGCGCTGCGTGAGCTGCAGGAGGAAACCAATGTCACCTCCGTCTCGCTGCTGGCGGAGGTGCCGGTCTGGCTGAGCTATGATCTTCCCGTGGATATCGGCCAACAGGCCTGGAAGGGCCGCTGGCGCGGCCAGGCCCAGAAATGGTTCGCCTTCCGCCTCGACGGTCCCGAAAGCGAGATCGATATCCTGCACCCGGCAGGCGGTCACAAGGCAGAATTCGAGGCCTGGCGCTGGGCGCGGCTGGAAGAGACGCCCGATCTGATCATTCCGTTCAAGCAGGCGGTCTATCGCGACGTGGTTCGGTTCTTCGCTCCCTTCGCGGCGGACTGATCGTTCCATCTCTGCTTTGGCGTGAAACAAACATTTCGCGCGCTGCGTTTTGCACTACCATTTCCTGGGGAGTGATTCGCGCTGCGCGCTGCCTGAGCTCCCTGTCACGAAATGCTCACATGATGGGGTGACGCTCGCGATATGGTTGATTCGGTCTTCAAGCTTCACACTGCGGTCCTCGCCGCACGCACGCGCGACCCGGCCTTTTCGCGCACCGCCAAGCTCATCGGCGAGGGGCTGCCGAAGATGGCCAAGAAGCTCGCCGAGGAGGCGGTGGAGGTCGGGCTGGAAGCGGTCCAGGCCGACCGCGAGCGGGTGATCCTCGAGAGCGCCGACCTGATCTACAATCTCGTCGTGCTCTGGAGCGAGATCGGCATTGCGCCGGAGGATGTCTGGCGCGAGATGGACCGGCGCGAACAGCTTTACGGCATTGCAGAGAAACTGCCGAAGAATCGAGCCGCGAAGCAGGCGCGGCAGGAAAGCGCCGAGGTTGCCGCAAGCGCCGGTGGTGGCTTGCGCGAAGACTGAGCAGAAGGCGCGGTTTTAGCGCGCTTGCCGCCTCATCCCCGGGAATGTCAGATTTCCGGGAAGACGGGGGTTGCCAAGCCGAAGCGTTGCGGTTATTCCCGCCACATCAGATCGACGCGGCCACGGCCGAGCCACCTGATACGCGCCCGTAGCTCAGCTGGATAGAGCATCAGACTACGAATCTGAGGGTCAGAGGTTCGAATCCTTTCGGGCGCGCCATTTTTGGCTCCTTCTCAGGAGCACTGCTTACCGCCCGTTTCAGGGCCATTTGTAAGCTCCCATTCACGCACGATTGAGCGCTTTGCACACGGTCGAAGGCCGATCGTGTGGGCGACCTTCGCGAGCCCGTGTCGTTCCGCCAGCGATCGATCCGGCCGCGTAGTCATGCACTCGATCGTCCCGTGATCTCGGCGCCGTTCGCGCGATCATGGCCCGTTTGATGCCACGCGCCTATCGCGGGGCCTGCTGGGCCGAATCGTCGTGCATTCGGTTTCTCGATCGCCTGCTGAGCATTCCCCGTGCGCAGGATGGTTGTTGCCGATTCGAAGCGGCGTGGCGGCGTGAGATCCGACGATCGATCGAGCGCGTTGGACTGAGGATGATGCGGCACCGTCACGGCTCAGATGCTGCGATCCATTCGGGGGGCGAAGCCGAAGGGATTGCCACCCGGCCGGTCCGCGGTGGTGGAACAGCTGCCGTTCAAGGACGTTGCGCAACCAGGAGGACGCGCGATGAAGGTTTCAGTGATGCCGCTATTGGTACTCACCGCATTGGCGGCGAGTGCTTGCAATCGGACAGAGCAGCGGATCGGCGGGGCTGCCGCCGGAGCGGGAACGGGGGCACTTGTCGGTGGCCCGGTTGGCGCGGTGGTCGGTGGGGCCGCGGGTGCCATTACCGCTCCCACCGTGGTGCGCGCAACACGGCGTGCGACGCGTTAGATCATCGGACCGGATACCGTATCCAGTCCCATGATCTAACCCTTTGTCTTTGCATCGGCTTTCTCGAAAATCGCAATCCACTTTTCGGGCCGATGCTTTAGCCGCAGGCATGCCACTGGTACCGGACCATTCCAGGCTTGTCCGGCGCCCCACGCTCGCTGCCGAAATGGCGAGCGACGGAATTCTTCCCTGGACGGATATCGTCGTTCGCCTCGCGGCCGGTTCAGCCGTACCGGCCTTCCAACCGCCGATCGATCGCCAGCGCCGCGAGCGTGCAGAGCGCGCCCGAGAGCAGGTAGACTCCGACCCAGGCGAGCCCGAACTGGCTCGAGACGGTCAGCGCCACGAGTGGCGCGAAGCCCGCGCCGAGCAACCAGGCAAGATCCGAGGTCAGCGCTGCGCCGGTATAGCGGTACTGCGTGCCGAAGCTCGAGGCCACGGCGCCGGCAGTCTGGCCGTAGGAGAGTCCGAGCAGGCCAAAGCCGATGATAACGTAGATCGTCTGCCCCGCGAGGCTGTCGCCGAAGAGCAGGGGGGCGATGATGCTCGACAGGCTGAAGAGCGCGATCATCCCGCCAGAGACAAGGAGCGTGTTGCGGCGGCCGATCTGGTCGGCGATCAGACCGGAGGTGACGATCGCGCCGAAGCCAACCACGGCGCCGGCCGCCTGCACCATCAGGAATTCCGAAACCGAACGTTCGGTGAAGAGGTTGATCCAGCTCACCGGGAAGATGGTGACGAGGTGGAACAGCGCGAAACTCGCCAGCGGCACGAAGGCGCCGAGGATGAGCGTGCTGCCACGCGCCTTGACCAACTCGAGGACCGGGATGGGCATGAGCTCACGGGTGTCCATGAGCTGGGCGAATTCGTGGGTCGCAACCATCCGCAGCCGCGCGAACAACGCCACGACATTGATCGTCAGTGCGACGAAGAAGGGGTAGCGCCAACCCCAGTCGAGGAAATCTTCCCGCGACAGCAAGCCTTCGAAATAGGCGAACAGCCCTGCAGCGAGGATGAAGCCAAGCGGCGCACCGAGCTGCGGCAGCATGGCGTACCAGCCGCGGCGGCCGGCGGGCGCGTTGAGGGCGAGCAGGGAGGACAGCCCGTCCCAGGCTCCGCCGAGCGCGATGCCCTGCAGGAGCCGGAAGATCGCGAGAATGATGCCGGACCAGATGCCGATCGTGGCATAGCCGGGCAGGAAGGCGATGGCGGCCGTCGCGCCGCCGAGGAGGAAGAGTGCAACGGTAAGCTTGGCCGCGCGGCCGTGGCGACGGTCGATTGCCATGAACAGCACTGTGCCGATAGGGCGGGTCATAAAAGCGAGCGCGAAGATCGCGAAGGCGTAGAGCGTTGCGGTCAGCCGGTCGGCGAAGGGGAACACCAACTCGGGAAAGACCAGAACGCAGCCGAGACCGAAGACGAAGAAGTCGAAATATTCCGAGGTCCGGCCGATGATCACGCCGATTGCGATCTCGCCGGGCGAGACATGATCGCGCCCGTGCTCGTCCAGGTGACCCGATGTATGGTTCGCTGCCTCAGCGCTCATGACCGGGAACCCCTCGTTATCGGGCGGGTCGGATCGTACGGGCTTGCCCGCACCTCATGCAAATGGATACGGTGGATCGCAGATACCCGTCAAACCTTCGCAATGGGACAGATTGTCTGATGGGTGATGCGAAGGAATGAGCATAGAGAAGGTTGTTCCGGCGGCAGGGAGGTCTCGAGTCTCTTGCGGATCCTTCGAATTCTAACGGTTCTGCCTGTTCTCGCCATGCTCGGCGGCTGCCAGATGGTGCTCTTGGCACCGTCCGGCGATGTTGCCGTACAGCAGCGAAACCTGCTGCTGACCTCCACGGCGCTGATGCTCCTGATCATCGTGCCGGTGATGGCGCTGATCGTGTTCTTCGCCTGGCGCTACCGCGCTTCGGCCAATGCGACCTACGACCCCGACTGGCATCATTCGCTGCCCCTCGAAGTGGTGATCTGGGCGGTTCCGTTGCTGATCATCATCGTCATCGGCGCGATCACCTGGATGGCCACGCATCTGCTCGACCCCTACCGGCCGCTCGGGCGCATCAGCGCGGCGAAGCCGGCTGCCGCTACGAGGATGAGCGAGAACGCACCGCCGCAAGGGCCGCTGGTCATCCAGGTGGTGGCGCTCGACTGGAAGTGGCTGTTCCTCTACCCGGAGCAGGGCATCGCCTCGCTCAATGAGGTCGTGGCGCCGGTCGACCAGCCGATCGAGTTCCGGATCACGTCCTCTACCGTCATGAATTCCCTCTTCATTCCGGCGTTGGCGGGGCAGATCTACGCCATGCCGGGCATGCAGACGAAACTCAACGCCGTGATCAATCACCCCGGCGATTTCGAGGGATTCTCGGCCAATTACAGCGGCGCCGGCTTCTCCGACATGCGCTTCCGTTTCCGCGGCGTTGACCGCGAGGGCTTCGAGGCCTGGACGCGAGCCGCGCGCGAAAAGGGCGGGCCACTCGGACGTGAGGAATATCTGGTGCTGGAACGCCCGAGCGAACGCGAGCCGACGCGGCAGTTCCGCGATGTCGCACCGGACCTGTTCCAGGCCATCCTCAACATGTGTGTCGATCGCGCCAAGATGTGCACGCGCGACATGATGGCGATGGACGCCAAGGGCGGCGGTGGCAGGGAGGGGATCTCGACCGTGATGGCGCTCGAATACGACAAGAGCGTACGCCGGGGCGGGCAGCCGATGCCGCCGCGCCCCTTCGTCACGGCGATCTGCACGCCCGCCGACGTCTACGGTACCGCGGGCGTCACCGCCCGCGTTGCCAACTGAACCGCGTCCGAGATGGTCGCCGCTAGCGAGACGAGGGATCCATGACCTCCTATCCCGAATGGTGGAAGCTGGTGTTTGGCCGTTTCACCTTCGAAGCGCTGCCGCTGCACGAGCCGATCCTGGTGGCGACCTTTGGTGTCGTGGTGCTCGGCGGCCTCGCGCTCCTCGTGCTGATCACGCGGATGAAGGCCTGGGGCTATCTCTGGAACGAGTGGTTCACCAGCGTCGACCACAAGAAGATCGGGATCATGTACATGATCCTGGGAGTCATCATGCTGCTGCGCGGCTTCGCCGACGCGCTGATGATGCGGGGCCAGCAGGCGATCGCTTTTGCCGGCGCCGAGGGATACCTGCCGCCGCACCATTACGACCAGATCTTCACCGCCCATGGCGTCATCATGATCTTCTTCGTGGCGATGCCCTTCGTCACGGGACTGATGAACTTTGTTGTGCCGCTGCAGATCGGTGCGCGGGATGTCGCCTTCCCATTCCTCAACAATTTCAGCTTCTGGATGACGGTGGGCGGCGCCGTGCTGGTGATGGCCTCGCTCTTCATCGGCGAATTCGCCAAGACGGGCTGGCTTGCCTATCCGCCCCTCTCAGGCGCGGCCTACTCGCCCGGGGTGGGCGTGGACTACTATCTCTGGGCGCTGCAGATCGCGGGCGTGGGCACAACGCTCTCCGGTGTCAACCTGGTGGCGACCATCATCAAGATGCGCGCGCCGGGCATGGACATGATGAAGATGCCCGTCTTCACCTGGACGTCGCTGTGCACCAATGTCCTGATCGTCGCGACCTTCCCGATCCTGGCGGCGACACTCGCGCTGCTGACGCTTGATCGCTATGTCGGCACCAATTTCTTCACGAACGATCTCGGCGGCAATCCGATGATGTACGTGAACCTGATCTGGATCTGGGGGCACCCCGAGGTCTATATCCTGATCCTGCCGGCTTTCGGCATCTTCTCGGAGGTGGCCTCGACCTTCTGCGGCAAGCGGCTCTTCGGCTATGCCTCGATGGTCTATGCGACAGTGGTGATCACCATCCTGTCCTATCTCGTCTGGCTGCATCATTTCTTCACGATGGGCTCGGGCGCCAGCGTGAATTCCTTCTTCGGCATCACGACGATGATCATCTCGATCCCGACGGGCGCGAAGATCTTCAACTGGCTGTTCACGATGTATCGCGGCCGCATCCGCTTCGAGCTGCCGATGATGTGGCTCATCGCCTTCATGCTGACCTTTGTCATCGGTGGCATGACCGGCGTGATGCTCGCGGTGCCGCCGGCCGATTTCGTGCTGCACAACAGCCTGTTCCTCGTTGCGCATTTCCATAACGTCATCATCGGCGGCGTCGTCTTCGGCATCTTCGCCGGCATCGCCTACTGGTTTCCGAAGGCCTTCGGCTTCAAGCTCGATCCGTTCTGGGGCAAGCTCTCCTTCTGGTTCTGGGTCGTCGGCTTCTACGTCGCCTTCATGCCGCTCTATGTGCTCGGTCTGATGGGCGTGACCCGCCGATTGAACCGCTTCGAGGACCCCTCGCTACAGATCTGGTTCGTGATCGCGGCAATCGGCGCGGTGCTGATCCTGTTCGGCATCCTTTGCTTCCTCATCCAGATCGCGGTCAGCATCATCCGTCGCGAGGAGTTGCGCGACACGACCGGCGACCCCTGGGACGGGCGCACGCTGGAATGGTCGACCTCCTCGCCTCCGCCGGATTACAATTTCGCCTTCACCCCGGTGATCCATGACCACGACTCGTGGGCTGACATGAAGAAGCGCGGGTATCAGCGCCCGCTCGCCGGTTTCCGGCCGATCCATATGCCGAGGAATACCGGGGCCGGTATCATCATCGCGGGCCTGGCGACGCTTTGCGGTTTCGCGTTGATCTGGCACGTCTGGTGGCTGGCGGCGCTGGGCTTCGTTAGCGTCCTGGCGGCGGTGATTACGCACAGCTTCAATTACGACCGCGACTTCCACATCCCGGCAGAGACCGTTCTGCGCGAGGAGGATTCGCGCAGCAAGCTGCTGGCACGGGCCTGAGGAACGATGATGGCGAAGGCGGCAGCTCAGGTCCCGGTCCCAAACGGCGCCCCGACGTTCTACGTCACGGAAGAGGAGCACGAGCACTCCGGCGGCTCGACCATGCTCGGCTTCTGGATCTACCTGATGAGCGATTGCCTCGTCTTCGCGGTGCTGTTCGCGACGTTCGGGGTGCTGGGGCGCAACTATGCGGCGGGGCCGTCCGGTGCCGACCTGTTCGATCTCAGGCTGGTGGCGGTCAATACCGGCCTGCTGCTGCTCTCTTCGATCACCTATGGCTTTGCCATGCTGGCGATGGAAAAGGGCCGACAGGCGGCGATGCAGGGCTGGCTCGTCGTGACCGGCCTGTTTGGCCTCGGCTTCCTCGCGATCGAGCTCTACGAGTTCGCACATCTGATCCATGAGGGCGCGACGCCGATGCGCAGCGCGTTCCTCTCTTCCTTCTTCACGCTGGTCGGTACGCACGGGCTGCATGTCACGTTCGGCCTGATCTGGCTGGTCGTGCTGATGAGGCAGGTCGCAAGACACGGACTGATCGAGGCCAATTGCCGCCGGCTGATGTGCCTGAGCATGTTCTGGCACTTCCTCGACATCGTCTGGATCGGCGTCTTTACCTTCGTCTACCTGATGGGCGTGCTGAAATGAGCGGAAGCCAGGACCACGCCGAGCCGCATGGCGAGCACGGGGACGCCCATGGCGCTCCCCATGGCAGCCTGCGAGGATACATCACCGGCTTCGTGCTTTCGGTCATCCTGACCGCGATCCCGTTCTGGCTCGTCATGAATGACGTGCTCGGTCACGCGACGCTGACCGCGCTCGTGATCATGGGGTTCGCGGCGGTGCAGATCGTCGTCCACATGGTCTATTTTCTGCACATGAACGGCCGCTCCGAAGGCGGCTGGTCGATGATGGCGCTGATCTTCACCATCATCATCGTGGTGATCGTGCTCTCGGGCTCGCTGTGGGTCATGTACCACCTCAATGCCAACATGATGCCGAGCGACATGCACAGGATGTGAGGCTGGCGTCGTGACGTTCCCGGACGCGGGGCAAGGGCGCCGACCGGGCACGGCGCATGTCGCTTTTGTCGCCGCAGCCTGCGTGCTCGCGCTCGTCTTCGCAGGGCTCGGCATCTGGCAGATGCAGCGGCGGGCCTGGAAGCTCGACCTCATCGCTCGTGTCGAGGCACGCATTCGCGCCGCGCCAGCGGCCGCGCCCGGGCCGGCGGAATGGGGCAGGATCAGCGCCGCCACCGACGAATACCGCCGCGTTGCATTGCAGGGGCGCTATCTCCCCGGGCCGGAAGCGCTGACGATGGCGGTGACGGAGCGCGGCCCAGGCTTCTGGGTGCTGTCGGCATTTCGAGCGGATGCCGGCTTTACCGTTCTCGTCAATCGCGGCTTCGTGCCGGAGGGGCGACGCGAGCCGGACGAACGGCGCAAGGTTGCCGGCGACGCGGCGAGCCTCACCGGGTTGCTGCGGCTGAGCGAGCCAGGTGGAGGCTTCCTGCGTGCGAATGATCCCGCCGCCGGGCGCTGGTATTCCCGCGATGTCGTGCAGATCTCGCAGGCACAGGGTATCGAAGAGGTTGCGCCCTATTTCGTCGAAGCCGATGCTGCCTCCGAGCCTGGCCCGTTGCCGCAGGGCGGGATGACCCAGGTCAGCTTCCGCAACACGCATCTTGTCTACGCGCTGACCTGGTTCTGCCTTGCATTGATGAGCGCGGGGGCGGCGGCCTATGTGGTCCGGGGCAAGGCCGACGAACCGCCGTCGGCGTAGAGGCAGTCCCTTCACCGAACCCGCGGCCTTGACCAATCATCCGACCTCATCCAGCTTCATCGCCCTTGCCAGGCCGGCGCGCGCTTGGCGAGGAAGGCCTCGATACCCTCTCGGAAATCGGCGCTCATATAGCACATCAGGATGAGGTCGCTTTCCCTTGTGCGGTCGGATCTGGTGATCCGTCGCATCGCTTCCTTGGTCGCGCGCAAGGTCAGCGGTGCGTGGCCAGCAATGGTCGTGGCCAATTCCTGTGCCCGCTCCATCAGCGCCGCATGGTCGGAGACGAGTTCAGTGTAGAGACCGATGCGGTGGCCCTCGTCGGCGTCCATCAGCCGCGCGGTGAAGACGATATCCTTGACCCGCGCCGGGCCGAGCAGGGTGGCCAGCCGCGCATAATTGTTCATGGACAGGCAATTGCCGAGCGTGCGCGCCACCGGGAAGCCGAAGCGGGCGTTGCGCGTCGCAATCCGGAGATCGCAGGCGCAAGCGATGCCGGCGCCCCCGCCTGTTGCCGCTCCCGAGATCGCCGCGAGGGTCGGAACCTTGCAACTTTCAATCTTCTGCAATGCACCGTCGATGCGTGCCTCATAGGCCAGCGCGTCCTCCGGCTTGTCGAAGGCGCGGAACTGCGAGATGTCCGTGCCGGCGGCGAAGGCTTTCTCTCCCGCACCGGTCAGAACCAGAACCTTGGGTGAGCCATGGCCTTCGAGATCTGAGCAGATCTCGGCGACACGGTCATACATCGCAAATGTCAGCGCATTGCGCGCCTGCGGCCGGTTGAGCGTAATCCAGCCGATCCCGCCGTCGACCTCGTAGCAGATCTCGTCACTCATCGATTCATACTCTCCTTTCTGAAGCCGGCATCAGTGGAACCGCTGTCGCCGGCGGCCGGCCGAAGCGCAGCATCGGATCGGCTTGCGCCAGAATCTGTGTTGGACATCGCTTCAAGCTCAGTTCCGCAGGGCCTGGACCACGAAGGAGACGCCGCCGAGCGCGACGATGGCGTCGAGCAGCAAGGTGTGGACCTTGAGCGGGATGCGGGCGAGCAGCGCCCTTGCGATCCAGGCGCCCGGAGCCATGCAAAGCCCGATCACCGCACCGAGCCAGACCTGCGCGCTGGTCAGGACCGCTGCCTGCCCGAAGACCAGTGTCTTGGTGAGATGCATGGTAAGACCGACGATCGCATCGGTCGCGACCAGCGTCGCCCCCGCAAGCCCGGCGCCAAGCAGGATCGGGATCATCAGCAGTCCGCCGCCGATCGTCGTGCCCGAGAGAAAGCCGAAGAGGGCTGACGCGACGAGCACGCCGGTCGGCCCGATCTCGAAGCGCCGGCCGGCGAACAGGCGCTTGAGCACGACGACGGCGATCAGGAAGATCCCGAGCACCAGCCCGATCGCCGCCTCGTCGAGCCTTGTATAGAGCACCGCTCCGGCAAGGCAGCCGGGGATCGCCGCCGACAGGATGCGTCTCGTGACGGGCCAGTCGATCAGTGTCCGGAAGGCGCCGACGCGCGCAACATGACTGAGCAGCATCGCAACGCTGATCGTCTGCACCACGGAGGCGACACCGATGATCGGGGCCAGCACCAGCGACAGCACGATCGCACCGCCCGAGCCGGTGAGCGCACTCAGCAGCGATCCGACCAGGGCGGCTGTGCCGACAGCGAGCGCCGTCGCAACCTGCACAGCCGATCCGAGCAAGGCCGGGTCGGCCACGAGGCTCATGGCAGATAGGCCCCGCCATTCACATGCATGGTCTGGCCGGTGAGATAGCGCCCGTTCGGCCCGGCAAGATAGCGCACCATCGCCGCGACCTCCTGCGGTCGCCCGCGGCGTCCGACCAAGGTGGTGCGGTGCTTGTGATGGTCCGGCTGGGCTGCCGAGTGGCCGCCGCGCACCGTATCGATCAGGCCGGGGGAGACGAGGTTGACGGTGATCCCGCGCTCGGCCAGCTCCTGCGCAAGCGCCTTGGTGAGACCGTCAAGTCCCGCCTTGGCGGTGACGACATGGGCACGCTGCTTCGCGCCGGTATAGGCGGTCAGTCCGCCGATGTTGATGATGGCGCCTGCACTGCTCGCGGTCAGCGCGTCCAGCGCCGCCTGCGAACACAGGAACGGGCCGTCGAGCGTGACGCCGAGCACCTGATGCCATTGCGCCAGGGTCATTTCGCCGAAGGCCACCTCGCCACGGATGGCGGCATTGTTGACGAGGATATCGATCCGCCCGAAGCGCTCGAGCGTGGCCTCGATGGCGGCGCGGACCGAGTCGGGGTTGGTGACATCGGCCAGCTGCCAGGCGGCACGACCGCCTTCGGCCTCGACCGCGGCGACCATTTCGCCAAGCCCTGTCTCGTCCGAGAGCGCCACGCCCATCACCGCCGCTCCGCCAGCGGCGAGTTCGAGTGCGATGGCGCGGCCGATATTGCGGGCTGCTCCCGTGATCAGGGCAACCTTGCCGTCGAGTTCAGTCACCGCTCAGCTCCGTGCTGCTGTGAGATCGACAGTGCCGCCGATGACGATCTTGCCGAGCGCGGCAGCGACCTGCTCGGAGCGCGCGCGCGCCCAGCCGCCGAAAGCGGTGTTGTCGTGGAATTTCTGCAGGATATCAGCAGGAGAAAGTGGTTCATGCGCCCCGCCGCGCATGTGCGGCTGACGCATCTCGCGCACCGAACCGTCCTTGAGGGTAGCCCTGATATGGCCGCTGAAATTGCGCGGATACTCGTCTGCTGGATTGACGACATAGGACACTCTGGCGGCCAGCGCTCGCACGCTCGCCTCCGCCACACGCTCCTCTGTGAATTGTCCAAGCCCGGCCCCGCCATCGATGAAGCCGACGGCGACGCAATAGGGTGTCGAGAACTTTGCCGCATAGGCGTTGGGCGGCGCCCGCTTCAGCGCCAGCGGTTCCCAGAGCCGGTGCACGGTGCCTTCGCCGACCTCGCATTCCAGGCTGACGATGTCCTCGGCCCTGATACCCTGCTGCGCCAGCGCGATGGCGCAGTCGACGAAGGGCTGGGTCATCGTCCCGCAGGCATAGGGCTTGAAGGCGAGCGTCTCCAGCACCCAGCTCTCGCCCAGCCCGTCGAGCAGGGGCACGAAATCCGGCGCCTTCGACGGAGCGAAGGCGCGGTAGAAACCGTGATGGCCCTCGATCACGGTTGCTGGTCCCAGGAAGCCGGCCTCGGCCAGCAAGGCGGCGCGGATGCCGGCCTGCGCTGCCGCGCCGGCATGGAGCCGTTTGGTCCAGCTGCCGTCGGCGAGATATTCGATGATGCCGGAGGCCAGACTGCCGGCGATCCCGATGGCATGTGCGATCAGCTTCGGCGACAGGCCAAGCGCACTCGCGACAGCGGCGGCGGCGGCCGGTGCGCCGATCACCGCGGTCGGGTGAAAACAGGCTTTGTGAATTGCTTGCGGCGTCACCAGGCTCATCCGGCACATCAGCTCGGTACCGACTGCAACACCGCGCAGCACCGCTTCGCCCGACAGCCCGCGATGCTCCGCCGCCGCCAGCACGGCGGGCACGATCACGGCGCCGGCATGGATCGGCCCGCCCTCGAATGTATCGTCGAAGTCCTCGCCATGCGCCGCGGTGCCGTTGACCAGCGCCGCGTCATATGGGCCCAGGCCCGCTGCATGGCCGATCGCGGTTGCCTTGCCTGACAATGCGGTCGAGGCCAGGGCGGCGCGGACATAGTCGGTGCCACGCGCCGCAACGCAAAGCCCGGCGACGTCGAGCAGCAGCAGGCGGACGGTCTCCCGCGCCTTGGGGCTCACCGTCGCATGGGCGGCGAAGCTGGCGAGCCGCAGCGCGACCGGCTCACCGGCGATCGAAGTCTGGTGGTTCACGCGTGCGCATCCTTGAGCTTGGCATTGCGCGCGTCACGGAATTCGCGGACGAGCGAGAGGGTGACGAAGACGGCGGATGCGAGCAGCAGCCCGATCGCGATCGGGTCTTCGAGGAAGATCGAATGATCTCCGCCGGAGAGCAGCAGCGAGCGGCGATAGCTCGACTCGACCATGTGCCCGAGCACAACGCCGAGGATCAGCGGCAGGAACGGGTAGCCGGCGCGGCGCATCAGGTAGCCGACGAGGCCCATGCCGAGCGCGATGCCAAGATCGGATATCGACGTGTTGAGTGTGAAGATGCCCGAGAGGATCAGGGCCAGGATGAAGCCGGCGAGATAGGCGCGGGGCCGATTCACCAGCCAGACGCAGATCGGCAGCAGCAGGATGCCGACGACAATCTGCGCCAGGGTGGCGATGAACGAGCCGAGATACAGCCCGACCACGACGTCAGCATTCTGTTCGAACAGGCGCGGCCCCGGCAGCAACCCGTGGATCAACAGGCCGCCGAGCAGCACCGCGGTCGAGTTCGAGCTCGGGATGCCGAAGGAGAGCAGCGGGATCAGAGCGGCGCTCGCCACGGTGTTGTTGGCGGTCTCCGGCGCGGCGACACCCTCTTCCGAGCCCTTGCCGAACTTCTCCGGCTCCTTCGACCAGCGTTTGGCCTCGTTATAGGAGAGGAAGGCCGCGATCGAGCCGCCGCCTCCCGGCGTCAGCCCCTCAAAAGTGCCGAGAATGCAACCGATGAACTGCGAGCGCTTCAGCCTGTTCATCATGCTCAGGCTGGGCAGGCGCACCCGCACCTGTTCGCCGATATTGCCGACCCCGCGCGAGCCGGACTGCATCATCAGTTCGCTGATCGCGAAGACGCCGATCATGATCAGCACAGGCTCGACGCCGCCGAGCAGCTCCGGGCTGCCGAAGGTGAAGCGGGTCACCCCCGAGATCGGGTCAGTACCGATGGTCGAGATCATCAGGCCGACGACCGCGGCTGCGAGACCGTTGAGCAGCGAGCCGTTCGTCATGGAGGCGATGACGCTGAGGCCGAGAATGCCAAGCGCGAAATAGGATGTCGGCTTGAAGGCCAGGGCGACCCAGGAGAGCGGCTCGGTCATCATGATCAGCATCAGGAGGCCGAACAGGCTGCCGATGACGCCCGACCAGAGCGAGATGCCGAGCGCCTCACCGGCGCGCCCCTGCTTTTTCATCTCGTAGCCGTCGATCACGGTCGCAGCGGCCGAGTTGGTGCCGGGCGTTCGGATCAGGATGGCCGGAATCGAGCCGCCATATTCGGCGCCGATATAGGTGCAGGCCAGCATCACGATCGCCTGCACTGGCGCCATGCCATAGGTGAAGGGCAGCAGCAGAGCCATGGTGATCGAGGCCGAGATGCCGGGCAGCGAGCCGCCGACGATGCCCCAGATCAGGCCGATGATCGAATAGAAGACGATCGGCGAGCCGAACAGAAGATCGAATGCGATACCGAGCGAGTGCATCATGGCTTCCTTAGAAGAACCAGCCGGAGGGCTGATGCACGCCGAGGATCTTGACGAAGATGCCCCAGAAGGCGAGCGCCCCGCCGATCGCGATGACGAGCGTCTTCCAGTTGCGCGGCGCGCCCTCGTAGAGCGCGACGGAGCCGATCAGGAGCGCGATCGCCGGCAGGTAGCCGATGATCGGCACCAGCACGACATAGGCCACGCCGAAGGCAAGGAAGCCGAGCGCACGCGGCATCGGCGAGACGTGGTCGTCGTCCTCGGTCGGGGGCGGCGCGCTCGTGGAAGCTCTGGCCGCTGGCGAGAGCGCGCCGTCGATGATGGCACGCGCCACCAGGACCACGCCGAACCCGGCCAGGACGAAGGCCAGGATGCGCGGCAAGCCGCCCGCGCCGACATCGTCGGCGAGCGAGCTTTCCGCGATGTCGCCGATGGCGAGGTAGTACAGGATCGCGATGGCGAGGACGACGAGCCCGCCTGCGAGGTCCTTCAGAGCTGTTCGCTCGGTCATGCCAAGGTCTTTCCCGACGGGTTGCGCACAGAGTCGCTGGGGCGGGGTGTCACTTCAGGACGCCGTTTTCCCTCAGGAAAGCTTCGGTGACGGTGCCGAAGTTCTGGACGAAGCCCTGGTAGCGGGCGTGCGGGATGAAGTTCGCGACCAGGCTCTCGGTCCTGTAGACCTTCTGGTATTCGGGATCGGCCAGGATCTTCGGCACGGCCTCGTCCCAGATCTTGGTGATCGCCGGTGGCATGCCCTTGGGGCCGGCAAGGCCGCGGAACTTGTCCAGGGCGATGGCGTAGCCGGATTCCGTCACCGTCGGGACGTTGGGGAAAGCCTCCATGCGCTTGGCATCGAAAGTCGCGAGCAGCCGGATCTTGCCGGCCTCGAGTTGCGGTCGCAGCTCCGGGATTTCGCCAATGCCGATATCGAGCGTGCCGTTGAGCACATTGATCATCAGATCGCCGCCGCCCTCATGCGAGACCACGGCGGGGGTTACGCCTGCCGCCTTCTTCAGCTGCTCGGCCGCCTGACGCTCCAGTGAGGCCGGGTTCGCCGCGCCCCAGCGTCCCCGCGAGACCTGCGCCTTGTCGATCACGTCCTTGAGGGTCTTATAGGGGCCGTCGGTGCGGGTGTAGATCACCTCCGAGTCGGTGAAGAAGTTCACCAGCGGTTCGACGTCCTTGTAGCCGTGCTGTGTCTTCGAGAGCAGCGAGGTATAGATGTAGGTGGGCGTCGTTGCGTAGAACACGCTGCCATCGGCCGGCGCCGTCGCCAGACGCGAGATTGCACGGGCACCGCTGCCACCCTGCACGTTCTCGATGATGAAGGTCGCCTTGATGTATTTCGGCAGATACTTGGCCATCTCGCGCAGGAAGACGTCGCTACCGCCTCCCGGGCTCGAATGCGTGACGAGCGTCACCACCTTGTGCGGGTAGTCGATCGGTGTTTGCGCGGCAGCGCCGCCTGCCGACCAGGCCGACAGGCTGGCGGCGACGGCTGTGGCGATGGCCAGATGTCGCATGGTTTCTCTCCCTGAGATCGATGAATGGGCCTCCCTGCTTCGGAGAGGCCTCGTTCGATACATGCGGCGGTGCGGATTATTCCGCGCCAGGCCGCCTCAATGCGCGGCAGTGCGGAGCGGCCGGGCTGCCGGATTGGTGTCGAAGACGAGTTGCTCGACGAGCATCTCGATCCGCGGCAGGGCATCGACACCCCAGGCCAGCTCGAGCAGCCTGTTCTGGGCGCCGTCGGTGATCGCGCCCTCGGCGCACATCCGGAATTTGGCCTCGAGATCGGCGTCACTGATCGGGTTGTCCGGGCCGCCGCGATAGCGCTCGTCGGCCCATTGCACGAGCGTCCGGCCGTCCTTGGTCTCGACCTCGATGCGCGAGCGGATCTTGTCGTAGCCGCGCGCATCGATTTCGGGATCGCTGAGGACCTCAGTGCGCTTCTGCATGTCCTGCATCGCCGGCGAGGCCACGAACGCGTCGCTGAACTCGTGATGGCTGGCGCGGCGGCAGAGCGCGATCATCGAGAGCAGCGCGGGCATCGAGAATTTGGCCTGGAGATGGTTCTGCGCCAGCGGATAGCGGATCGGTTCGAGGATGTTCTTGCCGGCAAAGAAACGGATGCGCTCGACCTGCTCGGGCTTGAGGTCGTGCGCGAGCACCAGTGCCAGCATCGCGTCCATCGACTGATGGGTCAGGATGCCGGAGGGGTAGGGCTTGATGCTGATGCCCGGCTCGGCGATCGTCAGCGTCTCACCGAAACCCTGCGGCAGCTTCTCTTCCGAAAGTCCCTCGCCCATCACCTGGAAGAAGCCCCAGGGGCCGTCGAGGGCCGCCGGGTCCGCGGTGAAGCCGCGGGCAGCCAGAAGGGCCGCGGTGACGCCATTCTCCGAGGCGCGCCCGACATGAAGCGGCTTGGTCATCGTGCCGAAATTGCAGCGGATGCCGGCAGCGAAACTCGCCGCGATGCCGAGCGCATGCGCCAACTCCGCACCCGTGAGGCCGAGCAGCTTCGCGGCAGCGGCGGCGGCGCCGAAAGTGCCGACCGTGCCGCTGCTGTGATGGCCACGACGATAATGGCGCGGCGTCATCCATTCCGAGATCTTGCATTCGACCTCGAACCCGGTCTGGAAGGCGAGCATGAGGCGCTTGCCGTCAACGCCGCCAAGGCGCTGCGACAGCACCAGCGCGGCGGTCAGCGGCGGCACCGAGGGGTGGGTCAGCAGGCCATAGACATGGCGCGGGTCGTTCGAAACCTGGGTGTCGTCCCAGTCATGAGCATGGCCGGCGGTGCCGAGCACGCGCGCCGCCAGCGCCGCGGGAACGCGGGTATGGCCACGGCCGATCAGGAGTGCCTCGGCCTTGCCACCGGTTTCCGCCGCATCGGCCGCCAGCATGCGCACCGAGTCCTCAAGTCCACCGGCGAGGTAGAGCCCAAGCGTATCGATGATGCAGCGCCGGCCGATCCGCAGCGCCTCGGCTGACAGGTCGTCATAGCTCGCCCTCTCGATGAACGCGACGGCGGAAGCAGTAACGTGGTTGAGCTCGGTCATGGCGTATCCGGCTTTCTCTTGAACGAAGATCGTCAGTTGGTCAGGCGCGTCGGCTGCGCCTCGGTCTTCCGGTAGGCGGCGAGCAGACGTGCCTTGGCGCGGGCGACATGGTCGGAATGGGCGCGCTGGGCCCGCTCGGGATCGCGGGCGGCGATGGCCTCGACCATCTCGCGATGCTCCGAGTTGGAAACCTCCAGGCCGCCGCCCTGCACCAGGCTGCGGGCACGGAACAGGTGCAGCTTCTTGACCAGCCCGCGATATTGCGCGGCGAGCGTGCCATTGCCGCAGGCATCGATGATGAATTCGTGGAAGGCGAGGTTGAGCGGGTAATAGCGGTCGAAGTCGCGGTGGCGCGCAGCCGCTTCCATCTGCTCGAGATAGTCCCTCAGCCGCGCAACCTCCGCCTCGCTGACCCGCTCGGCCAGGAGCTTGCCGGCGAGACCGAACAATACGGTGCGCACGTCGTAGATCTCGATGGCCTCCTCGACCGCCGGCTGGCGGATGAAGACGCCGCGATTGGGAATCAGCTCGACCAGGCCGAGCCCTTCGAGGGCCCGCAATGCCTCGCGAACCGGGCCGCGGCTGGTGCCGAAGCGGATCGCCAGGTGGTTCTCGTTGACGCGCTTGCCGGGCGGAATCTCGCCGGCCAGGATCGCCCTCTCGATTTCGCGTTCGAGCACGCCCGACAGCGAGCGTGTCCGCAGAATGGTCAGTGCATCGTCTGGAATGGTCATAGGCTCTGATATCAGCGTCTACAGAAAACTGTCAACAGTTTGCAATTCTGAGGTTGCCGTGCTCTCATGAGGTCGTTGCGGCTCCCGGGAGGGAACAGATCGGCGCAGATTCACGTCCCCCGAGACCGATATCGGGACTTGGACCTGCCGGCTGCCGCCGAGGCGCGACGATCCGGTCGGCCACTGCACAACCATTTGAGTGCAGCTCAAGGTTGATCGTAGAATGCTTATTGTTGACAATCTTGAGGGTTGGCACTTAGCTCTTATCAAAATTGGGACGGCGGAGCAGGCCTACCTGCTCGCCGCCGATCCAGAAAAACGGAGCCCGGACCGCTGATGTCCAGGCGATATCGCGTCTGGGAGGATGCTTTGGCGTTTCTGGAACTTGCCGATCTGACGATGCGGTACGGTGCGATGACGGTGGTCGATCGCGTCGATCTGAATGTCGAGAAGGGCAATCTCGTCTGCCTGCTCGGGCCATCGGGCTGCGGCAAGACGACCACCTTGCGCCTCATCGCCGGCTTCATCACGCCCAAGGGGGGCGAGATCCATGTCGGCGGCCGCACCATCTCGTCGGCCGGCTGGAGCGAACCGCCGGAGCGGCGGGGCATGTCGATGATCTTCCAGAGCTACGCACTCTGGCCGCACATGACCGTTCGCGAGAATATCGGCTACGGCCTGTCGCTGCGGAAGATGCAGTCGGCCGAGATCGCCCGGCTCGTCGACAAGATCCTCGACGTCACACGGTTGAAGCCGCTGGCCGAACGCTATCCGGGAGAGCTCTCCGGTGGGCAGCAGCAACGCGTTTCGCTGGCGCGCGCGCTCGTCGTCGAGCCCGAGATCCTGCTTCTCGACGAGCCGCTCTCCAATCTCGACGCCAATCTGCGCGAGGAGATGCGCTTCGAGATCCGCCGGCTCCACGACGCCTATCGCTACACCACCGTCTATGTGACGCACGACCAGGCCGAGGCCATGACCACGGCCGATCTGATCGTGGTGATGAACCAGGGCCGGATCGAGCAGGCGGGCAGTCCGGAAGAGATCTACGAGCGGCCGCAATCGGAATTCGTGGCGCGCTTCCTCGGCGGCACCAACATCCTGAAGGGCCGTTGGCTCGATGCCGATACGGTGGAGTGCGGCCCGCTGAAGCTTCGCTGCGGCACCGGCGATTTCTCGGCCGGCGGGGATGGCGTCGTCTCGGTGCGCCACCATGACATCGTGCTGGACGCCAAGCCCCAAGGCGATGGACCGAACCGGGCGCAGGGCACGGTCCTGCGCCAGGTCTATCTCGGCTCGCATCGCGACTACCTGATCGAGCTTCCCGGCGGCGCGCAGATCCGCACGGTTGCCGAACCGCATCTCGCCATCGACCGCGGCCAACCCGTCTGGCTGCACTTTCCACAGGAGCACTGCCGCGCTCTCGCCCGCTGAACCGGGGGCGCCCGAAAGCAATCTCGCCAACATCATAATAACAATGAGGAGGAACGAGAATGACACGTCCAATGTTCGACAGACGATCCGTAGTGGCCGGCCTTCTGCTCTCGACCGCTCTCGGAAGCCTGCCCGCCCTGGCTCAGGCTCCCGCCCCCTATCAGGTTACGCCGGAACTCATCGCTGCGGCGAAGAAGGAAGGCACGGTCACCTTCTATACCGCGACCGACGTGGCGGTCTCCGAGAAGGTGGGCAACGCGTTTGAGGCGAAATATCCGGGCATCAAGGTGAAGGTCGAGCGTTCCGGTTCCGAGCGCGTGTTCCAGCGCCTCAGCCAGGAATATGGCAGCTCCATCTATAATGCCGACGTCGTCGAAACCTCCGACGCGGTGCATTTCGTCCTGTTCAAGCGCAATGGCTGGCTCGCCCAGGCCGTGCCGGTGGAGGTCGCCAAGGACTGGCCGAAGGAGGCCAAGGATGCGGACGGCTACTATGCGGCCTATCGCGCGCATCTCTCGGTCATCGGTTACAACAGCAAGCAGGTGAAGGCGGAGGATGCGCCCAAGAGCCATGCCGACCTGCTCGATCCGAAATGGCGCGGCCGCATCGTCAAGGCCCATCCCGGCTATTCCGGCACGGTGATGACCGGCACGGACGTCCTCAGTCAGGCGCTCGGCTGGGAGTTTTTCGAGAAGCTTGGCAAGCAGCGCATCATGCAGGTCCAGTCATCGACCGAGCCGCCGAAGAAACTCGCCCAGGGCGAGCGATCGATCGAGGCCGACGGCAACGAATACAACATGTTCATGCTCAAGGAATCCGGCGTTCCCGTCGAAATCGTCTATGCGACCGAGGGCACTCCGATCGCCATCGGGCATGGCGGGATCCTGAAGAACGCGCCGCATCCCAATGCGGCGAAGCTGTTCTACTCCTTCCTGTTCGACCAGGAGACGCAGCAGCTCAACAGCGATTCCGGCGGGCTTCGTTCCTTCCACCCGCGTGTCAAGGAAAAGGAAACGCGTACGCCGCTTTCCAAGATCAAGCTGCTCTATTCCGACCCGCTGAAGCTCGAGCCCAATATCGAGATGATCAAGAAGAAATACGAAGAGTATTTTGGCACATGATCCGTTCCGCGCAGACCCCACGGCGCGGATCTTCCGCGCCGTGCATCGCCCTTTGACGAGAGCTGCACCCGGCGCCAGCGCGCCGCGCGCTGGCGGCGCACGGAGATCCTCATGACAGCGATAACCGGGATCGTGTCCGGAGTTCCCATACGCCACGTCGCCATCGACTGGTCGCGGCCGATCTTCGTGCTGCTCACGGTTATCCTCTCGGTGCTGGTCGTGCTGCCGCTCGCCTGGCTCGGCTACTACGCCGTTACCGATCAGTCCGGCAGCCTCAGCCTCGCGAATTTCAGGGCGCTGGTCAGCGATGCGACGCTGCGCCGGCCGTTCATCGTCGCGATTACCATGGCGCTCAGCGTCGGTGTGCTGTCCTGCGCCATCGCGACGCCACTCGCCTGGATCGTGGCCCGCACCGACATGCCGGGCCGTGCGCTTGTGCGCGGACTCGTTATGGCCTCCTTCGTGACCCCGCCCTTCCTCGGCGCCATCGCCTGGGAGATCCTGGCTGCGCCCAATAGCGGCATCATCAACGCCGTCTACCGCTGGCTGTTCGACCTCGACCCCTACGAGTACCTCGTCGACATCTACACGCTGTCCGGCCTCGTCTTCGCGATCGCGTGCTACACGTTTCCCTATGTCTTCACCCTGGTGACGAACGCGCTCGAACGTGTTCCGACCGAACTCGAAGAGGCATCTGCCATCCTCGGCGGGGGTCTGTGGACGACCTTGCGCAAGGTGACGGTGCCGCTCGTCCTGCCGGCCATGCTCGCAGGCTCGCTCATCGCGGTGCTGCAGGCGCTGACCATGTTCGGTTCGCCGGCCATCCTCGCCCTACCGGCGAATTTCCACGTCATCACCACCAAGATCTGGAGCCTGTTCCAGTACCCGCCCAAGCCCGGGCTCGCTGCGGCGGCGGCGCTGCCGCTTCTCCTCGTCACCATCCTGCTGCTCTGGACACAGAGGCGGATTCTGGGCCGGCGCGGCTACACCACCGTCGGCGGCAAAAGCGGCAGCGCACGCATCACGGTACTCGGGCGCTGGAAGTGGCTGGCTCTCGGCTTCACCTTTCTCATCCTGTCGCTGACGGTGCTGATGCCCTATGCGGCGCTGGTCAAGACCGCGCTCACCCGCACCGTGGCGGAGCCGCTGACCTTCGAGAGCTTCACGCTCCACCATATCTGGTTCGTGTTCTTTGAGTTCTCGGCGACACAGCTCGCGTTGCGCAACACGTTCCTGCTCGGCTTCCTCACCGCGACCATCGGCACGGCGATCGCGCTCGTCGTGGCCTATCTCGTCACCCGCGGCAGCTCGCGCGGAGCTCCGTTCCTCGGCTTCCTCGCGACCGCGCCGGTCGCGATCCCCGGCATCGTCCTCGGCGTCGGCCTCTTCCTCAGTTATTCCAGCCCGATATTGCCGCTCTACGGCACGCTCTGGATCCTGCTGATCGCCTTTCTGACCATCGAGATGCCTGCGGGCTACCAGCAGCTCTCGTCCGCCTTCAAGAGCGTGCATGTCGAGCTCGAGGAGGCGGGGCGCATCCTCGGCGCGACGCGGATGACGACGCTGCGCACCATCACCGCGCCGCTGCTGCGCTCAAACGTTGTAGCGGCATGGTGCTTCGTGTTCATCGGCACGATCCGCGAGCTGTCGGCCACGATCCTGCTGACCACGGCCGACACCAAGCTCGTATCGGTCATCATCTACGACCTCAACGAATCCGGCGATCTTGGCGCGATCTCGGTGCTCGGGATCATGTTGCTGATCGTTTCGTTCGCTGTCGTTTTCCTCGCCAACCGCCTGCCGCTGCTCGGCGGCGCGAAAGTCGCCCCGGTCCGCGGCTGATCAGGCGTCCGGGTAATGGCCGAGCGGGCCGAACAAGGCGGTGCGACTGATCAGGACATGTTCCTCCAGCGCAGCTTCGGCGCCGGCGGGATCGCGTGCCGCGATCCGCTCGAGGATTGTGCGGTGCTCGTCATTCGAGGTCGTCATGCGGCCAGGCATGTCGAGGGTGCGGCGGCGCAGGAGGTGCATCTCGCGATGGATGGCGGCGCATTCGGCTGCGAGGCGGCCATTGCCGCCGAATTCGACGATGGCTTCGTGGAAGCGCAGATTGCCGGGATAGAAGCTGTTGAGGTCGCCGGCTGCCATTGCGGCGTCCATCTCCGCGACATAGCCGGAGAGGATGGCGACCTGCTCGTCGGTGACGATGGGCGCCAGCAACCTGCCTGCCAAACCGTAGAGCGCCGCCCGGATCTCGTAGAGTTCGGCCGCCTCGCGCCCGTCGAGCGCGCGGATGAACACACCACGGTTAACCACGACGTTCACCAGCCCACTTTGCTCGAGCCCCCGGCATGCCTCGCGGATCGGCCCCCGGCTGACCCCCAGCCGGGCAGCGAGCGCGTTCTCGTTGAGGCGCTCGCCGGCACTCAGTTCGCCCCGTTCGATCATCTGCTCCAACTCGTGGCGGATGATCGAGGTCAGGGACTGGTTGCGGCGAAGCTGCAGGGCGGAATCGATATCGAGGCTCATGCACTGGGTTCCGTGTGATTGGCTCAATCTATCAGCCGGAGCCGGCCAATGCCATCGGATCTTAAACTGTTGACAATCAGCAAAAGACAATTAGAGGCTGATGGCCTAGCCTGGAGGACGCCATGAAGACGCCCGATAACCTTTCGCCCTCGGATAACGGTCTGACGCGCTATGTGGCGTCCTTCATCTGCGATGCGTCGCCGGCGGATCTGCCCGGCGACGTCGTCGCACTCGGCAAGAAATCGATCCTCGACGGGCTTGGACTGGCGCTGTCGGGCTCGGTCGCCCATAGCGGCGAGTATGTGCGCCGCCATCTCGCCGATCTGAACCTGGCGAGCGGACCGGCCACGGTCATCGGCTCGCAGCTGAAGGTCGCGCCGCGCTTTGCCGCCTTCGCCAACGGCGTCGGCATTCACGCCGACGATTACGACGACACTCAGCTCGCGGTGGCCAAGGACCGGGTCTACGGGCTCCTCACCCATCCGACCGCACCTGCGCTGCCGGCCGCGCTTGCCATGGGCGAGGCGAAGGGCGCCAGCGGGCGCGATGTGATGCTCGCCTACCATCTTGGCGTCGAGGTGGAATGCAAGATCGCGGAGGCGATCAACCCACGGCATTACCAGACCGGTTTCCACGCCACGGCCACCTGCGGCACCTTCGCGGCGGCCGCCGCCAGCGCCAGGCTGATGAGGCTCGACCTCGATCAGACCTTGCGCGCGCTCTCCATCGCCGGCAGCCAGTCGGCCGGGCTGCGCGAGAATTTCGGCACGATGACCAAGCCCTTCCATGCCGGGCGCTCATCGGAGAGCGGCGTCGCGGCGGCGCAGTTCGCCGAATATGGCTGGAGCGCCACGGACAAGATCCTGGAGGCGCCACGCGGCTTCTTCCGGGCCGCTGGCGGCGGCTATGACGAGGGCGCCATCCTGAACCAGCTCGGTGCGCCCTGGACCTTCGCGGCGCCCGGCATCTCGATCAAGCCGCATCCATCAGGCTCGCTGACCCATCCGGGGATGACCGAGATGCTGCGCCTCATCCGTGAGAACAGGATCACCGCGGAGGCGGTGGAGCGGGTCCGCGTCGGCACCAACCACAATATGCCCAACGCGCTGATCCACCATCGGCCGGCCAACGAACTCCAAGCCAAGTTCTCGATGGAGTTCTGCATGGCGATCCTCCTGATCGAGGGCAAAGCGGGCCTTGCCGAATTCACCGACGAGGTGGTGAACCGCGCCGACGTCAAGGCGATGATCGAGCGGGTCGATTTCGTGGTGGACGATGAGGCCGAGGCCGCGGGCTACGACAAGATGACGACGCTGATCGCCATCACCCTGAAAGACGGCCGGACCATCTCGGGCCGGGCCGATTTCGGCAAGGGAAGCCCGGCCAATCCGATGAGCTACGACGAGGTCTCGGACAAGTTCCGCGAGACCGCAGGCTTTGCCAATCTCGGCCGGGAACGGATCGAGGACGTGATCGCCATGGTGCGCGATCTGGACACGCTGCCCTCGATCGAGCGCCTGATGGCGTCTTTGCGGCTCTGATCATGGCGAAGCTCACCATCGGCGTCCTCAATGGGGACGATATCGGCCACGAGATCGTCCCGGCTGCGGTCGAGGTGACCCGCGCAGCGGCGGCCCGGCACGGGCTCGCCATCGACTGGCGGCCCATGCCGATCGGCCGCGCTGCGCTGGACAGCCACGGCACGACGATGCCGGAGGGCACGCTGGAGACGCTTGCGACCTTCGACGGCTTCATCCTCGGGCCGATCGGTCATCAGGCCTATCCAAAGGGGCCGGGTGCGATCAATCCGCATCCGATCCTGCGCAAGCATTTCGACCTGTTCGCCAATGTCCGCCCGACGCGATCCTACCCCGACATCGGCTGCATCTATGACGATGTCGACCTCGTCATCGTGCGCGAGAACAACGAGGGTTTTCAGCCGGACCGCAATGTCGTGATGGGTTCGGGCGAGTTCCGGCCCAATGACGACCTGACCATCTCGGTCCGCGTCATCTCGCGCAAGGGCAGCCGCAAGGTCGCCCGTGCCGCGCTTGACATCGCCCGGTCGCGGCGCAAGCGCCTGACACTCGTGCACAAGAACACGGTGTTCAAGCTCGGCTGCGGCATGTTCGTGGAAAGCTGCTACGAGGCCGCGAAGGATTATCCCGACGTCACGGTCGACGAGGTGATCGTCGATACCTTCGCCATGCGCCTGGTGCGCGATCCGCAGAGCTTCGACACGGTGGTGACGACGAACATGTTCGGCGACATCCTGACCGATGAAGCCGCGGGGCTGGTCGGCGGGCTCGGCATGGCGCCCGGCCTGTGCATTGGCGAGGGCGGGCTCGCCATGGCGCAGGCGACGCATGGCTCGGCGCCCGACATTGCCGGCAAGGGCGTTGCCAATCCCTATGCAATGATCGAGTCGACTCGGATGCTGATCGAGCATCTCGGCCGGGTCCGATCCCTGCCGCAGGCAGCAGATGCCGCACGCACGATGGAAGCGGCGATCCGCTCCGCGCTCTCGGGGCCCGAGACGCGCACGCGCGACATCCGCGGCACCACCGGCACCCGTGGCATGACCGAGGCGATTGTGAGGGCGATCGGCTAGTTCATGATGTCAAACCGTTGCACGCGGTCCTGAGGTCGAGCGCGTCGAGCCGATATTCGCCGCGTTCGTCTGCGTCGAGCTGGGCGACCAGCCCGAGCTCCCAGGCAAGATAGCGCCGCGCGGCATCGAGATTGCCGTCGTGCCGGTCGTGCACGAAAAACAGATGGTCGATCGCGTCGGCGTCCGCGGGGGCGTCCGGTGAGCTGTCGAGACCAAGCCCCGCAGCGCGCCATTCGCTTGCATCGCCGGTAACCCCGTGAACCGATGTCGCGCCGCCTTCCGCGAGGTCGCGGCTGGCGAGCGCGGTTGCTGTCTCGTCTCCCGCAAGCAGGACGCGCCGGCCTGCCACGGCCGGCAGGCGCGGCCGAATCGACCAGGCGGCGCCCGGCAGATGGCCGGCGCGATAGGCCAGCGAACCGCGCAGGTCGAGCAGCAGGTCTCCGGCTTGCGCGCGCGCGAACGCCTCACCGGCGCTGATTGCAGGCGGTGCAACAAAGTCGGGAGGCGGTTCGCCGACTGGCAGGCGCCAGTCGGCCGGCCAGGACTCGATATCGGGGAGGACATAGGTTTCGTAGCCGAGTTGGCGTAGCCAGAACGCTGCGAGCGCGGCGCGCAGCCCGGTATCGTCGGCCAGGATGACGCGCGCGCGGCGCACGCCGATCCAGTGATCCGTGGCCTGAATGAGCTGGCCGCCGGGCGCGGAGACGGCCGCGGCATGCGGCGTGGCCGCGTGCTCGGCCGGATCGCGCGTGTCGAGAAGATAGGTCGTGCGGCCGGGATCTTCGGCAAGGCCTTCCGCTGCGACGCGGTCGATCCGCGCAATAGCATGCGTACGCATGAAGGCGTCGGCCCGCAGGCGGCTTGCCGCGCGGTCGATCTGCGGCAGAGGGCCGGCGGCAGAGCTATACGCGAGCGCACGGCCCGAGAGCGCCCAGCCCTGCGTCCCGTTTTCCAGGGCCAGCACCACTGCGCCCGGCTGCATCAACGCCAGGCCCGCGGCGCCGATGATGCTGCGTGTCCGCCCGGCGCAGTTGATGACGACGGGGGCTTCCCCCGGACTAAGCGCGTCCCAGCGGTGCGCCACCTCTCCGTTCGGAAAGGAGCGCGAGCCCGGGATTGTCATCTTCGTGTATTCGCCGGCTGAGCGGCCGTCGAAGAGCTGCAGCGGCCGGCCCTGCTCCAGCCAGCTGTCCAGAATGTCCGGACCGATCGCTGGCACGTGCCAATGCTCCTCGACCAGCTCGCCCAGCGTCTTGCTCGGCAGATTCACGCCCTTGAACAGGGTGTAGCCCGCCGCAGCCCAGGCCGGAGCGCCGCCGTCGATCCAGTCGATACGGCCGTAACCCATAGCGGCGAGCCGCGTTGCGGCGCGCTCGGCGACCCCATCGCCCTCGTCGATCAGCACGACTGGCACGTCGCGGCGGGGCACGAGCGCCCCGACCAGCGCCTCCAGCCGGCTATAGGGACAGGGGACGGCGAGGAAGGGATGGCCTTCGCCGTACTGGCCATGCTCGCGCATATCGAGACAGGCGATCTCGCCGGGGGCATGCAGCCGCCGCTTCGCTTCCTGGGGATCGAGCGCCGGCATCAGGCGGCTTCGGCATAGGGCACGGGCTCGCGCCCCGAGAAGAAGTCATGGAAGGCGGCGTAGACGAGGTCGGGTCGGTGCTCGGCTGGGTAGTGCCCGGTCGGAATTGCCCAGCCGCGCACGCCGTCCGCCCATTCCTGCCAGGCTTCGAGCGGCTTGAAATGCCGGCCGCAATGGCTGTTCGAGCCCCACAGGACGAGGACCGGGCAGGCGATCTTGCGCTTGCCGTAATCGGCGGTGTCCATGGCGAGGTCGAGCGTCACTGTCGCGCGATAATCCTCGCAGACGGCGTGAATCTGCTCTGGCGTCGTGCAGCGCGCGTAGTCGGCCAGCGCCTCGGGCGTGAAGATCTCGAGCCCGACGCCCTTCTTGTTGAGCTTGTAGCGGATGTAATAGTCGAGATCGGCGCAGATCAGCCGCTCGGGAAACGGCGCCTTCTGCGCCATGAAGAACCAGTGATAGGATTCCAGCCCCCAGCCGAGGCTCACATTGGTCAGGACGTGATGGGTCGGCACGATGTCGAGGGCGGCTAGCGCGGTGACGCGGTCCGGCCGGTCGAGAGCCATGCGAAAAGCGACGCGCGCCCCCCGGTCGTGCCCTGCAACGGCGAAACGGTCGAAGCCGAGCGCGTCCATCACCTCAAAATTGTCCTCGCCCATGGCACGGAAACTGTAGCCGGCATGGTCCTCGCCACCGTCGGGCTTGGAGCTGTCGCCGTATCCGCGCAGGTCGGTCGCGACCACGGTGAAGTTCTGAGCCAGCGATGGCGCGATCTTGTGCCAGCTCGACAGATTGAGCGGATTGCCGTGGATCAGCAGCAAGGGCGGCCCGCTTCCGGCTATGGCCACCTCGATTTCGGCGCCGCGGGTGCGCAGTTTACGTCGCTCGAAGCCTGCCATCAGCACGGGGCCATGCGGCAGGAGTGGCGGTAGGTCTGCTCCGGGCTCTGATCGTTCCAGCATCATCGGCATTGCTCCTCATCGGATCCCATGCGATGAATATCATATTGTCGACAATAAGCATCTTGAATCTGAGGGACGTCATGGCCGCCATGCAGGATAAGCCTCGCCTCGGCTTCCTCTTCGGAGACGCGACCGGCATCGGGCCCGAGATCGCGGCCAAGGTTCTGGCCGCGGGCCGCTATCGCGAGCATGTTCGGCTCGTGGCGATCGGCGATCGTCGCGTGCTGGAGCAGGGCGCGTGCGATGCCGGTGTTCAGCTCCGTTGGACCGGCGTCACCGAACGCGGCGAGATCGACTGGGAGGCTCCTGAGATCCCGCTCGTCGATCTCGGCAATGCCGATCCGGCCCAGCTTGGACGCGGGCAGATATCGGCTGAATCCGGCCGGATCACAGGCGAGACGCTGGCCCGCGCCATCAGCATGGCGCAGGCCGGGCAGCTCGATGCGATCACCTTCGCGCCGCTCAACAAGGCCGCGATGTTCGCAGGCGGCTGGCGCTTCCCCGACGAGCACAAGCTGTTCGCGCATCTGCTCAGGCATCACGGCTATTTCTCGGAAATGAACGTGCTCGACGGCCAGTGGATGTCGCGGGTGACGTCCCATGTCTCGCTGCGCGAGGCGCTCGACCTGATCGATGCGCGCGCGATCACCGATGCAGTCGAACTTGTCGATCGCATGATGAGGCGAGCCGGGATCGCCAGCCCGCGCATCGCTGTGGCCGCACTCAATCCGCATGCCGGCGAAAACGGCTTGTTCGGCCGCGACGAGATCGAGCTGATCCGGCCGACCGTGGAGCGGATCGCGGCTGGCGGCATCGACTGCACCGGGCCCTATCCAGCCGATACGGTCTATATCCGTGCCTTTGCCGGCGAGTTCGACAGCGTCGTCGCCATGTATCACGACCAAGGGCAGATCGCGACGAAGCTCAGGGGCTTCAATCGCGGCGTTACGGTGACGGCCGGCCTCGACGTCGTCTTCACGACGCCAGCGCATGGCACGGCCTTCGACATTGTCGGCAAGGGTGTGGCCTCGCCCGGCGCGCTCCAGAGCGCCGTCGAACTTGCCGGCCGGTTGGCGACCGTACGCGTCGCCGCCTGAACCGCCGGGCGGGGCGCGGCAATGCCGCTATCCGCCGGGCGCCGGTCAGCTGGCGGTGTGAGCGAGATTGTCGCCGCGGAGCGCCTCCAGCACCGCATTGGTCACCGAGCGCGTGGTCGCTGTGCCGCCGAGATCCGGCGTGTGGTTTGCCGGGTCAGCCGTGACGCGCTCGATCGCGCGCATCAGCCGCGCGGCTGCGTCCGCCTCGCCGAGATGGTCAAGCATCATCACGGCGGACCAGAAGCTGGCGATCGGATTGGCGATGCCCTTGCCGGTGATGTCGAAGGCGGAGCCGTGGATCGGCTCGAACATCGAGGGAAAACGGCGCTCGGGGTCGAGATTGGCGGTGGGGGCAATGCCGATTGAGCCGGCGAGGGCTGCGGCGAGGTCCGACAGGATGTCGGCATGAAGATTCGTCGCCACGATCGTGTCGAGGCTCCGCGGCTTCAGTGTCATGCGGATGGTCATGGCGTCGACCAGCATCTTGTCCCAGGTCACGTCGGGAAACTCGCGCGCCACTTCGGCGGCGATCTCATCCCACATCACCATGCCGTGACGCTGCGCGTTCGACTTGGTGACGACGGTCAGGAGTTTGCGGGGACGAGAGCGCGCCATTTCGAAGGCGAAGCGCATGATGCGCGTGACCCCGCCGCGGGTGAAGATGGCGACTTCCGTGGCGATCTCCTCGGGTTGCCCGCGATGCGAGCGCCCGCCCTGGCCGGCATATTCGCCTTCCGAATTCTCGCGCACGATCACCCAGTCGAGATCATCCGGGGCGACGCCGCGCAGGGGAGGCTCGATGCCCGGCAGGATGCGTGTCGGGCGTACATTCGCGTATTGGTCGAAGGGCTGGCAGATGGCGAGCCTCAGACCCCACAAAGTGACGTGATCGGGTACATCGGGCGCGCCGACTGCGCCGAAATAGATCGCGTCGCAATCGCGGATACGGTCGAGCCCGTCTTCGGGCATCATCCGGCCATGGCGCTTGAAGTAGTCCGAACCCCAATCAAAATGGGTGAAGTCGAACGCGAAATGGCCGGACCGGGCGGCACATAGCGAGAGGATTTCGAGCCCCGCCTCGATCACCTCGGCGCCGATCCCGTCGCCGGGAATGGCTGCAATCCTGTAGGTTTTCATCAGCCTGCTCCGCCCTTGTGTTCCAATGATTGCCTATTGTCGACAATAGAGCTGTATCAGGAATAGTCTACCGGTTGGGCAAGGAAAACTCCGTTCTCAGACGTCGGCTATCCGCGACGGATTGTCGGACTGCGCCAGTATTGGCGCAATCCGGAATGATTAGCTGCTTGACTAATAATTAGCATGCTACATATATGCGTTCTATGGGCGATACCCAATCTGGATTCGAACGCAGCTTCCTGACCGAGCTGACGACCGCCGGCCGCAGATTGCGAACCCTGTTCGACGGGCTTGTGCGCCAGCGCGGCCTGACCCTGTCGCGTGCACGCGCGTTGCTTCATCTGTCGCGCTGCCCGGCGATCAATCAGACGGAACTTGCCAGTCTGCTCGAGGTCGAGGGCCCGACCGTCGTGCGCCTGCTCGATGGGATGGAGAAAAACGGCCTGATCGAGCGGAGCGCTATCGACGGCGATCGGCGGGCGAAGCAGATCAGTCTGACACCGGCTGCCCGACATCAGGTCGAGGGGATCGAAAAGATCTCCGGCGAGATCGGCCGCGACGTGTTGCGCGAGATCGATCCTGCCGAACTCGAGATCGCGATCCGCGTGCTTCGGCAAATGATCCGCAACATGGAGCCTGCGTCCTGAGGCCCATGGCCATGGCAACGACCAACGACATGGCAGTGCGGGCGGAAGGCCGGGCGGATCATTCGCCCGCTACAGTCCAAGAGCCTCCCGCCCCTGAGAACCCGGCTCCGCCGCCGGCAAAGCCCTTTGCCGTTGCCGCGGCCTATGTCGCGGCCGCCGCCCTTCTGATTGGCACACAGGGCCTCGGCATGAACTTCGTGGCGGCCAATACCAGCCAGATCCAGGGTGCCTTCGGGGCGACGCAACTCGAGATCAATTGGCTGATTGCCGCCTATATGGCGCCCAATGTCAGCCTGACCCTGATCCTGACCAAGGTCCGGACCCAGTTTGGGCTCCGCCGTTTCGCCGAGATCGGCATCTGCATCTTCGTCACCGCCTCGCTTCTGCATCTGTTGGCGCATGATCTGCACTCGGCGATTGGGGTCCGCTTTCTCGCGGGCATGGCCGCTTCGCCGATATCGACACTCGGCTTTCTCTATATGCTCGAGGCCTTTCCTCCGGCCAGGAAGATGTCATGGGGCCTGAGCCTTGCGCTGACCTGTTCCGCGGTCACGCCCACAATGGCGCGGCTGATCTCGCCGGTTCTGCTCGATATCGGTCAGTGGCAGGGCCTGTACATGATGGCGATTGGCCTCGCGCTGATTTCGCTTGCCGTGATCTTCTACCTGCCGCTGACGCCGATTCCCCATGCGAAGGTCCTGCAGCGGCTGGATTTCATCAGCTATCCCTTGATTGCGATCGGTTTTGGCCTTCTCGCGGTCATCCTGGTGATGGGCCGCCTGGTCTGGTGGCTGGAAGCCCCTTGGGTCGGCTGGTGTCTTGCGCTGGCCATCCTGTCGCTTGGGCTTGCCGTGGCAATCGAGATCAATCGCGAGACGCCGCTGCTGAATGTGCGCTGGCTGATGAGCCGGGAAATGCTCCATATCACGGCGGTGTTGCTGGTCTTCCGTATCGTGCTGTCGGAGCAGACCTCGGGAGCACTCGCCCTGTTCCAGAATCTCGGCCTGCTCAATGAGCAGAGCAGGGGGCTATATGTGGTGATCCTGCTGGCATCGCTTTGCGGCGGGCTCCTTTGCGGCGCCACTCTCAAGCCCGAGCGCGTGCCTTTGCTGCATGGCGTCGCGCTGCTCTGCATTTGCGCCGGTGCCGCCATGGATAGTCAGGCGACCAATCTGACGCGGCCGGACAACATGTACCTGAGCCAGGCCCTGATCGCGTTTGGCGGCGCGCTGTTCCTGCCTCCCGCGATGCTGACCGGTCTCATGGCCGCGCTCCGGCAAGGGCCGACCTTTATCACCAGCTTCATCGTGGTTTTCCTCTTCACGCAGAGCCTGGGCGGCCTGATCGGCTCGGCCTTCTTCGGCAGCTTCGTCACACTTCGCGAGAAGTTCCATTCCAGTCTTCTCGTCGAGCATCTTTCCCTGTCGGACCCAGCGGTCGCCGAGCGGCTGAGGCAGCTTTCGGCAGTCTATGGAAAGCTGCTCACTGACGGGCGGCTGCTGAATGCCGAGGGGGTCGCCCTGTTCGCCCAGCAGGCCAGCCGCGAAGCCAATATCCTCGCCTATAACGACGCGTTTCTGCTCATCGCGGTCCTGGCAGGAACCGCGTTCGGCGGACTGATCATCCATCTGCTCTACGCAAGACTGCGCAGCGCCAGGTTCTTCTCGCGCCCGGCCGAAGCCCTCTGAACTGAAACCAGCCATCATGTCGAAAGCCGTTCGCTCACCTGGAACCCTGATTGCGCTGCTGGTCGCGGCAGCCGGTGTGCTGCTCGTGCTTTACGCCTGGCGGCTGCCGCCCTTCGCCAGCTCGGTCGAGAGCACGGAGAATGCCTATGTCAAAGGGCAGGTCACGATCATCAGCCCGCAATTGGCGGGCTATGTGAAGAACGTCGCTGTTCAGGACTTCGAAACGGTGAAGGCTGGTGACCTCATCGTGCAGATCGACGACCGGATCTATGAGCAGCGTGTGCGGCAGGCGCAAGCCACTCTTGCCGGCCAGCAGGCCAGCTTGGCCAATGCCGATCAATCCCAGCGCGCTGCCGAAGCGCGCCTGCGCTCCGGCGAGGCCCAGATCGCGAGTGCGCAAGCGGCGGTCGAAACTGCGCAAGCCAATGCGGGGCGCATCCTCGCCCTGCGCGAGAAGGGGATTTCGACCCAGAGTGCGGCCGATCAGGCCAGTCTGGTGCTCGACCAGGCCCGCGCCGGCCTACGCCAGGCCGAAGCGGCCCTCGATGTCGCCCGGCAGGATCGGCAGTCCATCATCGTTGGGCGTGCCGGGCTGGAGGCAGCGGTGCGCAATGCCGAGGCAGCCGTGCAATTGGCCGCGATCGATCTGCAGAACACCCGCATCCTGGCGCCGCAGGACGGCAAGATGGGCGAGATCGGCGTGCGGCTCGGGCAATATGTTGCTGTTGGTACGCAACTGGCGTCGCTGGTTCCGGCCAGAAAATGGGTGATCGCGAACTTCAAGGAAAACCAGCTCTCCGGGATGAAGATCGGTCAGCCGGTCACCTTTACGGTCGATGCACTGCATCACGCCCCGTTGACCGGGCATGTCCAGGAGTTCTCGCCAGCCACGGGCTCCGAGTTCAGCATCCTGAAGGCCGACAACGCGACGGGTAATTTCACCAAGATCGCGCAGCGGCTGCCGGTGCGGATCGCCATCGACCAGGACCAGCCTTTGACGGAGGATCTGGCGCCCGGCATGTCGGTCATCGTCAGCATCGACACCGCCACACCCGTTGAGGCTGCCGTCAAACTATCCAGCGCCGACAAGCAATAACATAGGCCTGCAAACGACCAGGGGGGCAATCGTGGACTTCTGGATCACCCTCGCTCCAAATGGCTGCGGCGATCCAGAAATCCCCAAGTCCCGAAAGCGCCGGGACAGCAGGTGCCGGCGGCAGACAGGTTCGTGGTTGAATCAGGCGGTGGAGCCTGATCGCGGGCCGCGCTTGGCGCGCGGCGGCTTTGCGGGGACGGGTGCGGCCGGGGCCACCTTGGCCTTGCGACCCAGGCCCGATGCCTTTGCAAGAGCGGCCCGGGCCTCGGAATAGTTCGGCGCGACCATCGGATAGTCTGAGGGCAAGCCCCACTTGGTGCGATATTGCTCGGGAGTGAGATTGTAGGCCGTACCCAGATGACGCCTGAGGGATTTGAACGACTTGCCGTCTTCCAGGCAAATGATAGCGTCCGGCGTTACCGACTTCTTGATCGGAACGGCCGGTACGAGCGCGACCGGCGCCGGCGGTATTTCGGGTCTGGCTCCGAGCTGCGCGAGCGCGGAATATGTGCTCGAAATCAAGCCAACGAGCTCGCTGCGCGGGACATTATTGTGTGCGACGTAGGCTGAAATAACCATTGCCGTGAGATCAATATAATTTTCGTCTTCGTTGGCCATGGCTTTTCCCAATGTAGAGTATTGCGTTCAACCCCAATCTAACCTGTCAAGGGTTGTGTTTGCAATACTCAATCTGACTAGGCGTCTATTCCGGTTATCAGAGACCTTCTTATTCTGCCGATCCAGCACGCACTGGCCTATTGAACTGGGTGATGACGCGCCTGTTCGAGACTGGCCTTGACCAGCATGGCCTCCAGCGAGGCGAGAACTTCTGGCACCATGAAGAGGGAGATTTCGTTCTTCCCATCGACTTCCAAGGCGATTACGGCACCCAGTGTCGTGTCAGCGCTGACTGTAACGTGCTTCACCTTGATCACTGCAAACTCGCGCGTCGGCTTCTGCGGCATTCTCTCACCCCCGATCCTTGATCTGTGCTCATCATTCGATATCAGCTTTCAACCTATTCACAGCCGCCTCGGCACACGCCTTGGCGTCGTGGTCCTCGCGACCGGTTGATGTGAGGACGAGGCCGGCCAACACGCTCTCCTCGCCGGAACCCTTGATGCAGCCGGTCAGTCCCTGAACGTGTTCGACGGCGCGGGCGATGTTCAGGTGATCGCGGAGCCTGTCAGCTGGCTACCGTCACCTCCGGTCCCTTCGCGAGCAATGCCTTGCGCGCCTCATAGTCGACGATCGCGGCCCTGAGAGCTTGCAATTCCAGAGCTTTCGCCGAATTGGGCTGCGCATCCTCGATCTGGCCGATGCGCAGAAGCGCATACCGGTAATCCTCATGGCAGGTGATGCAGACGCTGTGTGTTTCCGGTTTGAGTTCAGTAACCGCGGTCATCGGATCTCTCCTTCCGTGGCTGATCCCAGAGAACTAGTTTGGACGGTTGGGGTTTCAAGAGGGTGTGGCGCTGTCGCGAAGCGTGCCGCGCCTGCGTTCAAAGGCGGTCGCAAGGGCTTCGGCTTCGTCCGCCCTTCCCGGGTAGAAGCGCGCATTGAAACGGCTGGCTCCGGTCATATCCGTGGTGCCTCAAGGGCCTGCCAGAAGGGTATGGGCCACGGGAAAGGGATGTCTCGCGGGGCCCTGGATTTCTATATGAAGGCGGAGTTTCGACGCGGGCCGCAATCGGGGCCGAGGCACCCAGGGTTTGAGGGATATGGGACAATCCACACCCGCCACGGCCGTGTTGAAAGCGGGCGGCGTTTCTTTCGAGCTCCGAACCTATGAATACGACTCCAATAGCGATCGCGTCGGTCTCCAGGCGGCCCAGTCTCTGGGTGAGCCACCCCATCGTGTCCTGAAGACACTGATCGCACAGGTCGACAACACGCCAGTTTGCCTTGTTCTCCCATCGGACCGTGAGGCAAGCATGAAGAGGGTGGCCGCTGCCCTTGGAGGCAAGAGCGCGCGTATGCTGGCGCCGAGCGATGCCGAGCGTCTGACAGGGTATAAAGTCGGCGGCGTCAGCCCATTCGGTCAGAAGCGCAAGCTGAGGACCCTTGTCGAGATCACGGCCGTCTCCGAGCCTTATGTCTTCGTCAATGGAGGGCTACGCGGCTTGCAGGTCAGGCTGGCCCCGGACGACCTTGTCCGCGCAAGCAATGCGGCGGCGGTCGCGATTGTTTCCTAGCGGCGATCGTCCCGGGCTCGGCTTCTACGGCGATCGCGACGGCTTTGTTGGATCGAATGCGGCGTTGAACGCCGCCGCTCGCAAATCTGGCCCCGGGTTCCAATGCAGCGGCCGAACACCATGGGAGGTGCCGCAGCCATGTGCTCCCAGTCTCTTCCGCCCCGCTTGCCTCGACGCCTCCTGACGTCGCTTGACAGGTTCCGTCGATCAAAACTAGGCTAACATAGTTATGCTTCTTATTCTGTAATTATAGAATAAATCCATACGAGGCGGACCGCCTCGCGTAAGGGGAGCGTGCCGCCATGACAGACGTCGTCGACAGCAAACGGAACCTGCTCAAGGCCGGCCTTGTCGGGGGGCTTGCCCTTGCGGCGGCGTCCAGTTCGGCCAGGCAGGCGGCGGCACAAGCCGCTCCCAACAGCCTGCTGCGGACTGTTCTCGATCGGGGCAAGCTGATCGTCGGTACGGGTTCGACCAATGCACCCTGGCATTTCGAGGATGAGAAGGGACAGCTCGTCGGCATGGACATCGCCATGGGGCGGATCCTCGCCAAGGGGCTCTTCGACGACGACAAGAAGGTCGAGTTCGTCAGGCAGGATGCGGCTCAACGCATTCCCAACATCAATACCGGGAAGGTCGACATCGTCATCCAGTTCATGACGATGTCACCGGCGCGGGCGCAGCTCGTCGCGTTCTCCCGACCCTATTATGTCGAGGGCATCGCGCTGTTGACGCGCCCCGACAGCGACAAGAAGAGCTTCGACGCCCTGCTCAAGGCGGGATCGGGGGCACGTGTCTCCATCCTGCAGAACGTCGATGCCGAAGCGTCGGTGAAGAAGGTCCTGCCGCAGGCGACGGTCATGCAGCTCGACAGCCAGGCCAATGTCGTCCTTGCGCTCGATTCAAAGCGTGCCGATGCCGCCGCCGTCGATCTCTCTACCGTCTGGTGGCTCGCGAAGCGCCACCCCGACAAATATGCCGATGCCGGCAAGTCCTGGAACTCCATGCTGTATGGCGCGGCCATGCGCCAGGGCGATCCGGACTGGGTGCGCTTCGTCGACACCACTTTCGGGATCGCCATGTACGGCCACCAGAACGAGATCTTCGATGCGGCGATCAGCGATTATTTCGGTCTGACGCCGCCGGTCCGCGAGACGGGGCTGCCGAAATTCTGACGGCGGTTTCCGCGGTCGCGCTTCGCCGACCCATGCGCTCGCCGCTGGCGCGTAGCAGGGCGGCGAAGTCGCCTGCACGGCCCGTGACGAGACAGCTCCCGGCATGACGAACTATCACTTCAACTTCGCGATCGTCTGGCGCTACGCCGCGAAGCTGTTCGATGGTCTCCTGCTCAGCATCGAACTCGCAATCGCGACGATCGCGATCGGTATGGTGATCGGACTCGTTCTGGCGCTCGTCGAAATGGACGGGCCGCGTTGGGTCAGGCCGTTCATCCGGGGCTATGTCGAGTTCATCCGCAACGTCCCGCTGCTGTTGCTCGTCTATCTCGTCTTCTACGGTGTGCCGAGCGCGATCGACCTGCAATATGACGCTACCACCTCGTTCGTCGTGACGCTGGCGATCTATTCCGGCGCCTATCTGGTCGAGGTTCTGCGCGCGGGGTTCGAGGCGGTGCCGAAAGGGCTGATCGAGGCTGGCAAGGCGATCGGTCTTACGCCAGTGGGCGTACTCATCCATGTCCGGCTGCCGACGGCGCTGCGCATCGCGCTGCCGTCGCTCTCGAACACCTATGTCTCGCTGTTCAAGGACACCTCGATCGCCTCGGCGATCGCCGTGCCCGAACTGGCCTATGGCATGCGCTGGATCGAGACGCAGACCTTCCGGACGGTCGAGGTCTATCTGCTCGCGACGCCGATCTATCTCGTCACCAGCTACGCCATCCTGCTGCTGCTGCGGCTGGCCGAGCGGCGCTATGCCATCACGCGGTGAGCGACCATGACGTTGTTCCTGCAGACACTTCCGTTCCTGCTCGATGGCCTGCGCATCACGCTCCTGGTCTCGGCCGGCGTGATCGTGCTCTCGCTGCTGATCGGTGTCCCGCTTGGCTGCGTGCTCGCCTTCGGGCCCCTCTGGGCGCGGTTTCCGATCCGGATCTATGCCGACTTTGTGCGCGGCGTGCCGATCCTGGTGCTGCTCTATTTCGTCTATTATGGCCTGCCGGCGATCAAGGTGAACCTGCCGAGCCTGACCGCCGCGATCGTGGCATTGACCGCCTTCAAGTCCGCCCAGGTCATTGAAATCACCCGCGGCGCCTTCCAGTCCATCCCCAGAGGGCAGACGGAAGCGGCGAAGTCGATCGGGCTCGGCCTCCTCGACCGCTTCGTCCATGTCCTTGCGCCGCAGGCGATCCGACGCTTCCTGCCCCCCTTCGTCAACAGCGTCGTCGATACCGTGAAGGGCTCCTCGCTCGTCTCCCTGCTGGGGATTGTCGACCTGATGCTCGCGCTGCAGCAGGTGATCGGACGCACCCATGTGGCGTTGCCGCTCTATGTGATGGGGGCGCTGATGTACTTCGCCATCAACTATCCGCTTTCGACGCTGAGCAGGCGTCTCGAGAAGCGCTTCATCTGAGCGGAAGGACGATCATGATCGCGACGCCCGACGAGCCGGTGATCCGCATCAAGGGCCTGACCAAGTCCTTCGGCGCGCACCAGGTGCTGAAGGGCATCGATCTCGATGTCGGCAAGGGACAGGTGATCGCCGTCATCGGTCCGTCCGGAAGTGGCAAGACGACCTTGCTGCGCTGCATCAACTTCCTCGAGGAATATGATGGCGGCTCGGTCCGGATCGATGGCGTGGAGGTCGGCTATCGGGATGACGGCGCCGGCCGCCGCCGGCGCAGCGACCGGGAGCTCGCCAGCATCCGGGTCGACGCGGCCATGGTCTTCCAGCAGTTCAACCTGTTTCCGCATCTGACGGCGGCTCAGAATGTCATGCTCGGGCTGATGAAGTCGCGCGGCAAGAGCAAGGGCGAGGCTCGGCAGATTGCCGAGAAATGGCTCGGGCGCGTCGGCCTCTCCGAGAAGCTCGACGCGCTGCCCTCGCAATTGTCCGGTGGGCAGCAGCAGCGGGTCGGCATCGCGCGAGCGGTTGCGATCGAACCGAAGGTCCTGCTGCTCGACGAGATAACCTCGGCCCTCGATCCAGAGCTTGTCGGCGAGGTGCTGGAGGTCGTCCAGGAACTGGCTGCGGAGGGCCGCACGATGATCCTCGTCACCCATGAAATGGCCTTCGCCAGGGAGGTCGCCGACCGCGTGGTGTTCACAGACCAGGGACTGATCGCGATCGATGCGCCGCCGAAGGCCGTCTTCGACGAACAGTCGAATGAGCGCTTGCGGGCCTTCCTCTCGCGTTTCGCTGCCTTTCGGCACGCTCATTGAGCGGTCGACAGGCGCCCTGAACCCGATCCGACCGAGTTCCGCGATGCCGTCTCCCTCCGATCTTGCTCCTTCCTCCGATCTTGCGCTGTCGCCCTATGATAAGCTGGCACAGCTCGGTCTGGAGCTGCCGCAAGTGCCGACGCCGATCGGCAATTTCACCACACATGTCCGGGAGGGCGCGCTGCTCTACCTGTCCGGCCAGGGCCCGACACATGAGGATGGCCGCATCCACACAGGCAAGGTCGGCGCCGACGTCTCGGTCGAGGAGGCATATGCTCATGCGCGCCTGACGGGGCTGAACCTCATCGCGGTGCTGCACACGGCGCTCGGCGATCTTCGAAAGGTCAGGCGCATCGTCAAGGTGCTCGGCATGGTCAATGCCACGCCGGACTTCGCCGATCATCCCGCTGTCATCAATGGCTGCTCGGACCTCTTCGTTGCGGTCTTTGGCGATGCTGGCCGGCACGCGCGTTCGGCGGTCGGGTTCGGCTCGCTGCCGCGCCGTATCACCGTCGAGATCGAAGCGGTCGTCGCGGTCTCATGATGCTATTGCCTGAATTGCCAGCCAAGGCTCGCCTCGATGCGCTGTGCGGCGCCCCGGACCGCGTCCGCGAAGCGGGACGGCTCCTCTCGGACCTTGAACTCCGGCAGCACGATCGAGATGGTGATCACGCAATGCCCGGAATCGTTGCGCACGGGTGCCGCGACACAGGCCACGGCATAGTCGGATTCGCCCGCCTGCACGGCGATGCCTGCGGCCAGCGCTTCATCGGATTGCTCGGCCAGCGCCACCGGGTCGACTGTTGCCCGCCCCGTCGGCGAGGCCTTGGCGCAGCGCCGGAACAGTGCCACCCGATCCTGAAAGTCGAGATGGGCGACCAGAAGCCGCCCCGAGGCCGTCCAGTTCAGCGGCACCCGGGTTCCGATCCGCGACGTGACCTTGAAGTGGCCGGGGCCCTCGGCCATCGCCTCCACCACCATCATGTCGCCGTCGCGGCCGCAAATCTGGACCGTCTCCCCGACCTCGCGGGAAAGCACATGCATCTCGTGGGTGGCGACAGTGATGATCTCGAGATCGCGGGCGTAGGCGAGGCCGTAGTGATAGAGCTTGGGACCGAGCCAGACTACGCTGCCATTGCGCGAAAGCAGGTCCCTGGCGACCAATTCCTCGACAATCGAATAGACCGTGGACAGCGGCGCCCCGACCGCGCGGGCGATATCGTAGCCGGTGGCTGGCCGCGCCGTCTCCTGAAGATAGTCAAGGATCTGGACCGATCGCTCGATTCCGCTGACCCGCGTCCGCCGCGGCCCAGTGGCGGAGGGCGCGGACGCCACGCCCATCTCACTGTCCTTCATCTGCCAGCTCTCCGTCACGCGATTCCGCGGACCCCTTACCGTAACCATGCTCCCGGAGGAACGCCATGAACAAACCCGATACCCGAAAGGCGCTCGGTCTTCGTGCGATCATCAATGTGTCGGGTACGATGACGGGGCTCGGCGCGTCGATCATCGTTCCGCAGGCCATCGAGGCCATGGCCGGGGTCATGCCGCAATTCGTCGAAGTGGACGAACTCCAGAAGGTTGCCAGCGGCGTCATCGCCCGATTGTGCGGAGCCGAGGCAGGCTTCGTCACGGCTTCCTGTTCGGCCGGCATCACGCTGGCGGTGGCCGGAGCGATGACGGGCAGCGACCTCTATGCCGTCGAACGACTGCCGGACACGACGGGCCTGAAGGACGAAGTCCTGATCATGACCGGGCACATGGTGAGCTATGGCGCTCCTGTCGAGCAAGGCATTGCGCTCGCCGGCGCCAGGGTGGTGCCGGTTGGCCAGGCCACGAGCGCACGACCCTATCAACTGGCTGGAGCGATCTCTGAACGGACCGCGGCCGCGGTCTATGTCGTCTCGCATCACACCGTCCAATACGGGCAGCTCCCGCTCGAAGAATTCGCCGCGATCTGCCGGGCAAGGGGGGTGCCGGTCATCGTCGATGCCGCATCGGAATACGACCTGAAAGGCTTCCTGGCCGCCGGCGCGGACATCGTGCTGTATTCGGCTCACAAGTTTCTCGGGGGCCCCACGGCTGGCATCGTCGCGGGTCGCAAGGAACTCGTGCGCGCGACATTTCTCCAGAACGGTGGCATCGGCCGCGGCATGAAGGTCGGCAAGGAGAGTATCGTTGGCACCATCGCTGCCCTGGAAGCCTGGGAGAAGCGGGACCATGCCGGCATCCGGGAACGCGAACAGGCTGCGCTTGCGCTGTGGCGCGAACGACTGGCCGAAAGGCCGGGCATCCGTGTCGAGATCGAGCCTGATCCGACCGACAATCCGCTCGACCGGCTCAAGCTCTTCGTTGAACCGCAGGCCGCCCATATCACGGCCTGGGACCTTGCCGATGCGCTCGCACGCGGGGAGCCGCCGGTCATCGTGCGCGATCACGAGGTCGAGCACGGATTCTTCTATCTCGATCCCTGCAACCTTCACCCAGGCCAGGAAAACACTGTCGCCGATCGCCTGACCGAAGAACTCGGCGCCGCCCTGCGGAGCAACGAGATCATCGCTACGCCGCTGCAGGAGCGCCGGGGCCGCCGGGCTGCGTATCTCAAGCGTTGGCCGGATTGACCGCTAGCGCACTGTTCGCAGGCTCGGGTTTGCGAGGGCCGAAGGCCGATCTTCGGCCCCGCACCAGGAGAGCCCGGCGCTCTTCGCGCGCGGGCGGACAGTACCGTCACGCCTTCAAGTGCAGGCTCACCAGCACGGTGATTTCCGCTCCCGCCGGCAGCGAGACCGCAACGCGCAGAAAATTCCCGAAATGCGCGAGCCGCTGGAAGGTCACGGCGTTCTCGCGCGCAGGCAGATCGAAGAGCGAACCTTCCGGGGCCCAATGCAGCCCATCGGCGGAAATCTCGATACGGGCCTGCGGCAGCGTGCCCTTTGGCGGCTTCAGGGCCCTCACGAAGACGATGGCTTCCTTGGCCCAGCCGGCCTCGTAGGGCTCGGTCGCGGCCTCGCCAGTCCAGGTTTCGTTGCGTGCAACGATGGCGGTGAGGTTCTCGGGGAGCATCAGAAATCTCCCGACAGGCAAACGGAATCGAGATAGGCGAAGGCGCGCTTGTCGGTGTCGGTCTCGGCGAAGAAGCCGAGATTGAGCATGCACCAGAGGTTCTTCATCGCCGGGATGCGGATCGACTCGTAAGTGCTCATGTCGAAGCTGCGGTCGTTCACCTGGAAGCCGGTGGCGCGCATCGTCGCGAGATCGAAGTCGAAGCGCAGATAGTGCCAGTTCACCTTGGTCGGGATCTCGTTGTAGCAGAGCCGCTGCTCGCCGCCGGGCAGGTCCTCCCAGTCATCCGGCGAAAGATGGTAGTGCGAGATCGTCTTGCCGGCGGAGCCGATCGGTTTGATCGGCGTGGTACGGCGCTTGAACTGCCATTTCTGGATATGTTTGCCATCCAGCGCATTGAGAAAGCGCAGATGCGGCATGACGCGCTCGCCGCCCGCGCCATGCTGGTCGCCGACCTGGAGATCATAGAGGAAGCCGAACGAGCGGATGTCGGTCTCGGAGAGCTGCAGTTCCGTCGCTTCCGGCTTGAAGGTGAAATAGGTCTCGAGCCGGATCGGCCCGGGCTTGCGGAAGGTCAGGCGCTTGATTGCCACGTTCTGCGCGCCCTTCTTCGGTCGCGTCGCGATCTTCAGGGCATAGGAGCCGTCGACGCCGCCATGCGAGCCGAAATCCCAGTTCGGCAGCGTCGAGAGCATGGCATGCGAATGCTGGGCATAGCCCGGCAGCATGGCATCGAGCGTGTCCTCGTAATTGCCGACGAGCTGGGTCCAGCCGCACATGCCGCGGTCGAAATCGTCGAGGCAGATGATCCGGGGCAAGGGATCGAAGCGGCTGAGCTGCGGATCCGCCTCGCGGATCGCACGGCGCATGTCGTCGAGTTGGGAGCTGGTCGAGGTCATTGGTCCTACCCCTTCACCGCGCCGGCGGTCAGGCCCGCGACGAGGTGCTTCTGCATGAGGATGACGAAGGCGAGCACCGGCAGCAGCTGGACGGCCGAGGCGGCGAAGAGCACACCCCATTCGACGCCCTCGACCGCGCCGATCATCTCGGCGACGACCAGCGGCGCGGTCTTGGCCTTGGTCGTGGTGAAGATGAAGGCGAAGAGGAACTCGTTCCAGGCATAGACGATGACGAACACCGCGACCGCCAGCATGCCTTGTGCTGCCAGCGGGAAGATGACGCGCCGGATGATCTGGAACTGCGAGGCTCCGTCGATCATCGCCGCCTCGTCGAGTTCGCGCGGAATCTGGTCGATGAAGGTGCGCATCACGATGGTGCCGAGCGAGACGAAGAAGGTCGCGTAGAGCACGATCAGGATGAGATGCGTGTCGTTGAGCCCGAGCCAGTTGACCACCGGGAAGAGCGGCAGGGTGATCACGATCGGCGGGATCAGCCGGATGAAGATCAGGAAGAAGGCGCTGGCCTGCAGGCCCCGGCTGGCGTGACGGGAATAAGCGAAGCCGGCGAGCAGTGAAACCGCGACTGCAAGCACGGTCGCTCCGGACGTGACCAGGAAGCTGTTCCAGAGCCCGTGGAAGAAGTCGCCCCAGCGGCTCCAGAGCAGCTCGTAATTGGCGAGCGTCGGCGTGAAGCTGAACCGCGAGGTCAACGAGAAGATGTCCCTGTCCGACTTGAAGGACGACATCACGATCAGCGCGATCGGCAGGATCGACCAGGCGGCGATCGCGAGGACGCCGAAGAGCTTCAGGATGGTAAGAGGGAGCGAGCGCTTACGCATGTTTTCTGAACATCTCCCGGTAGAGAGAGCGCAGGTAGAACAGCGCCAGCAGGAGTGAGGCGAGCACCAGCAGCCAGCCGGTCGCGGCCGCGGCTCCGAAGGAGTTGTACCGGAACGCCTCGAGATAGAGATAGACCGCCATCACCTCGGTGGTGCGCGCCGGGCCACCGCCGGTCATCAACCAGACCTCGGAGAACAGCCGGAAGGCGAAGATGTAACGGAACAGGGCCGCGATCAGCAGCGCCGGCATCAGCAGTGGCAAGGTGATCCGGCGGAACGCGATCCAGCGTGTCGCACCATCGATGGCACCGGCCTCGTAGAGTTCGTCGGGGACGGAAAGCCTTGCGGCGTAGATGATGATGAAGCTGAACGGCAGGTGCAGCCAGATCGAGAGCAGGGAGACCATGAAGAGGCCGTGAGACGGCTTCACCGCCCATTCGATCGGGGGCAGCCCGAACCAGGCGAGCGCCTGGCTCATCATTCCGACATCGGGCTCAAACAGATAACGCCACATCACCACCGCCGAGACCTCGCTGACCGCATAGGGGGCGAGCACAATGGCGAGCAGGAGTGCCCGGAAGGGCACGCCCGAGGCGAAGAACAGCGCCATGAGCAGGCCGAGCAGCAGTTCGACATGCACGACGACGGCAACGACGATGACCGTGTTGATCAGCGCCCGCCAGAAATACGGGTCGCCGAGCACCTTGGCGTAGTTGGCGAGGCCGACGAAGCTCGCGGCCTGCCCGAAGGAGGACTGGTTCAGGCTGAGCCAGAACACGTAGATCGCCGGCAGGAAGATGATGCCGCCGACCATCAACTGGACCGGGCTGACGAGCGCGAGGGCGGAGAGGGGCGTGCGGCTGGCCATGGCGCTCAGGCGATACGGTGGCGCGCGAGCATCTCGCGGTCGATCTCGATGCCGAGCCCCGGGCCTTGCGGCACGTCGAGCATGCCGTCGACGAGCTGATGGCCTTCGCCGACGACCGGTGTGGTGAAGCTGTCACGCAGCGGATTGGCGTAGACCATGCACTCGAAGGTCCGCAGGCTCTCGGCCGCGGCGGCAAGCTGCAGACTGGCGGCAACGCAGATCGCGCCCGACCAGCCGACATGGGGGGCATAGGCCGTATTGAAACTCGCGGCGAGTTCAGCGATGCGCCAGGTCTCGGTGATGCCGCCCGAGCGCGTGACGTCCGGCTGGATCAGGCCGAGCGAGCGGTCCTGCAGCATCGCGAGGGCCTCGCTGGCGACATAGTCGCTCTCTCCGGCCGCGAGCCGGATCGGCAGGTGTTGGGCGAGGCGGGCGTAGCCTGCGCGGTCATGCGGCGCGATCGGCTCCTCGAAGAAGCCATAGCCGAGATCGGCCAGCGCCCGCCCGACGATCATGGCGTCATCAACGTCATAGGCCCAGTTCGCGTCGACATAGAGGGCGATATCGTCGCCGGTGAGCTTGCGGATGAATTTGGCGCGCGCGACCGCATCCTTCAGGGGATGGCCGAGCTTGATCTTGATCTCGCGGAACCCGGCCGTCAGCGCTGCTGCGACCTCTGCTTCCACCGTCGCATCGTCGAGCCAGTTGATCGATGAGGCATAGGCCGGCACACGGCGGCGTCCCATGCCACCGAGCAGCTTGTGGATCGGTTCGCCGGTTGCTTTGCCGGCAATATCCCAGAGAGCGATGTCGATAGCGGATATCGCTTCGACCAGTTGCCCGCCGGGCCGCCCGGAGAGCGCATTGCGCATCAGCCTCCACAGGGCCCGCCGGTCTGCGGGATCCTTGCCAATCAGTCGAGGGCTCAGCGCATCGTCGATCAGGCGCGCATAGCCGGCGGCTCCGCGGCGCGCGAGCGCCTCGCCGTAGCCGGTGATGCCGTCGCTGGTCGTGACCTCGACGACAACGAGTTCGATCGCGGGATAGTCACCTTGTGAGGTGCGCTGCGTCTTCTCGAGTGTCGCCCGCAGGGGATGGGACTCGATCCTGGCGATGCTGCGGCCGGTCATCTGGTATCGGTCCCTGGTTTGCGGGGAGGCTGATCAACCTAACTGATAGGTTGATCAGTTGCAAACCTGCTCTGTATCTGTCAATCATGAAAGTGGAGGATGCGAATGACCGAAGCCGCGACACTGCCCGAGATCGACAGCGACCCGTTCGGCGCCTCCGATGTCGTGCCGACGCGGCTGGGCGATGCGTTGATCGCGCGCATTACCCAGGCGATCCATGATGGCAGGCTGAAGCCCGGCGACGCGCTTCCGTCCGAAGCGCGTCTTGCCGCATCCTTCGGAGTCAGCAAGCCGATCGCGCGCGAGGCGATCCGCCAGCTCGCAGCCATGGGCGTCGTCAATATCCAGCAAGGCAAGGTCACGCGCGTCCAGGCGCTCGATGCCGCTCCGCTCGATCGCTTCTTTCGCTTCGCCGTGAGAGGCAGCAAGACCGGGCTCACCGAGGCGGTCGAGCTGCGTCGCATCCTCGAGCCGCCGATCGCGCGTTACAGTGCCGAGCGTCGCTCGCCCGCCGATGTCGAGCGGCTGACGGGTATCCTCGTGCGCATGGAGGCGTCGCTCGGCGACGTGCCGCGCTGGATCGAGGCCGATCTCGATTTTCACGAGGCGATTGCCGCCTCCGCCGGCAACCGTCTGCTTGATCTTCAGATCCAGGGCCTTCGTCCGGTGATCCGCGAAGTGATGGAGATCTTCAATTCGCGCAGCACCCGCACGCAGGCCGACTGGCGCAAGACCTATGAGCGCCATGTCCGCGTTGTCGAGGCGATCCGTGCCGGCGATGCCGAGGCGGCGGAAATGGCCATGAACAAGCATTTCGAAGCGGCTGAAGCCGCCATCGCGGAACTCGCGACACTCGGGGAGGATCATCATGACGGCAGGAACAGGGTTGGACCGTAGGCAGATCCTGGGCGGCTTCATCGGCCTGAGCTTTGCCGACGCCGCTCCGGCCTTCGCGCAGCAGGGCGGTCCTTTCAACGTCTTCGCACATCGCGTGATGCAGACCGTCGCCACCGGTGCACAAGGCGGCGACATCACGAAGGACTGGGCGCAGAAGAATGGCGCCACGATCCAGTGGACGACCTTTGATACTGGTCCCTTGCAGGAGCGGCTGTTTCGCGAGGCAAGCCTCTCCGAAAGCACCGTCGACGTCGGCTTCGTGCTGAACACGCAGGTGATCCCGCGCGCCGCCAACCTGTTCGAGCCGCTCGACAGCTATCTGAGTCGCGATCCGCTGGAAGACCCGGCGGACATCTTTCCTGGCCTGATGGAAGGCATGAAGGTCGGCGGCAAGCAGCTCGCGATTCCGTTCCGCCATGCCTCGTCGGGGCTGCACTACAATGAGGAATTGCTGGCCGAGAAGGGCTTTTCGAAGCCGCCGGCCTCGATCGAAGAACTGGTCGAGATCGCCAAGGCCTGCACCTATCGCCGCACAGACGGCACCGCCGTGGTGGGCCTGTGCATGCCCGGCGTCACCTATCCGAACGTGATCGATATCGCTCGCGCCTGGGACGGCGACTTCATCACGCCCGACTTCAAATGCGTTGCCGACCAGCCACCGATGCTGAATGCCATCAAGCTCCTGCGCGCCTTGTTCGAGGCCGGTGCCTTCCCGCGCAATTTCGCGACGCTCTCGCCTGAGGACGTCAATGTCTGGATGCAGACCGGGCGCGCCGCGATGAGTCTGCAGAGCATGGGCCGCAATCGGATCTACAACGATCCGCAGAAGTCGAAATTTCCCGGCAAGGTCAGGACGGTCGCCGTCCCTGCCTCGAAGACGCTGGCCGGCAAATACGAAGCTGCGCCCGCCAAGGTCGAGTTCTGGGGCATGGTCATCCCCAGGAACGCCAAGCGCAAGGATCTTGCCTGGAGCTTCATCAAGGCAATGACCGCCAAGGATGCGACCCTGAAGGCTGCTCTCAACGGCAATGGCCCGGTCCGCGCCTCGACCTATGCCGATGCCGGCTTCGCCAACACCGTCCCCTATGCGGCGGAAGAGTTGAAGGTGCTCAAGGTCGCCCGTGTGCCGCTGCCGGCCTTCGACGAGGCGGCCCGCGCCGGCGACCTGTTCAAGGAAGAGGCCGAAGCCGCCGTGCTCGGCATGAAGACGCCGGAGGAGGCCATGTCCTCGCTCGTCAAGCGCGTGCGGCCCCTGCTGCCGGCCTGAACCATCTCTGACAATCGCGCGGCACAGCGCGGCAGCACCATCTGGAGGAACGCCATGGACAATCGCACTCTTACGCGCCGCCGCTTCGGCCTGCTCGCCACCGGAGCGGCCGCGTCGTTGGCTCTGCCGCGGCGAACCTTCGCTCAGGCCCGGACGGTGACGCCGCTCGGGCACCGCGTCCACCAGACCTCGGCCACGACGGGACCGGGCGGCGACGCCACCGAAGCCTGGCGCAAGCAGGCGGGCGCGGCGGTCAACTGGGTCACTTTCGGCGACGTCAACGCCATCCACGAGCGTCTCCTCCGCGAGGTCACGCTGGCCGAGACCTCGATCGATGTCGCCTATCTGCTCAACGGCCGTGCCGTACCGCGCAATCTCAAACTGTTCGAGCCGCTGGATGCGTTGCTGCGGGATGCGCCCGTCGAGGATTTCGCCGATTTTGCGCCGGGGCTGGTCGATCCATTGAAGGTCGATGGCGCCCTGCACGGCATTCCGGTTCGCCATGCCACCAATGCCTTGATCTATAATGAGGCGCTGCTGGAAGAACGCGGCATCACCAAGCTGCCTGGCACCTTCGAGGAGTTGATCGAGGCGGCGCGCAAGCTGACCTTCAAGCGTGAGGACGGCACACAGGTCAACGGCCTCGCTTTCACCGCGGTCTTTGCCTCCAATTTCCTGACGCTCGCCCGCTGTCTCGGCGGCGACTACATGACCAGCGATGGCAAGCTCGTCGCGGCCGAGGCGCCCATGGTGAAGGCCCTGGCGGTGCTCGCCGAGCTCTACAAGGCCGGCGTGCTCCCGCGCAATTTCGCGACCGTCAACAACGAGGAGATCACCACCTGGATGCAGCAGGGCAGGGCGGCGATGACGATCAACCCCTTCGCCCGGCTGGTGACCTATAACGATCCGGCCAAGGGCAAGTATGGCGGGCGCTTCAAGTCGCTGCTGCCGCCGATGGCCTCCGACCTCGTCGGCAAGGTCGCATTTGCGCCGACAGTCGAGTTCTGGTCGCTGGTGATCCCCAGGAACAGCAAGCAGAAGCCGCTGTCCTGGGATTTCATCCGGGCTCTCTCGTCGAAGGCCGGCACCAAGACGATGGCGCTGAATGGCAACGGTCCGGTCCGAATCTCGACCTATGCCGACCCGGCGCTGATTGCCGCGATGCCCTATGCGGCAGACGAGGCGGCTGCGCTCAAGGCCTCTCGCATCCACCTTCCGGCCTTCGACGAGCAGGCGCGCGCCCACGACATCTTCATCGAGGAGACGCAGGCCGCGGTGCTCGGCATCAAGCCGCCGCAGCAGGCGATGGACGACGCGGTGAAGCGCGTTCGCCCGCTGCTCGGCTAGGCGGGTGCAAGCGCTTCAAGGTCGCGTCGCGCTCATCACCGGCGCGGCGCGGGGGATTGGTCTGGCCGTGGCATCGGAACTGGCCAGGGCCGGTGCCCATGCCGTGCTTCATGATCGCGATGCGGCCGCAACCGAGGCGGCGCTTGAGCCGCTGCAAGGGGGCGGGCTTAAGGCGAGCGGCCTGATCGCGGATCTTGCCGATCTGGCCGCGCCGGTGCGGATGCGTGATGACCTGAGGGTTCAGGGCCTTGCCCCCGACATCCTGGTGCTGTGCGCTTCGGCCGAGCTCAGGGAGCGATGGGACGCTGTCAGCGATCGCGCCCTCGCATTGCAGAGCGAAGTCAACCTCCACGCCACGTTACGCCTGATCCAGGCCTTCCTGCCCGGCATGATCACGGGCGGCTTTGGCCGGGTGGTCGCGATCGGCAGCGTTCAAGAGGCCAGGCCCAATGCCGATTGCCTCTACTATGCCGCCACCAAGGCGGCCCAGACCAGCGTGATCCTGAATCTCGCGCGCACCGTGCGGGCGCCGGATGTCACCTTCAACGTGATCAAACCGGGCGCAATCCTGACCGATCGCAATCGCGCCGTGCTGGCCGACCCCGTCTATGAGGCAGCGGTCCTGGAGCGCGTCCCACTTGGGCGGATCGGCGCACCACGCGACTGCGCCGGGGTGGCGCTGCTGCTGTGCCGCGACGAGGGAGCCTATATCAACGGCGCCGAGATCGCGGTCGATGGCGGATTGCGATTGTAGCCCATGCGGCTGGCGGCTGCCGCGAGGCATGCGGGACGCTTCACGCCGCGCAGCCCGGCGTTTGCGCGCTTGCCCTCCCGGCCGGTCGGGACCTCATGACGCGGCGGTCAAGGGGCATCCTGTCACCGCAGCACGACGACCTTGGTACCAGTCCTGACGCGATCGTAGAGGTCGACAACATCGCGATTGGTCATTCGGATGCAGCCTGACGATACGGCCGCTCCGATGGTGTTGGGCTCATTGGAGCCATGGATGCGATACAGGCTTGATCCGAGATAGAGCGCGCGCGCGCCCAGGGGATTGTCGATGCCGCCCGGCATGTAGCGCGGCAAATCGGGCCGGCGTTTGAGCATCTGCGCCGGGGGGCGCCAATCCGGCCATTCGCGCTTTCTCGTGACGAACTTGGTCCCCGACCAGCTAAAGCCCTGCCGTCCGACGCCGACGCCATAGCGGATCGCCTGCCCGTTCCCGAGCACGTAGAAAAGTCGCCGCTGGCTCGTTGAGATGACGATCGTGCCAGGCGCGTATTGCCTGCCCCACGGCACGATCTGGCGAGGGATCGGCTGTTCGCTGAAGATGTTCAGGAAATCGGCAAGCCCGCGGCTGACCGTATTGTCGTAGGCGTGGGCAGGCGCTGAAAGCGCCAGCGCCGCAACGAAAAGAACGATAGCGCGCAGCATGTCCGGCCCTGCAACGCCCCCACCCGGAGATTCAAGGGAGAAATGGAGAGGACGTCAAGACGGAATGCGCCAGCGCAGACTGGCGCGCGGCCGGAGCTCAGCGCCGCGCATATCTTGGAGGCGTCAAGCTGCGCGCAAACCAGTCGATGAAGCCGATGATGTCGAAGACCGGGCGTCCGGTCGCCTCTGCAATCGCAGCGGCGTGAGGCGGCAGATTGGTGCATTCGCAGAGGATCGCCCCGACATTGGGATGCCTGGCCACGAGCGCCAGCGCTGCATCGATGACCTCCCGCTCGAGCGTCGCGAAATCCGAAATTCCGCCCTGGCCGCCATAGACGCGACGAAACAGGCTCTCCGGCGCCAGGCCTTCGATCGGCGTGTCCGTCCTGACGCCGACTGCTGCGAGGTGCCTTCGGGTCAGCGCGTCCGCTGCGAAGGTGAGGATGCCGACCTGTTGGCCGGCGGGTAGCATCGCCTCGATCACCGGTGCCTGGAGCAGGCTGCTCGTCGCCACCGGCACCGGCAGCGCGGCCGCCATCTCCTTCTGCAGGAGCGCCAGGAAGCCGCAGCTCGTCGTTATGCCGCGCACGCCGGTCGCGACGAGATCGAGCGCCGCATCGATGAAGGGTTCGAGCAGTCCGGCGGCCTGCCCATGGACCACCGCATCCGGACTTGCGCCGCGCACAACACGGAACTGCACCGGGAAAGGCCATGTCCGCCCGTTGCCGATATCGCCGGGCAGGCGCTGGAACTGCGTGTCGAGCATGAGCACGCCGATCCCGAGATCGGTTACGACGCCGGTTGCCCGCGCGGAAGTGAAATTGCCGTTCACGATGCCATTTCCATGCTCGAGTGTTTCGCGATGGTCGCCACGACAATGCATCGGACCGCCAGGTGCTGCGGCCAGAGATAGGGAAGGCGGCCCACCCCGATGGGCTTCAGCGGAGGTCGATGGTCGTCTCGACACTGTGCTGAAGCGAGGGCACATCCTCTGACGTGAGACTCATCCGCAGGCGCACGACGCGTCCCTGCAGGTCTCCTTCGCGTACGACGCGCTCGATCTCGCGTTGAGAGGTCACTCCGACCTCCTTCAGGAACTTCCGGACGGCCATGTTGAAACGGTCCTCATCCATGATCGTTCTCCAAGGTCGCTGCCAAGGGCTGCATGCGTCGGTGATACACCCAGATGAGCTCACCGGCAGCAGCGCGCATGCGAGAACATGCCAGCCTTTGGCATCGAACGAGGGTCACCCTTCGTTCGGCGTGTCCTCCGCATGGATCGGAAACACGGGCTGGCGGAGCTGCGTATAGGGCAGCGAAGCGATCTTGCTGGTGCAGGGGCCGGCCGTCGCAACCGTGTAGCTGCCCTTGGCGATTTTGTCGTAGGCGCGCCGATGCGCCACGGCCGCCTTGACGCCGATCGCCTTCATCGACTCCGGATGGATGCCCTGCGAGCGGAACTGCCCAAGGTCGAAGGGAGGCGTCTTGCGGCTGGTCAGCAGCACGCTGATGCCGCGTCCAGTGGTCACCACGGCGGAGGGCCCCATGCTGAAATGGGCACCCTGGGAGGCGGCGAGATGGCTGTTCAGGTCCTCCAGCGCAAAGTCGCCATCGCTTCGGCTGACGAACCGGGCCTCGATCTCGACCGGGCCTTCGGCGATGGCGCTCCCCTTGCCGCCGACCGAGATCCTGCGGACATCGCCCGGCCTGGCATCAGCAAGCGCGGCAACCGCCGCCGCGTCGGCAATGGCGACGGCACAGTTCTCGACCTGATGGCGCAGGAACGCGCGGAGCACGGACGTGCCGTCGCCTGGCGCGCCGCCACCGATATTGTCCGCCGGCTCGACGACGATATAGGGGCCGCCCGGGAGGCGCAGCAGCTCCGCGACGGCGCCGTCGAGATCCCACTCGCTCGGCAGGCCGAAGGCGCGCAAGGCCACGGCCGTTTCACTGAGCCGCGCCAGGGCTTCGCGCGCCTCAGCTTCCGCTCCCGTGGTCACCACGCAGAATGCGACGCCGGCCTCGGGAACATCGGAGAATGAATAGCCGCCGACGACGTTGACAGCCCAGATCGCGGGATCCTCGCTTTCGATCGCCCGAGCCATGGCCTCAAGCTCGCGCATCGGCCGGTCGGCCGTTCCGGTTCCTGTCGGTGGCCACATGACGGGGGCGTTGCACGAATACATGCGCGGAAGGCTGTTCTCGTTCAGGGCCCGCGCGAGCAGCTGCGCCGCGCGCTTGGCCGATTCCCGAGCATCGGTGTGAGGGTTCTCGCGATAGGCGACGAGGCCGTTGGCGTGTGCAGCCATGGCCGCGGTGAAATTCGCGTGGAGGTCGAAGACACCGAAGACCGGCAGGTTCTCGCAGCCGGGCACCGCACGGATATGGGCGAGCAAAGCGCCCTCCGGGTCGAGACATGCCGACGTCACCATGGCGCCGTGCAGCGCGAGCCAGATGCCGTCGAGGCCGCCATTCGCGAGGGCGGCCGTGAGCCCCGCGTCAAACTCGCCTCGGAAGCGATCGAAGACAGCCTGTTCGACGGTGCCCGAGGGCAGGGCGGTGTAATCGATGGTCGGCACGACCTCCCATCCCTCGGCTTCCGCCACCTCCAGGAAGCCATCGAGGGTGGAACCGTCCCCACGCCGCTGCAAGATCTCGCCGCCACGTCGGATCGTGAAGTCGGCAAGTGTCGTAATCTCGTCGACGAAGCTGTGCGTCTCGTGGAACAGCGCGGCGAGCAGGATGCGGCGGGTGCGTGACATGCGGACGAAACCAATCTCGACGGGTGTGGCGTTACTCCATTTCGGACGCCGGATCGTTCCGGATCAAGGCGCCATTATTCCGTCTGGAGAAACCACCTTGCTTTGACAGGTGGAAGCGACCTCCCGTTAGATCGGCGCGGGGAGCGGGACGATGCGGCTGCTTCGTCTCGCCGAGCGGGGGCTATCTGCATGCGCGTCTTCGTTGCATCGCTGGCGACAGAAACCAACACCTTCGCTCCGCTCTTCGTCGATCGCAGCGCCTTCGAGGCGGCCTTCTACTGTCCGCCGGGCACTCATCCGGAAACGCCGACACTGTGCTCGGCGCCGATGGTCGCCGCCCGCCGCCGGGCCGCAAGCGAGGGCTACACCCTGATCGAGGGCACCGCGACATGGGCGGAGCCTGCAGGGCTTGTCTCGCGCGAGGGCTATGAAAGCCTGCGGGACGAAATCCTTAGCCAGCTGCGCGCCGCGCTTCCCGTCGATATCGTGCTGTTTGGCCTACATGGCGCGATGGTCGCGCGCGACTACGACGATTGCGAGGGCGACCTGATGGCGCGTGCGCGCGCCATCGCCGGTCCCGACTGCATCATCGGGGCCGAGCTCGACATGCATTGCCATCTGACCACTGAGATGGTCGATGCGGCGGACGTCATCGTTGCCTTCAAGGAGTTTCCGCATACGGATTTCCTCGATCGGGCCGAGGATCTGCTCGAGCTCTGCCTGCGGGCCGCGCGTGGCCAAGTGAAACCCGTCAGCGCCGTCTTCGACTGCCGCGGGATTGCGAGCTTCATGACAAGCCGCGAACCAGGCCGCAGTTTCGTCGACCGTATCCAGGCGATGGAAGGCCGGGACGGTATCCTGAGCATCTCGGTCGCGCACGGCTTCCAGGCGGCGGACGTGGCGGATGTCGGCACGAAGGTGCTCGTCATCGCCGATGGCGATGCGGACAAGGCGGCGGCGCTCGCCAAGACGCTTGGGCTGGAAATCCTGCGCTGGGGGCCCAGCGGTGCGGCGCCGAAGCACTACAAGCCTGATGAGGGTATCGAGGCCGCGCTGGCACTGGCGCAGGATGGCCGTCCCGTCATCCTCGCCGATCGCTGGGACAATCCCGGCGGCGGCGTCGCCGGCGATTCCTCGGTGATGGTCGAGGCTTTGCTCAGGCGGCCTGAGGTGCCGGCTGCGATCGGAGCGCTCTGGGACCCTGTCGCGGTGAGTCTGTGCCGGGCTGCCGGGGTCGGAGCTGAAATATCCCTGCGCTTCGCGGGAAAGGCTGCGCCCTCATCGGGCCGGCCGATCGATGCCACGGTGGTGGTCACAGGCACGACGCCCGACCTGGTCGTGCCATTCGCGCAAAGCTGGGTTTCGCTCGGGGCGGCTGCGGCGATCCGCATCGGCAATCTCGACATCGTTCTCGCCTCGACGCGCGCCCAGACTTTCAGTCCTCCGGTCTTCACCAATCTCGGCGTTGATCTGGCCGCGAAGCGGGTCGTGGTGGTCAAATCCTCGAACCATTTCCACGCGGCCTTTGCGCCGATCGCGGCCAGCGTTCTCTATCTCGACAGTGGCGGTCCCTATCCACCGGATGCCAGCAAGATCCCCTACACCAAGATTAGCCGCCCATTCTCGCCGCTGGACCCGAACCCATGGCTCTGATCGCCTCCGGTGGCGCGCTACCGCGTCTGTCACTCGCCGATATCGACGATCAACGACTCGACGGGCTGAGCAAGGGGTTGCCGCCAGGCATATCGGGCCTGCGACTGGGCGATATCGGGACGCAAGGCTGGAATGTTCTGGCCGGCGACCTGCCGCTCCCGCTTGCGGTGATCCGCGAGAGCGCGTTGCGGCGGAACAGCGAATGGATGAGCGCGTTCACGGCGGGCAATGGCCTCGTGATCGCGCCCCATGGCAAGACCACCATGGCTCCGCAGCTCTTCGACCTGCAGATTGCCGACGGCGCCTGGGCCATCACCGTGGCGACGATCCAGCAGCTTCAGGTGTGCCGCCATTTCGGCGTCAGGCGCGTGATCCTCGCCAACCAACCCGTCGGGCGCCAGGAAATCGCCGCCTGCCTCGACGCGGTGATGGATGAAGGCTTTGCGTTGTATTGCCTGGCCGACAGCGTCGAAGGCGTCGCATTGCTGGCGGAGGCCGCCCGGCGTGCGCCGCCGCCATCAGGCAATCCTTTGCGCATCCTGGTCGAGATCGGCTTCGTGGGCGGCCGGACGGGCGCGCGCAGCCGAGACGAGGCGATGGCGATTGCCCGTGCCATTCATGGGGCGGCTGGGCTGCAACTCGCTGGCTTCGAATGTTTCGAAGGGTTGCACAGTGTCACTGCGGGTGCAGACCGCCTGCTCGATGACATGATCGACGTGGCGCTGGCGGCCGAAGCGGAGGGTTTGCTCGGTCCCGATCCGATGGTGCTGAGCGCTGGTGGAACCTCGCTATTCGACCGCGTCGGAGAGAAATTGAACGCGGCGTCCTTTGCACGGCCAATCGTGAAGGTGCTGCGCTCGGGCTGCTACCTGACCCATGATTCAACAGCCTATGCCAGTGCATTCCAGCGCATCGTCATGGAAACCAGCTTGACCCTGCCGGCGGGCGGCCTCGAGCCGGCGCTTGAGGTCTGGGCCTATGTCCAGTCGAGGCCCGAGCGCGGGCGCAGCCTGCTCACGGTCGGCAAACGCGACATCAGTTATGATGCGGGCATGCCGGTCGCACTGCACTGGTTTCGTCCAGGCATGGGCAAGCCCGAACGGATGCCGGCAGGGCACACGGTTCTCGCGCTCAATGACCAGCATTGCCATCTCGGCACGCCGGAAGAGAGCCCGCTTCAGGTCGGCGACATGGTCGGCTTCGGCATCGGTCATCCCTGCACGACCTTCGACAAATGGGCCCTGCTGATGCTGGTCGACAACGATTACGGAGTGCGGGGCGGAATCAGAACGTTCTTTTGAAGAGCCCTTCGCGGGATCTGTGTTTCTCGTTGTGGAACCCGGAATCCTTGACGTGAATTCTGGTGACTCATAGCCTCGATCTCAGAGAGGGATGGTCTGCGGGTGGACAGAAGCGGGCGCCGACAGGCGCCGCGCTTCATGCGGCGGGCGCTGATGGGAGATCAGCGTCCTGCAAGCGTCAGGCCGAAATCATGCCCTCTGATCATATGTGGAAGGATCGTTTGTGAAGCCTCCGTCATTCCCGATGATCGCCGCCGAGCCGGATATGGCAGAGGAGCTATCGCGCCGCAGCCTGCTGCGGCTCGTGCTTGCCAGCAGCACCTTGGCGCTTTCGCCCGCGATCATGGTCGGCGACGCTGCGGCCGAGACGCCGGTTTCCGGTGGAACGCTGACGATCGGCGCCGATGCCGATCCGATCGGGCTCGATCCGGTCACGCTCACGGCGTTCTCCTCCTATGATTTCACCAGCCTGATCTATACGGGGCTGCTGCGCTGGTCCGCGCAGATGAAGATCGAGCCCGACCTCGCGCTGAGCTACGATCAGCCCGATCCCAAGACCTATGTCTTCCGGCTGCGTCAGGGCGTGAAATTCCACAATGGCCAGGATTTCACGGCCAATGATGTGAAGCATACTTTCGATCGCATCCTGAATCCCGCTTCCGGCAGCCGCTTGCGGGCGTCCTATTCCAGCGTCGATGCGGTCACCGTCATTGACCCCTACACCGTCAAATTCCAGTTGAACGCGACGGATGCGGCCTTCCTGAGCAATCTGGCGACCAGCCCCAATGGTGCGATCGTCCCGGCCGGCGTCGAAAATCTCAACACGCAGCCCGTCGGAACCGGCCCCTTCGTTTTCGAGGCCTATCAGCCGAACCTGCAATTCTCGCTGACCGCGCATGCGAGCTATTACGAGAAGGGGCAGCCACATCTCTCAAGGGTGGTGTTCAAGTTCTACAAGGATCAGGCCACGCTGACTTCGGCGCTGCGATCACGGGCGATCGACATGACCTGGCTGAAGGACCCGAAGGTCGCGGCGGCGATCGCGCGGACCTCACCCAACCTGGTCTCCGCTCCCGGTCAGACCTCGCGGACCTTTCCCGTCTGGCTGAACATGAAGGCCAAGCCCCTGAACGATATCAGGGTGCGCCGCGCGCTCAGCCTTGCGACCGACCGCAAGGCCTGCCTCGACACGATCCTGGGCGGCTCGGGCAAGATCGGCGCGATGATCCCGGAGAGCCAGGTCGGCGGCTATGATGGCACCGGGGAACTGCCCTATTACAAGCATGATCCGGCCGCGGCGAAGGCCCTGCTGGCCGAGGCCGGTTATCCCGACGGCATCGATCTCGGCAATTACATCATCGTCGCAGCCAATCCGCTCGATGTCGCCTGCGCGCAGATCCTGCAGCAGCAATGGCAGGCGGCGGGAATCACGGTCAAGCTGGTGCCGATGGAGACGGCGCCATTGTTGACCATGTGGACCACCGGTACATGGCCGACGCTGCTCTCCGTCGCCCTGTCCTGGACGCCGGATTCGGACGCGACCCTTCAATACATCACGTCGGGCAGCAATACGGGCAAAGGCATGGGATCGAACGATGCGGAACTCGACAGGATGATCCTCGAGGCCCGCGCCGAACTCGACCTCGGCCTGCGGGCGGCCAAGAATTTGGCAATCCAGCGCCACATCGCCGATCAGGCCTACATCATTCAGGTTTACCAGTACCCGCTTCGCTGGGAGATCTGGTGGAACTACGTCAAGGATTACGTCCCGATCGCTGCGAATATCCGCTCCTTCGTGCGCACCGCATGGCTGAAAAAATAGCTTCCCCCTTTGCTCTCGGCACGCTGGGCGCCGGTCGATGAAGCGCTTCGTCCTGGGGCGCCTCGCCTGGATGCTGGCCATCCTGCTGGCGGTCTCCTTCATCGCCTTTGCGATGATGCGGGCCCTGCCGGGCGATTTCGCCATCGCCGCGGCGGGGTCGCAGAGCGTCGCACCAGAGGTCCTGGCGGCGATCCGGCAGGATCTTGGGCTCGATCGTTCGCTGCTGGCGCAATATTGGGCCTGGCTCGGTCATGCGATCCTTGGCGATCTCGGCACGTCCTTCGTGACGCGCCAGCCGGTCCGGCCGGAATTGTTCGACCGGCTTGCGGTGACCTTCCAGCTGACGCTGGTCGCCGCGATCATCTCGATGGTGATGGGAGTGGCGACCGGGCTTGCTGCGGCGCGCATGCGGGGCACGGTCGACTGGATCGTCCGGCTCTATAACGGCGTAATGCTGGCCGTGCCGAACTATGTGGTCGCGACGCTGATCGTGCTGCTCTTCGGCCTCTATTTCCCGCAGGTCTCGATCTTCGGCTACACGCCGTTCCTCGAAGATCCACTCGCTAATATTGGCAGCCTGCTGCTGCCGGCGCTCGCTCTGGCCCTGGCGGTCTCGGTCACGATTTCCGAGAATACCCGTGCTGCCGTCCTCGAGGTGGCCAACCAGGATTTCGTCATGGTCGCCCGCGCGAAAGGGCTGCCTCCCGGCAGGATCCTGCGCGACTACCTTGTCCGCAACGCCATGACGCCGGTCATTACCGCAACCGGTCTCAAGATCGCGGCGCTGCTCGGCGGCAGCATCCTGGTCGAGACCATCTTCGCCATTCCCGGAATGGGCCAATATCTGTTCGATTCCATCAATAGCCGCGACTACCCGGTGATCCAGGCCATCGTCCTGACGGCTTCCGCCATCGTGGTCGTGGTCAATACGATGATCGACATCGCCTACGCGCGGGTCGATGCACGGGTGAAGCTGTGAAGGTGATCTCGAAGAACGCAGTTCAGAACCAGGCCCTCGGCGTGCGCGCGGTCAAATGGAGGCCCCGGCTCACGCAGGGCGGACTGCTGCTCGGGATCGGACTGGCGATGTTGGCGACGATGTTGGTCGTCACGATCTTCGCGCCCTTCATTGTCCCGTTCGATCCTTCCGCGACCTCGCCCGACTCCCTCGCCGGAGCCAGTGCGCGCCACTGGCTCGGCACGGACTCGATCGGGCGCGACGTCCTCAGCCGGCTGATCGTCGGTGGCCGCACTACGCTTCTGATCACGATCACGGCCGTCTTCATCGCACTTGTCGGCGGTCTCGTTCTTGGACTGCTCTCGGGCTACCTGGGCGGCCTGGTCGATGACGTGATCATGCGCGTTCTGGATGTGGTCTTCGCCTTCCCGGTGATGCTTCTCGCGATTGCGGTGGTTGCAGCCCTGGGGCCGACCATTCCCAATCTGATCCTGACCATCGCCATCGTGTATACGCCGGCCATGGCCAGGGTGGTGCGCGCGCCCGTGCTCAGCGTGAAGCAATGGGACCATGTCGAGGCCGCGCGCAGTATCGGCATGAGCGAATTCCGGCTGGTTCTCCGCCATATTCTGCCGCTCGTGGTCTCGCCAATCCTTGTGGCGACTAGCCTGACCCTGTCCCAGACGATCTTTACGGTGACGGCGCTGTCCTTCCTCGGGCTCGGCCCGCCACCGCCCGATCCGAACTGGGGCGGCATGCTGTCCGAAGCGCGCCAATTCATGGAACTGGCGCCGCTGACCGTAATCGGTCCCGCCGCCGCGATCGTGTTCGCGACGCTGACCTTCATCATCCTGGCCAATGGCCTGCGCGACGTATTCGATGTCGGGAGCGTGCGATGACCGGCACTGGTCCGCTCCTGAGTGTCCGCAACCTCACTGCCAGCGTCACCACGCGCCGCGAGGTCATCCAGGCCGTGCGAGGCATCTCCTTCGATATCGGCACTGATGAGGCGGTCGGTTTCGTCGGCGAATCCGGTTGCGGCAAGAGCGTCACGGCCAAGGCTCTGATGCGGCTCACGCCTGAAGGCACCTCTGTCGCGCTTGGTGGCGAGGTCCGCTTCGTCGGGCAGGACATCCTGGCAAAGAGCGAGGCGGAGATGCGCGCCCTGCGCGGACGGCGCATCGCCATGGTCTTCCAGGACCCGATGACATCGCTCAATCCGGTGCTGAGCGTTGCCGCGCAGATGACCGATATGCTCCGCCACCACACCGGGCTGTCCGGCAAGGCGGCGCGGGAACGCTGCATCGAGCTGCTCGCCCAGGTCGGGATACCCGATGCGGCGCGGCGCCTCGACGATCATCCGCACGAGTTCTCGGGCGGCATGCGCCAACGCGTCATGATCGCGATGGCGATTTCCTGCGAGCCGGACCTGCTGATCGCCGATGAGCCGACGACGGCGCTCGACGTCACCGTGCAGGCGCAGATCCTGCGGCTGCTGTTGCGGCTGAAAGAGGAGCGCGGCATGGCGTTGATGCTGATCACCCATGATTTCGGCGTCGTGGCCGGCATGGTCGACCGGGTCAACGTGATGTATCGCGGCGAGATCGTCGAAGCCGGAGCGATCGAGAACGTCTTCGCCTCCCCTCAGCACGCCTATACGCGAGCCCTGCTCGATGCCGTGCCGCGTCTTGATAGCGCCGGGCAGATGCGATGACCGGTCACAATCCCGCTGCACTCGCCGAGGCGCTGTCGACGCCACTGCTTCAGGTCCGCGATCTGTCGGTGCGCTTTCCCGGCAGGGGCGACGGCAAGGCGCTGAAGGCGGTCGATCGCGTCTCCTTCGATATCGGGCCCGGCCAGACGCTGGGGCTCGTCGGGCAGTCCGGTTCGGGCAAGAGCACGACCGGCCGGGCGATCCTGCAGCTGCAGAAGACATATTCCGGCTCGGTGAAACTGCTCGGCGAGGAATTGACCACGATGCCGGCCGCACGATTGCGGCAGATGCGGCGCCATATGCAGTTCGTGCTGCAGAATCCGTATTCGAGCTTGCACCCACGCATGACGATCGGACAGATCCTGCGCGAGCCGCTTCAGGTGCATCGCTCGGTGCCTCCTGCCCGGCTGCAGGAACGTGTCGCCGAGCTTCTGGACCTGGTCAGCCTCGATCCGGGGATGATGCAGCGCTACCCGCACGAATTCTCCGGCGGCCAGCGCCAGCGCGTCGTCATCGCCCGGGCACTGGCGGTCAACCCGGATTTCATCGTCTGCGACGAGCCGGTCTCGGCGCTCGACGTCCGCACCCAGGCGCAGATCGTGGACCTGTTGCAGTCGCTTCAGGCGAAACTCGGCCTTTCTTACCTGTTCATCGCGCATGATCTCGCGATCGTTCGCGAAGTCGCCGGTCGCGTGGCGGTGATGTATCGGGGCCGGGTCGTCGAAATGGGCAGCGCCGCTCAAGTCTATGACAGCCCCGCCCATCCCTATACGCGCGTATTGCTGGATGCGGTGCCGGTCCCGGATCCCGTCCGCCAACGCGAACGGCTCCGGCGGCCGCCGCCGGATCTGCGCTTTCTCGAAGGCGATGGCGGCGGCTGTGTCCACGGCGACGATCACGCGAGCAGCAACAGTGCGGAGTGGCACGAAGTCGAGGCAGGTCACGGCGTCTCGTGCCGCTATTGGCCGCGCCGGGAAGCGCTGCCTCGTGAGCCAAGCGAGGTCGGGAATACAGGTTCGTCGGCCCTGTGAAGATTGGAGCGGTTTCTTCTTGCGAAACAGGGAATCCTTGACCCGAAATGGCGCCGTCAGTACGTTTTTCCCATGTTTTGGCGCATTGCGACAGGTTCAACCGGCGTGAGCGCTCAATAGCGAGGTGTGCGAGCCATTGAGATCGCCTTGCCGTCTCGGCTGGCGAACCGTCGTTTTCCGGGAGGGATTCTGTGCGCTTGGCCTTGATTCACATTGTGCAGGAAACGAACGATTTCAATCCTGTACCGACCACGCTCGCAGATTTCGAGGCATTCGGCCTGTATGAGGGGGCCGAGATCGCGCGTCAGTTTGGCGAGATCGGGCAGATCGGCGGTCACTATGCAGCGGTGGCCGAATCCGGCCTTGCGGTCGAGACGATCCCGATCATCAGGGCCTGGAGTGTCGCCGGCGGCCGGATTACGCGCGCGGCGTTCGATTTCTTTCAGGACAAGATCCGGGCCGGGCTCGCGGCTGTCGGCCCGATCGACGGACTCGTCCTGCAACTCCACGGTGCCGCTGCGGCCGAGAATATCGACGATGTCGAAGGCGAGCAGGCCGAGCTCTGCCGTTCGATCCTCGGATCCGAAGTCCCGATCCTGCTCGGCCTCGATCATCACGCCAACATCACCCGCAAGATCATGGCCAATTGCACGGCGATCGTCGGGCACCGCACGCAGCCGCATGACGTCTTCGATACCGGCAAGATCGGGACGGCTCTGTTACTCAAGATTCTCGCGGAGAAGCGCCGACCGGTGATGGCCTGGCGCAAGATTCCGCTGCTGTCGCATCAAGAGCAGTTCCTGACGTCGAAGGGGCCGATGAAGTGCTGGTTCGATCGGGCTCGCGAGCTGGAGTCCGATGAGCGCGTGCTGCAGGCGTCGAACTATCCGATGCAGCCCTGGCTCGACGTCGCCGAGGGCGGCTGGTCGACGATCGTCGTCACGGATGGCGACTCGTCCCTGGCCGAGACCCTGGCGGATGAGCTCGCCGACCTCGCCTGGTCGATGCGCGATGATTTCCAGGTCCGGGAGGCCGTCTCGGTCGACGAGGCCGTGCGCAAGGCCGACGCTGCGGAGCGCGGTATGGTCGTGCTCAGCGACACCGGCGATACCGTCTTCGGTGGCTCCGCCGGCGACAGCAACCTGATCCTGGAATCGATCCTCAGGCTCGGCATCGGCAGCCGCGCGCTGATCCCGCTGATTTCGCCGCAGGCGGTCGCGACGCTGGTTGCGGCCGGCGAGGGCGCGCAAGTGACGCTCCCGCTGGGCGGCGATGCGGCGCCGGCGTTCTTTACGCCACTCGACGTCACCGGCACGGTCCGGCGAATCGGGGGCGGGCCCGTGCCGCTGATCTACAACCACCAGAACGAGGTCGATATGGGCCGGGTCGTTGTTTTCGACGTCGGGCCCGTGACCCTCCTGATCAGCGAATTGCGCGGAGTCGCCGGCAATGTGCCGGGCGTCTACGAAGCCTTCGGCGTCGATCTCGCCGACTACAAGATGGCTGTCCTCAAGACGGCGTCGAATTTCCAATATTTCGCGCCGATCTCCTCGGAGGTCATTCGTGCCGATACGCGCGGGCCCGGGCAGTCGGACGTCTTCACCTTGCCCTGGGCGCGGATTCCGCGCCCCGTCTATCCACTTGAAACAATAAGCGACTGGCGGGCGCATTCGTCCCAGCCAGGAGCGGGGATGAGCTGACACGAAGACCAACCAAAAAGGGGAGTATGCCGGATGACCACCGTATCGCGACGTCAATTCTGCATGGGGGGCATCGCCCTGGCTGCAGCAGCTCCCCTGGCGATCTCACTCCCGGCCGTCGCTCAGCAACTGAAGGGCGGCACGTTGCGTGTCGCAGTGCTGAGCGAACTCGCCAATTACGATCCGCAGCAGCTCTCGACCGTCAATTTCCATGTCATCAAGAACCTCTATGACAGCCTGATCGAGTATACGCCCGAGGGAAAGCCGGAGCCGAGCCTGGCGACCGAGTGGACGATCGCTCCCGACAAGACCTCGGTCAGCGTGAAGCTTCGCGACGGTGTGACCTTCCATAGTGGCACGCCGTTCAAGGCTGATTCCGTGTTGGCGACGCTGCAGAAGGGAGCCGATCCCAAGCGCGGCAAGAACGTCTTTTCCACGATGTCGATCGTCAAGGACTGGTCGGCGCCCGATGACCGGACGGTGGTGATCAACTTCAAGGCCCCGGTTCCGGAACGGCAGATCCTCGACCTCCTGCAGTTCCTGATCCCGATCGAGGCAAAGGGCATCGATACGGTCGAGACGGTTCCGGCCGGTACCGGCCCCTTCACTCTGGTAAGCCGCGCGGTCGGGCAGGGACTGCGCCTCAAGGCCAACCCGAACTACTGGCGTGAGAAGCAGCCGATCGTGCAGGATCTCGTCTTCACTGTTTTCAGCGAGGATGCGGCGGCGAGCGCGGCGCTCGAGTCGGGCGCCGTCGACATCATCTATAACGGCTCCTCGCGTAGCGCCGTGCGCCTCAAGAGCGCGGGCTACCAGGTCTTTTCCGGGCCGGGCAAGCTCGTCCAGGTTTTCCGTATCAACTCGACTCGCGGCCCCTTCCGCAACAAATCCTACCGCCAGGCCTTTAACCACCTGATGGATCGAGCGGGCATCCTGCGCGTCGGCTATGCCGGCATGGGCGAGGTTGTGGCGCAGCCCTGGGCGCCGGCAAGCCCGGCCTTCGACGCGAGCTACACCAAGACCTATGCCTACGATCTCGACAAGGCGAAGGCCTTGCTTGCTGCATCCGGCCTCTCGGCAGCCGAGATGAAAGACTGGAAGATGCTGGTCAATGGCAGTGACGAGGCCTCGGTCCAGATCAGCCAGATCGTGCAGGCCTCTCTCGGCAAGGTCGGGATTCCGATCGAGCTTGACATCCGCCAGGGGGCCGAATTCGTCAGCGCCCTGCTGGGTGGTGATTTCGCGGCGGTCTTCGGCGCGGTCGGCAATGTCCAGAAATTCCCGTCGCGCCTGACGACGAATTCGATCTACCGAACCTCGCAGAATCCGATCCTCAAGGACCCGCACCCGCATCCGACCTATGTCGCGGCGATTGCCAAGGTCGATGGCGCGTCGGGCGGAGCGGCAGAGGTCAAGGCCTCCTATGACAACCTGAATAAGGTGCTGGTGGACGAGGCCTTCGCGATACCGACCAATTCCTACGAGGTCGGTCTGATCGTCGCTTCCGATAAGGTCGCCGGGGTGACACTCGAAATCGACAACCTCTTCGTCGCGCGGACGATCGGGTTCAAGTAATGGGGAGCGGCGAGGCGGGACGCCGTCGCCCGGCCGCAACCGCGGCGCCACGCAGCCCATGGCTGCGTGGCGTGACGCGATGAGCGCGACCTTGGGATCGACCTGGCAAGTGTTGCGCCGGCTTTCTGCTCGTCGTGGGACGTCGCTGAGTTTCGCCTTCCTGCTGCTGGTGGCACTGGCGGCGGTGTTTGCCGATGTGCTCCCCCTGGACCCGCTGACGCAGAACCTGGCGGACTCGCTGATGCCACCATCGGCTTCCGCCTGGTTTGGCACCGACGAGCTTGGGCGCGATATCCTGGCGCGCGTGGTCTATGGCGCGCGGACGTCGCTCGTCACCGCCTTCGGTGCCGTCGTTATCGCGGCGCTAGTCGGCGTGCCGGTCGGGCTCGTTGCCGGCTTTTTCGGGGATTGGCGCGATTCAGTGCTGATGCGCTGCATCGATGTCTTGCTGGCGCTGCCGAACATCCTGTTCGCCATGGCGCTGATCGCCGTGCTCGGCCGCAGCCAGGCGGCGGCCCTGGTCGCGGTCGGTATTGCTGGAATACCGAATTTCGCGCGGATCGCGCGGGCGCAGGTCATGGCTCTGCGCCAACTCGATTTCGTCACGGCCGTGCGCAGCTTCGGTGGCGGCTCCTCCTACATCATGTTCCGCACCATCCTGCCCAACGCGCTGAGTCCGCTGGTCGTCCAGGCGATCGTGCTCGCCTCGGTCGCGATCCTGCTGGAGGCTGCGCTCGCCTTTCTCGGAGTTGGCGTGCCGCCGCCGACGCCGAGCTGGGGCGAAATGCTGCGAACGGGGAAATCCTATCTGCACGAGGCGCCGACCTACGCCGTGCTGCCCGGTCTCGTGCTGACTTTGACGATCCTCTCTTTCGATACGATCGGCCGCGCCCTGACCGCACTGCTCGACAGGCAGGATACTGGCATTCCGGAGCGCAGGGGGCGATGACGGGCTATTTGTTGCGCCGCCTTTTGCAGATGCTGCCGGTGCTGTTTCTCGCGTCCTTCGCCATATTCGCGATGATCTACGCGGTGCCGGGCGGCCCTGTCGCGGTGCTCGTTGGTGAGAACGCCTCGCCGGAGGAGATTGCGGCCACCATCGCGCGCTATGGCCTCGATCGACCGATGCTGATCCAATATTTCGACTGGCTCGGCCAGGCGGTGCGCGGCGATTTCGGCCTCTCGCTGCACAGCCGCCAGCCGGTTCTGGCGTTGATCGGGGAGCGCCTCCCGGCAACGCTGCAATTGGCATTCGCCGCGATCCTGGTGGCGTTGGCCGTCGGCATCCCCGTCGCGGTTGCCAGCGCCGCGCGGCCCAATTCCTGGCTCGACCGCCTGCTGAGCGGGTGGAGCGCGCTGGCGCTGGGTGTGCCGACCTTCTGGCTCGGCATCCTGCTGATCCTGCTCTTCGCCGTCGAGCTCCGCTGGCTGCCATCCGCCTCGCGCTACGTGCCGCTCTGGGAGGCGCCGGTGGATGCGCTCCGCAGTCTCATGCTGCCGGCGCTGACTTTGGGCATCTATGTCTCCGGCATCTTTGCGAGGTTCCTGCGCGCGTCGCTGATCGGCGAAGCCAAGCAGGACTATGTCCGCACGGCGCGGGCCAAGGGTTTGCCGGAAAGCCGCGTCGTCGGCCTCCACATCATGCGCAACGCTCTGCTGCCCTTCGTCACGATCGTCGGCCTGATGATGGCGAATTTCATCGGCGGCGCGGTGGTGACGGAAGCTGTCTTCACCTATCCGGGGCTCGGGCGCCTGGTCATCCAGGCGATCAGCACCCGCGACTACCCGCTGATCCAGGGCTGCATCATGGTGATCCTGGTCGGCTATATGCTGGTCAACCTGATCATCGACCTGCTCTATGCGTGGATCGATCCACGCATCGAATATCGTTGATGCCGCTCCGGAGTGCGAGGTCCGGCGCAGGCCTGCATGTGCAGGGCTCGCGCCGGCCATGCCTGTCAGGCGGAGATTATGGGATCCTGCGAGCCGAGATGGCTGGAGATATGCGCGGCGACCTCGCGCAGCCGCATTCCCGCCTTCGCGGCGAGCGGCCGCGGCATTCGCATCAGCGGCGCCGAGATACTGAGCGCTGCCACAGGGTAGTGATTATCGTCGAAGATCGGCACGCCGACGCACATCGCCCCATCTTCGTTTTCGCCGATTTCCGTAGCGTAGCCGAGCTTGGCGACCTGTCGAAGTTGGCGCTCGATCTCTTCGCGCTCAAGCAGCGTGCGCCCGGTTCGTTCGGTCAGAGGCAGGTCGAGCTGGCGCAATTTTTCCGCCTCGGGAAGAAAGGCGAGGATCGCCTTACCCAGCGCGGTGGAATGCATCGGATGGCTGTCGCCGATCCGCGCCTGCATGCGCAGCGAGCGATTGGCCTCGATGAGGTCGATATAGACGATCGTGCCGTTGCCCTTCACCGCGAGATTCACGGTCTCATTGAACTCGTTCATCAGCTCGACCATCGCCGGGCGTGCGAGCTGCCGGATCTTGCTGAAGCTCGCATCGGCACGCGCGATCGAGCGCAGCAGCGGCCCGAGATTGTATTTGTCGGTCTCGCGATTGTGGCTGACGAAACCGGCTTCCGTCAGCGTTTGCAGGTAGCGGAACGTCGTCGTCTTCGGAATCCGCAGCTCACGTCCGACGGTCGTGAGCGCGATCTCGTGACCATGGCGCGCGACGAATTCCAGCACCTTGAGCGCCTTCATCACGGGCTGCACGACGTAAGGGTTGCCCGATTTCTTCGGCATGGTTGCCCCGCATTCTCGCTGTCGCGAGATTGCGCATAGCGGGTCCCTGTGAATTCCGCAAGACGAAACCCGTGTTCCTTTACACGAGATGGGGGCTCTGGTCTGCTTAAATTACCGGCAGTGGAGAACAGTCACGTGCGAGCGAACGGAAGCGGACCAGCAGCAACACTGCGTTTTGAGGAATCGGCGCGGCAGATCGCTGCGAATGCGCGCTACATCGCTGGCGGCGTGAACAGCAACTTCAGGCTGGGCATGGCGCCGGGCCCGCTCGTCTTTGAGCGAGGCGAAGGGGCCCATCTCATCGATGTCGATGGCAACCGCATCATCGATTATTACTGCGGAATGGGGGCAACGGTGCTCGGCCACACCCCGGCCCGGGTCATTGAGGCGGTGCAGCGCCAAGCGGAGCGAGGCATCCTGTTTGCCGGCCAGGCACCGATCGAGCACGAGGCGGCGAAGCTGATCTGCGAGCGCGTTCCCAGTGCCGAGCGGCTTCGCTTCGGGTCCTCGGGCTCCGAGGTGGCGCAGGCCGCGATCCGCCTCGCTCGTGCGGCGACGGGGCGGCGCACCATCGTCAAGTTCGAAGGGCATTATCACGGCTGGTTCGACAACGTCCTGTGGTCAACGGCGCCGGGCCTCAATGCGGCCGGTCCGAGCGACGCGCCCACGCCTGTCGCCGGGAGCCGGGGGCAGGACCCCAGCGCGGGCGACGGTCTGTCGATCCTCGGCTGGAATGACCTCGCTGCTCTCGAGGCCCGCCTTGCCCGCGGGGACGTCGCGGCGGTGATGATGGAGCCGGCCATGTGCAACCAGGGCGCCATCGCACCGCTGCCAGGCTATCTGCAGGGTGCGCTCGCTGCCTGCCGCGCCCACGGCGCCCTGCTGATCTTCGACGAGGTCATCACGGGTTTCCGCCTTGGCCGCGGCGGTGCCCAGGAGCGCTTCGGCGTCACGCCGGACCTCACGATCCTGGCGAAGGCGATTGCCAACGGTTTTCCCGTCGCAGCGATCGCGGGGCGGGGCGAGCTGATCGATATGTTCGCGGATGGCGTGCTCCATGGCGGCACCTTCAATGCGCAGCCGATCGCGATGGCGGCGATGGTCGCAACGCAGCAGTCACTGACGCCGGAGCACTACGAGCGCAGCTCGGTTCACGGCCAACGGCTCCAGGACGGCATTCGTGAGATCCTGACTCAGGCAGGCATCAAGGCCCAGGTCGCGGGCTTTCCGCTGATGTTCCACATTGCCTTCGGGCTCGACGCGCCGGCGCGCGACTACCGGGATGTCGCAGCGTCCGACAAGGCGGCCTACAGTCGCTTTGCGCTCGCGCTGCTGAAACGCGGCGTTCGCGTGCTCGAGCGAGGCGCGTGGTTCGTCTCATCCGAGCACGATGCAGGGATCATCGAGGCGACTCTGGAGGCGGTGCGCGGCGCCGTGCGCGAAATCTGATCGGACCGATGCCCGCCTGACATTCACACCCGCGCTGTGCCCTGCTTCATCCGGAGCTGTCTCGAGTGGGCGGTCGGTTTGCACCGACCGCCCACGTTTCCCGGACATGGTTGCCCTAGTTCTTCTTGGGCGGAGTGGCGGGCCAGGACTTGATCAGGGTATCGTAGTCGATAGTCTCCCCTTTCGGCTTCTCATTGGCGAGCTTGGGTTGGGGCGCGATATTGCCGTCGGCCTTGGATTTGGCGAACCAGGCTTCCGCTGTCTGCTTCGGGTTCAGCTTCGGTCCGCAATCGCCCTGCACGGCGGAGCGCTCGAGCCGTTCCAGGACCGAATCCTGCGCCGCTGCGAGTGCGTCCATGGCGGCTTGAGCAGTCTTGGCGCCGGAAGAGGCATCGCCGATATTCTGCCACCAGAGCTGGGCTAGGCGCGGATAGTCGGGCACATTGTTGCCGGTCGGCGTCCACTGCACGCGCGCGGGTGAGCGATAGAACTCGATCAGCCCGCCGAGTTTCGGCGCCCGTTCGGTGAAGCTCTTGTCCCAGATATCGCTCTCGCGAATGAAGGTGAGCCCAACATGGCTCTTCTTCAAACTGACTGACTTGGAGATGATGAACTGCAGGTAGAGCCAGGCGGCCTTGCGCTTCTCGATCGGCGTCGAGTTCAGCAGCGTCGCAGAGCCGGCATCTTGGTAGCCGAGCTTCATACCCTCCTTCCAGTAGGATCCCTTCGGCGACGGGGCCATGCGCCATTTCGGCGTGCCGTCGGCATTCACCACCGGCAATCCGGGCTTGACCATGTCGGCGGTGAAGGCCGTGTACCAGAAGATCTGCTGGGCGATATTGCCCTGCGCCGGCACCGGCCCGGACTCGGAGAAGGTCATGCCACGCGCCTGCGGCGGCGCGTACTTGTTAAGCCAGTCGACATATTTCTGCACGGCATAGACGGAGGCAGGCCCGTTCGTATCGCCGCCGCGCTCGACGGAGGATCCGACCGGCCGGCAGCCCTCCATGCGGATGCCCCATTCATCGACCGGCAGGCCGTTTGGGATGCCCTTGTCGCCATTGCCGGCCATCGAAAGCCAGGCATCAGTGAAGCGCCAGCCGAGCGAGGGGTCCTTCTTGCCGTAATCCATGTGGCCGTAGACGCGGGCGCCGTCGATCTCCTTGACGTCGGTGGTGAAGAACTCCGCGATGTCCTCATAGGCCGACCAGTTCACCGGCACGCCGAGCTCGTAGCCGTACTTGGCCTTGAACTTCTCCTTCAGATCGGGGCGGGTGAACCAATCGTAGCGGAACCAGTAGAGGTTCGCGAATTGCTGGTCCGGCAGCTGGTAGAGCTTGCCGTCGGGTGCGGTACCGAAGGACTTGCCGATGAAGTCGTCGACATCGAGCAGTGGATTGGTGACGTCCTTGCCCGGCCCCGCCATCCAGTCGGTCAGGTTTACGGTCTGCTTATAGCGGAAGTGGGTGCCGATCAGGTCTGAATCATTGATCCAGCCATCGTAGACGTTGCGGCCGGACTGCATCTGCGTCTGAAGCTTCTCGACCACGTCGCCTTCCTGGATCAGGTCGTGCTTGAGCTTGATCCCGGTGATTTCGGTGAAGGCGCGCGCCAGCGTCCGCGCCTCGTATTCATGCGTCGTGATGGTCTCGGAGACGACGTTTACCTCCATCCCCGCGAACGGTTTCGCTGCATTGACGAACCATTCCATCTCCTTGAGCTGTTCGTCCTTGGACAAGGTCGAGGGTTGGAATTCACTGTCGATCCAGCGCCTTGCTGCATCCATGTCTGCGAAGGCGGGGACGGCGCCGAGCACGAGGCTGAGCGCGGTGGCGGCTAGCATCTGCTTTCTCATCGTTTCCTCCACTGGACGATTGTTGTCGTTCGGGCGTTGGCGGCCTCTTGTTGCGAAGGCGGTTTGTGTCGTCGGTCAGCCTCCGGGGTGGTCAGACGAAGCGCAAAACCGCTGCGGCGTAGGCAAGCGAGAGCAGCGAGGCCCACCATAGCTCGGCTCCGCTGAGCCCGAGCCAAGCAAGGTGGATGAAGGCAGCGCCGAGTAGGCTGAGAAACAGTCGGTCTCCGCGCGTCGTCGGGATTCCCAGCACGCCGATTCTCTCGATCTCCGGCCGCCAGATCGCGAGCGCGGTCATCGTAAGCAACAGGGCGAAGAGCGCGGCGAAGATCAGGCCGGTCTGCGGGGTCCATGCCATCCATGCCAGGTCGATCGCGGCAAAGCCGGGCATCATACCCTCCCCAGGGCAAAGCCCTTGGCGATGTAGTTGCGGACGAACCAGATCACGAGCGCTCCGGGGATCAGCGTCAGCACGCCCGCCGCGGCGAGCAGCCCCCAGTCCATGCCGGCTGCCGAAACCGTCCGGGTCATGGTCGCGGCGATGGGCTTGGCGTTGACGGTGGTCAGCGTGCGGGCAAGCAGAAGCTCGACCCAGGAGAACATGAAACAGAAGAAGGCGGTGACCCCGATGCCATTGGCGATGATCGGCGCGAAGATCTTCACGAAGAAGCGGGGGAAGGAATAGCCGTCGAGATAGGCTGTCTCGTCGATCTCGCGTGGCACGCCCGACATGAAGCCTTCCAGGATCCAGACTGCGAGTGGCACATTGAACAGACAATGCGCCAGCGCCACGGCAAGTGGCGTGTCGAACAGGCCGATCGCGGAATAGAGGTTGAAGAAGGGCAGGGCGAAGATCGCCGGTGGCGCCATCCGGTTCGACAGCAGCCAGAAGAACAGGTGCTTGTCGCCGAGGAAGCGGTAGCGCGAAAAGGCATAGGCCGCCGGCAAGGCCAAGGTGATCGAGATCACCGTATTCATGACCACATAGGTCAGTGAGTTGATATAGCCAGAGTACCAGGATGGATCGGTAAAGATCGTCCGGTAGTTCTCGAACGTGATCTCGCGGGGCCAGAGCGTCATGCCAGAATTGATCTCGGCATTGGTCTTCAGGCTCATGATGATCAGCCAATAGATCGGCAGCAGCAGGAAGACGAGGTAGAGCCCGAGCGTCACCGCGCCGCCGTTGAAGCGGAAGGCTGCGCGTGCCTTCTGCGTCGCCTTGGCTGCGGAGAGGGTGGAGGCTGAGGTGAGGCTGTCCGTCGTCATCGGCCGCACCTCACGCATCCGCCGGCGGGCGCCGACGCTCGACGTCGAGATTGGTCATCACAGTGTAGAAGACCCAGCACACGGCGAGAATGATCAGGTTGTAGACGATCGACATCGCAGCGGCCTTGCCCAGGTCGAACTGTCCGAGCGCCAGCTTCACCAGCTCGATCGAGAGGAAGGTCGTCGAGTTGCCGGGCCCGCCGCCGGTGACGACGAAGGGCTCGGTGTAGATCATGAACGAGTCCATGAAGCGCAGCAGCACGGCGATGATCAGTACGCGCCGCATCTTCGGCAACTGGATGAAGCGGAACACCGCCCAGCGGCTGGCACCGTCGATCCGCGCCGCCTGGTAATAGGCATCGGGGATCGATTTCAGCCCGGCGTAGCAAAGCAACGCCACCAAGGAGGTCCAGTGCCAGACATCCATCACGATGATGGTGATCCAGGCAGCCAGAGGGTCGGCGACGTAGTTGTAGTTGATGCCGAGCCGGTTGACCGTGTAGCCGAGCAGCCCGATATCGCTGCGCGCGAAAACCTGCCAGATCGTGCCAACCACGTTCCACGGCACCAGCAGCGGCATCGCCATCAGCACCAGCGTCGCTGCCACTTTCCAGCCCTCGCGCGGCATGGCGAGCGCGACCGCGATGCCGAGCGGCACCTCGATCGCAAGGATGATCGCGGAGAAGGCCAGATTGCGCCCCAGCGAGTCGCGCACCCGTCCGCCAAGATCGCTCGACGGGTCGAGCAACTCCTTGAACCAGCCGGTGCCGTTCCAGAAGAACTGGTTGTTGCCGAACGTGTCCTGTACCGAATAGTTCACCACCGTCATCAGCGGGATCACTGCGGAGAAGGCGACGATGGCGAGGACCGGCAGGACCAGCAGCCAGGCGCGGTTGTCATAGGGCCTCTCCATCAGGTCCTCCCGTCCAGGCGTTCGCCATCGGCATAGACATGGACATGGCCGGGCTGGAGAATGAGCCCAGCGGTCTTGCCAATGTCGCTCAGCGCATCCGGCACGCCGGCCGCGAAAGGGTGTCCCCCGAGGTGCAGGCGCGCGAGCCTTGTGCGGCCGAGATCGTCGATGCGCTCAACTGTGACGGATAGGCCCTCGCCAGCACGCGCGAGGAGGGCAAATTCTGGCCTGATGCCGATCTCGATGCGCTTGCCGGGGGGAATGTCGTAGCTGCGGCTGAGCCCGATCGCCGCGCCGTCGATATGGGCCTGGTTACCGTCGACCTTGGCTGGCAGCACGTTCATGCCCGGCGAGCCTATGAAGTAGCCGACGAAGGTATGCGCGGGCTTCTCGAAGAGCTCGTCCGGTCGCCCGGCCTGCACCACCCGCCCGTCATGCATCACCACGACCGTATCGGCGAAGGTCAGCGCCTCGGTCTGATCATGCGTCACATAGATCATGGTGACGTCGAGCGCCCGGTGCAGCGCCTTGAGCTTCGAACGCAGCTCCCATTTCAACTGCGGGTCGATGACGGTCAGCGGCTCGTCGAACAGGATCGCGGTAACATCTGGCCGGACCAACCCACGGCCAAGCGAGATCTTTTGCTTGGCGTCGGCAGTGAGTCCGCGTGCCTTCCGGCCGAGATCGCCGCTCATCTCAAGGAGCGCCGCGATCTCGCGCACGCGGGCATCGACCGCGTTGCCAGCCAAGCCGCGATTGCGAAGCGGGAAAGCGAGGTTCTCGTAGACGCTCATCGTATCGTAGACGACGGGGAACTGGAAAACCTGGGCGATGTTGCGTCGCTCTGTCGGCAGGCCGGTGACGTCGCGCCCATCGAACAGCACCTGGCCATGTGAGGGCGTCAGCAGGCCGGAGATGATGTTGAGCAAGGTGGTCTTGCCGCAGCCCGAGGGGCCGAGCAGCGCATAGGCGCCGCCCTGGCGCCAGGTCAGGTTCATCGGTTTCAGGGCGAAATCGGCCGGCGCCGTCGCGTCCCGCTTGTAGGAATGGGCGAGGTCGAAGAGTTCGATGCGCGCCATCGCCCCGTCCTCATGCTGCCGAGAGGAAGGCGGGGGCGTGGGCGAGCCCGCCGTCGGGATCGAAGACGAAGACGCCGGCCGGATCGACATGGACTGTGACCGCGGCGCCAGGCTCGAGTTCCTGCACGCCGGGTACGAGCGCCACCCAGCGCGAGCCCGCTGCCTCGACGTGGACGAAACTCTCCGAACCGGTGATCTCGGCAACCGTGACCGTGCCGTTGAACGCAAGGCCGGGACCAGCCGGTCGATGTAGCGTCAGCTGATGCGCGCGGAAGCCGAGCTGGTACGCGCCATCTGCAAGACCGCCGAGAGGCCCGGTTGCGGGGCCAATCGCGCCACCCGGCAGCAGGATTTCCGCTGCACGCTTGGTGACCGGCAGCAGGTTGAGCGGTGGGTCAGAGAAAATGCGCGCAGTGGTCAGGTCAAGCGGCCGGCGATAGACCTCGGCGCTGCGGCCATGCTGCGTCACCCGACCCTGCCAGAGCGTCGCGGTAAAGTCGCCGAGCAGCAGAGCCTCCTGGGGCTCCGTCGTCGCGTAGACCACAGTCGCCTTGGAACCACGCACGATCTTCGGCAGTTCCTCGCGCAATTCCTCGCGCAGCTTGTAGTCGAGATTGGCGAGCGGCTCGTCGAGCAGCACGAGATCGGCGCCCTTGATCAGCGCGCGCGCCATGGCCGTGCGCTGCTGCTGGCCACCGGAAAGGTTGAGCGGCATCCGTTCCAGAAAGGACTCAAGCTGCATCAACCGCGCCATGGCGCGGACCTTGCTTTCGATTTCGGCCCTGGGCAGCCCCTTCACCCGGAGAGGCGAAGCGATGTTCTCGAAGACGGTGAGGTTCGGGTAGTTGATGAACTGCTGGTAGACCATGGCGACCGAGCGCTCGCGCACGGCAAGGCCGGTGACATCGGTTTCGCTCGTGCCGTCATCAACGAGGATGCGCCCCGCGCTTGGCCGGTCGAGCCCGGCCATCAAACGCATCAGCGAGGTTTTGCCCGAGAGGGTCGCGCCCAGCAGCACGGTCATCGTGCCGGGCTTCAGGCGCAGGCTCGTCTCGTGGATATAGGTTTCCGCCCCAACCTCGCGACGCACCCTGTCGAGAACAAGACCCACTCCAGCCTCCTTCAAGCCCCCTGCTTCATCAGGGTGGTGACGAGTTCATTTGTGAATGCGTTGAGCCTTTGCTGTAACGATTCCGGCGATTGCGGAGGTTGATACGCTTAGCGCTTGTCGTTCGAGCGCTGCGGCCCGAGGGCTGTGGTAAATAAGCGGACGCGCGGGCTTGTCGGTGCCGGGATGCCGGCGCGAATCCACTATGCCCTCGACACCAACCAGCATCTCACGAGCCTTCGTGCCACAGGCGCGCACCAGCCGGATGACGGTCGCGCGACGGTTGAGAATAGCGCCAATCGGTCTCGGCCACGAGAGTTTCAAACCCCTCGTCTGGAAACATCCTGACAGAATTTGGAGATTGCGCGAAGGGGAGCGCAGGGTGGTCTCGTGTCCCGGTCTCAAAGCGCTCCCGCTCGTATCAGTTGCCGGATCTGAACGAAGCTGATTGCTCGTGGAGCCCTGACCCGCTTTGACTGGAGCAAGGCATAGGCCGCGTTGCATCTCGCGGAACGGACATCGGATCTGAGCACGTGGCCAAGTGCTGAGGCCTCGCTTCATCGTGCTGACGGCATTGGGGGCAGTTAGGCCTTCTCGCCCCTGCGGCGTTCGAACGCGAGCGCGCGCCGCCTCAAGCGGCGCGCCTGAACTGACAGCCAAGAGCGAACAGGCCGAATGCGGCCAATTGACCGGCGACCAGCATGAAGGGCCATTCGAAGCTGCCCGTGCGGCTGGCGACGATGGCAAATATCAGCGGCCCGCATATCGAGCCCACGAAGCCGAACAGGCTGGCTCCGGATGTCACGTCGCCGATCAGAGTGGGCGGTGCAACTCGCGCCAGCTCCGCCATGTGGACACCGTTCCAGCCCATCGATGTGGCACCGACCAGCGCCATGCAGCCATAGACCATCCAGGGACTGGCGGTAGTCGAAGAGACAAGCAGCATGATCGCCGAGCCTGCGCCCAGGGCCAGAAGCGAGAGAAGCAGGAGCCCGCCGCCCATGCGATCCGCCAGCCATCCAAAGAAGATGCGTGCGACCGTGCTCGCTGCAAGCAAGACGGCGATGTAGTGACCGGCCTGTGCCAGGGTCTTCCCGTGCTGCGTGACCATGTAGGTTGCCGTGAACGCCGTGATGCTGGCCTGCGTTATGGAAAACGCGACTCCCAGCGCGGTGAGCATCGGCAAGGACGGGTGCGAGTTCAGGACCCTGGCTGACCGAGAGAGCGAGGACGGCGAGAGAAACAATCGGGGCCAGGCCCGGTTCTGTGGGCCCTTCTCCGCGTCGAGGATTGCTTGAAAGGGCTGAACTAGCACGACGCAGAGAAGGATGATCGCGACAATCGTCCAGACCGCGCCGACGAAGCCGAGCCCCAGGACCAGAGGCGCGACAACGAGACCGGCTATGGCGCCGCCCAGAGGCACGCCCGCCTGCTTGATCGAAAACACAAGCGTACGGTGCCTGGGGGGCGCCGTACGCATCAGCAGCTGGCTGCCAGCCGGCGTATTGGGCGCCAGGCCCAGGCCCACAAGGAGTGCACCGACGAGGCCGACGAGGCCAAAGGACTGCGACAGGAGCAGGAGACCCGCCGCAACGAAGACCAGGCCGAGCTGCAAGGCTCGGATCGGGCCATGATGATCGAGCATCGGGCCGCCGCACGCCAGGAACCAGCAGATGCCGACCGAAACGACTGCCGAAACATAGCCGATGCTCTCTGGCGTCATGCCCCAGCGTTGCGTCAGAATCGGGCCCAGGAGAGGGATCGCAGCGGCTGCAAAAGAGCTAATGACTTGCACAAGGAGAGTCGCGCTCAGGGCGCTCGCCCAGACCGGCAGCTTCAAGGCAGACCTCCCGTCCCGTCGCCATTCGTCATTCCCCCTCCAGCTTCAGCACGAGCATGCAGGGATTGCGGCGTTGAACTGGTCTTCCGGCAATGTCGGCGACCGGTCGAGGCCATTTCCGGGCTATGGGGGCTGCAACAGAAGCATGCGGTTCGCCGGGCTGAGGCCTTTCGCGATTGCTCTCTGAACCCAGTCGAACCGGACCAATAGTCGGCTTCTTCCCTTTGCCGCACGGCCGACATGGCTGATCCGGCTAAAATGGACCATTGCTTGGGGAGGCTGTTGTCAGCGGTCACCGCTCCCGGCGATGCTGGAGCCGTGCCGGTCTTTCGATTCTGCCGATTTGAGCTCGCTTCTGCCGGCGTAGGTCGAAGAGTCTGATGCCGGTTCACGCGCATGGTTGATGCGACCCTGAGGTCGTGCTGACGTCGATTGACCGGGTTGAAGGATCTTGCGGGTGAGGGTGGACGTTCTGGGCCTGCAGGCCTTCGTCAGTATCGCCGAGCGGGGCAGTTTTCATGCCGCGGCCTCGCATCTCAATCTCTCCCAGACCGCGCTGAGCCATCGGATCCGGAAGCTCGAGGAATCACTCGGAACGACGCTGCTCTTGCGCACCACGCGCCAGGTCTCGTTGACCCCGGCGGGGTCGGCGCTCCTGCCGCGCGCCCGCAAGATCTTTGAAGAGCTAGGTGCAGCCATCGATGAGGCGCGGGTCGATGCCGCGGATGCCGAGGAAGAGGTTGCGGTCGGCTGTCTGCCAACCATCGCGGTCCACTGCATGCCGTCGGTGATCGCAGAGTTCGCCAGACGATATCCGGCAGTGCGCGTCCGGGTGCACGATAACTCGGCTTCGGAGATCGCCGACAAGGTGCAATCGGGCCAGGCCGAGTTCGGCGTGACCATCGTCGCCGCCAATCGCTGGGACCTCGAGCTCAAGCCGGTGGTCAAGGAGCCGTTCGTGCTCGTCAGTCACCGCAGCATGCCGCTCGCGCGATCGGAGTCGCTGACCTGGGCGCAGTTGCAGGGGCTGCCGCTCGTGCGGATCAGTGCCGAGACCGGGAATCGCATCCTGATCGACGATGCGCTGGGCGCACGGCGCGAGGCCCTGACCTGGCGCTACGAGGTCCAGCGCGTCATCACGGCAGTGAGCCTGGTCCGTTCCGCGATCGGTTATGCGATTGTGCCGCAGCTCGCGCTCGACTCTGTCGATGCCGGCGAACTGGTTGCGATCCCGCTGCGCTCGCCGAGCATCAGCCGCACCCTCGGCATCGTCACCCGCAAGAATATGCTGCTGCGGCCGGCGGCGCGCGACCTCCTGGCGCTGGTCAGCGAGGCGCTGAGAAACAGTGTCTCGGATAAAGATGCATGAAAGTAATCAATCGCTGCATTCTTCTCATTTGATGGCAGAATAGCTTGGGGTCAGGGTCCTCGCGGGACAAGGAAACGCACAAGCAAGGGACGACCCATGCCTGGCTCCAAAGCAGCGACGATCGCGTTCATCGGATTTGACGAGGCGACCGGGCACGGCGCGCGGCAAGGGCGTGGCGCGTGATGAGCATCGACCGCCGATCACTCCTTGCGGGGCTGGGTTTGGCCGGCCTCGGGCACGCGGCGCGGGCGCAGGTCCAGCCGGTGTGGCCGACGCAAATCATTCGGCTCGTGGTGCCGTTCACTCCGGGCGGCAGCACCGACCTCCTCGCGCGCCTGATTGCCAACCGATTGGAGCGCACGATCCCCGGCAAGGGCTTCGTCATCGAGAACCGCCCCGGCGCCGGCGGCATGATCGCGGCGAGCCAGGTCGCGAAATCCGATCCGGACGGCCATACGCTGATGATGGGTCATATCGGCACGCTTGCCTTCAACCCGGCACTCTATCCCAACGTACCCTATGATCCGGTCAAGGATTTCCAGCCGGTGGCCCTGGTCGCCATGGTGCCGAACATCCTCGTCATCAACCCGAGCCTGCCGGCGAACTCGTTCCAGGAATTCGTGGCCTATGCCAAGGCCAATCCGGGCAAGCTGAACTACAGCTCCGGCGGGCAAGGCAGCGCGGCGCATATTGCCGGTGCCTATCTCGCGCATCGGGCGGGTTTCGAGGCGATCCATGTGCCCTATCGCGGCACCGCACCGTCGGTGACGGATCTGGTCGCCGGTTCCGTGCAGTTCACGCTGACCGGCGGTCCGGCGGTGTTGCCGCTCGCCGCAGCGGGCCAGCTGCGTGCGCTCGGCGTCGCCAGCTCCGAGCGCACCTCTTTTGCTCCACAGCTCCCGACCATTGCCGAAAGCGGGCTGCCGGGTTTCGAGGCTGTGCAGTGGTACGGCATCGTTGCCCCCGCACACACGCCGGCCGCAATTGTCGAGCGCCTCAACCGCGAGATCAATGCGCTGCTCGACCAGCCCGAATTTGTCGCGGCGCTCGATCGCGACGGCGCGATTGCGCGCCGCGAGACGCCAGAGGGCTTCGGGCGTCTGATCGCGTCGGAAGGGACGCTGTGGCGCGATATCATCACGCGTGCCAGCATCAAGGGCGGAGGCTGAGCGATGTCGCAGATTGCCGTGCCATGCATGCTGATCCGGGGCGGTACGTCCAAGGGCGCCTATTTCCTCGCCGAAGATCTGCCGGTTGGCACGGCCGCGCGGGACGCGTTCCTGCTCGCGGTGATGGGCTCACCCGACAAGCGCCAGGTCGACGGGCTTGGCGGCGCCCATCCGTTGACGAGCAAGGTCGCGATCGTCTCGCGCTCGAGCGAGCCGGGCTGCGACGTTGATTTCCTGTTTGCGCAGGTCGGCGTCGAAACCGCGTCGGTCGACACCACGCCGAACTGCGGCAACATTCTCGCCGGTATCGGTCCCTTCGCGCTGGCGCGGGGCCTGGTCCGAGCAGAGGGCGCCAGCACCACGGTGCGGGTTCGGACGCTGAACACGGGCACCGTCGCCGATCTCACCATGCGGACCGAGGCCGGTCAGGCTGGTGTCGAGGGCGATGCCCGCATCGATGGCGTGCCCGGGACCTCCGCGCCGATCGACATCAGCTTCCTCGGCACGGAAGGCTCCGTCTGTGGCGCACTGCTGCCGACGGGAAATCCGGTCGACATCATCGATGGTGTCGAATGCACCCTGATCGACAACGGCATGCCGGTCATCGTTTTGCGGGCGGTTGATGTCGGGCGCACCGGCCACGAAGCCCGCGAAGTGCTGCAAGAGGATACGGAGCTGAAGCAGCGCATCGAGCGCATCCGCCTCGCGGCCGGGCCGATGATGAATCTCGGCGATGTGGCCAAGATGGTGGTCCCGAAGATCGCCCTTGTCGCGCGTCCGGTTGCAGGCTCGATCGCGACGCGCAGCTTCATCCCGCATGAGTGCCACGCGTCGATCGGTGTCTTTGCTGCGGTGACGGTGGCGACAGCCGCAGCCCTGCCGGGGTCGCCGGCAGCTTCGGTCGCCGCGATGCCTACCGGTCGCGAACGCGCGATTTCGGTCGAGCATCCGACCGGGGAATTCACCGTGAAGCTCACCGTGGGTGGCACGACGGAGCGCCCCGTCATCGAGCGTGCCGGCCTGCTGCGCACCGCGCGCATTCTGATGGATGGCCAGGCCTACGTGCCGCCGCATGCGCTCGCGCGCAGCGGCGACGAAGCACGCAGCGCCGCCGAATAGGACCGAGAAGAGAGGATTACAGCTCAATGGCGAGCCTGCAGAAGACGGGTCTGGTGATTACCGCCCACCCCGGCGATTTCGTCTGGCGTGCGGGCGGTGCCATCGCCTTGCATGCCAGGCAGGGCATGCGGGTAAAGATCCTGTGCCTGGCCTATGGCGAGCGCGGCGAAAGCCAGTTCGCCTGGAAACAGGCGGGTGTGCGCGTGGAGGACGTCAAGGCGCAGCGTCGCGAAGAAGCCGAGCGCGCCGCCGCGGTCCTCGGGGCCGAGATCGAATTCATGGATGCCGGCGACTACCCGCTGCGCACGACAGGCCCGATGCTCGACCGGGCGATCGACCTCTTCCATGAGCTCAGTCCCAGCTTTGTGCTGACCCATGCGCTCGAAGACCCCTACAATGTCGACCATCCCGAAGCAGCGCGCTTCGCGCAGGAAGCGCGGATCATCGCGCAGGCCGCAGGTCATAAGCCGGATCCCGCACGCCCCTATGCCGCACCGCCCGTCTTCCTTTTCGAGCCGCACCAGCCCGAGCAGTGCAATTTCAAGCCGAACCTGATCCTCAACATCGACGAGGTCTGGGAGACGAAGCGCAAGGCCTTCGAAATCCTGGCCGCGCAGAAGCATCTCTGGGAATACTATACGCGGGTGGCGCTGAATCGGGGCATGCAGGGAGGGCGCAACTCCGGCAAGGCGATGACTTACGGTGAGGCCTACCAGCGCCTGTTCCCCGAAGCCCTGGAGTCCCTGGCATGACCGGCGTCGTCATCCGCACGAAGAAACGGGCTGCAAGCGCCGATATGGCGGCATTCCAGGAGCTTGGCGTCTCGACCACCCATGAGGCCATGGGCCGGACCGGGCTGATGAAGCCCTATATGCGCCCGATCTATGCCGGTGCCTCGATCGCCGGGGGAGCCGTCACCGTCCTCGCCCAACCCGGCGACAACTGGATGATCCATGTCGCGATCGAGCAGGTCATGCCCGGCGACATACTTGTGGTCGCCTGCACGGCAGATAACACTGACGGCATGTTCGGCGACCTTCTCGCGACCTCCCTCAGGGCGCGCGGTGGCATCGGCCTCATCATCGATGCCGGCGTGCGCGATGTACGCGTGCTGACCGAGATGGGGTTCCCGGTCTGGTCGCGCGCGATCTCGGCCAAGGGCACCGTCAAGGCGACGCTCGGATCGGTGAACGTGCCGGTGGTCTGTGCCGGTGCGATGATCAATCCCGGCGACGTGATCGTCGCGGACGATGATGGCGTGGTGGTGGTTCCACGGCTCGACGCAGAGAGGGTTGCTGCCGCAGCGCGGTCGCGGGAAGCGAATGAAGATGAGAAGCGTCGCCGGCTCTCCGCCGGCGAACTCGGGCTTGATATGTATGGAATGCGCGATGGGCTGGCGAAGGCCGGGCTCGTCTATCGCGACGACAACTAAAAGGCGGCTCGAAAACAAGAGCCAGACCCAGGGAGGGGTACCACGATGACATTCCGCAGGACGGTTCTGAAGGGCTTCATGGCAGGTGCGCTCGCAGCGACACTGGGCTCCGCGGCGCAGGCCCAGGAGGTGGTCAAGGTCGGGCTGATCCTGCCGATGACGGGGCCTTTTGCGTCGACGGGGCGCCAGATCGAGGCTGCCGTGAAGCTCTTCCTGGCTCAGAACGGCGCAACGCATGGTGGAAAGCGCCTGGAAGTCATCCTCAAGGACGATACCGGCAACGCTGACGCGACGCGCCGGATCGCACAGGAACTCGTGGTCAACGACAAGGTTGCGGTTCTGGCTGGCTTCGGCCTGACGCCACTCGCCATGGCGACGGCCCCGATCGCGACCCAGGCCAAGGTCCCCCAGATCGTCATGGCTGCAGCGACGGCGTCGATCACCGAGGCCTCGCCTTTCATTGCCCGCACCTCGTTCACCTTGCCACAGGCCTCCGAGCCGATGGCGGACTGGGCCTGGTCCAACGGCATCAAGAACGTCTTCACCGTCGTGACCGATTACGGCCCGGGGATCGACGCCGAGACCTCCTTCGCCACCAAGTTCAAGGCCGCTGGCGGCACAGTCGAAAGCGTGCGCGTGCCGTTGCGCAACCCGGATTTTGCGCCGTTCCTGCAGCGCGTCTCCGAGGCAAAGCCCGATGCCCTGTTCGTGTTCGTGCCGTCCGGCATCGGCGCGCAGTTCATGAAGCAGTTCGTCGAGCGCGGCCTCGACAAGGCCGGCGTCAAGCTGATCGGCCCAGGCGATGTGGTCGATGACGATATCCTCAACGGCATGGGGGACGTCGCGATCGGCGCCATCACCACGCATCATTATTCGGCCAAGCATGACAGCGCCGCCAACCAGGCCTTCGTGAAGGCGTTCGAGGCCGCCAATCCCGGCATGCGTCCGAACTTCATGGCCGTTGGCGGATATGACGGCATGCGGCTGATCGCCGAGGCGCTCAAGGCGACAAATGGCGACGCCAGCGGCGAGAAGCTCATCGCGGCGATGAAGGGCGCCTCCTGGGAGAGCCCGCGCGGACCGATCACGATCGATCCGGCGACGCGCGACATCATTCAGAACATCTATGTGCGCAAGACAGAGAAGATCGGCTCCGACCTGTACAATGTGGAATTCGCCACGATTCCACAGGTCAAGGATCCGGTGAAGGCGCGCAAATAGGCGGTCTGACGCGGCCGGACCGACGACATGCTCACCATCCTGTTCGATGGCATCGCCTATGGGATGGTGCTGTTCGTCCTCGCTTGCGGGCTTTCCGTGACGATGGGGTTGATGAATTTCGTCAACCTCGCCCATGGCGCCTTCGCCATGCTCGGCGGCTATGTCACCGTGCTGCTGATGCAGCGGCTCGGCCTGCCGTTCCTGGCTTCGCTTCCGGCCGCCTTCCTTGCGGCTGCGCTGGCGGGGATCGTGCTCGAGCGGCTCGTCTATCGGCCGATGTATGCCAAGAGCCATCTCGATCAGGTGATGTTCTCGATCGGGCTCGTCTTCATGGCGGTTGCGGGCACTGACTGGCTGCTCGGCTCGAGCCAGCAGATCATCCAGCTCCCACCCTGGCTTCAGGGGCGGTTCTACGTGTTCGGCGTTGGCATCGGCTACTATCGCCTGTTCGTGATCGGCATCTGCGGGCTGCTCGCGGTCACGCTGCAATGGGGATTCGCGAAAACACGGTTCGGCAGCCGGTTGCGTGCTGCCGTGGATGATGCGCGCGTGGCGCGTGGCCTGGGCATTCCGGTGAACCGGTTGTTCGCCCTGACCTTTGCGCTCGGTTCCGGACTGGCGGGGCTCGGCGGCGCGCTCGGGATCGAGCTCATGGGGCTCGATCCAACCTTTCCGCTGAAGTTCATGATCTACTTCCTGATCGTCGTCACGGTCGGCGGCACCTCAACGATCACCGGCCCCTTCCTCGCGGCCATGCTGCTCGGCGTCGCCGACGTGATGGGCAAATATCTGGTCCCGCAGGCCGGAGCCTTCATCATCTACACGCTGATGGTCATCCTGTTGCTGCTGCGCCCCGAGGGCCTGTTCGCGAGGGCTCGCACATGAGCGGGACGGCTCTTGAACAGCGCGTCAGGCACTCGCTGCGCCGCGCCCGGCGCTGGCACCCCGCCGAGCTGGCTTTCTGGCTCTTCGCCGCAGCGTCCTTCGTGCTGTTTCCAACGCGCTTTCTGATCCTCAACGAGATCGCGATCCTTGCCCTGTTCGCCCTCTCGCTCGATCTGATCCTCGGCTATGCCGGGATCGTATCGCTTGGGCATGCCGCGTTCCTGGGGATGGGCGCTTATTCGGCCGGGCTGTTCGCCAAGTTTGTCACGGCCGATCCACTGGCCGGCCTGGCATTCGGCATGGCGACATCCGCGCTGCTCGGGCTGCTCACCAGTCCGCTCGTCCTGCGGGGCACGGATCTGACCCGCCTCATGATCACGCTCGGCGTGGCATTGATCCTCTACGAGGTTGCGAACTCGCTCTCATGGCTCACCGGTGGCGCCGACGGCCTGCAGGGCATCACGATGGCACCGATCTTCGGGACGTTCGATTTCGATATCTTCGGGCGCACGGCCTATCTCTATTCGCTGTCGGTGCTGTTCATCCTGTTCCTGATCGCGCGGCGCATCGTGAATTCGCCGTTCTGCCTGTCCCTTCGCGGCATTCGCGACAATCAACTGCGCGCTGCGGCATCCGGCGTGCCGATACCTTGGCGCCTTGCGGCCATCTATGCCTTGTCGGCGGCCTATGCCGGGGCGGCGGGCGCCTTGCTCGCCCAGACCACGCAATTCGTCTCGCTCGACGTGTTCGACTTCCATCGATCGGCCGACCTGATGCTGGTGCTGATCATCGGCGGGGCCGGCTATCTCTATGGCGGCCTGATCGGTGCGATCGCGTTCAAGTTCCTGCAGGACGCCATCGCGACCTTCACCCCGCAATACTGGATGTTCTGGATCGGGCTGTTCCTCGTCCTCTTCGTCCTTGGTGGCCGTGAACTGATCCATGGCGCGATCAAGGCCCTGGTCGCGCGGTTTCCGAAACGCAGGGCCTCGTCGTGAGCGCCGTCCTGCAGACCTTCAATCTCGTCAAGGCCTTCGGCGGCATCACTGCGACCGATGACGTGACGTTCTCACTGGAGAAGGGCGCGCGCCACGCGCTGATCGGCCCGAACGGCGCGGGCAAGACGACCTTCGTCAATCTGCTCACAGGAGTTCTGCGGCCGACATCGGGGCGCGTAAGCCTGATGGGGCAGGACATCACCGGCCTGTCGCGAGAGGCGCGGGTCAAGCGCGGTGTCGCCCGCACCTTCCAGATCAATCAGCTCTTCGGCACGATGACGCCGCTCGAGATGATCTCGCTCGTCACCGCAGAGCGGCTCGGCCGGGGCATGCGGCTCTTCCAGAGGCTCGACGCCGATGGCGAGGCCATCGCCGAGACAGCCGATATCCTCGCCCGTTTCAAGCTCGAGGACATCATGGATCAGCGCATCGCGACATTGCCCTATGGCAAGCAGCGCCAGATCGAGATCGCCGCGGCTTTCGCGGCCAGGCCGAGCGTGCTCTTGCTCGACGAGCCCGCCGCCGGCGTTCCCGAGGCCGAGAGGCGCGAATTGCTGGAGACGGTCGCCGCATTGCCCGACGATGTCTCGGTGCTGCTGATCGAGCACGACATGGACATCATCTTTCGGTTCGCGACCCGGATCACCGTTCTCGTCAATGGCCGCGTGCTGACAGAAGGCGAACCTGCGGTGGTCGCGCGCGACCCCGCCGTCAAGCAGGCCTATCTCGGCGAGGCCGCCCATGTCTGAGCTCCTGCGGATCGAAGGCCTGAACGCCGGCTACGGCGACGCTCTCGTCCTGTTCGATGTCGCGCTTTCCCTCGACGAGGGGCGCTCGCTCGCCTTGCTGGGCCGCAACGGCGTCGGCAAGACGACACTGGTCAACACGATCATCGGCGTAACGCGCCGGCGGGCCGGGCGCATCACTCTTGCCGATGTCGACATCTCCACAGCGACGCCCGAGCAGCGAGCCCATGCCGGCATCGGCTGGGTGCCGCAAGAGCGCAACATCTTCAAGTCGCTGACCGTCGTCGAGAACCTGACCGCGGTCGCGCGCCCCGGCCCATGGTCGACGGAACGCGTCTTCCGGATGTTTCCGCGCCTCGCCGAACGCAAGAGCAATCTCGGCAACCAGCTCTCCGGGGGCGAACAGCAGATGCTGGCCATCGGCCGCGCCCTGATGCTCAATCCAAGGCTGCTGCTTCTGGACGAACCGACCGAGGGGCTGGCGCCGATCATCGTTGAGGAACTACTCGCGGCATTGAAGACGCTGTTCCGGGACGAAGGGCTGGCAGCCATCGTCATCGAACAGCATGCCAGGAAGATTCTGGAGCTGACCGACACCGCAATCGTGCTGGAGCGCGGTCGTGTCGTGCTCGCCGACGACAGTGCCGCGCTGCTGCGCGAACCGGCGCGGCTGGAACGCCATCTCGGCCTCAGCGCCGCTGCCTAGAAGACCATGATCAGGGAAGGAAACCGCATGCCCCTCCGAGACAAGCCGCCGTTCCGAGCCGATATGGTGGGAAGCCTGTTGCGTAGCGCACGCGTGAAGGACGCGCGCGCCAAGCTGGTGACCGGCGAAATCTCCGCCGCCGATCTGACGGCGATCGAGGATGCCGAGATCAGGGCGCTGGTGAAGAAGCAGGAGGAGGTCGGGCTCCAGGCGGTCACCGACGGCGAGTTCCGTCGCGCCTTCTGGCATTTCGATTTCCTGGAGAATCTCTCCGGCGTGCAGGGATACGACTCGGATTCAGGCATCCAGTTCAAGGGCGTCGCGACCAAGGCCCGTGGCCTTCGCGTGACCGGCAAACTCGACTTTCCCGACGACCACCCGCATCTCGCCCATTTCAGGTTTCTCGCCTCCGTCACCGACCGCGTGCCGAAGATGACGATCCCGAGCCCGAGCATGCTGCACTATCGCGGCGGCCGGAAAGCCGTCGATATCTCCGCCTATTTCAAGATGGAGGATTACTACGCAGATCTCGGCAAGGCCTACGCCAAGGCGGTGAAGGCCTTTTACGACGCCGGCTGCCGCTATCTGCAGCTCGACGATACCAGCCTCTCCTATTTCTGCGATCCTGAGCAGCGCCAGATGCTTGTCGATCGTGGCGATGACCCCGATAAGCTGATCCACATCTATCGCGACGTCATCAACACGGCGACGGCGGCCAAGCCGGCGGACATGACGATCACCACTCATACTTGCCGCGGCAACTTCAAATCGACCTTCATCGCCTCGGGTGGCTATGAACCCGTCGCCGACATGGTCTTCAACCAGATCAACGTCGACGGCTATTTCATGGAATGGGACGATGATCGCTCCGGCGGCTTCGAGCCGCTGCGCTTCCTGCCGAAGGGCAAGCAGGTCGTGCTGGGCCTCGTCACCTCGAAGTTCGGCAGCGTCGAGAGCAAGGACAACCTGAAGCGGCGGATCGAGCAGGCCTCGGCCTTCGCGCCCCTGGATCAGCTCTGCCTCTCGCCCCAATGCGGCTTCGCCTCCACCGAGGAGGGCAATGTGCTGGCCGAGGACGAGCAATGGGCCAAGCTGGCGCGCATTATCGAGGTGGCGCAGGAGGTGTGGGGATGAGCCAGGAACCCTGTTTCGACATCGCTCATCTCGCCCATGTCGAGCTGTTCACGAACAAGCCGGAGGCCAGCCTCGATTTCTTCGTCAATATCCTCGGGCTGACCGAGAGCGGACGGGCGGGCGACAGCGTCTATCTGCGCGCCTGGGACGACTATGAGTTCCACACGCTGAAACTCACGGCCTCGACCACGACGGGTGTCGGCCATATCGGCTATCGGGCGACGAGCGAGGCTGGCCTGATGCGCCGGGTCAAGGCGATCGAGGCCATGGGGGCCGGCATCGGCTGGGACGACGGCGATCTCGGCCATGGCAAGGCCTACCGGTTCCGCGATCCCGACAATCATGTGTTCGAGATCTATTTCGACACCCAAAAATACGCTGCGCCGCCGCATGAACGGCCGGCGCTGAAGAACCAGGCGCAACGCAATCATGGCCGCGGCTGTGCTGTGCGCCGTCTCGACCATCTCAATCTGCTGGCGCAGGACGTCGCGGTGATCCGCGATTTCATGCCGAAGGCCCTGGGCAGCCGCATCACGGAACAGATCGTGCTCGATTCCGGCGAAGTCGGTGGCTGCTGGTTCACCGTCAACAACAAGAGCTACGACATCGCCTATACGCGCGACCACACCGCGGCTCTCGGGCGCTTCCACCACCTCACCTATGCGGCCGACCAGCGCGAGCATATTCTCGAAGCCGCCGACATCTTTCTCGAGAACGGCATTCACATCGAGACCGGGCCGCATAAGCACGCGGTGCAGCAGACCTTCTTCCTCTATGTCTACGAGCCTGCCGGCAACCGTATCGAGATCGCCAATGCCGGCGCGCGTCTCATTCTCGATCCGGACTGGCAGACTGTGACGTGGACCGAGGCCGAGCGGAAGAAGGGACAGGCCTGGGGGCTGAAGACGATCGAGAGCTTCCACACGCATGGTACCCCGCCGGCCGCCGCATGAATCACGGAGGCCGCCGCGCGCGTTCGATCACTGGCAGGCGGCGCGAGCCCCTTCGCGCTCTGAAACGGAGGGCGCTCAGCCCGGCGTGGCGCTGCGAATTCAGTCGGCCGGCCGGTCTTCGCTGATCCCGCGGCGCCAATAGCTGACGATCAGATGATGATCGCGCTCGGGCCGCAGCCGCTTGCGTGCGGCCACGCGGAGGGCCTTGAAATCGGAATGTTCGAGCGCGGCCCAGAGATAGACGGTCGCATCGTCCGAAGGCCACGTGACGGTGTCGAAGGCGTCCTGGAGCAGTGTCGTGGTGCCGGCCTCGGCGCCCTGGCGATGCAACCAGCGGATCTGGATCCCGGCGGGGCAGACCAGTGCCTGTTCCTCCTCGGCATCGGCGATCTCGATGACGGCGAAGCCTCGTGCGGTCGAAGGCAGGTGGACAAGCATGCGGCCGATCGCGGGCAGCGCGGTTTCGTCGCCCATGAACAGATACCAGTCGGCCTCGCGCAAGCCACGTCCGCCGGGGCCTGCCATGCCAATGCGATCGCCTGGCCGGGCACGGGCCGCGAAAGCTGCGCCGGGGCCGGCATCCTCATGCAGCACGAAATCGAGCGCGACCGTTCCTGCGACTGGATTGATCTCGCGGATCGTGTATTTGCGCACCGCCGGCGCCTTGTCCGTCTCCGGCATGCGCAAGATTCCATCCTCGCCGAATGTCGGCCATTCCGGCGCGGCCAGATCAGGCGGTGGCAGGAACAACCTGACATGCAGCGCCTCCAGGCTATCGAACCTGGCAAGGTCCTCGCCCCGGAAGCTGATCCGGCGCATATGTGGCGAGATGTCCCGAATGCCTGTTACGGTCAGGATGCGAAAACTCGATGGGATCGCCACGTCGCTGCCGGCTCCCGTCCAGGCGATCAGGGGGACGGCCTCGCCGCGCGGCGCAAACTCGAGGACATGGCTCGCGATCGCTTGTTTGGCGCCTTGGAGGCTCGCAATGTCGGGCGCTTCGGCGCGCACGATCAGATGTCCATCGCTGGACTGCAGCCAGCCACGGTAGCTGCCGAGTGCAATGATCGTCGCGCCCTCCTCCTGTGTGACCTCGGCACCATGCTCGGCTAGATGTTCGCAGAGCGGAGCGATGATGGCGTCCGGATCGATCATGGCGATCCGGGCGTGAGCAACGAGAGCGGTCATGGCAGGGCAACCTCGCGAGCGGCGGGGGAGGCGGGGTTTGCGGGGAAATTCATGGCTTTGCCGGCGGGCTTGCCAAGTCTTCCGGCTTTCCGCCATGCGACTCGAGCCAGACGTTCCCTGTAGCGGGATCGCCGAGAAACGCCGGGAGATCTCGTCCAGCGTCGCCTGCGGGTCGATATCGGCGAACAGCTGCGGATGGAACCACTTCGCCATCGCCTCGATCGCCGCGATATGGGTGGGGGTGTCGTTGAACAGATGCCAGAGACTATAGGCCCGGCCCTTCCTCACGGCCGTCAGGGCCTTGAGGCCGGGGCGGGCGAGCTGGGCTGCCAGGCTGCGCGACGCGACCTCGGCGGGCACGCCCAGGCCCAGCACCAGTCCCCCGCTCCTTGCGAGATGGGTGCCACCTGTCGCGATATAGATCGCCGGGTCCAGAGCGAGAACCTGCTCGAGGCTGACCTGGCCTGTCGCTCCCGGCAGGAGCGCCGCCGCGATGTTTCGTCCGCCTGCGGCTGCGATGTAGTCGTCGAATGTACCCTTTCCCGGCGAGAAACAGCATTCGGCGCTTCCGGCATGCGCATGCATGAAGACGGATGGTCGCTCGACCGGGCCGAGCCGCCTGGCGATGCGCTGTCTCCGGTCTTGGTAGAAGGAGACGAACTCTTCGGCCGCCGCCTCCCTGCCGATCGCCTTGCCGAGAATGCGCAGGCTGGGCACCGTGTCGCGGAACGGCTGCAGGAAGAAATCCACCACGATCACGGGGATGCCCGCCGCCTCGAATTTCGCGACGAGATCGCCGGGGCCGCGGCGCGTTCCGGCGATCGACAGGCTCAGAACGACCAGATCCGGGTCAAGTTCGACTGCCTTCTCGAAAGAAAACCCGTCTGCGGTGCTGTCTCCGACGGTCGGCAGCGTCTCGATCGCAGGAAACCGCGCGCGGTACAGCGTGTAGGCCTCGCCCATCTGGCGCTGGAAGTCATTGCCCCAGCCAACGAGCAGGCTGATCGGATCGGGATGAATGAGCCCCAGCGCATTGAGCTGGCGACCCTGCCCCAGCACGATGCGCTTGGCCGGGCCCGGCAAGGTCACCGTGCGACCGAGCACATCGGTCACCGTTACGGGGGAGGCCAGGGCCGGGCCGGCTGCCGTCAACGCAAACAGCGTCAGAATGAGGCCCAGAACCCACGCAAATGGTCGCAGCCCGCGCGACGAGATCCGTACCTGGCTCATGCCGCCGTCTCCCGGCCGGCGGTGCCGGCGATCGCGAACGAAACCGCCCTGGCGAGCATCGCGGGGATGACCGAGATGTGGTTCTCGCCGTCGAAGATCACATGCTCCACCGCGACACGGTGCGACGAGGCCAGGCGCAGCGCCATTTCGTGGGCGTTGTCGAGCATGCGCGCCATATGCAGGCGTTGCGCCCGTTCCGGAGAGGTGCGCGCGTCGCGTGTCTGCTCGCTGCCTCCGGCTGTGATCAGCAGCCGCGGCAGGGCTGCATCGCGGCGGCGCGCAACAAAGCTGGCCTCGCTGATCTCGATCGCGCGATCGTTCCACCAGATCGAAGGGCTGCCGGCGACGTAGGACCTGAACTGCTCAGGCCGCGTGAACAGCGCATGCAGTGCGAACAAGCCACCAAAGGAATGCCCCACCAGAGCCTGGCGGTTGGGATCGATGGCGGCGAGCGCTGCGACGGCTGGCTTCACGCCCTCCTCGATGAAGTCGAGGAACCGGTCTGCGCCTCCCTCGTCCGGCAGGAGATCACCTTGCCGGCGCGCACCATCGAACGGGGCGTCGATGGGATAGCCGATGCCCACGATGATCGCCGGGTCGACGCCCGTCACATCCTGCCGTCGACCCTGGAGCTGTGCCGTCTCGACGGCCGTGGCGAAGAGAGCATTGCCGTCGACCAGATAGATCACCGGAAACCCCGCCGCCGGCGCCGGACCTGGCGGGACTGCGATCAGCAGCCGATAGATCTCGCCATGGTCCGCGACGATGTCCTGCTGGCGCGCTTGCGCCAGGGTCGCGGGCACCGCTGACGGGAGCTCGGGGCCGGCCGTGTTGCGAAATGGCGCGGCCTCCATGCCGTTGTGGCTCACCATCTGTAGGACAGGGTTGCAAGCACCGTTCGGCGAAGGCCGAATGAGCACTGGGTCAGCGCGTAGCAACCCGCGACATAGTCCTTGTCGAGCAGGTTCTGGGCATTGACCTGTACCTTCCAGCCCTTCAGCGCCTGGGAGCGGACACCAAAATCATAGCTGATGGCCGCATCGAACAGGGTATAGTCCGGCGTCTTGAAGGTGTTGCCGGGATCGCCTGCGCCCTCGCCGACATAACGCACGCCACCGCCCAGGGCGAAACCTGCGAACAGGCCCGTTTTGAAGGTGTAGTGGCCCCAGAGTGAAGCCATGTTGCGGGGAACGACGGTCGGCCGCTTGCCAAGGTCGACGCCAGTGCTCTTCGTCACCTCGGCGTCGGTGTAGGCATAGGCTGCGATCAGCTCGAGGCTTTCGAACAGTTTCGCTCGACCCTCGATCTCAAAACCACGCGCCCGCACCTCGCCCGTCTGGATCTGGAAGCCGACATTGAGAGGGTCGGCCGTCGGCACATTGCTCTGGGTGAGTTGGTACACGGCTGCCTGGATGAAGGCGTCATAGCCCGGCGGCGCGTATTTGAGGCCGACCTCATACTGCTCACCCTCGGTCGGTTTGAAGGGCGAACCGCCAAAACTCGTACCCGCAACCGGCTCGAACGAGGTCGAATAGCTCGCATAGGGCGCCAAGCCATTGTCGAAATTGTACATCAGCGCGGCGCGGCCCGTCGTGGCCTCGTCGTCCTGCTTTGTCAGTGCGCCATTGGTAAGGGCGCGCGTGCGGCTTCTGGCATTGTCGAAGCGCCCGCCGACCAGGAGCGAGAGCCGGTCGAGCTTGATCTGGTCCTGAAGATAGACGCCGAACTGCGTCTGTTCCTGTGTGGTGCCGGGCAGGGCCGGTACGGCAAAGGGCGTGCGGCCGTAGACCGGGTTGACCCAGTCCAGGGTCTGGACGGTGCCGCCTGCGCCGGTGAAGGCGGTGCCGTCCATCCAGTAACCATCGACGCCGAGCAGGACCTTGTGCGTCAGCGGTCCGGTACGGAAATCAGCCTGGAGCTGGTTGTCGACGCCGAAGGTCCTGGCCTTCTCGTTCGACGCCGTCACGCGGCGAACCAGGGTGCGCTCGTCGGCGGCCAGACTTCCCACCGCGACGGTCCTGAAGCGCGATTCGAGGTCCGTGTATCGCAGATTCTGGCGGAAGCTGAAGACATCGTTGAAGCGATGCTCGAGCGCGTAACCGGCCGCAATCTGGTTTCGGCTATAGCCCTCATAGCTGGGCTCGCCGGGGAAGAATTTGCTCGGGATGCGGCCGTAGCGGTTGGGCAATGCGCTGCCGACCGCCGGAATGAAGCCGTAGAAGCCGGTTTCCGGATCGCGCTGGAAGGAGGTCAGGATGGTCAGGCTCGTTGCAGCGCTGGGCTGGAAGGTCAGCGATGGTGCGATGTAGACCCGCTCCTCCTTGGTGAAATCGACTTGCGTATCGGCGGCCCTGCCGAGCCCGACGATACGGTAGAGGACCGTCTTGTCCGGGTTCACCGGCCCGCCAATGTCGAATGCGAGCTGGCGGCGCTGATGCGAGCCGATCTGAGCCTGGACCTCGCCAAAGGCTTGATCCGTCGGGCGCTTGCTGACCAGATTCACCAGGCCGCCGGGCTTGACCTGTCCGAAGATCACGGAAGCCGGACCGCGCAGCACCTCGATCCGCTCCAGGCCGTAGGTTTCCATGGCCGGGACGAGGAAATTGACGCCGCGCTGGACACGCAGGCCGTCCTGGAAATTGACGAAACCGGCATTCGAGCCGCTGCCGCCGAAGCCGCGGATGAAGGTGCTGTCGTAGCGACCCGAGGACAGGCGCGTCTCAGCCAGGACGCCGGCGGAATAGCGAAGCGCCTGGCCGACGCTCTGTGCGGCCTGATCGTCGATCTGGGCGCGCGGGATCACAGTGATCGATTGCGGCGTCTCGATCAGGGGAGTGTCGGTCTTGGTGCCGCTGGCGCTGCGCCGCGCGATATAGCCGTCGACCGGCCCATTGGCCTTCTCGGTCGCTCCCTGGACTTCGATCGTGTCCAGCGACACGGTGGGAGCAGCACCTTGAGCGAGGGCCGGGCCAGAAAACGCAAGCGGCAGCGTACCGAGAGCGACACCGGCGAGCGCCACTCCCCTGGCACGACGCCAGAAGCAAACAGGTGTTCCTGCCGCTCGGATCGGCCAGGATCCATCCTTGTTCAGGTTGCGCGTGTTCATGATCGAGATGCCCCGCCGTATTGCGGCCTTCTTCTCGACCAGCACAACAAACGGGGCAATCGGAACGACTTTGGCTGACCGCAGTATTTCTTTCGATAGAGTTTTGAAGCTTTCCAATCGGTCTACTGAACTTCGGCGAAACCTCGTCAACGCAATGCGCTGGGCAGAACGCCGAAGCGCTTCCGAAAAATGCCCGAGAAATGCGCAGGGTTGTAACCGACGTGATAGGCCGCCTCGGCGACGCTCTTCTCGCCGCTGCGGATCAGATCGTAGGCCTGCTGAAGGCGATACGCCTGGAGATAGTCGAAGACGCTCGCTCCGTAGAGTTGCCGAAAGCCCGCAGTCAACTTGGTGACATTGAGGCCCGTGCTCCTGGCGAGCTCCCCCAATGTCGGGGGATTGCGCGCGGCCTGAAGCAGCAGGGCATGTGCCGCGCGAATCTGCTCGACCGTTCGCGGCGGCAGGCGAGCAGCCCGCAGCGGCCGCTCGTTGACGATCTGGTCCACAACCGTGGCGGCGAGTTCGAGAGCCTTCCCCGCCATGTAGAGACTGCGCATCGCGCCTTCGATCCGGCATTCCGCCATCTGCTGCGCAATCCCGCGGAGATCGGCGCCGGCAGTGCGCGCCCATAGTCCCGGGCCGATCCCGCTGCCCTGCATCTGTCCCATCAGGCCTGAGAAGCTGGCGCCGAGTTCGTCCTGCGCGAAGTCGGCATCAAGCTGCACGATCGCGCAGCGCACGCCCTCGCCCGAGAGGCAGGTCCGTTTCTGGACATGATCGCCGTCATTGGCGGCGACCAGCAGCATCGGACTGTTGATGGCCAGAGGTGGCCTGTCGTCGAGCTCGTAGGACTGATGTCCCTGCAGCATGACGACGACCTTGAGCCCCCGCTTCATCGGCCCGACGACCTGTTCGCCCCGCCCGTGCCGAAACGTTCCGGCGGACACCCTCAGTCGCTTCGAGAACAGCTGCATCGAAGCCGAGGACCGATCCTGATCGAGCCTATCGTCCATTCCAGCCCCATGGCGTCCGTACCCTGGGATCCGTCATAGACGAGAAACATAAATCTCTGCAATATCAATAGTTTATAAGAATTCTAATGATCCTGCAACCACGCGCGGGCTGCCGTTTGGGCGGCCGTGGCAGCGTAGATGTCGAGGCGTCGAGGCGCGCCGCTGACGTCCGGCCAAGGTCCGCATGCCACGACGCGTCCGGGCGGCCGATCCGATCTGCCGGTTGGTGTCGTGCGCCCGATGACGCTCGGCGCGGGCCCGTTCAATCCGGCTGGGTTACCTCGAGTGAGCCGTTTGGTTGCGCTGCCAAGGTGCAGATCATGCGCGCGACCTCCCATGATTTCTCGAAGGCGGTAACAGGCAGGAACTCGAAGCGCGAGTGGAAGTTATACGCGCCCGTGAAGAAGTTCGGGGTCGGCAGCCCCTTGGCCGAGAGCGCTGCGCCGTCCGTTCCGCCGCGCATCGGGATCAGCTTCGGCTCGATCCGCAGCGCCTCCAGTGCCGCGAAGAGCAGGTCAACCGAGCGGCGGTCACCACCCAGGCTGTCCTGGATGTTGCGATAGGTATCGGTCACCTGGTAGTCGATGCGACCTTTGGGATATTGCGCGGCGATCAGGTCGGCAACCTCACTGATGCGCCGTTTGCGCTGTTCGAACCCCTCTCTGTCGAAGTCGCGGATCAGAACACGCAGGCGCGCCTCGCTGGCATTGGCGACGATGTCGCTGAACCAGAAATAACCTTCGCGGCCCTCGGTGTTTTCGGGAGTTTCCGCGCGGTCGAACTGGCCGATGAAGTCGAGCGCCATCAGCAGCGGGTTCACGAGGATGTCCTTCGCCGCCATCGGGTGGGCGGTGACGCCAGTGAAGACGATCTCGCCTGAAGCGGCGTTGAAGTTCTCGATCACCACCTCGCCAAGTTCGCAGCAATCGATCGTATAGGCGAAATCGCAGTCGAAGCGGGAGAGATCGAGCGCCTTCGCACCGCGCAGGCCAATCTCCTCGTCAGGGACGAAGGCGACCAGGATGTCGCCATGCTGGCTCTCGGGGCCGAGCTCCTCGAGCAGCGTCATGATTACGGCAATCGCGGCCTTGTTGTCGGCTCCGAGCACACTCGTTCCGTCACCGACGATGATGTCCTGGCCGAGCCAGGGGCGGATCTCGGGATGCTCCGCCACGCGCAGCCAGATGTCCTTTTCAGGATTCAGGCAAAGATCCTCCCCCTCGAAGCGCAGGATGCGCGGGCGGATCGTCGGCGAGAGGCCGGTGTCGATCGTGTCGAGATGCGCGATGAAGCCGATCCTCGGCGCGCCGGGCCTCGTGCCCGGCTTCATGGCGGTGACGGTGGCGTGGTCGTCAAGGACGACTCTTTCAAGTCCAAGTGCGCGCAACTCCTCTGCAAGCAATGCGGCGAGCCGCTGCTGGCCCGGTGTGGTCGGCAGCGTCGCCGCTGTGGCGTCGCTCTGACTCTCGACCGCCAGATAGCGGAAGAACCGCTCGACCAGTTGCTCGCGAATGCTCATTCCTGCTCCATTCGGCTCTTCGAGGCTCTTATGCCGTGTCAGGCGGCATGTCGGCGTTCCATGACCCGAAAGCAACCGGCGTGATTGCGGCTGGCCCATTGCTGCTCCCGTTGCGACGAATCTAGCGCAATGGCAGCTGCCGGACAGTGGTGGCCCGGCTGGTCTCCCCTTCGCGTGCCGCAATCCGGGTGGTGTGGCGGGACGTCGCGATTATGCAACCGCACCAAGACGAGCGGGCTCCGCCCCGCCAGCCTCGGTCCCTGCAACTGCCGCCGGCTTCAAGGCCTACCAGGAGGCACAGGCAATGGTTGGTCTGGCATGGCCCGGTCTAGCCGCCCTCGGTTCAGGCACCGTACCCGGACCCCAAGAGGGGCTCTTCGATCTGGGCCTTCAGAATGGGGAGGCATCGCGACGGAAAGCGCCGCGAGCGGCGCCGTGGGTTTGACGGTTTGCTGCGTTGCTGTATACAGGTAGATAGCTAAAACTTCCAGAGGGAAGAGGGGGATTGATATGGCGTTTCACGTGCTCCGCATGGCCTTGTCCGCGGCCGCTCTGCTTGCCGCTGCGCCGGGCGCACAGGCCGGCCCGGTCCTCGACAAGATCAAGCAGGACGGAAAGATCGTCTGCCTGGTCAATCCGAACTCACCCGGCTTCTCCGTCCCCGACAGCCAAGGCGCATTCCGCGGCTTCAATGTCGATTTCTGCCGCATGGCGGCGGCTGCCATCTTCGGCGATGGGACCAAGGCCGAGCTGCGCGGCATCGGGTTCTCCGACAGCCTGAAGGCGATCATCAGCGGCAGCGCGCATATTGCCTCGCGCGGCATTACCGCGACTGGCACCCGCGACGCCGATCCCGGCGTGTCCTTCGTGACGACCACCTTCTATGACGGCCAAGGCTTCATGGTGCCGAAGAGCCTTGGCATGACGAAGCTCGCTGATCTGTCCGGCGCAACCGTCTGTGCCGAAGAGGGCTCGACGACGCTGCTTTATCTCGCCGACTGGTTCGGCACGGCGAAGCTGCCCTACAAGGTTGAGAACATCGCTGACAAGACCGCACGCCTGCAGGCATTCTTCTCCGGAAAATGCGATGCGGTGGCGAGCTCGGTGTCGGCCCTGGCCGCCGATCGCCTGCTGGCACCGAAGCCGGACGATTACGTCATCGTTCCCCAACGTTCAGCCACCGAGCCGCTCGCCCTTGTGTCGCGCCCGGATACGGAGCTGGAGAAGACGCTGTTCTGGGGTGTCCAGATCATGGTCGCCGCCGAGGAATTCGGTGTCACCTCGCAGAATATCGACGCCAAGCTCGCCTCGCTCAAGGATCTGCCAGTCGACGAGCAACGGCTGATCTCCCCGACCGGGCCAACTGCCGACATGGCGAAGAAGCTTGGCCTGCGTTCCGACTGGAGCGCGCAGATCATCAAGCAGGTCGGCAATTACGGCGAGGTTTTCGAAAAGCATATCGGCAAGGGCTCGCCTCTCGCCATGGACCGTTCAGCGTCTCCGAACCGCTTGGCCAGGGATGGCGGGCTGATCTTCGCGTTCCCCGTCCGCTAGGCCGTCGTTCAGCCGCAGTGCAACTGCGTGTTCTTCTTCCGGCTCGCCGATCGCTTGGCGAGCCGGAATGCGTTCCGGCCCCGCCGTCGCCTGCTCTTCCAAGATTGCCGATGCCATTGTTCTGGACAGTTCCGCCCGATCTGCCTCTAGTCGGCACCGATCAGAACACGGGATCGGGCAAGGTTTGCGGGGGGCGGGCATGGAGGAAGGGCCGGTATGGGTCACGGTCCGGGGGCATGCCGGAGCCGTGGGCATGTTGCCGCTGCCGGGGCTCCTCATCCTCCGGCGTGGCGAACGGACCATCGACGCGGATCAGCAGGAGCAGGTTCTCGACATTCTGAAGTCGAGGGGAACGACGCTCCTGGTCAGTCTCCTGGACCAGACGGAGTGCGATGCCGATGACAGCGAACATCTGCGACGCGCTGCGGAGCGGCGCGGGATTCGCCTCGTTCGCGCGCCTATCCCGGACTTCTCCGCGCCGGACGAGACATTGGACTGGCCGCGGTTGGCCCAGGCGATCCTTGGCGAGCTAAGCTTCGGCCGCGGGGTCGCCTTCTGTTGTCTCGCCGGATATGGCCGCAGCGGCATGATGGCCGCGCGCGTGCTGATCGAGACCGGACTGCCGCCGCGGGATGCGATCGCCGCGGTGCGCGCGGTTCGGCCGGGCGCAATCGAAAGCGAGGCCCAGGTCTCCTACTTGCTATCGTCCTCGCCATAGCGTGCGAGCAGCAATTCGAGATGCGCCGCATGCAGGCGAAACAGCTCCGATGCCGGCAGGCTTTCGGCCTTCTCGGCGGTCGCCGCGATTTCCTGCACGAGCAGGGCGCTCACGAGCCCCGGATCGGATTTCAGCCAGTTGACCCAGCTTCGCGCGATGCGGAAGAAAATCATGTCGTCCATCTGACGCAGCGCCTCGTCGCCGATCAAGGCGTTGCGCGCCTCGTGATGGGCGCGCCAGACACCCCAGACCTCCTTGACGGGGGATATGTCACGCAGTCCCTCGGCCAGTGAGCGCAACCGCGCATAGTCGGACCTGAGCGAAGTCGGGAGTTGCAGCGGCACGAGATCGGCGATCAGACCCGTCAGGCCGATGCGGAAACGCAGCATGTCGACAGCGTGATGATCGACATAGGACACGATCGTGCCGACGCCGTTTCGCGTCTCCGCGAGCTGTTCGTAGACAAGGCGCTGCAGGACCTGCCGGATCGGCGTGCGGCTGACGTGGAACTCCGCGGCGAGTGCCGCTTCGTGGATGACATGCCCTTCGTCATATTCACGCAGGCAGATGCGGTCGCGCACGATCTCGAAGATCACATCGTTGCGCGAGCGGACCATCTGGCGAAGCTGCTGCGCCTCGGGGCTGGTGAGTTCGATCGTCATAGCTCTCCCTGTCGCAAGGCCGGTCTCAGCCGAGCTTGCCGGCGCCGTGCCCGAGTCGCCGCGCTCGTTCGGAGATCATCCAGCAGCAGAGGAAATAGAACAGCCCGATCGCAATGTTCGCCTCCAAAGCATAGGCCTGCCAGAGTGGATCGGCATATGCCATGCGGGCTGTCGAAAGCAAATCATGCATGCCGACGATGGCGACGAGCGAGGTGTCCTTGAAGCTGCCGATAATCGTGTTCGTCATGCCGGGGATGGCCGTGCGCAAGGCCTGAGGCAGCACGATCAGGCGGATGCGTTGCGCGGTGGTGAGGCCGAGGCTGGCACCCGCCTCGATCTGTCCCTTGGGCAGCGCCTGCAGCCCGCTGCGAATGTCCTCCGCGAAATAGGCCGCATAGAAGAGGGTCAGCACGATCAGGATGGCGGCGACGGGCTCTATGGTCGCGCCGCGCGTCAGCAGCAGCGGCAATACGAAAATGCCGGCGAACAAGACCGCGACCATCGGAATGGCGCGCACCGTCTCGATATAGGCGACGGCGGCAAGGTTCAGCGCGCGATGCTGCGACCAGCGAGCCAGCGCCAGCAGGATACCGAGCGGAAATGCTGCGGCCATCGTGAAGGCAGACAGGAACAGGATGAGGGGCAGGCCGTTCCAGCGGTGGGATTCGACGAAGGGCAGGCCAGCGAAGCCTCCGCGCAGAAGCAGGTAGGAGACCACTGCAGTGCCCACGACCATGCCTGCCCGGATCGCAAGCCTCATCGGAACCAGTGCAAAGACGAGGATCGTCACGATGATCAGGCCGCTGGCGAGATGTGCGCGCCAGCGCTCGGCGGCCGGGTAGGTTCCGGTCAGGACGAGATTGGCCTTCTCGCTGAGAAATGCCCAGCAGGCTCCCGTGGCATTCAGACATTCGGCACGGCTTCCGGAAAACGGGACCGCGTCGAGCACCACCCAGGTCAGTGCGCTCCAGGCGAACAGGACCAGAAGAGCGAGCGTGACGACGGTCAGCACCGTGTTCCACCAGCTCGAAAACAGATTCTGGCGGAGCCAGCCCAGGATGGGCGCGAGCCCCTTCCGGGGAGGGGCATTCGCGCGGGCGATCGTGTCGACTGTCAGCGTCATTCTCAGCGCGCCTTCAGCCGGAAGGCATGGTCGCACCAGTTCACCAAGGCCGAGATCAGCAGGTTCGCGATCAGGAAGAAGGCGGCCACGAGCGCCATCAGTTCGATCGGGCGAAATGTCTGATTCACCGACGTGCTCACGACGCTGAGCAAATCGGAGTATCCGATCGCCAGCGCGATCGAGGTGTTCTTCAGGAGGTTGGAGTACTGATTGCCGAGCGGCGGCGTGATGACGCGCAGTGCCTGGGGCAGCACGATGAGCCGCATCGTCTTCAGCCAGTCGAGGCCGAGCGCTTGTGCTGCCTCGCGCTGCCCGTGCGACGTGGCGATGATGCCGCCGCGCACGATCGCGCCGATCTGCCCACCGTGATAGACCGACAGGGCCGCCACAAGCGCGGTGAACTGCAAGGACAGGCTCACGCCCCCGGCGACATTGAACCCCGCCAGCTTCGGCACAGACCAGATGACGTGGAGTGTCCCTGTCAGATCGAGCGCCGCGTAGAGGCCCGCCGCGGCAGCGACCACAGGCAGGAAGACCGGGCGGCGTTCACCCGTGCGGTCCTGGTGCAGCCGGGCGGCGCGCAGCCACAAGATGGCGCCTGCGAGCCAGAGGCAGGCTGCGATCGCAAGCGCCTGGCCGCCCTGCTCGATGATGGGCCAGGGCAGCACGAGACCGCGATTGCTCAGCATCGCGCCGAAGGGGCTGGTCCAGGCCGAGCGGATATGGGGCAGGCTGCGCACCATCGCGACATAAAGCGCGATCACGATCAGCAGCTTCGGCAGATTGCGGAGCAACTCGACATAGGTGCGCGCCAACGTGCGCACGAGCCAGTTGGAGCTGGTCATGGCGATGCCGACGAACAGCCCGATGCCGCTTGCCAGGACGAGGATGAGGGCCGCCGCGGCGAGGGTATTCAAGATGCCGACGAGCAGCACACGGGCGTAGGTGTCGCGGGGCGAATAGCCGATCAGGCTTTCGCTGACATCGAAGCCCGCTTCCTGCCAGAGGAACGAGAAGTCGATTCCCATTCCCGCAGCCGCGAGGTTCGCAGAGACGTTGCGAGCCGCGAGGAGACCGAGAAGGGCGATCCCGAGCAATGTCGCCGCCGGCCAAAGCAGGGCCATGAGCCGCTCACGCCTCGTCCGTGGCGGAGGCGGCATGGAACTCACTGCATTGGGCGGAGGGGCTGACATGGACTCCATAGTGATATAGCTGTACACAGCTATATCACTGAGTCAATTGATGGGCGTTGCGGGCCTTGCGCTCGGCCCGGAGGGGTCCGCTTGGACAAGTCAGCTTCGAAGCCAGCATCGATCATCGCGCTGCCCGGGATCGCCGGAAAGCTGGTGCTGGCCCCTTGTCCGGGATTGTGGCGAGGGCGCCCCTTGCCAGGCGCCGATCCCGTGCCGGCTCTCGCTCAGGATCTTGATCATCTCGCCAGGCTTGGAGCCGGCGGCCTCCTCAGCCTCGTCGAGGCGCATGAGCTGCCTTGCGAGACGAAGCGCTTCTCCGTGGCTGTCCGGGAGGCCGGACTGACGTGGGCCCATGCGGCCATTCCCGATTACAGCGCGCCGAGTGCAGCCTTCGTCGAGGACTGGCAGAGGCTTGCGCTGTTGCGTCGCCTCGCGGCGGGGGAGAACTGGGCCATCCATTGCAAAGCGGGGCTTGGGCGCACCGGGACGGTCGCGGCACTGCTGCTCATCGAAAGCGGCCTCGAAGCCGAGGCTGCGATCGCGAAAATCCGGCATGAACATGCAGCCGGCGCGATCGAGACGCCAGCGCAGGTCGAGTACCTGATCGCTCATGCGCGGTCTCGCATGTGAAGCGGGCTGTCGCGGCGCGGGCGTGACCAAGAGGTGACCGCCGGCGTTCGTCGATCTCTCAGGCTGGCTTCTCGTCTGCGAGCACGATTGCCGTCGTCAGGTCGGCGACATGCGGCATCGAGGCAATCTCGTCACGCACGGAGTTCAATGCCCGGGTCGTCTCCGCCTCGATCTCGGCGATGACGTCGATCTCGCCGCCGATCGAGTAGCACCGCCTGACCGCCGGGAGCACGGCAATCCGATCGACCGTGTCGCGCGCCGGTGTCTTGGTGAGGCGGATGATCAGGAAGGCGCGGAATGCGTCGGCACCCGAACGGCCCTCCATGACGGTTGCCGTGTAGCCGCGGATGGTGCCGTCGGTCTCCATCTTGGCGATGCGCTCGCGCACGGAGCTGCGGGCGAGCCCGACGCTTCCGGCAATCGTCTTGATCGGCAGCCGCGCATTGTCCTGGAGCAGCCGCAGAATCTTCGCGTTCGTCTCGTCCATCGCCATCAAGGGCTCGCAGATATCCGTGTGGCGGCCATAGCAGGTCGCTACCGCCACAATGGCGGCAAAACCGCCGATTGGAGCAGCGCGGCCGCCACCGCATCAATGTCAGATTGATGGCAGAGCGACAATTCGGAAAGCCTGCGATGACCTTCGTCAACCACCCACGCCCGACTTTCTCCCTCGACGAAGCGGCCGAGGTCCTGCGGGAGCGCTTCGGCCTTGTCGGCCGCCTTGATGGGTTGCCCAGCGAACGCGACCAGAATTTCGACGTATGCGCGGCCGATGGCCAGCGGTTCATCCTCAAGATCGTCAATGCGGCCGAGCCGCCCACCGCGATCGAGTTCCAGACCGCACTGCTCCGGCACGTCGAAATCAACGATCCAACCTTGCCGACACCGCGTGTCGTGCCGACGCGCGATGGGCTGGAGTTCGGCTTTTTGACGGGTCGCGGCGGCGAGCGTCACTGCGTCCGTCTCGTTACCTATCTCCCTGGCACGCCGCTCGCCGAAGTTGCCAAGACTCCGGAAACGCTGCGCGACATCGGGCGCGTCCTCGGGCAGCTCGACCGAGTGCTCGGCAGCTTCGGTCATCCCGGTGCGCATGTCGCCTTCGATTGGGAGATCCGCGAGACGCCGCGGGCGCGCCAGCGGTTGTCATATGTGGCCGATGCGGCGCAGAGGCGCTGCCTGGAGCAGGTGCTCGACACCTATGATTCCCGGGTCGCGCCGACGCTCCGGCGCCTGCGCCATGGGGTCATTCACAACGACGCCAATGACTGGAACCTGTTGGTCGCCGATCCCGAGAACGGCGCGATCGCGGGCCTCATCGATTTTGGTGACGCGGCCCATTCGCCGCTCATCGCCGAGCTTGCCGTTGCCTGCACCTACGCAATGCTCGACGAGAAGAGCCCGATCGAAACAGCCGCCATGATTGCCGCAGGCTATCACGCGGAGCTGCCGCTGCAGGATGCCGAGTTCGACATCCTGCTCGATCTAATCGCTGCGCGGTTGGCGGTCAGCGTGTCGATCTCGGCGACGCGCCATGCCGAAGCGCTCGAGAATCCCTATCTCCTCGTCAGCGAAAGGCCGGCCTGGAACCTCCTGGAGCGGCTCGGCAAAGTCGATCGCCGTATTGCCACGGCGATCCTGCGTAACGCCTGTGGCCTCGAGTCGACGCCCGGGGCCGGGCGCCTGCGGAGCTGGTTGGCGGCAAACCGCAAGACGCTGGCGCCGCTCATGCACCCGCATCCGGCGCGCCAGCAGAAGCACGTGGTCGATCTCGGTAACCCCGAGGCGCCACTGGCACGGGCGAGCGCGGCGCAGGATCATGCTGCGGCCGACCGGGCCTATGCCGATCTGCAGAGGGAACACGGCTTTACGCTCGGCCTCGGACCGCATGGCGAACTGCGCACCGTCTATACGGCGCCCTTCTTCGACTCGACCCTGATCGACGGCGCGCGCCGCAATATCCATCTCGGCCTCGATATCTTCGCGCCTGCGGGTACGCCGCTCTTCACCCCGCTGCCGGCAAAGGTGGTGGCGGCCACGATCAATCCTGCGCCGCAAGATTATGGCGGGCTCCTGCTGCTCGAGCATGAGCCGGAGCCTGGCCTGCGCTTCCGGAGCCTCTGGGGTCACCTGGACCATGCGTCGGTTCGCGAGCGCCGCGTCGGCGAAGAACTGCCGGCCGGCGCTTGGGTGGCGCGGCTTGGTGACTACGCAGAGAATGGCGGCTGGGCACCGCATCTTCATCTGCAGCTCGTCGCCTCGGATTATGATGACGTCAGCGTCATTCCGGGCGTCGGCGAGTCGGCCTTTCCTGGCGTCTGGAACGACCTCTTTCCTGCGCCCTATGATTTCGCGGGCCTGCCGCCGGAGACGTTCGACAGGACCGGGCAGGAGAAGGATGCCCTGCAGGCGGCGCGCAAGAAGCGGCTGGGCCCAAATCTGTCGCTGTCCTATCGCAGGCCGCTCAAGATGGTTCGCGGCGAAGATGTCTGGCTGATCGACGAGAGCGGCCGAGCCCATCTCGATTGCTACAACAACGTCGCCCATATCGGGCATTGCCACCCGCGCGTGGTGGATGCGATCACGCGGCAGGCCCAGCGCCTCAACACCAACACGCGCTATCTCCACGACAACATCATCGACTACACGGAGCGCCTGGCGAAGACGCTGCCGGGCGAGCTTGATACGTTCTTCGTGGTGTGCACAGGGAGCGAGGCAAACGAACTCGCGCTGCGCGCGGCCCGGGCCCATACGCGGCGACGCGACATGATCGTGCTGGACTGGGCCTATCACGGCCACACACAGGGTCTGATCGACATCAGCCCCTACAAGTTCAAGCGCAAGGGAGGCAGCGGGCGGCCGGAGCAGACGCATGTGCTGCCTGTCGCGGATCCCTATCGCGCACCGGCGGAGTGGCCGGAGGGCGAGATCGGCAAGCGCTACGGCGAGCATGCCTGCGAGATCATCGACCGGCTGGTGAAGGACGGGCATGCGCCCGCCGCCTTCATCGCCGAAACGATCCCAAGCGTCGCGGGGCAGGTCTTCCTGCCGCCGGGATATCTTGGTGCGATCTACGACGCCGTTCGTCGCGCCGGTGGCCTGTGCATCGCGGATGAGGTGCAGGTGGGCTTCGGCCGCGTGGGCCAATCGATGTGGGCCTTCGAGGAGCACGGCGTCGTGCCGGACATCGTCACCATGGGCAAGCCGATCGGCAACGGCCATCCCCTTGCCGTTGTCGCGATGCGCCGCGAGATCGCGGAGCGCTTCGCCAATGGCATGGAGTATTTCAACACGTTCGGCGGCAATCCCGTGTCTTGCGCGGCGGGGCTTGCCGTCCTCGAGGTGCTCGAAGACGAGCGTCTTCTGCCGAACGCCGTGGAGCAGGGAGACTATCTCCTCGCCGGCATGCGCAAGCTGATGGACCGCTATTCGGTCATTGGCGACGTGCGCGGGCGTGGCATGTTCCTCGGCCTTGAACTCGTGCGGGACCGCGCAACCAAGGAGCATGCCGGGGAACCCGCTTCGGCCATTGTCAATCGGGCCAGGGAGCTCGGCGTGCTGATGGGGACCGACGGCCCCTTCGACAACGTCATCAAGCTGCGCCCTCCCATGACTTTCCGGCGCGAGCATGCCGACATCCTGCTCGAGACCCTCGACGAGGCGATGCGCGACACGCTGGGCTGAAGCCACTGGTCGACGCACTCAGCAAGCGACGCGCGTCGCTTGCTGAAACAAGCCCGGCGGTGGGCAACCTCCGCCGGGGCAATCTTGGGGACGCCTGCGCAACCCGGCTGCGATGGCGAACGCGAATTCCCGCGCGAGACGCAGAAGACGGTGTATCGGCGCCGTGGCAAAGAGGTGCTCGAGCGGTCCAGGATCTATCGAATTAGACAATGCTTCTAATTTGGACTTTTTTGTCTTCGCTCTCTGTGCTAGACAGCTCGAACCCGCGTTTGGACGAGCGTCATGAAGATCGAAGAATTCACCCTGGAGCGGATCCAGTCGCTTTACGAGAACACCGTCGAGTTCAATCTCTCGGATAGCGGCGTTCATCCCTACAGCCTGAACGGGCTGCTCGACGAGGGCCAGCGCAATGCTTTGCTCGATGTCGAACTGGGCTATGGCTGGACTAACGGGGCTGTCGAGTTGCGCGAAGCGGTGGCGCGGCTCTATCGCGGCCGGACATCAGACGAGGTCATCGTCACCAATGGCTCGGCCGAGGCCAATTTCCTGATGGTGATGTCGCTGCTCGAGCCGGGCGACGAGATCGTCGTCTTCGTCCCGAATTACCTGCAGATCTGGGGCTGGGCCCGGGCGATCGGGGTCACGGTGAAGGAGGTTCCGCTGCGCGAGGAGCTCGGCTGGACCCCGGATCTCGACGATGTCCGCAAGGCCGTTTCGCCACGCACAAAGCTGATGACGATCTGCCACCCGAACAACCCGACGGGCAGCCTGCTTTCGCGCGAGACGATGGACGGGCTCGTCGCGATCGCCCGCCAGAACGGCACCTATCTGCATGCCGACGAGGTCTACAAGGGTGCCGAGCTCGAGGGTAACGAGCCGCCCAGCTTCGCCGATCTCTACGAGAAGGCGATCATCACCAGCGGCCTGTCGAAGGCGATGGCCTTGCCGGGCCTGCGCATCGGCTGGCTGGTCGGCCCCACCGCCGATATCTACGCCGCCTGGCAGCGCAAGGACTATACCTCGATCACCACGAGCGCGATCAGCGAGTATGTCGCCCGCATCGTCGTCGAACCGGCCAAGCGCGCCGAGATCCTCCAGCGCAGCAAGACCATCCTGAGACAGAACCTGGCGCTCCTGACGAGCTGGGTCGAGCGCAACAGCGAGTTCTTCTCCTTCGTTCCGCCCAAGGCCGGCGGCATGGCCTTCGTGAAATATGCGCATTCGATGAACTCGACGGAACTCGTGCATCGGCTGCGCGAAGAACGGGGCATCATGCTCCTGCCCGGAGACGTCTACGGTCTCGACGGCTATATCCGTATCGGAATCGGGGCACCGGGCGACCACCTGGAGGCCGGTCTCGAACGCCTGAGCGACTATCTGAAGTCGCAGCCGCGCTAGACCGGGGCTGCCAAGGACCTGGATCATGCCGACCGAACTCATGGCCTATGCGCCGATTTGCGACGCCGTCGCCCTGCTGTTCCGTCCCTATGCCGAGGTCGTGCTGCACGATCTCGGCTCGCAGACCGTGGTCCATATTGCCGGCAACTTCTCGCAGCGGGTCCTGGGCGAGCCATCGCTCCTGAACGAGATCGGTTTCGACGAGGCCGAGACGACGATCGGTCCCTATGAGAAGATCAACTGGGACGGCCGCCGGATCAAATCGATCAGCGTCGTCCTCACCGCCAATGGCGCGGCGATCGGCGTGCTCTGCATCAATGTCGACGTCTCGCATTTCCACGCCGTGATGCAGACGCTCGGCGCGCTCGTCGCCGTGCCCGCCGGAGCCGACAAGCCGCCTGTCCTGTTCAAGGAGGATTGGCATGAGCGCATTAACGAATATGTCCAGCAATGGACGCAGGAGCGCGGCCTGATCGTGACCGCGCTGAGCCGCGAGCAGAAGCGGCAACTGGTGGCCGATCTTGCCGCGAGCGGCGCCTTTGGCGGGCGCAATGCCGCGGCCTATATCTCGCGGGTCCTCGGGCTCGCGCGCGCCACCGTCTACAACTACCTGAACCAGGCGAATGGACCGTCCGATGCTTGATCTGGCACGGGCCCAGATCGAAGCCGCCATTGATCTCGACCGCGCCATCATGGCGCTGGAGGAGGGGTTCAAGGCTGCCTCGGCCGGACGGGTGCAGATGCCGCCCGTCGGCTATCTCGGCTTTCCCGCGCATCACGGCGACTGCCACATCAAATTCGGACATATCACCGGGGATCCGATCTTCGTGGTCAAGATCGCGACCGGTTTCTACGACAATCCGAGGCGCGGCCTGCCGACCAGCAGTGGCATGATGATCGCTCTCTCGGCCGAGACCGGCGCAGTCGTGGCGATCCTGCGTGACGAGGGTTGGCTGACCGATCTGCGCACCGCGCTCGCCGGTGCCATCGCGACCAGGGCCGGAGCCCGCAATGACGCGCGCCGGATCGGCATTGTCGGTGCCGGCACGCAGGCCCGCTTCCAGATCCGCGCTGCGGCCCATCTCATGCGCGAACGGACGCCGGAATTCGCGATCTGGGCCCGCTCTGCGGAGCGCGCCGAGCTGGTGCAGGCGGAACTGCTGGGCGAAGGCATAGCTGTTACCGTCGCGACCTCGCCCGAGGCTCTCTGTGCCGAGGCGGATGCCATCATCACCACGACGCCGGCCACGAGCCCCCTGCTCAAGGCAGCGTGGATCAGCCCCGGCACGCATATCACGGCCATGGGGGCGGATGCGCCAGGCAAGCAGGAACTCGAGAGCAGTCTGGTCGCGGCCGCCGATATCAGGATTGCCGATTCCCTCGATCAATGCCTCGACCACGGCGAATTCGCTGCCGCGTCCCGCGACGGATTGATCGAGCGCGGAGCTTGCGTCGAACTTGGCGCGGTCCTTGCCGGACACGCAATCGGGCGCAACGACGCCCGCGACATCACGATTGCCGATCTGACCGGGCTTGCCGTTCAGGACATCGCGATCGCGCGAGTCGTTCTCGAAGGTCTCGACGCCTCACCGAGGCCGGGGGGCTGAGCGCCGCTGCGGGCGACCAAGATCAGGTGCTTCGCCATATAAAGCCGGCTAGTTACCAGCTGCGCTAGATAGCGCCCTAGTCCGATTTTGCACGGCGCGCCAGCATCTTGAAGATGGCGGAGGAGGCTGCAACCATCCGTTCGAAATGATCGATCTCGATGTTTTCGTTCGGCGCGTGCAGTTGTGCACCGTGATGGGTGAGACCGATCCCGAACACGTCGGTGCCGAGATGGTCGATGAAGGGATGGGCGGTGCCGGATGCCGGGGAACTCGGCTGCACGATCGCGGGGCGGCCGAATTCAGCTTCGAGAATCTCCGCGCAGGCGGCGACGAACCAGTGACCGGCGTCGCTGCGCACCGGCCGGACGATGGCGTCGTGAACGATGACCTCGATATCCGCCATGCCGATGCGCGCGAGATGGTCTCGCACGAGCTCGACAACGCGCGTCGGGGTCTGATCGGGCACGAGCCGGAAATCGAGCTTGGCGAAGGCCTCCGCGGGCAGCACCGTCTTGGCTCCTTCGCCCTGATATCCGCCGCCAATGCCGTTGACATTGAGACAAGGCGAGAAATTCATCGCAGAGAAGAAATTCTGGCCGTCGATGCCGTTCAGCGTACACTCCCCGCCCGTCGCAGCGCTGACGCTGGCAAGCGAGAAGGGTGGCGACAGTGCTGCAGTACGCTCGGCAACGGACGGCGCCCGCACATCGTCATAGAAGCCATCGATCGTGATCCGCCCCGCGGCGTCGCGCATCGAAGCGACGGCGGCGCAGATGCGCCAGAGCGCGTTGTCATAGACCGCTCCGTAGCTCGAATGCAGGTCGCCCTTCGCGGTGCGGCAGCGCAGCTCGATCGCGGTGATGCCCTTGAAGCCGCACAGGATGACAGGCCGGCCGGAGGCATCGATCTCGCCGAACTCCCACCAGCACAGATCGGCACGCTCGCCGGCGAAGCGCTTCGCCAGGAAGCCATCGAGCGAGGGGCTGCCGATCTCCTCCTCGCCATCAACGATCCAGATCAACCGGAACGGAAGCGGCCCGTCATGCAGCGCCCGGAAGCGGCGCCAGCCGGCGAGACGGCTGGCGAATTCGCCCTTGTCGTCGGCAGCGCCGCGGCCATAGAGGCGGCCATCGCGCTCCGTCAGGGTGTAGGGCGGGCTCAGCCAGAGCGCCGCGTCACCCTCCGGCTGCACGTCGGAGTGATTGTAGATCACGACGGTCAGTGGTCCCTCGCCAGCCGTGCCGACGACGAAGGGGCCGACCGAGCCGGGGTGGATCTCGGTGACGAAGCCAGCGTCGTCGAGAAGATCCCGGACGAGGGTCGCCACCTCGTTCAGGCAACGGCCCTCGGCGCTGACCGAGGGAATGGCGACGAGACGGGCCAGATCGTCCCGTCCACGGCTGAGCGCGTCATCCACCGCATTCACCCCGCGTGATGAACCAGAAACCGGTCGAGGCGCTTCAGCCCCTCGGCGAGCGTTTCGGTCGGCACACCGATGCCGATCCGGATGTGCTGTTCGATCCCGAACCAGCTGCCGGCGACGACGAAGACGCTCTCCTCCTCACGAAGCAGGCGGGAGAATTCCTCGGACGGCAGGTTGAGCGGATAGCGCAGGAAGGCCATGCCGCCCGCCTCCGGCCGCTTCCACGACCAGCCGGGATGACGCGACATCCAGTCGCCGACGAGATTGGCATTGGTCCGCAGCAGGTCGCGCCCGCGCGACAGGAGACGGCTGCGCGTATCGGGCTTCATGACCGCTGCCGCAAGGATCTGGCTCAGGATGCCGCTGCCGATCGTCGTATAGTCCTGACGTTCCGCGGCGCCGGCAACGACGTCGACTGGTGCGACGATCCAGCCGAGGCGCAGACCCGGGCAGGCGAAGGACTTCGACAGGCTGCTCGTCACCACCAGTCGCGGATAGGTGCCCCAGAGCGTCCGGGTTTCCGGCCCGTCGATCTCGCCTCCACGATAGATCTCGTCCACCAGCAGCCAGGCACCGCTCTGCCTTGCCGCGGCGACAAGCGCGTCGCGGCTTTCCTGCGTCAGCACGCTGCCGGTCGGGTTGGCCGGGTTGGTGACGGCGATGACCTTGGCTCCCGCCGCGGCCGCATCGAGGCTGGCGGGGTCGATCTGCCAGCCATTGTCGCCACTGAGTTCAAGGCGCCGGACGTCGAAGCCGAGTGCGCGGCCAAGACCATCCACCTGCATGAAATTGGGGACGGCAAAGACGATGCGTTCGCCGGGTTCGACGAGCGTCATCAGCGCGATCATCGTCGCCTCGGAGGAGCCATTGGTGACGAGGACGTTGGACGGCCCGGCTCCCGGATACCATGAGGCAATATTCGCCCTCAGATCAGGCCGGCCATCGGTCCAGCCATAGCCCAACGGCATTTTGAGCAGGTCCTGCATCTCGCTTGGCGGGAGGATGTCCTCGATCGCCCAGGGATGAACGCCGCTCTCGGTGAGATTGATCTCAACCTCGTTCTCGAAGAGCGTCTGATTGCGCTCCATCTGGAAGATATCGAATTTCAAGCCTCATTCCTTCCATCGAACGGAAAGGCTGCAGGCTCCCTGCGGAACGGCAGCGCTTCCCTTCAGTTTCGCGCAGATGCCGGGCGTCACAGCCAGCGCGCGTTTGCCCGTGCGATCGCCTCGCGCACGACCTCCGGCGAGGTTCCGCCATAGCTGCGGCGGCTGTTCACCGAATGCTCCGGCGCAAGCACCGAGTAGACCTTCTCGGTGATGCGCGGATCGACGTCCCGCATGCTCTCGATATCAAGCGCGCTCAAGGTGCAGCCCTTGGCCTCGGCCCTGGCGACGACCTTGGCGGTGATGTGATGGGCGTCGCGGAAGGGGATTCCGCCCTCGCGCACGAGCCAGTCGGCGAGGTCCGTCGCGGTCGGAAAGCCGCGTTCCAGGAAGCTGCGCATCTGGTCCGGGCGGACGGTCAGGTCGCGTATCATGCCGGTCGTCGCCTCGACGCAGAGCTGGACTGTCTCCAATGCGTCGAACATCGGCTCCTTGTCTTCCTGCATGTCCTTCATGAATGTCATGGGTAGACCCTTGACGGTCATGAGCAGCGCATTCAGCGAGCCGACGACACGCCCGGTTTTGCCACGCACGAGTTCGGCCGCATCGGGATTGCGCTTCTGCGGCATGATCGAGGAGCCGGTCGTGAAGGCGTCCGACAGGGCGATGAACCGGAAGCCGTCGCTGCACCACAAGGTGATCTCCTCGGCGATGCGCGAGAGATGCACGGCCAGCATCGAGCAGCAGAACAGCAGCTCGACGATGTGATCGCGCGAAGCGACCGAATCCATCGAGTTCTCGGTCGGGGCGGAGAAGCCGAGCTGCTCGGCCGTGAAATGCCGGTCGATGGGGAAAGCGGTCCCGGCCAGGGCGGCGGCTCCCAGCGGGCAGATATTGGTGCGCTCGCGAGCACCTGCCAGCCGCTGCCGGTCGCGGCCGAACATCTCGACATAAGCCATGAGATGGTGGCCGAAGGTAACGGGCTGCGCGACCTGCATATGAGTGAAGCCCGGCATCAGTGTCTCGACATGCTCGCCGGCACGTTCGATCAGGGCGCGCTGCAGTTCCTGCACGACCGCATCGAGCCCGTCGATCGCATCGCGCATCCACAGGCGGACGTCGGTGACGGCCTGGTCGTTGCGGCTGCGGGCGGTATGAAGTCGACCCGCCGGCTCGCCGACGATCTCCTTCAGCCGCGCCTCGACATTCATGTGAATGTCCTCGAGATCGACGCTGAAGGTAAAGCGGCTCTCCTCGATCTCCTTGAGGATCTGGTCGAGCCCTGCCTGGATTGCCTCGTTGTCCGCCTCGCCGATGATGCCCTGCCGCGCCAGCATCCGGGCATGGACCTTTGAGGCGGCGATGTCCTGCCGGTAGAGGCGATAGTCGAAGCCGATCGACGGATTGATCTTCTTCATGATCTCCGCCGGCGCCGTCGTGAAGCGGCCGCCCCACATCTTGTTGGCGCCACTCTTCTGCTCCGACATCTCTTCAGCTTCCTGTTGTTCCGAACGTGGCGGCCTGAGCCCCACACAGACAGGGCAAGGCTCAGGCGGGGGATAGGCGAAAGGGGCGGCAGGCGCCGCCCCTTTGCGTGTCACCTATTGGGTGTCACTTGGCGCTGTTGATCTTGATCTCGCTCATACCGTTCCGGGCGAGACCGTATTTGTCCAGGATCTTGGCATAGGTGCCGTTCTTCACCAGCCTGTCGAGCGCATCCTTGATGGCATCGCGCAGTGCCGGCTTCGTCTTCAGCACCGGCAGACCGGTGATCTCCTCGGTCAAGGGTTCGCCGAGCAGGACATAGGTGTTCGGCTCCATTGCCTGGAAATAGGGCAGGGTCTCGTTGCCCTGCACGGAGGCGTCGATGCGCTGGGTCTTGAGCTGGTTGCGCGCGTCGACCGAGCCTTCGGTACCGACCACAGTGATCGCAGGCGCCCCCTTGGACTCGCAGTTTGCGGTGCTCCATTCGGCGATGCGCTGCGGGTTGTTGGTGCTGCGGCTGGCGCCGACCTTCTTGCCGCAGAGATCGGCCGGGGTCTTGATCTTGGCTGCCTGCTGGGCGCCCGTGTAAAACTGGGTGCCGGAGCGCATATAGTCGACGAAGTCGACGATCTCGCGCCGCGGAACGGTGTCGCTCATTCCGGCGAGAGCGGTGTCGACCCGCTCGGTCTGGAGCGAGGGCAGCATCTGGGCGAAGGCGATTTCCTGCCACTCGACCTTGACGCCGAGCTCTGCGGCAATGGCCTCGCCGAGGTCGATGTCGAAGCCAGTCAGCTTGCTCGTAGCGGGATCCTTGTAGGTGATCGGCGGATAGTTAGGCATCGTCGCGATGACGAGCTTGCCGGCCTGCTTGACCTTCGTGAGCGAGTCGTCGGCATGGGCGACCGAGCAGGCGAGCAGCGCTGCCAACCCGGCGCCAAGGGCGATCGATCTCTTCATGGGGCTTTGCTCCTGCTCGGTCACTTCAGGACCGCTTTGATAAAGTTCTGTGTCCGGGGGTGCTGCGGATCGACGAGGATGGCGCCGGGGGCACCTCGTTCGACGATGGCGCCCTGATCCATGAAGACGACATGGTCGGCGACCTCGCGGGCGAAGGCGAGTTCATGCGTCACCACGATCATGGTCATTCCGGAGCGCGCCAGATCGCGCATGACGTTCAGGACTTCGCCAACCAGTTCGGGGTCGAGCGCCGATGTCGGTTCGTCGAAGAGCAGCAGCTTCGGCCGGATCGCCAGCGCGCGGGCGATCGCGACGCGCTGCTGTTGGCCGCCGGAGAGTTCGCTGGGATAGTTGAAGCGCTTATCGGCGAGACCGACCCTTTCAAGCAGCATCACTGCTTCCTTCTCGACCTCGCGCCGCGGCCTGCCCTGCACCTTGATCGGCCCGAGCATCACGTTTTGCAGTGCCGTCAGATGCGCGAACAGGTTGAAGCGCTGGAAGACCATGCCGGTCATCAGCCTTTGCCGGGCGATCTCCTTGTCGGCGAGCTCCAGCAGGTGCTGTTTGGCGCGGTGATAGCCGATGAGCTCGCCGTCGATGACGATCGCGCCGGAATCGGGGCGCTCGAGCTGGTTGATGCAGCGCAGGAACGTGCTCTTGCCTGAGCCCGAGGGGCCGATGATGCAGGTCACCTCGCCGCGCGAGACCGCAAGCGAGACGTCCTTCAGCGCTGCGAATGTTCCGAAGACCTTGTTGACGCCGGCGGCGCGGACCATCTCGTTCATGATGGCCACTTCATGCCGACGCGGCCGGAGCGGGCACGCCGTTGCGCCGGCTATAGCCCTTGGAGAAATAGCGCTCGATGAAGTGCTGACCGACCTGGAGCACGGTCACGACCGCGAGATACCAGCACGCAGTGACGATCAGGAGTTCGATGACGCGGCCGTTCGCGTAATAGACGTCCTGTGAGTTGCGCAGGACTTCGCTATAGCCGATCACGCTGGCGATCGAGGTCAGCTTGACCATGCTGATGACCTCGTTGCCGACCGGCGGCACGATGACCCGCATCGCCTGCGGCAGCACGATGTAGAACAGCGTCGCCAGCGGCGTCATGCCGATGCTCTTGCTCGCCTCGACCTGGCCTGTATCGACGGAGAGAATGCCGCCGCGCACGACCTCCGCCGTGTAGGCGCCCTGGTTCAGACCGAGCCCAAGCAGCGTCGCGACGAAGGGCGTCATCACGTCGACCATGCGGGCTTCGAAGAGTCCGGGGATCGAGATGGTGGGGAAGACCAGAGCGAGGTTGAACCAGAGCAGAAGCTGGAGCAGCAGCGGCGTGCCGCGAAAGAACCAGATATAGGCGACCGCGCAGCGGCTGATCACGGGATTGGGCGACATGTACATGATCGCGAAGATCACGCCGAGCACGATGCCAAGCGCCATCGCGCACAAGGTCATCCAGATCGTGTTGAGAAGGCCGAAAAGGATGGCGGGGGCCGTGAAGAACTGGCCAACGACCTTCCATTCGATCTGGCCCTCGGAGAAGGCTTTGGCGATGAAAGCCAGGGCGACGACGATCAGGGCGACGCCGACGACACGGCCGTAATGGCGTCTGCGGATCGTCGGAAGTGTTGCAACCTCCAGGATCTCGTCGCCGTAAATCGCGCCCTTCCGGCAAACAACCCTGTCGGCAGCCATTCATCCCCCCGATCTTCCCGATCGTTGCGGGAGCCATAACAGGAGGTAGATGGACTGTAAATTCCAAATCGAATATTTTTGTCTAATATGAGGCGCGACTGGCAAGCGCGCTGCCTCGCGCTTGACGCGCTAGGATATTTCGAGGGGAGCGACCTCAATGCGGGAGCACGCTGTCGCATTCACCCTGTGATCCCGAGTGCTTGTGTGTACCCAAATGGGCAAGGGCGCCCGGTCGGTCGAGGCCGCCGTCGGCAATCCAGGCGTCGGTGCTTTTTGCCGCCCGCTCGATCAGTTCGCTGGTCATCGAGAAATCATAGGGCGATCCGGCGAGCGGGCAGAGCGGTGGCAGGACGAAGAAATCGACGCTGTCGTCGAGCCCCTGCAACTCGCTGAAGAGCTGCCGCACGATCAGCAGGGTCAAGGCGTGCAGCGCGCTTGCGACGGCCCCGACGGGCGGCTTCTCAAGCGCACAGGCGTAACCGGTCGGCAATACGATCAGGCGCCTTGCGCCGCATGATATTGCGACCTTGACTGGCGTGTTGCTCGATATGGCGCCATCGGCAAGATAGAGACCGTTGAACTGTACCGGGGCGAAGGCCGCCGGTATCGCCACGCTTGCAATGATGGCCTGCGCAGCTGAGCCTCGCGAAAGCACGACGGTCTCGCCCGACAGAATATCGGTCGTGACGACATGCACCGGGATCTTGGCGTCCTCGAGATTGGCGTAGGAAAGATTGCGATCGACGAGCTGGTGCAGCGCATCCGAGGCGATGAGGAAGTCCCGCCGGTACAAGAAGCCGAGCATCGTGCGCCAGCTCAACGGGAACACGTCGCGTCGGCGCAGGCCACGCCAGATCGTCTCCAGTCGTTGGACCCCATCGAGCGTGGGGTTGCCCGCGTAATAGGCGCCATTCAGCGCTCCGACGCTTGAACCGACGACCATATCCGCTGCAATGCCACGGCTCACGAGCGATCGCAGCATGCCGACCTGGATGGCGCCGAAACTGCCACCTCCTGCGAGGACGAAGGCGGTTGCTGGTCGGGCAGCGGTGCTGGTCATGGGCTGGGCCCTCTCGGATCCTGCGGTCGTGGCGCGGGATGCTGTCACGACCGCGCGGCCATGAGTTCGGCGGCTATGGCGCCGATACCGTGATGCGGCCCTTCATGTTGGGGTGGAAGCGGCAGTAATATTCGACCGTTTCCGCCTTCTGCAGGACCAGACTCGTCGATTTCTTCGGCTGGATCATCACGTCCATTCCACCCTTCACGGTCGCGGTATGGGCGAGAATGTCCTTGTTGAGCCACTCGACCGTGTCCCCGACCTTCACGGTGATCTCCGCGGGCGAAAACACCAGCCTGTCGATCGAAACCTGCATGGTCTCCGCCCGCGCCGTGACCGTGCCCAGAATCAGCGGCAGTCCGGCAACGGTCCAGAGGCGCTGCTTCAACGACATGATCTTGCCCTCACCGGAGTTCGGCAGCGACATGTGCGGCGTGCTGCTCGTGGCCCTGGAAAAGCTTCAGGCCGGTTTCGAGCAGGCCCTTCAATTCGCTGTTGCTTGCCGAGGGGATCAGCAGCGTCTGGAGGGCGCCGTTCACCTGCTTGTGGTAGGCCACCTCGTTATCGACATAGGCCTTGTCGAAGGCTGCGCCCTGGAGTTTCGAGAGCTTGCTCCGCTCGGCCGTCGCGGCCTGAGACAAGCTGCGGCTGGTATCGTTGTCTTCAGGGCTGACCTTCAGCTTCTTCACTAGGTCGAGTGCCTGCTTGTTCACCGCTTCATGGTCGCGGACCATGTCATGGGCAAAGGCTATGACGGTCTTGTTCCTGGATTTCGCAATCGCCTGCTTCGCCGCCTCGACGTCGATCGTGCCGGCGGTGTAGGCAATGTGCGCGATCTGCGGATCGGTCGGCGTGTCGGCGGCCTGCGCCAAGGACACCGTGCCGAGGAGTGAAAGTGCGGCCAATGCCGTGTTCTGTCGCGTGAACATGGAACCTCCTTCGCCTGACCGCTGAATTGCTTCAGGCCTTGTCTTTCGATTGACGAACATTGGATGCCGCGGGATCGAAAACGTTCCCGGATCGATCAGGAAAAGCCGAGCCGCTTCATCACCGCGTCGGTCAGGCGCTCGCAGCGCCGGCCGGCAAATGGAAAGGCGTCGAGCAGGACGGGACCGATCTGTTCGTCCAGCTGCTTGCGCAGGAGATGTCTGGCCCGATGCAGGCGGGTCTTGACGGTCTCGGGCCGCAGATCGAGCAGCTCCGCCGTTTCTTCGACACTCAGGCCTTCGATCACCCTGGCGATGAAGACCGAGCGATAGGTGTCGGGAAGATTGTCGGTTGCCCGCTCGACGAGTTGAAGGATCTGTCGTTGCGCCATGGCCCGCTCTGGATCGTCACAGCTGGTGTTGCAGGGAAACGGAATGATCTGCGCCGCAGCGCTCCGATCGGTCGATCTCGCGAGTTCGATCTCTTGCCGGCTCCTGCGCAGGCGCCCGAGTGCTTCGTTGATGACGATGCGGGACAGCCATGTGGCAAGAGAGGAATCTCCGCGAAAGCTCTCGAGATGAGTGAAGGCCCGGACATAAGCCTCCTGCACAACATCCTCGGCTTCGCTACCATTGCGGACGATTCCCCGGGCGATACGGTAGAGCCGCTGATTATACGTCCGCATGATCGTGCGGAATGCATCACCGTCGCGCGCGACCGCCCGGCGCACCAGGTCGAGGTCGTTGAGAATCGAGGCCTCGTCGTGTGTGTCTCTTCGAACCTGTGGCATGGGCGGCTTCCTCCCTTTGCATGAGATGGAAAGCGACGAAAAAGGTTCCGCGAAGACTTCAGAAAGACACACGTGGAAAGCCACGCTCGGGGAACCATAGTTCCCGAAGAGAGCATCGCCCAGCATAAGCTTGGTCCAACTGCCGGGGGCCACCTGTGGGGACGCGCACAGCACGCGTATTCGGGGTGAGGGCAGCGCCGAAACGGATCGCTTGAGCCTTCGGCATCGCCGTCCGGGGGGCAGGTCCGATCGACGTTCATAACCCCAGAAAATCAGCTACCCACTCTCTGCGCATTCCAATAGGTTCAGCCTCAATCGGGACCAACTTCCGGTCGGGCCGACGATCCTGCCGCGGGCAGGGCGGGTTCAGCGGAACTGGGCGCGGACCAATCCGGCCCGAGGGTCATTAAGTGGGAGAGCTGACCATGAAAAAAATCCTGTTCGCCACGCTGTCGGCGGCTGCCCTGATGGCGGCGGGGCCGCTGTCAGCCAAGACTTTGATCTATTGTTCGGAAGGCAGCCCCGAGAATTTCGCTCCGAGCATCAACACGACCGGTACGTCGTTCGATGCCAATACCCAGATCTACGACACCATCGTCCAGTTCGAACGCGGCGGGACCAAGGTCCTTCCCGCTCTGGCCGAGAAATGGACGGTTTCGGACGATGGGTTGGTCTATACATTCAACCTGCGCAAGGGTGTGAAGTGGCACAATACACGCGCCTTCAAGCCGACACGCGACTTCAACGCCGACGACTTCATCTTCATGATCGACCGGCAGTGGAAGGAAGACAATCCCTATTACAAGGTCACCAGCTCGAACCATTCCTATTTCAACGACATGGGCATGCCCAAGTTGCTGAAGTCGGTCGAGAAGGTCGATGATTACACCGTCAAGATCACGCTGAATAATCCCGAGGCGCCATTCCTGTCAGATCTTGCGATGCAGTATGCCAGCATCCAGTCCAAGGAATATGCCGATGCGATGCTGAAGGCCGGTACTCCCGAGAAGATCGATCAGGACCCGATCGGAACCGGGCCGTTCTCCCTGGTGCAGTATCAAAAGGACGCGATCATCCGGTACAAGGCGTTCCCGGAATACTGGGCCGGCAAGGCCAAGATCGACGACCTGATCTTCGCCATCACGCCGGATGCCTCGGTCCGCTGGGCCAAGCTCCAGAAGGGCGAATGCCATGTCATGCCCTATCCGAACCCGGCCGATCTGGACGCGATGAAGAAGGACGCCAATGTCCAGATCCTGGAGCAGCCGGGCCTGAACATCGGCTATCTCGCCTATAACACCACCAAGAAGCCGTTCGACGACGTCAAGGTGCGCCATGCCGTCAACATGGCAATCAACAAGAAGGCGATCATCGACGCCGTCTATCTGAGCAGTGGCATCGCAGCGATCAATCCGATTCCGCCGTCGATGTGGTCCTACAACGAGACGATCAAGGACGACCCCTTCGATCCCGAGGCAGCCAAGAAGGCGCTTGCCGAGGCGGGCTATCCGAACGGCTTCGAGATGGACCTCTGGGCCATGCCGGTGCAGCGGCCGTACAACCCCAACGCCAAGCGCATCGCGGAGCTGATGCAGGCAGATCTCGCCAAGGTCGGCATCAAGGCCGAGATCAAGACCTTCGAGTGGGGCGAGTACCGCAAGCGTCTGCAGGCGGGCGAGCACCAGGCCGGCATGTTCGGCTGGACCGGCGACAATGGCGATCCGGACAACTTCCTGCACACGCTGCTGGGTTGCGATGCTTCGAAGAACAATGGCGGCAATGTCGCGAAGTTCTGCTACCAGCCCTTCGAGGACCTCGTGCAGAAGGCCAAGAAGATCACCGATACGGCGCAGCGCACCGAGCTCTATCGTCAGGCCCAGGTGATCTTCAAGGAGCAGTCACCCTGGTTCACCATCGCGCATGCGGTGCAACTGAAGCCTGTCCGCAAGGAAGTGAAGGACTTCAGGCTGTCCCCGTTCAGCAGGCATACCTTCTATGGCGTTGACATCAATTGAGGCCCCGCCCCGACTGATGCATTGATTAGGGCGCGGCCGAGAGGTCGCGCCCTTTTTACTTCGGGAGAGCGTCATGAAGATTAGACATATTGCAGCGGCGGCTGCCGTTGCGTTAGCTTTACAGGCTGGCGCGGTCGCGGCTCAAACGCTCGTCGTCTGCTCCGAGGCGAGCCCCGACTTCCTCAATCCGCAGTTCTCCTCGCAGAACACGGCTTATGACGTGGCGGCCCAGATCTATGATCGCCTGGTCGCCACCGAACGCGGCGGTTCCCAGATCATTCCGAGCCTGGCCGAATCCTGGGCCATTTCCGAGGATGGACTGACCTATACGTTCAAGCTGCGCAGCGGGGTGAAATGGCACGCGAACAAGGCGTTCACACCGACACGCGGCCTTACTGCCGATGACGTGGTCTTTTCGTTCCAGCGCATGTTCGATGAGAACCATCCCTACCATAAGGTCGGCAGCACCAATTATCAGTTCTTCAACGAAATCGTCCGGCCCAGCCTGAAGGCGATCGAGAAGGTCGATAACCAGACCGTCCGGCTTGTCCTGACACGGCCCTATGCACCCTTGCTCAGCGCGCTTTCGGTCGAGCCCATGTCGATCCTGTCGGCGGAGTATGGCGATGCGATGCTGAAGGCGGGCACGCCCGAGCAGGTCAACCAGGTGCCGATCGGTACCGGCCCATTCTCCTTGCTGGCCTACCAGAAGGACGCCACGATCCGCTTTCGCGCGGTGCCCGACCACTGGACCAAGACAGCGGGCAACCCGGATCGCGTGGCCCTGGTCAACGACCTGATCTTCGTGATCACGCCGGACGCTGCGGTGCGGTTCGCCAAGGTGAAATCGGGCGAATGCCAGATTGCGCGCTATCCGAATCCTGGCGACCTGCCGGCGATGCGGGCTGACCCCAATCTGACGATGCTTTCCGGCAGCATTGCCGATCAAAGTTTCCTCGCCTTCAACCAGCAGAAGAAGCCCTTCGACGACAAGCGGGTGCGCGAGGCGCTGGTCTATGCGACCAACATCCCCGCGATCATCGATGCGGTCTATCAGGGCACCGGCAAGCAGACGGCCGCGATCGTCCCGCCATCACTCTGGTCGCATCATGAAGGCCTGCAGCCGCGCCCCTATGATCCCGAGAAGGCCAAGGCCCTGCTCGCGGAGGCCGGCCTGCCGAATGGCTTCAAGACCACGCTCTGGGCCATTCCTGTCGTCCGCGCCTATATGCCGAACGGACGCCGTGCGGCCGAGCTGATCCAGGCCGACTGGGCGAAGATCGGCGTCCAGGCTGAGATCCAGAGCTTCGAGTGGGGCGAGTATCTCAAGCGCGGCCGCGCCGGCGACCATGAGGTCGGCATGTTCGGCTACACCTGGGACTATCCGGATCCGAGCCAGATCCTGCTGTCGGGCTGGCATTGCGATGGCGTGAAATCCGGCGCCAACCGGGCACGTTGGTGCAACCAGGAATTCTCCGACCTCCTGACCAAGGCCAACACGATCACGGATCAGGGTGAGCGCACCAAGATGTTCCGGCGCATGCAGGAGATTTTCCAGGAAGATGTCGGAGGCCTGCTCTTTGCCAACGCGCAGGCTTTCACGCCGGTGCGCAAGGAAGTGAAAGACTACAAGATCCATTTCTTCGGCGGCCAGCCCTTTACCGGTGTATCGCTGGCAAAATGACGTTGACATTCGGCCGCGGAGAGGCGAACCGCGCCCGAATACGATTGGTGACGGGGGCGCAGTGTCATGCGGATCTATATTTCGGCGGATATCGAGGGCATCGCCGGTGTCGTGACGCGCGAGCACACGCGCCCCGAGGGGTTTGAGTATCAGTCGGCCCGTATCTGGATGACCGACAGCGTCACCGCCGCCGCCAACGCCGCCTTCGCGGCCGGGGCGAGCGAGGTCGTGATCAGCGACAGCCATGGCAACGCGCAGAACCTGCTGCTGGACCGCCTGCCCAAGGCGGTCCAGGTCGTTCGATCCTGGCCGCGCCCGCTCTCGATGATGCAGGGCATGGAGGCAGGCGAATATGCCGGCGCGCTTTTCATCGGCTATCACGCCGGGGCCACCAATCCGGACGGCATCCTGGCGCACACGTTTCGCAGCGCTTGCCTGCGCGAGGTCCGCGTCAATGGCATCTCGGCCCCGGAAGCGATGATCAATGCCGCGATCGCCGGGCATTTCGGCACACCCGTGCTGCTGGTCAGCGGCGATGATGTCTGCATCGGGGAGACCAGGGCGCTCCTGCCCGATATTGAGGCCGTCACGGTCAAATGGGCGCATAGCCGCCTCTCGGCGCGCACATTGATGCCGGAGGCCTCCTACGAGCTGATTGCCGAGGGCGTGCAGCGCGCCATCGCACGCCGGGCGGGGATCGTCCCCTATCGCCTGCCGGGCCCGATCACGCTGGAACTCAGCTTCCTCTATCGGCAGCCGGTCGAGTACCTCATCATGCTCAAGGGCATCGAGCGCCTCGACGCGTTCACGGTGCGCTACGTCGCCGACGATATCCTCGATTTGCAGCGTTTCCTGGTCTTCGCATTAGGATATAGTTCTAATTTGCAATAGCAGGACGAAACATCCCGTTCGCGGTCCATGCTTCAGGCCGCCGGTACCCCGACAAGACTGGCTCATCCATGCTGCGTTTCATCCTGACCCGCGTCAGCCTGGTGATTCCGACCTTCATCGGCATCACGCTGCTCGCCTTTTTCCTGATCCGGCTGGTCCCGGGCGATCCAATCGAGACCATGGCCGGCGAGCGTGGCATCGATCCGGCCCGCCACGAGCTTCTGCGCAAGGAGTTCGGCTTCGACAAGCCGGTTCTGACGCAATACGGGATCTATATCAGTCGCGTCCTGCAGGGTGATCTCGGCAAGTCGATCGTGACACGCGAAAGCGTCATCTCGGAATTCTCGGCGCTGTTCCCGGCGACGATCGAGCTTGCGCTATGCGCGATCTTCCTGGCGCTGGCGATCGGCCTGCCGGCTGGCATCCTGGCTGCGGTCAAACGCAACTCGATCTTCGATCACGGCGTCATGGGGCTGTCCCTGACCGGCTATTCCATGCCGATTTTCTGGTGGGGCCTGCTGCTGATCCTGCTGTTCTCCGTGCAGCTCGGTATCACGCCGGTCTCCGGCCGTATCGCGGTGCAGTACTATATCGAGCCGGTAACCGGCTTCCTGACGATCGACAGCCTGCTGGCGGGCGATTTCGGCGCCTTCAAGTCGGCGCTGTCGCATCTCGTCCTGCCGGCGATCGTCCTGGGTACGGTCCCGCTTGCGGTCATTGCCCGGATGACGCGCTCGGCCATGCTTGAAGTGCTCGGCGAGGACTATATCCGCACGGCGCGCGCCAAGGGCATGGCGCCTCTCAGGGTCATTGCGCTGCACGCGCTGCGCAATGCGCTCATTCCGGTGGTGACGGTCATCGGCCTGCAGGTCGGCGTGCTGTTTACCGGCGCGATCCTGACCGAGACGATCTTCTCCTGGCCGGGGGTCGGCAAATGGCTGATCGAGGCGATCAGCCGGCGCGACTATCCGGTCCTGCAGGGGGGCACCCTGTTGATCGGCGTCGTCGTGATGAGCGTCAACCTCCTGGTCGATCTGCTCTACGGCCTGATCAATCCACGCATCAGACATGCGCGCTGAAGGACCTGTGATCGTGACATGGCTGATTTCTTCGCGGGACGCTGACAGATGACCGCCGAAACGCTTGAAGCACCCTCCGCTGCCGTGCCGCCTGGCACGCCGCCGCATCCGTTGCGCGAATTCTGGAGCTATTTCAGCGCCAATCGCGGCGCGGTTGCCGGACTCGTCGTCATCGTCGCCGTGTTGCTGATGGCGGTGTTCGCCGATGTCCTCTCGCCGCATTCGCCCTATCTCACCAACAATGCCGTCTTCCTCAAGCCACCCTTCTGGCAGGAGGGTGGCTCGCTGGCCTATCCGCTCGGCACCGACGCGATCGGCCGCGATATCCTGTCCCGACTGCTTCACGGCGCCCGTCTCTCGCTGGTGATCGGCATCGTGGTCGTTGCCATCGCCATGGCGGCAGGCATCGTGCTCGGCCTGGTTGCCGGCTTCTTCAAGGGCATCACCGAAATCGTCATCATGCGGCTGATGGACATCGTCCTGACGATGCCGAGCCTGCTGCTCGCTATCGTCATCGTCGCGATCCTGGGGCCGGGCCTGATGAACGCGATGCTGGCGGTCGCCATCGTGGTGCTGCCGCATTATGTCCGCATCACGCGCGCGGCGGTGATCGCCGAAACCTCCAAGGACTATGTCATCGCAGCCCGCGTCAGCGGTGCCGGCACGCTGCGCCTGATGTTCAAGGAAGTGCTGCCGAATTGCGCCGCCCCCCTGATCGTCCAGGCGACGCTCGGCGTCTCCACCGCGATCCTCGATGCGGCGGCGCTCGGCTTCCTTGGCCTTGGTGCCCAGCCGCCGACGCCCGAATGGGGCACGATGCTGGCCGATGCGCGTGAATTCGTGCTGCGCGCCTGGTGGGTCGTCACCCTGCCGGGCCTGATGATCCTGATCACCGTGCTGGCGTTCAACCTGCTTGGTGACGGCCTTCGCGATGCCCTCGATCCCAAACTGAAGCGCTGACCATGCCGCTGCTCGAAGTTGAGAATCTGAGTGTCGAATTCCCGACCTCTACGGGGGTGATGCGGGCGGTCGACGGTGTCAGCCTGTCGCTCGAGGAAGGAGAGATCCTCGGAGTCGTCGGCGAATCCGGTTCAGGCAAGAGCGTCACCATGCTCGCGCTGATGGGACTTGTCGCATATCCCGGCCGGATCAAGGCCGACCGCCTCGCCTTTGCCGGGCGCGACCTGCTCAAGATCTCCGATCGGGAGCGCCGGAAGCTCACCGGCAAGGATGTGGCGATGATCTTCCAGGAGCCGAGCACCAGCCTCAATCCCTGCTTCACCATCGGCTTCCAACTGGCCGAGACACTGAAGGCGCATGAGGGGATGGATAGCAAGGCGGCGCGCAGGCGCAGCATCGAGCTGCTCGAACAGGTTGGAATCCCCGCGCCGGAAAGCCGGCTCAAGGCCTTCCCGCATCAATTGTCCGGCGGCATGAACCAGCGCGTCATGATTGCCATGGCGATCGCGTGCAATCCCCGGCTGCTGATCGCCGACGAGCCGACGACGGCGCTCGACGTCACCATCCAGGCGCAGATACTCGATCTGCTGATGTCGCTGCAGAAGGAGCGCGGCATGGCGCTCGTCCTGATCACCCATAATATGGGTGTGGTCGCGGAGACTGCGCAGCGCATCATGGTGATGTATGCCGGGCAGGTGATGGAGGAGCGCAATGTGGCGTCCCTCTTCGCTGCTCCCCAGCATCCCTATTCCGCAGCACTTCTTGCCGCCCTGCCGGAGCGCAGTGAAGGCGAGCACCGGCTCGCCACTATCCCCGGCATGGTTCCCGGCCCGCATGACCGCCCGCAGGGGTGCCTGTTCAGCCCGCGCTGCGCCTATGCCACCGATCATTCGCGCCTTGTGCGTCCCGATCTCCGGCCCTGGCAGGGAGGGCAGATCCGCTGCCACTACCCGCTCGGCGATCCGGAGCGGGAGAAGGCCAGAGCGGCGGGCGGCGTTCACCCCGTGACGGTGGAGAGCACATCGTGAGCACTCCCATCGTCACAGCGCGCGAGCTGACACAGGTCTATTCGGTCAATCGCGGCTTCCTCCGCGCGCCGGCCCAGCTGCAGGCGGTCACCGGCGTGTCCTTCTCCGTGGAAGCCGGCAAGACGCTCGCCGTGGTCGGCGAGTCCGGTTGCGGGAAGTCGACGCTCGCCCGCATGGCAACGCTGATCGAGAAGCCGACTTCGGGCGCGTTGATGCTCGACGGGCTTGACGCCGTTACGCCTCCCTCGGGCGAAGCCAAGCGCCTGCGGCGAACCGTGCAACTCGTCTTCCAGAACCCCTATGGCTCGTTGAACCCGCGCAAGAAGATCGGCGCGATCCTGGAAGAACCGCTCCTGATCAATACCTCGCTGACGAAGGCGGAGCGGACGGAGCGGGCGCGCGCGATGATGGCCAAGGTCGGCCTGCGCCCGGAGCATTACAACCGGTATCCGCACCAGTTCTCGGGAGGGCAGCGCCAGCGCATCGCGATCGCGCGCGCGCTCATCCTGTCGCCGAAGCTGCTGGTGGCCGACGAGCCGGTCTCGGCGCTCGACGTCTCGATCCAGGCCCAGGTGCTCAATCTGCTGGCCGACCTTCAGGATGAGCTCAAGCTCGCCTATCTGTTCATTTCGCATGATCTCGGCGTCGTGCGTCACATCGCGCATGACGTGATGGTCATGTATCTCGGCCACGCCATCGAGCATGGTCCGAAGCACGCGATCTTCGCCCGGCCGTTGCATCCCTATACACAGGCGCTGCTGGCCTCGACGCCAAGCGTGGCGGCAGGAAAGCGCGAACGCATCGTGCTGCGCGGCGAGCTGCCGTCGCCGCTCGATCCGCCGAAGGGCTGCGTGTTCTCGACCCGCTGCCCCTATGTGACCGATCGCTGCCGCGCCGAGCGCCCGGTGGCGCGTAAGCTGGACGAGCGGCTTGTCGCTTGCCATTACGCGGAACGCTTTCTGGCCGAGGCGGCCTGAGCTGCAAGCGCGAGCTGTCGCGGTCGATTTCGATCGACCGCGACAGTGTTGGGACGTGGTTGTTGTTGAAGATCGGGGCCGGCCGCGTCAGGGCTGACCGCCTGCATTCGCCGTGATGCCCCGCCCCATGCCACCATTGATCTGGTTCAGAAGCCGGTCGCTGATGCCAAATATTCGCCGGGTCAACGTGCCATAGTGTCGTCCGCCGCGTGCGATACCGGCACGCAAGGGCGCTGCAACAGGAGGTTTGTGATGTCGCTTCAGATCGGCAGTACGGCACCGGATTTCGAGGCTGAAACGACGGAAGGGCGTATGCGCTTCCACGACTGGATTGGAGATTCGTGGTGCGTGCTCTTCTCCCATCCAAAGGATTTCACGCCGGTCTGCACGACCGAACTCGGCTACATGGCCAAGATCAAGCCCGAGTTCGACCGGCGCAACGTCAAGATCATCGGCTTCAGCGTCGACCCGGTCGGGAACCATGCACGCTGGGCGGATGACATCGGGGAAACACAGGGCCACAGGCCGAATTACCCAATGATCGGCGATCCAGAACTGGAGATCTCGAAGCTCTACGGCATGCTTCCCGCCAGCACGCCTGGTACCTCGGACGGCAGGACGCCGGCGGATAACCAGACGGTGCGCAATGTCTTCGTCATCGGGCCGGACAAGAAGATCAAGCTGATCCTGGTCTATCCGATGACGACCGGGCGCAATTTCGACGAGGTTCTGCGTGTCATCGATTCACTCCAGCTGACGGCGAAGCACCGGGTCGCGACCCCCGTCAACTGGAAGCCGGGCGAGGACGTCATCATTGCCGGCTCGGTGTCGAACGATGAAGCAAAGCAGCTCTATCCGGGAGGCTGGAAGGAGCCCAAGCCCTATATCCGGATCGTGCCCCAGCCTGGCGGGTGAGAGAGGCTTTGCCTCGGCCGCTACGCGCTACAGTCGCGATAGAGCACAGGCTGTCGGAGCAGAATAGCAGCCCGCTCGTGGCCGGTTCAGCGGTCACGGGCCGGCTGGTCGCATCGGGCCCGGTCAACTCCTGGCTTCGATCCAGCTGTTCACCAGCTGACCTTGATTCCGAGTCTGCCGTCATAGGCGTGCGAGCGGCCGTTGAGGCCAATCGAGTAGCCGGCCGAGGCGTAGAGCGCCGTGTTCCTGGTGATCTGGGCGTCGAGGCCGGTCCTGAGCTCGGCCCAGGAGGCGCCGAGATCGGCGCGGAAGGGGATCAGCCCGGTGGCCGATGAGAACTCGGTCTTCGGATTGCCCAGGAACTCGTTCCAAAGGCTGGCCTTCAACCAGGCCGTGAGCAGGCGAGGCCTGGCGCGCGTATCCTCTTCCAGCGCCCAGCTCCTGGCCAGGCGGGCGCCGACGCGGGCGGCGAGGGAATCGACATCACTGAAGCGCACCAGGGCTGCCCCATCACCGCCGGAGCCGTTGACCAGGGTCTGGTAGATCACCTGCGCCTGCGGCTCGAGGATGAAGCCGTTGCCGAGCTGGAGGGGATAGCCGCCCTCGAGCGAAGCCGCGAAGCCGAAACCGTCGCGCTTCAGCTTGATCAGGCGCTTTGAATCGGCCTCGGCATCGAACCAGGTGCCCTGCAGGACACCGTCGAGATACCAGCCGGACGGCCCGAAATGCGTCCAGTAGGCGCCGAGCGAATAGCCGTCGATGGTGTTGGTGCCGGCGCGGGCGCCGTTGAAATGGGTGACATCACCCTGGATCCGGCCGATCGCGGCATAGAGGCCGGCATGGTCGCGCGAGCCGTCGGCGCTGATGCTGCGATAGAGGTCGAGCCCGGCCTGGAAAGCGTAGATGTAGTAATCGTAGTTCGGGCCATTGCGATAGATGCCCCAGGGGCCGCCATCCTGGTTGCCGTGCTGGCCGATGATCCGGGCCCACCCGGCCGAGGCATAGGAGCGGCCAGGCGCTGTCGCGCTCGCCGGCAGTTGCACGGTCGTGGTGCAGCGAAAATTCTTCTCCGGATTCTTGCACCAGATCGTGCGCTCCTCGCTGACCGGCGGCAGCGTCAGGGGAGCGAGTTCGCCGACGCGCTCATGCAGGCTGTCGATCAGGGTGCGGCCATAGATCAGCCCCATGGCCGGAAGCGCGGCATAGAGCGAGGTTTCGCGCCGAAAATCCGGGATGCCCGTGCCTGGCGGCGAGGGAGTTGGTCCGGGACCGGGCGGCACAGGGGATAACTCGGAGCGCAGGTACCAGTTCTCCGGGCCGGAGGCGTCGACACTGCTGCGGTAGAGCGAATACTCATAGGGGCCGGCGACTGCCGGCCGGCCCAGTGCGAAAGTTCCAGGCACCGTCGTGCCCCCATTGATCGCATCGACGACCAGGATGCCGTTGCCGGTGGTGAGAGCGCCTGGGCCAGTGGTGTTCGTCACGCGCAGGAATGAATTGCCGGTTGCGACTCCGCCATTGATGACCAGCCGGTCGGAAGGGGAGCCATCGCTGCCGAGGAAGGTGTTGAGCCCGAGCGTTCCGCCCGCGCCGAGATAGGTCTGCGTCGTCAGCGTCTTGTAGCTGCCCAGTATGGTTGGATCGCCACCCGGCGGCGTGAATTGGATCAGCCCGGCATTCGCGACCTGCTGGGTGACGGTCGAGCTCGCCGTGACCGTCCAGGTGCTGGTCGGGTCGACCGTGACATTGGTGACGTCGAAGGCTGCACCGGTCTATTGCGTGCTGGTTGCGAGGCTGATGTTGGCCGTGGTCTACGCGGCGACGAGGGCATCGCCCGTCAGAACGCTGCCGTTCGAGGCGTCAAATTGCACTGCGGTTGGCTGCGCCGGGCCGAAGGTGCTGGCGAAGGTCTGGAGCAGGAGCCCGCCACCGCCGGTCACGACCGTTCCGGCCGTTGTGAGATTAAGCGGGCCTTGTGCCTCGACCGCGGTCGAGGTCGCACTGGCCAGACTGCCGCCCGATAGCCTGACGAGGTTCACGCTGGTCGCCGTGAGGTTCAGGGAGGAAAGACCAACGGTGCCCGCACCCGTTGCCTGGACAGTCGTGCTGGTCAGATCGATCGAGCCCGGTCCGCCATTGATGAAGAGGGCGGCGCCGCCTGCTCCGGCGGTTGTCACGCGTGAATCGCGCCCGATGACGGTGCCGTTGGAGTCGACGCGGATACCAAACGCGCTTGCCCCGGTCGTGGTGATCGTGTTGTCCGTCATGTCGACCGTGCCGCCGAGGCCCGCATCGGCACCGGCTGCAAAGTTACCGGAAGAGACGTTGATCGTAGTCCCGATGCTCGTGATCAGGGCCCCGGCTCCCTGGGCCAGCAGCCCGCTGACTGGAATCGCGCCGACCAGGCCGAAGACCGAGCTGACCGGCCCGGCAGCCGTCGCGAGATTGGCCGTCTGGAGCACATAGGCGTTCGGGGCCTGCGCGGAGTTGATGTTGATGACGCTGCGCCCCGATAGCGTGATGCTGCTGTTCGCGCGCGCCCAGGCTCCGGCGGCGGCGTTCGGGCCCTGAACTGTCACGTCCGCGATGTTGAGCGAGCCACCGTTCACGGCGAAGAGGCCAGTGCTGCCGGGCCCGCCGGAGGCATTGTTGAGGTTGACAGTCAATCCGCTGCCGATGGTTCCGAGAACTACCGCCGTGTTGTCGACGCCGATGCCGACATTGCCCGTGCCGTTCATCTGAAATGTGGAGCCGGGAAGGATGCTGACCTGGCCGCCGTCATGGAGATAGATCCCCATCGAGCCGCCGCCATTCATGGTGATGGGAATGAGGGCGTCTGCAATCACGCGGCTGCCGGCGCCCGAAGCCCCGAGACCAACCGAGTTGAACGCAGCCGTCGTGATGCTGGTGCCGCTGTGCAGGTTGACGGTGCCGCCGCCCTCCGCGATCGCACCATGGCCAGCCGAAATGGTCGGCGTTGCGGTTGCGGTATTGTTGACGATGACGTTCGTGGCGTCGATGCTGCCGCCGATCGCAACCAGTGCCGCACCAACTCCAGTCGTCGTGATCGAAACCCCGTTGAGGGTTGCGCTGCTCGCGGCGCCATTGGCGAGAACGGCGTGGCCGCCTTGGGTCAGGATACTGAGATTGCCGTTCGGCACCGTGATCGCGCCGCCATTGGCCTGCAGCGCATTGCCGTTCAAGACCTGGAAGGTAATCGGGCCGGGAGCAGCTCCCGCCAGACTGTCAATGACGAGCGTGCCGCCGGTGACGTTGCTTGCGTTCGTGGCACCTGCTGTCGCGACATTCGTGCTGCCGACGACGGTTGTGGTGCCCGCTGTGACATTGATCGTGGCGGTAATCGTTGGCGGACTTGGCCCGACCGTCTGTGCGCCGAGCGGGAGGATGGACAAGAGCAGTCCGACGCTTGCTGCTCCGCAGGCTGGCAGGCCACTCGTAGGCACGACCCAACGGTACATCATTCTCATGATGCCCTCCGATTGCGGCGGCGCTTGCGTCCTTCGCTTCTGTTCTAGCCTTGCGCCGAATCACCCGTGTTTCTGCCGAATTCGCGGATGCTGGCTGCTGCGCTGAAAACTGTCGATAGAGAAAACCCCGAGATACGGCGTTCGCGGCTTCGTTGGTTTCCATGAGATTAACGATGGCTCGCACGCAACATGACGGCCGTGGCCCCGTCGGCCATGACCGTCATGTTGCGTGCGGAAGCTGAAAGACTGTGGCTGAGGGTGGCGGCGGCCGGGGATTTCGCCGCGTTCAGCGGATCTAGCGCAGGGGAGGGGCGTAGAGGATTCCGCCCATGCTCCAGAGCTGGTTCAAACCGCGCGGGATGCCGAGGCGGGATTTCACACCCAGGTTGCGCTCGTAGAGTTCCGAGTAATTGCCGACAGCCTTCACTGCCCGAATGGCCCAGGCGTTGTCGATCCCCAGCATCTTGCCGAAACCGCCCTCGGCACCGACGAAGCGACGGACGTCAGGCTTGGTGGAGGCCAGGGCCTCGGCGGTGTTGGTTGAGGTGATGCCGAGCTCCTCGGCGTTCACAAGAGCAAAGTTCACCCATTTGACGAAGGTGAACCAAGCAAAATCGTCGCTACGGGTCACCGGGCCGAGCGGCTCCTTCGAGATCACGTCGGGCAGGATGACGGCGTCGGCCGGGCGAGGGAGTTTCAGGCGTTCGGCATAGAGCGCCGACTGGTCGCGCGTCAGCACGTTGCAGTCGCCGGACTGGAAGGCAGCCAGAGCCGCGGCAGCCGTCGGGAAGGCACGCTCTTCATAGGTTATCGAGTTCGAGCGCAGGAAGTCGGAGAGGTTGAGCTGCGTGGTCGTGCCGGCTTCGACGCAGATCTTGGTGCGGTCGAGTTCGAGTGCCGAGGTCGCCGTCAGCGACTTCATGATCATGAAGCCCTGGCCGTCATGATAGGTCACGCCGGCGAAGGACAGGCCGAGCTCGGCCTCGCGCCCCAGGGTCCAGCTGGAGTTGCGCGAGAGCAGGTCGACCTGCCCGGCACGCAGCGCCTCGAAGCGCTGGCTCGCCGAGAGCGGCACGAAGCTGACCTTGGTCGGATCATCGAAGATCGCTGCCGCTGCGGCTCGGCAGAAATCGACATCGAACCCCGACCACGCGCCTTGCGCATCCTTCTCGGAGAAGCCGATCAGGCCTTCGCTGACACCGCATTGCAGACTGCCGCGCTGCTTGACCGTGTCGAGCGTTCCCGCTGCGGCCGGCTGTGCGGCTGCCCAGAGAGTGACGGCCGCGAAACAGGCAAGCGTGCTGCGAATATAGGTTTTGGCCGCGTTCAGCATGACCATCGGTCTCCGGTGGGGACAGATTGCGGAATTGGCAGGAGCCGGCACAAATCAGAGACTTGCGCCGTGCCGGACGACGACCTTGGTGTTGAGCGGGACGCGCTCATACAGGTCGATGATGTCACCATTGGCGAGGCGGAAGCAGCCGGACGAGATGGATTGGCCGATGGTCTCAGGCTGGTTGGTGCCATGGACCCGGAAAACCGTCGAACCGAGATAGAGCGCTCGCGCTCCCATCGGGTTCCCCGGACCGCCGGCCATGAAACGCGGCAGATAAGGCTGGCGCGCGATCATCTCCGGCGGCGGGCGCCAGTCCGGCCATTCCGCCTTGCGGCTGATCTTGACCAGGCCCGACCATTGGAAGCCTTCGCGGCCGACACCGATGCCGTAGCGCAGAGCGCGGTTATTGCCCTGGACGACATAGAGGAAGCGTTCCGAGGTATGGATCACCACGGTTCCCGGCGGCTCGCTGGAGCGGAACAGCACGGCCTGCCGCGCGTAGGGGCCGTCGGCGACAACGGTTTCCTCACCCGAGATGCGCCCCGGTTCGTCACCGATGTCGAGGGTTTCCGTCTCGCCGGCCTTGGGGGCCGCGAATGCGCTGCCGGGCAGTGTCGCGACAGCACCCAAAGCCAGAGCCGCAAGGCCGAGGCAGGTTCCAGCGATTGTCTGCTTCCGTCCGCTTACCCGCATACTGCTCACTCCCGGATTGAAAGATGCGCTCAGGCTCCGCAGCGCACGAAGATGAAGGTTCCGTAGCGGCGATGCGCGTCGGGATCGACGAAACGCATGACCAGCTCCCTGTCGGTCGCGGACAGGATCTCGCGGTCCTGTGGGTCACCGGCGGGGGCCTCGAAGCCGAGGAAGTTCCGGCCGCCCGGTCCGCCCTTGAGCTTGAGTTCATAGAGCTTGGGATCGTCGGCGACATGCATCATGACGCCGTCGGTCGGTCCCTTGGTGATCGAGTAGGGCATGTTGCACTGGGCCCTGGCCTGGGCCTCGGTACGCTTGCGGTCCTTATCGGCGTGGAAGGAGGCAATGCCCCATTTCCCGATCAGGCGCTCACGCGGGATGCTGCTCGGTCCAGCTGCGTGACCGGCGGACGGGCTGCCTGCATCCTCACTGGTTCCGGCGCAGCCTGCTACGGCCAGCGTGAATGCCGCCGCGGCAAGGCGGGTCAGCATGCCAGATCGAAGAGAAATTGGTCTGGCGGGGGTTGCTCTGCCTGAAAGGTGCAGAATTGCCGGGGAAGTGGCTTGGCCTCTGTCGTGTTGCGGTACCACATTACACTCCAGCATCTTCGGACACAGGTCATCATGGACGAAGCCGCTGACAGAATTCAAGCCATCACTTGCACAAGCATCGATGTATCTTCGGCTGCGAGATCTATGACCTTCCCAGCGCGGTGTTGAGCGCCCCTGAACAGCGCAGGCGCGCGTCAGTGGTTATTGGCCCGAAACGGAGTTGGCGCGCGCTTGCAAGCCCAGGAAATGCCTGATGACCGGTTTGTCCTGGCCTGTATGGAATTTCGTGACCTCCGCCTGGATATCGGCATCGGCCTGCGAGACACGCCTGTGCTGACGCAGATGCTCGGCCCAGGACTCGACCATGAACCATTCAAGGATGCAGTCGGGGTCGGCGGCATCCTCGCTGACGCCCCAGGCGAACGCGCCGTCCCGGCGCCGCTCCGGAGCGAGCCGCGCCACCGCCTCGAGGAAGGCTGCCCGGCTTTCGCGAGCGACGCGGTACTCGACCGTGATGGTGACCGGGCCGCGGTCATGTTCGACCGGATCGGAGATCGCCGGCTCAGGCCAGTGGGAGGAGGGGGTGAGATCGGCCTCGCCCGCCGGTAGCCGCAGACGCAGGACCGCAACGGCGACCAGCGCGAGCGCGAGTGCTGCGACGAGCAAGGTGGCATGCAGTCCGATCGCTTCGGCAACAAGCCCCCAGAGCAGGCTTCCGGCCGCTGAGGCGCCGTTGAATATCGTGAGGTAGATCGCCAGGCCGCGCCCGCGCACCCAGTTTGGCAGGATGGCCTGCACCGTGCCGTTCAGCGTCGTCAGCGCAGCGATCCAGGCCCCACCCAGGACGAGCAGCATGAGAATGGCGAGCCATTGCGGTGGCACCGCCGCCAGTGCCGCCGTCACAGCGGCCGTGACGAGCGCGGCGCCGAGCATGATGCCGTCGGCATCGAGATGGGCCCGGATCCGCGGCAGCACAATGGCCCCCGCGATCGCGCCAGCTCCTACAGCGCCGAGAAGGAGCCCATAGAAGCCGGCGCCCCCGCCGAGGAGCTGCCGGGCAACGAGGGGCAACAGCGCCCAAATGGCGCTGGCGCCGGCGAAGAACAGGACGGCCCGCAGAAGAACCCGGTGAAGCTCTCGGCTGGCGCGGGCGTAACGCAGCCCCGCCCTGAAAGCGCCGCCGAAATGCTCGCGGAGCTCGTCGTCGGCGCCGGCAGGGCGGTGCCACCAGAGCAATGCCGCGATGACGAAGACATAGCTCAGGACGTCTGCGCCATAGGTCGCAGCGGCACCAAAGGCCGCCAGGAGCGCGCCGCCAGCGGCAGGGCCGATCGCGCGGGCAATGTTGATGCCGAGCGAGTTCAGCGCGACGGCATTGCGCAGCTCGGTCTTCGGCACGAGTTCGGGGACGATCGATTGCCAGGTCGGCCCCATCAAGGCCGCACCGACACCGCCGATGAAGGTCAGTCCGACCAGAAGTTCGATCGTCAGCCGGTTGGTCAGGGCCAGCGTCATCAGGACAGCGCTGGTGAGACCCAGCAGCAGCTGGACGCCGATCAGCAATTTCCTGCGGTCGACGATGTCGGAGAGCACGCCGGCCGGGATCGCGAGGAGGAAGATCGGCAAGGTACCGGCGACCTGGATCATGGCGACAGCCGCAGGCGAGCCGGAGAGATCGGTAACCAGCCAGCCGCTTGCGACGTCGCGCATGAAGGAGCCGACATTGCCAAGAACCGTCGCTGCCCAGAGTACGGCGAAGACGGAGTGCCGCAGCGGCGCGAAGGCCGATGACGCTGGTCTGGGCGCGGTATCGTGTGGCGTCTGCGCCATCAGGCTCGCGCTCCCCGGCTCGAACGGGCGGAAAGCACCGCCAGCAGTGCCAGCCCGCCGACAATCGAGACATGCTCGAAGAAGATGTTCTGATGCAGGAAGCGTTCGCCCGCGGGCTTCAGCCAGAAGGCATGGGCATAGAGCGTCGCAAGGATCGTAAAGCCGGCCAGCGCCGCCGCGCCGATCCAGGCGTAGCGGCCGCCGGCAATCAGCAATGCGGAGCCGCCGAGCTGCGTCAGGATGACGAGCGTGGCGAAGAATGCGGCAGGCTCGAGCCCGGTCAGACCGCGGATTTCGGCGGTCGCTCCTGCGAAATCGAACAGCTTGGCGATGCCGCTGAGCATGAAGGGCAGCGCCACAGCGATGCGGGCGAGAAGAACCAGCCATGACTGGCCAAGGAGCCGTTCGACGGCGTGCTGAGCGGAGGAGAATGGCGAACCGGACATGATCGATCCCTTCGTGCGCTCAGAAGGCCCAGCAGGAGCAGCCCAGTGCTCCCCAGAACGAACCTTCGTCGCGCACCGGTACGGTTGCGGCCAAGGCCGAAGCGTGTGCGTGGCCGTGGACGCCGCACGCGCTGGCACAGCCACAGGCGGCCGCGAAGGCGTATTTGCGGTCATCTGCGCCCGCACGCTTCTGGTAGCCGCCAAACGTCCTGACCGGTGACCAGTCCGGCATGGCCGGCGGCAGTGGCGGGGCCAGCCCGGCATAGTCGCCGGTGCCGTGAACCGGTTTGCCGCCGAGCAGCGTCAGGACACTCTCGATGTCCTGGATCTCGTCCTCCGGCACGGTCATGTAGTCGCGATCGAGCACGACGAGATCGGCAAGCTGGCCGGTCTTGATCTGGCCCTTCTTGCCTTCCTCGGTCGAGAACCAGGTATTGGCCTGCGTCCAGAGCCGAAGCGCGCTTTCGCGATCGAGCAGGTTGCGCTGGGGATAGAGCCTGAGGCCGCCCAGCGTCTTGCCGGTCACGAGCCAGGCGAGCGATACCCAGGGGTTATAGCTCGCGACGCGGGTCGCGTCGGTGCCGGCGCCGACGGGGACGCCGGCCTCGAGCATGCGCGCGATCGGCGGTGTGCGTTCGGCCGCCCTGGCGCCATAACGTTCGACGAAATCCTCGCCCTGGAACATCATCCGGTGCTGCACGGCGATGCCGCCGCCGAGCGCTGCAATGCGGTCGATGTTGCGATCGCTGATCGTCTCGCAATGGTCGAAGAACCAGTGCAGCCCCTGCAAGGGCGTGTCGCGGTTGACCTTCTCGAAGACGTCCAGCGCGCGGGTGATGGTTTCGTCATAGGTGGCATGCAGGCGCCAGGGCCAGCGGTTCTCGGCGAGCAGCCGCACCACGGGTTCGAGATCGCTCTCCATCGTGGATGGCATGTCCGGCCGCTCGACCCTGAAATCCTCGAAATCCGCCGCCGAATAGACCAGCATCTCGCCAGCGCCATTATGGCGATAGAGATCATCGCCCTGGCCGGGTTTCACCTGGTTGGCCCAGCCCGCGAAATCGGCGAGCTCCTCCTTCGGCTTCTGCGTGAAGAGATTATAGGCGAGCCGCAAGGTCAGCTCGCCCGCGGCATGCAGTTTCTCGATGATTGCGTAGTCATCCGGATAGTTCTGGAAGCCGCCGCCTGCATCGATGATGCTGGTCACGCCGAGCCGGTTCATCTCGCGCATGAAATGGCGCGTCGAGTTGAGCTGATATTCGGGCGGGAGCTTGGGGCCCTTCGCCAAGGTGGCATAGAGGATGTTGGCATTGGGCTTGGCAATCAGCAGTCCGGTCGGGTTGCCGTTTGCATCGCGCTGGATCTCGCCGCCCGGCGGGTTGGGCGTCTCCTTGCCGTAACCGACGGCGCGGAGGGCCGCGGCGTTGAGCAGGGCGCGGTCATAGAGATGCAGGATGAAGACCGGCGTCTCGGGGGCGATCGCGTTGATCTCGTCGAGCGTCGGCAAGCGCTTCTCGGCGAATTGATGTTCGGTGAAGCCGCCGATCACCCGCACCCATTGTGGTGGCGGGGTCACCGCGACCTGGCGCTTCAGCATCTCCATCGCTTGGGCAAGCGAACGTACGCCGTCCCAGCGCAGCTCCATATTGTAGTTCAGCCCGCCGCGGATGATGTGCATATGGCTGTCGATCAGCCCCGGAATGACACGCCGGCCGCCCAGGTCGACAATCGCAGTCGTCGGGCCGGCCAGAGCGCGCATGTCCTGTTCCGCTCCGACGCCGATGAAACGCCCATCGGAGATGGCAACCGCCTGCGGATCGGGGTTGCTGCGGTCCAGGGTGCTGAAGCGCCCGTTCACGAGAAGGAGGTCGGCGGTCATGGGGGCTTGTCCTGTCGTGGATGTCTGGGCGGCGGCCCGGCCACCGAGCAGTGCTGAAAGCGCGCCGGCTGCGCCGCCGAGCGTGGTCTGTCTGCGCGTCGGGTTCATGAAGGCTTGCTGCCGGAATCGTTGCGTTCGGCCTGCCTTTCGGCGGAGCGCGCGGGCAGGGCACCGAAAAGGTGCTCGCCGCATTCGCTCCTGAGCCAGCCGATGCTGAGCCGCTCGCCCGCCAGGACGCGCTTGGCGATCGGTACGATCTGCTCCCCGGCCAGGATGCCGAGGAGACCGATCAGCGCCACCACCGGTGGCGCGGGCGAGCGGACATTGAGCAGGCTGTAGATGATGCCGACCAGCAGGCCGGCCCCCAGGGCCAGCAGATAGGGCTTCATATCGACCTCCCTTGGGCACTGGCGGCCCGACAATCAGCCTTTCACGAAAGCGAGCAGATCGGCGTTGACCAGCTCAGGATGGGTCGTGCAGAGCCCGTGCGGGAGCTTCTCGTAGACCTTGAGCGTGCCGTGCTTCAGCAGCTTGATCGAGAGCAGGGCCGCGTCGGCGATCGGCACGATCTGGTCGTCATCGCCATGCATCACCAGTGTCGGCACCTCGACCGCCTTCAGGTCCTCGGTGAAATCGGTCTCCGAGAAGGCCTTGATGCCGTCGTAATGCGCCTTGGCGCCCCCCATCATGCCCTGGCGCCACCAATTCTCGATGATGCCCTGCGACGGTTTCGCGCCTGGGCGATTGTAACCGTAGAAAGGCCCGCTCGGCACATCGAGGAAGAATTGCGCGCGATTGGCGGCGAGCGCCTGCCGGAAGCCGTCGAAGACCTCGATCGGCAGGCCGCCCGGATTGGCCGCGGTCTTCAGCATCAACGGCGGCACCGCGCCGATCAGCACCAGCTTGGCGACGCGGCCCTTGCCATGGCGGACCGTGTAGTGCAGCGCCTCGCCGCCGCCGGTCGAATGGCCGACATGAACGGTGTTTCGCAGGTCGAGATGTTCGACCACCGCTGCGGCATCGGCTGCGTAATGGTCCATGTCATGGCCGTCTCCGGTCTGGGTCGAACGGCCATGGCCGCGCCGGTCATGGGCCACGACGCGGTAGCCCTTCGCGAGGAAGAACAGCATCTGTGCGTCCCAGTCGTCCGAACTGAGCGGCCAACCATGGTGGAAGACGATGGGTTGGGCGTCCTTCGGACCCCAGTCCTTGAAGAAGATCTCGAGGCCGTCCTTCGTGCTGACCTTGGGCATGATCAATGACCCTCTTGTGCGCCGAACATCGTCTTGGCGTAGATGATGCCGAGACCGTAGGCCCCGCCGAACTTCTTGGCGATGCCGGTGGTGAGATCGTAGGTGTCCGTCCGCGCCCAGTCGCGCTGCAGCTCGAGCAGATATTGCAGCGCGGTCATCGGGCGGGCGCCGGCCTGCACCATCCGCTCGACGGCCCGCTCATGCGCTTCGTCGGAGACGTCTCCGCAGGCGTCGGTGATGATGTAGACTTCAAAACCCTGATCGATGGCCGAGAGCGCGGGGCCGACGATGCAAACGGAGGTCCAGAGGCCGGCAAGCACGATGCGGCTTTTGCCGATTTCGTTGACGCGCGCGATCACCGCGGCATCCTCCCAGGTGTTCATGGAGGTGCGATCGAACAGCTTCTGGCCGTTGAAAGCGGTCGTGATCTCCTCGAACATCGGCCCGGAGAAGCTCTTCTCGGCGACGGTGGTCAGGATGGTCGAGACGCCGAAACCGGCGGCGGCATGGGAAATCAGGGCGGCGTTGTTGCGCAGCGCCACGGCATCGATCGACTTCGTCGCGAAGGACATTTGCGATTGAAAGTCGATCAGGATCAGGGTGTGATCCTGGGGAGAGAGCAGCAGTTTACCTGGAACCGGAGTTGCACGAGCCATGAACCAACCTCCATCGCGGCAGTGAACGCGGCGGCACGCTAGCGCTGCAGTGCAATCTCGACCAGTAGTAACCTTTTGGATACCGCAAGCTTGCCATGAACAAGATTGAGAGAATTGAAGTTGGCGATAGCAAATGCCGTGTGGAACCTTTGCTCAAGTTCCTTGCCCAGGAATGGATGAGCCATATCATCTGGGCTCTCGGCCAGAATAACGCGCTGCGGTTTGCAGAGATTCGCCGCGCGCTGCCCGGATCGATCTCCGCGCGTGTCCTTTCCGCCCGGCTCAAGTCACTTGAGGGCAAGGGCTTCGTCATCCGCTGCGACTTGAGCGAGAATGTCCGCCATGTCGAATATAGCCTGACTGCCGAGGGGCAGGCTCTCGACGCCGAGCTGAGGCGGAGCGAGGCCTTTTCCCATGCACGGTACGGCCAGGTCCTGGCCCGTTCGGCGGGCGAGTAAGCATCCTTAGGGAGAACCACGCCAACGTTGCTGTCTTGAGCCGCCTCGCGTTCAGATCGGCGACATCGAGGGGGATGCAGCGCTTACGCCTGGGTGTGGAGAACGCGGCCGCCGAGGCTGGCGCCCTGTAACAGCCCGACCAGATCGGCCTGGCGTTCGAGGCCTGTTTTCGCGAAGACCCGCTTCAGAGTGGTCCGAACGGTTTCCTCGCCGATGCCGAGGGCAAGCGCGGCATCGCGGGGGCGGCTTCCGGCGGCGATCAAGGCAGCGAGCTTCGCCTCCGCCGGCGTCAGGTCGAACAGGCCCTGAATGACCGAAGCGGTCGGGACCTCTCCGGGGACAACCGGCGTTACGACCAGAATCGCATGGGCTTGCGACAGCACATCGTGACCCGCCCCGGTCACCGGCACGAGATGCGCGATGAAGGGCGGATTATCGCCTTCGGCGGCAATGGGGATCGAGCGGACGGCGGCATCGTGCGGCGCTTTACCCAGGGCGGCGAACGCCTGGAGAAGCAGGCGGTCCGCAGAAGGATTGGCGAGCCCGAGCCGGGAGGGGCGGTCCTGCGCGACGTCCGGCATCAGCCTCACGAGAAGCGAATTCGCAGCGAGGGCCTTTCCGCGCCACCCAAGCACGGCCGCAGGAAGGCCAATCATCTCGAGCGCATGCGCAACGGAGCGCGCACGCTCCATGTCGAGCCGCGCTGCCAGGATGCCGGCGCGAGCAAAATGGGACCGTGTGCGATCGACCTGAGCGACGAGATCGCGCCCGACCGGCCCCGACGCATAGTCACGCTCGGCATGAACAATGATGGTGTCGCCGCTCGGAACCTCGATCGCGGTCGCGACGCCGAAGCCATAGCCACGCGGGATGAAGAAGTCGCGATAGATCGGGTCCTGAGCCATTTCCTGCATGGTGAAGACGTCGGCATCGGTTGCAAAACCGGGATGCTGCAACGCCATCAGACGTTTGGTCCGTTCGTTGGACGCTCCGGGATAGAGGCCGAGAAAATCGAGCCAGAGCTGTTCAAATGCGGGTGAGGAGTTGATGAAGCGCATCTCCTCGCCCCGGACGGTACAAAGCACCGCGTCCTTCGCGCTGCAGATATCGGCGAATTTGGCGAGCACGGATGGCCAGAGGCTTGGCACAAGGGCAGCCTCGTAGACGGCATCGATGAGCTGATGCTCGCGTGGATCGCTCATTCCACCCTCCGGTCCTGACCGATCATCGGCCAATACCGTGCTGATTCAGCAATACAACAATAGTAGGACGCTTCGGCCCTCAGCCGGCTCACTATCCGGCAAAGTCCGTTGCCAGTCCACAATCGCCTTTGGGGGCGCCAGCCGGCTTCATGTCCGCTTGAGCCGTCTGGCCCGGCGTTCGACGGGCCTTGGTAGCCGCTTCGCAGAGAGACATCCGGTCAATCCTTCCGGCACAGGTTTTACAATATACATACGACTGTATATATTTTTAGCCGTGAGGTGACATGATGACGAGCGATAAGAGGAAGGAGCGCGGCGACCGCGCCCGGGCGAACATTCTTCACCATGCAACCCGGATCGCCTCAGTCGAGGGGCTGGACGGTCTGACATTCGGGCGCGTGGCCGCCGATGCGGGGGTTGCACGAGGCAACATCCAAATCCTCTTTGGCGACAGGGAGGCGCTGCAGCTCGCGACAATCGAGAACGGCGTGGCGCTATACGCCGAAGCCGTCATTGGTCCCGCCAGGGCAAGGCCAATCGCGGTCGAACGTCTCATCGCTCTTATCGAGGGCTGGTACAGATTCGTGGAGCAAAGAACGCTCCCGGGCGGTTGCCTGGTTCACGCGCTGAGCAGTGAATACCGCACGCGTCCGGGACGGATCCGCGATCGAGTGGAGCATCATCGGCTCGAGGCGCGGAAGTGCATCGTCAATCTGTTGACCGAAGCGATGCGGGCGGGAGAGCTTCAGGCCGACACCGATATCGAGCAACTTGCCTTTGAGCTCACGTCCTATCAGGCATCGGCCAATGTGGCAGCTCTGATGGAGGAAGCCGACCAGTTCGAACTGGCACGGCTCGCATCCAGGCAGCGGCTCCGGGCGGCGCGGGGACTAAGATGAGCGGCGACCCATTCCGCTTCGGAGAGCCGGAACGTCAGCAGCGACCTGCCGCGCGTGGCCGATTTTCAGATTTGCTGGCGAGGCGAGACGGGTTGCCGCCAGCATTTCCGACCCCTCCTTGAAGACCTGAACTCCATTCTGCCGGGCCCCTGGAGGGCCTCTCATCGAACCGCTTCGTAGGCCTCAGGCCGAACGTTGTGATGAGCCGCGCCGCTGCGTCGGCCGGCCGCTCATATCCCAATTGTTCAACCAAACGACTTGGCATCGGTGCTGACATCACCGCGCCGGAAAGGTTCACTCATGGTCGCCGCGCCGCTGCAAACTCCAAGTGATGTCGATCGGCCGCAGGCCAAGAGCCCGTGGCTCTCGGTTTCGATGCTCGCATTCGGTGTCTTTGTCGTCGGGACCGGCGAGTTCGTCCTGGCGGGTTTGCTGCCGCTTCTCAGCAGTTCCCTCAAGATCGCGCCGTCCGTGGCGGGGCAGGCCATCACGATCTTCGCGTTGACCTGCGCGGTCGCAGGTCCGGTCCTGACGACGTCCATCGGGGGTGGGACCGAAGAACCGTACTGGTCGCCGCCGTGGTGACTTATCTCGCCGGGAGCGTCTGGACTGCGCTCGCGCCGTCCTATGCTCACGTTCTGGCTGGTCAGGTGTTGGCTGCTCTCGGCGTTGGATTGTTCGTGCCGACCGCCACGGTAACCGCTGCCGCGATGGTTTCGCCAGCACACCGGGGCCGAGCCATTGCTTTGGTCGTGAGCGGCTTCACTGCTGCGACTGCGCTTGGGGCGCCCTTGGGTACAGCGTTCGGAGGGATGTTCGGCTGGCGGTCGACCCTGTGGCTTGCAACCGGACTGGCGGTGGTTGGCGTCATCGGGATCGTCATCTCCGTCCCGAAGACAACGACGATCACGACAACACCGGGGTTGCGCCAGCAATTGCGGTTCCTGCTCGAGCCTCAAATCGCCGCGGTGCTCGGGGTGACGCTGCTGGCCTTCACCGCTGTGTAGATGCCCTACACCTATATGGGGATCATCTTTGAAACGGCCACGCAGGGAAACAGTCTCTACCTTGCTGGGCTCATGACAACGCTTGGCGTGGTTGGCACTGTCGGGAACCTGGGCGCCGGCATGCTCGCCGACCGCTTTGGCGGCCGCTGGGTGGTGGCGATCGCCTTGGTCTGGCTCATCCTCAGCCTGGTCGTCCTGCGACTGACCACCGATAATCTGACATGGGCATATGCATTGATCGCGGTCTACGGCATCGCCGCCTTCGCCATTACAACGCCGCAACAGCACCGACTGATCACCCTGAAGCCTGAAGCAGCCGGCGTTCTCGTTTCGCTCAACCAGGCAATCCTGTACCTCGCCATCGCACTATCGGGTTCCATCGGCGGTCTTGGAATTGAGTGGCTGGGTTCGAACAATCTCGGCTTCATCGCCTCGGTGCTGGCAGCCATGGCATTGGTGCTGTCATTGTCGATGAAAACGGAGAGCCATGCTCACCGATGAGGACCCAATCCGCTTGGCGCAAGGGGCATCTGCCATGGACGGCAGGAACACTTGCGTCCGGCCCTAAGCCGGTCGCTGTTGCCAAGGCCTGTTCGACGTCGCCCGTCGCTCGCCGTCTTGCTTGCTATTGATCGCTTTGCATCGAGAACGTCGAGCGCTCAACGCGTTACATCTGGCCACGAGGCAATAGGGGGGCAAATGCGGTCGCCTTGATCTCCACCAGCCCATCTGCCGAGTTCAGTTCAGCGACGGCCAGTTCGACACAGGCGGGATAGGGGGCGGGAAAGAACTCGTCCCGGACGGCTGCAATCACGGCCAGTTGCCCTGCTTTGTCCAACGCCAGCCGGTCGCTGCCGAGCACATGAAACATCTGAAGTTCCACGACATCATCCACACGCGCTTCGCATGCGTTCAGCAGCTGCTCCATCAATGTGAAGACACGACGCAATTCGCAACGAAAGCGCTCGGCGTCCATCGCTGTCGATTGACTGTTACTGGCGACGATCCCGGACAGAAATACAAAGTCTCCAGCGCGCCGCGCCGGGGCATAATGGAACTGTTCGACATCGTCCTTGAGTACGGCAGGTACCACCACCTTGCCAGTGGACGTCGCATGATCGCGGATCGAGTTATTGACCTGTTCTTCCATTATGTTTCGAGCTCTCGGGGTCATGGTTTGGGCGCGTCGGCGAGCGATCTACACGTGCAGCGGGGCCATTGACGGAGCGATGAGCGCCTCCAGCTCGTCTCTCGTGGCGCCGTCGCGAGCTTGCATCGAAAGGCCTTGCATCACTGCGCTGTAGTAGTTGGCCAGGACCGGGATATTGCTCGAAGCCGGCAGGTCACCCTCCGTCACGGCCCGATCCAGTCGGGCGCGAATACGCAGCTCGGTTTCCTTGCGAATGCTCCTGAGCAGTTCGCGGAGTGGTTCGGTTTCAGCCTGGCACTTGACCACGCCGAGGATCAGCAGGCAGCCGCCCGAGTGTGGTGCGCTGAGCGCCGTGTCGATGCTGCCCTGAAGCATGGCGCGGATCGACCCCTGTACGGTCGTGCCTTCGTCGAGCGCGCGCAGTGCAGCAGATCCCGCGGTCGCTACATAGAGCTCTACCGCCTCCCGAAACGCTGCTTCCTTCGAGACAAAGGCTGCATAGAAACTCGGCGGCGTAATCCCGATCGCTGCCGTGAGGTCGTTGAGCTGAGTGCCCTCGTACCCCTTGGCCCAGAACACTTCCATGATGAGCTGAAGCGCGTGGTCACGGTCAAAGCTGCGCGGGCGGCCTCGGACTGCCATGGCGTTCCTTTCTGTAGTTCGAATTATATAAATCCTTGACCGTGGCACGCAAGCCGGATAGCGAATTTTATAGTAAGAATTATAGAATGGACTGAGTGGCAATGGACACCGTCGATCGCAGCAACTCAGTGAGCGCGGCTTCCGGAACGCCGGCAGCGCGGGCCGTGCGGGAAAGGCCCCCGCTCGTGGTCTATGTCCTGGGATTGACGATCTTTTCGCTGACCACGTCGGAATTCATGGTCGCCGGCATGATGCCCTCGCTGTCGGTCGCGCTTGGCGTGACGATTGCCGAGGTCGGGTATCTGATCTCGATCTATGCGGCGGGGATGGTCGTCGGTGGGCCGCTACTGACCCTCGCGCTTCTCAAGCTCGGAGTTCCAAACAAGGGCGCACTGCTTGGTTTGCTTGCGCTCTACAGTGTTGGAGGGATCATCGCCGCGACAGCAGATGGGTATGGCACCATGGTTGCCGCGCGTATCATCACCGGCGTTGCTGGATCAGCATGTTTCGGGGTTTCGTTGGCCATCTGCGCCGAAGTCGTTCGGCCGGACTCGCGAGGGCGGGCCTCATCGATCGTGCTCGCCGGGTTGATGCTCGCGACGGTCCTGGGCGTGCCGGCTGCAACCTTGATTGACCAGCGCTTTGGCTGGCGAGCGAGCTTTTGGCTGGTCGTCGCGCTCGCGGTGCTGTGTGCCGCTGTCATCGCAGCATTGGTCCCGGTATCCAGGAAATCGGCCCAAATCAGCTTGAGCACTGAACTGGCATCGTTCCGAAACGGCCGGCTTTGGGCTGCATATGCCACGAGCGGCCTGATCATCGGCGCGACCTTTTCAGCATTCAGTTATGTCTCGCCGATCTTTACGGATGTGACGGGCTTTTCTCCTGCAACGGTACCCCTGCTGCTCGGCGCTTATGGTGCAGCCAATGTCATCGGCAACGCGATCGTTGGGCGCTTCGCTGACAAGTATACGATTCCGATCCTCGTCGGGGGCTTGGTCGCATTGGCGGGGACGCTCGCGACATTCGCAGTTTTTGCCGATCACCGCATTATCAGCGTCGTTGCGTTCATAGCGATTGGGTTGGTCGGGGTCCCCATGAACCCGGCGTTGATTTCACGCGTCATGAAGACGGCGCACCCCGGACCATTGGTGAACACGGTCCATACATCGGTCATCAATATCGGCCTTGCGGCAGGCGCCTGGTTCGGTGGCATCGGTATCGTAGCCGGTTATGGTTTGCGCTCGCCGCTTTGGATCGGCGTCGCGCTGGCGCTGCTCGGTCTCGTCAGCCTCATGCCGCGCAGCGCCAGGAGATCGGCGCAATGAACGCACGACGGACGCCAAGTGGTATCCGGGGATGCAGGCACATGCTCAGACGGTTCACTGGCCAGGACAGCCTGGACGGCCAACCGCAGATGCCGTCCGCCATCAACGTTTGACGTCAAGAGCAGTTGGCGCGCCACTGGCCCAAACTCGGGGCTAAAACGATGGCGGCGTGCAGGCGCTCACAACTTCGCAGGCAACGGGCCCCACGCATCGAAACCGATGCGGCCGTCGGCTATCGAAATAATACGCATCGCCGGGTCCCAGTATTCGGCGTTGATCCTCGACTGTGACCTCCAGCCGGCCAATGAGGACAATTCCGCCCTCTTCGCCATCATGGGCGAGCAGCACACGACCCGTGTCGGTCCCTGGTTCGTAGCGTTCCTTCAGGATTTGAAGTGCGCGACCGAACAGGCTCTCGCCCACCTGCCTATACGAAATCCCGCCCTTGCCGATCTCAACCAATTCACTGGCTTGATAGAAGGTCTGTTGTGGCCTGTCGGGCTCCATTGAGAAGAATTCGCTGAGTCCAATGGGGATTCCATCGAGAATTCGCTTCAGGACCCCAACAGATGGGCTAATGGAATTCGATTCGATCAGCGATATTGACGAATTGGCTATGCCAACACGCCTTGCGAGCGTGCGTTGCGATAAATTGTATTTCTGTCGGATGAATCTCAGGCGCGCACCTACGTCCACAGACACTGAACTCTCCTCCCTGCCGACCCGTGCTTCTCGCGAGACGATCCTCGACGCATCTTCGTCCCGTGCGCTTGCCGTGGGACATTCGCCCCCTGACGCGAAGGGGACAGCTCATCCGTCAAAGCGGCGCCCACTGGCCCGATTGAGCTGATTTCCATGGCAGAGCGTACCGACATGGCGCGGCCACGCTCCGACATCGATGCCGATCACCAGCTGTTCCTCCTGTTCGATATCTGCATCAATCTGTCATTGCTGTCTTATAAATCAGTCTCTTATGTTTTATCTGAAACAGACTTGTTGGCAATGACGGAACGTGGCTTGTGGCAGGCAGACAAGGGAGCACGCCATGACCGCAAATCCTCCGCCAGCCTCATTGCAGAACGCCCGCTCGCTCGACAGCTACTGGATGCCCTTTACCGCCAACCGGCAGTTCAAGGCCGCGCCGCGGCTCCTCGCCTCAGCCCAGGGCATGCACTACACGACCGATGATGGTCGCAAGGTGGTCGACGGCACGGCCGGGCTCTGGTGCGTCAACGCCGGACATGGCCGTCGCCAGATCACGGAAGCGGTCGAGCGCCAGCTTTCGACCCTCGATTATGCGCCGTCCTTCCAGATGGGGCACACGATCGCCTTCGACTTCGCCGAGCGCCTCGCCGCCCTGGCGCCAGGAGCCGGAGACGCGAAACTCGATCGCGTCTTCTTCACAGGTTCGGGCTCGGAATCAGTCGATACGGCTCTCAAGATCGCCATCGCCTATCAGCGCGCGATCGGGCAGGGGACGCGAACCCGCCTGATCGGCCGCGAGCGCGGCTATCACGGCGTCGGCTTCGGCGGCATTTCGGTCGGTGGACTGGTCAATAACCGGCGCGTCTTCCCGCAGCTTCCGGGCAGCGATCACCTGCGCCATACGCATGACCTTACCCGCAATGCCTATACGAAGGGGCACCCGGAGCACGGCGCCGAGCTTGCCGACGATCTCGAGCGCCTGGTCGCGCTGCATGGGGCGGAGACGATTGCGGCGGTGATCGTCGAGCCCGTCGCAGGCTCGACCGGCGTTCTGTTGCCGCCGAAGGGCTATCTGCAGCGTCTGCGCGAGATTGCGACGCGTCACGGCATCCTGCTGATCTTCGACGAGGTCATCACGGGGTTCGGCCGTCTCGGCACGCCCTTTGCGGCCGACTATTTCGGAGTGGTGCCCGACATCATGACGACGGCCAAGGGCCTGACCAATGGTGCAGTGCCGATGGGCGCCGTTTTCGCCAGCCGCAAGGTGCATGATGGCCTGATGACCGGTCCGGAGGCTGCTATCGAGCTGTTCCATGGCTACACCTACTCCGGCCACCCGATCGCCTGCGCCGCTGGTCTCGCGACGCTCGACATCTATGCCGAAGAGGGGCTCCTGACGCGCGCCGCGGAGCTTGCGGCGAAATGGCAGGAGGCGATGCACAGCCTCAGGGGCGCTCCCCATGTCGTTGATATCCGCACCATCGGCCTCGTCGTCGGCATCGAGCTCGAATCGCGCGCTGGAGCGATCGGGGCGCGGGCCTATGACATCTTCGTCGACTGCTTCGAGAAGGGGCTGCTGATCCGCGTCACCGGCGACATCATCGCCCTGTCGCCACCGCTGATCGTCGAGCCGGGGCAGATCGACGACATGGTGTCGCTGCTCGACGAAGCCCTGAAGCGCGCGGCCTAGCCGGTCACCGGCCTGCTCCGCCGGTCGGTGCATCGGGCCGATGCAATCCTGTGCATTGCGAGGTCCGTCCCCGCGATGCCAGCTTGCCCCTGTCTATCTGGCTGACGAGACGCGGCGCTTGCCTGCCGCGTCATGCCAAGGGAGGGGCCCTGTCTTGAGCGAACCTTGCGATCTCAGCGCCGTCGAGGCGCGCGCCCTGATCGGGGCGAAGTCCCTGTCCGCCAGCGAATTGCTGGACAGCTGCATCCGTCGCATCGATGCCGTCGACCCCGCCGTCAATGCCATGGTTGCGCGCGATGACGTGCGCGCGCGAGCGGCAGCGCGGAAAGCCGATGAGGCGACGATGCGCGGCGATGCGCTCGGCGCCCTGCATGGCCTGCCGGTCGGCATCAAGGATCTCGAGAATGTCGCCGGCTTGCGGACGACCTATGGCAGCCCGCTGTTTCGTGACTTCGTGCCGCCCGAGGACCAGTTGATCGTCGCCTCGGTTCGCAAGGCTGGCGCCATCATCGCCGGAAAGACCAACACGCCGGAATGGGGCGCCGGCGCGAACACGCGCAATGCGGTCTATGGCGTCACCGGCAATCCGTTCGATCCCTCGAAATCGGCAGCCGGCTCCTCCGGTGGGTCCGGCGTCGTGCTGGCAACCAACATGGTGCCGATCGCAACCGGCTCGGATACGGGCGGCTCGCTACGCAATCCGGCCGCCTTCAACGGCGTCGTCGGCTTCCGGCCGACACCGGGGCTGGTCCCGAGCGACAAGCGGCCCTTCGGCTGGAACCCGCTGAGCGTGCTGGGCCCGATGGCCAGGACCGTGCCCGACCTCTGCCTGCTGCTCTCGGCCATGGTCTCGGACGACGCCTGCGATCCGCTGGCGACGACGATCGTCGGCCAGACCGTGCGCAAACCGGGGGATTTCGCGCGACCGGCCGAGATCGACCTCGCTTCGCTGAAAGTCGCGCTGACGCCCGATTTCGGCTTCGCGCCGACCGAGCGGCATATCCGCGAGGTCTTTGCCGAGAAGACCGGGCTGTTCAATCAGCTCTTTGCCGTCGCTGATGAGGCAACGCCCGATTGCAGCGGCACGGACGAAACCTTCGAGGTCTTGCGCTCGCTCTCCTTCCTGGCCTCGATGCATGAGCGGGTGCGCGATACGCCCGAACTGGTCGGCCCCAATGTCCGCGCCAATGTCGAGGAGGGTCTGCGCTACAGCGCGCTCGACGTCACCCAGGCGCTGAAGCAGCAGACCGTGCTCTACAAGAACTGGCAGAGCTTCTTCTCGCGCTTCGACGTCATCCTGTCGCCGGCGGTCACGCTGAGTCCGCGCCCCTGGAGCGAGCTCTATCCCGCCGAGATCGATGGCAAGGCAACGCGAACCTATTTCCACTGGCTGGCACTGGCCTATGCCGTCACCGTGGTCGGTCACCCCGCGATCTCGCTGCCGGTCGGGCTCGATCGCAACGGCATGCCGTTTGGGTTGCAGATCGTCGGGCCGCGCGGCGGCGACGCCAAGGTGCTTGCCGTTGCTGCTGCCTTGGAGCGCGTACTGGCCGGCGATCCCCGTACGGCGCGTCCGGTGCCGGACATCGCCGCGCTGGCGAAGGCTCAACGCCTGAGCGACAGTCCAGGGTTCCTGGGGTTCGACTGACGCGCCGTCGCCGCCAATACAATGACAAGAGGGGATTTCCGTTGAAGCGCCGTACATTCTTGAAGGGGGCCGTTGCAGCCGGCCTCGGCAGTACCTCGTTGACGTCTCTCGCCCGGGCCCAGGCCGGGCGCTCCACCCTGATGAAATTCGTGCCGCAGGCCAATCTGAGCGCGCTCGACCCGATCTGGACCACTGCGACCGTGACCAATAATCACGGTTACTATGTCTTCGACACGCTCTTCGGCGCCGATATGGACTTCAAGCCCCAGCCGCAAATGGCTGAGCGGCACGAGGTGCTGAACGATGGCAAGACCTGGCGCATCACGCTTCGTGAGGGGCTGGTGTTCCATGACGGCGCGCCGGTCAAGGCTGCCGATTGCGTCGCCAGCCTGAAGCGCTGGTGCCAGCGCGACCCCTACGGCCAGTTGCTGGCCAAGGTGGTCGAAGCCTGGCAGGTCGTCGATGACCGGGTCTTCGAGATCAAGCTGACGCGCGCCTTCCCGACCATGCTCGAGGCGCTCGCCAAGGTCGATACGCCGCCCTTCATCATGCCCGAACGGCTGGCCGTGACCGATGCCAGCAAGCAGGTGACGGAGATGGTGGGTTCCGGCCCCTACCGGTTCATCCCGGGGGAGTATGTCTCCGGCAGCCGGGTGGTCTACGAGAAATTCGCCGGCTACAAGCCGCGCACCGAACCGGCTAGCCGCAATGCCGGTGGCAAGATCGGCCATTTCGAGCGGGTGGAATGGCAGGTCCTGCCCGATCCCGCGACCGCGGCTTCGGCCCTGATGAAGGGCGAGGTCGACTGGTGGGAGCGTCCGCTGACCGACCTCCAGCCGCTGCTTGCGAGCAATCCCGAGATCAGGCGGGAGGCGACGGACACCTCCGGTCGGATGGCGATCATGCGGCTGAACCACCTGCATCCGCCCTTCAACAATCCCAAGGTGCGCCAGGCCGTTCGCATGGCGGTCAACCAGGAGGATTACATGCAGGCGACGCAGGGCGACGACACCACGCTCTGGCAGACCTGCCGCAGCCTCTGGCCGCGCGGCACGCCCTATTATACCGGCGAGCAGGAAGACCTGATGCCGCAAAGCCTGGACAAGGCGAAGGCAGCCTTGGCGGCGTCCGGTTATGCCGGCGAGAAGGTCGTCATCATCAGCCCCACCGATTTCCCCGATATCGGCCCACTCGGGCAGGTCACCGGTGAATTGCTGCAGCGCCTCGGCATGAATGTGCAGATGGCCGACAGCGACTGGGGGACGGTCGTGCAGCGTCGCGGCAATCGCGAAAGCGTCGAAAAGGGCGGCTGGAGCATCTTTCACACCACCGGCCCGGCGGTGGGCTGGAGCAACCCCGCCCTGTCGCTGCTCGTCCGTGGTCAGGGAGCCAAGGGCTGGTTCGGCTGGTGGGAGAGCGAGAGCGCCGAGAAACTGGCCGAGGAGTGGCTCTACGCCGCCGATGCGGCTGGCCAGAAGAAGGCTGCCGTTGCCCTGGCGCGGCTGGCGCTCGAGGAGGTCGCGACCATCCCGCTCGGCCAGTTCGTCATTCGCACGGCCTATCGCAAGAGCCTGACCGGCATGCTGCCGGGCTCTGCGCCTTATCCCTGGGGCCTGCGCCGGGCCTGACCGGCGCAGGCGGAGTCGCGTCAGGCCGCAGGGCCTGCCGCGACCGCGGCCGACCAGGGCGATACGAGATCGCTGCAGCCTTCTGCGCCGTCGGTGTCGGCGCGGATCAGATTCGGGCAGGCGAAGTTGATCGGCAGTACCCCGTGCTCGACGATCGAGACCGGCCCGGCCACTTCCAGCGCATCGAGAACATCGTCGGGCAGGCGGCAATCGGCGCTGGTCGAATCCGGCCCGGAGACGTCGATGCGCGGCGCATGGGCGGCCTCGTCGACGTCCATGCCGAAATCGAGCGTCCAGGCCAGGCTCTGGTAGACGCTGGCGAGGATGCGCCGGCCGCCCGAGGCGCCCATGGCAAACCGCGGCCAGTTGCCGTCCTTCGGCGTCACCACGACCGGGCACATGTTGCAGAGCGGTCGCGCGCCGGGGGTGATCGCATTGGCGCTGCCGGGGCGCGGATCGAACCACATCATGCCGTTGTTCATCAGCACGCCGGTCTCGGGCAGCACGACGCGGCTGCCCATCGACGAGAGCAGCGTGGTGGTAATGGCGACAAGATTGCCCTCGCCATCGACCACGGTCAGATGCGTGGTGCAGGTGTCGGCCGGTTCCGGTGCAGCTTGTGCGGCGCCGAGACCGGCGAGGCGCTCGGCATAGGCCTCGCGCATCACCGTCGAGAGCTTTGCGAACCAGGCGGCGTCCGGGCCTCCCGCCGGCGGAGCGACTGTGGCCATGCCTTCGACCACGGTGGCGAGCGTCGGGGCGGCGGTCAGCCCGCCGGCCGTGTGGAGCACATGCGTTCCGCGCCAGTCGATCACGGGAGCCTGCCGGACGGTCGCTTCGCAGCCTGCGAGGTCGGTCGCATCGACGACCCCGCCCACTGCCGCGATGTCGGCTGCGAGGCGCCTTGCGGTTTCGCCTTCGTAGAAGTCGCGCAAGCCCGCCTCGGCCAGGCGCTCCAGGGTGGCTGCAAGATTGCCGAGCCTCATGAAGCCCGGAACGCCCTGATAGGGCGGTACCGGGGGCAGGCCGCCAGGCAGATAGATGCGGGCGCTTTCTTCATAGAGCCGCAAGACCGAGGCCGAGGAGGCGATCTTCAGCGTCGTGTACCAGTCCTGAGCCAGCCCGCGCCGGGCGAGCGCGATCGCAGGGGCGAGGAGGTCGGAGACCGGCAGCCCGCTGCCGAAATGCTGTTTCAGCGCCGCATAGCCGGCAACCGACGAAGGGATGCAGAAGGAGAGCGGTCCGTGGATATTGCGGTCGTCCACCACCTCCGGCCAGGTGAAGAGGTCCTTCTTGATCGCACCGGTCAGCGGGTAGTCCGCCGGGTCGGCGCGGCGGGGTGCGACGGGGCCGAAATCGATGACCTGCGCGCGCCGCTCACCGGCCTTCAGCACGACCGCGAAGCCGATGCCGCCGAGACCGCTGTTCCAGGGTTCGACCGCGGCGAGCGCGAAGCAGGCAGCGACGGCGGCGTCTGCGGCATTGCCGCCAGCATCCAGGATCGCTGCGCCGGCTGCGGCTGCCTCGCGGTTCTGCGAGACGACAATGCCGTTCTTTCCGCGCGCCGAGGGCTTGGTCAGGTTCCAGTTCTGCGTCCGGTAGACAGTCTCACGCGCGCTCTTGGCAACGGCCATATATCCAACTCCCCTTGTTCGTGGGCGCATGCTTCCACGATTCCACGGCGCGGCGGAAGGCTGGCAAAGCAGGCCCGCCCTGCGATCGGCTCGGGGGGCTCTGCTGCGGCAGGCGGGTTCGCGACCTCAGGTTGAGGATGTCGCAGCAAATGGCTGGCGCAATGCGCGCGAGCCATTAATCTTGGAACGGATTGAACCTCCGCCGCATTCGCAGCGACAAACCTGCGAGCCGGCATGCAGGGTCCCGCGCGATGCATACCGAGTCCGACGAAGACCTCGTCAAGCGGATCGCCTCTGGCGACCGGCTCGCGATGAAGGTGCTGTTCTCGCGGCACCAGGTGCATGTCTATCGTTTCGCGCTGCGGCTCGTGCGCGACGAGACGGTGGCGGAGGATGTGATCAGTGACGTCTTCATGGACCTCTGGCGGCAGGCGGACCGGTTCGAGGCGCGCGCCAGCGTCACGACCTGGCTCCTCGCCATCACCCGCAACAAGGCCTACTCGCTGCTGCGCAAGCGGCGCGAGGCTGGCCTCGACGACGAATTCGCCGAAACCATCGAGGACGAGGCGGACGATCCTGAAATCGTGCTGCAGAAGCAGGACAAGGGTCTCGCGATCAGGGCCTGCCTCGGGAAACTCAGCCTCGAACACCGCGAGGTCATCGATCTCGTCTATTATCACGAGACCTCCGTGGAGGAGGTGGCGCGGATCGTCGGCATCCCCGAGAACACCGTCAAGACGCGGCTCTTCCATGCCCGCAAGAAGCTGGGCGAGCTGCTCAACGCCGCCGGGATCGATCGGGGCTGGCCATGAGTGTTTTCGGATGCCGGTTCGATCCGCCCAATCGGGAGCTGCGCCATGACTGACAGCATCGCGACCGATCCGAGGCGCCGTGAGCTCGAAGAGCTGCTGCCTTTCTACGCCAATGACCGCATCTCGGTTGCCGACAAGGCGCGCGTCGAGACGGCGCTGACGACTGATCCTGAACTCGCGGCACGGCTCGAGATCGTCCGTGAGGATATGGCGGAGACGATCCTGCTCAACGAGAGCCTGGGCGCCCCTTCGCCGCGCGCACTCGACCGTCTGATGGCCGGCATCGAAACCGAACCGCAGCAGGCGCCGCTTCTGGCGCGGGCCCGCGGAGGCTTCCTGAGCTGGCTCGGCCAATGGCTGGCGGCGCTGCCGCCGCGAAAGCTTGCCTATGCCAGCGCCGCGGCCCTGGCGTTGATCGCGATTCAGGGCGTCGCGCTGACGGGCCTTGCTCTGCGCGGTGGCGGGGGTGGGTTCCGAACTGCGTCTGCGCCGGGAACATCATCCTCGGAGCGTTATGTCCTGCTCAGCTTCGCACCGGATGCAAGGGCCGCTGATATCGCCGCTTTCTTCAAGCGCTACGAGGCGTCGGTGGTCGACGGTCCGCGCGCCAACGGCTTCTTCAAGGTGCGCGTCGGCGACGCGAAGCTGACGCCGGCACAGGTCGACGCCATCGCGGCGCGGATGAAGGCCGAGGCTGCGATCATCAGCTTCGTCGCGCCGGCCCCGTAGCGGGCGCAACGGGGGCTTTGGGATGCACACCTTGGGGCCGAAATGGGGAGTGGGTGCCGTGCTCCGTCAAACCAGCAACGAGCAGCGGCGACATCTCGCGCCATTCGTTGGTTGTGTCGGGCTTGCCATGCTGATTGGCCTGCCGGTTTCAGCCCAGGAATTCGGTGGTCGTGGACAGGGATTGACTCCCGGCATTCAAAGGCCGGCACCGAGTATCCAGAGGATCCCGGCGACGCGCCCGCCCGTGGGGCGTCCTGATGGGGTTCCGACCCGTCCGCCGCGCTATCCCGGACGCTATCCGGGCGGCGCTAGCTGGGGGCCTGCGGCCGTCGGTGTCGGAGCAGGCATCATCGGCGGGCTGATCCTGGATCAAGCGAGCCGCCGGCCGGTCATTATCGAGGATTATGAGGATGAGCCGGTGTTGCGCAGGCCGCGGCGGCCGCCACCGGATCGGGAGGCGGCGCCGCCCCGGACGCATCGCGCCGCGCCTCCCGTCGCTCCGCCGCCGACCCGAACAGCCCGGCCGGCCCCGCGCCAGCCCAATGTGATCGTGCCGTCGGCCTCCGAGCGGAGATTGGTCAATGAGGAGATCCTGTTCGAGCTTGCGCCGAATGCGCAGGCCGAGGCGGTGCTGCGCCGTTATCGCGCGACGCAGATTGCCAGCCGGCGCTTCGGGCTGGCCGGCATGACCATCATCCGTGCGCGCCTCGAGGGCGGCCGCAGCGCCAGGAGCGTGCTCGCCCAGATGGCGGGCGATCCGCGCGTCGCCAGTGCCCAGCCAAATTATCTCTATGCCTTGCAGCAGGACGAGCCGAAGGGCGGCGTCCAGCCGGCGGGCACGGATGTTGCGCCGGTACTGCCAGCAAGCAAGCCTGACGATGCCGAAAAACTGATCGTCATCCCGGATCTTCCACCGATCCCGCCACTTGTCTCGATGGCGCCGAAGCGCGAGCTGCAACCGCAATATGTGGTCGAGAAGCTGCATCTCGACGATCTGCACAAGATCGCGCGCGGTACGGCGATCCGCGTGGCCGTAATCGATTCCGGCGCCGATACGAGCCATCCGGAGCTGCAGGGTGTTCTTGCCGGCTCATTCGATGCGCTCGGCGGGGAAGGTCAACCCGATGCGCATGGCACTGCGATGGCGGCGGCGATCCTCGCGCAGGCACAGTTGCAGGGTGTCGCTCCAGGCGCGCGGCTTCTTGCGGCGCGCGCCTTCTCGGGAGCGGCGGCGGCGGGGCCCGCCAATGGCACGACCTTCCATATCCTGGCGGCGCTCGACTGGGCGGCAGGCGAGGGCGCCCGTGTTCTCAATCTGAGCTTTGCCGGCCCGCAGGACCGGCTGCTCTCACGCTCGCTCGCAGGGGCCAAGACCAAGGGCATGGTCGCGGTCGCGGCCGCGGGCAATGGCGGAGCCAAGGCGGCGCCGCTCTATCCCGCTGCCGATCCGAATGTCATTGCCGTCACCGCGACCGATGCGGACGACAAGCCGTTCTCCGGGGCCAATCGCGGGGACTACATCGCTGTTGCCGCACCGGGAGTCGATGTCCTCGCGGCGGAGCCGCAAGGACGCTACGCCTTTTCGTCAGGCACCTCGATCGCAGCGGCCCATGTCTCGGGGCTCGTGGCGCTGCTGCTCGAGAAGCGTCCGGAACTCGGCCTTGACGATGTGCGCAGGCTCCTCAGCGAAAGCGCCGTCGATCTCGGCGGCAGGGGCAAGGATCCTGTCTTCGGAGCGGGCCGGGTCGATGGACAGGCGGCCCTGTCGCGCGTCCTGCCGGTGTCGACGGCTCGCCCCTGAAAAAAAATTCAGCGCGGCTTTGAACCTTCTGCGCGTCCGCCACGACCAATGGTCATGGAGGGCGAATGGTTCGCTCCCGATCGAGCCGCAGGAGACTGACGATGACCAATTTCAGGAAGAGCATGGCCACCACTCTCGCCGCGCTCACGCTCGGTACCGCGCTCCTCGCCAGCGCCAGTGGCGCCGAAGCCCGCCCGCGCTATCGCGGCCCGTATTGGGGTGTCGGTGCGGGCATCGTCGGAGCGCTGGCCGTCGGCGGATTGATCGCCGCCTCAACCGGCCGTGCCTATGCCGAGCCGGTCTATGAGGAGGATGCTCCCGTGCGCCGCTGCGAGCTGGTCGAGCGCATCAACCGTTTCGGCGACGTCGTCGGCCATCGCCGGGTCTGCAGCCTCTACTGAGCCCGCGCGTGGCTCCCGACAATCCGGCTCTCCGGTGCTTCCGGAGGGCCGGATGCCGTTTGCGGAGCAGAATTGCAGGTCGGAGGAAGCCGGTCATTCGCCCAGTGCCCAGGTTGTGGACAGCGAGGAATGGCCGGACCGGGCGCATCGCCTGGAATGTTCGAGATCCAGGCTCAGCGGATGACGGTTGTTCGCCGTACTACGGTTCGATGCGGCGCAACGACAGCCCTCGGAGCTGCGACAGGGCGCCGGACCACGGCCGCGCCGCCAGCGGAGACACAACCGGCCCGAACCACGCCCCGGGCGCAAACGACAGCGCTTGCTTCGGTCGCAGTGAAAACAGTCAGTCCGCCAAAGAGGCCAACGGCAATGAGCAGATGCTTCATAACTCGTCTCCATCGGTAGCCATTGGTGCCAGCGTTCTCGTCGTATCAAGATTGACGCCGCCGATCGTATCGGCGGCTCGTCTTCTTTCGACTTCGGGCAGGCAAGGGATTGCGAAGGCGCGTCGCTACGAAAGGCTTGCAGGCCGAGTGACCATACATCCTTTGGCTCTGGCGCACACAGCCAATTCCCGCGCTGCGGATCCCGCACGCTCGTCGCGCCGACGATGCGTTCCAATCCGACACATCACCGACAACTGGTCCTGCCGTGACGTATCCGCGCTGGGCGACGCGCAGTATCGCTTGCAGAGCATGGCAATGAAATTGTCCGGCCTCTCGGCTTGCTTTAGTGAACGACGGACTGGTTAGCCGAAACATAAGTCATAGCTCATGAACGTGACTACGCCGGTCGGGGTCGCCCGTCGCGCAACAATGCCCGTGCTGATCGCGCTCAGCGTCACGCACCTGCTCAACGACATGATTCAGTCGCTGATTCCGGCGATCTATCCGATCATCAAGACCGCCTATGCGCTGGACTTCGGACAGATCGGGCTGATTACCCTGACATTTCAGGTCTCGGCCTCGCTGCTGCAGCCGCTGGTCGGTCTCTACACCGACAAGAAGCCGATGCCGTATTCGATGGTCGTCGGCATGGGGTTCTCCCTGTTCGGCCTCGTCGGCCTGGCCTTTGCCAGCAGCTATCCGCTGCTGTTGCTGGCGGCAGCCTGCGTCGGCATCGGTTCATCGATCTTTCATCCCGAGGCGACGCGGATGGCGCGCAATGCGTCCGGCGGGCAGCATGGCTTGGCACAGGGGATCTTCCAGGTCGGCGGTCAGACCGGGGGTGCCCTCGGGCCCTTGCTGGCAGCCTTCATCATCGTGCCGAACGGCCAGGGCAGCCTTGCCTGGTTCTCGGCGGCGGCACTGACCGCCATGGCGCTGATGGTCTGGACCGCAGGACAGTCCGCGCGCGTCGGTCCGCGGCAGGTGCGCGGCAAGGTCGCGGGTGCAGCCGCCCCGGTGGCGATCCCGGCACCGCCCCTGGCGAGCGTTGCTCCGGCCGTCGCAATCCTGATTATCCTGCTGTTCTCGAAGAACGCGTACAGCGCGAGCTTCAGCTCGTTCTACACCTTCTACCTGATCGGGAAGTTCGGTGTTTCCGTCCAGACCTCCCAGGTCATGCTGTTCCTGTTCCTGGGGTCCTCGGCGGCCGGCGCCCTGTTCGGCGGCATGCTCGGTGACAGGATCGGGCGCAACAAGATCATCTGGTTCTCGATCCTGGGTGCGCTGCCTTTCACGCTCGTGCTGCCCTATGCCGACCTCTTCTGGACGGGCGTCCTGACCATCATCATCAACCTGATCATGTCCAGCGCGTTTGCCGCCATCCTGATCTACGCGATGGAACTGATGCCGGGCCGTATCGGACTGGTTGGGGGCTTTTTCTACGGGCTGTCCTTCGGACTCGGTGGCATTGCGGCAGCCCTGCTCGGCGAATTTGCCGACCAGCTCGGCATCGAGACGATCTATCGAATTTGCTCGTTCCTGCCGGCGATAGGCCTGCTCGCCTGGTTCCTGCCGACCCTGAAGGAACCGCGCCATAGCTGAGCCATGGAGGGTTTGGCCCTTCATGGCTCGTGACCGGACAGGTCTGCGGCACGGCCCCCGACAGGCGGACGGCTTGACCTTCTTGTCCGCTTCAGCCTCATGTCCGGCCATCATGCGCCGCCCCAAACTCCTCTTCGTCGTCACGGAAGACTGGTTCTTCGCCTCGCATTTCCTGCCGATGGCGCGGGCTGCGCGCGAGCTGGATCTGGATGTCGTCGTGATCGCGCGTGAGCGCCAGCATCGTCGCGTCATCGAGGCGACGGGTGCCCGGCTGATTGCACTCGAAGCGGAGCGGGGCAGCCTCTCGCCGCTGGCGCTGCTGCGCCAGGTACAGACACTGAAGCGTCTGATCGCATCCGAACGGCCGGACATCCTGCACTGCATCGCGCTGAAGCCGATCGCGCTGGCAGGGCTGGCCGGCAGGCTCGCCGGGATCGACCGGCGTGTCTATGCGCTGACCGGGCTCGGCTTCCTCGGAGCAAGACAGGGGCAGCTCGCCGCCCTGGCGCGGCTGGCCGCCCGGACCTGGCTGCGTGAGGCGATCGACGGACCCGGCGTCCGTTTCCTGTTCGAGAATCCCGACGATCCGGTGATGCTGGGGTTCGATCCGCAAGACAAGGGCAAGGTCGCGATCGTCGGCGGCGCGGGGGTCGATCCGCTCGTGCTGATGCCGGAGCCGATGCCGCCGACGCCGCCGCTCAAGGTCGCGCTGGTCGCGCGCATGCTCTGGTCGAAGGGCGTCGACCTCGCCGTCGAGGCGGTGAAGCTCGCCAGGGCGCAGGGCGCGCGCGTCGAACTCACCATCCATGGTGCGCCCGACGCGTCGAATCCGAAGGCGATCCCCGAGACGACTCTCAAGGAATGGGCTGCGCGTCCCGGCATCAATTGGGCCGGTCCGACGCGCGATATCGAGGGTGTCTGGCGGAACCACCATCTCTGCTGCCTGCCATCGCGCGGCGGCGAAGGGCTGCCGCGAACGATCCTCGAGGCCGCGGCCTGCGGGCGGGCTATCCTGACGACCGATGTGCCGGGCTGCCGCAGCTTCGTGCGCGACGGGCAGGACGGCATGGTGGTGCCGTCGGACGATGCGGCTGCGCTCGCCAAGGCGCTGATCGTGCTCGCAGCTGCGCCGGGGCTGGTCGAGCGGATGGGCGCGAGCGCGCGCAACCGCCTGCTCGATGGCCACACCGAACGTGATGTCATGGATGCGGTGAAGGCGCTTTATCGTGGCCTGCTGGCCCGGCCCCAGACGGATGTCGCAGCGTGAGCGCGCCCCTCGCCACGCTAGACCGGCGCGGCTTCATCCTCGCGCATACGCGGCTGATGCCGGTGCCTCATGCGTCCGAAATCAGCCTGCATGTCGCCGAGGAGGCGACCGAGCTCTGGCAGAAGACAGAGGACGAGCTTGCGGTCATCGGGCTGCCGCCGCCGTTCTGGGCCTTCGCCTGGGCAGGCGGGCAGGCGCTGGCACGGTATCTTCTCGATCATCCCGAGATCGTGCGCGGCAAGCGCGTGCTCGATTTTGCCAGCGGCTCGGGTCTCGTCGCGATCGCGGCGGCCAAAGCAGGGGCGGCCCATGTCCAGGCTTGCGACATCGATGCTTTCGCGGCTGAGGCGATCATGCTGAATGCGGAGGCGAACGACGTCTCGGTGACTGCCGCTTTGGAAGACCTGATCGGGCGCGATGACGGCTGGGAGCTGATCTGCGCGGGCGATGTCTGCTATGAACGGGCGATGGCCGAAAGCGTGGTTGGCTGGCTTTCGGGGCTGGTTGCCCGCGGCGCCGAGGTGCTGATCGGCGATCCCGGCCGCAGCTATCTGCCGCGGCAGCGCTTGCAGGAACTGGCGACCTATGAAGTTCCCGTGACGCGCTCGCTGGAAGACGCCGAGATCAAGAAGAGCACGGTCTGGCGATTGGCGATCGCCTGACCTGATGGCCTCGATCATGGGGCAGGATATCGTATCCGATCCCATGATCTAACGTCTGCGGTTGCATAGGCTTTCGCGAAAGCCGCAATCCGCCTTTCGGGCCGATGCCCTAGGAGATCGCCTCCTTGAGGTCGAGCGTGCCCTGGACGCCGATGGCGTCGTAATTGCGTTTCAGCCAGCGCTTCGCGGCAGCGCGGCCCATGTCGCGCAGGCGCAGCAGAAAGTCCCATTCCGCGTTCATGCGCGTGGAACTGGTCAACTCGGCCAGAGGCGGCCCGCCATCGATGCGGTGCATCAGTACGCGCTTGTACTCGTCCTTGGGCAGCTTGCCGGCATCGACCAGGCGATTGACGAAATCGATGGCGCGCAGCTCGCGCAGCAGCGAGGCGTTGAAGGTGATTTCGTTCAGCCGGTCCTGGATGGCGCGGGCATTGGTCGGCAGTTCCTTGCGCTGCAGAGGGTTGATCTGCACCAGCAGGATGTCGTCGCCGGCGGCCTCATAGAACAGGGGAAACAGGGCCGGGTTACCCATATAGCCGCCGTCCCAGTAGGCCTCGCCCTTGATCTCGACCGCCTGGAACAGCATCGGCAGGCAGGCGGAGGCCATCAGGTGATCGGCGGTCAGTTCGTCGCCATTGAAGACCTTGATCTTGCCGGTGCGGACATTGGTTGCGGCAATGAAGAGCTTGACCGCCCGGCATGCCTGAACCTTGTCGAAGTCGATCAGGTCGGCGATCACGCCGCGCAGCGGGTTGATGTTCAGCGGGTTGACGTCATAGGGGCTCGCGACCTTGGAAAAGAGCTCGAACCAGAGCAGTCCGGGCTGGGCGCCGTTCTTGCCCCAGGCGCCGAGCATGGTGTCGATCAGCGAACGCTCGGAGCCGCCATATTTGCCGTCGACGCTGATGCGCCGCCAGAAATTCTCGAGCTGGGTGCGGGCGCCGTCGATACCGCCGTCAATCCAGCCCTCGCTGAGCACGACGGCGTTCATCGCGCCGGCGCTGGTGCCCGACAGCGCCTCGATGGCGAGGCGTCCGTCCTCGAGGATCGCATCGAGCACGCCCCAGGTGAAGGCGCCATGGGCGCCACCACCCTGGAGAGCGAGCGAGACGCTTTTCTCGGCCTTGGGACCGGCGAGGCCCTCGACCTGACGCGCGCCGGTCTTGCGCCGGCCGGTCACGCTGCGGTCCAGCCGCCATCCATTGGCAAGGTGGCGCCGGTGATGGATTTCGCCGCATCCGTGCAAAGGAAGATGGCGAGCGCCGCGACCTGCTCGACCGTCACGAATTCCTTGGTGGGCTGGGCCTCGAGCAGCACGTCATTGATGACCTGCTCCTTGGTCAATCCGCGCGCCTTCATCGTATCGGGGATCTGCTTCTCGACCAGCGGCGTCCAGACGTAACCGGGTGCGATGGCGTTGACCGTGATGCCTTTGGTTGCGACTTCCAGTGCGACTGTCTTGGTGAAGCCGGCAATGCCGTGCTTGGCCGAGACATAGGCCGACTTGAAGGGCGAGGCGACAAAGGCATGGGCCGACGCCGTGTTGATGATCCGGCCCCAGCCCTTGCGCTTCATTCCAGGCAGGGCGGCGCGGGTGGTGTGGAACGCCGAGGACAGGTTGATCGCGATGATCTGGTCCCATTTCTCGATCGGGAACTCGTCGACCGGCGCGACATGCTGGATCCCGGCATTGTTCACCAGGATGTCGACGGCGCCGAATGCCTTCTCCGCCTCCGCGACCATGGCGGCGATCTCGGCCGGCTTGGTCATGTCGGCCGGCGAGAACTGGGCCTTGATGCCAAACTCCTTCTCGAGTCCGCTGCGCAGCGCCTCGGCATCGGGGGGCGGCATGATGCCGTTGATGACGAGATGGGCGCCTTCCTTGGCGAGTGCGCGCGCATAGGCGAGACCGATGCCGGAGGTCGATCCGGTGACGAGGGCGGTACGATCTTTAAGGAACATGAGCGTCTAGGCTCCTGACACGGGCTGAGAAAATGCTTACGTTGCATGTTTGAACGGGCAGTCTTTCCGTCCCCGCAAAGGCGGTCGCGGCACGTTGCCCGATGTAGTATTGCAACGCAACATGATGAAAATGCAGCCACACGCCCACGCGCATGACGGCCATGACCATGCGGCCTGTCGCCATGCCCAGGATCACCAGCGTCATGCCGCGGAAGCGCTGGCGCGGGCCGAGAAGCTCTGCCGGGAGCGCGGCCTGAGACTGACGCCGATTCGGCGCAAGGCCCTAGAGGCCCTGCATGCCGACCATCGCCCGGTCGGCGCCTATGATCTGGCCGATCGCATCTCGCCGCCCGGTGGCCGGCGTCTCGCACCGATCTCGGTCTATCGCGCCCTGGATTTCCTGGTCGAGCAGGGGTTCGTGCACCGCCTGAGCTCGCGCAATGCCTATGTCGCCTGTCTGCACGGTCACGGCGCCAGCGACGTTGTCGCCTTCCTGATCTGCGAGACCTGTGGCGGCGTCGACGAGGATTCCTCGCCGGCCATGCGTCAGGCGGTGGCGGCGATCGTGCAAGGGCGACAATTCGTGCCCTCGCATCAGGTCGTCGAGATCGTCGGTCGCTGCGACCATTGCCGGAGCGCACATCCCCATGAATGAAACGGTTCTTACGGCCGCGCTTGCCGATGTCGCCGGGCCGCGACCGCGCCGCTACACAGTTCCGGTGAAGGTCGGAGCCGTCGAGGTGGGCGGCGGCGCGCCGATCGTCGTGCAGTCGATGACGAATACCGATACTGCCGATATCGCGGCCACCGTCGGGCAGGTCGCCGCGCTTGCGCGTGCGGGGTCCGAGCTCGTTCGCATCACCGTCGATCGTGACGAGGCTGCGGCTGCCGTGCCGCATATCCGCGAGCGCCTCGATATCCTCGGCATCGACGTGCCGCTGGTCGGCGATTTCCACTATATCGGCCACAAGCTGCTGACGGATCACCCCGCCTGCGCGGAGGCGCTGGCAAAATACCGGATCAATCCCGGTAATGTCGGCTTCAAGGACAAGAAGGACCGGCAATTCGGCCAGATCGTCGAACTCGCGATCAAGCATGGCAAGGCAGTCCGTATCGGCGCCAACTGGGGCTCGCTCGATCAGGAACTGCTGACCGCGCTGATGGACGAGAACGCCTCCTCCCCGCAGCCGCTCGATGCACGGGCAGTGATGCGCGAGGCCATGGTGCAGTCGGCCTTGCTCTCGGCTCAACGGGCCGAAGAGATCGGTCTGGCCAAGGACCGCATCATCCTTTCGGCCAAGGTCTCGGGCGTGCAGGATCTGATCGCAGTCTACCGGACGCTTGCCGAGCGCGGCGACTATGCCATCCATCTCGGCCTGACCGAAGCGGGCATGGGGTCGAAGGGGCTGGTCGCGTCCTCGGCTGCGCTCGGTATCCTGCTGCAGGAAGGCATTGGCGACACTATCCGCTTCTCGCTGACCCCGGAGCCCGGCGGCGACCGGACGCTGGAGGTCAAGGCGTCGCAGGAATTGCTGCAGACCATGGGGTTCCGCGCCTTCGTGCCGCTGGTCGCGGCCTGTCCCGGCTGCGGCCGCACGACATCGACGGTGTTCCAGGAACTGGCGCGGGATATCCAGAACTGGATTTCCTCCTCGATGCCGGACTGGAAGACCCGCTATCCCGGCGTCGAGATGCTGAACGTCGCGGTGATGGGCTGCATCGTGAATGGGCCGGGCGAATCCAAGCATGCCGATATCGGCATCTCGCTGCCGGGAACCGGCGAGGTCCCGACCGCTCCGGTCTTCGTCGACGGCAAGAAGGTCGCGACATTGCGCGGCGCCGGAATCGCATCCGAATTCAAGGACATGGTCAACGCCTATATCGAGCGACGCTACGGGATGCGCGCCGATGCGGCGGAGTGAGCCGGCTCTCCTTGTGCGCGGTTCGGCTGCGCTCCTTTGCGCGGTGGCGGCGTTATGTTAGAGGCCCCGGCCTTTCGCTGCATTGCAGCACCCGCGGAGAACCCTGATGGGGCATGACCAGCCGACTCCGCCGACCGGACAGGTTGGCGATACACGTTTCGGCCTTGAAGATGGGCACGGCTCTTCTGCGACAGGCGGGCATTCGACGGCAAGCTACACGGCTCTCGCACTTGGGGCGCTTGGCGTCGTCTATGGCGATATCGGTACGAGCCCGCTTTACGCTCTGCGCGAGACCATCGTCACAGCCGCGGCGGTGCATAGCGGCGGCGGGAGTGAAGCCGCGGCCGTGCCGCGTGACATCGTCATTGGCGTGCTTTCGCTGATCCTGTGGTCGCTCGTCATTGTCGTCACGCTGAAATATGTCGTGCTGCTGATGCGGGCCGACAATAACGGTGAAGGCGGCATCCTGACATTGGTGGCGCTAGCGCAGCGTGCGCTTGGCCGCATGCGGGGAGGAGTGGTGCTCTTCCTCGGCATGGCCGGCGCTGCACTGTTCTATGGCGATGCGGTGATTACACCGGCGATCTCGGTGCTCTCCGCGGTCGAAGGCATCAAGCTCGTGACGCCGGCTCTCGACGACTACGTCGTCACGATCGCGTCCGTGATCCTCGTCGGCCTGTTCATGGTGCAAAGCCATGGCACCGCCAAGGTGGCGACCTTCTTCGGGCCGATCATGCTGGTCTGGTTCGCGACCCTCGCGGGGCTCGGCATTCTCCACATCGCGGACGATGTCGGCGTACTCGCAGCGATCAATCCCTATTATGGCCTGCGCTTCTTCGTCGACCATCCCAACGTGTCGCTGGCCGTGCTCGGCTCGGTCTGCCTGGCTGTGACGGGCGCAGAAGCGCTCTATGCCGATATGGGCCATTTCGGGCGTGGACCGATCCGCGGCGCCTGGATCTACCTCGTCTTCCCGGCCCTCGTGCTGAATTATCTCGGCCAGGGCGCGCTGGTTCTGTCCGACCCGACCGCGATCGACAACCCGTTCTACAAGCTGGCCCCGGAAGGCTTCATCCTGCCGCTCGTGATCATGGCGACGGTTGCGACGATCATTGCCAGCCAGGCCGTGATTACCGGAGCCTTCTCGCTGACCCGCCAGGCAATCCAGCTCGGCCTGATGCCGCGCCTGGAAATCCGCCATACCTCCGAGCACACCTCCGGGCAGATCTATATTCCGCGCATCAACATGCTGCTGCTGCTCGTGGTGCTGCTGCTGGTCTGGAGCTTCAAGACGTCGTCGAGCCTCTCGCATGCCTATGGCATCGCGGTGTTCGGCACGATGGTCGTCAGTTCGCTGCTCGCCTTCATCGTCATCGAGAAGAGCTGGGGCTGGAGCCGCCCGGCCGCCGCCGCCTTGATCCTGCCGTTCCTGGTGATCGACGTCGCATTCTTTACCGCGAACCTGCTGAAGCTCTTCAGTGGCGGCTATATGCCGGTGCTGCTGGCCATCGCCCTGGTTGTCCTGATGGCGACCTGGGTGCGCGGCACCCGGATCCTGTTCGACAAGACCCGCAAGACCGATGTCCCGCTGCTCGAGCTGGTCGCGATGCTTTCCAAAAGCCCGCCCGTCCGGGTCAAGGGCATGGCGGTGTTCCTGACCAGCGACCCGCAGACGGCGCCGGCGTCGCTGCTGCACAACCTGAAGCACAACAAGGTGCTGCATGATCGCAACGTCATCCTGACCGTGCGCTCGGCCGATACGCCACGCGTCGCCGACGAAGAGCGCGTTCGCCTCTCGCGCATCACCGACGATTTCTGGCGTGTCGAACTGGTCTATGGCTACATGGAGAGCCCGAACGTGCCCAAGGGGCTCGCCATGCTGCGCAAGCAGGGCTTCAAGTTCGACATCATGTCGACCTCGTTCTTCCTGTCGCGGCGCTCGATCAAGGCCTCGCCGCAATCGGGCATGCCGATCTGGCAGGACAAGCTTTATATCACCCTGACCAAGAGCGCGACGGACGCGACCAGCTTCTTCCAGATCCCGACGGGACGCGTGGTCGAGGTCGGGACGCAGGTGACGGTGTAGCGCAGGATGATGGGGACGGTGGCAAGCCGGTCCCGTCCCTGATTGCCGCCTGCCGATGTTCGGGCCTGGATCGCGGGCCTATCCTGGGTCGCCGGTGAAGGCGGCCAAGGTATGTGTCATTCCAGGATGCGCGTCTCGTAAGCATAGAGCCGGCGAAAGCCGAGGCTCGCATAGAGGCTGATCGCGACCGCATTTGTCTGATCGACCTGGAGATAGGCGCGGTCGCAATCGAGCAGACGCGCCCAGGACATGAGCCCGGACACCATGCGCCGGCCAAGGCCCTGTCCGCGGTGACCGGGATCGACGACGATCGAGCCGATTTCGGCCATGCCGCGCTCGGCGACGCACATGCCATAGGCTACCGGCTCGCCGCCATGGAACAGCGTGGCGAAAGCCGCAGGCAGGCGCACCTTCTCGACGATGGCCGCCAGCTTGGTCTCGCTGCGTCTCGAGCCGGTCTGATGCGACGTCACTCCCGCAATCCAGTCCCGGCTCGGACGGGCCTCGATCTGAAGCGCGGATTCGACCTCCGGCGGCTTGCCGTCGAGATCGGCGATCAGCCCAAAGGATGCATCCTTCAGCCGGTAGCCGCGGGCGAGGATGCGCTCGCGCGTTGCCGCCGAGATCAGCGGGGTCAGCCTGACACAGGGCGGCAGGCCGTCGGCCTTGTAGAATTCCTCGATCAGTTCGAGGGTCGCATCGTCGAGTTCGGCCTCCAGCTTCAAGGCTGAGGCGGAATTCGCCCGGCCGGAATAGCCGTTGGCGAAGCGCACGACCCAGTCGCCGATCAGCAAAGTCGAGGGAGCCGGCCAGGCGTTGACGATGCGCCTTTCGCATTCGGCGATGCATGCCGGGTCGTACGGAACATCAGAGATCATCAGGCGCCTCGTGCCGCGCGGGGTTGAGGCCGCCAGCCCGGTGGCGCCATCTCGAAGCCGGAGAAGTCGAAACCGGGCGCGACCGTGCAGCCGACCAGCGTCCAGGCGCCGAGCGACGCCGCACTTTGCCACCAGCCGGTCGGCACGACGAATTGCGGGCGCTGTCCGGCGAGGAGATCGCGGCCGAGATGATGCGCCGAGGCGTCATGGCCGTTTGGGGACACGCTGATCACCAACGGCGCACCGGCATAGTGGTGCCAGATCTCGGCTGCATCGACGCGGTGCCATTCCGATGTCTCGCCGGTGTCGAGCAGATAATAGATCGCCGTCGAAAAGCCGCGCCCCTCCGGTCCTGCCTCGTCGCGAAAGGTCTCGCGATAATGCCCGCCTTCCGGATGCGGCTTGAGCTCGAGCAGGCGAATGATCTCTGCTGCGCTCAGCCCGTCGAGCCGGTTCATCGTCATCGCTCAGAACCTGTTCTTGGCTTCACGAAGGGCAGCGAAGACCTCGCCGGGGTCACCTCCGGCAAGGCCGGCTGAGGTTGCGAGCGCGGCTTGCCCGGCGCGGAAGAAGGGGTTGGTGGCCTTTTCCTCGCCGATCGTGGTCAGCGCCCAGAACCGTCCGGCCGCCTTGGCCGCTTCGGCCTCGGCGAGCCTGGCTTTCAGTACGGCATTGGCGGGATCCACCGACATCGCGAAACGGGCGTTGGCGAGGGTGTAGTCGTGCCCCGTGATCAACTGGGTGTCGTCGAGTAGGGTCATGATCCGCGACAGCGACGTCCACATGGCGGGCAACTGCCCGGGCTGAACGCGTCCGCAGCCCATGACGAAGACGACGTCGCCGACGAGCGCGAGCCGGGTCTGCTCGCCGACAAAGCTGAGATGCCCATCGGCGTGGCCGGGCGTGTGCCAGACGTCGAAGACGAAGCCTCCGAGTGGAACGCGGTCGCCTTCGCCGACGACGGTATCGACGGGGGCTGCGTCGCGTGCGTCCGCGGGGCCGAAGACGTTCGCTCCCGTCGCCTGCTTGAGTTCGGCGACGCCCTGAACATGGTCGAAATGCGAATGGGTGATGAAGATGTCGGAGATGTCCCAGCCCTTCTCTTCGGCTGCAGCCAGCACCGCCTTTGCATCGGGGACGTCGACCGCCGCGCAGGCATGGGTCGCGGGATCGCGAATCAAGGCGCCGGCATTGTCGCTCAGCGTGCGGAAGACGTGGATGTCGAGGGACATGGAAGGCTCCTGGCGCGGGAAGCGAAGGATAACCGCCGGGAGGCGATCAGCGCATCATGAATTGGGGCATGACCGGCACGCGATCAAGCATGGCCGCGGGCTGCACGAGCAGAACCCGGTGCCCTTGCGTCGGCGCCGTCGCCGGTCCATTTCATGCTCATGGCTCTCGACGTCGTCGACCTTCGCGCCTTCTATGCCAGCCCCCTCGGCCATGTCGCCCGGCGCTTCATCGGCCGGGCGATGCTGCGTTTCTGGCCGGATTGCGGGCGCCAGCGCCTGCTCGGCCTGGGTTTCTGCACCCCCTACCTGACGGTACTTGGCGCCAATGCTGAGCGCGTGCTCGCCTTCATGCCTGCGGCGCAGGGCGTGGTGAACTGGCCGTCGGAAGGTCTCTCCGCCTCGGCGCTGGTCGAGCCGACGCTGCTGCCCTTGCCGACAGCCTCGGTCGACAGGGTCGTGCTGGTTCATGCTCTCGAAGAGACCGAGAGCCCCGACGACCTGCTCGACGAGGTGGCGCGCGTGCTCAGCCCCGGTGGCCGCATGCTCGTCGTGGCGCCCAATCGCCGTGGGCTCTGGGCCCGGATGGACGGAACGCCCTTCGGTCACGGCCGCCCGTTCAGCCGCTCGCAGCTCGAATCGCTGATGCGCGGCGCGACTTTCGCGCCGGAGAACTGGGCTGAGGCGCTCTATGTGCCACCGCTCAAGCGCAAGCTGTTCATGCGCTCCGCTCCAGCCTGGGAGCGGGTTGGCTCGGGGCTGTCGCTGCCTTTTGCCGGCGTCCATGTCATCGATGCGACCAAACAGTTCTATCGCCGGGCGCCGCTGCGTGCGACGCGGCGCAGTTTTGCCTTTCGCCCTGTTCTTCTGCCCCAGCCCACCCCCACGCCGCGATTGCGCGAAACGCCGGACGAGCGCCCGGCGGGTTGACAATCGCAGCGTGGCACGGCCAAGGTCCGCCGCTTTTCGGGCCCCGGTCTTCCGTCTCCCCCTGCGGATCGACGGCCCCGCCCCAGAACTGGATCACAATGCGTAGCTATCTTGATTTCGAGAAACCGGTCGCCGAGCTTGAGGCGAAGGCGGATGAGTTGCGTGCCCTGGATGCAAAGGGAGACGGCTATTCTCTGTCCGAGGAGATCGGAAAGCTCGATGCCAAGGCGAGCCAGGCGCTCAAGGACCTCTATGGCGCCCTGACGCCCTGGCAGAAGACGCTGGTCGCCCGGCATCCGCAGCGACCGCATTTCATCGACTACTGCGCGGCGCTGATCACCGAATTCACGCCGCTGGCGGGCGACCGCACCTTCGGTGAGGACGAGGCGATCGTCGGCGGTTTCGGGCGCTTCCGGGGCCAGCCGGTCTGCGTGATGGGCCAGGAGAAGGGCAACAGCACCGAGACCCGCATCCGGCACAATTTCGGCATGCCGAAGCCTGAAGGCTATCGCAAGGCCGTCCGTCTGGCCGAGCTTGCCGACCGTTTCGGCTTGCCGGTTCTGAGCTTCGTCGACACCGCCGGTGCCTATCCGGGGATCGAGGCCGAGGAGCGCGGGCAGGCGGAAGCGATTGCGCGCTCGACTGAAGCCTGGCTCGGTCTGCGCAGCCCGAGCGTCGCGCTCGTGATCGGCGAGGGCGGATCAGGCGGCGCCATCGCGATCGCAGCCGCGAGCCGCGTGATCATGATGGAACATGCGATCTATTCGGTGATCTCGCCGGAGGGCGCTGCCTCGATTCTCTGGCGCGATACGGCGCGAGCCCAGGACGCCGCGACCGGCATGAAGATCACGGCGCAGGACCTGCTGAAGTTCGGCATCATCGACCGGATCGTCAGCGAGCCCACCGGAGGGGCGCATCGCGATCCCGAGATGGCGATTTCGCGCGCTGGCGATGCGATCGCAGCTGCCCTGTCCGATCTCGCGGGGCTCTCGGCCGAGCAGGTCGTCGCCCAGCGCGAGGAGAAATTCCTCGCGATCGGCCGCAGCCTCTGAGCTTCGCGATCCCGCTGTTTACGCTTCCTTTACCGTATGGCCAGATCTGACCCCCTTGTGGTAAGGAACGGTCAAGCCTAACGCTTCACAACCATGATGAGCGGCACGATTTCGCCGTCTTGAGCATACAAGGTCGGCGACGACCGCTTGATCAATGGGATCGACGACGTGGCAGCAAGACACTTCGCCCTCGTGGCGCTCGTTGCTTTGACCCTGGGCGCCTGCGAAGAGGAGCGGTATCGCGGCTCTGCGCGCCATAACATCCCGATCCCGTCGGCGACCTACGCGCTGATGTCCCAGAAGGGCATGAGCAAGGATCAGCCGATCCTGATCCGCTCCTACAAGAAGGAGTCGGAGCTCGAGGTCTGGAAGCGCAAAGGCGATGGCCGCTACGAGTTGCTGAAGACCTTCCCGATGTGCCGCTGGTCCGGCCAGCTCGGTCCGAAGGTCCGCGAAGGCGATCGCATGGCGCCGGAGGGCTTCTATGCCATCTCTCCGGGGCAGATGAACCCGAATTCGTCGTATTATGTCTCATTCAACATGGGCTATCCCAATGCCTATGACCGGTCGCATGGGCGCACCGGTGCGCATTTGATGGTTCATGGCGCCTGCTCCTCGGCGGGCTGCTATTCGATGACCGACGATCAGATCGGCGAGATCTATGCGCTGGTGCGCGAAGCGCAGGGCGCCGGCCAGAAGGCCGTGCAGATGCAGGCCTTCCCCTTCCGGATGACGCCGGAAAACCTCGCCAAGCACCGGCTCGATCCCAATATCGCCTTCTGGAAGAACCTGAAGGAAGGCTCGGACTATTTCGAGGTCGCCAAGGACGAGCCGAGCGTCGGCGTCAGCGGCGGCCGCTACGTCTTCAACGGTGGCAATCTCGGCGGGGCCGTGGCGCAGAAGCGCCAGCAGGATGACGCTCAGGTTGCGGCGCTGGTGGCCAAGGGCACACCGGCGGTGAAGCTGATCTATGATGATGGCGACCAGCACAACTCCTTCAAGCAGACGCTCGTCGCGGGCGGTTCCGATTCGCTGAACAAGTCGGCATCCTGGGCTTCGCGGGATGTCGGCATCAGCCGTCCGGACGCGCTGACCGTTGGCCCACGCGTCGTCGTGCTGGACGACAAGGGACGGACCAAGGCGACCGTGCGTGCGACCTCGGCGGACAATGAGGCCGTGCTTGCTGCTGTGGCCTCCGCGCCGGCCGAGGTGGCGGCGACACCGGCTGCTGCTCCCGCTGTGGTGGCGAAACCCGCCGCTGCGCCGGCCGCGGCCGTTGCCGCGACCCAGGTGGCCAAGGTCCTGCCAGGTGCCGCCCAGCAGGCGCCAGTCGTTGCCAGCGCGGTGCCGGCTGCCCCTGCCGTGGGCACCGTCGCCGATAACCGCCCCTTCTATCAGCGTGCGCTGAGCTTCGTGCCCTTGATCGGGGGCTCGGCGCAGCCTGTGGAGGCGCCTGCGGCCGCGCCAGTCGCTTCCGTGGTCCCGGCGAAGCCGACCAACATGCGCACGCCGCTGCCGCCGCGCCGGGCGGACACGCTGCGCACGACGCAACTCGACCAGTCGAACGCTGCCTATTCCAGTCAGTCCGCGACCCGTTGAGTTTCCTTCGTCACGCATTCGATGCGTGACAAAAATATCACCAGATCCTGGCTTCGTTGCAGAAGCTCATTCTGACAGCGCAGATGCCGCCCGACAGGCGGCTTCTGCGATTTTCTTATGCAGGATGCCAAAAAGCTCGTCTTGCTGAGAATCCGGTTCCATCGGCCTGATTGAGGCAGAAACGCGGCAATTCGCGCGCGGTTTCTGTCTTTTGACGGAGCTACTGATGGTTCTCGATCTGATACGTCTTCCGGCGACTGGCGCGGCGCTGTCGCTCGCCATGTTTGCTGGTGCGGCCCAGGCATCCGACCTGCCAAGCAAGAAGGGGCCGCCGCCGGCGCCGGTTCCGCCGAGCATCACCTGGATCGATGCTGCGGTCAGCATCAAGGGCGTGACCGACTACGTTTTCCGCGGCATCTCGCAGACGGACCGCAAGCCGGGCGTTCAAGGCTCGGTCGAGCTGCAGTTCTATGACAACCTGTTCTATCTCGGCGTCTTCGGTGCCAATGTCGATCTCGCGACCAACCCGCCGGCCGAGATCGACTTCTATGGCGGTATCCGTCCGAAGTTCGGCCCGGTCACCTTCGACCTGGGCGTGATCCAATATTACTATCCGAACGAGAAGCGCTTCATCGACGGGCTCGGCGTGATCTGGACGCCGCGCAATACCGACTTCACCGAGCTTGCCGGCAAGGTCTCCTATAACTGGGAGGACAAGGCCACGCTCGGCGCCAATATCTTCTACGCCTGGGATTGGCTCGGCACGGGCGCAACGGGCACCTACGCTTCGCTGACGGCCAAGTACAATCTGCCCTTCCTCGAAGGTCTCTCGGTCTCCGGCGAGTTCGGTCGCTACTGGCTCGGCACCACCAGCACCAATATCGCGTTCCCGACGGCGATCCGGCTGCCCGACTACAATTACTGGAATGCCGGCCTGTCCTACACCTACAAGAACCTGACCGCCGATCTGCGCTATCACGACACCAACCTGTCCAAAGCCAACTGCTTCCTGCTGACCTCCGATCCGCGCGGGATCGCCCGAGGCAACGCGGGAGGCGGGTACAGCTCGAACTGGTGCAACCCGACCGTGGTCGGGACGCTCTCCTTCGATATCACGGCGAGCAGCGTCGGAATCTTCGCGCCGAAGTGACGCTGCGCTCCTCCAGGACAAACGAAAGAGGGCCGCTCGTGAGAGCGGCCCTCTTTCCTATTCCAAGGACTGAAGCGGCCGACTGTGTCAGGCGAACTGCCCGTGGCAGTGCTTGAACTTCTTGCCGGATCCGCACGGGCAGGGCTCGTTGCGGCCGACCTTGCCCCAGGTCGCAGGATCGGTCGGATCGCGGTCAGCGACCGCGACCTCGCCTTCTTCGACCGCGGCATATTGCAGGCCGCTGCCGCCGTAATCACCGAAGGCCGGAGCGGGCAGGGTATCCTGGGGCGGCAGAGCGCCGTCTTCCGGCTGATCGAAGCGTACCTCGATGCGCATCAGGTTGCCGGTGACCTGCTCGCGCAGATGGCCGATCAACCCGTCGAAGAGTTCGAAGGCTTCCTGCTTGTACTCGTTCAGCGGGTCGCGCTGGGCATAGCCGCGCCAGCCGACGACCTGGCGGAGATGGTCGAGCGTGACGAGATGCTCGCGCCAGAGATGGTCGAGCGTCTGCAGCAGCACCTGCTTCTCGACATAGGTCATCACCTCTTCGGTGTTGCGGGCAATGCGCTCGGCATAGGCCAGGTCGGCCTGGGTGCGGATGCGCTCGCGGAGCTCCGCGTCGGCAATGCCTTCCTCCTTGGCCCAGTCCTCGATCGGCAAGTCGAGATTGAGGAAGTTATGGACATCCTCGCGCAGGCCGGCTGCATCCCACTGCTCGGCATAAGCCTCCTCGGGGATGCGGCGGGTCACGACGTCCTCAACGACGCCGTGGCGCATATCGTCGATGGTCTCACGCACGCTCGCCTGGCGCATGAAATCGCGACGCTGCTCGAAGACGACCTTGCGCTGGTCGTTCATGACGTCGTCGTATTTCAGAATGTTCTTGCGGATATCGAAGTTGCGCGCCTCCACCTTGCCCTGCGCCTTCTCGACGGCCTTGTTGATCCAGGGATGGACGATGGCCTCGTCCTCCTTGAGGCCGAGCTTCTGCAGCATTCCGTCCATGCGGTCGGAGCCGAAGATGCGCATCAGATCGTCCTGCAGCGACAGGAAGAACTTTGAGCGGCCCGGGTCGCCCTGGCGGCCGGCGCGGCCGCGGAGCTGGTTGTCGATGCGTCGGCTCTCATGGCGCTCGGTACCGACGATATAGAGGCCGCCAGCCTTGAGCACGCGCTGCTTGAAGTCGGCGACCTCGGCGCGGATCGCCTTGGCCTTCTCGTCGCGCTCAGGGCCTTCGGGAACGTCGCGCAGATCGTGCTGGATCCGCATCTCGGCATTGCCGCCGAGCTGGATGTCGGTGCCGCGGCCGGCCATGTTGGTGGCGATGGTGATCGCGCCCGGGGCGCCGGCCTGGGCGACGATATAGGCTTCCTGCTCGTGGAAGCGGGCGTTCAACACGGCGAAATACTTGGACGGCTTGCCCTGGCGGGCGGCCGCATAGATCGGCTCCAAAGCGTTCGGAGCGCTGAAATCGATCTGCTTGAAGCCTTCCTTGCTCAGCATCTCGGCGACGAGTTCAGAGCGCTCGATCGAGGTCGTGCCGACCAGCATGGGCTGGCCGTTGTCCTGCGAGGCCTTGATCTCGCGGATAACGCCGCGGACCTTTTCCTCGAAGGTGCGATAGACCTCATCATCCTCGTCGAGACGCGCGACAGGGACATTGGTCGGGATCTCGAGCACTTCCAGCTTGTAGATCTGGAAGAACTCGTCAGCCTCGGTCGAGGCCGTGCCGGTCATGCCGGCGAGCTTGGAATAGAGCCGGAAATAATTCTGGAAGGTGATCGAGGCGAGCGTCGCGTTCTCGGGCTGGACGGTGACGTGCTCCTTGGCCTCCAGGGCCTGGTGCAGGCCCTCGGAGTAGCGCCGGCCGGGCATCATGCGGCCGGTGAACTCATCGATGATCACGACCTCGTCGTTGCGGACGATATAGTCCTTGTCGCGGGTGAACAGCGAGTGGGCGCGCAGGGCCTGGTTGACGTGGTGGACCAGCGTGACGTTGGCGGCGTCGTAGAGGTCGCCTTCCTTGAGCAGATCGGCCTGACGCAGCAATTCCTCGATATGTTCGTTGCCGGCCTCGGTCAGGGAGACGGCGCGCTGCTTCTCGTCGACTTCGAAATCGGTCTTGACCAGCGAGGGGATGAGCTTGTCGATCGAGACATAGAGATCGGACTTGTCGTCGAGCGGGCCTGAGATGATCAGCGGCGTGCGCGCCTCGTCGACCAGGATCGAATCGACCTCGTCGACGATCGCGAAATGGTGGCCGCGCTGCGACATCTGCGCGACGTCGTATTTCATGTTGTCGCGCAGATAGTCGAAGCCGAATTCGTTGTTGGTGCCGTAGGTGATGTCGCAGGCATAGGCGCGCTGGCGCTCGTCGTCATCGATGCCGTGGACGATGATGCCGGTGCTCAGGCCGAGGAAGTTGTAGAGCTTGCCCATCCATTCGGCGTCGCGGCGGGCGAGGTAGTCGTTCACCGTGACGACATGGACGCCCTTGCCTTCAAGCGCGTTGAGATAGGTCGGCAGCGTTGCGACCAGCGTCTTGCCTTCGCCGGTCTTCATTTCCGAGATCGCGCCTTCGTGCAGCACGATGCCGCCGATCAGCTGGACATCGTAAGGTCGCTGGCCGAGCACGCGCTTGGCAGCCTCGCGCACGGTTGCGAAGGCCGGCACGAGCAGGTCGTCGAGCTTGGCGCCGTTCGCCAATTGCTGGCGGAATTCCTGGGTACGGGCCTGCAGCGCCTCATCGCTGAGGGCGGCGACTTCCTTTTCGAGGGCATTGATCGCGGCGACGCGAGGGGCATAGCCCTTGACGCGCCGGTCATTCGACGAGCCGAAGAGTTTCTTTGCGAGCGCGCCAAGCATGTCTGGCCTTCTTTCGGTGCCTGGCTCGCGGCGGCGCATGGTCATCATCCTGCGCCGACGGAAGCCGGATTATCTCAATTCGACCGCGTGTTTAGACGCGTGCGGGTGCGGGGTCCAGCGTCGCTTTTGCCGGAGCCGGCGCGCTGATCGTGAGGCATCGCTCGCCGGGATGTGGGGTTTTGCACCGCAGGTGCCAAGGGGATCGGTGGCGGGGATGTAAAAAGCGCCTGCGGATTACCGAAAAGCAACGTTCAGGCAACCTCTAAGTGGCTCAATCGCCTTGCCTTCGCCGTGTTCAACTGGCAGTGGAGCGCCAGCATTATTCTGGACATCAGCGAAAGGCCGTCCCGATGAAATTGTCCCGTTTCGCCATGCTGCCGCTTGGGCTTGCATTGGCCGGCGCACCGATGCTTGCCCTGCCGGCCTTCGCTCAGGCGGACAAGGTCGTGGCCAAGGTCGACGGAATCGCGATCACCGAGCGCGACATGACGCTGGCCAGCGAAGATCTGGCCGAGCGTCTCGCGCAGCTCCCCGAGGACCGCAAGCGCGACGAGGTGATCAACTACCTCGTCGACCTCAAGCTTGGGGCCAAGGCTGCCGTGGCAGCCAAGATCGCGGAAGGGCCGGATTTCGCGTCGCGCCTCGCCTATTACCGCGAGAAGGTTCTGCTCGACGAGTATCTGACGCGCGAGGCCAAGAAGGCTGCGACGCCGGAAGCGGCGAAGAAGCTCTTCGAAGATACCGTCAAGGCCATGGCGCCCGAGGAAGAGGTGCATGCGCGCCACATCCTGGTCGAGGATGAAGCCAAGGCCAAGGACGCTGCGGCACGGGTGAAGAAGGGCGAGGATTTCGCCAAGGTCGCAGCCGAGCTCTCCAAGGATCCGGGTTCGGGCAAGGAAGGCGGCGATCTCGGCTGGTTCACGAAGGAGCGCATGGTTCCGCAGTTCTCGGAGGCTGCCTTCAAGCTCGAGAAGGGACAGATCTCGGACCCGGTGCAGAGCCAGTTTGGCTGGCATGTCATCAAGGTCGAGGACAAGCGCTCCAAGCCGCTGCCCAAGTTCGAGGATGTCAAGCCGCAGATCGACCAGTATCTCGAGCGCAAGGCCCAGCAGGACATCGTGCTGGCGCTACGCGAGAAGGCCAAGGTCGAGCGGCTCGACAAGCCAGCCGAGAAGCCCGCGGACAAGCCGGTCGAGCCGAAGAAGCCCTGAGCGGCTGATCGTTGCGCTCATTCCCGGGCCTGGCCCGGGAACGTCAGAGAGAATTGCGACATGATGCCCGGGCAAGCCCGGGCATCATGCGTTTGGGCTCTGCATTTCCAACTCTTGTCTTCCGCCCGCTGCTGCGGCACATCGGACGCCTCGTTTCAGGAGATGCTTCGATGGCTGGCAAGGATGTTCCCGTTTCCCCGCTCGCGCCGAAGCGCCAGCCAAAGGTTCCGGCCGTGCCGGGCGTGCGCTTTGCCACCGCCGAAGCGGGCATTCGTTACAAGGGCCGGACCGATGTGGTCTTCATGCTGCTCGACGAGGGCACGCAGGCCGCCGGTGTCTTCACCCGCTCGAAATGCCCCTCCGCGCCGGTCGACTGGTGCCGTGAGAACCTGGCGCAAGGCAAGGCGCGGGCGATCGTCGTCAATTCCGGCAACGCCAATGCCTTTACCGGCCTTAGGGGCCGCGATTCCGTCAAGCTGACCGCCGAGATCGCCGCCAAGGCGGCCGGCTGCAAGCCGCAGGAGGTTTTCATCGCCTCTACGGGTGTGATCGGCGAGCCGTTGGATGCGACGAAGTTCGAGGGCGTGCTGAAGGACTGCGCCTCCCGCGCGGCTGACGGCCCGTGGATCGATGCGGCCAAGGCGATCATGACCACCGACACCTTCCCGAAGGCGCTCTCGCGCAAGGCGAAGATCGACGGGCATGAGGTGGTCATCGCCGGTATTGCCAAGGGCGCCGGCATGATCGCGCCCGACATGGCGACGATGCTTTCCTTCGTCTTCACCGACGCGCCGATTGCCGCGCCGGTGCTGCAGGCGCTGCTCTCCAAGGGCGTCAAGGGTTCGTTCAATGCCGTAACGGTCGACAGCGACACCTCGACCTCCGACACGTTGATGCTGTTCGCTACGGGGAAGGCGGCGGCACGCGGCGTGCCGGTGATCACCGAGGTCAACGATGCACGCCTCTCCGGCTTCAAGCGTGCGCTCAATGCATTGCTGCTCGAGCTGTCCCATCTCGTCTGCAAGGACGGCGAAGGTGCGCGGAAATTCGTGGAGGTGCGGGTCACCGGTGCGACCTCCGCGCGCTCTGCCAAGCGCGTTGCGCTCTCGATCGCGAACTCGCCGCTGGTCAAGACGGCGATCGCCGGCGAGGACGCCAATTGGGGCCGCGTCGTCATGGCCGTCGGCAAGGCCGGCGAGCCGGCCGATCGCGACAGGCTCGACATCTCCTTCGGCGACATCACAGTCGCGAAGCAGGGCGCCCGTGCACCGTCCTACGACGAGACCGCCGTCTCCGATTACATGAAGGGCGACGACATCGTCATCACGGCCGATCTCGGGCTGGGCCGGGGCAAGTCCACCGTCTGGACCTGCGATCTCACCAAGGCCTATGTCGAGATCAATGGCGATTATCGCTCCTGAGGCGACCGCTCCGGCTGAACCCAGCCGGAGCTTCATCGTCGGCAATCTGTTCCTCTGCTCGTTCTTCTGGGGCTGCAGCTTCCTGTTCATCAAGCTGATGAGCGGCGAGGTGCCGCCGCTGGCTGTCGCGGCGGGGCGCGGCCTGCTCGGGGCAACGGCGCTGGCCCTCTGGGTGAGCTTTCTCGGGCAGAGCCCATTGCCACGGCGGCATGAACTCCGGCACTGGCTCGTGCTCGGCACCACCAATGGCTGGGTGCCGAACGTGCTCGTCGCCTATGCGCTGACGCAGCTCGCCAGCGGGCCTGCAGCGATGATCCAGGCCGCCGGTCCGTTGGTGACTGCGATCTTCGCGCATTTTCTCTTTGCGGAGGAGCGGCTCTCCGGACGTAGGGTTCTTGGCGTGCTGCTCGGGATGGTCGGCGTCGCGATCCTGATCGGCCCCCGCCTGGTCGCAGGCGGCGGGACCGCCTATGGCGTCGCCGCCATGGTCGGTGTGATGCTCGCCTATGCTGCCGGGAATCTCTATGTCCGTGCGGTGCCCGCACCGGCCGGAAATCCCGCGCGCCTCGCGCTCGGCCAGCAGGTCGTCTCCGGGATTGTCGCGCTTGGGCTGACCCTCGTCTTCATCGGGCCCGCCGGACTGCTTCCGATCCAGAATCACCTGCTTGTCATGCTCGCGCTCGGTATCGCCTCGACGGCCATCCCGATGGCGATCTTCATGAAGCTGATCCGTGCTGCGGGTCCGACGCGGGCGGCGATGACCGGCTATCTCGTTCCCACCGTCGCGACCGTCATGGGGGTGCTCATCCTTGGTGAAACACTGGAGCTGCGTCAGCTCGTCGGGGGCTGCATCATCCTCGCCGGAGTGTTTCTGGTCTCGACAGCACGGCGGGTGGGGGTGACCTGAGCCGCACGCGGGGGCCCGCGCTTGCCTTGATCCTCCGGGCCAGAGCGTCATCGCCCAGAAGATCCGGCCGCGACGCGGATGCACTCACCGGAGCAGACGGTTCGGCCTATGACACGGCCACCGATGACGGTAAGGAGCGTGAGCCATCACCATCCTCTCCGGGACCTGAGCCTTCGTGAAACTGCTTCTCGTTGTTGCCTGTGCACTGATCGATACCGACAACCGCGTCCTCGTCACGCAGCGTCCGGAGGGCAAGTCGCTTGCCGGACTGTGGGAATTCCCCGGCGGCAAGCTCGAAGCGGGGGAGCGGCCGGAGCCGGCGCTGATCCGCGAGCTGTCTGAGGAACTCGGCATCAGCGTGAAAGAGGATTGCCTGGCGCCCCTGACCTTCGCGAGCTACGCCTATCCGGAATTCCACCTGCTGATGCCGCTCTATATCTGCCGGCGTTGGGAAGGTGCGGTCGTCTCGGCCGAAGGTCAGGCGCTGAAATGGGTGCGGCCCGGCAAGCTGCGGGATCTCGCCATGCCACCGGCCGACGAGCCGCTGATCCCGCACCTGATCGATCTCCTGGGGGCGTAACGGGCCGCCCGGGGCCACTTCATGGCGGCGAAAGGACCTTCTGGAAGCAGGTCGACTGCGTGTCGGTATAGCCCAGGTGCTCGTAGAATTGCTTGACCCTGGCGTTGTCGCCGCGGACCAGCAGGTTCAGCTTCCACACCCCACGCTCGGCAAGCCAGCGCTCGGCTGCGGCCATGATGGTCCGGCCGAGGCCCTTGCCCTGGTGCGCCGGATCGGCCGCGACATAGTAGACCCAGCCGCGATGCCCGTCCTCGCCGACCATCACTGTCGCGACGATCGTGCCGTCCAGCACTGCGACGAGGACGGTCGAGTGCGAATCGCGGCACGCAAAGGCAATATCGGTTTCAGGGTCGTTCCAGGGGCGCGCGACGCCGGCGGCGCGCCAGAGAGTGCTGACCTGTTCGATGTCATCACCGCTGATATCGCGGATCAAGAGTGAGTCCGTCACGCGCAACCTCTCGGTTCAGGTACCTGGCTCTCGTGTCTGCATCGGCTTCCCGGAAAACCGCAATCCACTTTTCGGGTCGACGCCCTAGCGATCCGTGGCCAGTTCCAATGTCACGATCAGAGCCTCACGCGTCAGCTCCGCCATCGGCATCTGCGCCTTGTAGGCCCTGGTCTTCTCTCGTGGGTTCATCACCAGGATCACCGTCTCGGTGCCGGGGCAGGCAGGGTCCGCACAGAGGATCTCGTTGACGGCGATCGCGGCCTGCTCCGGCAGGCCGAGGAGGTCCCGGGTCTCGGCCTTGATACGGGTGGCCGCTTCCGAAGCGACGGCCTTGCCCGCATTGCCCTTGCCGAAGAGGCCGAAGCGCATCGCTCAGGTCGGCAGGGTCAGGATGCCGGCCGCGCCATCCTCAGCGCCGAAGGCGAGGCGCTTGCCGAGCTTGTCCCAGGCGAAGGCCGTAATACCGCTGGCCTTGAGCGGCGGGCGCACCAGCAGCTCGGAGGCATCGGTCAGCCGGACCAGCAGGATGCAGCCATCATCATAGCCGACGGCCAGCACGAGTGCCTTGGGATGGAAGGCGACGCGGGTGACCTTGGCATGGCGCGCGCCGCATTCGCGCGGGGCCTTGCCGGTGGGCCCCTCGCCCTGGAAGGGCCAGATGATCGCCGCATCCGCGCCGCTGGAGGCGAGCCAGAGCCCGTCATGCGACCAGGACAGCGAGCGTGGCTTTGCCGGATAGCCTGTCATGCGCATATGCGCCGGCTTGTCGCCGAGGCGCCAGCCATGCAGCGCGTTCTCCTGCATCGAGGAGACGACGAAGCGGCCGTCGGCGGACCAGGTCACGTCGAGATGCGACCCCTTCCATTCCAGGAAGTCGGGCTTCGCTTCGGTGTTCGGATACCAGAGCGAGACGCCGTTCATCTGCGCGACGGCGAGCCTGTAGCCCTTCGGAGCAAAGACGAGGCCCTGCGGCGTCGAGGCGAAGTCGAAGGACCGGAGCTTGCCCTTGTCGTCGCGGGCATGGACGGTCTTTCCGGTGTTCCAGGCGATGGCCCCCGAGCCTGAGAACGTCACGGCATCGATCCAGCGCCGCTTGGGATCACGATAGATCTCGATCGGCTCACCCTCGGCCGCCGTGGCGACGACACGTCCGTCATCGCCGCCGCTGATCAGGCGCTCGCCATCGGAGCAGGCGGAGAGGATACCGCCAGCATGGGCGTCAATGCTCTCGGCCTCACCGTCACGCCAGCGCAGCACGCGCCCGTCGGCGAGCGCAAACACCAGCGTCTGCTTGAGCCATGAAGCCGAGACGACATGCTCGCCGGCCGTGACCGGGACGACATGCTCGCGGAGCGAAACGGGTTTTGTCTGCGTGTCCATGGCGTGGCTTTAGCTCACGCCGCGCAGGCCATAAACCCCTTGCGCAACTCGTTCTCGTCGAGATCGCGGCCGATGAAGACGAGACGCGATTCACGCTTCTCGTCTGCCTTCCAATCACGCTGCAGATCGCCGTCGAGAATCATGTGCACGCCCTGGAAAACGAAGCGGCGCGGCTCGTTCTTGAAGGACAGGATGCCCTTGGAGCGCAGGATGTTCGGACCCTGCGCCTGAGAGATGTCGTTGATCCAGGGCATGAATTTGTCGGGATCGACATCGCCGGGGATCGTGAACGACATCGAGCGCACATCATCGGAATGGTGATGGTGATGGCCGGACTCGAGGAAGTCGGGCTCGATGTCGAGAATCCGGTCGAGATCGAAGGCGTTGCGGTCGAGCAGCTTGTCGATCGCGACGTCGCAGCGGGTCGCCTTGTGCAGTTTGGCATAGGGGTTGATCGCGCGGATCGCCGCCTCGACCCCGGCCAGCTCCTCGGCCGTGACCAGATCGGTCTTGTTGAGAATGATGACGTCGGCGAAGGCGATCTGGTTCTTCGCCTCGGGAGCATCCTTCAGGCGGTCCTTCAGCCATTTGGCGTCGGTCACGGTGACGACGGCGTCGAGCTTGGTCGCATCGCCGACATCCTGGTCGACAAAGAAGGTCTGGGCGACGGGGGCCGGGTCGGCGAGGCCGGTGGTCTCGACGATGATCGCGTCGAACTTGCCCTTGCGCTTCATCAGCCCGTCGAGGATGCGGATCAGGTCGCCGCGGACGGTGCAGCAGATGCAACCGTTGTTCATCTCGAAGACTTCCTCGTCGGCGCCGACGACGAGGTCGCCATCGATGCCGGCCTCGCCGAACTCGTTGACGATCACGGCGAACTTCTTGCCGTGGTCTTCGGTGAGGATGCGGTTGAGGAGCGTGGTCTTGCCGGCTCCGAGATAGCCGGTGAGCACGGTAACGGGGATCTTTTCAGACATGGGACGACCTGATTGCTGCCGAGTGCCGTTCGTCAGCGCAGCTTACGCTGCGCCTGTGCCGAGCGCCTTTTCGATCTGCCTTATATTGTGTCGCATCATCTCGATGTAAGTCCCGGCAGGGCCGGATGCGGTCGAGAGTGCATCGGAGTAGAGCCGGCCGCCGATCTTGGCTCCGGTTTCGCGCGCGATCTGCTCGATCAACCGCGGATTGGTGATATTCTCGAGGAAGACCGCCGGAATTTTCTGCGCCTTGACCTGGCGAATGATGCGCACCACGTCCTTGGCAGAGGCTTCAGCCTCGGTCGAAACACCCTGTGGCGCCACGAATTCAATGCCATATGCCTTGACGAAATAACCAAAGGCATCGTGCGACGTGATGGCCTTGCGTCGGTCGACCGGGATGCGGGCCACGGCAGCCTGGATCTCGCCTTGAAGTGCATCGAGCTTGCCGAGATAGGCCGCGGCATTGGCCTCGTAGGCCGCCTTGCCGGCAGGGTCGGCTGCGCTCAGCGCATCGCGGATATTCGCGACATAGAGCCTGGCGTTGACGACGCTCTGCCAGGCATGAGGGTCGTCCCCACCCGCATGATCATGGCCACCCGACTTGCCGTGGTCATGATCGTCGTCCTTCAGCTTCAGGGGTGAGACACCCTGCGTCGCCGTCGCGATGATTGCGCTCGTGCCGGAGGACTTGATCAGCCGGGACAACCAGCCTTCGAATTTGAGCCCGTTGATCAGGACCAGCTTCGCTGCGGCCACGCTCTTCGCATCGGCCGGCGTCGGCGAATAGACATGGGCATCGCCATCGGGCCCGACCAGAATCGTCACCGCGACGCGTTCGCCACCGATCTCCCTGGCGAAGTCGCCAAGGATCGAGAAGCTCGCAACGACCGGCAGTTTCTCCTGGGCACGCGCGATCAGCGGCGCGGCCGAGAGGGCCAGTCCCGCGGTGAGCCCAGCGATGAGGTGACGACGATTCAACATGCGGCTCTCCAGCGAATAATGAAACACTATAACATAACTAACGCTGGAGATGGGACCGAGGCAAGAGCCGGCGTGCGAGCCCGCCCTGCGTGCCGAACAGGAGTGAGCCGAGATAGAGTGCGCCGGCGGAGAGAATGACGGCTGGTCCCGCGGGAAGATTGCTGCCGGCCGAGTAGGAGACAACCAGCCCGGCATAGCCGGAAAGGATACCGAAACCGGAGGCGAGCAGGATCAGTCGCGTGATGTCGGCTGTCCAGAAGCGCGCTGCGGCGGCCGGCAGCATCATCAGGCCGACCGCAAGCAGGGTGCCGAGCGCATGGAAGCCGGCGACCAGATTGAGCACGACGAGGCCAAGGAAGGTGAGATGGACGACCCCGCCAGAGCGGCTGACCGAGCGCAGGAAGCCCGGATCGACGCATTCGAGCACGAGAGGGCGATAGGCCAAGGCCAGCGTGACCAGGGTCAGTGTCGCGACACTTGAAAGCAGCATCAGCACATCGTCATCGAGCGCCAGCACATTGCCGAACAGGACATGGAAGAGGTCGACCGCCGAGCCGCGCAGCGAGACGATGGTGACGCCGAGCGCCAGTGAGATCAGGTAGAAGGCGGCAAGCGAGGCATCCTCCTTCATGACGGTCAGCCGGGCGACCGCGCCTGCCGCGAGCGCTACGGCAAAGCCGGCGACAAGGCCGCCAATCGTCATGGCTGGCAGCGAGAACCCGGCGACGAGATAGCCGATGGCGGCGCCGGGCAGGATCGCATGCGCCATGGCATCGCCGGTCAAGCTCATGCGTCGCAGCATCAGGAAGACGCCGATCGGCGCGCCGGAGACAGCGAGCGCGAAGACGCCGACCAGGGCCCGGCGCATGAAGTCGAATTCGGCGAAGGGGCCGATGAAAATATCGTGGAGCATCGGCGTGCCAGGTTTGCGGAAGGTTCAGGCCGCGTCGCGGTCGCAGGCGGGCGCATGGCTGTCGAAAGCCTCGACCATGCGCCGGGCCTTGAGCTGGTTTTCGGGCGTCAGGACATCGTTGGTCGCGCCCCAGGCGACAGCCTCGCGGGCCAGAAGCAGTGTCTCGGGGAAGGCGCGTTTCACAGTCTCGATATCGTGGAGGACGGCAACCACGGTGCGCGCCTCGCCATGCCAGCGTTGAACCAGGGCGAGCAGATCGGCCGTGGTCCGGGCATCGATGGCGGTGAAGGGTTCGTCGAGCAGGATAATATCAGCGTCCTGCAGCAGCAGGCGGGCGAAGAGCGCGCGCTGCATCTGGCCGCCGGAGAGATTGCCGATGGGCCGGCGCTCGAAGCCGGTCAGGCCGACGGCGGCGATCGCTTCCTCGATCCTGGTTCTTGCTCCGAAGCCAATGCGGCCAAAGATGCCGGCCGTGCCCCACAGCCCCATGGCGACGAGATCATAGACATGAATCGGGAAGGAACGATCGAGCTCCGCCGATTGCGGGAGATAGGCGAGGCGCTTGCCGCGGGCGAGAGTCAGGTGACCGTCAAGTGGGGCCAAGGCGCCGGCAATGGCCTTCAGCAGCGTCGATTTTCCCGCACCATTCGGGCCGACGATTGCAGTCAGGCTTCCGGCGGCGATTTCTCCGGAGAGGTGATGAACCGCTGGGTGGCGGTCATACCCGAGCGTAAGGTCATCGAGGCGAATGGCGGGCACGAAGGGCAGCTTTCGTCAGGAGATGACTGCAAATGTGGCAAGCCAGAGCAGGGCGATGATGCCGAGCGCGAGCCCGAGCCGACCCGCCGCCGAAAGGCGCAGCAGCGACCAGCCCGGATCTTCCGAGAGGGCAGCGGCTGCGGGGCGGCGGTGAGAATGGCTCATGAGTGAATGATATAATGTTACGCGATCTCCGGAGCAAGCGAGATCGCTATTGTTGTCGGCTTCCGGCAGTGGCGTTATCCACCATGGTCAATGGCAGCAGAACCGGAGCGCGCGCGTGAGTGGTGACCGAGTGACCTTCAGAGCCGTCCGTGACGGCGTCGTCACGGAGATTCCGGCCGATGCGATCGAGATCGGCCTGCCTGACGGCCTGAGCTTCCGCATCATGGCCTTTGCCGGCCGCAAGGGGGCCGCGGCGCTGCACATGCCAGCCGATCATCCGGATGCGCCGAGCTTCGACGTGTTCAACGTCGAACCTGGCGCAGCCAATACCCTGTTCGTGTCGGTGGAGCGGGTGCGCAAACGCCAGATGGAGGGCTGAAGCGGTTCCCGCTCAGAACGGCAGATACTGGTACAGCCAGGTTTCGGTCAGGACGGTGTCGCCGCCGCGCAGGAAGCAGCGCATTTCGACCGGATCCGCGCCGTCGACCGTCAGGTCGAATTGCGCGCGCCAATGGCCGGGCACGTCGTTCGGCACGGCCTCGGCGAAGACATAGGAGAACGAGCCGCGCGAAGCCGAGAGCACGACCTCGGGCTTCACGCCGAAGGGAATGTTCTCCAGCACCGGGCCTTTGAACTCGACCATGAATTTGCGCACACCCTTCGGCCGGGTGGTCCCGGGCTGGCCGCCGTTGCCGAGCCGTGTCGCGACGACGCGGCCGAGCGGCGAGGGGAAGGGCTCGTCCGCGAGCCAATGCAGCTTGTAGTGGAATTCGTAGGCGGCGCCGGCCTTGGCGGGGCCCTCGGGCACCCACATCGCGACAATATTGTCGTGGATCTCGTCGTCAGTCGGGATTTCGATGAGCTGAACGGCGCCTTTGCCCCATTGGCCTATCGTCTCGATCCAGAGGCTGGGGCGGCGCTCGTAGAAGACGCCGTCGAGATAATGACCGACCTCCCGGTCGCGCTGCATCAGGCCGAAACCGCGCGGATTATTGTCGACGAAGGACGAGGCGGTGGTGCGGCTGGGATTGTTGAGGGGCCGCCAGGCGCGCTCTCCGGAGCCGGTCCAGAGTGCGAGGCCGTCGGAATCATGCACTTCGGGGCGCCAGTCGACGGCGGTCGATTTCGCCGTCTCCGAATACCAGTACATCGAGGTCAGGGGCGCGATGCCGAGCCGGGCGACGTCATTGCGCAGGAAGATCGTCTTCTCGATCTCCATGTCGACGCCCTTGCCCCGATGCATGCGGAAACGATAGGCGCCGGCGACGCTGGGGCCGGAGAGCAGGGCATAGACAACGACATATTCGGCCGAGGCCTGCGGCGTCTCCAGCCAGATATGGGTGAAATCCGGAAACTCCTCAGGCTTGCCGCCGACGGCGGGATCGATGGCAAGGCCGCGGGCAGACAGGCCATATTGGTAGAGTTCGCCGATGGCGCGGAAATAGGAGGCGCCGAGGAACGCGACCCAGTCATTCTTCTGCCAGTCGAGCTTTTCGCCCTTGCGGCCGGGATGTCCGGAGCGGCTCTCCTGGAAGCGGAAACCCGCGAAGCCCGCTCCCGCCGGCAATTGGCGCGCCGGTGAATCCGTCGGCATTTCGAAATAGCTCTCGTCATAGACGATCTCGCGCGCCTTGCCGCTGTCCAGGACATGCATGCGCACCGGCTTCTGGAAGTAGCGGCCGAGATGGAAGAAGGTCACCGGCCAGGGTGAGGGGCCGTTCGCCCATAAGGCCATCTCCGGCTTGAATTTGATCTTGCCATGGGCGTCGTAATCGATCCGCTCCAGGATATCGGCGCGTGGCGGCGGGGGCGGCGCATAAGGCTTGTTCGCGAGGTCGCGGGCGCGCGCCTTCAGCCCTTCGAAGGTGAACCCTTCCGCCTCGCCGAGCTTCAGCCCCTGCTGCGCGAGAGCTGCCGGTGCGAAGCCGAGCGCGGCGAGCGCCGCCGTGGCGCTTGCGCCGGCGAGCAGCGTGCGGCGGTCCAGGGAAGGCGATTTCGTGCAGGCTTGCATTGTCAGACGGATCTCGGAGGCTTCTGGGGGAGTATTGTCCGGGCTAACCTGTCCAATGGGCAAGGGCAACCGGAGACGGGAGCCCGTCCGATGCACTGAAAAAATGGCGAAAGCGTCACCGACGCGCGGCGGAGCCGCCCCGGCAATGCATTTCCTGGGCTTTCCTTGTCTCAACGGGCCGTTCTACAACGGTCAAAGCCCGGCCGCTCGTGCTGGGAAATAAGGTTCTGGGAGGATCCATGAAGACGCTGTTTCGCGGCCGGTCTCTGGCCGGCATCGCTACCGCCTTGCTGATCGCTGCCGCTCCGGCGGGGGCTCGCGCGCAAGAATTCGTCAACGTGCTGACCGGCGGCACCTCCGGCGTCTATTATCCGATGGGCGTTGCGCTCTCGAAGATCTATGGCGAGAAGATTCCCGGCACCCGCCCGACGGTGCAGGCGACCAAGGCATCAGTCGAGAATCTCGTGCTCCTGCAGCAGGGACGTGGCGAACTCGCCTTCACGCTCGGCGATTCCCTCGATGCGGCCTGGAAGGGCGATGAGGACGCCGGCTTCAAGAGCCCGCTGAAGAAATTGCGCGGCATCACCGCGATCTATCCGAATTTCGTGCAGATCGTCGCGTCCAAGGAGAGCGGCATCAAGACGCTCGCCGATCTCAAGGGCAAGCGGCTTTCGGTGGGAGCCCCGAAATCCGGTACCGAGCTGAATGCGCGAGCGATCCTCGCGGCGGCAGGCCTGGCCTACAAGGATCTCGGCAAGATCGAGTATCTGCCCTTCGCCGAATCGGTCGAGCTGATGAAGAACCGCCAGCTCGATGCGACGCTTCAGTCGGCAGGCCTCGGCGTGGCATCGATCCGCGATCTCGCATCCTCGGTCGAGATCGTCGTCGTCGAGGTGCCGAAGGCGGTCATCGACAAGGCCGGAGCGCCCTTCGTCAGCGCGACCATTCCCGCCAACACCTATGGCGGCCAGACGGCTGCGGTGAATACCGCGGCGGTGGTGAACTACCTCGTCACCCATGAGGGGGTGAAGGAGGAGCTCGTCTACCAGATGACGAAGAACATCTTCGATAATCTGGGGGAGCTTGGCGCGGCGCATTCGGCCGGCAAGGCGATCAAGCTGGAGAGGGCGCTCGAGGGCATGCCTGTGCCGCTGCATCCGGGCGCGGCGCGCTATCTGAAGGAAAAGGGCCTCAAAGTCGGGTCCTGATCGCCTCTTGCAGTTAACTCACCCGGCGCAGGCCCCTCAGACGGGCTGCGCCGGCGCATGCGCACGCCATTGGGGATACGCGACGCGATGACGAGTCAGACGGACCAACTGCACGAGCTCTCCGGAGCAAGCGAGACGCCGGTCGAGAATGCGGCGCTCGACAATTTCGAGCACGGCTTTCCGCCGGGCTTCGGGCCCGGCCGCTGGGGCCTGCTGGCCTATGCCGTCGCGCTCGCATTCGCCTGTTTCCAGATCGTGATCTCGGCATGGCACGTGCTGCCGAGCCAGGCGGTGCGCGGCATCCATGTCGGCTTCCTTCTGCTGCTCAGCTTCGGCCTCGTCGCCAATTTCAAGGCGAAGACCAATGCCGGGCGCTGGGCCGGCTGGGCGCTGGGCGTCATCGGTTTCGGTGTCGGTCTCTATCAGCTCGTCTTCTACGCCGATCTGATCCTGCGCGATGGCGATCCCTCGACGGCCGATCTCGTGGTCGGGACCCTGTTGATCGTTCTCATCTTCGAGGCCGCGCGGCGGCTGATGGGCAATGCCCTGCCGATCATGTGCGGCGTGTGCCTGCTATACTGGTTCTTCGGCCAGTATCTGCCGTCGCCATTCAACCATCGTGGCTACGGCTTCGATCAGATCATCGGCCATCTGTCCTTCGGCACGGAGGGGTTCTACGGCGTGCCGACCTATGTGTCGGCGACCTATATCTTCCTCTTCATCGTCTTCGGCTCCTTCCTGGAGAAGGCCGGGATGATCCACCTCTTCAATGACGTCTCGCTTGGCCTCTTCGGCAGCGCACGTGGCGGCCCGGCCAAGGTCGCGGTGTTCTCGTCTGGACTGATGGGCATGATCTCGGGCTCGGGCGTCGCGAATGTCGTCACGGTCGGACAGTTCACGATCCCGCTCATGATCAAGTTTGGCTATCGGCGCGCCTTTGCCGCCGGTGTCGAAGCCACTGCCTCGATGGGCGGGCAGATCATGCCGCCAGTCATGGGGGCGGCCGCCTTCATCATGGCCGAGACGCTGGGCGTGGATTACTCGGAGATCGTCAAGGCCGCAGCCATTCCCGCGGTGCTCTATTTCGCTTCGGCGTTCTGGATGGTGCATCTCGAGGCGGGCAAACACGGCCTCAAGGGCATCGAGCGGCGCTTGCTGCCCAGCCCGCTCAAGGCGCTGCGCGAGCGCTGGTATCTGGCGCTGCCGCTCGCCGTTCTGGTGTTCATGCTGTTCCACGGCTTCACCCCGCTCTTCGCCGGCACGATCGGGCTGGCGCTCACCGTCGGTCTGCTGCTGGGCACCGGTGTCGCGCTCGGATTCAAGACGATGACGCTGCGCGTGATCTTCTGGGTCGGCCTCGGCCTGATTGCGGGTGCGCTGCTGCGCGACGGGATGGACGTCAGGGTTGTTGCAGGGCTGATCGCCGGTTTGATCGCCCTGAATGCGCTCACCATCGGCGGTCGCGCGACGCTGGTGATCTGCCGCAATGCGCTGGCCGATGCGGCCAAGACGGCGCTGCCGGTCGGCATCGCGTGCGCGATCGTTGGAACCATCATTGGCCTGATGACGCAGACGGGCATCGGCACGACCTTCGGCGCCTGGGTCATCGGGCTCGGCAAGACCAGCCTGTTCCTGGCATTGGTCCTGACGATGATCCTGTCGATCCTGCTCGGCACCGGGATCCCGACGATCCCGACCTACATCATCGTGGCAGCCTTGGCGGCGCCGGCTTTGCAGCAGCTCGGTGTACCGCTGATCGTGAGCCACATGTTTGCGTTCTATTACGGCATCATGGCCGACCTCTCCCCGCCCGTGGCCCTGGCGGCGCTCGCGGCAGCGCCGATTGCGAAGGAAAACCCCGACAAGATCGGCTGGGAAGCGATGCGTGTCGCGCTGGCGGGCTACGTCATCCCATTCATCGCCGTCTATTCGCCGGCACTGATGCTGCAACAGGGCGACCCGATGTCGGCCCTGATCGGCTTCTGGCCTTCGGTGATCTACGCTGTCTTCAAGGCCAGTGTCGCCATCGGACTCTTCGGGATCGTCGCCATCGGCTATCTGTTCGACCGTCTCAATGTGACGGAGCGCATCCTCGCCTTCGTCGCAGCGGTGTTCCTGTTCGGAGAGTTCGCCTACAGCGATGCGCTCGGCTATCTGCTCACGGCGGCATTGGTTGCACGCCACTGGTGGGAGACGCGCGGCCAGCGGGCGAGCAGCACAGCGTGAGCCTGTGTCTGGCGGCCGGCGCACTGGTCGTCGCGCTCGGCGCCGACGAGATCACGCTCGGCTGGCGGCACTCGGTGCAGAAGACGCGGTGGGAAGAGGTCTGGCGGGAGACGCCGGACGGCCTGCGGCTGGGCGAGGCCCGCATCGAAGGATCCGGCGCCGGCATGGATCCGCCCGACGGCGCGACATTGCGCGACGGCTTCTGGCGCTGGACGCCGGCCTTGCCGGCGTTGCCCGAAGTCGTGATGCGGCGTTCGGGGGCAACGGCGGACTGGACGATCTGCGTCCAGTCAGCTTGCCGGCCGATGGGCAGTTATCTGCCCGAGGAGGCCGACCCGGTCGTTCTCAGGCCGTGCGGCTGAGTTCAGTGGCGCTCGCCAATATGCTCGAACTTGAACACGCGACGCATGAAGGCGAGCATTCCGTAGGCCGCGAAGCCCGAGAAGATTGCCATCAGGATATAGCCGACGATATGGCCGAGTTCGAAAAGGCCGGCGAGAGCCCAGCCCGACGCCAAGGCGACGCCGAAGAGCTCGACAGCGATCAGGATGCCCAGCGAGATCACCATGATCAGGGTACGCCAGGTGCCACGCTCTTCAGCCATGTTCGTTCCTTGATAATTCGTGCGCGCTACGACCTAGCCGACGCGCTGCCGGCATGCAACAAAATCGCGCCGCCCGGCAAATGGTTGCTCCCCGCTGGATTGAAAACCCCTCGATGATCGATACGCCTGTTTTCTCAACCGGGGCCGCTGCTGCGCCGCATCGTCTTGCTTCCGAAGCCGGACGCGCCGTTCTCGCCGAAGGGGGCAATGCGATCGAGGCGATGGTGGCGATGGCGGCGACCATTGCCGTGGTCTATCCGCATATGAACGCCATCGGCGGCGACGGGTTCTGGCTGGTGCACGAGCCCGGCGGCAAGGTGCATGCGATCGAGGCCTGCGGCCCGGCGGGCGCATTGGCGACGATCGAGCGCTATCGCGAGAAGGGGCATGACAGCATCCCCTCCCGCGGCGCCGATGCGGCGGTGACGGTTGCCGGTGCGGTCGGCGGTTGGCAGGCCGCTCTGGAACTGGCGAAGGCGCTCGGCGGCAAGATGCCGCTGCGCGATCTCCTCGCGGATGCGATCAGCCATTGCGACGCCGGTTACGCCGTCTCGGATTCGGAGCTGCGGACCTGGCCGCAGGAGGCCGAGGCCACCAAGCTTGCACCGGGTTTCTCCAGTTTCTTCTGGCCGGACGGCGAACGGCCGACGGCCGGTGCGCGCCGGAAGCCGGACGCGCTCGGCGGGACCTTCAAACAGCTCGCCGATGCGGGGCTCGACGATTTCTATCGCGGCGATATCGGCCGGGAGATTGGCGCCGATCTTGAGGCGATCGGTGCGCCGGTGACACGGGCGGATCTCGCTGCTTTCAAGGCGCGTGCCGTCCAGCCGCTGTCGATGAAGCTGCCGGGCCTGACCGTCTACAATTTCCCGCCTCCGACCCAGGGGCTCGCCTCACTGCTGATCCTCGGCATCTTCGAGAAGCTCGGCGTGACGCGGGCGGAGGGCTTCGACCATCATCACGGGCTGGTCGAGGCGACCAAGCGGGCCTTTGCCATCCGCGACCGCCAGATCACCGATCCGGCGCATATGAAGGCCGATCCTGCGAGCTTCCTCAGCGAGGCAGTCCTGACCCGCGAGGCGGCGGCGATCGACCGCAAGCGGGCCGCGAACTGGCCCTTCGCGCCTCGCGAGGGCGACACGGTCTGGATGGGCGCGATCGACGGCAAGGGGCTCGCCGTTTCCTATATCCAGTCGATCTATTGGGAATACGGCTCGGGATGCGTCCTGCCCAAGACCGGGATCCACTGGCAGAACCGCGGTGTCTCCTTCTCGCTCGACAAGGCCGCGCTGAATCCGCTGGCGCCGGGCCGCAAGCCCTTCCACACGTTGAATCCGCCGCTCGCCCGCTTCGACGACGGGCGCGTGGTCTCCTATGGCGCGATGGGCGGCGACGGTCAGCCACAATTCCAGGCGCAGATCCTGACCCGCTATCGTTTCGGCCAGAATCCCGCGACCGCCGTCGATGCGCCACGCTGGCTCTTCGGCAAGACCTGGGGTGCGGGTTCGCTTTCGCTCAAGCTGGAAAGCCGGTTCGACCCGATGCTGCTGGCAAGGCTCACTGCCGCCGGCCATCCGGTCGAGGAGTACAGCGAGGCTTATGCCGACAGCTTCGGCCATGCCGGCATGCTGGTGAAACACCAGAAGGGCCATGTCGAAGCGACGCATGATCCACGCTCCGATGGCGACGCGAGGGGAGTTTGAGCTTGATGGTCAAGGACGATCCCTTCCGCTGTTTCATGCCCTATCCGGAGGCGCCGGTTAAGCACGCGACGGATGGCCCGCTCGCCGGGCTGACGCTCGCGGTCAAGGATCTGTTCGACGTCAAAGGCTATCCTACGGGGGCAGGCTCGCCGACGGTGCTGGCGCAGTCGGGGATCAAGACCAAGACGGCGCCCATCGTGAAGGCGCTGCTGGATGCCGGGGCTCGCTTCGTCGGCAAGACGATCACCGACGAACTCGCCTTCTCGATGAATGGCAAGAACGCGCATTTCGGCGCGCCGATCAATCCGGCTGCGCCCGACCGCATCACCGGCGGCTCGTCCTCGGGCTCGATGGCGGCCGTTGCCGGCAAACTCGCCGATATCGCGCTTGGCTCCGACACGGGCGGCTCCGTCCGCGCGCCGGCGAGCTATGGCGGGCTCTTCGGCATCAGGCCGACACATGGCCGACTTTCACTGAAGCGGACCTGGCCGCTGGCCGAGAGCCTGGATACACCGGGCTGGTTCGCGCGCGACGGCAAGACCTTTGCCCGCGTCGCCGATGTCGTGCTCGGCAAGGATCGGTCGGTTCTGCCGGAGATCCCGCGTCTCCTGCTGGCACAGGACATGTTTGCGCAAGCGACGCCAGATGCCGAGAATGTGCTACGCAATGTCGTGCAGCGCGCGCTGCCGCTGCTGGGTCAGCCGGAGACCATCAAGGTCGCGCGCGATATCGATGCGCTGTACTGGGCGTTCCGCTGGGTGCAGGGCCGCGATGCCTGGAAGGCCGATGGTGCGATGATCGAGCGGTTCCAACCGCCGCTCGGACCGGGCGTCGCCGAACGCTTCGCCTTTTCGAAATCGGTGAGTGACGAGGACTACGCCAAGGGTGAAAGCCTGCGCAAAGCCTTCCGGACCAAGCTTGCGCGACTGCTGGGCTCGGACGGCGTCTTGATCCTGCCGACGGTGCCGGATATCGCGCCGCTGGTCAGCGCGACCGAGGGCGAGCTGGAGGATTTCCGGAACCGGGCGCTGCGGCTACTCTGCCTTTCCGGCCTCTCCGGCTTTCCGCAGGTGACGATTCCGGCGGCGCAGCGCGAGGAGGCTCCGCTCGGCCTGTCGCTGATCGGGCCGAAGGGTTCGGACAAGTCGCTGGTGCATTTCGCCGTCAAGTTCGAGCGGGCGGCACGGATCAGGATTGCCTGAGGAGGCTGCCATGAGCGGGCACGATCACCACCATCATCACGACCATGACAATCACTTCACGCCAATCGAGGCGCGGGTGAAGGCGCTGGAAACGCTCCTTGTCGCCAAGGGCTATGTCGACCCGGCGGCGCTCGATGCCATCGTCGAGACCTACGAAACCAAGGTCGGCCCGCGTAACGGCGCGCTGGTCGTGGCGAAGGCCTGGACGGACCCCGCTTTCGCGGAACGGCTCAGGCAGGACGGCACGGCGGCCGTTGCCGAGCTTGGCTATGGCGGCCGCGGCGGGGAGCATATCGTCGCCGTGTTCAACACTCCCGACGAGCACAACCTCATCGTCTGCACGCTGTGCTCCTGCTATCCGTGGCCGGTGCTCGGCCTGCCGCCGGTCTGGTACAAGTCACCGCCCTACCGTTCGCGCGCCGTCATCGATCCACGCGGGGTGCTGGCCGATTTCGGCGTGACGCTGCCTGCAGACCAGCGCATCCGGGTCTGGGACTCGACGGCCGAGACGCGCTTCCTCGTCATCCCGCAGCGCCCCGCCGGCACCGAGGGCTGGGATGAGGAGAGACTTGCCCGGATTGTCACGCGGGATTCGATGATTGGCGTCGGGTTGCCGGATGCGGGAGCGTCAGCATGAATGGCGGGCAGGATCTCGGCGGCCAGATGGGCTTCGGGCCCGTCATGCCGGAGCCAAACGAGCCGGTCTTCCATGGCGGATGGGAGAGCCGCATGCTCGCGCTGAATGTCGCGGCGGGCGCCATGGGGCACTGGACCATCGACGAGATCCGGCATGCGCGCGAGAGCATTCCACCGGCCGATTACCTTTCCTTCTCCTATTACGAGATCTGGTACGAAGGGTTGCGGACGGTGCTGCAGCGGCACGGCTTTGCGACGCCGGCCGAGATGGACAGCGGCACATCGGCAGGGGCGGGGACAACACCCAAACGCGTGCTGAAGGGCGCAGATGTCCCTGCCGTCTTGCGGCGCGGCTTTCCCTATGAGCGGGAGGCTTCGGCGCCGGCGCGGTTTGCGATCGGAGATCCGGTACGCACCATCGTGATGCACCCCGCCGGCCATACGCGCCTGCCGCGCTATGCCCGTGGCAAGCTCGGTCGGATCGAGGCTGTGCGCGGCAACCACGTCTTCCCGGATTCCGGGGCCCATGGTGCGCCGGAAACAGCGCAATGGCTCTACACGGTGGTCTTCAGTGGCCCCGAGCTCTGGGGCCGTGATGCGGACCCGATGTCCAGCGTCAGCGTCGAGGCGTGGGAGAGCTATCTTGAGCCGGCCTGACGCAGCCCTTGCCGATGCACTTGCGGCGGGAACGCCGATCCCGCGCGATGCCGAAGGGCCGGTCTTCGCGGAACCATGGCAGGCCCAGGCTTTCGCGCTGGTCGTTGCGCTGCAGAACCGGGGCGTCTTTTCCGCGCAGGAATGGGCGGAAGCGCTCGGGGCCGAAATCCGGGAAGCGGTCGCGGCCGGCGGCTGCCGCGACGGTTCCGATTATTACGAACGCTGGTGCGAGGCGCTGGAGCATCTCCTGATCGCCAAGGGGCTGGCCTCGCATGAGGGCGTCGACGCTCTGGCGGCGTCCTGGGAGCGCGCAGCCGAGGCGACGCCGCATGGCAAGCCGATCCTGCTGGAGAACGATCCGCAGCGCGCGAGCTGAGGGCGCGCGCATCGCTTCGGCGAGACTGCAGCGCAGCCTTGTCACATCGCTTTCCCGGGCGCTGGATAGAGGCGACATTGCAATCGGCATCGGCTCCGCTCACGGAGAAACATGCCGTCTGGGAGGGCATGATGACGATGCATAAGACGATAACTTGCCTGGTCGGACTCGCTGCTTTCTGTCTGAGTGCGCCTGCCCATGCGGCCGATCCGGCACTCAACGGACGCATCGAAAAACTCACCCGCAACACCCAATGGACGCAGAAGGCTGCGGTTCCGCTGCAATTCCCGACACATCACCCGCAAGGCATGCTGAAGATCGGCGATGCCTTCTTCGTCTCCTCGGTCGAGATCACGAAGCCGACGATCCGCTTCTCCGAGCCGAAAGACGGTTATGATCGCGATACCGGCGAGGGCGTCGGCCATCTCTTCAAGGTCGATGCCGAGGGGAAGCTGCTGGCCGGCATCACGCTCGGCGAAGGCTCGATGTACCATCCAGGCGGCATCGATTTCGATGGGAAGCATATCTGGGTGACGGTTGCCGAGTATCGGCCGAACAGTCAGTCGATCATCTACAAGGTCGATCCGGAGGCGCTGAAGGCGACCGAGGTGCTGCGCTTCAAGGACCATATCGGCGGTATCGTCCACAACACCGACGACAAATCGCTGCACGGGGTGAGCTGGGGGTCGCGCCGCTTCTACAAATGGACCCTGGATGGCGAGGGCCGGGTGACCAATGCGGGCGCGGCGCCCGAGCAATTGCGGGTCATCAATCCCGCGCTCTATATCGACTATCAGGACTGCCACTATATCGGCATGAGCCGGATGCTCTGCTCGGGCCTCAACGCCTATCGCGCCACGAAGGACGGGCCGATCTTTCGCCTCGGCGGATTCGAGATCGTCGACCTCAGGGATAACCGGCCAGTCTATCAGGTGCCGATCGAGCTCTGGTCGCCGTCCGGGCTGCCGATGACGCAGAATCCGTTCTGGGTCGAGCCGACGGCCGACGGCGTGCGCGCCCATTTCATCCCGGATGACGACAAGTCGGTGCTCTTCATCTACGAGGCGGCAGCCAAATAGACCGAACCAGGCGCGGTGGCGCCCCGGGGGCTCAATTCCCCTGGGCGGCCCAGAGGCCGAGGAACAGTGCCGCGCCGAGCACGGCGACGAAGGCGGCGGCGAGCAGTTCGAGCCCTGCGATCACTTTTGCTCCGCGCAGGCTGCTGCCTCCGGCGAGTTTCAGGGCGGCGAACTTGAAGAAGACCGCGAGCGCAGCGAGTGCTCCCGTGGTCAGGGCCGTGCCGAGCGCCATGGCGAAGGTCGCGGCGATGCCGGCCCAGAGCAACCCCTGCGAGAAGGCGAAGACCAGGATGATCAGCGCGCCGGCGCAGGGGCGCAGGCCCGCCGCGAAAACGACGCCGGCCATCTCGCGCCAACCGCGCAATCTGGCGATCTCGTCGGGGCCTGGCATGTGAACATGGTCGCAGGCCGGATCATGTGCGGCGGCATCTCCCGACAGGACGAGCAGCGCTCCGGCCTTGCGCCAGAGCACCCATAATCCGACCAGCCCGACCAGCGCGAAGCTCGCCTGCTCGATCATCGTCGTCGTCGCGCTCATGGTCGCAGCGGTTGCTCTCAACGCGATCGTCAAGATCAGGACCAGTGCAATGGCGACCGCAGCCTGGAGGATCGCGGCGGCAAAGCTCAAGGCGAGGCCACGCCTGAGGCTGCGATTATCGGCGACGATGTAGCCGGAGATCACTGCCTTGCCGTGGCCGGGGCCGGCTGCATGAAAGACGCCATAGCCGAAGGCCAGCGCAAGCAGGCCGGGCAGGGCCGCGCTGCTGGTGTGGATCGCCTTCAGCGTCGCGGTGAGTTCGCGATAGAAGGCCGATTGCCAGGACAGGAGCAGCGCGCCGATGCCCGTCGTCGAAGGCAGTGCCTCGCGGGGTAAGGCAGTCCCGAAGGGGTTGCGCGGTGGCGGGGGCGGTGGTGGGCTCACGCTCGCAATCACATAGGCCAGGACGGCAAGGGCTCCTGCGACAGCCAGAATCGAGAGGGCCATCAGGGCGAGCCTGCGCGAGACGATAGGCAGGCGCAGCGACGTCGCATGCGGCGCACTCAGGGACATGCGACCAGTGCGCGCGTCGTGACCTGGTATCCGCTCATGTCGGGCTGGGCCGTGATGTCTTCCTGCGCGAGCTTCTGCTGGACGCTTGCGTCGAGCTTGGGCGGTCGAGCGATGCGGACGACGCAGCCCTTGGGTGCATCGCGCGCGATCACGGCGTCCGCTGCCTCGGCGATGTCGAAGGCGACGAAATAGGTCGGGTCACCGATCTCGATGCCGAAGGACCGATTGGCGGCGGCTGGCTGCTTGAGGGGCAGGACATAGGTCAAGGTCAGGATCTTGTTTTCGAAGGCGAGTGCAGCCTCGCTCGGCTCACCGAAGGCCTGCACCTTGCCGTTTGCCTTGGCGATGGTGAAGAAGCCGACATCGGGCAGGGATTCCATGTTGACCTTGGCAAGCTCCGCCAGCTCGTCAGGTGTCAGTTTGCCGTCGCCATTCTTGTCGAGCCCCTGCGTGATGAAGGCGGAATAAGCCTCGTCGAAGCTCCAGATATGCTTCAGCGCCTTCACGCTGCCGTCGGGAGCGTAGAGGATCTCGGTGCGCGCACTGACGAATACATGGGGATGCGCGGCCGCGAGGCCGGTGAACCCGAGCCAGGCCGCAAGTCCGGCGAGAATGAGTAGGCCGCGGCGGCATCGGGTCACGACAGGGAATCCCTCGATTTCAGCGGCGAAGCTGGCCCGACATGGTTAACCAACCGTAAACGGCGGCCAATGCCAAGGCCGGTTCGAAGCCCACCCATCACTTGCAAAGGGGGCCAAATCGCGGCGCATTCTGGAACGATCCCAGAGTGATTGACCGTAACGAAGAGATATGTCAGCATTGCTGACATAATATCAAGTTGGAGGCCGGACCAACTGGCCCCATTCTGCCGTAACGGGACGATCGGGGAGGTCGGCCATGGCCGAGATGGAACAGAAGTCCGGCACCGCAGACCTGGCCGAGGCCGGCGCGTTGCGCGAGGTCGCGCTGGACGACAAATACGACCTCTCGAAACAGCAGATATTCCTGACCGGGACGCAGGCGATCGCCCGCATGCTGATGGTCCAGCGCGAGCGCGACCGCCGCGCCGGCCTGAGCACGGCGGGCTTCGTCTCGGGCTATCGCGGCTCGCCGCTGGGCGGGCTCGACCAGCAATTGCTCCGGGCCGGCAAACAGCTCAAGGCCTCCGATATCGTCTTCCAGCCGGGACTGAACGAGGATCTGGCCGCGACCGCGGTCTGGGGCACGCAGCAGGCCGAACTGCAGGGCGAAGGCAAGCATGACGGCGTCTTCGCGCTTTGGTACGGCAAGGGCCCGGGGGTGGACCGCAGTGGCGACGTTTTCCGCCATGGCAACATGGCGGGCACCTCGCCCCATGGCGGCGTCATTTGCCTGATGGGCGACGACCACACCGCTGAATCGTCCACCAATGCGCATCAGACCGAGTTCGTCTTCGTCGACCGGATGATGCCGATCCTGAACCCGGCCGGCGTTCAGGAGATCATGGATTATTCCCTGCACGGCATCGCGCTCTCGCGCTTTGCCTCGGTCTGGGTCGGCATCAAATGCGTGAAGGACAATATCGAGTCGACGGCATCCGTCGATGGCTCGGTCGACCGGGTCAAGATCGTCTCGCCGATTGATTTCGTCATGCCGCCGGGCGGGTTGAGCATCCGCCGCGAGCTGGATTTCGTCGATCAGGAGAAGCGGCTGCATATCCACAAGCGCGCAGCGATGCTGGCCTATCTGCGCGCCAACAAGCTCAACCAGACCATCACCTCCGGGGGCAAGAAGCCGCGCATCGGCATCATCACCGTCGGAAAATCCTATCTCGATGTCCGCCAGGCGATGGAGGATCTCGGCATCGACGAGGTTCGCGCCAATGATCTCGGTATCCGCCTGTTCAAGGTCGCCTGTCCCTGGCCGATCGATCCGGGCGAGCTGAAGGACTTCGCCGCCAAGCTCGACCTCGTCATGGTGGTCGAGGAAAAGCGCTCGCTGATCGAGGTGCAGGTCCGCGAGGAGCTCTATGGCTCCAAGCACCAACCGATGGTGATCGGCAAGAAGGACGAGAACGGCGAATGGCTCTTCCCGGTCCATGGCGCGCTCGATCCCAACGACGTCGCGATCGCGCTTGGCGCGCGGCTGCTGCAGTACAAGGACGACCCGGCGCTGCGGGCGAGGCTCGAGGAGATCGCCCAGGCGCAAGGGCGCCTCGCCGAGGCCCAGGACATCGCCAAGCGCACGCCGTACTATTGCTCGGGCTGCCCGCATAACAGCTCCACCGTGGTGCCCGAAGGCTCGCGCGCCTATGCCGGCATCGGCTGCCATTACATGGTGCAGTGGATGGACCGGAGCACCGCCGGCTTCACCCAGATGGGCGGCGAAGGCGCGAACTGGATCGGCGAAGCGCCGTTCTCGACGCGGCAGCACGTCTTCCAGAATCTCGGGGACGGCACCTATACGCATTCCGGCTCGCTCGCGATCCGCTGGGCGGTCGCTGCCGGCGTCAATGTCACCTACAAGCTGCTGTACAATGATGCCGTGGCCATGACAGGCGGCCAGCAGGCGGAAGGACATCTGACGCCCGACCAGATGGCCCGCCAGATCGCAGCGGAAGGTGTGCATCGCGTCGCGGTGGTCAGCGACGAACCGGACAAATACCCGCCGGGCACGCAATGGCCCGCCGGCACGACGATCCATCATCGCGACGATCTCGACGCCGTGCAGCGCGAGCTTGCGCAGGTTCCGGGCGTGTCGTTGCTGCTTTACGACCAGACCTGCGCCACCGAGAAGCGCCGCCGGCGCAAGCGTGGCGCCTATCCCGATCCCGACAAGCGGGTGATCGTCAATGAACTCGTCTGCGAAGGCTGTGGCGATTGCGGCGTGCAGTCGAACTGCGTCTCCGTGCAGCCGCTGGAGACCGAGTTCGGCCGCAAGCGCCAGATTGACCAGTCGAACTGCAACAAGGACTTTTCCTGCGTGAAGGGCTTCTGCCCCTCCTTCGTCACCGTGCATGGCGCCCGGCCGAAGAAGGCGGCGCCGCGCCGGCTCGATGCCGGAGCGTTCAGTGCAGGCGAGCTTCCCGAGCCGCAGGTTCCGGCCCTCGATCGCAGTTTCGCGGTCGTCGTCACCGGTGTCGGTGGCACCGGCGTGGTGACGATCGGCGCCATTCTCGGCATGGCGGCGCATCTCGAAGGCAAGGGCTGCGGCATGATCGACATGGCCGGTCTTGCCCAGAAGGGCGGGGCGGTCTTCAGCCATGTCAAGCTCGCGCCGCGGCCCGAAGACATTCACGCCATTCGCGTCGCCGCCGGTCAGGCGGATCTGGTGCTCGGTTGCGATCTCACGGTCACTGGCTCGAAGAAGGTCCTTGGCGCGATACGACCGGATGGCGCGACCGTCGTGGTCAATACGGCCGAGAGCATGCCGGGGGATTTCACCCGCAATGCGGATTTCTCGCTGCCGATCGAGCGGCTGAAGCGGGCGATCATCTCGGCGTCAGGGCGTGAGCGGACGCATCTTGTCGATGCGACGGCGGCTGCGAACGCTTTCCTCGGCAACGCCATTGCCGCCAACATGTTCATGCTCGGTTATGCGTGGCAGTTCGGCGGCGTGCCGCTGTCGCGCGCCTCGCTGCTCCGGGCGATCGAGCTCAACGGCGAAGCGGTCGCCATGAACAAGCAGGCCTTCGAGCTCGGCCGGCGTGCGGCGCATGATCCGGACGCTTTGATCTCTGCCCTTGCGGAGGCCAAGGCGCCGACGCGGGCGCGGCATCTCTCGCAGACGCTGGAGGAGATCATCGCGCGCCGCGTCGATTATCTCACCGCCTACCAGAATGCGGCCTATGCGGCGCGCTATCGCCATCTTGTCGCGCGCATCCAGGTCAAGGAAGTCCAGGTCTTGCCAGGGCAGAGCGCGCTTGCCGAGAGCGTGGCGCGCTATCTTTTCAAGCTGATGGCCTACAAGGACGAGTATGAGGTTGCGCGCCTCTATGCCGATGGCGCGTTCCAGAGGCAGGTGGCCGCCACCTTCGAGAAGGACAGCGCTTCGGGTGAGAGGCTGCGCTACGAGTTTCATCTCGCGCCGCCTCTGCTCGCCAAGGTCGATCCCCATACCGGCCTGCCGCGCAAGATGAGCTTCGGCCCCTGGATGATGAAGGCCTTTGGCCTGCTGGCGAAGCTGAAGGGCCTGCGCGGCACGGCCTTCGACATCTTCGGCCGTACCGAGGAACGCAGAACGGAGCGTCGGCTGATCGCTGAATACGACGCGCTGATCGGCGAGCTGGTGAACCGGCTGACACCGGAGAACCATGCGCTTTGCGTGGCACTGGCGGCAATCCCGGAGAAGATCCGTGGGTTTGGCCATGTCAAGGAACGCCACCTCAAGCAGGCCAAGGCCGAGGAAACGGATCTCCTGGTCCGGCTGCGTGACGGCTCCGCTGCGGCATTGGCGATGCCGAGAGCGGCCGAGTAGCCGGGTCTGGGCCGGGGCCGTCCCAGCGGGATGACCTCTGCCGGCCGATCTGGCCCGCACGATCGTTCAAGACATTCAGCTGCCCAGGCCTGACAACATGCTGCTCGTCCACCAGCGGAGGCGCAGCATGGAGGAGTTGTTCGGTTTCGTGCTTGCCGGGCTCGCACTCGCGGGCAGTCCTGGACCTGCCACGTTGAGCCTGGCTGCAACCGGTGCTGCCTTCGGTGCCCGCGGGGGGCTCGTCTATGCTGCCGGCATCACCAGCGGTATGGCCGCGGTCATCGCGATCACCGCCAGCGGCATGGTCGGGGTGCTGATGGCGCTGCCTGGCGTGGCGCCGCTGGTGACGATCGCTGCGGCTGGGTATTTTCTCTATCTGGCCTATCGCATCGCCACTGCGCCGCCCCTGAGAGAGGCGAGTGAACGCGGCCAGCGACCGTCCTTCGCCGCAGGTGCCCTGCTGTCGCTCGTCAATCCGAAGGGCTATGCGGCGATGGCGGCACTGTTCTCCGGTTTCGTCCTGTTGCGCGAGCGGGTTGCCGCCGATGCGCTGGCGAAGGCGGCAGTGCTGATGGCGATCATCGCCGCGGTCAATCTGCTCTGGCTCGCCACGGGAGCGGCGTTGACCCGCTGTTTTCGCCGACCGCGGTTGAACCGGGCCATCAATATCGTCTTCGCCATTCTGCTGATCGCGTCGGTCGCATTCGCGCTGGTGCGTTGAGGCCCGCCCGCAGGCTCAGGCCCCGCCATGGGGCTTTGTGGACGGTGATGCGGCCAAGCGCACGGTCGTGTTGAGCGGGCCAAGGACTCGCCCGTCGGCGGAACGCAATTCGAGGCGCCCGACAGGCTGCCCGGTCTCGTTGTCGATAAGTGCGGAGTGGGGCTCACCCGGCTCGTAGCACTGGTCTTCCCCCCATTGCCGCAATCCCGCAACGACGACGAAGAGGCCGCGGCCTTTCTCGGTCAGCACATATTCCTGATAGGCGCTGCCATCCGAGGCTGGCGCGATCTCGAGGACGCCGAGTTCGACCAGGTTGCGCAGCCGCGTGGCGAGGATGCCCTTGGCAACGCCGAGGCTCCTCTGGAATTCACCGAAACGCCGCACGTCGCTGAATGCATCGCGAATGATCAGCAGGGACCACCAATCGCCGATCGCGTCCAGGGCGCGGGCGACGGGGCAATCTGCCTCCTTGAGGCTGGTGCGTCTGACCATCGGTCCCCATCTCACTTTCCCGTGAAGTCTGGTTTTAAGATAGGACTTGATTCGATATCGCGCAATATGGTCCTATTATAAGACCATATTGCGCAGGACGACTCGATGAAGCCCCAGAATTCAGCACTTGCCGTCTCATCACTGGCAGAGCGTCCCACTCGTAGCGGGGCGCCGGGACAGGAACCAGACATCACGGCGAGCACCGGCCCTTCACGCGCCGTGACACTTCTCTTCGCCGTTGCTTGCGGCCTCAGCGTGGCAAATATCTATTACGCCCAGCCGCTGCTCGATGTGATGGCGCGCGATCTTGCGATCAGCCCGGCGGCGATCGGCGGCGTCGTGACGATGACGCAAATCGGCTACGCGCTCGGGCTGATCTTCATCGTGCCGCTTGGCGATCTGCTGGATCGGCGGCGGCTGATCGGCGCGCAGGCATTGCTCTCTGGCTTGGCGCTGCTCGTCGTCGGCTTGGCACCGAACGCTGCCTTCCTGCTGGCGGGGATGGTGGCCGTTGGCCTGCTTGCCGTCGTCGTGCAGGTGCTCGTTGCCTTTGCAGCAAGCATGGCGGCGGACAGGGAGCGCGGGCGGATCGTCGGCAGGATCACGAGCGGGATCGTGATCGGCATCCTGCTGGCGCGTTTCGTTTCGGGCGTGCTTGCCGATGTCGGGGGTTGGCGCCTGGTCTATCTGGCGTCGGCGGTGCTCACGGTGCTGATGGCCTGCCTGCTGTTCCAGGTGCTGCCGAAACATCACCGCGTCGCGACAAGGATCTCCTATCCGGAGCTGCTCGCGTCCGTTGTGGGCCTGTTCGTCAAAGAGCCGATCCTGCGGGTACGAGCCGTGCTCGCCTTGTTGATCTTTGCCGGTTTCAGCGTGTTCTGGACGTCGCTGGTCCTACCGCTCAGCGCTGCACCCTTCTCGCTGTCTCATACCGAGATCGGAATGTTCGGTCTCGTCGGACTGGCGGGGGCACTTGCTGCCTCCTGGGCGGGATCGCTCGCTGACCGCGGCTATGGCCAGCACGTGACCGGTTTGTCGCTCGGCCTGATGGCGCTGTCCTGGATTCCGATCGCCTTGATGGGCATATCGCTCTGGAACCTGATCCTCGGCGTTGTCCTGCTCGATCTCGCGATCCAGGCCGTGCATATCACGAACCAGACCATGATCTTCGCGGTGCGGCCCGACGCCCGTAGCCGGCTCGTCGGCGGCTATATGGTCTTCTATTCGGTTGGCAGCGCGTTGGGCTCGATCGCCTCGACCATGGTCTTTGCCCGCGCAGGCTGGATCGGCGTCTGCGTGCTGGGAGCCGCGATCAGCCTGTCGGCGCTGCTGTTCTGGGCAGCGACCCGCCGACACCAGCCCGTGGAGATCCGAGCCGAATGAATGGGAAAGATCGATAGCAACGCGACCTGGCGCGCCGGGCTTGAGTTCGCCGCCTCCGACGCCGCATACTGAGCCGGCACTGCGGGTCCATGCCCGCTCCAACGCGCGGTGAACATGCCTTGATCTCTCCCGAAGACCTGCGCCGCATCGCTGCCTGGTCCCGCGACCTGAAGCCGGAAGAGTTTGAGGAAGCGCGCCGCGGGATCAGCCTGAAATCCTACGGCAAGGGCAATTACATCTGCCATGTCGGCGACCGGCTCGAATCCTGGACCGGCGTTGCCGAGGGGCTGGTGAAAATGAGCACCACCTCCAAGGAAGGCAAATCCGCGACGCTGGCCGGCTTGCGCGCGGGCGCCTGGTTCGGCGAGGGCACGGTGATCAAGGCTGAGCCACGCCGCTATGATCTGGTGGCTTTGCGCGACACGCAGCTCGCCCTGATGCGGCGCTCGACGTTCCTCTGGCTGTTCGAGCACAGTGCGGCCTTCAACCGCTTCCTCGTTCATCAGTTCAACGAACGACTCGGCCAGTTCATCGCGCTGGCGGAGAACGAGCGGATGCTGGATTCGACCGCCCGTCTGGCGCGCAACCTCGCCTGGCTGTTCAATCCGATCCTCTATCCCGACCAGAGCCTGACGCTGGCGATCTCGCAGGAGGAACTCGGCTTGCTCGCCGGCATGTCGCGGCAGATGGCCAATCAGGGGCTGGCAAAGCTTGCGGACCTCGGTCTGCTCGAGGTCGGCCACGGCTCGGTGACCATCCTCGATCTGGATCGGCTCGCGCGCTACGAGGGCTAGGGGCGGCTTGTCGCCAACGGGCGGGGCTACCGACCGAGGCGCCCGAGCGCCTGCCGCAATGGTGCGTCCGAGATGCGGATGAGCCCGAGATAGGGATGATCCATGTCGATGATCAGCACCAGCGCTCCTGTCACGGACAAGGCGCAGACGAACAAGGTCGCCACCACCGTTCCATTGCCCGGGGCCAGGAGACCGAACGAGGCGAAGAGCAAGGCGAGCCAGAACACGAGAATGGCCAGGAATGCGCCAGGAAACCCTCCGACCTCGGTTTCGGCTCGCATCCACCGCGCTTCCGCGATCTGCCCGGTGAGTTGAAGGGCGCGTCCCTGAAGCCAGCGCTGGGCGTCGGTTGGTGGCGACAGGTTTCGCAGCGCTCCCTGGACCGTTTCGATGTCGAGGCCGTCGTCCAGCGTTCTCTCGCTGCCGGCATCGCTCAGCCGCAGTTCGAGGAGCTTGCGGAGCACTTCGCGCGCCTCCCTTGTCTCCTCTCCGTACTGTGCCATGACCCGGTCGAGGAGGACGACGCGCGCTGCGGTTGTCCTCAGGCCCGTGCCGGCGTCGTCGAACGATCGTTTCGCGGAGGCGATCAGGAGGCCAAGTGCGAGCGCTGAGAGCGTTCCGATGATCGCGGTCGCGAGCTTGATGGCGTCACGGGAATCCGAGCTCAAGTGGTGTTCCGGCAGGCGCGCGCGCAAGAACATCCCGATCAGGGCCGCGCCGAACACGCACAGAAAGGCGATGCCGCCGATGACGTAAGGGTTCATGGAGTGGCGCCTGGTTGTTGGCTGCCTTGCGGTGTTAATTTTCAGAACATCGAAAAGACAGCGCAGTCAGTTCGCACAACTCTCACAGATAGGGTCGTCCTCGGGCTCGGCAGGCCCGGAATTCTGGCTTGCCGAAGCTGCTCATGCTGCAAGAATTCAAGCTCTCGCACACCTCGGCGGGACAATAGCGACCAAATAACAGGTTGTCTGTCAAGTGCCTCCTTGCGAAGATGTGTCGGGCCTGCAAGGCTTGCATGAACAAAGAGGTCGGAACCGGCCCGGAATGAAGGCTGCTGCAATGTACGGCGGCCGGACAGGGAGAACGCAACCGTGGCAAGCGCAACCGCCGGCCAGGCGGATACCTTTCCGAAATTGCTGATGCGCAATGCGCGTGAGCGCGGCAGCCGCACGGCATACCGGCACAAGGATCTCGGCATCTGGCAATCCTGGAACTGGGCCGAGATGGCCGAGCAGGTTCGTGCCTATGCCAGGGGATTGCAGGAGCTCGGTCTCAAGCGTGGCGAGAAGGTCGCGATCATCGGCTACAACCGGCCACGCCTCTACTGGTCGATGTGCGCGGCGCAATGGCTCGGCGCCATTCCGGTGCCGGTCTATGCGGATTCCGTCGCCGACGAGATGGCCTATGTGCTCGACCATGCCGAGGCGGTCTTTGCCTGCGTCCAGGACCAGGAACAGGTCGACAAGGTGCTCTCGATCGCCGATCGCCTGCCGCGCCTGAGGAACATGCTCTACGACGAGCAGCGCGGCCTGCGCGATTACGACCATGCCAAGCTGCACGACATCGGTCGCGTGATCGAAGCCGGCGCCAAGGCGCTGCAGGCGAATTCAGCCGCTCCGGCTGCGCTCGACCGCGAGATGGAGGCCGGCATCGGCTCGGACCTCGCCGTCATCCTCTACACCTCGGGCACCACCGGCCGCCCCAAGGGCGTGATGCTCAGCCATTACAACGTCATCACGGCCGCCGAGATCGGCTGCCAGTTCGACGGGCTGAACGAGGAAGACGAGGTCATCGCCTATCTGCCGATCGCCTGGGTCGGCGACCATGTCTTCTCCTATGCGCAGGCGATCGTCGCCGGCTTCTGCGTCAACTGCCCGGAAGGGCCTGAGACGGTGATCGATGATCGCCGCGAGGTCGGCACGACCTACGCTTTCGCGCCGCCCCGGGTCTTCGAGAACATGCTGACCATCACCATGGTGCGCATGGAGGATGCCGGGCCCCTGATGCGCAAGATGTTCCATTTCTTCCTCGGCGTGGCGAAGAAGCATGGCGAGAAGATCCTGAACGGCGAACCGGTCCCGCTCGGAGCGCGGCTGCTCTACAAGCTCGGCGACGCGTTGATCTACGCTCCGCTGCGCAATCGTTTCGGCCTGACCAGCATCAAGGTCGGCTACACCGCCGGCGAGGCGATCGGCCCCGAGATCTTCCGGTTCTACCGGTCGATCGGCGTCAACCTGAAGCAGCTCTACGGCCAGACCGAGGCCGGGGTCTACATCACCATGCAGCCCAATGGCGAAATCCGGGCCGACACCGTCGGCCGCCCGGCGCCGCTGGTCGAAATCAAGCTCGATGAGAATGGCGAGGTCCTCTACCGGTCACCCTCGATCTTCGGCGGCTATTACAAGGATCCGGAGAAGACGGCCGAGACGATGACGGCGGATGGTTATGTCCGTTCCGGCGATGCCGGTTTCTTCGACGAGACCGGCCATCTCAAGATCATCGATCGGGCCAAGGATGTCGGGAAACTCAATTCCGGCGAGCTGTTCCCGCCGAAATACATCGAGAACAAGCTCAAGTTCTATCCGAACATCAAGGAGGCGGTCGCTTTCGGCCAGGGCCGCGACTACGCAACCGTTGCGCTCAATATCGACCTGACTGCCGTTGGCAACTGGGCCGAGCGCAACAATGTCGTCTATGCCTCCTATCAGGAACTGGCCGGCCACGATCTCGTCTACGGCATGATCGCCAAACATATCGACGAGGTGAACAAGTCGCTGGCGTCCGAGCCGGCGATGGGCGGGGCCCAGGTGAAGCGCTTCCTGATCCTGCACAAGGAACTCGACGCCGACGACGGCGAGCTGACGCGGACCCAGAAGGTCCGGCGCGGCTTCATCGCCGAACGCTACGCGCCCCTGGTGAACGCGCTCTATGACGGCTCGAGTGAGGCTGACATCTCCACCGAAGTCACCTTTGAGGATGGCCGCAAGGGCGTGATCTCCGCACGGGTCAAGGTGCGTGACGCCAAGACCTACCCGGCAACGGCGCCCGAGCGACCCGGCGCGGCGAGGGCAGCATGAATGCAGAACCCATGAACGTCACAGGCACGCCGATCCCCGCCAAGAAGGGCGAGATCCTGCTCTCGGTCGAGAATGTCTCGCTGCGCTTCGGCGGCGTGAAGGCGATCTCCGGCGTCTCCTTCGACATCCGCAAGGGCGAGGTGCGCGCCATCATCGGCCCCAACGGGGCCGGCAAGACCTCGATGCTGAATTGCATCAATGGTTTCTATCATCCGCAGGAAGGCCAGATCACCTACAAGGGCGTGCGTCGCGCCAGGATGAAGCCGCATCAGGCGGCTGCGGCCGGCATCGCGCGGACCTTCCAGAACGTCGCGCTGTTCAAGGGCATGTCGACGCTCGACAACATCATGACCGGGCGCACGCTGAAGATGCGGCGCGGCTTCTTCTGGCAGGCCGTGCGGCAGGGGCCGGCGATGGCCGAGGAGATCGAGCATCGCAAGGTGGTCGAGGATATCATCGACTTCCTGCAGATCGAGCACATCCGCAAGCTGCCGGTCGGCAAGCTGCCCTACGGGCTGCAGAAGCGTGTCGAGCTGGGCCGGGCGTTGGCGATGGAGCCGGAACTCCTGCTGCTCGACGAGCCGATGGCCGGCATGAACCTCGAGGAGAAGGAGGACATGTGCCGCTTCATCCTCGACGTGAACAACCAGTTCGGCACGACGATCGCGCTGATCGAGCACGATATGGGCGTGGTCATGGACCTGTCCGATCGTGTCGTCGTGCTCGAATACGGCCGCAAGATCGCCGACGGCACTCCCGACGAGGTCAAGCAGGATCAGAAGGTGATCGATGCCTATCTCGGCGTGGCGCATTGAGGGAGGCATCAATGCTGCACGGATCCGATACGCGGAGTTCGAGGGGATGCCGGCTGATGTCGGAATCATCGAAGCTTCCACTTGCGACCCCGAGCGCCGCCGTCATGGGGCCTCTCGGCCTTACCCGGATCGGGAGACGGCCATGATGGGATCGCCAACCAAGGACATCCAGCCATGAGCGACGTCGCTGCGCGGCCCGCGCCCAATCTCCTTGCCAATGGCTGGATCAAGGCTGGCCTGATCCTCGTCGGCGTTGTCCTTGCGGCCATCGTCGGGGCCCAGCTCGATTCCTCCGGCACGCTGCACAAGGTGTTGATCGACCCGTTCCAGCAAATGGTTTCGGCTCCGGACCTGCTGGTTCAGACGGTCTGGGAAGGGCTCGTTTCGGGCGTGCTCTATGCGCTGATCGCGCTCGGTTTCGTGCTGATCTTCAAGGCATCGGGCGTCTTCAACTTCGCCCAGGGCATCATGGTCGTCTTTGCCGCGCTGACGCTGGTCGGCCTGCATGAGAAGGGCGTACCGGCTTTCCTGGCCGTCATCCTGACGCTCGGCGTGATGTTCCTGCTCGCCTTCACCATTGAGCGGGTGGTGCTGCGTCCGTTGGTCAACCAGCCCGACATCATCCTGTTCATGGCGACTTTCGGCATCACCTATTTCCTGATCGGCTTCGGCGAGGCCGTCTTCGGCGGCAATCCGAAGCAGATGATCACGAGCGAACTCTATCTGCCGAAAGGGGCGATCGACGCGAAGATCCTCGGCGGCTTCGTCTCCTTCCAGAAGATCGATATTGCGGCCGCGATCATCGCCTCGATCATGATCGCGGCGCTGGCCGTGTTCTTTCAGTATACCCGCATCGGCCGGGCGCTGCGCGCGGTCGCCGACAGCCACAAGGCGGCGCTCTCGGTCGGCATCTCGCTGAACCAGATCTGGGTCATCGTCTGGTTCACCGCCGGCATTGTCGCACTGATCACCGGCATCATGTGGGGTGCGCGCTCGGACGTGTCCTTCGCGCTGGAGATCGTGGCGCTGAAAGCGCTGCCGGTGCTGATCCTCGGCGGCTTCACCTCGATCCCGGGCGCCATTGTCGGCGGCTTGATCATCGGCATCGGCGAGAAGCTCGGCGAGTTCTACTGGGGGCCGCTGATCGGCGGCGGCATCGAGAGCTGGCTCGCCTATTTCATCGCGCTCGGCTTCCTGCTGTTCCGGCCGCAGGGCCTGTTCGGCGACAAGATCATCGAACGAATCTGAAGGGCTGAAACCGTGTTCTATCGCGAAGCCGGCCAATACAAGAGCACCTATGCCGCCGACATGGCCGTGTTCCCGCTCCGACAGGACCGGATCGGCATTGCGGTCATCCTCGCCATCGCCTTCATCGGCATCCCGATGATCGGCAACGACTTCTTCATCGCGACGGTGATGATCCCGTTCCTGGTCTTCTCGCTGGCGGCGATCGGGCTCAACATCCTCACGGGCTATACCGGGCTGATCTCGCTCGGCACGGCCGCCTTCATGGGGGTGGGCGCCTATGCCTGCTACAAGCTGACGACCCTCTTTCCGGGCGTGAACATCATCGTCCTGATCCTGGTCTCCGGCCTGTTCTCGGCCGCGATCGGCGTGCTGTTCGGGCTGCCCTCGCTGCGCATCAAGGGCTTCTATCTTGCGGTCGCGACGCTTGCCGCGCAGTTCTTCCTGCAATGGGCCTTCGTGCGCGTGCCCTGGCTGTTCAACTACAATGCGTCGGGGGCCATCGAGGTGCCGCTGCGCAGTCTGTTCGGCATTCCGGTCACGGGTGCTTCGGCCTCGGCGGAAACGCGTTATTTCGTCTGCCTCGGTCTTGTCGTCGTCCTGACCTGGTTCGCCTCGAACCTGGTGCACGGCAGGCTCGGCCGCTCCTGGATGGCGGTGCGCGACATGGATATCGCGGCCGAGTTGATGGGCATCAAGCTGCTGAACGCCAAGCTGCTCGCCTTTGCGGTGTCGTCCTTCTATGCCGGCGTCGCCGGCGCGATGATGATCTTCCTCTGGTATGGCGGTGGCGAAGCCGCGGACGTCTTCAATATCCGCCTGTCCTTCAACATCCTGTTCATGGTGATCATCGGCGGCCTGGGCTCGCTGATCGGTTCCTTCTTCGGCGCGGCCTTCATCGCGAGCCTGCCAACCATCCTGAAATTCGGCCTGCCGGCGCTGGGCGTGCCGCTCTCGGGCGCGGCAGCCGAGCATGTCACCTTCATGCTGGTTGGTGCCCTGATCATCATCTTCCTGATCGTCGAGCCGCATGGCCTGGCGCGGCTCTGGCAGATCACCAAGCAGAAGTTGCGGACGTGGCCCTTCCCCTATTGAGGCGCATGCCTCGGCCGGGAGGGCCCAAGAATACGACCCGCCGCCATCGTCAAGCGGAGGGCAGGAGACAACGGGCAGGCTGAGAAACGGCCGCCCGATGCAACCACGGAGGGAACAGATGAAGAAGACTGGTTTGATGAAGGGCGCGGCGCTCGGCGCGCTGCTCGCAGCGGGAACGGCGATCGCTCCGGTGGCGGCGCAGGACAGCGTCTATTTCGCCAACAATGCCTATCGCACCGGACCGTTCTCGGGCTCCGGTATCCCGATCGGCGACGGCATGCGCGACTATATCGCGATGATCAACGAGCGCGACGGCGGCGTGAACGGCGTCAAGGTCATCTATGAGGAGTGCGAGACCGGCTACGACACCAAGAAGTCGATCGAGTGCTACGAGCAGGCGAAGTCGAAGAACACCATCGTCTACAGCCCGTGGTCGACCGGCGCGACGCTGGCGGCGATCCCGCGCGCCCATATCGACAAGATCCCGATCCTGTCGATGGCCTATGGCCTGTCTGCTTCGGCCGAAGGCTCGACCTTCCCCTGGGTCTTCATCCCGCCTTTCACCTATTGGGATGGCGCTTCGGTCATGGTCAAGCACATGGCCAACGAACTCGGCGGCATGGACAAGCTCAAGGGCAAGAAGCTCGGCCTGATCCATCTCGATGCGCCCTTCGGCAAGGAGCCGATCCCGGTCCTCGAGAATCTCGCCAAGAAATACGGCTTCGAGCTCAAGCTGTACCCCGTCGCCGCAGCCGACATGCAGAACCAGGGCTCGCTCTGGCTCTCGATCCGACGTGACCGCCCGGACTATCTCTACAATCAGGGCTGGGGCGCGATGAACCCGACGGCGGTGAAGGAGGCCATCAAGAACGGCTTCCCGATCAACAAGCTGGTCGGTGTCTGGTGGGCTGGCGGCGACGACGATGCGCGGGCCGGCGGGGCCGAGGCAAAGGGCTACAAGTCGCTCAACTTCAATGCGGCGGGCACCAATTTCCCGGTCATCCAGGACATCATCAAGCATGTCGTGGAGAAGGGTAAGAGCCTGGCGCCGAAGGATAAGGTCGGCGAGAACCTCTATAACCGCGGCGTCTACAACTCGATGCTCGTGGTCGAGGCGATCCGCAACGCGCAGAAGCTCACCGGCAAGAAGGTCGTCAATGCCGAGGACATGCGCCGCGGTCTCGAAAGCCTGAACATCACCGAGGCCCGCCTGAAGGAAATCGGCATGGAGGGCTTCGGCACCCCATCGACGATCTCCTGCAGCGACCATTCCGGCCACAGCAAGATGTATGTCGCCGAATGGGACGGCACCAAGTGGACCAAGGGTTCGGACTGGATCGAGCCGCTGAAGGACGAGGTGCGTCCGCTGATCGAGGCCGCCGCCAAGGACTATGCCGAGAAGAACGCCGGCTGGCCGAAGCGGACCGAGTCCTGCGAGAAGTCGTCCTGATGTGAGATCAGCCTTCTCCCCTCCGGGGGAGGAGGCACCTGCGAAGCAGACGGGCGAGGGCGGCAGCGCCTGACCTCGGCTGTCCTTCACTCATCCGATCCGGCTGTGCCGGATCACCTTCTCCCATAAGGAGAGGGAAGGAGCACGCAATGTCGACCGCCACCCTCGAGAAGCCTGCCCCCGCTGCTGCGACGGATACCATCCTGTCGCTGAACAATATCGAGGTGATCTATGATCACGTCATCCTGGTGCTCAAAGGCGTCTCCCTACAGGTGCCGCGCAAGGGCATTGTCGCAATCCTCGGCGCCAATGGCGCTGGCAAGACGACCACGCTGAAGGCGATCTCGAACCTGCTCAAGGCCGAGCGCGGCGAGGTCACCAAGGGCTCGATCGTGTTCGATGGCGAGCGGGTCGACCGGATGTCGCCGAATGAACTCGTCCGGCGCGGCTGCATCCAGGTCATGGAGGGGCGCCACTGCTTCGGCCATCTCTCGATCGAGGAGAACCTGTTGACCGGCGCCTTCACCCGGCGCGACGGCAACGCCGCGATCAAGCGCGACCTCGAAAAGATCTATGAGCTGTTCCCGCGCCTGAAGCAGCGGCGCAACTCGCAGGCCGGCTATACCTCGGGTGGCGAGCAGCAGATGTGCGCGGTCGGCCGTGCCATGATGTCGAAGCCCAAGATGATCCTGCTCGATGAACCATCGATGGGGCTCGCGCCACAGATCGTCGAGGAGATCTTCGAGATTGTCCGTCGCCTCAACGCGGAGGACGGTGTTTCCTTCCTCGTTGCCGAGCAGAACACCAACATGGCGCTACGCTACGCAACCTATGGCTACATCATGGAGACAGGCCGCGTCGTCATGGATGGCGAGGCGCAGATGCTGCGCGAAAACGAGGACGTGAAGGAGTTTTATCTGGGCGTGGCCGAGGGCGACAAGAAATCGTTCCGCGACGTCAAGAGCTACAAGCGCCGCAAGCGCTGGCTCTCGTGATCCGGACAAGGCGGACGCGGTCGGATGCTCTATCTTGTGATCGCAGTGCTGCTGATCGCGCTGATCTTCGGGCCGCAGGCCTGGGTGCGCAGCGAGATGCGCAAGCATGCGGCTGCCCGGCCGGATCTGCCGGGAACCGGAGGCGAGCTCGCCCGGCACCTGCTCGATCGCTTCTCGCTTGGGGCCGTCACGGTCGAGACCTCGGCGGCGGGCGATCACTATGACCCCGATGCGCGAGCGGTCAGGCTCTCGCCTGACAATCACGATGGGCGCTCGATCACGGCCGTCGCCGTGGCGGCGCATGAGGTCGGGCATGCCATCCAGCACGCGCAAGGCAGCTCGCTCTTTGCCTGGCGTACGGCGCTCGCGCGCTTCCTCGGCATCTTCGACAAAGTCGCGATGGCGATCCTGCTGACGGCGCCTCTGGTGATGGCCGTCACCCATGTTCCTGCGATCGGGTTGATGCAGGCCGGCATCGCCATCGCAATGCTCGGTGTCGGCCTCGTCGTGCATCTCGTGACGCTGCCGCTGGAGTTCGACGCCAGCTTCGGCAAGGCGCTGCCGATCCTGTCCACAGACGGCTATCTCGACGGGCGTGACCTCCCGGCAGCGCGCGGCGTGCTGAGGGCGGCCGCCTTTACCTATGTTGCCGGCGCCCTCGTCGGACTCCTCAATTTCCTGCGCATCCTGCGCATCATCCGCTGAGCCAAAGCTCCGCAAGGACACAAGCGATGAGCGATCATCTCGACGATCTCGAAACCCGCACTTCCGACGCGCGCGAGGCCGATCTGTTCGCGAGGCTGAGGCCCGTGCTCGAGGCTGCCTTATCCGCGCCTGCCTATGCCGAGCGGTTGAAAGGGCTCAATCCGGCGGCGATCACCGATCGCAACGCGCTGTCGCGGCTGCCAGTACTCCGAAAGGCCGACCTGCCGGCACTGCACAGGGGCAATCCGCCCTTCGGCGGTTTCGTTCCGGCATCGCCAGGGTCCTTTGGCCGGTTGTTCACCTCGCCCGGCCCGATCTTCGAGCCCGAGGGCACGGGAGTTGATCCCTGGGGCGCGGCGCGCGGGCTCTTCGCGGCGGGTTTCCGTCGCGGCGATATCGTCATCAATACTCTCAGCTACCACCTGACGCCGGGCGGTTTCATCATGGATTCGGCCGCACGTGCGCTTGGATGCGCCGTGATACCGGCCGGCCCTGGCAATACCGAGCAGCAGATGGAGGTGATCTCGGCCTATCGGCCGCAGGCCTATGCCGGCACGCCGGATTTCCTGAAGATCCTGATCGAGGCCGCCGAGGCGCGTGGCGTCGATATCTCCTGCATCAAGCGCGCTGTGGTGTCGGGAGCTGCGTTCCCGCCCTCGCTGCAGGCTTGGGTCAAGGAGCGCGGCATCGATGCCTATCAGCTCTATGCCACCGCCGATATCGGCGTCATCGCCTATGAGACGTCGGCGCGCGAAGGCATGCTTCTGAACGAGAACCTGATCGTGGAGATCGTGCGGCCGGGTACGGGCGATCCGGTGGCCGAAGGCGAAGTTGGCGAGATCGTCGTCACCAATCTCGATCCGCATCATCCGCAAATCAGGCTTGCCGTCGGGGATCTCACGGCTGTGCTGCCGGGCGTGAGCGCGTGCGGCCGCAGCAACACGCGCATCAAGGGCTGGATGGGGCGCGCCGACCAGACCGCCAAGATCAAGGGCATGTTCGTGCGCCCAGAGCAGGTCGCCGAGATCGCCAGGCGGCACGCGGAGATCGCCAAGCTCAGGCTGGTCATCGGCCGCGCCAATGAGCTCGACACGATGACGCTCAAGGCCGAGATCTATGCCGAGCCCGCCGGACTCGTCGATGCGATGTCCTCGACCCTGCAGCAGGTGACGAAACTCAAGGGCGTAGTGGAGATCCTGCCGCTCGGGGCATTGCCCAATGACGGGAAGGTCATCGCCGACGAGCGGCCGGTGGGATAGGAATGCCGGGTCCTCGACTCCGGTCATCTGACCCGGTCGGTACTTCCGGTGCCAGCGTGCAGGATAGGCTGCGCTCCGCTTGCCCTAGCCATGCAGGTCAGCTCAGGAGGTTGAAGCGATCCAACGGCGCCCTTCACCAGGCGATCGGCGCCTCGCCCTTGGCCACCAGCCATTCATTCGCCCGGCTGAACGGCTTCGACCCGAAGAAGCCTCGCCGTGCCGAAAGTGGCGATGGATGCGCGCTGGCGATCACGTGATGCCGGTGCTCATCGATCAGGCCGCGCTTGGCCTGGGCCGGAGCACCCCAGAGCAGGAAAACGACATGCGGGCGCGAGGTCGAGACAGCGGTGATGATCGCGTCCGTCACGGCGCCCCAGCCGAGCGAGAGATGCGAGCCCGCCTTGCTCGCACCTTCGCGCACCGTCAGGGCCGTGTTGAGCAACAGCACACCCTGCGAGGCCCAAGATGACAGGTCGCCGCTCACCGGTGCGGCCCGTCCGAGATCCTCCGTCCGCTCCTTGTAGATATTGACCAGCGAACGCGGCAGAGGCGGCGGGCCGACATAGGAGAAGGCAAGGCCATTGGCATGGCCGGGGGTCGGATAGGGGTCCTGCCCGAGCACGCATGCCCGCACTGTCTCGAATGGCGTTTCCGCCAGTGCTGCGAGCAGCCGTTCAGGCGCGGGCGCCACGACATGCCCGGCTGCGCGCTCGGCATCGGCAGCCGCGGCCGCCCGCTCTGCTGCGCCTCCGGGACGGAAGACAGCGAGTTCGCGCCAGTCCTTGCTTGCCCGACTTGCCAGAAAGCGCGTCAGCGCCGCCGCATAACCGCTCACTTCAGGACGGCCCGTCCCTCGACCTTTGCGTCGACTGTGCCGAGTCGGCGCAGATAGACCATGACCTCGTTCGCCATGAGCTTGCCGTCGGTCAGGCCGAGCAGCGTCCGGCCGCGGCCGAGCGCAGTGTAGCCATCGCCGCCTTCCAGCATGAAATTGTTGGAGGCGACCGTGTACTTGCCGGTGGTCTCGATTGGCTTGCCGTCGACGGTGACAGCTGTGACGCGCGAGCCTTGTGGCTGCTTGAGATCGGCCTCGAAGCTGAGACCCGAAACCACAGGGAAACGCCCCGCGCCTTGGGGCGCGTCCCTCAGCCCGTTCTCGATCGCGTCCTTCACGTCCTTGCCGGTGATCTCGACCATCACGGTGGCGTTGCCGAAGGGCAGCTCGCTCAGCACGTCGCGCCGGGTGAGCTTGTGGCCAGCGGCGTATTGCTTATTGGCGCGGATGCCGCCGGCATTGGTGATGGCGAGCTGGGCCCCGGTTGCAGCACGGATCGCATCGGCAATCAGGTTGCCGATCGCGGTTTCCTGGGTGCGGATGACGCTGGTGCGGGAATCGAGCGGGGCGGCGAGCGTCGCGATTTCGATGTCGAGTTCCTTGGACAGCTCGCTCTCGTAGCCTTTGACGATCGCGGCGACCTCCGGATCGGGCGTTGCAGCGCGGGAATCGTTGACGCGAAATGTCGGCGTCCACTCGACACGGCGATTGGCGCCCTCGCCGGTCACCTTCGCGGCGATATCGATGGCGGTGACGTAATTGCCCTCCTCGTTCGATTCCACCATCACCACCTTGCCGTCATAGGCGATGGCGAGATCGTGGTCGTGGCCGGTGAGCAGGATGTCGACGACGCGCGAGCGCACGATCGTCAAATCCGTGGCGCGGTCGGCATGGACGACACCGACGAGGATATCGGCGCCCTGCGACTTCAGCGCCCGCGCCTCGCGCCGCAAGGCCTCCATGGTCGAGGAGAATTTCAGGTCGCCGGGATTGGAGAGCTGCGGCGTCGGATCATAGGTGGTGCCGATGACGCCGACCTTGATGCCGCCAAGCTCGAAAATCTGCGAGTCCTTGTGGCCGGGCAGCGCGTTGCCGGCAGCGTCACGCAGGTTCGCAGCGAAGGTCGGGTAGGTCTGGGCTGCGGTGAGCTTGAGGTAGTTATCCTTGCCGAAGTCGAACTCATGATTGCCGGGCACGAAGACGTCGATGCCCATCTTGTTCTGCATCGTGACAATATGGGCGCCCTGGTCGAAGCCCGACATCAAAGAGGGGGAGTAGCAGTCGCCCGCATGGCAGAAGAGCACAGGCACGCCGCGCGCCCGCTCGGCCTTGGCGATGCCGGAGGCACGGGCGAAGCCGCCGCGGCCCTTGTCGTCGCTCATCTTGTAGATGTCGTTGAGCAGCAGCAGCGTGAAGGCGGGGGCCGGCACTTGCGCAGTGGCAACCGGCGCGGTGGCGGCAAGTGCAGCCGGAGCGGCAAGGACGCCGAGAGCGCGGCGTCGGGTCAGCTGGGTCATGGAGCAGGGCCCTGTTGAGAAGAAATCCAGATTAGCAAACCGCGTGCCGCTGACCAGCGGAAACGGTTAGCCGATATGCAGGGGTGCCGATGTCGCACCCCGGGCCTTCGTGGCTGGACGAATGCTCTAACTCGTCTAAATCACGAACAAACGAAAGTCCGGGATCGATGACAGTCCAGACCAAGCCCGCCGCCGGCCCACTCCCAGTGAAGCTGCCCTCCGACCATCGGCCGTTGCGTGGCTCGCGCATCGGCGTGCTGCTGATGAATCTCGGCACGCCCGAAGGCACGAGCTATTGGCCGATGCGAGCCTATCTCAAGGAGTTCCTGTCCGACCGCAGGGTGATCGAGACCTCGCGCTGGGTTTGGTGGCCGTTGCTCAACCTCATCATCCTGACGACGCGGCCGGGCCGGAAGGGCAAGGACTACGCCTCGATCTGGAACAAGGAGCGCGATGAGGGACCGCTGAAGACGATCACGCGTTCGCAGACCGAGCAACTCGCGGAACGGCTGAAATCCTATGCCGGCGAGCGCATCGTCTTCGACTGGGCGATGCGCTACGGCTTTCCCGATGTGAAGAGCCGGCTGAAGGCGCTACAGGACCAGGGCTGCGACCGCATCCTGATGGTGCCGCTCTACCCGCAATATGCCGCGCCGACCTCGGCAACCGCCTGCGACCAGGCGTTCCGGGCGCTGATGCAGATGCGCTGGCAGCCCGCGGTCAGGGTCGCGCCGCCCTATCACGACGATCCCGTCTATATCGCGGCGCTCGCCGCTTCGATGCGCGCCTCGCTCGCCAAGCTCGATTTCGACCCGCAGGTGATCCTCTGCTCGTTCCACGGCATGCCGAAGGAATATCTGCTCAAGGGCGATCCCTATTACTGCCAATGCGTCAAGACCTGGCGGCTGCTGCGCGACGAGCTTGGCCTGCCGGACGAGCGCTTCCGCCTGACCTTCCAGTCGCGCTTCGGGCCGGATGAGTGGCTGCAGCCCTATACGGACGAGACGGTGAAGGCGCTGGCCGAAGCGGGGACGAAATCGCTCGCCATCGTTGCGCCGGGCTTCTCGGCGGACTGCCTGGAGACCCTGGAAGAGCTCGATGTCGAGAACCGCGAGATCTTCCTGCACAATGGCGGCAAGCAGTTCGCCTATTTGCCGTGCCTGAACGATTCCGACGAGGGGGGCAGGGTGCTCGAGGCCGTCGTGCGCCGGGAGCTGATGGGCTGGGTGTAACGCTTTCTCACACCCTTTCTCGCGGTCATTCAGGTCGCGGAGAAGCCTAACCGGCCACGAAACGGCTGACGCTTTCGACCACGGCTTTCGCCTGCAGGATGCGGCGGTGACCGAGCCCTTTCACCGGCTCCAGCGTGACGCAAGGGCCGGCCGTCCCAAGGGCTTCTGCATGATGGAAGCCCAGTTCTCGGTCGTCGCGGCAATGGATCACCAGTGTCGGCCTGGCGATCGCCACGAGCTGGTCACGGCCCTCGAAGGCCTCGACCGGGTTGCCGGCAACGACATGGATGCGCCGTTCCAGCGCCGCCTGTCCGCGCCGGCCGAGACCGATCGTCGTGCCGAACTGGCGGGTGATCTCGGTGATCGATGAGGGGGCTGCGATCAGCGCCAGCCGGTTCGCCGTGACAGCCGGTTGCCCCGGTACGGTGCGTGCGAGCGCAGCCATGGCGATCGCTCCGCCGAAGGAATGGGTCACGATGGCATGGACCGGTGCGAAGGCGCGCGCGACCGCAGCGAGACTGGCGACACCGAGCGGGATGTTGAGTTCGCTGCCTGTCGAGTCGCCATGGGCGGGCAGATCATAGGCGACGACACGGAAGCCGGCAGCGGTCAGTGGCGCGACGAAGGCGGTCATGAAGGCCGCTTCGCTGGTCCAGCCGTGCAGGAGGATCACGGATGGAGCAGGGGGGCCTGATGGCTCATGTCCCTTCGGCTCGAAGAGATAGGCGGTGACCGAACCACAGGCGTAGGGAATGGCGTGGCGTGTCGCGCCGGCCAGCCGTTCGGATGCGGCTTTTGTGGCCGCCTTTCGTTTCGCGGTTCCCTGTTGCCGCCGTGGCGGCGTACAAAAGGCCTTGAAGGCAAGATGCCCGGCCGTCTTCGGTGCAACGAAGCTGGAGAGGCGGATGAGCGGTCGAATGATACGGAGTGCTGAACCGGCCATGGTGCGACCTCTAGTTTGTTCAATGCTGAACAAATATGTTCAACCATGAACAAAAAGCAAGAGCCGATTTCGGCGAACCCCGACATGGCTCAGTCCGAGGACAGGCAGGTGCTGCCCTGGGAGTTGCCGCGCTTTCATAACTGGATCGCGGTCGCGCGCGTTCACGCGCTCTGGAAGAAGGTGTTCAGCGAGGCGCTTGCGCCGCTCGGCATTCAGCTCGCGCACTATGACGTTCTTGCGAATGTCTTCCATGTGCCGGGCCTGACCCAGCAGGCGCTGGCGGAGAAACTGCTCGTCGGCCGTAGCGCGATGAGCATGCTGTTGCCGGAGCTGGAGCGGCGCGAGCTGATCGAGCGTCGTGGCGACGAGGCTGACCGCCGCGTGCGCCGGCTCTGGCTGACGCCGGAAGGCGAGGCGCTGACGCGCAAGGCGATGGCGATCCATGTCCAGCGCATCGAGGCGATGATGCTCGTGCTCAGCGACCAGGAATGCGCGATGGTCGGCGAGTTGATGCGGCGCGTTGCGAAGGCGCTGGAAAGCTGAACGATGCAGCTCTCGCTTGCACATCACTGTCGCAATCGTCAGGTTGCGTGCATCGGGGCTCCGGCCCTTTTGGACGCCGGAGTATGAACTCCGGGGCGTGATCGGCGGACTGGCGGAGCCAAATGAATCAGATCTTCAGTTTCGATATTGCTGTCGCTCTTTTGGTGCTGCTCGTCATCCTGATGATCGCGTTCGGAGTCCGCACCGTTCCCCAGGGTTTCAACTACACGATCGAGCGCTTCGGCCGCTATTCGCGCACACTCGGAGCCGGTCTCGGCCTGATCGTGCCCGTGTTCGACCGTGTCGGGCACAAGGTGAATGTCATGGAGCAGGTGCTCGACATTCCCTCGCAGGAGGCGATCACCAAGGATAATGCCGGCGTCCGGATCGACGCTGCCGCCTTCTATCAGGTGCTCGACGCAGCCAAGGCCTGCTATGAGGTTTCGTCGCTCGATCAGGCGCTGATGGTGCTGACCATGACCAATATCCGCACCGTGGTCGGCTCGATGGATCTCGACCAGTTGCTGTCGCATCGCGACGAAATCAACGAGCGGTTGCTGCGGGTCATGGATGCCGCGGCTTCGCCCTGGGGCGTCAAGGTCACCCGCATCGAGATCCGGGACATCCTGCCGCCTGCGGATATCGCCGGCGCGATGAACCGGCAGATGAAGGCCGAGCGCGAGAAGCGCGCGGCGGTGCTGGAGGCGGAAGGCCTGCGGCAGGCCGAGATTCTCAAGGCGGAAGGCCAGAAGCAATCGCAGATCCTTGCAGCCGAGGGCCGCAAGGAAGCGGCGTTGCGCGATGCCGAGGCACGCGAACGGCTGGCGCAGGCCGAGGCGGCAGCGACAGCCATGGTCAGCGAGGCGATCAGCCGCGGCGACATCCAGGCCGCGAATTTCCTGATCGCGGAGCGCTATACTGACGCGCTCAAGGCCATTGCCAGCTCGCCGAACAGCAAGGTGGTGATCGTGCCGATCGAAGCGGCGGCGCTGGCCGGCACCGTCGGCGGCATCGCGCAGCTGACCCGCGCGGTTTTCGGCGAGGACGCGATCGAGGCGCGCCGCAGCGGCTCGGTTCCCGCCTCCGGCCGGACCGGCGCCTGAGGGTAGGACGATGCTGGACTGGTTTGGATCGATCGGGGGCTGGGGCTGGGTCGTCATCGGCCTCGTCCTGATTGGCGGCGAGTTGCTGGCACCCGGTGTCTTCCTGATCTGGCTCGGTCTTGCCGCGCTGCTGACCGGGCTCGTGGTCGGCCTGACCGGGCTGGGCTGGCAAGGTGCGGCGCTGATCTTCGCGGGTCTGTCCGTCGCCAGTGTCCTTGCGGGCCGGGCCCTGACGCGGCGCAAGTCGGATGAACCGGATGCGGCGCAGGGCCTGAACGACCGCGGGCGGCAGCTGATCGGCAAGGTCTTCAAGCTCGATGCGACCATGACCGGGGGCGAGGGCCGCATCCGCGTCGGGGACTCCTCCTGGCGAATCACCGGGCCCGAGCTGCTGGCTGGCTCCGAAGTGCGAGTGGTGCGCGTCGACGGTGCGACGCTGGTGGTCGAGAAAGCCTGAACGTTGCGCCGCCAGTTCATCTCGCTGATGCGAAATCGGGCTGCCCATATCGATGCGCGGGGTCTATAGGGAACTCCCGCCGCAAGCGAAGCGCACCATGCCAGACCAGACCGAACGCCTGTCGCTGCCCAAGGACCGGATCCGCGTCCTGCTGCTCGAAGGCATTAATGATTCCGCTGCCGATCTGATGGTCCAGGCCGGCTATACCAACATGACCCGACTGCCCAAGGCACTTGACCGCGACGAGTTGCTCAAGGCCGTCGAGAAGGTTCATGTGCTCGGCATCCGCTCGCGTTCGCAGCTCACGGCCGAGGTTTTCGAGCGCGCAAGCCGCCTCTTTGCTGTCGGCTGCTTCTCGGTCGGTACCAATCAGGTCGATCTGCAGGCGGCGCGCGCGCGCGGTGTCCCTGTCTTCAATGCCCCGTTCTCGAATACCCGCAGTGTCGCCGAGCTCACCATTGGCGAGATCGTCATGCTGCTGCGGCGCATCCCCGACCGGTCGCGCTCGGCGCATGACGGCGGCTGGGACAAGTCGGCCAATGGCAGTTTCGAGGTGCGCGGCAAGACGCTCGGGATCATCGGCTACGGCAATATCGGCAGCCAGCTCTCGACGCTGGCTGAGGCGATGGGCATGCGGGTGCTCTATTTCGACCACACCGACCGGTTGCGTCACGGCAATACCGAACCCGTCGACAGCCTGAAGCACCTGCTCGCGGCCTGCGACGTGGTCTCGCTGCATGTGCCGGAGACGCCTGCGACCCACGGCATGATCGGCAAGGCCGAGATCGCCGCGATGCGCAAGGGCAGCTATCTCATCAACAATTCGCGCGGCACCGTCGTCGATCTCGATGCGCTGGCCGAGGCGCTGGGGAGCGGCCATCTTGCGGGGGCCGCCGTCGATGTGTTCCCGAAGGAACCGGCCTCGAACAGCGAGCGCTTCGTCTCGCCGCTGCAGGGCCTGCCCAATGTCATCCTGACCCCGCATGTCGGGGGCTCGACGGAGGAGGCACAGGAGCGCATCGGCGCCGAGGTGGCGCGCAAGCTGGTCGATTATTCCGATATTGGTTCGACCGTCGGCGCGGTGAACTTCCCGCAGGTGCAGCTGGCGCCGCGGCCGATCGGCACGCGCTTCATCCATGTCCAGCGCAACGAGCCCGGCATGCTGCGGCGGCTGAACGACATCTTCGCCCGACGCGAGGTCAATATCTCCGCCCAGAATTACCAGACCGATGGCGAGATCGGCTATGTCGTGATGGAGGCCGACCGCATCGGTGCCGATGCGGACGCCATCCTGGCCGAGATCAGGGCTCTCGACGGCACGATCCGGGCGCGGTTGCTCTACGAGAGGCAGTGAGCGGGCAACCCGCTCACGCCGTCGTCTTCAGGCCGACGATGCCGGCGAGCACCAGCGCGATCCAGAAGAGACGGGCGATCGTGGCTGGCTCGCCGAAGACGAGGATGCCGACGAGCACCGAGCCGAGCGCGCCGATGCCTGTCCAGACCGCATAGGCCGTGCCGAGCGGAAGTACGTCCAGCGCCTTGATCAGGAGCACGACGAAGACGACCAGAAGCAGCACCGAGACCAGCGCCCAGTGCAGGTCGCGAAAGCCGTCGGCCTTCTTCATACTGAGCGCCCAGGCGACATCGACGATGCCGGAGACGACGAGGGCGATCCAGGCCCAGCCGGTTGTCATGACGCGCTCCTGAGCTGTTCTCAGCCAATTCCCACCGCGGCTGCAAAACCGCCGGCGATCTCTTCCAGACGGGCATGCGCATGCGCGCGGCCCTCAGCGACCTCCTGATCCGGACCGATCGTGGGCCCCTGGCCGACTACGATGGCGTCGTCCAGGCCAATGAAGCCGAGTGCTGCCTTGAGATAGGGCGTCGCAAGATCAGGCCGACCCCGGCTCGGCCCGTCGCTGTAGTCGCCGGCGCTTGCGAGGATGGCGAGCGTCGGGCGCGACCTCAGCAGCGGCGTGTATCCCGTTGCAGGATCGAAGGAGAAGCTCAGCCCCGGCTGGGTGACGAGGTCGATCCAGTGCTTGAGCTTGTAGGGGATGCTGAAATTCCACATCGGCGTCGCGATCAGCACGAGATCGGCTGCGGCGAGACGGGCGATCATTCCCTCGATGACCCGCCAGGCCGCCTGTTCCGGGGCGTTGAGATCGCGCCTGGCGAGGCGGGCATATTTCGCCGACAGCATGGCGCCGTCGAATTCCGGCAGCTCCGCGGCCCAGAGGTCAAGCGTCTCGACCGAGAGTGTGGGCAGCTTTGCCTGGAGGGCGGCAAGGAAGTGCCGCGCGCTGGAAGACGAGGCCGAATCCGCCTTGCGCGGGGAAGCCTGGACGAAGAGCAGCCGTGTCATGTGACGCAAACCTCATAGCCTAGGCGCTCCATGCGGGAGCGCGAATGCATGAAAGGTGGATTGCGCTGATGCGACTTCAAATGCTTGATATGCGAAATCACTTCGCAAGAACGCGACGACGATGCTGACGCATGATGATCTCGCCCTGATCCTCGCGATCGCGCGCGCCGGCCGGATGAAGCAGGTGGCCGAGATGCTCCAGACCCATCCGGCGACGGCCTATCGCAGGCTTGAGGCGCTGGAACGCCGCATTGGCAATCCGCTCTTCGAGCGCGGGGCCGACGGCTATGTCCCCACCGCACTCGCGGAGGAGATCACCCAGCGCGCGGGCGATATCGAGCAGCGGCTGGATGAACTGAACCGGGCTGTCGCGGGCCGCGACAACCGCCTCCGCGGCACGCTGAAGGTCACGACAGCCGATACGCTGGCCTATGTCGTCGCGCCGATCGTGCTCAGCTTTGCGGACGCGCATCCGCACATGTCGGTTGAGCTGCAATTCTCCAATGCGATGGCCGATATGGCGCGCAACGAGGCCGATGTCGCAATCAGGCCGACGCATGCTCCACCGGAAGCTCTGGTCGGGCAGCGGGCCGGGCGTTTCGGCTTTGCAGCCTATTCGGCAAATGGCGATGGAGACGTGCGGGACATCGCTGAGCTTCTGGCGGCACGGCGCTGGATCGGCCTGGCGCCTGCCCTGATGCATGCCCCGGCGGCGCGCTGGCTGCGGGATCACGTTGCGACGGAGCGTGTCGGTGCAAGCGTGGATTCGTTCTTCGCGGCGGCCGTTGCGGCGCGATCTGGGGCTTATGCGCTTCTGCCGAGCTATCTCGGCGACGAGCCATCGCTCGGGCTGGTCCGGCGGAGCGAGCCGGTTCCCGAGCTTGCATCCGAGATCTGGGTTTTGACCCATCCCGATCTGCGGCATGCGGCGCGGGTCCGGGCCTTCACCCGGCACGCGGCGAAGGCATTGCGCGAGCGGCTGGCCTGACGGCTCAGGCGACGCCGAGCGTCAGCAGGTCATGCACATGTACGAGGCCGACCGGACGTTCCTCGGTGTCTGCAACCACCAGCGCCGTGATGCGCAGCCTGTTGACCATCTCGAGGGCCTCGACGGCCAGCGCGTCGGGCGCGATGCGGCGCGGAGAGGGGCTCATCACGTCGCGGGCGCGCAGGGCGGTCGGCCCGCCGGAGCCGAGCTTGCGGCGCAGGTCGCCATCGGTGACGATTCCGGCCAGTCGTCCGTCGAGATCGGCGACGATCGCGCAGCCAAAACCCTTGGCCGAGATCATCGCGATCACATCGGGCAATGCGGTGTCGAGGCCAACACGCGGCAGGGCTTCGCCGCGATGCATGATGCTCTCGACCGTCTTGAGCTGTGCGCCGAGCTTGCCGCCGGGGTGATAGACGAAGAAATCCTGGCGCGAGAAACCACGGGCCTCGAGCAGGGCAATGGCGAGCGCATCCCCAAGCGCGATCTGCATCGTCGTCGAGGTCGTCGGAGCGAGGCCGTTCGGGCAGGCCTCCTCCGCCTTCGGGATCACGAGGGCAATGTCGGCCTCGCGGCCGAGCGCACTCTCGGCATTCGCGGTCATCGCGATCAGTCCCACGCGGAAGCGGCGGGTATAGGCGACGATGGCGGAAAGCTCTGCGGCCTCTCCGGACCAGGAGAGCGCGATGACGACATCCTCGGGCTGGACCATGCCGAGATCGCCATGGCTCGCTTCGGCCGGATGGACGAAATGTGCGGGTGTTCCGGTCGAGGCCAGGGTCGCTACGAGCTTGCGCCCGACATGGCCGGATTTGCCCATGCCGGTGACGATCACGCGGCCGGAGGCAGCGCGGATCAACTCCACAGCGGCGGCAAAGGGTTCGCCCAGGCCGTTGGCGAGCGCGGTGTGAAGCGTATCGAGCCCGGTGCGCTCGGTCGCGATGGTGCGGAGCGCCGAGGCGCGGATATCGGCTGTCATGGCTGGGGCGTCTAGCACAGTCCGGGCAGGAACTTCCACCGTCAAGCCTGGCAGCAGGACTGCCGAGCCTCGCGCCAGGGCTGCATTGACGGCACGTTAACCCTCTTCGTTCTAACTCCGTTAACCATGCGCGCCATCCGGGCGCGCCTTGGCTTGTTCCGGAGTTCGCTCTCCTCGTGTCCCGTCGCGTCACGACCGTGCTTTTGACAGGCGCTGCAGCAGCAGGCCTTGCGGCGGCATGGCCTGCGATCGACACGGCATGGGCGCAGCAGGCGCGGGCCCCGAGCCTACGCAGCACCGTGCCCGCCTATGTCGCACAGGCCCAGGCGGCGCCCGATCAAACTCAGCAGAGCGCGACCTCGCCGATTCCCGAGGCGGTACGCGATCCGGCTGCCTTGATCCAGAACCAGCCTTCGACGATTTCCAATCGCGCGCCGCCGCGCGCCAGCCGCCCGGTGCTCGCACCCGGCCTTCGCGGCGTCACGCAGCGCCAGTTCCGCGCGCCTCAACCAACCGTTTCGACATTGCCGCAACCTGGCCCGGCAGCCCCGCCGCCGCTGCGACGGCGCTCGATCGTCGAGGAGGATCCCTATGCGCCGCTGGGGCTCAGGCTTGGCAATGTCAACCTGACACCGGCGACGACGAATTCCGTTGGCTATGACAGCAATCCGCAGCGCGTCTCCGGGCCCAACAAGGGCTCGGGCTTTGCTCGCTACGAGGGCGAGCTCGGCATCCAGTCCGACTGGAACGTGCATGAGCTGAGGGGCAGGCTGCGTGGCGCCTATTCCGAATATTTCCGCGATGGGGAAGCTTCGCGCCCGGATGGCGAGGGGGCGCTTGATCTTCGGCTCGATGCGTCCCGCGATACCCGGATCCTGCTGGAAAGCCGCTTCAGGCTCGATACGCAGCGTCCCGGTTCGCCGGACCTCAATGCGCCGGTCGTCGGTCGGCCGCTGACCTATAACTATGGCGGCTCGGCCGGCGTCACGCATGATTTCAATCGCCTGCAGCTGACGCTGCGAGGATCGGTCGACCGCCAGGATTACGAGAACGCGAAGCTGATCAGCGGGGCGACACTGAGCCAGGCCGACCGCAACCAGACTGATTACGGCTTGCGGCTCCGGGTCGGATATGAGCTGACGCCGGGCCTTCGGCCTTTCATCCAGGGCGAAATCGATACGCGCCAGTACGACCAGCGGTTCGACTCCAACGGCTTCGAGCGCTCGTCGAACGGCTATACCGCCCGTATCGGCTCCACGTTCGAAATCAGCCGGCTGGTCACGGGCGAAGTCTCCGTGGGCTATCAGGACCGGGCCTATGAGGATCCCCGGCTGAGGAACCTGCGCGGCATGGTCGGGGATGCCGCGATCCTGTGGACGCCGACCCCTTTGACGACGGTGACGCTGCGCGGCACGTCCGAGCTTGGCGATACGACGATCGCGGGCAGCAGCGGCACGTGGGCGCGTCGCGCCACCCTCGAGGTGGCTCATGCGTTGCGCCGCAACCTGACCGTGACCGGATTCACCACCTTCGGCCGCACCGCCTATGAGGGGCAGGGGCTGCGCGAGGATTATACGGCGATCGGCGCCCGGCTCGAATACAAGCTGACGCGAACCTTCGCCGTGCGGGCGAGCTTCACCCATGAACGCCTGAATTCGACTGCGCAGGGCTCGGACTACACGGCCAATGTCGCGCAGGTCGGCCTGCGGCTGCAGTTCTAAGTCAGTCTTGGCATGACGGCCGGCGCTGAGCCGGGCCCCTCATCGTCTCGTGGTTCCCGGGCCGCCCAATCAGGCCTGGCCCGGGAATGACGGTGCGGCGCTTACGCCTCGAGCAGCCGCTCGATTTCCGCGCGCAGCTGCGGGCCCAGGTCGCCGCGCTGGAGCGCATAGGCGATGTTGGCGGTCAGGAAGCCGAGCTTCGAACCGGTGTCGTAGATGTCCCCGTCGAAGCGCACGGCGTAGAAGGGCTCCTGCCGGGACAGCGCGATCATCGAATCGGTGAGCTGGATTTCGCCACCGGCACCGGTTTCCTGGTTCGCCAGAAGATTGAAGATCGTCGGCTGCAGGATGTAGCGGCCGGTGATGTGCAGATTCGAGGGCGCCGTTCCCTTTGCCGGCTTCTCGACCATCTTCGTCACTTTCGAGACCTTGGCCTTCACGTCCTCGACGCCGACGATGCCGTATTGGTGGGTCTGGTCGTCCGGCACGGGCGCCACCGCGATGTGATTGCCGCCATGCTTCTCGAAGGCGTCGATCATCTCGGCAAGGCAGCCCTTGCCCAGGCTGTGGTGGAGCATATCCGGCAGCAGCAAGGCGAAAGGCTCGTCGCCGATGACGTCGCGCGCGCACCAGACGGCGTGACCGAGGCCGAGCGGAGCCTGCTGGCGGAGGAAGCTCGCGGCGCCCGCCGGCGGCAGATCCGCCTTGAGCGCCTCCAGCTCCTTGATCTTGCCGCGCTTGGCCAGCGTGTCGTCGAGCTCATAGGCCAGATCGAAATGATCTTCGATCACGCCCTTGTTGCGGCCGGTGACGAAGACGAAATGCTCGATGCCGGCTGCCCTGGCCTCGTCGACGACATGCTGGACGACCGGACGGTCGACGATGGTCAGCATTTCCTTGGGGACCGCCTTGGTGGCGGGAAGGAAGCGGGTACCAAGGCCCGCGACGGGAAGGACGGCCTTGCGGATGCGTTTCGTCATGAAAAACCCATTTCGCGCACCGAGCGTGGTGCGCCTGCGTCGGAAGGGCAAAGGGTAGGAAGCCGGCGTGCCCCGATCAATGCCAGCTGTTGCCAAGGCTGTCGCGCAATTCTGGCGAAAGGCGGGCCAGCCTGTTCCTGATACCAATCGGCGCTTGATGCGTCGTCAATCCTTTTTGCTTAAGGCCTATGCCAGAGCGATGACAATCGGAGACGATACATGACGATTCTGGTCTCGGGCGGCGCCGGCTATATCGGCAGCCATATGGTGCTGGAGCTGCTCGACCGCGGCGAAAAGGTGGTCGTGCTCGACGATCTCTCGACCGGATTCTGGTGGGCCGTGCCCCCGGAAGCGACATTCGTACAAGGCGATATGGGCGATCAGGCTCTGGTCGAGCGCGTCATCGCCGAGCATGGCATCACCGAGATTGCGCATTTCGCGGCCAAGATCGTGGTGCCTGATTCGGTTTCCGATCCGCTTGGTTACTATCTCAATAACACCGTGAAGACGCGCGCCCTGCTTGAGAGCGCGGTGCGCGGTGGCGTCAAGCACGTGATCTTCTCCTCGACGGCAGCAGTCTATGGTGAGCCGGCTGTCAGCCCCGTGCCCGAGGAGATCGGGCTTGCGCCGATCAACCCCTATGGCCGCTCGAAGCTGATGAGCGAGTGGATGCTCGGCGATGTCGCGCGCGCCCACGGCCTGACCTATGTGGCCCTGCGCTATTTCAACGTGGCCGGAGCCGATCCGCGCGGCCGTGCCGGTCAGTCCTCGGCAAACGCCACCCACCTGATCAAGGTCGCGAGCCAGGCAGCGCTCGGCCAGCGCGCCGGGCTCGAGATCTTCGGCACGGACTACCCGACACCTGACGGCACCTGCGTGCGCGACTATATCCACGTCACCGATCTCGCACGGGCGCATCTGGCGGCGCTCGATCATTTGCGCAATGATGGCGCCAGCCTGACACTGAACTGCGGCTATGGTCGTGGTTATTCGGTGAAAGAGGTGGTCGAGGTGGTGAAGCAGGTGTCGGGCAAGGATTTCCCGGTCAAGCTCTCGCCGCGCCGGGCGGGCGATCCGGCGTCCCTGGTTGCCAAGGCGGATCGCATCCGCGCCGAACTCGGGTGGCAGCCGGAACATGACGATCTGACGCAGATCGTGACGCAAGCCCTGGCCTGGGAAGAGGTTTTGCGGACCCGAAACGCGCGCTGATTGCGCTACGTTAACCCATGGTTAATCTTGTTCGGGCGCTGTTGCTGAAGTCGTTTACGTCCAGCCTGTCCTAGCAAGGTTTTGCCCATGCGCCGCCTGTCCCTCGTCCTCGCCGTGGCCGCAGCCAGCCTCGTCCCGGCGCTGGCCCAGACGACAGGCTCGATCAACGCCTCGGCGCGCTCGCACAGCACGAATGCTGCGACCGCCGGGCAGGGTCAGGCGTCCTTCGATGTCTTCCTGCAGCGGCTCTGGCCGCAGGCGCAGGCGCGCGGCATCTCGCGCAAGACTTTCGATCTCGCCTTTCGCGGGGTGACGCCGGACGCCTCGATCGTCGCGCTGACGAAGAAGCAGTCGGAATTCTCGGCGCCGATCTGGGCCTATCTCAACAATGCCGTCGGTGGCACGCGGATCACCCGCGGGCGCGATGCTGCAGCCGAGAACGCAAGCACGCTTGCCCAGGTCGAGGCGCGCTATGGCGTGCCCAAGGAGGTCGTGCTCGGCGTCTGGGGCATGGAAACCAATTACGGTTCGTTCAAGGGCGACAAGGACACGATCCGCTCGCTCGCGACGCTCGCTCATATCCGCTATCGCGGCGACTTCTTCCGCGATGAACTGCTGACGGCGCTCGAGCTGATCGAGAAGGGCTATGTCGAGCGCAGCGAGCTGCGCGGCTCCTGGGCGGGAGCGATGGGGCACACCCAGTTCATGCCGTCGAGCTACATGAAATATGCCGTCGACTTCACCGGAGACGGACATGCCGATATCTGGGGTTCGACCAGCGACGCGCTGGCCTCGACTGCGAACTACCTCAAGGGCTACGGCTGGGTGCCGGGCCTGCCTTGGGGCATGGAAGTGAAGCTCCCGGAGAATTTCGATCACCGCATCAACAAGGCGAGTTTCTCTGCCTTCAACGGGGCAGGGGTGCGGCGTGCCGATGGGCGGGCGCTGCCGTCCTCGGGTGAGGCGCGACTGTTCTTTCCTGCCGGCTATCGCGGCCCCGTCATGCTGCTGACCGCGAATTTCGACGTCATCAAGAAATACAACTCCTCTGACGCCTATGCGCTTGCGGTCGGCCATCTCGGCGACCGGATAGCAGGGCGTCCGGCAATCCAGGCTGAATGGCCGGTCTCGGCGCCGCGACTCGACATGGCTGCAACCAAGGATCTGCAGCGGCGGCTGAAGGTGCTCGGCTTCTACGATCATGATGCCGACGGGCGCATCGGCACCGGCACACGCGAGGCCGTGCGCCAATACCAGCTGAGCGCTGGCCAGATCGCCGATGGCTACCCGACACCGGCGCTTCTTGCGCGCATGCGTGGGGCGCGCTGACTCCAGCCTCCGACCGCGGTATGATGCCGGCGAACTCCGTCGGCCGGCGTAGGACCGAGAGCGCCATGCGTTTGCGTTCACTTCTGATGGTTCTGGGGGCTGCCCTGCTCCTGCTGCTGACCGGCGGCCCGTCCTCCTTTGCCGAGAACGACACGATGCTGACGCGTGATCCCACGCTGCAGCGTGGGCGCGGGTTCGTCTTCCCCTTCAGCCGCCTTCAACCGCAGCCCCAGCCCGCGCAACAGCGCCAGCGTGTGGCGCCAGCCCAGGCACGCAGGACGTCTCCGGTGGTGATCCGCGACGATCCGGTCATCCCCAAGGTCGATATCAGCCATCATATCGTCGTGCTGGGGGATTCGCTTGCCGATCTCGTGGTCGGTGGGCTCGACGAGGCCTTGAACGATCGTCCCGATGTCGCGGTGGTGCGCAAGACGAAACTCGAATCCGGTCTTGTCCGCACCGATTTCTACGATTGGCCGAAGGCGGTTACCGATCTGCTGGCCAGCGACCAGAAGATCAGCGTCGCCGTGATGCTGCTCGGCCTCAATGATCGGCAAGCGATCCGTGAAGGCGAGACCATTCACGAGCCGCTGAGCGAACGTTGGCTGGAACTCTATCGAGATCGGGTCGACGGCATCGCCGGGGCTTTTGCGGCGAAACGCATTCCCTTGCTCTGGGTCGGTCTCCCACCTGTCCAGAATTCACGCCTTACCGCCGACTATGTCATTCTCAATGACGTCTATCGGCAGCGTGTCGAGCGGGCCGGCGGCCAGTACATCGATCTGTGGGGCGGTTATGTCGACGCCGAGAACCGCTACAGGGCGATGGGGCCCGATGTATCCGGGCAGACGACGCGGTTGCGCACCGCCGACGGCATTCATTTCACCAAGGCGGGGGCACGCAAGGCCGCTCACTTCATCGATGTGGTGATCCGCCGTCTGATCGAGGGGCGTCCGGAACAAGGCGTGATCGCACTTCCGGTCGCGCCCGAGACCGGGGCTCCAAGCAATCCGGAACTGCAGGCCGGCGGCATCGAACGCCTGATCGACCGCATGGTCCAGGGATTGCCCGACCTCGGCGGCCTTGGTCCCGCGCTGCAGGCAAAGCCGCTGGCAGGGCCGATCATGCCGCTGACAGGGTTGTCGTCCAATGGGGACCGGGCGCTGCTCGCCTCGATCCAGGAGGCGAGAGGACGGGGCGACCTCGCCACCCAGCTCGACCGCGTGTTCGGCGAGGGGGTTGCGAGCGAACCGAAGCCGGGTCGCATCGACGATTACCGCTGGCCGCGCCGGAACTGACCGGAACCGACACGAACATCACACGCCCCTTCGGGAGAAGGGGAGCCGCGCAACGCCGAGATGGGCGAGGGGCCACTCGGCCACCTGCTCCCCTCGTGCGCCGCGCTGCGGCATGTCCTCCCCCGAGTGAGAGACGGGATCTCCCTATCGCGGCAGGATGGTCTCGCCCATCAGGTGCTTGTCGATGGAATGAGCCATCTGGCGACCCTCGCGGATCGCCCAGACGACCAGCGACTGGCCGCGGCGCATGTCGCCGGCGACAAACACCTTCTCGACCGAAGTCTTGTAGGCCAGCGTGTTCGCCTCGACATTGCCGCGCTTGTCGAGCGTGACGCCGAGTTTCTCGATCAACCCTTCACGGACCGGCGAGACGAAGCCCATGGCGAGCAGGACGAGATCGGCCCTGAGGTCGAACTCGGTGCCCGGGATCGGCTTCAGCGCATTGTCGACGCGGGCGCAGTTCAGCCGGCGGACCTGGCCATTCTCGCCGGTGAATTTCAGCGTGGTGATGGCGAAGTCGCGCTCGGCCCCCTCCTCATGACTGGAGGAGGTGCGCAGCTTGAGTGGCCAGTTCGGCCAGGTCAGGGCCTTGTTTTCCTTTTCCGGCGGTTGCGGCATGATCTCGATCTGCGTCACCGAGAGCGCACCCTGGCGCACCGAGGTGCCGATGCAGTCGGAACCGGTATCGCCGCCGCCGATGACCACGACATGCTTGCCCGTCGCCAGGATCTCGGCACCATTGCCGTTGGCTGCCTCGCCGCCGACGCGACGGTTCTGCTGCGGCAGGAAATCCATGGCGAACTGTATGCCGGCAAGCTCGCGACCCTCGATCGGCAGATCACGCGGCTTCTCGGCGCCACCGGTCAGACCGACGGCGTCATAGCGCGCAAGCAGCTCGGCCGGGTCGATATCGACGCCGACATTGGCGTTGTAGTGGAAGACGACGCCTTCGGCCTCCATCTGTCGGACACGGCGCTCGACATGGGACTTCTCCATCTTGAAGTCCGGAATGCCGTAGCGCAGCAGACCACCGGCGCGCGCCTGGCGTTCATAGAGATGCACCTCGTGGCCAACACGGGCGAGCTGCTGGGCCGCAGCGAGGCCTGCCGGACCGGAGCCGATGATGGCGATCTTTCTGCCGGTCTTGGCGCGCGGCAGCTGGGGGATGATCCAGCCTTCCTGCCAGCCCTTGTCGACGATCGCACATTCGATCGATTTGATGGTGACCGGCGTGTCCTCGAGATTCAGCGTGCAGGACGCCTCGCAGGGGGCCGGGCAGACGCGGCCGGTGAACTCGGGGAAGTTGTTGGTCGAGTGCAGGTTGTCCAGCGCCTCGCGCCACTTGTCGTTGTAGACGAGGTCGTTCCAGTCCGGGATCTGGTTGTTGACCGGACAGCCGTTGTGACAATACGGGATGCCGCAATTCATGCAGCGCGCCGCCTGGTCGCGGGTTGCCTCCGCACCGAGCGGAATGACGAATTCCTTGTAGTTCCTGATCCGGTCCGAGGCCGGAAGGTACTTCCGGTCGCGACGGTCGATCTCGAGGAAGCCGGTTACCTTGCCCATCGTCTCACATCCGCCTGATTGGGTTACTCGGCCGCGACCGACATGCCGGCTTGCGCCCGCTCGATTTCGAGGAGGGCACGGCGGTATTCGACCGGCATGACCTTGACGAATTTGGGCAGGTATTCCGTCCAGTTCTCGAGAATGTCCTTGGCCCGCTGCGAGCCCGTGTAGCGGTGATGATCGGCGACGAGCTGGTGCAGGCGCTCGGCGTCGTAGCCGGACATGTTGGCCATCACGTCGATCCGGCCCTTGAACTCGAGGTCGCCGCCATGGTGGTGGATGCGCTGCATCAGCTCCTCCTCCTCGGTGACCGGCTCGAGATCGACCATGGAGAGGTTGCAGCGCTTGGTGAAGCTCTTGTCCTCGTCGAGCACATAGGCGACGCCGCCGGACATGCCGGCCGCGAAGTTGCGGCCGGTCTGGCCGAGCACGACGACGACGCCGCCGGTCATGTATTCGCAGCCATGATCGCCGGTGCCCTCGACCACCGCGATCGCGCCCGAATTGCGCACGGCGAAGCGCTCGCCGGCGACGCCGCGGAAGTAGCATTCGCCCGAGATCGCGCCGTAGAGCACGGTGTTGCCGACGATGATCGAATTCTCGGCGATGGTTTGCGCATCCGGCGACGGCCGGATGATCAGCTTGCCGCCTGAGAGACCCTTGCCGACATAGTCATTGGCCTGGCCCGTGAGATCGAGCGTGACGCCATTGGCGACCCAGGCGCCGAAGCTCTGGCCGGCAGTGCCGGTGAGCTTCACCGTGATCGTGTCCGCCGGCAGGCCGGCATAGCCATAGCGCTTGGCGACCTCGCCCGAGAGCATCGCGCCGGTCGAGCGGTCGACGTTGCGGATCGGGCTGGTGACCACCACCGCTTCGCCCTTGTCGAGGGCGGCTGCCGCCTCGGCGAGCAGCGTCCGGTCGAGCACTGCGTCGATAGGGTGCTTCTGGCGCTCGACATGGCGGATGGCGACCTCGCCCTTCACCTCCGGCTTGTGGAAAATCCGGGTGAAATCGAGGCCCTTTGCCTTCCAGTGGTCGATTGCCTGCTTCTTGTCGAGCCAGTCGGAACGGCCGACGAGATCGTCGAACCTGGCGACGCCGAGGCTCGCCATGATCTCGCGCACGTCCTCGGCGAGGAAGAAGAAGAAATTGATGACGTGCTCGGGCGCGCCCTTGAAGCGCTTGCGCAGCACCGGATCCTGCGTCGCGACGCCGACCGGGCAGGTGTTGAGATGGCACTTGCGCATCATGATGCAGCCGGCCGCAATCAGCGGAGCGGTTGCAAAGCCGAACTCGTCGGCGCCGAGCAGGGCACCGATGACGATGTCGCGGCCGGTGCGAAGACCGCCATCGACTTGCAGTGCGATGCGCCCGCGCAGCTTGTTCAGCACCAGGACCTGATGGGTCTCTGCGAGCCCGATCTCCCAGGGCGATCCGGCATGCTTGATCGAGGTCAGCGGCGAGGCGCCGGTGCCGCCTTCATAGCCCGAGATGGTGATGTGGTCGGCGCGGGCCTTGGCGACGCCGGCCGCAACCGTGCCAACGCCGAGCTCCGAGACGAGCTTGACCGAGACGTCTGCCGCCGGGTTGACGTTCTTCAGGTCGAAGATCAGCTGGGCCAGGTCCTCGATCGAGTAGATGTCGTGATGCGGCGGCGGCGAGATCAGGCCGACGCCTGGCGTCGAATGCCGGACCTTGGCGATGCGTGCGTCGACCTTGTGGCCGGGCAGCTGGCCGCCCTCGCCGGGCTTGGCACCCTGCGAGATCTTGATCTGCATCATGTCGGAATTGGCGAGGTACTCGACCGTGACGCCGAAGCGGCCTGACGCGACCTGCTTGATCGCCGAGCGCATCGAGCGGCCGTCGGGCAGCTTGACGAAGCGCTCAGGCTCCTCACCGCCTTCGCCGGTGTTCGACTTGCCGCCGATCGTGTTCATGGCGATGGCGAGCGTCGAATGCGCCTCATGGCTGATCGAGCCGAACGACATGGCGCCGGTGGAGAAACGGCGCACGATCGAAGCCGCCGACTCGACCTGGTCGAGGGGGATCGGCTTGGTGCCGAGCGCGTCGGCATCCTTGATCTGAAACAGCCCGCGGATCGTCGAGAAGCGCTGGCTCTGGTCGTTCACCAGCTCGGCATAGGCCTTATACTTGTCTTGAGCATTGCCGCGGACGGCGTGCTGGAGCAGCGAGATATTCTCCGGCGTCCAGGCATGGTCCTCGCCGCGGATACGGAAGGCGTATTCGCCGCCGATATCGAGTGCGTCGCGGTAGACCGGCGAGTCGCCGAAAGCATCGCGATGACGGCGCACGGTTTCTTCCGCGAGCTCCGGCAGGCCGACACCCTCGATCGAGGACACGGTACCGGCAAAGTACTTGTCGATCGTCTCGGTCTTCAGGCCGATCGCGTCGAAGATCTGCGCGCCGCAATAGGACTGATAGGTCGAGATGCCCATCTTGGACATGACCTTGAGCAGGCCCTTGCCGACAGACTTGATGAAGCGCTTGACGACCTCGTAGCGGTCGACCTCTGGCGGGAATTCGCCGGCCTCGTAGAGGGCCTCGAGCGTCTCGAAGGCGAGATAGGGGTTGATCGCCTCGGCGCCGAAGCCGGCAAGACAGGCGAAGTGATGGATTTCGCGCGGCTCGCCGGATTCCAGCACGAGACCGACCGAGGTGCGCAAGCCCTTGCGGATCAGGTGGTGATGGACAGCGGCCGTCGCCAGCAGAGCCGGGATCGGGATGCGGTCCGGTCCCACCTGCCGGTCGGAGAGGATGATGATGTTGTAGCCGCCATGCACGGCGGCCTCGGCCCGTTCGCAGAGCCGTGCGATCGCGCCTTCCATGCCGGCTGCGCCTTCGCGCGCGGGATAGGTGATGTCGATCGTCTTGGTGTCGAAGCGGTCCTCATAGTGACCGATGCAGCGGATCTTCTCGAGATCGTCATTGGTCAGGATCGGCTGGCGCACTTCGAGGCGCTTGCGGCGCGAGGTGCCTTCCAGGTCGAGGATGTTCGGCCGCGGCCCGATGAAGGAGAGCAGGCTCATCACCAGCTCTTCGCGGATCGGGTCGATCGGCGGGTTCGTGACCTGTGCGAAGTTCTGCTTGAAATAGGTGTAGAGCAGCTTCGACTTCGAGGAGAGCGCCGAGATCGGCGTGTCGGTGCCCATCGAGCCGACGGCCTCCTGGCCGGTCACGGCCATGGGCGCCATCAGGATCTTGGTGTCTTCCTGAGTGTAACCGAAGGCCTGCTGACGATCGAGCAGGGCGACATCGGTGCGCGAGGCGCGCGCCTCGACCGGCGGCAGCTCCTCCAGCACGATCTGGGTACGCTTCAGCCAGTCCTTGTAGGGATTGGCAAGGCAGAGCGAGGTCTTGATCTCGTCATCGCCGATGATGCGGCCTTGATCGAGATCGATGAGCAGCATCTTGCCGGGCTGGAGACGCCACTTCTGGACGATCTTCTCTTCCGGGATCGGCAGCACGCCATATTCCGAAGCGAGCACGACGAGACCGTCATCGGTGACGAGATAGCGCGCGGGCCGCAGGCCGTTGCGGTCAAGCGTCGCGCCGATCTGCTTGCCGTCGGTGAAGGCGATGGCGGCAGGGCCATCCCAGGGCTCCATCAAGGCGGCGTGATATTCGTAGAACGCGCGGCGCTCTTCATCCATGAGCGGGTTGCCGGCCCAGGCCTCGGGCACGAGCATCATCATCGCATGGGCGAGCGAATAGCCGCCCTGGACCAGGAATTCGAGTGCGTTGTCGAAGCAGGCGGTGTCGGACTGGCCCTCATAGGAAATCGGCCAGAGCTTCGAGATATCCGCGCCAAACAGCTCGGAATCGACCGAGGCCTGACGAGCGGCCATCCAGTTGACGTTGCCGCGCAGCGTGTTGATCTCGCCATTATGCGCCACCATCCGGTAGGGGTGGGCAAGGCGCCAGGACGGGAAGGTGTTGGTGGCGAAGCGCTGGTGGACGAGGGCAATCGCGCTCTCGAAGCGCGGATCGGTCAGGTCCTTGAAATAGGAGCCGAGCTGGGTGACGAGCACCATGCCCTTGTAGACGATGGTGCGGGCCGACATCGAGACCGGGTAATAGGTCGCGGTGGCGCGGTCCTGGCGCTTGTAGACCTTGTTGGAAACCGACTTGCGCAGGACATAGACCTTGCGCTCGAAATCATCCTCGTCGGTGATCTCGACCGGACGGCCGACGAAAAGCTGGCGATGGGTCGGCTCGGTTTCCTTCACCGCCTCGCCGAGGTCGCTGTTATCGACCGGTACGTCGCGCCAGCCGAGGAAGACCAGGCCTTCCTCCTCGACCGTCTGTGCGACGATCTCCTCGCAGACGGCGCGGTCGCCGGCATCCTGCGGCATGAAGAACTGGCCGATGGCGTAGTGACCGGGCTTGGGCAGGGCGATGCCGAGCTTCGCGCATTCCTCCTGGAAGAAGCGATGCGGAATCTGGGTGAGGATGCCGCAACCATCGCCGAGCTTGGGGTCGGCGCCGACAGCGCCGCGATGGTCGATATTGTGCAGGATCTGCAGGCCCTGTTCGACGATCGCATGGGTCTTGCGGTTCTTCATGTCGGCGATGAAGCCGACGCCGCAGGAATCCTTCTCGAAGGACGGATCGTAGAGGCCCTGGCGTTCGGGCATGGCCGGATCGCGCACCGTCAGGACCGGCTCGGTGGCCGTCATGGTCGTCACAGCTTTGCTGCTGAAGACACCCGACTTGCTGGTTCCGCTCATCGTCAAACCCCGCTTGCCATACCCCTCGCGCTTCCGCCGAGAGACCCGCATCAGTCTACATCGCCGTCCGCACCGGCTCCTGCTGGCCTTCAAGGCAGCAAGGATGGAGCCAGTCCGGCCAGGTTCGTCTGTCAGAGGGGGGCTTGCGCTGTTTTGATCCCGCGCCCGCGTCCTCCGCAGGCGCCTCGGGCTTCCCAGAGCCCTGTCGCGCCTGTTTACGCCGCCGTTTTACGGGCGGCGCGTTTACGGTTGGCTGTGGCGGTCGTGGCCGTGCCCCTCGTCATTGCTCCGCTCCGTTGCGATCGTCCGACATCAGGCTCGCGGCCTCATGTCAGTGCGGTGAAAAATGGGACAGCAACACTGTCCTATTGAGACGAATTTGCCAGAATTCTAATGTCGGCACAAGCGTGAATTTTGGGCGGATTGGAAATATTGTTGCGATATGTGTTTCAACGGCGACATTTCCGGGATGAAAGGCATCGTTGGGTCGCACGCTTCTTGTCCGAAGGGCTTATGCCGGCGGCGTTCGGTCCGGGCTCAGTCGCGGCGTGCAAGGCGTCATTCCGGCCTTGCGCTTGGCAGGGCGCGCCCGCCTCGCTAACGCTCGTTCATGAACTTCATCAGCGACAATACGGCGGGTGCAAGCGCCCCGGTGATGGCCGCGATCGCGGCCGCCAATGACGGCGCAGCTGCGGCCTATGGCACCGATATCTGGACCCAGCGCGTCGAACGGCTCTTTGCCGAAGTGTTCGAACATGAGGTCTCGGTTTTCCTGGTGACCAGCGGCACGGCTGCGAACGCCCTGGCGCTGGCCTGCCTGACGCGCCCCTGGGGAGCCGTCCTGACCCATCAGGAAAGCCACGTCGCCGATGACGAGTGCGGCGCGCCGGAATTCTTCGGCGACGGCACCAAGCTCATCGGTCTGCCTGGGACCGGCAACAAGATCACGCCTGAGTCCGTGACAAAGGTCTTGGCGCGGATGCGCGAGGGCGCACTGCATCAGGTGCAGCCGCAGGCGGTCTCGATCACGCAGGCAACCGAATGCGGGTTGATCTATCGTCCCGACGAGGTGCGGGCCCTGAAGCAGGCGGCCGATCCACGCGCCCTGAAGCTGCATATGGATGGCGCCCGTTTTGCCAATGCGCTGGTCACGCTGGGCTGCTCTCCGGCCGAGATCACCTGGAAGGCAGGTGTCGACGTCCTGTCCTTCGGGGGCACCAAGAACGGCGCCTGGGCGGCCGAGGCCGTGGTCTTCTTCGATCAGGCCTTGGCTGCTGAAATGAAATGGCGGCGCAAGCGGGCCGGCCATACGCTTTCCAAGGGCCGGCTGATCGGTGCGCAATTCGAGGGCCTGCTGGCCGGCGGCCACTGGCTGGCGTTGGCGCGCCACGCCAACGCGATGGCGTCCCGGCTGTCCGAGGCGGTTACGAGAGGCGGCTCGGTGCGGTTGGCCTGGCCCTGCGAGGCCAATACGGCGTTTCTCGTCCTCGATGCTGCAACGCAGCAGCGCCTGAAGGAGGCCGGAGTCGGCTATCACGCCTGGTCCGACACTGCGCTTCCCGACGATGCAGGGCTTGCATCGGGCGAGATCATCGGTCGGTTCGTCATGTCCTTTGCGACGCGTCCCGAGGATGTCGAACAACTGATCTCGCTGCTGAACGCGCCGTCTCGCTGAAATATCCCCTGATTGACGCCGCATGGGTGCCGTAATCCCTAAGGAAGACTGAAGCCCCCGTTCGGTCCGTTAACAAGGATGGAGATATGGCTTCTGTTTCGACCGCGCGCTCGCGCGCCGCGCTGATCGGCCTGGCTGTTGCCGGCGCGCTGGCGGGCTCGGCCGGTGGAGCCGCCGCGCAGTATTATTACGACTATGGCTACGAGTATCTGCCGCGTCGCGGCTATGGCTATGGCTATCGCTACGCGCCGCCGCCGCCTGCGCCGTTGTCTTCGCGGAGCATCGCCGAGATCGCCATCCGCGAGCACAGGCTCGCCCAGGTCGACCGCACCACGCGCACCGAGTCCGATTTTGTGGTCGATGGGCGCATGGCGAATGGCCGGCGCGTACGGCTGATCTTCGATCGTTTCAGCGGCGATCTCATCCGGCGGACGAACCTGCAGACTCCTGAACGAATGCGGGGACCCGCTCCGGATGTCGCGCGCGTCGACCCGCGTGAGCATGCCCCGGCCCAACCGCGGTTGCTGCCGCTCCCGCCGGAGCGCCCCGATTCGCTCAAGCCTCCGGCGGAGGCGAACGCGCCCGCGCAGGCCATTCCGGCGTCCCCGGCCGCACCGATGCCGGCTCCCGAACCGGAGAAGGCACTAGCTCCTCCCGCCGAGGCGAACGCGCCTGCAACGGTGATGCCCCCGTCTCCGGCGGCGCCGACACCGCCAGTCGAACAGGTAAAGCCTGTCGAGCAGGCTCCTGCCCAGGCTCGTGCGCCAGCAACCGAGGTTCCGTCCGCGCCGGCAACCCCCGTCGCACCGACGCCGGGGCCGACCGCGCCATCCGGCGAGGAGAAGCCGAAGCTGGTGAACCCCAACGATGTTCGCGGCACGGAGGCGCCGGAGCAGAAGCCGCCGCTTGCGAAGGCCGAATCGCCGGAGATCAAGGTTTCGCCGGTCGAGCTGCCTCCGGTCCAGATCGAGGACCCGGCGCCCTCCATAGCGCGTCCGGCGACGCCTGCCGTTCCGGTCGCACCTCTCGACTGAGAGACGATCTCCAATCCCAGGCATGAAAAGGGCGCCCCCGGAAACCGGGGGCGCCCTCTGTCTGCCAGCCCTGGGCTGGGCGTGTTACGCGGCCTTGGAAACCTTGGCCTCGAGCACCTTGGCGGGTTTGCCGCCGATGGCGATCTGGCGCGGCTTCTTGGCCTCGGGAATCTCGCGGACGAGATCGATATGGAGTAGGCCGTTCTCGAGGCTCGCGCCGGTCACCTGGACATAGTCGGCGAGCTGGAAGCGGCGCTCGAAGGCGCGGGCCGCGATGCCCTGATGCAGGACTTCGCGCTTCTCGGCGGTCTCGGAAACCTGCTTCTCACCGCGTACGGTCAGGGTGTTTTCCTTGCTTTCGATGGCAAGGTCGCTGTCGGAGAAGCCGGCGACCGCGATGGAGATGCGGTAGGCGTTCTCGGCAGTGCGCTCGATATTGTAGGGCGGATAGGTCGGCGCGGTTTCAGCGCTGGTCGCCTGGTCGAGCAGGTTGAACAGACGATCGAAGCCGACGGTCGAGCGATAGAGCGGGGAAAGATCGAAGTGACGCATGATGTCCTCCAGAAGAAGCGACGTTTGGTCGAGCCTGCCTCGTCTTGAGCACAGGCCCCGTTCAGGTTCACGCAGCCGGTATCGGCCTGCGTGACCAGGAATTGGGGAGCGATTTCAGCTTTTCAAGAGCTGCCTCGAGCGGGCATAACCGAGGGCATCCGCCCGGGACTGTCGCCGCGATTCGGAGCGCCTGATGGCCGAGGCCGAGCTTTTCTCCCTCCCCGCCTACCCGATTCCCGGGCATGGCAAGGTCTGGCTTGCTCTGGCACGCGACGGAGCCAGGCTCCGCTTCGCGAGTTGGCACCCGACAGTAAAGCGGGTGCGCGGTACTGTCGTGGTCATCCAGGGGCGCGCGGAGTTCATCGAACGCTACAGCGAGACGATCGCCGACCTGCGCCGCCGCGGTTTCCATATTCTCGCCTTCGACTGGCGCGGCCAGGGCGGTTCGCAACGCTTCGTCTCGCGTGAACGCAAGGGGCATGTCGGCCGTCTGCGGCACTACGAGACCGACCTTGCACTTGCAATGGCGGAAATGCAGGCCCGGCTGCCGCCTCCCTATTTCGTACTGGCGCATTCGATGGGGGCGGCCCTGTGCCTCGACGCCGCCCGGCGCAACGCATTGCCGGTCTCACGGCTGGTTGCGCTCGCGCCCATGCTCGGCCTCTCCATGGTCGAGCGGCCACGGGCGGCGAGCTATCTCGCAAGCGTGCTGTACTGGCTCGGTCTCGGCAGCGCCTTCGTGCCTGGCGGCGGTGATACGGCGATCGCGACCAAGCCATTCCAGGGCAATCGGCTGACGAATGACCCGGTCCGCTATGCCCGGAACGCCGCGCTTTCAGCTGCAGCGCGCCATCTCAGTATCGGCGATCCGACTGTCGGCTGGGTCAGGACCGCGTTCCGGTTGATGAACCGGCTGGCGGCCCCCACGGCGCCGCTGGAGGTCAAGGTGCCGACGCTGGTGATCGCAGCCGGGCGCGACCCGGTGGTCTCGACGCCGGCGATCGAGCGCTTCGCGGCACGGCTGAAGACCGGTTCGGCCTTGATATTGCCGACAGCGCGCCATGAGATCCTGATGGAAACGGATGCCGTTCGCGCGCAGTTCTGGGCGGCCTTCGATGCATTCATTCCCGGCGAAGCGATCGCCGGGCCCGGATCAGCCGGCGAGCAGGGCGAGGGCGGCCTGGTGCAGGGTCCTGTTGGCGGCGGCGATGATGCGTCCGCCCTTGGCGGCACTGCCGCCGTCCCATGACGTGACGATTCCGCCGGCGCCTTCGACGATCGGGATCAGCGCGACGATGTCATAGGGCTTCAGCCCGCTCTCGATGACGAGATCGACATGGCCCGAGGCGAGCATGCAATAGGCATAGCAGTCGCAACCGTAACGGGCGAGGCGCACCGCGCTCTCGACACGCAGATACGCTTCCTGCTCGGCGCCCTGGAAGAGTTTGGGGCTGGTGGTCATCACCGTCGCGGTGGCCAGCTCGCCGTTCTGGCGCGTGCGCAGCACCCGAGGCCCGCCCGGGCCCTCATAGCGTGCCTGTCGACCATCGCCGGAATAGCGCTCGCCGGTGAAGGGCTGGTGCATCATGCCGTAAACCGGAACGCCCTCACGGGTGAGGCCGATCAGCGTGCCCCAGACCGGGATGCCGGAGATGAAGGCCCGGGTGCCGTCGATCGGGTCGAGCACCCAGACATACTCGGCCTCGCCGTTCTCCGTGCCGAACTCCTCTCCGAGCACGCCATGCTCGGGGAAATTGCGCTTGATCAGGTGGCGCATCACGTTCTCGCCGGCGCGGTCGGCCTCGGTCACGGGATCGAACACGCCGCCGCAGGACTTGTCCTCGGTTGCGTGCTTGGCGCGGAAGAAGGGCAGGATCGCCTGGCCGGATTGGGTCGCGAGTTCCGCGACGAAGGCTCCGAAATCAACCGCACTCATCTTTGCTCTCCGGAGCTGCACTATGCTGCGCAGCAAAAATGCAGGATGCAGCCTGCCCACTCGGTTCTTCTAGCGGCGCTCGTTGTCGGAAAACAAGGAATCTGGTGGCAAATGAGCAGTTTTGGATTGCGTGCGGCGCATGGCTTACAAGATTTTCGACAAAGGCTCTTGCTTTTTTGCGCTGCACAGTCATATTGTGCACTGCGAAGGGGCGATCACCTCAAGCCTTCGTTTGCCCTCCTTGGGCGTTTCCTCCCTAGACTTGGGCCGCCACGAAAGTGCGCGGCCCTTTTTTCTGCGTCGCGCAGATGCCGTCATCGCAAGCCTCTGATAAAACAGGCTATTCCGCAGCTTCGCGCCAATCGTCGAGCCAGCCGCTCCAATGCGCGAAGCTCTCCGCCATGGCGGTGCCGATCGCCTGCTCCAACTCTGCAAAACCGGCATGCGGCTCCAGGGTCGCTTCGTTCATGTAAAGGGCGCGGTTGATCTCGATCTGCAGGGCATGCACGCCTGAGGCCGGCGCGCCGTAATGCTCGGTAATGAAGCCGCCGGCATAGGGGCGGTTGCGCGTGACGCTGAGCCCCCGCCGACGGAAGGCCTCCTCGGCGATGTCGATGATGTAGCCGGCGGCGCTGGTGCCGAAGCGGTCACCGAGAATCACATCCGACTTGGCGAGCCCGTCGCGGTCGAGCCCCGTCGACGGCATCGAATGGGCGTCGACCAGAATGCAGGTGCCGAAGGCGCCTTGCGTGCGCTGGACCAGGCTGCGCAGCCCGGCATGGTAGGGGCGATAGAGCTCGTCGATCCTGGTGAGTGCGTCCTCCACCGGAATCTTGCCGAAATAGATCTCGTGCGCATCGCCGACGATGCGCGGAATTGTGCCGAGCCCCCCGCGACCCGCAGCGAGCGGGTATTGGCGAAAGCAGGCAGGCGGCCGTCGAACATGCGCGGGTCGAGCTCATAGGGCTCGCGATTCACATCGAGAAAGGCACGCGGAAACTCGGCGACGAGCAACGGAGCACCAAGGGCGACCGTCTGTGCGAAGAGCCGGTCGACATAGGCATCTTCGGAGCGACGCAGCGAGCGCAGCGGCAATCGTGCTCGCTCCACGAAGGCGGGAGGATAGCGACGCCCGGCATGCGGCACGTCTACCACCACCGGCACGACCTGGAGCGGCGGCTGATAGAGGCTGAAGGGGCGCTCGATCTCGACGACGATGTCGGCGGCTTCAGCAGAAAAATTACCGGACGAGATGGTCATGCAGGACGACTGAAGCACACATTGCCGAGCGGATGAAGCGATCTTGAATTCGGCGCTGAATCGAACATCGCGTTCACGCCTTGTTTACCATGTTGGCGCGTTATACTGCGATAGTGTTCCAAGCGCTCCGGGCAGGCGATAACGCTTCGGCGCGTTGGCTCGGAATGCCGAATCGGGCGAGACGAAACAGAGAAGGGGTTGTCCGGGGTGGGCGGCCTCTATCGATAGGCCGAACGGGACGGACGAAGCAGGCCCATGACCAAGATACTTCTCGCTGAAGACGACAACGACATGCGCCGCTTTCTGGTCAAGGCCCTGCAGAATGCGGGCTACGACGTGGCGTCGTTCGATAACGGGCTTTCAGCTTATAATCGCCTGCGTGAAGAGCCCTTCGAACTGCTGCTGACCGACATCGTCATGCCGGAGATGGACGGCATCGAGCTGGCGCGGCGCGCCACCGAACTCGATCCCGACATCAAGGTGATGTTCATCACAGGTTTCGCTGCGGTTGCGCTCAACCCCGATTCCCAGACGCCGAAGGACGCAAAAGTGCTGTCCAAGCCCTTCCACCTGCGCGAACTCGTGAACGAGGTCGAGAAGTTGCTCGCAGCCTGAGCGCTTTTTGCAATCAAGCGTCTTGCAAGGCGCGAAATGAGCGGCTATAGCCCGCTCAACCTCGCAACAGGGACACGCCGAAAGGCCGAACCTGTTCCGACTGCCAGGGCAGATTATCGTCAAGGCATGACGGGCGCGTAGCTCAGCGGGAGAGCACTACGTTGACATCGTAGGGGTCACAGGTTCGATCCCTGTCGCGCCCACCATATTCCAAGCCCCGGAAATCGCTTCAGAAAAGCGGTTTTCGGGGTTTTTGGTTTGGCCCCGGAATCACCCGCCAAAATCCCGTTTTGCACGCAGTTTGCACGCAAGCCTGATTCGGTCGTCGCAGATGGCCTCTGGCGCATGCTGCCTTTTGCAAACGTCGTCATCATCGGGATCGGACCGGCCCACTGGAAAATCAATGATCCCGGGCTTGCCGGTGGTTCCCGGCAGCCCTAAACCATATTTGATAAATGAGCGGCGAATCGATTTTCGTCAACTCCCGGGAGCGGCTCTCATCATGCCTGCCGAAAAACGCCCGCGTCATCGGACCGACAACTGGCTGCGGGATGCGCTGCCGCACTATCGGACCTATCAGACCATCGGGCAGGGCTACCGCTCGGCGTTCTTCACGCAGCTCAGCGGTGACACGGGCCTCGCAGAAAACACGCTTCGAAGGCAGATGGCAGCGCTCGCCTATCTCGAATCCAAGCGGCTCGATCTCGAGACGCTGATCGACATCTGCCCGCCGGTGATGGCGATCGAAGCCGTGGCACGCATCGGCAAAGTCAGCGCGGCCGGCGAGCGCAAGAATCTCGATCGCCTGCTGGCCGGGCATGGCACTGTTGCCGAGTACCTTGCCGAGGCCAAGCGCTTCGAAGCCTCAGCCAGCAAACCACCCGACCTACTGCCCCGGGTCAAACTCTCGGAGATCCTGTCGCGGGATCTGTTCAGCAAGGCAGAGTTGCGCCGACCGCAGGAACCCGGCGAGGGGTCGTGGGCGGAGTTTGATTTCCAGCTCTGGTTCGTCTCAGGTCCCTATCTGACGGTCGATCAGGGACCGGGTAGAGTCGTCGATATCATCGTCGCGGACCACAAAGGCGCGCCAACCTCAGCGCGCATCGCGGAGCAAATTGAACTCACCGTCCTGCGCTCTCTCGTCACAAACGACCGAACGATTCTGTGTATCGATATGGAGTTTGGGCAGCTCGACGAGACGCTTCGGCGGATGAAACCCGAACTGCGAGAAAAGCTCTTCGTCTGGCGCTGCACGGTCGACCTTGATCTTCCTGACCGGAGCGGCAAGCGCAGTGTCTGGGCGTTGTCGCAGCCATCCGGCTGATGAACCCATCAAGCTTTCGTCAACCATGAGCAATCATACAAACCACATATGGTTTGACAAACCATATGTGGTTTAATATTGAAGGATCATGCTTCACCTCTCTCGGGTAACCCATGCCGCTACGTGACCGATATTCGACCCTGCCAGACGTGCTCACCGCAGCTGAGGTCGCCGCCGCGATGCGGGTCTCGAAGGCCACGATCACCCGGCTGGCTCGCAGCGGTGACCTGATCGCGATGCCGCTCCCCGGGCGCCTGCTCTTCCTGACCGATGAAGTCGCGCTGTTCATGAAGCGCGCTCGACACGCCCCGGCCACGTCCGACGACGCCTGCGACGACATGCCGTCGCCCTAGCGCTCGCTCGTCCAACAATCCGCTTTTCCAACCCCATTGCTGAGATCTCGGCCACGCCACGTGGCCGCAGGAGCCACTATGCCCGCCACCTTCACTCCCATCGAGGATTTCGGCGAGTACTCGCTCGTTCGTCATTCCAACAAGGTCTACTACATCGCCTGGTACGATCCGGCGCAGCGCCAGACCAAGCGCCGCAGCCTGAAAACGAAGGTGAACAGTGACGCGATGGATCGCGTCAGGCAGGTCAGCGAATCGGGCATGACCGGCGACCCCCTTGCCGCGCTGGGAGCCAAGCTCGTCCGGACCGTCGTCGACCTACTCGATGACCACCGCGACTACGTGAAGGATCTGGCCTCAGTCGAGGCCGAGACGATCCACATCAATCTGATCTGCGCATCTGCCATCGCCAACAAGCGGGTGGCGGCGTTGACCCGTCGGGATTTTGAAGCCCTGCGCGACGAGTGGGTCGCAAAGGGCGCCAAGATCAGCACGGTCAGCCGCCGGCTGTCGACGCTGAGGTCGGCCATCAAGCGCGCAGCCGACAACAAACAGCTTGCCGAAAAAGACGCGCCCAAGATTCCGGAGTTCCGAACCGCGAATCATGTTCGTGCGGCTGAGCCCAAGGGCGATCCCTGCGGCACCGAGGCGCTTGCCAGGCTGTACGATGCCACCGAGGAGCCGCATCTCCAGGTGTACTGGGCAGTGCTGTTCGCCACGGCGGGGCGCCAGACCTCGATTCTCGAGCTCGAGGGCCAGCAGATCGATCGCGAGCATTCGCTGGTCGACCTCAATCCAAAGGGCCGCGTCCAGACGGACAAGTATCGGCCCGTCCTGCCCATCCTGCAGTCGCTGCAGCCATGGCTGGATCTCATTCCCCAGGGTCTCCTCATCATGTGGCGCGACAAGCCGATTGCCAGCGTCAAGACCGGGGTCAGGCGCGCTATCGCCCGCGCCGACCTGCCCAATGACATCAACAGCTACTCGGTCCGCCACAGCCTTGGCCGCTTCATGACACGCGAGGGCATCGATCCGGGTCAGATCAGCGTCTGGCTGGGCCATGTCAGGCCGCCACAGAACAACAAGACCACGCTGATCTATTCGCCGTTCGCCCCGACCTACATGATCGATGCGAGACAGGCGGTCGAGAAGTTCGTCGGCGAGATCGCCGCTCGGGCGAAGACGCCCCTGCTGACGCCGCCGGACTCGGTCAAGACCTACCTGCAGCGCCTTATCGCTGTCGAGAAGCGCAACCGCGACGGCTGAAGCGACCGATATGTTTGCCTTCGTCCGCGCCGCCCCGATCAAGAATGCCAGCTATCTCACCGCGATGAGCCGACATGCCAGACGGCTCGATGGACGAAGCGAAATTCGCTGCGACGCGGTCGCCGGCGCAGCTCTTGTCTGGCGGCCCCCAACCGCCTCGCATTTCGACGACGCGCGCGACTATCGCTCCAACCTGCGCCTGCATTTGCATGAGCATGGCGCCCATATCCGCAAGAGTGCGGCCCTCGGACTGCATTTGTTGGTAGGTGTCACCCCGGCATGGGTTGAGGAAATGGGTTCGCTCCACGCGATGGACAATCCGCGAAACGTCGCGCTCTTCGATGAGGCACGCGCCTGGGTCGAAGCTTGGGCCGGCGCCAACTCCGTCTTCGGAGCCCGATTGGACCTCGACGAAGCCGGCGGCGCGGTTGCCGACATTTTTTGCGCTCCGCTGTTCGAGGAAGCTCACAAGAGCGGTCGAAGGCGCCTCTGCGTCAGCATTCGCAAGGCGCTCGACGGGCTCCAGGTCGCACATGACACCACAAAGTCCTATGTCGCGCTTCAAAGCTCCTGGCACGCCTGGGCCGAGCGCACCCTTGATCCTCGCCTCCGGCGGGGCGAGCCAGCACTGCAGACGAAACGCCGGCATCTGTCGGTCAAGGCATTCAAGGAGAAGATGAAAGCGCAGGATCTCGAGGCAGGAGTGGGCGAGCCTTGCGGGTTCCGTACCTGAAGGACGCTCGGTTAGTCGTCATCGGCGTGGAGCTCGATCCTCGGCCTGACATCGTGCAGTTCGAGATCCACCTGGCTAATCAGCCTACGAAACCGCGAGGTCCAGCCCTGGTCTTCTCTTGTCGCGGCCATTGTCCGGCCCTGGTGATGCGCAACCTCGTCGATCGCGACTTCGTCGGATCGACTGGGCCAAGTAGACGCCCCGCGGAGCCGTCGGTAAACCTACCCGGCCGATCGAGGCTGGTTTGGAGACGAAGGGCGCCAGAGATAGCTTGCCCCATGGCCGACAACCCGCCGCGTCGATGGCACGAGATCAAGCCTGCCGAGCTGCTCCCAAATCCGCGGACTGGTCTTCAACTCGATCGACTCCAGGGCCTCCAGTCGCTTGGATCCGCGATATCCGCGAATAGGTTGATCGGCGGATAGATTGACCTAAAGATCCGGTAGGCCTTGGTCCAGCGGACGCGAATGGCGGGTGGGGTGTCGCTCACCAACCGCCACGCTCGGAATCCGTGAAGATAATGCGTAGCCCCTAGGCGACGGTAGATACGCATCTTGCTTGACAGAAGTGATGGCAGGTCGCTTTAACCCAGCCCGCTAGATGTATTCCGTTGCGTCGCGTCGGTGCCCCTGTGCTTCAGAATTATCAAGCTCTGCGACAACTGCGGTTCGACTGCGATTGCGGTCGTGGAGAGATCCATGGCGAAGCCCTCATCGCCTGCTGCGGCTGTGGGAAAGCGCCCGGCACGCGGGGCGATTAGCGAAACCGGATAGCCGAGCAGATCAGAAATAGCCCTCGAGCATACACAAATGCCGATGCCCTCTCGGCTGACTTCACCTCAAGAGTTGCAGGTTTATGCGAGAATTGATCGTTCGCTGCCCGAGAACGGGCCTGCCGGTACCAACCGGCATGATGAGCACCGAGAAGAGCCTACGCACGATGAAGGTGCGAGGCACCATCACCGATTGCCCCGGTTGCGGCAGGACGCACGAATGGCTGTCGGAGGACGCATGGCTGATCGCTGCACCTGAGGACGATCAGCCGGACGTCGGTCCCGAAATCATTTGAAACCTGCACCTCATCGATCGTGACCGTATAGCCGAAACGTCCTCCGGCTGGTCCTCGTGAGCGTTCATCATCGTTCTCCGGATATGAAAAGTCCCCCGCCGAAACGTCTCGCGGTGCAGGTCGTATGGGGTTTCCGGGCTTTCACGATCGTCAGATCGCTGCTTATCCGGTCGGAACTCTCTTAGCAGGAACGCAAGGTATTCCGGCGCGACTATGCCTTCCCTACACTGCGTGGCAACGTTGAATTGCCAGCCGCCTGGCAGCAGGTGAGAGTGGCCGAAGCGGTCGGAGTTGTAGAAGACAACGAACCAACCGAGGTCGCATTGACCTCGGCTGCGACCTCGGTTCGCGCAAAGAGGCCTGCTGGCGAAGCGGCGCGTCGAGACCGAACGACGATGTTGATACAATTTGAATGATGTCTTCCACAGCAGGGAAACTGGGCGCAGTTAGCGTGACAGGATGACCGTCGTTCTGTTCCGACCGCGCCCCAGCCGCCGACCTCCACTTCTGACACCACAGCCGTCGATCTCATTTGCGTTGATTGTGATTGCCGCGGCGGGCCTGGTTGGGTTCTTCGCGTGGACGTTTCGCGGGGCCATCAGTGCTGCGATTTCGCCAAAGTGCCTGATCCGCGCGAACATAAGCCTGACCACTGGTGAGCGAATCTACCATTCACCCGGTCAGCGCCATTATGCAGACACAGCGATCCATTGGTGGCATGGCGAGCGGTGGTTCTGCACCGCGTCAGACGCAGAGCGCGCAGGCTGGCGCAAGTCGCGCATCTGATCGCCCAAACGATAAGACCGCGCTGGCGCGAGCCAGCGGGGTGAAGTTTCAACAGGGCGGCGTCAAACAGAGGACAGGAGCCACTCGAGGCCGGTTGCGCCGGCCAGGCGATCGGGGCGGCGAATGCCCATCGCCACGTCCGGCTCCCGACAGGTGGCCTCCGCCCCTCGCGACAGGGCCCGAGGGGCGGCACCTGCAGCGCGGCCGGGAGAGGAGCCGGCGCGCGAGCGGGAAACCGGAGCCGCCGCAGCGACCGCAGGCCGGGCGCGTGTCCTCCTGCGTAGTGGGAGAGCCGTCGCGGCGCGTCAGGTGGCCGTTGGAGCAGCGGGGCGAGGGCGTCATGCGCACGCTTCCGTAAGCATGCCGTTACGACAGATCGCCTCGCTCAATGCGCGCGCTGATGCTAGAAGGGCGCGACCGCGGCCGCTCGCGCAAGCCGCTTCGACGCAACCAAAGGGATCACACGAATGGAGTTCGCATTCCGGACGTTGGGAGACGCTTGATGGCAACAGTTGAGCCGACACCGGAACAATTGCAAGGGATGAGCCTTCAAGGCCGCCTGTTGATCCTTGAGCAAATTCTGATGGATTTGTTGGCGCTGAGCGAGTACCGGCCGTCCATCCTTGAAAGGACCTCCGACTATCTTGAGATCATGCGGCGAGACATCGTAAGCAAGGAGCCGGACAATCGTTACATCAACGAGATGCTGAACAGTGCGCGCGGCTGCCTCGATCGCATTGCGAGGGCATCCGAATAGATCGCAGCTTGAACGGCAATGAGGCGGCGAGACGTCTTTGACTTGGCGATGATATCCGCGCGCTCTCAATCGAAGGCAGCACCGTCGGCGCGGCTGAAGTCGTCATCCGTGAATTGTTGCGCGAACGCCTCCATCAAGCTGGAGAACTCCAAGACAATCGCCACGGCCGCGGCATAATGCTTTGCCGCAACGGGCGCGGCGCCGTATCGCACGACCTGCGATGGCCTGCTGTTCGATTTCGCCAACGCCGAAATCGATGCGCATTTCGAAAAGGCCGAGGAGCTCGCCCGCCGCAATGGCAAGGCTCGTGTCTATGAGGCTGAACTCGTCGACGACGTGTTGGACAACAGCCGGTTGTGCCATCTCGACCACCTCGCGCTGCGTGCCGCTCGTGGACGACGTTTCCACTCGTCTCGGACGCAAGTCGCGTGAGGTCTCGGGCGATGCGGGCTTCGCCACTGAGGCGAACCTTACGGCCATGGAGGAGCGCCGGATCAAACCCTATCTGCCGCCGGGCCGGGCGCGCCATGGCGAGCAGGACGACGGAGGCTGACGAAGACGCCCATGATGAGCGAAATGGCCGAGACCCTCCGACGCACCGGACGGCGCAGTCGATATCGCCTGCGCCAACAGGTGGTCGAGCCGGTGCTTGAACAGATCAAGCAGGCAAGAGGCTTTCGCCAGTCCTGTTGCGAAGTTTCGATCACGTCCGGGCCGAATGCACTGCCCACAATCTCCTCACAAAGGCGGGCAACTGAGCCTAAGCTGGTCTCAAGCCATCCCAACCGCTACGCCGAAAATACCCTCGCTTCTTCATGGATGGCGTCAGGCGGTCGATGCCCCGGACAGCTTCCAGCGCATGGTCGACCACCGATAGCGCACTGGATATCGGCGTCTGTCATGCTAGTGCACCACGGTCAGGTTGAGAGGGCTGTGGCATCCTTCGACCGGGAGGGGCACAATGAAGGCGATTGTTCTGCTGCCGGTGATCGCCGCGGCAGTATGGGGCTGCAAGGATGGCTCACCGGGTAGTGCGATCCCGGGCGTCGCCTCCTCAAACGATTACAAGCTTCATGGACCGCTGTTTGAGATAGCCGCCCAAACCCTTGTGGCTGAAAGGCGCTGCAGTCCACATGATTTCAAGGAGTTCGGCGGCTTCTGGCGATCGAATGCAGCGGATCGGCCGGACCAATACTTCATTTACTGCGATGGCCGGACGGCGCGGCACCGCATCTATATTCGCGTCGGCGGCGACAAAGTTGAGGTGCTCAACTAACAGAACAGCTGTCCTCGGTTTGCCGCGGATGACATTCTGGTTGGGCCGATCGCCAAAGCAACTGCGCGAGTGGATCGTGTTGCCGCGGATGAACCGGACGGGCATCGGCGCCTATGATCCGGAGAGAGCCGAATAACTCGAGACGCTGATTTCGTTCCGCTGTCCACTCCAGCATCCTCCACAAACCGAGTGCGAACAACAAAGCTGCAGCCAGTGCCATTCTGGCGAAGTGGCCGTGCTAGCTAAGCTTGGTGTGTCGTTTGTGCCGCGCCCCTGCAAGTTTAGTTCACCGCGTCCGCTGTTCGACAAGGACAGGCATCATCGGGGGAGGTACGCCCATGCAGATCGAACCGGCACCGGAGCCAACCAGCTCGATCGTGCCCAATCCGATGCTCCTGGTCTTCTCAGACCGGGATCTGGACGAGATCGATGTTGTGTGCCGTATCGCCACGGATCACCGCAGCGATCCGACGTTCACGCCAGATCGTGGGTGGTTCCACACTTTCATGAAGAGTCGAAAAGGCGGTGCGACTCCGTCGTGACTGGCACGGTTTGGCAGACATGCTGCAGGCTAGGAAAGTGGCCAGGTCGATGCGCATGTCGTACTTGGTGTCCCGGCCGCAGCACGGCGTTATGACCGCCTCGATTTCCACGCCGGTGCCACCACTCTGATTAAGGTGGTGGCCCGCCACGCCCAATGGGATCAGTCTATCCAGTGGTGGCGGATTTTACTCCGACCGCGCCAGCATCACCGCCGGCACTTCACTGCGTGTTTTGTCACCGCCCTACATACCGGAAGCCGCGGCTTTGATGCCCACTATTTCAAATGCGCCTGTAAATGTCTTCGATGCGGACGATATCGTCCTCTCCGAGATAGGAGCCGACCTGCACTTCGATGAGCTCGAGTGGGATCTTGCCCGGGTTGCCCATCCGGTGGACGCACCCGATGGGCAGGTAGATTGACTCGTTCTCATGCACGACGATCGCCTCGTCATTGCGGGTGACCTCGGCGGTGCCGCGCACCACGACCCAATGCTCGGCCCGGTGATAATGCTTCTGCAGCGAGAGGACGCCACCGGGCTTAACGGTTATGCGCTTGACCTGATGGCGGGCGCCCATATCGATCGACAGGTATTTTCCCCAGGGGCGTTGGATTTCGCGATGGGCGCCGGCTTCCGCTTCCCCGTTGGACGTGATCAGCGCGACCATGTCCTTCACCTTGTCCGCCTTGGTTTTAGGTGTCACGAGTACTGCGTCGCGCGTTGCGATCACCGCGACGTCGTCGAGCCCGATCACGGCAACCAACGCCGCGTCGGAACGGACGAGGTTGTTGACGCCGTCCAGCACATAACCGCGTCCGTCGATGACATTCCCGGTCGCATCCTTCTCTGAGAGATCCCAGACCGCGGACCAGCCGCCGACATCGGACCAACCGAAGCTGCCTGCGACGACCGCCGCCTTCTGGGTCCGCTCCATCACGGCATAGTCGATCGAGATTTTCTTCGCTTGACCGAAGCTGGCGGCGTCGAGCAGCAGGAAGTCGAGATCCGGTTTCGCTTGCGCTACGGCCTCGGCAACCGGTTCGAGCACGTCCGGGTCGAAGGCTTCGAGTTCAGAGCGCATCGTCGCAGCGTCGAAGATGAAGTTGCCGGAGTTCCAGAGATAGCCGTCGAGGAGGCATTGCGCGGCGTGGTGGGCGTCGGGCTTCTCGACGAAGGCGGCGACCTGGCGCGCGCCGTCGCCGATCTCCTCGCCCGGCCGGATATAGCCGTAACCAGTCGCGGGATGGGTCGGTGGGATGCCAATGGTGACGATCCGGCCCTGCGCCGCGACCACAGCGGCCTTGCGGCAGGTCTCGACGAAAAGCTTGCCGTCCTGAACGACATGATCGGCGGCGAAAATACCGACGACGGCCTTCTCGTCTCGGGCAAGTGCGAGTTCGGTGGCGGCCGCGACGGCCGCTGCCGAATCCCGGCGCATCGGCTCGAGCACGATCTGCGCGAAGATGCCGATCGCCAGGAGCTGCTCCTGGACCGTGAAGCGATATTCCGCATTGGTGATCACGATCGCCGGCGCGAACACAGATGCATCTGACACGAGCCGCATCGCGCGCTGGAAGGTCGATTCTTGCCCGAGCAACGGAATGAATTGCTTCGGCATCGTATCGCGCGACACCGGCCACAGCCGCGTCCCGGCGCCGCCGCACATCACAACCGGGGTTATTTTCGATGACATTGGTCTGTAGCCTACAGGTCGCTAGTTCCACCTTTCACAGCAGGCATTTTTGAGAACATTTGTCGAGGACAGGATCGTAAATTCTAGAAAGCGTTGTTTCGATGTTGCGTTATGGCCACTACTTGGAAAGTTGATGCTCTGAATCGAGAGGGCTTGGACAGGTTCCGATTTTAGAGTTTACGCTTATGCCTCAGCATTGATGAAGGAGTTCAGCTGGCGTTTAACGTACGCGTTCGTAGACGGCCTTGATGCGCTCTGCGTGACGTTCCGGAGAAAACAACGCGGCTTGCTCTCTCCCACGGCGCGCCAGTTCGGTGCACAGCGCGTCGTCGGAATCGACCGCTCGGATCGCATCGCGAATCGCGTCCGGTCGATAAGGATCGACGAGAATGGCGGCGTCGCCTGCAACTTCCGGAAGCGAGCTCGTGTTCGACGTGATGGTAGGCGTGCCGAGTAGCATGGCTTCGAGCACGGGCAAACCAAACCCCTCGTAAAGCGAGGGGAAGAGCACGGCTCTCGCGCCGCGTATGAGCGCATAGAGCGTGTCCATCGGCACGTAAGGCAGGCGTCTGACACGGCGGTCCGATTTAATCCGCGCTCCGTCGAAGCGCCAACCCGCGAAACGCTCGTCGTTTAAGGTCTCAAGGTCGCGGTCGTATTGCCATCCCAGGCCGCCGACGAGCACCAGGGGACGTTTGCTGCCGCTGGCCGAATAGGCGTCCACCATCCGCGAGATGTTCTTCTTGGGTTCGATCGCGCCGAGAAAGAGGTAGTAGTCTTTGAAGCCGAGGTCGTATTGCAACTCGACGGCGCGGGCGACATCCTCGTCTGAGCGCTCCAGGATTGCTTGCTTGACCGACACGGATTGCCACGTGTTCGTGATGCGACCCTCCTCCACACCGAAGATGTCCATGACATCGCGTTTGGTGAACTCAGAGACAGTGACGATGTGATCGGCGCTCCTGAGCAGCTCCTTCATGACACGGTAGAAATACCGTTTGTTGTCGAGGGTCGAATGCGGCAGGCGCAGCGGAACGATATCGTGGATCGTATAGATGTTCGGGGTTTTCGGCAGCGCGAGCGGGATCGGCCGGGTCGCGTGGAAGATGTCGTAGCGCCCGCGATGAGCGATCGTCATCCGGCGTCCGTAGCGGTTGAAATGCAGGAAGGCACGCTCCTCGAGCCGTTCGACGGCGTGGGCCGGATAATCCGTGCCGGAGAGAAGGCCGGAAGCGGGATCGATCACGATACGATGCCCGGGCATCGGCACGGTCCCAGCACCGCCCGGCACGCCGATAGCCCAATCGCGCGCGCGCGCTGCCGCCCGGAACGGCGCGAAGCCCTGCTGCTGGTTGGCGTCGTGCAGTCCGATCTCTGCCAGCAGCGGATCGCGCCGGTTGATCTTGCGGTCGACGCCCATGAGCAGTTCGACCGAACAGCCCGCCTGCTCCGCCGCCTTGCCAAGATTGCGGCTATAGGTCGCGATGCCTGTGCCGCGCTTCAACGTCAGCGAATGCGCTTCGAGGAGAATTTTGGTCGGCACGGGGGATCCTCTCAGAGCTTCAGTCCGGACCCGGCGAAGCAGAGCAGTCGATCTTCCCGCGTTCGCTCGGTGAGAATTTCCTGCTGACCGATGAGACGATAGGCTCCCTCGAAATCGATCTCGCCGATCTGCCCGTAGACCGAGACGAGGCGATCGAGGATCGAGGCCGGATCGCCATATCGGCTCGCATTGAATTCGAGCAGGATCGTGGGTCGATGGCGCTCAATCGTCGCGGTCATTCCTCGCAGAACCTCGGGCTCGGCGCCTTCGACGTCGATCTTGACGAAGTCGACCCGGTCGAGCGACCCGGCGAGATCGTCGATCGACGCGGTCGGCACCGACGTATTCAGTTCGGAGGGGCGGTCGTTGGCGCTGAAGGCGATGGTCGCGTTCTTGGGTTCGCCGAGGGGGACAAACAACTCCACCTGATCGCCCGATCGGGCGGTCGCAGCGGCCGAGACAAGGGATACTGTGCCGTCATATCCGTTCAAACTTACGGTCTCGGCGAGCAGCGCAAAGGTCTGGGGGTTGGGCTCGATTGCGACGATCCGGCCGGCCGGGCCAACGCGATTTGCAAACAGCAGCGTATAATAGCCCAGATTGGCCCCGACATCGAAGGCGATCATGCCAGGCTGCAGGAATCTCGCGCAGAAGACCGTCAGCCAGCTCTCCCAGTAGCCGTCGAGCATGACGTGACGTGAGAACCCGCGGTCGCTGGCCCGCAGGAGCATCTTGGGCCCGCCAAGCACACGCGCAAGGACGAGCCCGTCGCCGAGATAGGCGGTCTGGACGCGTGCCTGGATTTCCCCCTCAACCTGCTGGCGGCTCATGGCACCGAGATCGGCGGCACTCAGATAATGCAACGCGGGCAAGGCTGTCTCCACTTTCGAAGCATGCGACACTTGGCACCCGCGTAGCAGGCAGGCCATGACGACCTGACGATGCATCGAAGTCCGCCAAGCCGAGGCCATGCATAATGAAATTTTGCGCGACGGGAAGTCTATTGGGCCACATCTTGCCCGGGGCAATCAGGTCTCTGCCAGATAGGTTAGCTCGACACTCGCGAGCGCGACATGGCCTTCGATGGCGCCCTGTTCGTTCATCGTCCTGACTTCAATCGGTTCATGAGGATCAGTGACCACCACCTCGCAGTTAACCGCGAAGATGCCGCTACGCTCAGCCAGGATTCGTACCTCGCCGAGGAGTGTGGCGCTCGCAATCTGGATGTTCAGGGGCAGGCCGCGAATATCGTGTGAGAAGCCGAAGGAAATGCGCATCTTCCAGCGACCACGCGGCAGATGGAAATACGGTCCATAGAAGATGATTCTGGCGCGGCCCGTCACTTCCAGGATGGTCGGGGCCGTGGTTCCGGGGCTGTCGCCGAGTAGGAAGGCGCGCCCGGGCCAGGTCAATGTCCCCGGCGCACCGTCTTCTACATATTTGTAGAGTCCCCCCAGCACGCATTCGGCAAGCTGCTCTTCGTCTGCCGTGAGCTCAGGGAAATTCTGCGCTGCCTCCCACTCCAGCACTGCATCCTGCAGTCGCTTGTCGGGCCCACCAAAAGGTGCGCAGGCAGTCTGAAGTCGTGACTGTGCGACATCTCCGGCGGCCAGTGCGAGCATGTCGAGCAGGCGCATGCCGTCTCCACGGCGGATCAGGCGCGCTCCAGGAACGCTGCTGCACGCGCCAGCGAGCGAAAGGCTGGCCGACATGGCCCTGACGGCTTCGAGGGTGGAAACGGGCCCGCCAGCGCAAACGAACGCTGTCGACGGCAGGGTGTCGTCCAAGAGGATGATAGGGGTCAGATTCCGTCTGCTACAAAATGTGGCCAGTGCGGGCGGCGGGAAAGCCGACAGTATCAGGCGTGCTCCGCCGGATCGATCCGAATCGTCAATGCGGTCGAGGCGGTCGAGGCGCAGTACGGGAAGTGAAGGGTAAACCGATCGAAGCGCCTGTTCGAGGAATTGAAAGCTCCAGGCGGAGAGCGGGGAGGGCGGGGCGACGACAACGATATCATTCATCTGGGATGCTTTAACACGGCATTGGTGTTTGGAGCGAAGGTCAACGGATCGTATGTTTCCAATATCTTAGGATTGTAGCGGCAGGATACATCTAGGACGGCGATCTGCTTTCCTTCGCCGTTGTGTTGCGCCATCACAACAATTCACTCGGATCGTTCGGGGAGGCGTAGTTGCACGGCTGACCTCGTGCTAGAAGCCGTGGCGCTAGGATACAGGGAAGCATGCGTAAACTTGTGATCGTCGCTGCCGGATTGACTGTCCTGACCGGTTGCAGTGCACTTCCCACATCGGGCCCGAGCGCGGAAGACGTGGTCGTACAGGCGACGGCCGCCGAGCAGCAGCGGTACGAGCTTCTCGATATCACTCCGGAGGTGGTCGCAATCCTTGCAAAAAGGGTCCCCGACAGCTTCCTTGCGAGTTTCGGCAATCGTCAGCCGCCTGTCGAATCCGTAGTCGGGGTGGGTGACATCGTCACCATGACGGTGTGGGAAGCGTCTGCCGGAGGCCTGTTTTCCGCGCCCATGGTGACGGACCGCTTTGCCACCGGCTCCAAAAGTGCGGTCATCCCCGAGCAGGCCGTTGGCCGCGACGGATCGATCTCGGTGCCCTATGGTGGGCGGGTTCGCGTGGCCGGGCTGGCCGTCGACGAGGCCCAGAAGCGTATCGTCGCGAGCCTCGAGGGCAAGGCAATCCAGCCGCAGGTCCAACTGACCATTGTCCGACCGATCAGTAGCGCCGTGACGGTGGCTGGCGAGGTCGCTGCGGGGGCCCGCGTCCCGTTGTCGACGAGGGGCGATCGTCTGATGGATGTGATCGCCGGTGCGGGCGGAGTGCGCATTCCGGTCAACGAAGCGGCAGTCCAGGTGACACGTGGTCCGCGCTCGGCGCGGGTCGCCATGTCGCGGATCGTGTCCGATCCGCGTGAGAATATCTTCGTTCGCCCGGGCGATCTCGTGACCGTGGTGAAGGAGCCGCAGACCTTCATCGCCTATGGCGCCACTGGACGAAACGCCGAGATCCCCTTCGAATCGGATTCAGTCAAGCTCACGCAGGCCCTGGCGAAGGCGGGCGGCCTGCTCGACAACCGATCCGATCCGTCGGGCGTTTTCGTCTTGCGTTATGAGCCGCAGTCCGTCGCCAGGCTTCTCGTTCCGGGCAGCGCACTCCTCCAGGGAGGCGGCAGCGTTCCGATCGTCTACCGTCTGAATTTGCGCGATACCGGCAGCCTCTTCTTGGCCGAGCGCTTCCCGATCCATGCCCGCGATCTGCTCTATGTCTCGAATGCCCAGCTCAGCGATTTGCAGAAGGCCCTTCAGCTCTTCTATATGGTTGTGGGCCCGGTCGTGAGCGGAGCGTCCATCTACGCCATCGCGAAGTGAGGGAGCCGGGAGGTCGGCCTGCCGGGGCGGCCTCCTCGCGGCTCAGCGCTGCAGGTCTCCGAGGGAAAAGTCCTTCAGCCGCGCGGCTTCTTCCGCCACGATCGAGACAGTTTCGTCGATCTGGCCGTCCTCGTGCGTCGCATTGATGAAAAAGCGCAATCTGGCGGCCTTGTCGGGAACGCCGGGAGGGAGAACGGGAAAGGCATTGATGCCTCGCGCCAGCAGGCGCTCGGCGAGAACCAGGGTCGGAACCGTGTCGCCGATCATGATCGGCACGATGCCGATCCCCCAACTGCCGCCGACGTCCAGTCCTGCCGTCGCAACTGCCCGGTGGAAGCGCCGTGACTGTCGCTGGACGCGCGCAACGCGCTCCGGCTCGCGCGCCATGAGTTCAAGTGCCATCGTCGCCGCCACAGCGCCGGTAGCTGGCATGCCAACGCTGTAGACGAAGCCCGGCGCGTAAGACTTCAGTATGTCCACGGCTGCCGCGCTGCCTGCGATGTAGCCGCCGCAACTCACCAGAGATTTTGACAGCGTGCCGAGCCAGAAATCGACCCCGGCCGGATTGATCCGCTGATGCTCGAAGATGCCGCGTCCGCTGTCTCCGAGAACGCCGAGGCCATGGGCGTCGTCGATCATCAGCCACGCCGAAAAGCGTTCCTTAATCGTGAGCAGGCGCGCAAGATCCGGGCCGTCCCCGTCCATCGAGAACAGGCCTTCGCTCACGATCAGTACCCGCTCGAAGCGCTCGCGATCCGCAGTGAGCAGCGCCTCGAGTGCGTCGAAATCATTGTGAGGGAAGAGCCGGCGCGTGCTGCCGGCAAGCTGAGCACCGACGACGACGCAATTGTGGATGACCGCGTCGTGAACGATGAGATCTTTTGGCCCCATCAGCGTTGCCAAGGTAGAGACGGCCGCCGCATGGCCCGACACGAAAGCGATGCAGTCTTCGGCAGCGTAGTTCCTGGCGAGCGCCATTTCGAGGTCACGGTGGACCTGACGTTCCCCCGCGCTGATGCGGCTCGCGGAAACCGAAGTTCCAAACTCTCTCGCCGCGTCCGAAACGGCTTGGACGATCCGCGGATCAGCGTTCAGGCCGAGATAGTCGTAGGACGCGTAGTTGATGACTTCGCGCCCCTCGATGATCGAGACATTGGTGGCACGCACGTCGTGCCGCCGGTAGTAGGGATTCGACAGCCCGGCGACCTCCGCGAAATTCCGCTGAAACTCGATCTGCCGATAGAGCGGATGGCTCGCAAGACTCAGATCGCGACGGGTCTTCGCTGCGGGGACAAGCGCTGGCGCGGAGGGGGCGCTGGTCTCGCGCATCTGCGCGAGAAGTGTGGAGAGCGCACCATCCGTCAGCCCTGCGGCATTATCACTCATCGTTAGTGTGCCTTGCGAGTTGGCGACTGCAGCGCCTGCCCGAGAAGCTGGGCTTCCTCGTCGCTGAGATCGGCACTGGAATGAACTTTCGCCAGCCGAGCGACATCGCCGCTGAGAGAGCCGTCCTGATCGCCCGGCGCGTCGGTCCGGGCGATCTGACTGACGATTGTCTGCGCGATATCGGTCAGGGTCCTGTCTCCCACGCCGACCAGGGCGATCTGCGCGCCCAGCGAGGTTTCAAGCGCCAGATGAAGCTCGAGCGCCATCAGTGAATCGAGCCCGAGCTCACTCATCGGGCGATTCGGGTCGATCCGGTCGACCTGCAGACGCAGGATCTCGGCGACCTCCCGCAGCAAGGCGCCTTTCACGACGGCAAGCGCTTCCTGTGGGCTCTTGTCTGCCCAATCGAGCAAGGCTTCGCCCGTGCCTTCTTGATCGGGATCCGTCCCCGTCAGTCCCAGGCCGGCGAAGGCCGGACTCTTCAGCAGCGCCAGCTTCTCGGCCACGGCCGAGCGGCCGATATTGGTGAGATACTGGACCGGGCCGATCGCCTCGCCGAGGCTCAGCAGTCGCCCGAGATGCGCGAGCGCTTCCGAAGCTCTGATCGCCGACACGCCCGTCGTGCGGCGCAAGCGCTGACCGAGTTGCTTGTCGCGCGCCAGGATTCCGACATCCGAAATGGCGCCCCAGCCGATCGCGAGCGCCGGCTTTCCGAGGTTGCGCCGGCGCTGCATGAATCCTTCGAGAAAGGCGTTTGCCGCAACATAGGCCGCCTGGCCCGGGCTGCCGATCATGGTCGTCGCGGAGGAATAGGCGACGAAGAAATCGAGGGGCTGCTCCACCAGCGCCGCATCGAGGTTAACGATGCCGTCCGTCTTCGCACGCAGCACCTCGCGCAGTCGCTCAGGCGTCAGGTTGGCGATCAGCCCGTCGTCGAGATGAACGGCGGCATGGACCAAACCGCGAACCGGGCCATATTCCGCGGCGAGCCGCTTCACCGCGTCTTCCACCGCGCCGCGATCGCGCACATCAAGCGAGAGGGATAAAACCTGCACGCCGGCATTCCGCATCTCGGCCACGGCTGCTTCCAGATCGGCGTCGACTCGCCCCCGGCGAGAGAGCAGTGCGACCGTCGAAGCGCCTTTTTCGGCGAGCCACTTTGCAGTGGCGAAGCCGAGACCGGTCGTTCCGCCCACAACGAGGTACAGTCCCGCCCGCGCCGAGAACTGTGCCTTCGCCACGTCGAGCCTCGCGGCCTTCGGCGGGCTGACGACGATCTTCCCGACATGCTCCGAAGCCTGCATCAGCCGGAAGGCGTTGCCGACGTCTGATGCAGGAAACGCGCGGTGGGTGAGCGGCTGCAGCGTACCAGCCTCGAAGCGGGTTGCGATCTCCTCCATCATCCGGCGGACGAAAGCCGGGTCGTGCGCGAGCAGTTCGTCGAGATCGACGCCGGAATACGCGATGTTCCGGACGAACGGGCGCAACGGGAGCAGCGAATTGTCGAGAAAGTCGCGTTTGCCGAGTTCCAAAAAGCGCCCGAACGGCTTTAGAAGCCTGAAGCCGGCGAGCATTGCGGACCCTGCCAGAGAGTTCAGGACGAGGTCCACCCCGCCGAACTGAGCTCGGATCGCGGGCTCGAATTGTTCGCCTCTGGATTCGAACGCCTGGTCGGCGCCGGCGGCTCGTGCCAGCGCACGTCGCGCGTCGCTTCGGGCGGTCGCGAGCACGTGCGCCCGCTTCAGCCGGGCGATCTGGATTGCCGCGAGGCCAACGCCGCCCGCACCCCCATGGAGCAACACGTCCTCGCCGGCTTCGAGATGGCCACGCTCGACCAGCGCGTACCAGGCCGTGGCGAATGCGACCGGGATCGTCGCGGCGGCCTCCAGTGTCATGCCTTGCGGAACGGGAAAGACATGCCAGGCTGGGCAGGTCACATGCGAGGCGAAGGTGCCCGGTGCAAAGCCCATGACTCTGTCGCCCGGTCGCACCGAAGTGACGCCGGTTCCGACACGAAGGACGGTTCCGGCACACTCGAAGCCGAGCGCGGCCCGGGTCAGGCCGGCTCCGAGCAAGTCGTCGTCAAGAATGCCGAGAGCGACGAGCACGTCCCGATAGTTCAGACCTGAGACTGCGACCTCAATCTCGACCTCGCCGTCGCTGGGCGCTTCTCGCGACGAGGTGCGCCATTCGAAGCCGCTGAGGCTGCCGCTCTCACCGAAATGGAGCACTGCGCGTTCGTCGTGGCCGAGGACCTCGTCGTCGACCATGCCGCGCCGGAGACGGTTGACGAAGGTTCCCTCCGGCGAAACACGCCATTCGCGTTCGCTTCCGCCATCGCCGACGATCCGGGCAACGTCTGTCGCGTGCTCCACACCGTCGATATCGACGAGCCGCAGATCGATGTCGGGATACTCGTTGACGGCAACTCGGACGAAACCGCGGATGGCGGCCCGTGCCGCCAACGAGTTGTTGGCGGTCTCCGCACCGCCTGCCGGCATGGTAACGACCACGAGGCGAAGCGACAGCCTCGCGTCGCTGAGCCTGCGTAGCAATGTGGCGAGCGCGTCGAGCTGGACGGCCAGTGGTTCGCTGCCCGCTGCCCCGGTAGCGAGCGCCATGACGATGGCCGCGGTTTCATTCGTAGCCGATGCGAGCCATGTCTGCAGCTCGGTCGGATGCGCGGCGTCGAGCAGGTCCACAGCAGTCAGGCCGAGACTCTCGGGAGCGATGCCGGCCTCCGGCATCGCGAGGAAAGCGATCCGGCCTTTGGGCGCCGCCGCTACCGGACTGCCTGGTGCCCTCGCGCGCCAGAGTGCGATTGTGTCGTCGACGAGAGCTTCCGACACCAGGCCGGTCGCAGCGGATGCCGCCAGCCATTCTGGGACGGCGGGCGTTGGTGCGGGTGCGTCATCTTGCGGGAAGCCGGCAGCCTGCAGAAAAGCGGCGTAGGCGTCAGTCTTGGCCGCGCCGATCAAGATCGGGGCATCAGGAGCGAGCACCCTCACCGCTGCTGCCAGCTGTGCGGCACCGCCGGCCCGCGCCGTCGGGGCGCAGAGGCCGATCAGGAGATCAAACCGATCCGGTGTTTCGCAGGGGTTCGAGAGGGAGCCGTGCGACCACTCGCCGCCGTGGAAGACCGTCAAGCTGGCGCTGCCGGGCGGAAGCATGGTTTCGACCGCGCCGACGAGGGTCGCGGCCGCATCTCCAGCGATCAGAATGCGGGGAACGGGACGAGCCCCGGGCACCAGCTGGGCGAGGCAGCTGGCAAGCGCTTCCGCGGCCAGCCGGGCTTGCAGCGATGAGGGCCACCAGTTCTCGCCCGGTCGCGCGGCAGGCGGGCGCCCAGATCCTGGGGAGCTGAAATCCGCTTCAATGCCGGCGAGCGCCTGTGATGCGAGCTGCAGTTCGGCATTCGCCTCTGGGTAGCGCGCGTAGATCGTGGCTAGGATCGCTTCCGGCGTGGGAACGGCAAAGGATGGGGAGAGGGCCGGCCCGTTGGGCGTCCCGATGAATGCTCCGGCCGTTTCGAGAAGCCCTTCCGCAGCTTGTGAGAGCGAAGTCGGGACAGCACTGAATGCGGCCTGGCGCTTCGAGAAGAGGCGCAGCGCCAGGCCAATTGCGAACGCCTTCAGCAGCAGGCGGCTTTCCTCGACGCGTTGGCAATCGCCCTGCGGCAGAACGGGAGTGGTAATACCATCTAGCCGGATGCAGGACGATCTGGCAGCAATCAACTCTTCCCGGAACGTGCGCTCGGCCACGAACGGTTTTATGAGATGCACCGCGCGGAAGACGGCGGCCTCGGCCGAGGCGACGACGACGTCGTTCTCGCCAAGAAGCAACACGCGTACGGATTTGAAGCGGTCGGATTCGTCTATGAGTTCGGTGATCGCTCGCCGGACCGCCTGCCTCGGCTGCCAGACTCTGATCCTGCGGAAGCGGATCGGCAGGTAGGCCTTGCGCTCTCCGTCGCGCTGGCGCCGGGCTAGGAACAGGCTGTGAAAGGCGGCATCAAAGGAAACCGGGTGAAGGACATGGTTATCATCGAACGCGCCGGTGCCGCCCAGAGCGCGCTTCAGAATACTGTCGCTGACCGTGTCGTCCCGCAGGTTCGAGACCACCAACTGAAAGGCCGTGCCGTAGCCGAGCCCGGCACGTGCGGCTTCCGCATAGACTTCGCCGGTCGTCGCTACCGTCGAGGTCGAAGGGCTCGGCAGTACGCCACCCGCGGCTTCCGATGGGGGCAGGGGTCTGATGGTGCCACGGGCGTGCATCAGCCAATCATCACCCGATAGGCGCTTGCGGCTCCAGATCTCGATCGAGTCGGTCCGGCTGGCATAGCGGGTCGATACCTCGCGGATCTCGCCCTCGCCGAAGGTGAGCGGGCGGAGAATGTCGAAGTCATCGAGTTCGAGGCGCGCGCTGGGATGCAAGGCATCCCCCGCAGCCAGCGCGATCTCGACGAACGCCGTGGCCGGAACCACCACCACCCCGTTGACGAGGTGATCGTTCAGGTAGGGGAGTAGCTCAGGATCAAGAAGATTGCGCCATTCCGGCGAACCGTCAGCCAGCCTCGCTCCGAGCAGCGGATGAAGCGGGGTGGAGTCCACAGCGCGTCCAAAGGAGCCAATCGCCTCAGGAGTTCGTCCGAGGTGATAATCCTCCTCCTGGAAGGGGTAAGGCGGCAGCGCCACGATGCTCTCAGGTGCGTCTCCGAAAACTGCGCAGCGATCATGGCCAACGCCGTTGGCGACCAAGGCGGCGACGATCGGGCGGATCACGTCTTGCGACGTGGTTTCCTCAGCCGACAATGTTGCCAGGACCGGATTCGTCTTCTGCGTTGTGCGAAGAATGTCGCCAATCGCCCCCACGAGGATGGGGCGGGTGCTGATCTCGAGGAAGGCGGCGTCCGGCCTGGCCGAGACGGCGGCCTCGATCGCCGCCATGAACCGGACTGGCTGGCGCATGTTGTCAGCCCAGTAACGAGCGTCGATCGCGCTACCCGCAAGTTGCTGACCCGTTACGGTTGAATAGAAATCGACATCGCCAGTCTTGCCGACGACGCTCAGGAGGTCGGCGACGATCCTGTCCTGGATCGGGGTGAGCAATGCGGAATGAAAGGGATAGTCGACGTCGATCAGGACACTCGCCAGGCGGCGCCTGCGTGCGGCGGCCGCGAGCCTGGCGATGTCCTCGCCGCGGCCGGCCACGGTCGTCGATCCGGGACCGTTGATCGCGGCGATGTCGACCGTCGTGGCACCAAGTTCGTCGAGAAGGTCGCGTACAGCCTGTTCGCCCGCAGCCAGCACCAGCATTCTGCCCGCGCCGCGGACGAGTTCCTGGTGGCCGCTCCTCACGTGGACGACGCGAAGTGCGTCCGCGCGCGAGAGGATACCGGCCGCTTCCGCTGCCGCGATTTCGCCGATGCTATGTCCAACGACTGCAGCCGGCCGCAGTCCATAGCTCTTTAGCACCGACGTTAGCGCGGACTGGACGGCGAAGATTAGCGGCTGAGCGGTGGAGGTTCGGTCAAGATCGCCGCTCGGGATGCCGTCCCGGAGCCGGTCCGCGAGCGACCAGCCGGAGAGCGGGGCATAGAGAGCGTCGATTTCGTCGATCTCGCGCCGGAAAGCGGCACTGCTGGCATAGGCCGCCTTGCCCATGGTCGAGAACTGACAACCGTTGCCGGCGAACACGAAGATCGCGGCACGGTCATCGTGCGGAGTAAGCGCTTGTGTTGCTTCGCCGGGCACGGAGGTTCCCGCTGCGAAGCCGTCCAGAATTTGCGACATGGATCCGGTGTCTTCGGCAAGCGGGATGGCCAAGCGGTGCGGAAGCCGCTCGGCCTGATGCCCGAGAGCGTTTGCCATGTCTGATGCCTGCAGGGCGGGGCTGACGTTCTCACTCAACTGGTGCGCACGCACCCGCAAGGCCTCGCTGCTCGCAGCGCTGATCAACAGGATCTCGGCCTTGCGCTGTTCATTTCCGGTCGTGGGTGTAACCAGGCGCGGCCGGGGCCGCGCTTCGACGGCCGGTTTGGTGGCTTTGCGCAAGATGACGTGCGCGTTGGACCCGCCGAAGCCGTAATTTGAGATTCCTGCGACTGTTTCCTCGAAGGGCCTTGCCGCCGCGATGAGTGAAAGATTGAGGTCGGCAAAGTCGATGGTATCGCTCGGGGCGTCAGAGAACAGTGACCGCGGCACGACGCCCCGCTCGAGTGCGAGCGCCGACTTGAGCAGCCCGGCCAGTCCTGATGCAGCCTCTAGATGGCCAATGTTGGACTTCACGGAACCGATCGGAAGCGGCCTGCTGCGTCGCGCGCCGAGGGCGGCGCCAATCGCCGTGGCCTCGATTGGATCGCCGACCTTGGTTCCGGTCCCATGGGCTTCGACGAAGGCCAAGTCGTCGGCCGCGATGCCGGCGGCGGCGTAAATGTTTTCGATCAGCGTCTGCTGGGCCTGCGGAGAGGGTAGCGAGATGCCGTTCGTCCAGCCGTCGGAATTGGTGCCAGCAGCGGCGATCACAGCGCGGACGCGCCGCTTCTGGCGCGAGGCATCGACGTGACGCTGGAGCAGAAGCGTGACCGCACCTTCCGCGCGGACATAGCCATCGCCATCGCGCGAGAATGGCCGGCAAGCTCCGGTCGGTGACAGCATCCGCGCCTGGGAGAAACCGATGAACGGTGCGGGTGAGAGCAGAAGGTTCACGCCACCGACAACCGCCATGTCAATTTCGCCGGCTTCCAGCGCCGCGACGGCCTGTGTCAGAGCGATGAAGGACGAGGAACAAGCCGAATCGACGGTAAAGCTCGGCCCCTTGAGGTCGAAAACGTAGGAAATTCGGTTGGCAAGGATCGACAACGAATTGCCGGTCATGAAATGACTGCCGATCAACGCAGGATCGTAGGATGCTGTGCTCTGATAGTCGACGAGTGAGGCCCCCACGTAGACGCCGATATTCTGCCCGGCGACAGAGGAGGGGGGGACGCCAGCGTCTTCGAACGCACGCCAGACCATTTTCAGCAGCAATCGCTGCTGCGGATCCATCTGGTGAACCTCTCGCGGGGACAAGCCGAAAGGTGCGGGATCGAAGGCGAACGGGCGCTCGAGGTAGCCACCCGCGAAGGTGTAAGCGAAACCGGGCACCGGCTTGCCCGGCCTTAGGAAGCGTTCGACGTTCCAACGCCCTTTGGGCTTCTGTGAGATCGCATTGCGCTCGCTTTGCAACAGATCCAAGAACGCGGCGAGGTTGGGCGCGCCCGGCAGCTCGCAGGCGGCCCCGATTATCGCAGCATCGCTAATTATGACGGCGGAGGCAGCGGACATTACGATCTCGGCTTACTGAAACGTCATCTTCAAGGGTGTTCGCCAAGGGCAGCTGAATGGCGCCGCCCTGACCGAACGACGCGTGGATAATGCCCGAGCTCTATGAAGAAGTCTTCGGCCCCATACCGTCGGTTGTCATGCAATTTGGCTAACCGCCTCAGCATGACAGAGCATAGCGCAGATGAACCGGTCTCCTAAGAGCATCTCTTGTCAGATCTTTTTCGTAAATAGTGGGCATAGGATAGCGCAGCTACGGTGGCGACCACCATTTAGGGGGCGATCTAGCGGAAGGTTGGTTACAGCGCCAGCCCGGGCCACGCTTCAGTCAGGGCTGCACGCGGCGGTGTCAAGGGGCAGGCGAGTATACTGTAGGCTGACCACTCGCGACTGAGCGGACTTTGCGAGTTCAACGAATGAAATGCGGGCACCAGTTTCCGAAGGCAATATTTATCGCGGCACAAGGATCGGCGATTTTCTTAAGCGGCTCGTGGGCCTCGGGTTGAAACGCCACAAGAGATCCTTCTCGCAGAGACTCTCGGCTCGCCACTCGAGCATCGGGACCGAAAAGTGAATCCACTTCTCGGAGAAATCCGAAGCAAAGCAAAGAGATAGATCGCCACATTGCGTCCGGTATCACGCACGGCGATCTAGCGATTTCCGTGGCGAGCCGGTCGGGCTGGACTCTGCCGTCAACCGCATCACAAGCGTTACGGGGAGTGACCGGGTGCGCGGGGCTCACTCAGGCAACTTCCGAGCGCGCCTTCAGTTCGGCCATAAACGCGGTCAAACGGGAGAAATAGTCGGGCCAGGTGGATGTGAATGGATCGGATGCCAGTGGCGAAATGTCGCTCTCGCAGGGCGGGTGATGGCGCTCAAGAAGGGACAAGATCGCTCGCTCCCAGCCTTGCCCGTCGATGGGGTCGACGAGACGGGCCGAAGCGGGGGCTATCTCGCGGTGCGCGTCGATGTCGGAGGCGACAACCTGGGTTCCTAGCGACGCGGCTTCGACGATAGGCAGGCCGAAGCCTTCGATGAAGGATGGCATGAGCAGGCCCGTTGCACCTGCCATCAGATGCCTCAAGGCCGCCGTCGAAAGCCCCGTGGCGATCCGGATATGGGCTTGCGCTGCCGGAGTCCGCTCAATCCGGTCCTCGATGAAGCGAGATTGCCAACCGGGTGAGCCTGCGACGATCAGCAATGGCGTCGCTGCGCCGAGGCGGGCATGCAACCTCTTCCAGACCTCCACCAGTAGCGCATGATTCTTGCGCGGCTCGATCGCTCCGCAAACTAGAAAATACGGCTTGTCGGTCAGGGGAGGCTGATCCACGGATGCCTCGCGAAAGGCCGTCGGAACCGGGAAGGGGAGGGCCAGTGTCGGCAATTCCGGCCCACCGCGTTGTGCGAGCGCTGCGGAGACTGCCTTTCTCGCCGCTTGCGTCGATACGACGAGGCCTGCTGCGTATCGCGCCGTCTGATCGACCATTCTGGCATGACCGCGTACCGCGTCCGGGATGACGTATTCCGGGGTTTCGAGCGGGATCACGTCATGAAGCATGAAAACGGGCCGCACATCGGGACGCCGCCTTAGCCAGCGCAGAAGCGGCGGTATGGCGAGCGTGACCTGGCCGATGTTCAGATAGATCGCTCGCTCCGGCAGCGTCTTGCAGATGTCGGAGCCGAGGCCGATGCCAGTGGCGCGGAGCAGGGAGGCCATGCGTAGGGCCCGGATCGCCAGACCGGTCTTCCCATTCCCCGCAGCATGATTTTCAGGCAATCCCCCTATGCGCGCTTTGAGCGAGCGCCAGGCCCGGTCCTGCTCCAGATCTAGACGTTCTGGCCAGAGTTCCTCGATGCGCTCCAGGCCCCGGAGAGCCTGTTCGCGGGGATAGCAGCGGATACCCCAGATCGTCGGGATCACCGCGAAACAATCACCCGGGGAATTCCTGAAGAAATGCCGTGCATATTCCAGCTCAACGCGGTCGATCCCGCGTGGCGTGACAGATAAAGGTCCGAGAAACAGTCTCGTCGCATCATAACCAACGGCCACGGCGGCAATCCATGCGCTTGCTCGATTGTCGCTGCGAGGTGTTTGACTGGCCAGTGAGGTCGATCGAGCGATGATCTTCATCGCATAGGGCGCTCTCCGACCAAATGCAATCCACCTTGATTTTGAGAACCTGTTTGCGGTAACTGTCCGACAGGGGAGTGGGGGTAGCCGTGATCCGCGTGCACACGAGCGTCTCGGCGGGAGTCGAACGCAAAATTCTGGTCGCGGTCGCGTCGCGCCTACCGCTTTGGATCGAGCCAGACGACCTGACGGCGTTTGGCGTCTTTGGTGCCTTCGTTACCCTCGTCGGCTATGCTCTGACCTTCCATTCGCCTGCGTTTCTTTGGCTTGCGTCTTTCGGTCTCGTACTGAACTGGCTCGGTGATTCGCTTGACGGAACCGTGGCGCGGGTCAGGGGAATCGAGCGGCCGCGCTACGGTTATTTCGTCGACCAGACGGTCGACGTCATCGGGAACGGGTTGATCGGCATCGGGATCGGTATTGCTCCCTTCGTCCGGTTGGACGCAGCACTGCTAGCTCTCGCCGGCTATCATGCTCTGTCGATTTATTCCTTCGTAAAAGCTTGTGTTTCGCGCGAGTTCCACGTCTCTCTGCTGGGCAGCGGCCCGACCGAGATCAGGTTGCTGATTATCGCGATGAACACTCTTATCCTCGTTTTCGGCGCGCCGAAGTTCGAGTTGATGGGCGTTTGGATGACCTGGTGCGATATCGCGATGGTCGCGGCCGCCTTCCTTTTCTTCGCGGTCTTCGTCGCACTCATCGTTTCCTATGCCCGTGAGATTTCCGACGAAGAGGGCGCCGCGGCCGCAGAGCAGTGGGCGCGTGCCAATCTCCCATCGCCCGACACTGCTGGAGACAATCTGAAGCCGCAACCAGCGAGTTAAACCGCGGTCGGCTAAACCGTGCCGCTGGATCAGCTTGAATGGGATGCCGCGTGCTCGCGGACACCGGCTCCGACGACCCAGAAGATCAGGCAGAACAGCAGCGACCAGCCGAACACCGTCAGAAAGTTGACCATCCGCTGGGGCCGAGTGGACTTGTCGGGAAGGTTCGGCTCGACAATCCGTTCGAGGAAGATTTGCTGCCGCCGCGCCTGCGCCTTCGCGACGGTCAGGGTCGCGATCGCGGTGGCTAGCCGGCGCGTCGCGAACTGCTGCTGGAGATTGAGCCGTTCGTATTCCGACACCTTGTCGGCCAAACCGCTGCCCACTGACGAGACGACATTGCGCTGTGACTCGATCTGCTGCTTCAGCGACTGCGCGTGCGCGTTCAAGGGGCCGAGTTGCGGATTGTTTGGCGCGCTCTCCCGGAGTTGCGCGATCTGTGCGAGCGTCCCCGCAAGCTCCGTGTTCAGCTTGCCGATCAGATCGGAGAGCAGCACCGCATTGCGCTCGGGATCGAGGATCAGTTCACGGTTCCGGAATTGGGTGAGCGCGACCTGGCTGGCGATGAGCGCTTGCTCGCTGCGCTCGACCTCTTCGTTCGCCGATTTGATGCCTTCGGATTGCGCGCGTTCGTTGAGGCGATTGACCATCGCCTCGGCCAAGTCAACAAGCGCGGCGGCGATGGCCCTCGCCTGCGCAGGCTCGAACGCCTGCACAGAGATGGTCAGTACGCCCGTCTGATGGCTGGGCGCGGCGGTGACCATGGTCAGGTAGTAGCGGTAGAGCTCCTCTTCCGAGGCGCCGTAGATCAATGACGGCCAGCGCGCTATGAAGTCCGCGCCTTGCGGGCCGAAGATCGTCTTGATGGGCAATCTGTTCTGCAAGGCGCGAACGGCGTCGCGTGACAGGACATAGGCCTGTACGACGTTGACGTCGTCAGGGCCGCCGAGGCCGGTCGACTTGAGGAAAGAAGCGAAGCCTCCCGTCGGACCTTGGTCCGAGGCGCGGCGGACAACGATCTGTGCCTCCGACACATAGCGGTCGCTGGCGATGGGGCCATAGTAAATCGCGGCCAGCAGCGTCGGCAGAAAAAAAAGCAGCCACTTCCAGCTTAAGCGGCGCAGGATCGGACGCGGACCTGCGAATGGTCGATTGATCGCTCCCGCCGCCCGGTCGATGGCGGTTTGATCGATCTTTGCCGCGACTAACTGTCCCACCGAGCTGATGTTCATGTTCGAACCTGCAATGCAGCTGGAACCGATGCGCCTTCAGAGCGACTGATAGATTTCAGTTGCAAATCTGACATCGTGAAATACGCGTCCGCGACCCTGCTTGAGCACAAGAGCCGAGGTGCAATGCTCTTGCACGAAGCGGCTGTCGTGGATCGCGATGATCATCGCGCAATCCTTACGGCGAACGAACAACTCGTCGTGGCAGCGCTGTTGGAAGCGCGGGTCGCCGACTGCGAGAACTTCGTCGATCAGAATGCAATCGAAGTCGATCGCGAAGGATAGCGCGAAGGCAAGCCGCGCCCGCATACCGGTCGAATAGAACCGCATGGGCATGTGAATCTGGCGGCCGATCTCGGCGAAGGCTTGCACATAGTCGAATTTCTCTTCGAATGGGGCATCGTAGATGCGTAAGATGAAGCGCGCATAGTCGTAACCCGTCATCTCACCTTGGACGGCTCCGTCGATCGCGATCGGCCAGGACATGCTAAGGCCGCGATAGACCACGCCGGATGTAGGCGTCTGCAGGCCACAGAGCAGGCTAATCAGCGTCGACTTGCCGGCACCATTGCGGCCCAGAATCGCAAGCCGTTCGCCCATCTGGACTTCGAAGGAGATCGAATCGAGCACGCGCCGCCGGCCGATTTCAGTGTCGAACTCCTTGACAATGCCGTCGGCGACGATCGCGTCGGCGTGGCGCGGGGTCTCGCCGACGTTGCCGCAAGCTCCAGCACGCCAACAACGAGCCAGGCGCCGCAGCAGTGAGGGCGTGCGTTCCTCTGCCACGGAAAGTGCGAACGTGCTCATCGACCGTGATGCATCCGCGAATCCCGTATGACGAAGCGCAGAACGCTCCAGGCGCTCAGCGATACAGCGAATACCAGAAGCACCATCAGCGCGCGTTTCGGCTGCGTGCCGTAGTCAGCCAACGTGGGGCCTGAGATGCGCTCTATGAAGGCCCGCTGACGCGTGGCCGCCGCCCGCGCGGCCTCGATCTGCTCCAGTGAGGCCGTGTAGATGCGATTGGCGAACTCGCTCTGCAGGCTGAGCTGCGCGTATTCGGCTATGATCGGCGAGAGAGAGCCGTCGGGGCCGGCGAGTTTGCGCTGCTGAGCGGCGATCTGCTCTTCCAGCGAGGCGATCTGGTTCCGCAACACGGAGGCCTGCTGGTTGTTGGGCGTGTTCTTGAGGAGATCCGACAGCCGGGCTTTTAGATCGACGCTCTGCGAGACCAGTTGCGCGATGGACTCGATGACGACGCCGCTCATCTTGATCGGGTCAACCATCTGCTCGCGGAGGCGGAACTCCGTCAGCTTCTGCTGCGCGGCGACGACCTGCGTACGCCCCGTCTCGACCTGTTCCTGGGCCGCGCGCATCGCATCCTGCCGGCCCCGCAGATCCATCCGGTTGACCAGCTGCTCGGCGCTGCCGATAAGCGCTTCGCTGATCGTCCTGGCGTCCTCTGGCCGGAAGGCCTCCACCGACAGCTTGATGACACCGGTCGTCGGGTCATAGGAGACCGCTGTCATGTCCTCGTAGAAGCGAAAGAGCGCATGGTTAGTGTCGCTGTGCACCGGACCGGGATAGCGGGCTATCCAATCCGCTTCCGGCCGGGCGAAGGCTTTGCGAAGGTCGATAGCGCGATCCACCGCCGCCATGGCGTCGTGCGACGAGATATAGATCGAGATCGCCTGCGCATCGCGATCCCCGCCGATCGACAGCCCGCTGGCCACGGCGCCGCCCGTCTGCGAGGCGATCATTGTGGAGATGCCGGAGGTGTCGGCCGCTTCCGAGTTGCGCAGGACGAATTCGCTCTGAGAGACGAAGCGGTCGGCCGCGATTAGGCCGTAATACACGGACGCGCTCAGCGTCGGCAGCAGAACGAGCAGTGCCGCCCCGAACCAGCGATCCAGGTCGAACCATTGCCTTTTCCGGAGCGCCACGTGGTCGTAAACGGAGCCGGCCGGGTCGGAGAACCGGCGAACCTCGGTCAGCGGCGCGAAGTTGCCGACCGGCATGACGGGCACGGCGCGCGCGAGCGGCACCTTCTGCGGACGCAGCGACGGAAGCAGACGCCGCAGGCGTGGTCGTACGGGTGAGTCACTCATCAGCGGCTCCCGCAGGTTTCCACCATGAATTCGGCGCCTTTCCTGACATCTCACCGCTGTCTTGCAACTTTCGTCGGAGTCGCGCAATCAATTTCCAAGACACGGCCGAGCCAGCGGAGTCTATTGGCGCGGCTCTAGGCAATCGGCTCCAGAGGCAAGCATGCAACCAGCGCCAGCCAAAACCTCGAGCGGCTCGCCGCGGCGTCCGAACCTGCCCGAGCCAACATTGGCGACACGCCTCAAGATCCAGATCGATGTCATCTCCGCCCTGATGATTCGCAACATCGTGGCGAAATACGGTCGCGGCAGTCTCGGCTTCCTGTGGCTGATCGTCGAGCCGATATTCCTGCTCAGCGGAGTGATCGTGATCTGGACGTTCCTGCACCCGAGCGGCGCGCATGGCGTTTCGGTGGCGGCCTTCGTGATCTCCGGCTATCTGCCGCTAACGCTCTGGCGACATCTCTCGGGTGCTGTGCGCGTTATGTCCATGGGCTACGGACTTCTCTACCATCGCCGCATTACGGTGTTCGACATCATCCTCGCCCGCACATTGACAGAGATTGCCGGTGTCAGCACCGCCGGCCTCGTGGTCTTTTTCATGCTGCTTTCGGTCGGCGTCGTGCCTTGGGTGGAGGACCCGCCCCTCGTGCTCGCCGGCTGGTTGATGATGTGCTGGTTCGGCTTCGGTGCGTCGTGCCTCGTCGCAGGATTGTCTGAGAAATCCGAAGTCCTAGAAAACCTGATTCAGCCGACTCAGTATCTCATCATGCCGATCTCGGGCTGTTTCTTTATGGTATCCTGGCTGCCGAAGTCGGTTCAGGACTATGCGCTGCTCGTGCCGCTGGTGCACATATATGAGATGTTTCGCGCTGGCTTCTTCGGTGAAACGGTCGAGACGCGCTATTCGACGGCCTATGTCGTGATCTGGTCGATTGCCCTGACCGGGCTCGGGATCTGGGCGATGGCGTCGTCCCGCAAGTTGCTGGGGGGGCGTTGAGTTGCGGGCGAACTGGACAGGTGCCGTTGGGCCGGCATATTAGTGACCTATCCCCCGATTGGCGAGCGTTCCACGAATGAGCGAGTGCACGACTGTAACGGTCTCTAGAGAGATGACGAAAAGGCTGCTGTCGCTCCTGTCAAAGCAGGCGACATGGCACCGTTCGATTTTTGCACGTCGCGCCTCGCGGAACTGGCTTAGATAGCCGCACTTGACGTATCTCGGGAGGTGTGGTCAGGCCGCGCGCCATTCGAATAAAGAAGGCTCGGAGACGCGCATTCGGCCGTCGCAATGGCCGCCTACCAATCCATAGCCGATAACTAAAACGGAGTAGCGGGCGCAATGCGAGCCAAACCTGAGCCATCCTCAAAGCAATTTCTGTGGCATGCTGAGCAGGTCGCTCGTTATGAGGGGCTCCCTTCGAATAAGGTATTATATGACGCCTGGTTTGACTTTTTTCTCTGGCGTAATCGAAAAATATTCGAGGGCGGCGTCATTGATATATTGGGAGACTTACAGGATAAAACTGCGACTCTTCTGTCATCATATGCGACTGTGTCGCGCATTTCTGATCTAAGTATCCTATCCAACTTGCCGAATGCTTACGCTGTGATGTTGGACTTCGCCGACCAAGCGTACGTCCGGCACCATTTATTCAATGAGTTCTCTCGCCATTTCAAGAAATCTAGAACACCTCCGCCAATTTTGTTGGTGGGCCGCTATCGGGGCACTGATACCCCTGCGGGACATGTGTTGACGCTCAAGCAGGCCGGACCAGAATCTCTCGACTTCCAGCTCGCGAGCGTCCTTTCCGGCTCGTTTAAGATCGCCGCTAGCTCGATTTCAATGCCGCCTTCGAGTTTATCCGAGAGCGCTCCTTACGTTATGTTTGGGTGCGAAATTCAATTCACAGCTGTTGGGTGATGCCTTGCTTTTATCTGCCTGTATGTTGACGCTCAACGAAAGCGCTCACGTCCGACTGTCCGTGCCTCCAATTTTGAAATTTGTTGACGAATTGGTTGTGATCGATGGCGGCAGTACCGACGATACGGTCGACTACCTGCGATCCTTGGGACAGAAGGTGCGGGTGGTGGTCAAGCCTCAGAAGGGGGCGGCTTACTCCCAGGGGTGGGAGCAGGAGGCTCGCCGGCAGCGTCTGCAGGAGATGTGCAAGGGGGAATGGGTTTTCCAGCTCGACGCCGACGAGGTCGTTAGCGACGATTTCGCATCTATACGCGATTTAATAGCTGATGCCGATGCTAAGACGTCCTGCTTCGGCGTCAACCGTGTCGACTATGCGCCGGATCTCTATCACGCCTTTATGCCGTTTACGGCGCATCCGAGCATTCCGCGAGTTTGGAGAAAGGGATCGGTGGACTGGAATACCGGCAAGGTAATTCACATGACGCCCTATCTCTCAGGGACTAACAGCCCGGTTTCCTCTTTTTCTGCCCCGATCTTCATCGCGACAAATCTGATCTTGCACCACCTTCACAGGGCTTACTGGATAGGCAAGAGCAAGCATAAGATTCGGGCAGACGACAAGCGCACTACAGCGCTTTCAAGGGAGTCGCGCCTCGGTGAGTACAAGTTTGCAATTGAGAGAATTCCCGCTGCGATTGTGCCGCAGGCGCTGCTCGACGCGCGGGACGGTCAGAAGGCTGCCTTGGCAAAGCAGTTGGGGGTCGAGGACGAGTTTGAGGGATTCGATCCATCCGGTGTCGAGCTTGACGCTCAGGGTTTCTTCCTGCCCGGGAACAAGCATAATCTAGGGCGTATACTCTCATCCGTTGCCAATCCGATTGTTGTGGTCGAGATCGGTAGCTGGCTGGGATCGTCGACGCGTTTTCTCGCTAGCCGGAGTGGTGGGTGTGTCATCGCCATTGATCACTGGATCGGGAGCGAGGAGCATTACAAGCAAGAACAATACACGGATCTCTTACCCAAACTATTCGTAACATTTCTTGCAAATTGTTGGGAGTATAAATCGAAAATTCTCCCGATTCGTAAAAATTCGGTGGAAGCTCTAACGCTTCCGATTGAGAATATTGATGTTCTCTATATTGATGGTGCTCACGACTATGATTCAGTTTACGCGGACCTCACAAATTGGTCGCCAAGGGTGGCTGAGAGCGGCGTGATATGCGGCGACGATTGGCTATGGGGAGTAGACGTGCCGGTGCAGCGGGCCGTCAAAGATTTTGCTGCCGCGACTGGAGTGACAGCGCGGAGCGAGGGGAATTTCTGGTGGTTGGAAGGTCGTCCTAAGCAGCTTTGAAACGCCCGAGCGCGCATTCTGGGAGGGCCGATTGGGAGTGGATAGACGTAGCTTCCTGTTTGGGGCCGGAACCGCCTTGGCGGCTTCCGGCGCAACTGTCATTACACAATCCCATTTCCTAAGCGATAGAAGGGGCTTGCCGAACGGGATTGATCTCCGAGATTTCGGCGTTGATCTTAGCGGCCGACATGGCAGCACGTCTGGCTTCCAACGGGCGGTCAACGAGTGTGCTGGCAGTGGCAGGCCTCTGCTCATACCCGAGGGCACACTAGTTCTCGATGAGCCTGTTCTTGTGACGCAATCAATTAGAATCGTCGGGACGGGTGTAACGCCAGCTTTAGATGCGACGACTGAAACGCAGAGTTCGAGAGGGAAGGGTTCCTGGCTGCATATCGCCCATAACGGCAAAGGCATCGTCGTTAAGCCCCCGACCTCATTCATCTATGGAGCGGAGATCTCTGGCATCGGAACGTTTCGCTCGCAGCCATCGCCAAAGGGGCGAGCGCTTTTTTCTCCGCTCGATTGCGACTTCGACTTTGAGGTCGTTAACGCGTCCGTCCTTTTTGATGTGTTCGTTGCAAACGCAACTAAAGGTATCCGTCTGTTTAACGCTGGTGAAAGCAACTTGCGTCGGGTGAGGGGGCAGCCTCTGACGGTCGGAGTCCAAGTCGATTGCGCTTATGACACAATCAGGTTTGGTGATGTGCATCTCTGGCCATGGTGGTCACAAGCACCGGGGGTTCGTGACTATATGTTGAATAGTTCGACGGGTGTGTACTTAAAGAGATGTGATAATCCGAAGTTCAGAAACTATTTTTCCATCTATCGGAAATACGGATTGCGTATCGGCCATTTCCAGGGCGATAAAGGGTTGCCTCCAGGCACTACATATAAATTGGAGGGCCATTTCGAGGCGGATATAGGGATTTATGGTCTTTATGTTGATCCGGAAACAGATGGATTTACAGCAACGTTGTCAAATCCGCTTATTCAATCCACAATTGCCCGCCAAGAGACTCCGACTATTCCGATATTTGTAAAGGGCTCGAACGCTCGAATCGACATAGATCAAGCAGCCCTGACAAACGCTGGCGCAAATGCGGTCCGTGTTGAGGGTTCGAACTCGATCGTGTCTATCAGCCATGCTCGTGTTGAACACTGGGATCGTGCGAAGGTGGGCCACGCCGCTTTTGCGGTAACGGACGGTGCAGCTAAGTCCGGTTCCAAGATCAGAATAGGTGCCGGAGACTATCAGGGCGAAAGCCCGGTTTTCGGCGCCGGGGTTGGCGCTACGGAAGCCGTTGTGCCACTGGCTGATTCGCCGTCTGCGCTGCGCGGCCTAACAATTGAAGCTCCAGACGATAGTCGGCTCACGTTCAGACTCCGAGGGCGCGACAACAAGGTCCGATCGGGGTCACTAAAGCTGGAGCTATGAGGTCATATCGCGCATCCTCAAGCGCCTTGCCGTTGCGGCAAATGAGTTCCAATTTATCTATTATTTTGCCATTGATGAGCAATGAACCAGGATCTCGAGACTGAGCTGATCGCAGCGCTCTATCGGTCGGTACTCGGGCGAAGTCCGGATCCTATTGGGCTCATGAATTTTCTCGGATTGTTCCGTCCGGGCAGGCCTGTTGGTCAAGTTGTTGAACAAATTGTCGAATCTCTGCTCAAGAGCGAGGAGTTTCGTAAAAGGCGCCCAACTACAATACAATCGGCAGCGTTTTTTGAGTGTGCGATCCAAGAAGGAACGGTCGGGGCAAATAACCGCTTGGCCGTTTCAGCTAGTGAGCCGACGGCGCTGCTACGGCTGGCGGCCCGGAAAGTCGACCGGTTCATTGTTGAAGAGCTGGTCGGAGGGAACTCGCTTCATCGTTTGGTCGATTTGTTGTTTTTCATGCGAAGCTCTTTGCGAGAGTATGGTCACATATCGGGTCTCGATCGGTTTAATTCGTTTTTTGGCACGTCGGTCGTTCAGCGCGCCCTGAGTATGGCCGGCTTCGGAGTTGAACACGTTCGGCGTGTTCCAGGCAATTCCATCGAAACGAGAGCTACGCCTGTCGAGTCTGCCTCAGGCTTTTCGAACAAGCTATACGTAATTGGCGATAGCCATGTCAGATTTTTAGCAGGCCGCGATGACGCGACGGGCGGAAAGAATCTGGACAATGCAGCCCTTCAGTACGAAGGTTTTTCGGCGGGTTTTATCGGCATGCATATCGGGCCGGCGCTCGCCTTCAACCTGAACAGATATGGCACTAAGACGCGGGCGCGGGAGAAGATAGAATTCTTGCTGGAGCGGCACGTTCCGCGGACTGCAACAATCGCGTTTTGCTTCGGCGAGATCGACTGTCGATATCATGTGTGTCGCCAGGCCGAAACGGGCGGCATTTCCGTGGCTGAGGCCGCAGGGAACGTAGCATATGAGTATCTAGAATTTCTCGACTCGATTGAGAGAGCCGAAACAAATAGGGTAATCTATCTCCCTTGTGTTGTTACTTCTGCTGATGATTGGCCCGACCCTGAGTTTCCTATCTATGGAACGCACGTTGCTAGGGTAAGTGCGATGTTGGAATTTAATCGAATTATGAAATCAGAGGCTACACGGCGAGGAATATATGTTATTGATCTCTTGCCTCGCCTGAGTGATGGTAATTATTTTCCTAATCCTCAATTTATGATTGATCCTATTCATCTATCACAAGATGCAAGATTTGTTTTGCATGAACTGTTTCCAAATGGATTTATGAATAATCTATGATAATATATTAAGTTACATTTCTTATTGTCGTTTATATATTTAATTGAGATATTATCAAATAATTCATAGTATAAATTTCTTACTATTTGTAATTATTTCAGTCTAATCATCAAGTTGATAAATAATTCGAATTTCTTATGCGGAGGATAACATCGATATATATGATCATTCGGTATTATATATATGACCATTCGGTATTTGTGACTTTACTCTATTATATTTGATGCGGGCAGTTGAGGTGTCGGGACACAAGGGGCTAGATTGTTGCGGAATGTGGCATGCAGCGAGAGAAGTGGCTTATGAAGCTCGGTGGGGAAAATTTGACTGCCCTCGGGGATAAGGCGCGCGACGCCAGGGATTGGAGTGCTGCGGTCGATCATTACAGCGCGCATCTGCGCGCCCGTCCCAATGATTTCGGCATATGGGTCCAGAAGGGCAACTGCGCCAAGGAGGCGCGGCAGTTCGCCGTTGCTTTCGAGGCCTATCAACATGCGATCGGGTTGAACACGACGGATTCCGACGTGCATCTGCAGCTCGGCCATCTGTTCAAGATGCAGGGCCAAAGGGCGAACGCGCTGGCATCTTATCGGAAAGCGCTGGAGCTCAACCCCGACGGGATCGAGGCTTTCCGGGAGTTGACGCAGCTCGGCGATAAGAAGCGCGCCGAGCTCATTGTCAACAGGACGGCGGCCGAGACGGCCCAGTTTGTGATCGATATTTCCGATCTCATCTTCTATTTCCGCCACCATCCGAGAGTCTCGGGCATCCAGCGGGTCCAGGTTGAACTGATCCGTAATTTCCTGCGCGACTGGCCCGACTGCGGCTTCGTGCAGATGGATCCCGATGGCACGCTCTACGCGCTGCCGTCGGATTCGGTGTCGGAGTTCATCGAACTGATCGACAGCTCCGACCGCACGGTCGCCGATCTCGTCGAATTCACAGACAAGATGCACCTTGGCGCGGCCGTGTTCGACTCCTCCAAGCCGCGCGTTTATGTGCTGCTCGGAGCGTTCTGGGTGTTCCCGGTCATTCCCCAGAAAATGGTCGAGCTGCGCAGCAAGGGCTGGAAGATCGTCGCCTACATCTACGATCTGATTCCGATCACTCATTCGGAATTCTGTGAGAAGAAGCTCGTGAATCAGTTCACGACGATCTTCTATACGATCGCCTATGCCGTCGACCAGATTCTGACCATTTCCGAGCACGTCAAGCGAGAAGTGGAGAGCAAACTCCGCCCTCTCGGACTCGACATACCGGTCAGCGCCGTCCCTCTGGCTCATGAGATGAAGGCGGTGGAGGAGGATGTCGACGGGCAGGAATGGCTGGCGGAGAACGAACTCGACCAACCCTATGTTCTGTGTGTCGGGACCATCGAAGTCCGCAAGAATCATGTCCTGCTGTTCAATGTCTGGCGCAATCTGGAGCGCGCGCGCGGAGAGGCGACACCGAAGCTGGTGCTGGTAGGCCGAGCTGGCTGGCGCGTTTCGGACTTCATGGAGCAGCTCGAAGTCACGGACTTCGTTTCGAAGAGGATCGTGATCCTCAACGATCTGTCGGACCCGCAACTGGTGACGCTGTATCGAAGCGCGATGTTTACTGTGTTCCCGTCCTTCGAAGAGGGATGGGGCCTGCCGGTCGGCGAAAGCCTCGTGCAGGGTAAGCTGTGTTTGGCTTCGAGCTCGAGTTCCATCCCGGAAGTGGGCGGGGATCTGGTTAAGTATTTCGACCCCTATAACGCTAAGGCCGCACAAACGCTCATCGAGCAGTATATCGATGACGAGAACCTGCGGGCGTCTGACGAACGGTGCCTGAAGGAGAATTTCAAGCCGCGCCGGTGGAGCGATGTCTCTCGTGTTTTCCGGGATGCGCTTCAGAAGCGTTGGTCTCCCGAGACGCTATCTTTGGAAAGCAAGCGAAATCCGCCTGAACTGGTGGAGGGGCAGGATTATCAGGTCGGAACTGCGTCGCTCAATCTGCGACGCAAGGAAGATTTGCGCGCGCGAGCGATCATCTCCTGCCTCGTGGGAGACTGGAACAATGGCGAAGCCTTCGGTGCGTGGGCGAAGAAGAGCGCAGCGCGCGTATGTTTCCGAGCAGCGCCCGGCATCAAGAAGGTAACAGTATACTTGACGCTGACGCTTCCAGGAAACATCGGCTCTAACGAGATCGCGATACGGACGGCCAAGGCGACTTCGAATGATCCGTGCAGGTTTTTCGTTCGGGGACACCAACCTATTGCTTTCGAATGCGATGTCGATGAGGACGGTGTTGTCGATTTCCGTATCGTGACGATGGGGCGCTATAGCGACATGCCTGGTGACAGCCGAAAGCTGTATTGCGGTTTGGTTGCCCTCACATATGTTCGGACGGACGATGTCTCAGCACGGTTGCGCATTCTGGAGCGGACGATCTTCCAGATGGGAGCTGGGCAATCCTCGTGAAGGGGCGGTCGGGCACGTTTCGGTGATGCTCCGGCGAGGGCGTACTCGCTTGCGCGAGACCGTATGGCGCCGTGCCTCTCACTGATGAAACATGTTGACGGACGTGGATTCGTGGGTGTGCCCGAGCAGGCTTCGTATCGATATCTGTTACAAGATGTCGCTCGCCAGAGGGTGTTCGTTGCCCGCTGGGCTTTTTTATACTCGGGTGCGAGAGAGATATTTTCAAAGATCTGTATGAAATTTCGCCTACCAGCTCGCAGTTCGAAGGTTGATCTGGGTCAGGGTGGGCTGCACAAGCTGCCGCAGGTGGTTTCGTCCACAGTGCGACCGCTAGTTTTCGTGATAACTGGCTCGGATGCCGCAACGGCGGCGCCATAGGGGATTGTCGATGTCTACAAAGAAGGCGCTCATCACCGGAGTTTCGGGACAGGATGGCGCATATCTCTCAGAGCTTCTTCTGATTAAGGGCTATGAGGTCCACGGCCTGCTGCGTCGCTCCGCTTCGGCCGACGTCATCGACGCACGTCTGAAGTGGCTCGGCATCGCCGACCAAGTGACACTGCATGACGGCAACCTGACCGATATCATGAGCCTTATCCGCGTCCTGCAAGAGGTCCAGCCCGACGAAATCTACAACCTTGGCGCACAGTCTTTTGTGAAGTCATCTTGGCAGCAGCCGCTGCTTACCGGTCAGGTGACAGCCATCGGCGTTTCCAACATCCTCGAGGCCGTGCGCACGGTTACGCCTGCAGCGCGCTTCTACCAAGCCTCGTCCTCCGAAATGTATGGCCTCATCCAAGAGCCATTGCAGTCGGAGAAGACGCCTTTCTATCCTCGGTCGCCCTACGCCGTCGCTAAGCTCTATGGACATTGGATGACGGTGAACTATCGCGAGAGCTTCGGCCTGCACGCCTCCTCTGGCATCCTATTCAACCATGAAAGCCCGCTGCGCGGGATCGAGTTCGTCACGCGCAAGATCACGGACGGTGTTGCCCGGATCAAGCTCGGCAAAGCCAATGCACTGGCGCTCGGAAACCTGGACGCGAAGCGCGACTGGGGACACGCGCGCGACTACGTCAAGGCGATGTGGTTGATGCTCCAGCAGGACAAGCCGGACGACTATGTCGTCGCTACCGGCCGCACGGAAACGGTGCGGGAGTTCTGCCGACTGGCTTTCGGCCATGTCGGCCTGAACTACGAGGATCACGTGACCGTTGATCCCCGCTTCATGCGTCCGGCGGAGGTCGATGTCTTGCTCGGAGACGCCTCTAAGGCTCGGGACAAGCTTGGCTGGGCCGCTGAGACGACGCTCGAGCAACTCGCCGCCGAGATGGTCGAGGCCGATCTCAAACGCCACAGCTGAGCGAATTCATGCGCATTCTCATGACGGGGGCATCGGGCTTCGTTGCGGCCTATGCGGCACAAGCTCTCCGCGACAGGATGCGAGATGTCGTCCTTGTGGCCGCGACGCGCGAAGGCGAGCCGCTTCGCGGTTTCGATGAGACCATCGCTTTCGACGTCGCCGACGGGGGCGCAGCACGGGTGGCGATTGAGATGGTCCAGCCGACCCACGTCCTGCATCTGGCCGGCATTGCAGCGCCGCCCGCGGCCAATGCCCAGCCGGAGCTTGCATGGCAGGTCAACACGCTTGGCACGCTCGCCCTCGGCCGCGCCATTCTGGCAACGAAGCCGGACACGATCCTTCTCAACGGAGGCTCCGGTGTGGCCTATGGCGATTCCGCCAACCGCGTCGAACGCATCGACGAGGAGACGGCCTTCGCGCCGGGCGACGACTATGGGGCGACCAAGGCCGCAGCTGATCTTGGACTCGCAGTGCTCGCCAAGCGCGGGCTCAAGGTCATTCGTCTGCGCCCCTTCAACCACACCGGCCCTGGCCAGAGCCAAGACTACGCGATCCCGGCCTTTGCCGCACAGATCGCGGCCATCGAGCGCCGTGAGCGCGAAGCGGTCGTCAAGGTCGGGAATCTTGAGGCCGAGCGAGACATCGCCGATGTCGGTGATGTTGCCGATGGCTATGCTCTGGTCGCCTTAGCGGCATCGAACGGGCGCCTGCAATGGGGACGAGCCTACAATCTGTGCACGGGCCGCGGCGTGCGCATTAGGTCCGTGCTCGAGCTTCTGTTGTCCATGTCCTCTGCTCGCATTGCGGTCCAGCAGGACCCGAGCAGGATGCGGCCTTCGGATCTGCCTCGAATGGTGGGCGATCCCATGCGTGCTGAAACGGAGCTCGGATGGCGGGCGTCGACGCCGCTGGAATCGACGCTAGCCAGAACGCTCGATCATTGGCGCGAGCGGGCAACTTCGGCCTGACCTCGTAGGCTGCGCGAGGCGGTTGGCACTATCGCGAGATAGGGCGTAGGCCTCGTCGATGATCTGGGCTTTCGACGAGGAGACCCAACGATTCTTCCCAGCAAGTCGCCGAGGCGGCGACGCTGGGGATGGCAGCAAATAGTGAAGCCGCTAAACAGACTTTCTGCCCGACGAAAATGGAGTTCCTGACCTCAGCTATGCCAAGCAGCCCGAATCCGAGCAGGCCCGGCTTCTGGGCACGCCTCGCCGAGCAGGTCGTCTACCGCTCTGCCGAGATCGTCGAGCGACGTGAGGGACAGTGCTTTATTCCTGCGCATCCGCGCCCGCGGGAGAGGGAGCAGAATATCCTCCAGATCGTTCTGGGCGCCCGCCATAACCTGATCGGCAACTGGCTGGAGGATCACTATCGCAGTGGTGTCGAGAGCTTCCGCGTCCTGCGCCGCCAAATTGTTTTTGTGAACACACCCGAGCTCGTCAAGCACGTGCTCGTTACGCGGCATCAGAACTACGAACGCAAGAGTCCGCAGATGCGCCGGGCGCTCGAAGCTCTGCTGGGCGATGGCCTGTTTATCAGCGACGGCGAGATCTGGAAGCGCAGACGACCGCTCGTCGCCGATATCGTCCACAAGCGACGGCTGCCCGAGTTCGGGCGGACGATGGAGGCCGCTGCGCTTGCTCTGGCGGAGGAATGGGCGCAACTGCCGGAGGGCACCGAGGTCGAGCTAACGACGGACATGGCGCAGCTAACGGCCGCGATCATTTCTCGCGCCGTCTTCGGCAATAAGCTCGGGCGCGAGGCGGCGGAGCGCGTCGTCAACGGCTTCAGCGCCTATCAGCGCGCGACCGATTCCTTCAATCTCGGCTATTTCCTCGGCGCGGACGAGGGCTGGCCGGCGTTCGGGGGGGCGGCGCGCCGGCGCGCCGTCGAGATGGTCCACAAGGTTATCGAGGACGTGATCGAAGCGCATCTGGCCGGTGGAGGAGATGCCGGATCGATGGTCGATCTGCTGATCCGCCGCAACCAGCGTTCGGAAGGCGCTGAACTCGATGTCGGCGCGCTACGCAACGAAGCCGCTACCATTTTCATGGCCGGGCATGAGACGACTGCGGTGACGTTGACCTGGGCTTGGTATCTCCTTGCGAACGCTCCCTGGGTACGCCAGGCTGTCCATGACGAGATCGAGGCGGTGTGCGGTGACCGGAGCCCGGTTCTCGACGATGTTTCGCGACTGCGCTGGTGCAAGGCCGTGATCCAGGAAACGTTGCGCCTCTATCCCCCGGTCCCGCTCCTTCCGCGCCAGGCGCGCGCAGCCGACAGGATCGGTAACATTGAGGTGGAGAAATCGGCGCTGATAATGATCGCGCCGTGGCTCCTGCATCGCGCGACGGACCTTTGGGACCGGCCCAACCATTTCCTGCCAGAGCGCTTCCTCGATGGCACGCGGATCAATCCTTTCGCCTATATCCCGTTTTCTGTCGGTCCGCGGATTTGCGCCGGACTGAATTTCGGCCTCGACGAGGCCATCCTCTGTCTCGCGGTTTTGGCGCAGCGATTCGAGGTCGTTCCGCGTCCGGATTATCGCGTCGAGCCGATTTGTCGGCTAACGCTACGGCCTAGCGGTGGCCTGCCGGCGACGATCGTGCCGAGGCGTCGATCAGCCACGCGTCAACGCTGACAAACAGGGCGAGCAACTTGCATCGCATTCTCTATCGGCTGTTCCGTCATCTGCCGGTGGCTTGGGTGTCCCTTACTGGCAGCTTGGTCGTACGAGCCAATGTCCGACTTAACCGGCCCGAGATCCGCGCGAACGCTTGCCGGAACTTGCTGCAGCATGTTCCCGGCATCTCCGATCGCGAGATCGATCGCACCCTCTCTAGCTTCCTCGACAACGTCGGGAGAATGATGGCCGAGTTTGCGGTCCTTCCACGGCTCGTTCCGGAAGGTCGAGTGGAATTGAGTGGGGTCGAACGGGCGGTTGAGCGTGTCGGACAAGTCCCGACATTGGCGCTCGCCCTGCACACGGGAAACTGGGAAGTCTTCAGCCCAGTGATGCGGTCGCTCGGAATCCCGGTCGCGAGCTTCTATGAACCGCCGGAGGATATCGTCCAGCGCGAGATCGCTGAGACCGTCCGACGCCAGTTTGACACGAAATTGCTCTCACCGGACCGACGCGGCATCCGCGATAGCCTCGCCATCCTGAAGCAGAATGGTGTGGTTGCGATCTTCGCCGACGAGGCGCGCGGCGGGCGGACGATGGCCCCACTGTTCGGGCGCCCGCCGCACGGCGAGGGCAATCTGGCGATCGCTGCGCGCCTTGCGCGCCATACTGGCGCCCAGCTCGTCGTCATCCATTGCGAACGTCTTCCCGGGGTCCGGTTTCGGCTCCATTTCGGCGAGCCTTTCATTCTGCCCGCGGGCGAACATAATCTGTTTGACGATGTTTCGTTGCTCAATGCGGCAATCGAGCCGATCATTCTCAAGCACCTCAATCGCTGGTACTACCTCGACGATTCAATCGCGCCGCTCGATGGTTAGGCGGTCGACCGAGGACGGGAGTGGCGGTGCAGCAGACGCAGCGGCCGGTGGCCGTGATCTCCGGCGGATCAAGCGGGATCGGCTTGGCATGTGCCCGGCGATTGCGCCAACGCGGATACCAGCTCGTTCTGCTGGCTCGCGACGAAACCAAGCTTCGGTCGGCGCAAAGGAGCCTGGACGATGGATCGTTCCCCCTGGCTGAAATCCACTCGCTGGACGTGGCGGACGCGGACGCCTGCGCGGCGCTAGTCGCCGCAATCCATGAGCGTCACGGCCGGATCGACTGGCTGATCACCTCTGCCGGCATCGTCGAGCCCGGCCTGTTCCTCGACCTGGACCTCGCGGCGCACCGCGCGCAGATGGAAACGAACTACTTCGGAACGCTGCATCTCCTGCGCGCCGTCGCGCCGATCATGAGGACGGCCGGGGGCGGGCGGCTCACCTTGATCGCGAGCGCTGCAGCCTTCACCGGCATCGCCGGCTATTCGGGCTATGGTCCGAGCAAATTCGCGGTCCGGGCTCTGGCAGAGACGCTCTTCAGCGAACTGGCTCCTTTCGGTATCGCGATGAGTGTCGCCTTTCCACCCGACACCGATACCCCGCAGCTCGCATACGAGAATCGCAGTCGTCCGGTGGCGACACGGCTGATCGCGCAGGGCGGTGGCATACTTTCCGCCGACCAAGTAGCAGAGTCGATGATCAGGCAGGCGGAGGCCGGTCGCTTTGTGCTTGCGCCAACGAAACTGATCGCGCTCTTCGGACTGTTTCACAGCCTCTACGCTCCGTTCTTTCTCCGGCGTCAGCGTCGGATTCTGGGTCGAGTCGAGGCCGGGAACCCGCCGACGCCAGAGGAACGGTGAGCACCTGCGGGTGGGGCGTGCGCCCGGCGGCTCCGAACTGCGGCTGAGGTCGCTGGCGAGCTAACCGTAATAGGCGATGTATTTCCGGAAGTACTCGTCCCAGGTGACCGTCCTGCCGCGATAGCGGTAGCGGGTCGAGGCATCGGCCCAGGTCACGGCCAGCTTCTCCGCGACGATCGGATGAACGGGGACCTGCAGGTCCCGCAGCGTGTCGAGGCGCAGCGTCGACCAATAGGTGCAGCGCGTCCCGAGTTCACGCTCCAGATAAGCCAGAAGCATGTTCAAAAGCCTGCCGTTGGGGTGGGCGGTCGTGTGAAAGAGCCGGCGTTTGCGGAAGTTCTCGAGGACGAAGGCGCCTAAGCCGATGTCGAATCTCTTGTCCATGGCGAGCAGGCGCCTTTCTTCGAACCCATGCAGCCGAGTCGGATCGATGATCCCGCTGATCGCGAGCGTGCGATAGACGCGAAATCGCTCTTCGTGATCGGGAATGTCCCGTCGTAGCCTCGCCAACAAGCCGTCGAAATAGGTGAACTCGAAATTCGGATAGTCCTTGGCGGCCGCCAGTCTGTCGTCGGGGCCGTTGAATGCGTCGAAAGGCCAGAGCGAGGCGAAACGCACGCAGGGATAGCGCAGGATTTGAGCCTGAGGCGGCACATAGTCGCGAAGCGGATATTGCTCCCATTCCTTGATGTCCTGGATCAGGAGAACATCAGTGGATTCGAGGTCGCGCCGGCTCTGCTCCAGAAGATTTGGCGGCAGCTCGAGCCCATGATGGCGGATCCGGAACCGCTTGGAAAAGCCGCGATGCGTCCCGAGGCAACGGGCCAGGATCTGCGCCTGACAGTTGCCGAGAATGAGGAGGTTCTTGCGCGCCGAAGCAGGCGCGACCACCTGCCGTGCAGGGAGAGAAACGCCCTGGACGGCCGAACCCGGGACCCGGACGACGCGCAGATCGTCGAGCGCCAGCCGCGCAGTGCCGAACTGGCGCATTTCGATGCGCAGGCGGGACGGCATTCCGGCTTCGTAGCCCAGATCGGGGGGGATAGCGAACGGGATGGACTGTTTGCCACTTTCGAGGTCGCGGCCGAGGAATCGCTTCTCGACGATGATCCTTTTCTCATGGTCGGTGAGCCGTAGCTCAAGGGCCGGACTCGCAGGGCGCTTCAACCTCGCCACTCTGAAATCGAGGTCGAGGTTGAAGCGGCCGGCCGGCAGACAGAACTGCGTCCAGGGCGGCCCGAATGTCAGCCTTCCGATCGAAAGGGGCGAGATCGCCAGACTGCCCGGCAAGGGGAATAGCCGGCAGCGGCCGAGCAGGCGCCAACTCATCTCGCCGGGACAAGGCGGCTCGTCCGCGCCGGTTTCAGCCAGGGAGAGCTTCGTCACACGGAATGGACAGGTTCCGAACGCGGTGAAGCGAAACTCGAACGGTGCGTCATTACCCGATTCGATGCTGATCGCTTCGGGGACCTCGAACAACATGCGCTGTTCGCCGGCTCGCAGTTCAGCAGGCGTGAAGTCGCTCCAGGCCTGCAAGATGCGGTTCTGGGCGATCACTTCGACACCCAGAACCGGATGTCGCCCGAGCAATGCCCGGCCGGGCTGCACCATGAACGTCAGGCAGTAGCGTCCCCGCGGCAGCCGCAGAAAGGGACCGTACATCATGCTGCGGAAGGGCGGGAACAGCGAATAGCCGACAGTTCCGTCGTCGTTGCGCCGGCCAGGCGTCTGCACTTCCATGAGGGGCAGAAGATCCCGCTCCCTGAAGGCAATCGATGTCGAGGGGGCCGTCACGCTTTTCACCCGCTCCGCTAAGGCCGTAACCGTGCGGTTCCAGACTGAGCCAGACGCCGCGCACGACAGCTGCCTTGTTCGCGCCGCGCTTGCAAGTCTTGTCCAAACGGAAGGCCATGTGTGAGAAGCGGCACGGAATTGACAGTCCCGGGATATTTGCCGAGACCTCTGAAGGCTCTGCCGGTGGCAGATGGAGTTGACGAGCTCGCGCGGCATGAAACAGTATTGTTCACTACCGGAGATGCTGGCTCACCACGCCGCCACGCGAGCGCAGCAACCAGCTATCGTGCTGGCGTCGGACGCTCACGGCGTTGCGCCGGAACTGACATTCGAAGCTCTCCATCGCGAGGCGGCCGCGCTGGCCGGCCGATTGGCGCAGCGGGCCTTGCCCGGAGAGCGCGCCCTGCTGCTTTTTCCGACGGGGCTCGAATTCGTCGTCGCGTATTTCGCGTGCCTAATCGCCGGTATTGTTGCCGTTCCGCTGATGCCGCCCCGCAGGGCGGCGCGAGCCGATGCGAGCACGGCCATCATCGCCGACTGCTCGCCCCGTCTCGTCCTGACGCCGGTGGGCGGATGGGGCGGTCTGCAACCGGGTCTGTTGGCGCGTTTTGCCGAACTGGGAATCGCGCATGTTCCGGTCGCCCTCGGTGGCGCGGGCGTCGACCCGCTGCCGCGAGATCCGACGGGGCCCGATACGCTCGCCTTTCTCCAATACACGTCAGGGTCGACACGTTCGCCCCACGGCGTGATGGTGACGCATGGCAATCTCCTCGCCAACCTCGCCATGATGCAGCAACGGCTCGGTACCAGCGCCGACACCTGCCATGTCAGTTGGGTGCCGCTCTACCACGACATGGGGCTGATCCTGAACCTGCTGCTGCCGCTCTACAGCGGCGCGACCAGCGTGCTGATGTCGCCGTCTGGCTTCATGCACAGGCCGCTCGGCTGGCTGCGCAGCATTTCCCGTTTCCGGGCGGAGGCGGCGACGGCGCCGAACTTCGCTTACGACCTCTGCGTGGACCGGTTCCGTCCGGAGCATATGGAGGGCATCGATCTGCGTTGCTGGCGCCTGGCGATCAATGCTGCTGAACCGCTGCGCGCCGCCACCTTGAAGCGCTTCGCGGCGTGCTTCCAACCCTATGGCTTTCGGACTGAGAGCATGCACCCGGCTTATGGCCTGGCCGAGGCAACCCTCATGGTCAGTTCGTCCGCGGCAGGTGAGGGGGCCGCGCTGCGCAGCATGAGCGCCGATGCCTTGCGGGCACGCGAGATCGCTCCGCCCTCGTCGGAAGAGGACGCGGCACAGATGGTCTGCTGCGGCCCCGCGCTCGACGGCCTCGAGATCGCGATCGTCGATCCCGATACGAGGCGTCGCCTGCCGTCGACGAAGGCCGGCGAAATCTGGGTCCGCGGAGCCAGTGTCGCGGAGGGATACTGGGGCCGGTCGGCGGATAGCGAGCAAGTTTTCCGTGCGTCGATCGCGGGAGAGACCGGAGCCGCGGAAAGCTGGCTGCGAACCGGAGACCTCGGCTATCTGGATGGCGAGCGGCAACTTTTCGTTGTCGGCCGGCTGAAGGACGTGCTGATCATCCGGGGAGTTAACCATTATCCTCAGGATATCGAGGCGACAGCGACCGATGCACACCCCGCCTTGCGACGTGATCACGGAGCGGTCTTCACTGTCGCCGACGGAGCGGGGGGCGAGAGGGTCGTGCTGGTCCAGGAGGTCGAACGCACGCAGCGGCGCGCGCTGGACCGGCACGCGATAGAGGTCGCAATCCGCGCCGCCGTAATCGAGAGCCACGAGGTCTCGATCACGAGGATCGCGCTGATCAAGCCGGGCACCTTGCCGAAAACGACAAGCGGCAAAGTCCAGCGCTTCCGTGCGCGCCAGCTCTGGCTCGACGAGGCGCTCGAACTCCTCGAATCGCCTCTTTCCGTTTCCTGATCGCCGTTAACCCGGACCACCAATGCCCACCTACGACGAAATTCTGGCGTTCTGCGTGAAGGAACTGTCCGCGATCCTCGGCATCGACGCGGACGGCATTGCAACATCGGCGGCGTTCACCGGCCTGGGGCTGGATTCCGCGATGGCGGTTCACCTCATCCTGGCGGTCGAGGAGAAACTTGGGATCGAACTCGACCCCGGCGTCGTCGACGAGTATCCGACCGTTGACAGCTTCTGCTCGTATTTGGCTCATTCTCTATGAGCGTTATGCTCAGGGGGCAGACCACTCTTAAGCCGGCAGAGATACGATCGACGATTGGCACCGGGATCGGGCTGCATCTCGGCCGAGCCTGAATCCGGCGGAGCCTGTGGTGATCACGTCTGTCATGCGACGCAGTCTTCGGGGGCAGACGTGGGGAGGACTATCAGTTCGATAAAGGTTTCGGGCTTGATCGTCATGGTTGGAAATACTCCCGCATTCCCGTCGCCGCCGCGCGCCTAGTTTCCATGTATTTTCCGCCGCGGGTCAGTCGAAAAGCATAGGCGAGCTCCTCGACTGACCAAATCAACCGCATCGTCAATCAGTGACCTCGGCTCCGTCGTCAGTGACGGACTGCGATGGCTTCTCTTGCGGCCAGAACTGTCTCGATTAGACGGCGCAGCTGCCTGACCGAGCCACCTTTCCAATGCGCTGAGAGCGCATCGCGCTCGTCGTAGCTCAGCGGTTGAATCCAGTTTGGATCTCGGCGGCGCTCGATCATGAGCTCCGCCATGATCGGTGCAAGCAGCGCGTCCAGATGGATTGCCTGCGGCGTTGGGAATTGCAGGACCCGCATTCGGTCGCGAAGCGGCGATGGCAGCGGCGCCACGCTGTTGGCAGTGGCGACGATGCTGACGTGGCTGAGATCGCATTCGATCTGTAAGGCCGGGTCGAGGAAGCGGCCGGCCGTTTCGGTTTCGAGAAATGTCAGCAGCACATCCCACAGGCGTCCATTGTCGGTTCTAGTGGCAGCCTTTTCGAGCTCGTCGATCATTGCGATGGGATTCGCATGCTGAGCCCGAGAGATCGCGAGGAAGGGGTGAGCCGGCTCACTACTATGCCAGCGGCGCTCCGTACCTCCGAAGGCTGCACCATCGGCAGCCGCAGCGCTCGTGCGCCAGACCATCACGCCCATTGTCTCGCCTAGACGCCTGACGAACCGCGATTTGCCCGAACCGGGCTCTCCGACGAGCACGAAGGGGCGCAGCTGGACGAACTCGCGCCCGATCAAGTCAGCCAGAACGCGATCAATCAAAGAGGCAGCGTAGGGGAACTCGAACACGAGCTCATCGCGGACGACAGTCAGATCCGGGGTCGGGACCAGCGGAACGGGCTTCCCGATGATGTGTTCGTGACCTTTCATAATGTCCCGCGTCTTGCTGGTGCTGGCTTTGGCAAGTGCACCGCAGACCAGGACATGGCCCAATGGGACGGGCGTCAACGAGGCAGCGCCCGCAAACGCCGCGTTGCCGGTAAGACTATCTTTCGCCTCGGAGACGGCCGCTTCCTGATCGGCCTGAGCCTCTCCAAATGCCTCTGCACGAGCATCATCGACAACAGCGTCGACCGCCGCGTTTGCCATGGCGAGCACCAGGTCGATTGCGCGGCTCGATCTCGCTGTGGTGAAGGCGCCGCCGGCGATGATCGCCCAGCCGATTGCCAGTCGCGCGGCCTGTGCACGGATGTTAAGCGGCACGTCCGTCTGGAGGCTATCGACGGCAAGCTTGAACGCCAGGGCTACGCGCGACTGCTGGTCCCGATGTTTGTCGAACGGTGTGACGCCGATCATCAAAACGCAGTTTGCCAGCGCCCTGAGCAAGGGCTCGTCTTCCTTGACGCTGAGGGCGTCGAGCTTCTTCACAAGGTTGGCGCAGGCCCTGTCACTATTTGTGGAAAGCCAGGCTGCAAGCTGCGGTGCCAATTCAGGTGCGGCTTCGCGGATCTCCCCGGCGATCCGCTCCCGGATCGATCGTCCGAACCTGATCGTGCTGAAGGCCAGGCGAAGCAGCCGTGGCAGCTTCACATAGGGGTCATCCGTGTCCGCTTCGGCAGCGGTGCGCGTCAATCCGACCTCAATCTGCGCTTTAAAATCGTCCAAGTCACTCATGATGCAGCCTCCTGCCTCACGAGGTGGCGTCGCGGTGATCCGCGACCGAGGGGCTGTAGACATGAGGAGCGGCCCGCGCCGCCTTGCGCGCACGCCCGTCCATCACGAGCTCATGGTCGAGTTCACTCCAGGCATGCAAAGCGTGATCGCAGCTCGGATCGGCGCGTCGCCGGCGCGCGAGAGCCCGGATCAGGACGAGCCGCGCTGCCCGGTTGCCCATGAGGCTGGCGACGATGATAGCTGACATCATCGCATCGATCAGAGCTTCCGGCACGCCGGCGCGGTCGTATTTCAGAGCAAGCGCTACCGCAGCGGACGCATCCCCACGGCGAGCCTCAACCCAACGCGGCTCATTGATGAATTCGAGCGGATTGAGGACGCGATCATACAGCCCCTCGAGGCTGAACTCGCTCCAATCTTCGGGACCGAGCAGCCGCCACCAGAAGTTCGGCGGATTGGTGATGCAGGCAGGCGCCAGGTAGTCAGAATGATCGGGCATGAGATCTCCATCGTGCTGGGCTCGGGGCCGCGGCACGTTCGGATTGAATGGAATGGGAAAGAATGGGCTCTGACGTGCCTAGCGCGCCGGGCGCCACACATGGGTCGAGGTCTTGGTCGAGCCCGAAGCGATCGCGGCCGCCTTGGCGCCGCTATCGACAACGATCGCGCGCTTGACGACCAGCCCAGCGATGCGGTCCGGGTCAGGCCCGATGAAGCCGCGCGCAATGAGCTTGCGGCGTACTTCACGGTGCGTCGCGTTGAACGAGTTGACCTCGACCGAGCTGATCTGCGTGCCGGTGCAGATCTCGAAGCGCTTGGGATCGTGCTTGATCATGCGACCGTCGAGGCCGTCATAGTGCAGCGCGTAGGTCTCGGCCTGCCACGGCTTGGAGCGGCGAGCCAACTTCGGCGCCGCGCTCGGCACCACAACCGACTGTGCCGGGCGCGGCATGACCGAGCTCGGCGAGTAACCAAGAACGTCAGCGAGGTGGCGGCGCGGGCTCGCCACTGGGACCGTGGCGGACGGGCCGTTGCTCGACACTGAAGGTGCCTGGGGAGCCTGCCACTTCACACGCCGTGTCAGAATGGTGATACCGCGCCTGACGAGCTCCTGTTCCAGGATCGCGAGCATGCCATCGATGGCCTGCTGGTGGTCGGCCGGGACCTGACGGACCTTGGGCGCCCTATCGCGGATGACTCTGACTGCGCTCGTGCTCTCGACCATGGAGGTCAGCCTGTGCTCGACGATCTCGGCTTCCTGCTTCCTGAAGTTTGGATGATCGCAGGTCAGCAGGATGATCAGCGAGTAGCCGGCATGGAGCCACTCGTCCTGCGTGCCACTCACGCGCGCGGCGAGGTGATTGGATTCACCGATCCGGACTTCCGGGCGCTCCATCGGCGCTGCCGGTCGCAGCATCATGTATGCACCGGGGCCCTGAAGCGACTTCGCCGCCAGCATGTCTGCGATCTGCCCCGGGGGACCGAGGACGATCCTTGGGACGAAAACCGAAGGACAAACGCTTTCGAGCTGACGATGATGCTCGAAGCCGCCTGGCACGACAGGCGGCAGTCCGGATCTGGTATGCTTGGGATAGCCGGGATAACCGCCAGCCAACGGAGATTTCGCAGCGCCCGGGGCACCGCTATAAGGGCTCTCAGCCATGATGTATCCTGATTCGATACAGAGTGGTTAGGCTGTCAGTCCGCTTGCCGGCGGGCTGGCAGCCGTCCGAAACGGGCGGCATGCCCGAGTCAGAGCCTAGTACTGGGCTTAAAATGACCCTGTAGGCAATTCATCCTCGAGGTCTTGGTTAATGGCTCCCGATCGAGGAGACTTTGCGTTGAAGCAAGCGCAGCATGTCGCGCATAACATTCGGCTGAGCTTCGAATGCTACGGCGGCGGGCGTTGGTACCCGAACCAGAGGGCACACGTTCGATCTTCGGAGCGCGCGCCAAAATACACGCCATTTAGGTTGAAACTGGGCACTGCACTTCACCGGGCTGTTGCCGCGGACGAAGTCCGCGCACTGGGGCTACCTAGACGGCGGCAAGCAGGGTGGAAGCACTGAAGACATCGCCGACAAAAAGATAGCGCCGCCGATCGGCTCAAGCCGATTCAGCGAACGTGGTGACGTTGCCCCCAAGTTTTATCCAGCTGTGAGTTCGTTTCTGGCGGTTTGGATGCCCCTTCGGGCGGGTGAAGCGTCGGGCGTCGGCGCTGTGCTTGTCACATAGCGTAACGCCAGGGCGCATCGCGAGGTGAAGGTCGAGGCGAAGGCCTGCGTTCAGGCAGGCATCGACGGGAGTTTTAGACACCTAGCGAACGGCGGTCAGGCCGTCATGGGGCCCGTGATCTGTCCCACTGGCGCAGTCCGCGTCATGATGGCGACGACACCGGTCGACTTCCGCAAAGGCGCCGAGGGCTTGGCTGCGCTGGTGCGCGACACGAGGGGAGCCGATCCGCCATCCGGATGCAATGGGTTTTGTTCGGTTGATTGTACGCCTCCGGTAAGGATCTCACCGGAGGCTTGGTTGATTGCGCGCGGGTCCAGGTGATTCCGTGTGTCCCGCATATTGGTGCGGCTGTTCACGGGAACACTGCCTGTATGGAGACCCCGGGTCGGGTCCAATCCGCTCTCGCGCGCTCGAGGCAATTGGCACGCCATCCTATTTGCCGAAGCTTACCTTGTGGTTCAGGAACGATGGACTACTAGATTGGAGCGAATAAATGGAGTGCGCCCCTGCGGGTAGACAGGATCAAGCTGCGGATTTGACCGTGAGCCGAGCGTGTTGATCCTCGAACTGCTGCGGGCTGAGATAGCCGAGCGCGGAATGCAGTCGGCTGGCGTTGTAGACCTGATCGATGAAGCGCGGAAGGTCGGCAGCGACGTCCTCGAAGGTCTCGTAGGCCATCGGATAGACGGTCTCGACCTTGTGCGTTTTCATGAAGCTCTCGGCCTTGGCGTTATCGTACGGATTGCCGCGGCGCCCCATCGATCCGACGAGACCGTGTTCGGCAAGTGCTTGCCGATAGCGCCCCGCCGCATATTGCGATCCGCGATCGCCGTGATGTACGCAGCCCGGCGGCGGTTTTCGCCGTTCGATGGCCGAGCGCAGAGCGGCCAGCGTCAGCCTGACGTCGATCGAGCGGCCGATGGCATAACCGACGACCTTGCGCGACCAGGCGTCGAGGATGACGGCAACGTAGACGAAGCCCGAGGTGATCGCGACATAGGTAATGTCGGCCACCCAGAGCTGGTTCGGTCCGTCCGGGGCCATGTTCTTCGCCAGGTTCGGGAAGATCGGCAGTTCGTGATCGCCATCGGTGGTGGCGACATAGCGCCGGCGCCGACGCGGCTGAAGACCGTGCTCGCGCATCAGGCGCCGGATTTTCTTATGATTGACGACAAAGCCGCGGTGCCGCAGCGCTGCCTGCATCCGGCGGTAGCCATAGGCCTCGAAACTGTCGGAGATCGCCGCCATCGTCTCGACGAGCGCCGTGTCGTCGATGCTGATGGCCGGCTTGTCGTAATAGGTCGAGCGCGCGATCCCCATCAGCCGGCATCCTTCTGCGACGGAGATGCCGCGGGGCCGGTGACGACGGATGTAGTCGCGCTTCTCGGCCGCGGTCCGTGCTTCAGAGCCCCCTTTAGGAACTCGATCTCCAACGCCTGTCTGCCAACGAGCCGCTCCAGCGCGGCGATGCGCGCCTCATAGGCTTCGATCGTATCGGCGGCGGCCGCCTCGTCGTCGAAGGCGCCGGCTTCGAACTTCTGGATCCAGATGCGGATCAGGTTGCGCGACAGATCGTGTCGTCGAGCGAGGCTGTGGAGCGTCTCGCCCGCCAGGTAATCCTGGGCCACCTGGCGCTTGAACTCGACGCTGTGAGAACGATGTCGAACCATGGCTTTCATCCTTCGAAAGCCCGGCTCTCCGGTCAATTGCTGGCCGTCACCATGTCCGCCTCAACGGGCGCATTCCAAAATGGTTCTATGATTGCCGACATTGGCCATGGGCACATGTCCGGTGAGCGATTGCTGGCGCTTCCAACGCTAAACGTTGCGAATATCGTAGCATTTCTCGCATCATGGCGGATGTATTCTGACGATTAAAGCATCTGCGTCGACGTAAGAAAAATACGGGTCAGCTGAATCGGAAATGGAATTTGCGTCGAGAAACCCGACGTAATCGTAGGGTACAATGAAGCGCCAGATATCGCTTCCGCGCCACTGGCGGGCTTCACTCGGCGGCGCCTTCGCCAAGGGCGCGCCGACCTACGCCAGCTTTACGAGCGCGGAGTATTGCTTTTGCTGAGCGAATCTACAATATAGATATACTTGGGCCGGAGTGACAAAGCAGGGTGGTTCGAAACCGTTGCTAAAGCCACTTGACGTCGTACCCCGCACACGCAAGTGTGCCAGAAATTCCGAGATGAATTTGAACATATCGCCGGTGTATTTTGACTCAGCATCTTTCGCATTCTTTGCGGAAGATGCTGATAAATGCAGTTGCCGCGCGTGTCCGATTCGATCTGGCAGCAATGCAAGTCCATTTTTGGCCCCGCGATCTTTGCATTCAAATTTGAGGAAGATCCGCATGACACCGGCTGACGACAAATCCAGTGACGACTTCGATCCGGCTGCGCCTGGTAATGTGGCGGAACGGTCCCCGGCCCTTGTTGAGGCTGCCAACATGGGCGGCGGGGAGGAGCCTCCAGAGCCCGGAGGTCTAGAAGCGGCTCCCCTCAGTTCGATCCGTGTCGAAATCATCAAGGCACGTCAGTTCTTGAAAGATTGTATGACTTCCAATCCGCGTGTCGGATATGGGCTTGGAGCTAAGATCAGGTGGGGGCAGGTGCCCGGACGGGATTTCAGTACGGTCGATTGCAGCGGCTTCGTACGGGAAGCCATACGGCGATCGACTAGCCTTGGAAATCAATTCCCGGACGGCTCGGTCGTGCAGCACGATTGGGTGAAGGCACAGGGCCTGGAAAAGGGCGCCATAGGAGATGGCCTTCTGCGGGATGGCCGCGTGAGGATTGCCTTTCTGCGTCCGCAGGATTCACCCCACCGGATAGGCCACGTCGTCCTAATTCACGACAGTACGACACTCGAGTCGCATGGAGGCACGGGACCTAACTCTCGCGCCTGGGATGAGCGCGGTTGGCAGGTGAATGCGTTCGTCTACCTGCTTTCCCCCGCTTAGCCCTCGCCCTCTAACGGCCGGAGGGCAAACGGACACGGAACCGGTGCGATGCCGAATACTGCAACATTGAACGGTATCGTGAGATGCGGGCCAGTCTCCAGCATATGGCAGGGCATTTGTTTCAGAACAGCCCGATTGAATTTCGGCCGAAGAAGAGGCTCTGGCCCGAAGTGCCGGGCTCAGGGCGAAGCCCGGCTGCTGTACGGGGCGGGGGCTGGCAGGCATGTCAAGCGGTTGTTTCATTTTGAAGTTGGAAGTCGCCTTCCTTGGAAGGGCTCATTTGAGGGGCAGTGCCTAGTTCTAGTTTGGTAACGGTGTTGAGCTTCGGTTGATCGAGCGGAGCCGCGAAGGGGGAGACGGTTAATGTCTGAACTGAACGTTCTGAGTTTCGTTGAGAGCGCCGAATTGCCATCGGCGCGGCTCGAAGCAGCGATCATTTCTGCGCCCCCCATTGATCTGAACATGCTGCCGTCCAGCCTTGTCGCGGGTAACACACTGATTGATTTCTCGGCCGCGCCATCTGGAGCGGTGCGGTCCGGTGTTTCAATGGCGCTGCTGTTCGCGAGTCGCGTGGCTGACGCAGCGATGCGCGAAGGCGATGACGAAGACGATTGGCTCGCATCGTACAAGACCAATCTTCGCAATCTGGGATTCGTAATCCCGCAGTCCGCTCTTTCGATTTCGACGTTCAAAAAGAAAGGCGCTTTCGTCCATAAAGCCATCATCCCATTTCTGACGATCGCTTTCGGCGGTGCTGGAATTGGCCCAGTCATCCTAGCCGCGCTCAACAACCTTCAAGAAATCGATAAGGAAAAATCCTGGATTACACTGTTTGATAGAGAAAGCCGCAAATTCAACACGCGAGAGACACATTACGCGGCCGTCAATGCTGATGGTTCGGAGACGGTGATCCGCCATGTAGTCGCGCGCCTCTCATTCGAGCAGAGCGAGACTAATGTTCTGTTCTTTCGCGTCACGGACACGACAGCACAATTCGAGAGCGCGACGACGACGATGAGTGCAAACAACAACTTGCTCGCTGTGCTCGAGCCGCGGTTGCGGCAGCGCATGGAGAGTGAGATAGGCAATTTTATAGCCGAGGCGCGGACATGAACGCGGTGCCACCCATAAGGAATTGCGGTTTTGGGAGATACCCTTGAAAGGCTTCCGGGCTGGACCCTTCTGCCTTCAAGAACAGGCCATGGCACCTAGGGTAACGTCCAGTTTGACCTAGGGGATGCGCACCTCGGTGGGGCGCCCGCCGATTCAGTGGATCAGCAACAGTGCCTCGTTGGCGTCGTCGTCGTGTACTTTGGTCTGAAAGCTCTCGGCACCCTTTCTGTAATCAAACCTGCGAGTCACGGAACCGGTCAGGGTACGTCCATCGCTGGCCAGGGAGTCCGCCACGAAATGACAATTCGTTAGCACTAAGTCACGTGCAATGAGGGATCCTGTACCAGCCCGGAGGGCTGATACCCCACATACCTGATTTCCAGGACCGAAGGATGACTTCGAAAGTCCACCCCATCCCGAAATGGAGTTCGCTTTCGGGCGGCGAGCAGGGCCTCTAGGGGCCGTGGACTCTTGGGATTCCCATGGGCGCTGATGCGTGATTCATATGGGGACGCCCCCTCTGGCAATGGCTTTTTTGTCGGAGTGGGTTTGATCGGTTGCTTTCATATGTCCGGCCTGTTTGTGCGGTAATTTGATACCGCTGGCCCTGATGGAAATCCGCCGGAGAGGTCCCTGATCAAGTTGGCGCGCGGTTGAGGCGCATTAGGGCTGAGACTCAATTGGCCCACCAGGTGATTGCGGCGGCGATGCAGACGGCTGAGAGGAAGATATCAGCGCGCTTGTCATAGCGGGTGGCGATGCGCCGGAAGTCCTTGAGCCTGCAGAACATGCGTTCGATGAGGTTGCGAGCGCGATAGGCATCGCGGTCGTAGGAGTGCGGGTTCTTGCGGGTTGGATTGGGCGGGATAACGGGCTCGGTTCCGCGCTCGGCGAGCCAATCGCGCAGACTGGCGGCGTCATAGGCCCGGTCGGCCAGCAGTTTGTGGCTGGGCCGGCGGATGGCGAGGAGCGCCCTGGCGCCGGCGAGGTCGTGAGCGTTGCCGGGTGTCAGGACGAAGGCGACGGGCCGGCCGCGATCATCGCTCGGCGCGTGGATTTTGGTGGTCCGCCCACCGCGCGAGGTGCCAATGGCATGATGATGAGCCCCCCTTTTGCGCCAGCCACCGAGCGGTGAGCCTTGATGTGGGTGGAATCCACCGCGCCGGTGAACACTCCGTCCGAGCCGGTCAGTGCGTAGAAAATCCGCTCCCACACACCCTGCCGGCTCCAGCGGTTCCAGCGATTCTAGACCGTGGTGGAGGGGCCATAGACTGCCGGGCAGTCCTTCCAGCGACCGCCCGAGCGCAGCATGTGCATGATGCCCGAGATCACACGACGGTCATCCACCCGCCGCGCCCCGCCCTGGCCCCGAGGCAAATGCGGCTGGATCGCCTCCCATTCTGCATCTGACAGCCAAATAGACCTCTCGCTTCCGTGCCATCCGAACACCTCCGGAAGACACGGAATCAGATCACCGCCTCGCCAACAACCCAATTGAGTTTCGAGCCTAGATCACACGGGTTTTCCTCGCCATTGGCTCGATCGTTACTCATCATCGACTGCCACGACCAATTCGGTGATCTGGGTTCGTCAGGCCGTCAGTTCGTAGGACCGATAGGCTTCCTTCCGATTGAGCACGACCCATGCGATCCGGGCCAACTTGTTGGCGAGTGCGACTGAGACGACCCGGAAGGGCTTCGTCTCCATGAGTTTCCTGATCCAGGCGGCCATAGGCGTTGGTTTATCCTTGATGTGACGGATGACGGTCGTCGCCCCCACAACGAGTAGCCGACGCAAGTAGCGATCTCCTGCCACAGTCCGAAATAGTTAAGAACTGGGCTTGCAGCTTTGCCACCGCGTGAGCCCAGTTCTGCTTGCGGTTCGATCCGCCGAAGTGAAGGCCCATCACCGTTAGTCCATCATTAGTCAGGTTAACCATGGCGGATCCTGAATTACCCCCGAGCGTGGATGCATCGTGAGTGCAGATCCAGTGCCTTGTGTCGCCTGGCACCTCGCCCGGCCCGGCCTTGATCTCGCCCGGTGCGAGCCGCTTCACGCCGAACTTGCTGTTGAAAATAGTGGAGAGCACCTCCGCGCTTTCGAAGCCTGCGTCTGGCACGCCGTCGAACATCCACCTCCGCGGCTTGCCCGGAAATCCGAGCACGTAGATGTGACGCTTCTTCTTGGGCTGCGAGTCATCGGTCTCAAAAGTGAGCGGCTTCGGGAACGGCGTCTCTCCGGTCGGTTCAAGGCGCAGTACCGCCATGTCGAGATGAGCGAAGTTGATTCTGTATTCGATCGCGTCTGACCCTGCGAATGCGACACCCGTCACTCTGAAGCGGGCAGACGACGTCGCACCGTCTTCTCCGAGAAAGTCGACGGTGGTGGAGTCCGGCCAATTGAGTGTCCACGAGCCACCGGCCTCAGTGGCAATCGCCTCGAGAACGTGACGGTTCGTCACGACTAGGCCTGCCGCGAGCACGAAGCAGGTGCCTGCAAAGCCGGGGTTTACTGGCACCTCGATACGCCCAACTGACGCAGCGACCGATTGGATGTCATGTTTGTAGCGTTTGAGTGCCCAATCCCAGTCTCCGATATCAGGAGCTTGTAAATCGACGAAACCGTCCTTGACGATCAAGCTTGGGCGCTCTCCATTGGTCAGGATCACCGCCTCAAGGCCCAGTTGCTCGCCCAGTGTGAAATTTTCGGGTGCCTCGTCTTCAAAGGTCTTCGCGAGTGCTGACCGCGCACCCGCTACCACCTCGCGCTTGATTGTCTCCTGGTCCCCCTTGGACGCATCCATCGCCTCGCTGGAAATCGCCTCTTCGAGCCGCTCCACCCGTTCCCTTTCCGAGCGACCGTTGGTTGCGCCCTCCGTCCTTCCGCTCGGCGATGCCTCCAGCCGTTCTAGGCCGGGGCTGGGCGCTGCCCGCTCCGGCAAGCCGCCGCGCAACAATTCGGTGGACCCGCGCACCGCCTCAGGGTCGGCCTGCTTGTTCCAATCGATTTTCACGTGGTGCCTCCCAAAACCTCGCCAGATTCATCTCACCACATTGCGGTAGATCTCAGTGCCGTCCGGCAGTCGCATACGCTCGATGAGCGTCGGCCCATCGAAGTCGAGCGTCAAATAGCCGTGCGGGACAAATTTATGCTCCTCGCCCTTAACTAGGGGGTTCGGGCCATCAAGCACGAGGCAGGCGGGGGCAGCGGCGTTTCCCCGAAGACGCTTCCACTCTACCCCGTGGCTGGCTCTCTCGGTTTCGGCTGATGTCACGGTAGATTTGCGGGGCGAGGGGATGCCGCCATTTCCCACGCAGCGGCCGAGCAGCCCGAATGACGGGTGGCGATCATAGATGACGCAATCGTGCTCGTGGCCCCAGTACCAGGCGGCGATCGCCTTCGATTGCAGTAGGTCCGATAGCGCTGTTTGGAGTTTCGGGCCCTGCTCGTCGAGCCGCGAGAATGGCTGATGGTGAGACGACAGGACGATCTTTCGGCCGCCAGCATCTCGCACAAGCGAATTCAGCCACGCAGCCTGCTTGTCGTCGACGTTGTGGTCGGTGTGGGCCGTATCGAGCCCCACAAGCAGCCAATGCTCATTCCGGAATGCGAAGTAACTCGCCTCCTGGCCGAACGCCGGCAAGATGTCGTCGAAATAAGCGAACCCGCCCGAATACATCTCGTGGTTGCCATTCAGCGCGCGGCTGATCTTACCTGCATCGGTGGGCCAGACCCTTAGAAAGCGGTCGTTGGCCTCGTACTGCGTGCCCGAATAGTAGATGTCGCCTAGATGGAGCAGTAGATCGTAGCCGCCCTGCCTGCGAATCGAAGCTGCCGAAGCAGGCGCACCGTAAAGGCCTGTGCCCCAGTCACTTAGCACCGCGACACGCGCTTTGTCCGGCATCAGAGCGACGCCCGATCCCGCCGGGCGTTTAATATCGCACCAATCATCCTTGTTGACGTGGTCCATGAGGCTGCGTAGCCAGCCTAACCAGTCGCCGCCCCAGACGCCCTCGCCGAACTTCGCCTCCAGCCCTCCAGCCTCGAGCTGGCGCCCCTTGGTGCAGCGCTCTGCCATTGCGCTTTGGAGGCGAGACGCTTCGCGATTCTGGGCCGTAAATAAGACCCCGGCACCCACCTTTTCGGCCTCTGCTGCGAGGGTCTCGACGAGGTTGTCATAAACATCCAGGTCTTCGTTGCGTCTCCCCCCCTCTAGGCCCTCCATCGACGGACGCGCTTCCTTGAGCGTTTGTAGCGTCACAATCGGTGTGCCACTGCCATCGGCCGGCCATTCAGCCATCCCCGTCTTCCCCCGTCCATCGGTGCTGCTGCTACTGACATCAACGCAGCATCACGACTTAGTTCAAACAGCTCGCAATCCTGCCTCGAACAGCTGCGCCTCGCGCTCACGCCTCTTCTGAAGACCAGGCACGGTCGGCCAGAGCCGCTTCATGGAACGCAACTCACCAGGGATTCTGTCGAAGGCTCGTGCTCCCATGTGGGCCTTGATCGCTCGCATCTCCTCGTACCTGTCGCCGGCCTTCGGATAAGAGGCTCCCCGGTTGTAGGTGAGCGAAACGAGTGCACCAAGGCAGTCCGGGCCTATCGCCGCAGCGTTTGGAAGCGAGCGTTCGACGAGCCCAATCCAGCGGGGCATGACCCGGGCCCTGTGTACCGAAATCGCGGCAGTCCAAGGCACATCGACCTGATCAGCAAGGTCTCTCGCGACATGCTCTGCAATCGCGCCCGTCTTGCCAATCGTCGACCGCAGAGCATCGATCATGGGGCGGGGAATCGTGCCGCCAAAATCGGTGGCGAGTGTTGGCGCGTTCGCGTAACCCACGTCATAGCCGATGCCGATCGTCACACCGGAAGCTCCGCCCGGCCAAATTGGGCCGCGATACTTGCGCGTGTAGACCTGCTCACTGCTGACCTCGAACTCAACGATGAGGTCGAACGCGACGCCCGAAATCGGCGTTGACGAAGGCGCGCCGCCCGGCTGGGCTGTCTCAAGGGCGGAACCCTCGACTTCTGACAGCCATTGCAATCCCTCGCGGTTACTTCTCGCCTGCTCGAGTTCACCTTCCGTTAGCGCGACGTCGTCGTCTGCCATCGTTCGCCCCCCGAAAATTTTTTACCAGTGACCATCCGCTCGTAGCTTTGGCACATCAAATATTCCCGCATCGCTCCGTGAAAGCGAGCTAAGGGCAGCAAGAGGCGGAACCGCAAAATACGGAAGAGTTCCGAATTTACATTAATAATTAAGCGCGCTATGCAAACGATCTGTCAAGTTGTCGACTGCGGATGCCTCTCGTAAGGGCGATACACCTGAGATGCGGCGAGGGGCGTGATGGGACGCTTAGTAAGGCCATCACCGCCGCTGAGTGGTGGGGTCGAGAGCGCCCTTGGAGACCAGGCCAACGCTCCAGCTGGGTATAGCGGCGACAGCTACCTTGAGCGCGTCGCCAAATACATCCCGGCCGAGATTGTTGCATTCTTTATTTTCGCCAATGGCATCTTGAAGCAGTCGATCATCAATGCGGAGGCCACGAAGGTCGAAGCACTAATGGCGGGCTTCAACGTCTCATCGATCGGTACCACCATCTTCTTTTTGGCCTGGGTCGTTACCCCAGTCTATCTCTGGCGAATGCGCGAGCCTGGAGATGGCTGGCGCACCAACGCCGTGCTGGGCTTCGCGCTGTTTCCATTCTGGGCCTATGCAATCGAAGGTGTCGGCGCCACGGCGATCGTCCCATTCGACGGCCACTTCGCAAGCATCCTTCTCGGCGTTGTGACCCTTACGAGCGGGCTCGTACAGCCTCCTCGGGCCGAGGTGAAGGATCAGGGTGGGGCCCGTAGGACGTGACGCGGGCGGCACGCTGGTTTCTGCTTCACTGAAAGGCAGAATGACCGATAAGGCCAAGCCAACCGGTGATCTTGATCTTGGCGCAATCTCGGGACCGACGATCGCGGCGATTTGCCGAGAGTTCGAGGTGCCATGCGCGACCGAAGGTGGATTCCTACGCGCGACCAGAATTGTTGTCCGGCCAGTCGTGCTGCGCCGCATGAGGTGGCGATCCGGGCCCTCTACCCAATCAAGGTAAAATCGGTTGAAGAGGCTCTTGGAATTCTTTTTATCCTCGACTGACACATGATCCAGTTCCGGTGGCGTCAAAAACCTCGATCCCTGATGGCAATGTAAGGGCGTGCTCGATGGCCGCTTCGCTTTATCGAGGCGAAGCGCGCCAAGGAGCCCGCGCGGTTGCCGGATCGGGATCGACACCGACGGCTCGGACACTGGCCCCGACGCGGTGTCTGACGCTCCCGGAATTCGCCTCGTCGGAGACCCCAGGCCAGGTGAATTGTCTGCCCACGCAAAAGGTGATCAGATCCTTTGCAGAGGTCTTTATTATTACTCACTAGCGGTTGAGCACCGGTTGAGGTCGGTGAAGCAACATTTCACACTGGTCGAACAAATCCAACGTATCTTGCCACGAGGTGACACGGTCCGCCATGATTTGTCAGACTTTGTGGAATTCGACATTGCTCGTCAGATCTTGTCAGGAGAGCACTGATGCCCTTCTTCTGCAGGATGGCGTCAAGATTCGCACGAAGCAGGATCTCCTGGCGCTGCTGGCCGAATCCGCCAGGCCAGTCCCAGAGGACGACGCCACCCTCAAAGGCGACTCGGCTGAGTTGCTGCAGTCCGGGGCGAACAATCCCCACAATGCCGAAGAAGCGCCGTGCGCCGAAGAGGATGAAGGAGCTCGAGGCTGAGAACGCCCGGCTCCGCCGCGCCGTCGCCGACCTGACGCTCGAAACTCGCCCGGTTGTTTTCGTCGCAGCCAAAATTGTCGTTGAGGGTGCGAAATTTGACGTCGATGCCTCCGGAAGGGCGCGTTTTTATGCTAAGAGTGGCCAGATCGCGCTACGAGTTCTGTCCTTTGAAATTGCGATGATCGCATGCACACGCGATAGATAAAGTTCACCGAACAGTCGTGCCTACGACAAGGAAACAACTCGGATGAAGAACCCTTCACTCCTTCATGAAGAGCGATATGTGTCTCACACGTGCGACCAACAAGAACGATCGACGGAAGCTGCAAGGCGGCTTTGGTGACACGTGCTAGCTACTGAGCATCCTCTCGAAACTTGCGTAGCCCGGGTTTGGACGGATCCATATAAGGCCGTCGACGGTGCGGCCTTCCTGGTTGGCGACAATCTGCTATGCACCTGCACGCATGTCTTACAGGGGAACCGGGCAAATCCAGCAGCAGACGTCTGGGTCAATTTTCCCTTCTTGGGCGATAAGAAGCTGAGAGCGACCCTCGTCGGGGCGACGGCAGTCGAAGGATCCGGAGGCGACATTGCGTTCTTGTCATTGCTTGATCCGCTACCGCAAGGTGCCATGGCTTTGCGCACTTTTGAGAGCCGCTTTTCCGTGGGTATGCTCTGCGACACCTATGGCTTTCCCTTAGGATACGAAGAAGGCATCCCGACATCCGCAGTCATAGGCAATCGAACGGCACTTGGCTGGCGTAACCTGATTGCGGTCAATTCACAGGGCGTGGTCATTGAAAGGGGATTCAGCGGAGCCCCGGTTTGGGACATAGTTCGACAATGCATCGTTGGCATGATCGTAGCAATGCACAGAAAGGCTCTAGTCTCGTTTGTGATACCATCCGAAGTGATATCGAAGGTTTGCCCTCAACCCCTAGATCTAAGCGATGCGGAATCAGTGTTTGATGAGCGAGTTAGCGAACTATTGCTCCGGAGCGCTGTGCGATTGGCCGATCCTGAGCCAATAGCGAGCTATCTTTCCAACTTACTCCGCGAACATAAGCGCGGAACGGCGCGCAAATGGATTTATTTGACGTTGGGCCAGCTCGGCGGTCTTCGAGCCAAGGGGATCCTTAGAATTTGGACTGACCGAGAAACCGATCTTGCAGCTCGAGATGGGCTGGAGGACGCTCAGCGAATTCTTCGGGATGATTGACTCAGTGGTCGCTCGCGTGATTTGGTAGCAGTCGTCAAAGTTACTATGTAGAGTAGTGGCGAACGTCATATTCTATTTTTCAGGGGGCGATCATGTTGGCTTTTTGCCGAGTGCTTGTCGCAGCTTTTTTGGTTGCCGTCACGTTGGCACCGGTTACCCTTAGGGCACAAAGTGCGAAGAATATAGCTGAAGACGTCTCAACCAACATTGGCACCGTGACATCCTACGGCGATGGAAAGATAGGTGCATCAATCATCGTTTTCGAAGAGTTTCATGCAGATATTGGGGGAGATATCGAGCAGACGATCGCTCTTCTGCGGTTGAAGAAGAAATACCGTCTCAACGATATAGGTCTCGAAGGTTATCACGAAAAATCGAAATCGATTTCGGTGGACTGGTTCGCAAATCTCAAGGACCAGACCGCTGACGGAAGATTCGAGACAGCGCTTTCGCTACTTAATTTGGGAGAGATAAGCAGCCCTGAATTTATGGCGCTTGCTTTTGGCACAAAAATCCACCGGATCGAGCAATCAAAGGATTACACGAACGCGCCACCGGAAAGCTTTGGAAAAGTAGTGACGTTGGCTTACAACGCGGCTTTGAGGCGCTACCAAAATTCATTGGACGCAAAGTCTGTAGGAGAACAGCTCCGGTATTTGCGACTTCAAAATGATATGTCGGCAGGTAAAACTGAAGCTCAGGCGCAACTAGTCGAATTTCTAGAGCAAAATGAAGATTGGCTTAAGAAAATACTTGGACTGATCAGCCAGCCTCAGACAGAATCCGCATTGATAGATAGGATAGAAAGTGAAGCTAAATCCCAATCTGTTGCGATTGATCAAGACACGCTGAAAGCCCTGCAAGATAATCGGTCGTTCTTTAAAGCACGTGATGATGCAAGTGTCACGATGTTCACAAGTATCGCCGCGCTTGCCGACCGGCCCGGATTTCCGATTATTGCGATGGTGATCGGAGGAGCACATACTGCCAAGATTGCTTCATTGCTCCGACAACAAGATCGGCCGTTCGCAGTTATTTCGACGAAATCTTATACGAAGAAGCCTACCGACCGAGATCACGAAGTTCGGTATCGGCGCAAGTTTGATCTGTTGCCGGCGAACAATGACGTCGTGTCGGACCAAATATTTAGAGCATTCCCTGTAAGGATAAAGCCTCAACCCGTAGTCTCTTACGATTGGTTTCAAGCAGAATCAGAATTGCATCATGCGTTGAGGCTCGCAGCCGAAGCGTATTTGGGCAACCAGCAAAATGGCCCGCCAGTATCACCTCCGCCGCACCCATTCGTCTACAAGGGAAGGAAGGTCGAATTGTCGGGAGATGTAGAATTCGACGATAAGGGAAAGGCTGTTCTGATAAAGGTCATCTTTGTGACCGAGAACAAGCAGTCGCCGGAAGTTGTTTGGGCCAAGCTATCACGCGTTGAAGGCGAAAAGAAAGCTGATCAGGAGCAGAGGCTGTTCGAAGCGCTCGCCGCCGTCACTGCGAATCCCAGGCCGGACCAAGCCCCGAAGACCCCAGTACAACTGATCCAGCTGAATACCGTATTCAAAGCTGAAGTGGCAAGCAACAAAACCCTACTTACTATGTAGCACTGAGAGCGTCTGGGTCGGCGAAGAACTTCAACCTCTGAACGCCGCCAATGCATACAGCGTCGTTATAGTTAGGATGGCTGAGGGCCGCCGACCCAAGCACTTGCAGATTTTCGTCTTCCCGACCGCGAGCCAGTTTAGCTGGAGTTGTTCCGATGAGCGATAATGATTTCATCATTTTAGACATAGCAGGGGACTTTGGGCCTCTTCGAGTAGGGCGGAGCCCTGAAAATCACCCTGGAGGCGGCCCCTTCGAAACGCTGTCGACTAAGGAAATCCTAGTCGCAAGGCCGCGCGGGATACCAGTTTTCGACTATATCTCGATCGACACGACCAACGATAGGAGGGCGGCTCAGGATGCGAGTCGCGACCCCAGAAAGATAGTCGCCCGCAGCATGCCCGTGACCCTCATCGAGCCCGTGGGGGACGAGGGGTTTGTTGCCAGCGATAGTGATCCGGTGACAGCCTCCAAAGCTGCAGGTGCCTCATGGGGCGTTGCCGATGTTTTAGGGGCCTCGCCAAGAGAAATCGATGGTGCTGGTGTAAAGGTTGCCATTCTCGATACCGGGATCGATGCAAATCACCCAGCCTTCGTTCGCATACAACACAACATTCTCAGCACACGACAAAATTTCTCAGATGGGCATGACGACGATATCAACGGCCACGGAACCCACTGCGCCGGCACAATCTTCGGGAACGATGTTGATGGGGTCCGAATGGGAGTTGCTCGAGGCATTTCCGACGTTCTCATTGGCAAAGTAATCGGAGACGACGGCTTTGGTTCTACAAAAGCGGTCTTGGATGCGCTCAAGTGGGCTCATTCAAATGGCGCCAACGTCATTTCGATGTCGCTCGGCTTTGATTTTCCAAAGATGCAGAAGAATCTCATGGCAAAGGGCCATCCGCCAGAGCTCGCGACGTCGATCGCGTTAAAGGCTTACAGAGACAATCTTCGCCAGTTCGAAACGCTTGCCAGCCTCCTAATGCAAGAGAGCGAGGATTCTCCTGGCACGGTCCTCGTCGCTGCTGCAGGAAACGAAAGCCGCCGAAAACAAAGCCCCGACTTCGTCATCGACGTGACCATTCCTGCCGCGGCAGCGCGCGGCATAATCTCCGTTGGCGCAACACAAACTAGTGAGAACGGCCGTCTGCAGGTAGCCCCATTTTCAAATATCAATCCGCAGGTGAGTGCACCTGGCGTAGCAATTGTCTCAGCCGCCATCGCCGGCGGTCTGCGGGCCGACAGCGGAACCAGCATGGCATGCCCGCATGTGGCCGGCGTAGCTGCCCTATGGTGGGCTTGGATTAACGAGAGAAATCACGGACAGGTTCGCGCGACCGATGTGGCAGCGCAGCTGACCGCCACGGCTCGCGATCGTGTGTTTGAAGCGAATGTCACTTTCAGCGATCGTGGCGCTGGCGCCGTAATGGCCCCGCAGCGTTAGTCGAACAAAAGTTCTAAGCTATGCCCTTCGCGTACGTTGAGGCGCTAGCGGAAGGAAACGAATCTCTATCGGAAGCGCGCTACCGATGGACGTTAAACTCCGGATCAGGTCCATGCCGCCGACGAAACTCGCGCGCCTCGATGCGGTGTCTGGCGGCGCCGAACGACGCCGCCCACCGACCGGCACGCGAACACGGCAAGCGTCAATGCCGTCACGAGGTCGTCGTGCTGACCGGAGGGTGCTGCGTAAGCTGACGTGCCACTCGCGCGGACAGTCTGAGCGGCGATTTTCTCGGCATCGGCATGGCTCTCGATACCATGCGCCTCGGCCTTGGCCTTGGCGATCTCGGCCTCGTGCTGGTCGGTGTTGCGCTTGACGGCGAAGTTGTCGAGCGCGTCGGTTGCTTCGGTGTTGTGGCGGATCTTCCTCAATTCGCCGGGAGGGAGCCTGGCCGAAGGGCTTGAGCTCGGCGTGTTGCTCGCCAGGAGCGGCGACATCGACACGGTGGTCGGAGCCATGGACACCTGCTCCTCTTCCTGCCTCACAGTGTTCGCGGCAGGCAAGAACAAGGGCGTGTTCCCGATCTCGCGGATCGGGGTCCATTCCGCCTCCGCCATCAACATGAGAACGGGCCAGTCCGTCGAACACTCGCGCACGACGCTGCTGATGATCCGCTTCTACAAGAGCGTCGGAGTGCCGGCCTCGGTTCTCGGCTGGCGGCAAGCGCAGCAGCTGTATTGCGCACCGCCGTTGGGGCAAAGACGAATTGGCGCTGCAACTCACTTCCAAGTTGCTTGATCGCCCCATCGGCTCGTACTGGCATTGTCCTCCCGAGTACGCCAATGTCTGTGAGGCGATCTAGGACGCGGTGAGCCCGCACACGGGCCAGCGTCATATCGACGAAGCTCTCCCGGTCGAAATTTGACTGAGCGAGTGGTTGAGCGGATCGAGGTATCCAGATCGCGCCGACGATGGGCACTTATGCCGCCGCCCCCATCCCACATTGCGAATGTCCGGCTTCCGGCAAAGAGCCGGAGCCCGCTTCTGGCGCGACCCAGCCCCTTCGGTCGGCCTGGAGGAACGTCAGAACCACCCTCCTGCGACCTTCGGAATGTCTGCAAACGGGCAAGGCCACCGCGCCCTTCCACGATCCGGAAGAACGGTCGCGGGCGGGGTGCCGGGCAATAGATTTCTATGCACTGACATGGATAGGCCCTATCGCCGCCCGCATCCGCACGGCATGTAGGGGTACGCCGTTCAACAATCAGGAAATCACGTCCCTCACGCGAGGCCGGGCACAGATAGCTCTGGTTGTGCAATGCGTCGCAACGCCTGGGCACAACGATGTAGCCATCGCAACAGGTCTCAACGGGTCGCCGCTGCGATGTCTGCCTGCGCCTTTGGATGCATTGATGAGCGGGGCGGCAAAGATATTGTCCGCCAGCCGCCGCCTCAGCTTCGCCAGTGCATCGTCTCGACGCAGGTCAATAAGGCCGGCCAGGGCGATGACGCCCCGATGACGATCGCGCCATCCATCGTGCAATACCTTTGAGCGGGGACGGCGGCGAAATGTCGCCCGCCGCTTACCCATTGCTTACCCGCTCCGATGAGCAAGCAGGAGGGCATTCGTTAAGCTGTTGATTTTGTTGGCGCGCCAGACACGTTTCGAACGTGTGACCTTTGCCTTCGGAGGGAAGACGGAAGCTGCAGGTCTCGATCGCCTTGAAGCTTGAGGACAGTCATCCCGCAGGTGGGCCTGAGAGACGTGGCCGGATCGGGCGACTGCCAGTGCGTTCCGCGTATCCCGTTATCGCTCGGGCGATCATTCCGAGTAGCATCTGCGAGGCTCAGATCTTGTCAGGAACCGTCATAAACTATCACGTTGCGTCACAGTGACGAGTCAGCCCTCCGTCCGATCTAACTGCGAACCAATACAAAAATGGCCCGATCACCATTGGTGACCGGGCCTGCTTCGAGCGGCTTTCAGGAAATCACCGCGGCCGCTTGAGCGCCGCTGACCGGATCTGGAACGCCAATTCAGCGACGATAACGACGATCGCCGACTGCCAGGGCTTGAGAAGTCGGGTGACGGCGGCACTTGGCGTCCGGCCCTGCCGCATAGCGAATTGCAGGCAATGCCAGATCGCAAATTCTCTAAGTCGCTTCCGTCTCGCGGCCAGCCGCTTCAAACGACGCGTCGATCGACTTGGGCGGCGCCCGAAAGGGCAGGATCTTGCCGAGTTCCTGTCCCGAGCGGTCATACCATGCAGCAACGGCTGTCACGCAGGCAGCCATTGTGAACTCGTCCTTTCCGAGCAGTTCGCCCAAAACCTCTGGATCCTGGTCAATGATCTGCCGCACGCTCAGACCCGTGGGCTTAAGCGTTGCGAGAGACACATCGGCGATCTTGCTCAGCGTGAGGGCACGCGACGTTGACGCCGCTTCCGACGCCATCAGGCTGCGCCACGGGGCACTATCTCTCGCGAACTCGAAGCGTCCCACATACTCGTTCTGAACCAGTATCCGCTTGAAAGAGGGGGCGATCTTGTCCGTGACCTCGAGAAGCCGTTGTGCCTCGGCAATCCGCTCGGGGACATTGGTAGTCATCACCAGTGTGAGAGCGTTGATGCCCTTCTTCTGCAGGATGGCGTCGAGATTTGCGCGAAGCAGGATCTCCTGGCGCTGCTGGCCGAATCCGCCAGGCCAGTCCCAGAGGACGACACCGCCCTCCAAGGCGATTCGGTTCAGCTCCTGCAACCCCGGCTTAACAATCCCGACAATGCCGCCCGGGGTGGTTTCGACCTGAGCCAAATCTTCGGTCGCGATGCTGACATCGCCGTCACGCAGAGCACCTGCCAGCCGGCGCGACTCGACGCGAACCATGACGTTCGCCACGCCAATATCGTCGAGATAATCCCGCACGCGCTGCACGATCGTCGACTTGCCCATATGCGTCGCTTCTGAGACCGCCTCGATCAGCATGGGCGGAATAGCCGTCTCGGTCCTGGTTTTCGAATTGCTGCTTTTAGTCATGCTGTTCTCCAAGCTGGTTGAGCAGCCTTGCTACCCGTAGGTTTGCGTTTGCATGGCTGCGTGAAATCACGCCCGACGGCTCCTGCCGTGCGCTACGTGCCTCCACCGGCTCCGGAGGGTCCGGGCCGGCCACTTGAAGGCCGGAAGGATCGGCCGCGGGCACGGGACGAGCCCTGGCGAGCGGCTCCGAATCGATGCGAGCGTGGGCAGGACGCTCATGGGACCGTGCGGCATTGGCGCCGAGTGCGCGCCGGGCCCGGCTGATGGCCGCGGCAACGGCATTCTCGCTGACCTTGCTTCCGTCAGCGCGCTGGATCCCGGCCTCGGCCATCAACGCGACGAGGTCCTGATGACGTAGACCGCCATCAATGAGGGCCTCGAAGGTCCTGTGGTGTCGGGCGACCAGCGCGTTGATGGAACGTGTGCGGCCGAGCAGGCCAAACGCATCTGATTCGACGCGCTCCCAAGCTTGGCGCAGATCAGGCGGGAGCCGGCCGGACAGGCTGGTTGGGACAGGAGCGCTCATCGGGCCGCTCCTGCGAGCGCGCGGGGCGCGTTCGGGCGGGCACTCAGTAGCTCAACTTCGTTTGCACGCAGTTCGAACGCAGACGCCTGAAACCCAATAAAACCAGGGTTTCCAGCTGAAAGGCCGTGATCGCTAAGTGCTTGATTGTATTCAGTTGAAGCGCTGGGGCACGCCCTTGACATCGTAGGGGTCACAGGTTCGATCCCTGTCGCGCCCACCATTTCGCAAAACCCGGATATCGCTTTGAAGAGCGGTATCCGGGTTTTTGCGTTTGGTGCCTGATGTACAGCAGGGGCGCTCCGCCCGATTTTTGAGGGCGGACGGCGCGAATCACCTCCGCCCGCGCTTTGAACAGGTCTCTGCCGGGCTCAGGCGGGGACCTGCGGCCCCGCCGTTCCCAGGGCCGGTCCACGGGCGACTTGCCGTTGCAAACCCGACTAGCGGGCCGCTGCGAGCATGCGATCGACGAAGCCGTCGAGCGCGGATTTGTCGATCCAGCGCAGCACCGCGACGAGATCCTGCGCGGGATCGAGCCAGATCGCGTTGACGCCGGCGCCGAGCGCGAAGGCCGCCGTGGCGGGAACATTCGGACGGGCCGCAGCGCCCCGGTTGAGCCACCAGAGATAGCCGTAACTCTCGAGCGTGGGTGAGGGCGACAACATGTCGTCGATCCAGGCCGGCGATAGCAGCTCACGGCCAGCCCAGGCGCCACCGCGCCCTACGAGCAGGCCCAGCCGGGCGTGGTCGCGCGCGCTGATGAAGAGACCGCCGCCCCAATGGCCGCCGCCGGGCACGGACTGCACGCTCCGGCCGTCGATCTCGACCCAGGAATTGCGGTAGCCCTGCCACTCCCAGCCTTGCGAGGCCCCGATCGGGTCCATGATGCGCTCGCGCAGGACCTCGGGCAGCGGCTTGCGGAAGCGCTGCAGCAGGCAATAGGCCAGCAGGTTGACCCGTACGTCATTGTACTCGTAGTGGCTGCCACATGGCTTGAGCGCGCGCCGTTCGCCCTTGCGGCTGTTGTCGGCGCCCGGTCCGATCTGCCGGTTATGATCGACCTGGTCCGACTTGCCGAAGATTTCCCCCTGCCATTCGCTCGATTGCTGCAGGAGCTGGCGCCAGGTGATGGTGGCATTCTGCGCGCCCTCGAACCAGGGACCGTCGACGGTCTTGCCTACAGGCTCGTCGACATCGCGAATCAGTCCGTCGGCGACGGCAAGCCCAGCCAGCACGGCGATATAGCTCTTCGCGATGGAGAAGGTCATGTCGGCGCGGGCCGTATCGCCCCACTCGGCAACCACGCGGCCGCCCCGGAGGATCAGACCGGCAGGGCCGCCGCGCTCCCTGACCGGGCCGACGATCTCGCTCCAGGGGCCCGACTCGTTCCATTCGACGAGGCCGACATAGCGCCCGTCGGGATAATAGAAGCTGCGCGGCCAGGTGCTCTCCTGTGCCTTGGCGAAGTCGACGGCAGTCTGCAGCCTCGCGGCATCGAAGCCGGCTTCGGCCGGTGGAATGGTTTCCCAATCGCCATTGGCCGGCGGTACATAGGCATCATTGCTCTGAGACACGTGGCTGATCCTCGGTGGCATTTCGCGGGCCGATCATTGCGAAACGCTACCATACCCGACCGGTCTGAGCCGTCATGTCGAGTGCGATCCCGGCCTGCGCCGCATACCGGGCGCGCAGAGCGTCTCGCCGGCCCGTTGCAGGTTGTCGGCGCGGGTCGGTGGATGATCCCGGCTATGCGGTGCTGTCGTTCAGCGCCATTTGCCAGAAATCCGCCTCGAGCCGGGAAGCTTTGGCAAAAAGGGTCGTGAGCTCGGCAAAGCGCCGTTCCGTCATCGCCCGCGCGGCGAGATCGTCGAGATGACGCCGGGCCGCCGTCGCGATCTCCTGATAGACATCGCCGGCATATTCCCCGATCCAGTCGCGATAGGGATGGTCCCCGAGCGCTTCCGGGCCGGCGGGAGCGAGGTTTCGCCCGATCTCGGCATAGCCGATCACGCAAGGGGCGAGTGCGACATGCAGATCAAGCAGGTCGCCCGAGACGCCGCAGTCCAGCACGAACCGGGTATAGGCAATCGTCGCGGCATGCTCCGGTGCTGCTTCGATCTCCGTGGGGAGCAGCCCCCAACGGCCACAGAGCCGGATATGCAGGTCCATCTCGACGTCGAGGATGGCTGCCAGGCCGGCCTTGGCCGCCCGCATGTCGGAAAGCGTGCGGCTCTTGTAGATTGCGAGCGCATAGGCGCGGGCGAACTGGATCAGGAAGAGATAGTCCTGCACCAGATAGGTGCGGAAGGCGGCCTGCGGCAGCGAGCCGGCCGCCATCTGCCGGACAAAGGCATGGTCGACATAGCTCGTCCAGTCGGCCTTTGCTGCGGACTTCAGTCGATCGAAAATGTCCATCTCGGGCGTTGTCTCCACAGGCAGCGTCAGCTGGATCCGCGAAACGCGGCATCAGGCTGCCGGAACCGATAGGCTTTGGCGGGGCACGGTGCAAATTCCGGCTCTACCCGCGAAATCGAACAGTTTCAGGATGATTCCAGGGATGGACGCGCGCAGCTTGGATCGCGCTTGGGGCGCGGCTTTCAGTCCGCGATCGATGTGAAGGCCGGACTGTCCGGTTGACGTGAAATTCACTTCGCTCTAGAGACCGGCCCGCACTGGACGACCTGTGCCATCGGTAACGCTGGGGACGGCCCCATTGTCTCGGGAGAGATAATGGAACCGACATGCCCCAGGCATGGCCGCAGGCCGCTGATTGATCAGCTGGCCGGGCCTTCTTCCCAGAAGCTGCCTTCTTCCAAAGAACTGACGAACCACTCCGCCCGCTGGCAGGTCCACGCGCGGCGTCCGGATTCGTCTCTGGCCCCGCCCCCGATCGAAGCGCTGGCCTGGATGGCCGGGCGCCCGGTGACGCGTCGCGGGGCCATTTCCGTTTCAACCCACATGACGCACGAGGTTCGCCGTGGCCGGCCCCATTGAGCAATTCGAGATCAAGACGCTGTTCAGCCTTGGGGAGATCGCCGGGCAGGAGATCGCCTTCACCAACTCATCCGCCTTCATGATCGCGATCGTGGCCATCGCCGGCAGCTTTCTGCTGCTCTCGACCCGCTCCCGTGCGCTTGTTCCCGGACGTGCCCAGGCGCTCAGTGAAATTCTCTATGATTTTGTGCGGAACACGCTCAGGAGCATCGCAGGCGAGCATGGCATGCGCTTCTTCCCGCTGGTCTTCTCGCTCTTCATCTTCATCCTGCTGGCCAATCTGATCGGGATGCTGCCGTTCGCGTTCACGGTGACGAGCCATATCTCCGTGACCTTCGCGCTTGCGATGCTCGTGTTCTGCACGGTGACGATCTATGGCCTCGTGAAGCATGGCTTTGGCTTCCTGCGGCTGTTCCTGCCGTCGGGCGTTCCCATCGTCCTGGCGCCGATCATCGTCCTGATCGAGGTCGTCTCCTATATCTCGCGACCGATCAGCCATTCGATCCGGCTGTTTGCGGTGATGCTGGCTGGCCATATCGCGCTCAAGGTCTTTGCCGGCTTCGTCGTCGGCATGACCGGTCTCGGTGCGGTTGGCATTCTTGGCGCGGTCCTGCCGCTGATCATGACGGTCGCCCTCACCGGACTGGAGGTACTGATGGCAATCCTGCAGGCCTACATCTTCACCATGCTCACCTGCATGTATCTCAACGATGCCCTTCACCCGAGCCATTGAGGCAGAACAAGACGGAGTATCAGCAATGGCCTGGATCTATCTGCTCCTTGCAGGCGTCTTCGAAGTCGTGTGGGCGTCGACCATGAAACAGTCCGAGGGCTTCACGAAGCTCGGTCCGAGCGTGATCACGATCGTGACCATGATCATCAGCTTTGGTCTGCTGGCGGTGGCGATGAAGTCGCTGCCGCTGGGCACGGCCTATGCGATCTGGACGGGAATTGGTGCGGTCGGAGCTTTCCTCGTTGGCATCTTCGTCATGGGAGAGGCCGTCACCTTCTTCCGGATCGCCAGCGTCAGTCTCATTGTCGCCGGGCTGATCGGGCTCAAGCTTTCGACGGCCTGATGACGCGCACCTGCGATCACCGCAGATGAACGGCCACCCGATGGGGTGGCCGTTTTGCTTCAGGCGCATGTGTCGATGCGGATCGTTCGGCTCAGTTCGTCGCGAAGCAGTAGAACAGGCCGGCTCCTCCCGTGCCGCGCAGCGCTTCCTGGCTGCAGCCTCCCCGCGAAGCGTGCGAGGTGTTCCACGATTTCGCCGGCGGGGATTCGTCCAGGCCGGTGCGGTCGTGGTGGCCGAGCATGACGGCGCCCTCCGCACCGCTCTTGGTGTAGTTGCCACAGGTCCGGTCCTCGCCGGGGCCGAAGGCGGTGCCGTCGACCTGCGAACCCGTGAGCATGTCGTGCTGGTTGGGCGTGTCGCCGCGACCATTGACCGGCTCGCCCTTCTCGTTGAGCGCGGTCTGCTTGGTCAAGCCGGCGGCGGCGCCATGCAGGTCAGCGACGCTCGTGGCGATCACAGCTCCCTTGGCGTTGCGCCAGGGCCCTGCGCCGATGCGGTCCCGCGCGTTGACGGCTGCGGTTCCAGCAGCGGCTTGCGTGGAGAGATAGGCCCGCCAGGTCTTGCTGCCTGCGCCCGCCGCCTGGGCCAGACGCTGGCAAATCGCGTCGGCGCCTGCGAGGCCGCCGAGGTCGGCACCCTTTCCGGATCCGGCACTGGTGACAAAGAAGGTCATTTCGGACGTCTGGGCCTGGGCCGAGCCGGAGGCAAATGCCAATAGTCCAGCCGCAGCGACAAGTGTGAAACACCTCACGCGCTTCATGTGGTCCTCCCTTCGTTCTGGATCGGTCTGTGCTTCGGTGCCCCCGTTTCTCGGTCCGCCGGGTCTCAGAGTGACAAGTTAATCGGGTGACAACAAGGCTTTCGGAGCGACGGAAACTAACCGTGCCCCTACGTCGTCCCGAGATTGTCCTCGATGGCTCGGTTGAGTTTACGCAGCAAGGCGGCAAGTGCCTCGCGTTCTTCCGGCGAGAGATGGTTCAGGAAGGTCGCTTCGCTTGCCATGTCGGCGCGAAAGGCCGCCTCGACCTTCGCGCGTCCGCTCTCAGTCAACTCGACGGCAAGGCTCCTGCCGTCGGTGTCGGACGGTACACGCCTGATGAGACCCGCCCTTTCGAGCCGAGCGAGGCGGTGGCTGAGACTCCCCGAGGCGATCATCAGGCTGGTGTAGAGTTCGGTCGGCGTCAGGCGGAACGGCGCGCCCGCGCGGCGCAGGGTCGAGACGATATCGAATTCGCCGCGATCCAGCCCAAATCCGGCGAAGGTCGCCTCGATGCTTTGGCGCACGAGGTTCGAGAGCCGGTAGGCCCGACCCAGCACGGCCATGGCACCAGTATCGAGATCAGGCAATTCGCGCTGCCACTGCGCGCGCAGCCGGTCGACATGATCGCGGGTCTCGTCAGCGTCGGCCAAAGCGCTCTCCATCAGTCAGAGTATCTTGACATGAAGATAGATTGATGAGCTAGTATCTTCATCTGAAGATAGTTTGGCGGCGCCGAATGCGGGGCATTCGATGCCGGCCTTCGTTCAAGCCGGAGACAGGCTCATGCCGCGCTTCATCTGCCGCCAATGCGGCGCCCGATTTCCCGAGACGGCCACCCCGCCCAAGGCTTGCCCGATCTGCTGCGACGAGCGCCAGTATGTGCGGTGGGACGGCCAGGAATGGCTGACGCCGGGCGAACTCGCGTCCGGTCATTCCGTCGTCTGCAGCGAAGACCACGGCGTGCTTGGCCTGCGCATCGCACCGGCCTTCGCGATCGATCAGCGGGCGCTGCTGGTCGAGGCGGAGGAGGGCAACCTGTTATGGGACTGCATCGGGCTTGTGACGCCCGAGGCGGTCGAGGCCATCCGCGCGCGCGGGCCGGTGACCGGCATCGCGATCTCGCACCCGCATTACTACACCGCGATGGCGGAATGGGCGGCCGCGCTCGGCGTGCCGGTCTATCTCCACGCTGATGATCGGCAATGGGTGACTGAGCCGGACCCTGCCATCCGCTTCTGGGACGGCGAGGCCCTGAAGCTTGGTCCGACCTTGACGCTCTTGCGCTGCGGCGGCCATTTCGCTGGGGCGACCGTGCTGCACCATGCAAAGGGGGAGGGCGCGCTCTATTGCGGCGATGTGCTGCAGGTCGCGCAGGACCGTCGCTATGTCAGCGTGCTCTATTCCTATCCCAACATGATTCCGGTCAATGCGGCGACGATCCGGCGGATCGCCGCGGTTCTCGAGCCCTTTTCCTTCGCAAGAATCTATGGCGCCTTCGAGGGAAGGGTCATCGCCGGCGATGGCAAAGCGGCGCTGGCACGCTCCTTCCGGCGTTATCTGGCCGCGATCGCCTGAGGGTATTCGATGGTTTTCGCGCGCTGGACCCTTGCGATCGCCGGAAAAATCCGTATACAGCCGGCATCGCATCAGCCGCGCCGTTCGAGTGGTCGATGAGGATCGCCCGCCGATCCGCGTCGCAGCTGTGAATTTTTGACCGATTCGCCGGAAAAGCGGATCGACGGAGTAGAGACGATGAAGATCCGCAATTCGCTCAAGTCGCTGCGCGCCCGTCATCGCGACAACCAGCTGGTTCGCCGCAAGGGCCGCGTCTACATCATCAACAAGGTCCAGAAGCGCTTCAAGGCGCGCCAGGGCTGAGTTGACGCGCGGCTTTCGCTGCCGCGGCGGTTTGATGCTGACACCAGATTTGAAGGTGGGCGCGCACGGCGCGCCCACTTTTTTGGCATGAGCCTCTCGCCACGTCGTGATTTGACGCGACCGCACGAGCCCCTAATCTTGCGGGCATGAGCATTCCTCGTCTGCCTTCCGCTGCTCTTGCGCTTGCCCTGGCGACGGCATTGCCGTTCGGGCTGGGCGCTGCCCTGGGGCAGGACAGCGCGCCAGCGCAGCCCGGCACCGTGCCGCATTCGGACACGACGGATAATCCGGCGGCACCCGCTCCCGGTGCCTCGCGCAGCCCGGCTGCGACGCTTGATCGGCTGTTCGAGCGGCTTGCTGCTGCCAAGAGCCCGGAGGAGGCCAAGGGCATCGCCAATCTGATCCAACGGCGCTGGGCGCGGTCAGGCTCGGATACGGCTGATCTCCTGATGGCGCGGGCGCAGGAGGCGATGCGCTCCAAGGAGATCGATCTCGCGATCGAATTGCTCGACCGCATCATCAGTCTCGAGCCGGACTGGGCTGAAGGCTGGAACCAGCGCGCCAACGCGCTCTTCATCGCAGGCGATTCGATCCGCTCGATGATCGACATTGGCGAGGCGCTGAAGCGCGAGCCGCGTCATTACGGCGCGATGATGGGGCTCGGCACCATCCTGCGGCAGCAGGGGGACGACAAGCGCGCGCTGATCGCCTATCGGCGGGCGCAGGAGATCTATCCGCAATTCGAGGCCATCAAGGACGCAGTCGATTCGCTGAAGACCGAAGTCGACGGCCGCGACGCGTAGGCCCTTGCGGTTCCCCAGTGAAACCAAAGCGAATGCGGCGACGTAAGCACACCATGCTCGCGCGCGCCTTGCTCATGCTCCCTGCCCTTCTTGTCGCCGGCCTGCTCGCCAGGACGGAGTGGCTTGGCGTCGAAGCCGAACGACAGCATCCGCCCAAGGGCAACTTCCTGACGCTTCCAGGAGGCAGGCTGCACTATGTCGAGCGCAAGCCGGTGGGCGAGATGCGCGGCACCGTCGTCCTCGTCCACGGAGCCTCGTCCGATCATGCCGACCTGCTCGCGACGCTCGGACCCGAGCTTGGCCATTACCGGGTGATCGCGCTCGACCGGCCGGGCCATGGTTGGAGCGACCGGATCGACGAGAACGGCATGGCTGATCCCGCTCAGCAGGCGACAGTCATCATGAAGGCACTCGACCAGATCCTGTCGGAGCCCTTCGTGCTGGTCGCTCATTCGCTGGCTGGAGCGCTTGCAACACGGATCGCGCTGGATCACCCCGAGCGATTGCGTGGCCTTGTCCTGCTCGGCGGCGTGACCCATCCCTGGCCGGGCGGGATCGCCTGGTATTATCACGCGGCCTCATGGCCCGTGATCGGCCCGGTCTTCACCCGACTGATCGGCGTGCCGGCGTCCGATGCCTTTCTGCGCTCCGGTGTCGAGAGCGTCTTTGCACCGCGGCCGGTCACGCCCGGCTATGTCGCAGCAGGCGAAATCCGGCTGCTGCTGCGTCCCTCGACCTTCGAGGCGAATGCCCGGGATGTCGCTGCGACCCACGCCTTCGTCAGCGCACAGGCTCCACGCTACCGCGACCTCAGGATTCCGGTGGTGGCGATCACCGGGGACAGCGACGCGATCGTGTCACCGGTGATCCATTCCGCCGCGATCGCACGCGAGGCGCCGCAGGGGCGCTTCGTGCTGCTGCCGGGCGTCGGGCATATGCCGCATCACGCGGCACCCGAGATCGTGGTCGAGGCGATCGACCAGTTGGCCGGACCGCGCTCGAGCCTCGCATTGGCTCGCTGAGGCGTCAGGCCTTGGCGACGTGTTCCTTCGCGATGAAGGCGATGCGCACCATGTTGGTCGCGCCGGGCGTGCCGAAGGGGACACCGGCAACCACGATGATGCGGTCTCCGACCGCGGCATAGCCTTCGCGGACCGCGAATTTGCAGGCGCGGAAGGCCATATCGTCGATGTCGCTGGCATCCTTGGTCACGACCGCGTGCACACCCCAAACCAGGGTGAGGCGCCGCGCCGTCCCGCGATTGGGCGTCAGCGCGATGACGGTCGAATTCGGCCGCTCGCGGGCGATGCGGAAAGCGGTCGACCCCGAAGAGGTCCAGGCGGTGATGGCCTTCAGGTTCAGCGTGTCGGCGATCTCGTGGGCCGCCTTGGCGATGGCATCGGCGCCGGTGGCCTCAGGCTCGGCACGTTGCGATTCGAGGATCGAGCGGTAGATCGATTCACTCTCCACCTCCTCGGCGATGCGGTTCATCATCGCCACCGCCTCGATCGGATACTGCCCGGCGGCGCTCTCGGCCGAGAGCATCACGGCGTCCGCGCCCTCGAAGACGGCGGTCGCGACGTCGGAGACCTCGGCGCGGGTCGGTACCGGGGCCGTGATCATGCTTTCCAGCATCTGGGTCGCGACGACGACGGGCTTGCCCATGCGCCGTGCCATGCGGGTGATGCGCTTCTGCGTGCCCGGCACCTTTTCCAGCGGCATCTCCACGCCGAGGTCGCCACGCGCGACCATGATCGCATCGGACGCCTCGATGATCTCTTCAAGCCGGAGCAAGGCTTGCGGCTTTTCGATCTTGGCGAGTGCCAGCGCCCGCCCGCGCACGATCTTGCGCAGGTCGGCCATATCCTCCGGGCGTTGGACGAAGGAGAGGGCGATCCAGTCGACGCCGGCTTCCGCCGCAGCCTCAGCATCGGAGCGATCCTTGTCAGTCATCGCCGAGACCGGGATCGTCGTGTCGGGCAGGCTGACGCCCTTGCGCGATGAAAGCCGGCCAGCGACCGTGACGCGGGTCACCGCCTGTTTCGGGCTCGCCTTCTCGACGACGAGACGGATCTTGCCGTCGTCGAGGATGAGGGTGTGGCCGGGCTCCAACGCACTCAGGATCTCGGGATGGGGCAGGTAGACGCGCTTCACGTCGCCGGGCGTGGGATCGGAATCGAGGACGAAGCGCGCGTCCCTTTCCAGCATCACGCCACCATCGCCACCAAACTGGCCGACGCGGAGCTTGGGGCCCTGCAGATCGGCGAGGATGCCGACCGGGCGATGGAATTTCGCCTCCAGGCCGCGAAGCATGGCGATGCGCTCCGGCAGCGTCTCGCGCTGGGTGTGGCTCATATTGATCCGGAAGACGTCGACGCCGGCTTCGAACAGCTTGGCGCACATCTCCTCACTGGCGGAAGCCGGACCCAGGGTAGCGATGATCTTGATCCGGCGTTCGCGCCTCATTCCTATGTCCTCATGGTCGCGGCGGCGTTGCGCCGGGGGTGGAATCGGTCAGCTGAATGGTCCAGCTCTTCTGCTCGCCGGTATCGACCTCGAAGAATCCGGACCGATCATAGCCACGGGCGAGGCAATCCTCGATGCCGCGGATCGTAAATTCCTTGCTGCGCGTGCACATGATGGATTTGCCGGTCCATTCGCCACCCTTGTCGTAGTCGATGGCGTGCACATAGTAGAACCTCGCAGCGAGCGTGCCGCGCAGCAGGGTTTCGCACCCGCGCGGCGCGATGTTCCACCAGCCTTCGGTGACCCAGCCCTGCGCATCACGATAGCCAATGGCGACGCCGACGCGGCTGCCAGTGGTGTTGCACATGCGTAGATCGGCAAGCGCGGGAACAGCGCTTCCGAGAAGGCCAGCCAGCAGCAGCGCGAGGCGCAAGAGAGATCGGTCGAATCGGCTCGTCATGATCGTCTAGGGGTCGATCAGGATGACGCGGCAATCATTCACATTGGTCAAGGTCGGTCCCGTCCGCAGCAGGTCGCCAATGGCCTCGAAGAAGCCGGTGGAATCGTTGTCGGTCAGCGATTGGGCAGGAACGAGGCCGCGCGCCGCCGCTCGCGCCAATGTCGTGGGGTCAATCACCGCGCCAGCAGGGTCGGTCGCCTCGCCGCCGCCGCCATCGGTGCCGTCGGTGTCGCCGGATAGTGCGTGGATGCCGGGCGCACCGCCAAGCGCAATGGCAAGCGCCAATGCATATTCCTGGTTCGGGCCGCCGCGGCCCTTGCCGCGCAGAGTCACGGTGAGTTCGCCGCCGGAGATGATCGCGGCACGCCGCCCCTGGGCCTTGAGGCGCAGCGCAAGCGCGGCATGATCAGCCGCAACGTCGCGGGCCTCGCCTTCGAGATCGGCCCCGAGATCGATGGGCTCGTAGCCCGCGTCCCGTGCGCTCGAGATCGCCGCCGCGATCGCATCCTGCGGCCGGGCGATGATCCGGAACTCGGTGTTGGCGAAGGCGGGGTCGCCAGGCTTCGGGGTTTCGCTGCCGTCGTCGGCGAGCAGCAGGCGCGCCGCTGGCGGCAGGTCGAGCCCATGGCGCGCGACGATGGCGCGCGCATCGGCCATGCTGCTCGGATCGGGGACGGTCGGGCCCGAGGCGATCACGGTCGGCTCGTCGCCGGGGACGTCCGAGATTGCGAGCGTCACGAGCCTGGCCGGGGCGGCGGCCAGTGCGAGGCGGCCGCCCTTGATGCGCGAGAGCCGCTTGCGGACGATGTTCATCTCGCCGATCGGCGCGCCGGAACGCAGCAGCGCCTTGTTGACCGCCTGTTTCTCGGCCAGCGTCAGGTCGCCGGCCGGTGCGACCCAGTTGGCCGAGCCGCCGCCTGAGAGCAGCACCAGCACCAGATCGTCCCCGGTTGCCGCACGGGCAAGTTCCAGCGCGCGCTCGGCGCTGCGAATGCTGCCTTCGTCCGGCACCGGGTGGCCGGCCGCGACCATCGGAACATGCCGCGTCGCGGTCTCGTAGCCATGGCGGGCGACGGCATGGCCGACAAGGCGTTCGGGCGACAGCCCCGAGTCGAGATAGTGCGCTTCGGCGAGCGCGGTCATGCTGCCGGCCGCCTTGCCGGCGGCGAGCAGGATCAGGCGGCCGTTCCTGGGTGGTTCGGGCAGGTGAGCGGGAAGGCAGCCGGACGGGCGGGCGCGGTCGACGGCGGCATCGAAAATCATCCTCGCAATGCGCAGGGCCTCAGCCGAATCGTTCCTCACCTGCTGCAAGTCCACCCCGCCTTCCACCCGCTGTCCCGTCGATTTGGTCGACTTTCGTTGTATGCTCTTCTATGTCGCTGGCTGGCGGACGTCATCAGGCATTTGCCGATCTAATCATACTTTTTGGAGCGCCGATGCGGTCCGATTTCCCGATGGCGGATCCCGCCAGGACGCTCGCCCCAGGTGAGGTCGAGATCATTCCCGGTGATCCCGCGACGGGCATGCTGCTGCTGTGCGATCACGCCTCGAACGCGATCCCGCTCGAGCTTGCGTCGCTCGGGTTGCCGCCCGAACAGCTCGAGCGCCATATCGCGTATGACATCGGTGCGGCCGAGACGGTGCGCGCCATGGCGCGTGCGACCGGCGCGCCGGCTGTTCTGACCAGTTTCTCGCGGTTGCTGATCGACCCCAATCGCGGGCTCGACGATCCCACCCTGGTCATGCGCCTGTCTGATGGTGCGATCGTGCCCGGCAACGCCCGCATCGACGAGGCCGGCATCGCAGCGCGGATCGCCCACTATTACGCCCCCTATGACGCGGCGATCAACCAGGCCGTCGAGATGGCAATCGCCGCCGGTCATCCGCCGGCGATTGTTTCGGTGCACTCCTTCACGCCCTACTGGAAGGCCGTGGCGCGTCCCTGGCATGTCGGGGTGCTGTGGGATCGGGCAGGGGAGCTGGCCCAGCCGCTGATCGCCGCCTTCCAGGCCGAGAGTGATCTCGTCGTCGGGGACAATGAGCCCTATCGTGGCGGCTTGCCGGGCGACACGATCGACCGACATGCCACCCGTCGTGGCCTGCCAGACGCGCTGATCGAGGTTCGGCAGGACCTGATCGCGACGCCGGAGGCTGCGCGGGAATGGGGGCTGCGCCTGGCCCGCATCGTGCCGCCCTGCGTTGCGGCGCTGAATGCTGCCGCGATCGCCTGATGCGACAGCAGGACTGTTGAGCACTTTGTGCCAAAGGGCGGTTCGCGCTTGACGCCGGCCCCCGATCCGGGCGAACCCCTGCGGCCAAATCTATAGAGAAGGGTTTTGGAATGGACGATCCGGTTCAGGGCGATCAGCTCAAGAGCATCGTGCAGCGCATCGAGCGCCTCGAGGAAGAAAAGAAGACGATCGCCGACGACATCAAGGAGGTCTATGCCGAGGCCAAGGGCAATGGCTATGACGTCAAGGTGCTGCGCAAGGTCGTTGCCCTGCGCAAGCGCGACCTGAACGAGCGCCAGGAAGAGGAAGCCATCCTCGAGCTCTATCTTCAGGCCGTCGGCGAGAGCGCCTGATCTCTGCCTGCGCGAGCCTCGATAATTTGCAGACCGACCTCGTCAGCTAACTGAATACTGTTTGACAGTTGCATTCACCCCGGCTCTCGAGCCGGGGTGAATCCTTTCTGATTAGTGCGTCTCAACTCTACGGGAGGCCGCACTCCACGCGTTGCGACGCTTAAATAGTGCTTTCCCCGCCGACCCGGCTTGGCGCGCTCAGAACTCTTCCCAACCGGCATCGCCGGCTCGGCTGTTGGCGACCTTGCGGGCGGGGGCCGGCCTGGCGGGCTCGGAAGGGGGAGCTTTGGCCTGAACGAAGGCCGCCTGGGCGAGCCCGCGCAGGCGAGCCGGTTCCGACCCGGAATTCGCGGCCATCGCGATCTTGTCGCCCGCACGCTTCGGCGGCGCGGTGAAGAGTTTGATTGTCGGCGTCTGAGGCTGCAGATGGGCCCGAGCGGCCGTCTCAGGCCCGGTCTTGAATGCCGCGACGAGATCATTGAGCTGCGCGATGCGCCCGGTCAGCGAAGCTGCCGAGGCAGCACTCTCTTCGGCTAGCGCCGCATTCTGCTGGGTCATTTCGTCGAGATGCGCCACCGCCTGGCTCATTTCGTCGATGCCGTTGGCCTGCTCTCCTGCCGCCGAGGAGATGTCGGCGATTGTGGCTGCTACTTTCTGTGACGCTCCCAAGATCCGGGTCAGCGCATCGCCCGCCTGGCGCACCAGCTTGACGCCATCTCCGACCTCCGTATTCGAAGAGGATATCAGGGCTGAGATGTCCTTTGCCGCCTCGCCGGAGCGCTGCGCGAGCGTGCGGACCTCGCTGGCGACGACAGCGAAGCCCTTGCCGGCATCGCCGGCGCGGGCGGCTTCCACCGCTGCGTTCAAGGCGAGGAGGTTGGTCTGAAAGGCGATGTCGTCGATGACCCTGATGATGTCGGAGATCTTTTGCGAAGCACTCTCGATGCGCGCCATGGCGTCGACCGCCCGGGTCGCGATCGCGCCGCCAGACTGTGCCGTCTCCATAGCCTCGTTGGCGATCGACGCTGCCTGGCGCGAGCCCTGAGCCGAAGCCTTCACCGAGGCAGCCAACTCCTCCGTCGTCGCGGCGGTTTCCTCCAGCGAGCTCGCCTGTTCCTCGGTCCGTTTGGAGAGATCATCGGCCCCCAGGTTGATCTCGCGCGCGGCCAACTCGACCTCGGCAGAGGTTGCCTGGATCGTGCGCACGGTCGTCGAGAGGCGGTCGACTGTCTCGTTGATCGCGCCCTTGAGTTCCGCGAACTTGCCACGGTAATCGGCGTCGACGCGCACAGTCAGATCGCCGCCGGCCACAGCAGACAGTGCCCGGGAGAATTCGCTGGTCGCGCTGTCAACCACCGCATTGATCTCGTTGATTCCGGCTACGAGCTTCTGCATCTGCGGGTCGGCGTCATGGATCTCCAGCCGGGCCGAGAAGTCGCCCGCCGCTGCCGCCGACACCACGTCGCCGACATCCGAAACCACAGCCTCCATCGATTGCGCCCGCGCCAGGCGCATTGTCGCTGCTTCGCGTTCCTGCTCTTCGAGCGCACGGACCTTGACGAGATTCTCGCGGTAGGCCTCAAGCGCATTGCTCAGAGCACCGACCTCGTCGGGGCAGGGCGCGGCGGGAACAGCCTTATCAACCTCACCATCCTGCATCCGGACAAGCGCTGCATTCATGCCCGTCAACGGGTTCGCAATGCGCTTCTGGATGCCGCGCCAACTCGCTGCGCAGAGGCCCAGCAGCGCGACCAGCAGACCACCAATCAGGGCGAGCCGGGTCAGGGCATGATTGGTCTGTGCCGCAGTCGTCGCCTGCATGTCGTCGAGCGATTGGGTTACCGCGTCGACAATGGCGGCGAACGGACCATTGCACATGGTTGTCCAGTCCTGGGCGCCGATGACGGCGCTGCTACCCTGGCCGAGCTTGCCGAGGAGCTGGTCCATCGTCTGGTTTGCGGTGGCGACTTCGCTGGTCGCGACCTCAACTTTGCGAGCGAGGTCGGGCGAAACACCGACACGCGTCGCGAGCTGCCTCAGTTGGGCCTGGGCGGCATTGCTTGCGCCGCGCAATTCACCAAGCTGCTTCCACTGAGCCGGTGTCAGCACCTGGCCGGAGCCAAGCGGTGCACGCAGCAAGGAGCATTGCGTGCCGTAACTTGAGCGCAGCCGCCAGGCGGTGGCCTTGAAACCCTGGAGTTCGGCGAGTGCCGGATCGGCCAGCCGAACGGCGAGCGACGCCGCATCGGAGGCGTTCGTCAGTGCGGCCTCGATGTTTCCGACGGCATTGTACCAAGGCATGGTCGCGGCCAGGCTACGCTGAGCCCGCGGCTTGGCCGCCTCCCCATTGAGATCGGGAATCCGCCCCTGCATGGCCTTTTCAGCCTGCAGGATGGCCTCGGCAAGAACCAGATGCTCGGGCAGATCGGCGGCGCCGAGCTTTGCCACGGCCGTTGCGATCTGGTTTCGCGATGTCTCCACGATCGCGCGGATCGTCGTGTCAGCATCGTCGTTTGCCTGCAGACTTGTCTGGGCCTTGCCACGATCGGAACGGATCGCATTGCCCGTGAGCAACAGGGCTCGGTCAGCCTCGACCAATCCGGAAAGCCGGTGGTTTGTGCGCACGTCGCGGACCGCATCATAGGCGAGGTAGCCGAGGGTACCGAGGCCTGGCAGGCAGACTGCTGCCATCGTCGCCAGCAGGTACCGTCGAATGGAGCTCGGAAACATCATGATGCGCATCCAGAACGAAGTTTAGTCGGCGACAATTGCGGCCACGGTTGACCATTTCCGGATCATTCGGCGAGTTCCGTTAAGATTACCTCTATTGCGCGGAGCCGAGTGTCTGCGTTTCTCGTCCGACTGATCTTGGACATCGGCGGCGCCAATTCTATTGACGCGGCGAGGGATGCCGAAGGTCGGGCGTCAGAGGCTTGGTTCGTGGGCCGGTGGCGATGTGCGCAATGACGGAGCGGACCCCACGCGCTTCGGCGGTGGTGTCCGGCTGGGCGCCCATGCAGTGGTTTTCGATACGCGGGCTGTCGGACACAATAGCGATCACGATCTGTCGCGCTTCCACGCGAGAGAGCTTCGCCTTCCGGCACTGGCGCCAAGACTTGTGCCTCCTCGCTGAAAGTGGTGGAACTCGCTCTCGACGCTTTCGGCGCTGCGTGCGAAGCTGCCCTTGTCCTCCACATTGCCCCGACTTGACTGCATGCGTCGTCGTTCCTTTCTGGCCGGTTTGGCGTCGTGCGGGGTCACTGCGTTTGCGCCGCCCGCGCGCTCGACCGAACGCCTGAAGCATGTCGCGGTCATGAGCAGCCTCCCGCTGGACACCCCGATCGTCCAGGCGAGGTTACAGGAGATCCGACAACGCCTTGCCGAGCGAGGCTGGATCGAGGGCCAGAATCTGCGCCTGGGCACGCGATTTTCGGGCTCGAGCGAGGCCGAGCTCGCGCAAGCGGCGGCGGAGCTGGTCCGGGAAAATCCCGATATCATCATTGTCAGCTCCAGTGCCGAAACCGCTGCTGTCCTCGCTTTGACCCGGACGATGCCGGTGCTGTTCGGCACGGCCTCTGATCCGGTCGGGAGCGGCTTCGTGCGTTCTTTGGAGCGGCCGGACGGCAATGCCACGGGGTTCAGCAACAACGACCCGGTCATGGCGGATAAATGGCTGGAATTGTTGACCGAGATTGCGCCCGAGACACGCAGGGTCGGTGTGGTCTTCAATCCGCGCACGACCCCTGCAGCAGGTGAAACCTATCTCGCGCGCCTGAGGAGGGCGGCGGCTGCCGATGCGCGGTTGTCCCTTGGTCCGGTGGCAGTGATGGATGCGAACGGCATCGAGGGTGCGATCGCGGAATTCGCAGGACAGGGCAGCGGTGGCGGCCTGGTGTTTCTGCCCGACAGCTTCACGTTTCGCCACGCGGCGCAATGTGCCAAGGCCAGCGCCCGGTATCGCCTGCCTGCCATCTATCCGTTCGACACCTTTACGCGCCAGGGCGGGCTGATGTCGTATACGGGGGGGCGGGACGAGGCGAGCGACCTCATCGCATCCTATAGCGACCTTATCTTGCGTGGTGCGAATGTCGCGGAGTTGCCGGTGCAGTTCTCGCGCAGCTTCGAACTGGTCATCAACGAAATGGCCGCCGCATCCCTGGGGTTGAGCGTGCCGCTTTCGCTCCGGATTCGCGCGACACGGATCGTTTCGTGACGCAGGGCGAGATTTCCCGGCCACGAGGTGCTCTCACCCGCAAATACGCGGTTTTCGTTGGAGTCGCGATCTGCCTCGCGCTTGGGCTCAATACGGCAATTGCAACGCTCTTCGCCTTCTCGGATCAGAGAGCGCTGGTGGTGCGCGTGCAGCAGGAGCAGGCCCAGGCCGCAGCGCAGCGGATCGGCGCCTTCGTGGCGGAGATCATGCAACATCTGGACTGGATCTCCCAAAGCGGCGCGAGCAACACTCCACCTGAGGAACGTCGCCTCGACGGCCTGCGGCTGCTGAGGCAGGTTCCGGCCATTCTCGAGTTGCGCCAGATCGATCCGGCCGGACGCGAGCAGCTCTCACTTTCACGGGTCAGCCGCGACCAGACCGGTGGCGACGTCAACTGGTCGACTGATCAGGGTTTCCAGACCGCCCTGGCGCAGGGCAGCTATCACAGCGATGTCCAATTCCGGCGCGGCTCAGAACCCTATATGACGCTGCTCAAGCGAGCAGCATCTCCGCTCTGGGTTGCACAGGCGACCGTCAACCTCGTCTTCATCCGTGATCTGGTGTCCAGGCTGAAGGTCGGTGAGACTGGTCGCGCGTATATCGTCACGGGTTCCGGGCGGTTGATCGCGCATCCCGATCTGCGCTTCGTACTCAGGAACACCAATCTTGCCGGCCTGGTGAGTGCGCATGAGGCGGCCGGAGTGACCCGTGCCGGACTTTCGATGACGGATATCGAAGGCCGGAAAGTGCTGTCCGTGATGGCTTCGGTCCCGGACCTCGACTGGAAGGTGGTGATCGACCTGCCAGAGAGCGAGGCTTTCGCATCGATCAAGGCGTCGCTCCTGCGCTCGCTTGTGCTTCTGGTCCTCGCCCTGTCCGCTGCCGTGCTAGCCGGCATCGTCTTGAGCCGGAAACTTGTCGCCCCGATCAAGGCCCTCGGCGACGGCGCCGCGCGAATTGGCCGAGGCGAATTGCACGAGCGGATCAGCATCGACACCGGCGATGAATTGCAACAGCTCGGCGAGCAGTTCAACCTGATGGCTCAGCGCCTTGAGGAAAGCCGCGCGGTTCTGGAGGACAAGGTCACGGAGCGTACGGCGGCGCTGGAGGCCGCTCTCGAACTTGCCTCGGCCGGGCAACGGGCGGCAGAAGAGGCGACGCGGGCAAAGTCCCGGTTTCTGGCGGTCGTCGGCCACGATATCCGCACGCCGCTCTCGGGCGTACTCGGGGTTCTGGAGCTTCTCGACCGTGGTCGCCTGAGCCAACGCGATCGCCGCCTCGTCGCCATGGCGGCGACCTCGGGCGAGGCCCTGGTCGATCTGGCCAATGCGACGCTTGACCTGTCCCGGCTGGAGGCAGGAACCGAAAGTCTGGATCTGCGCAATTTCGAGCTGGGCGCGCTCCTGAACGCCGCCGCCGCTTTGATGCGCCCCCTCGCCGAGCAGAAGGGACTTGTTCTCGCGTTGCGTCCGCCCCCATCCGGCGGCCTGCAGTTGCACGGCGATCCCGGCAAGATCCACCGGATCCTGATCAATCTCTTGCGTAATGCGATCAGTTTCACTGAGCGTGGCGAGATCGAATTCGGGGCTGAGCTCCAGACTGGGCCGCCTGCGGGAAGTTCAGAATTGACGCTCACCGTCCGCGACACGGGCATAGGCATCGACCCGGCGATGCAACGCCACATCTTCCACGACTTTGTGCAGGTCGACCCGGACACAGGCCGGCGCAATGGCGGGGTCGGGCTCGGGTTGGCGATTTGCAGCAAGCTGAGCGAACTGATGGGCGGTACGATTTCCGTTGTCAGCGATCGCGGGCAAGGCAGCACCTTCATTGTCCGTTTGCCCATGGTTGCGGCCAAGGCCGCCGCCCGGTCCGGGCATATGGCGACGGCGCAGCTGCAACGCGTGCTCGTGGTCGACGATGATCCTGTGACGCGAGAGGTCGCCCGGGTCATGGTGGGCAAGGCCGGCCACAAGGTGCAGGCCGTGGCCTCCGGCGAAGCAGCCCTGGCAACGCTGCGCAATCGCACCTTCGACATCGTCTTGCTCGACATGCACATGAGCGGGATCGACGGAATCGAAACCGCCCTCGCGGTCCGCGAACTGCCGGACATCACGCAACCCCGGATCGTCGCGCTGACGGCTGATGTCTCCCCGGAGACGATGCGGCGGATGCGAGCAGCAGGGCTGACGGCGATCCTGTCCAAGCCCATCACCTCCGCAGCGCTGCTGCAGGTCATAGGGCGAGGGAACAGCCGCAGCGGCCATGGTCCGGTTGTGTCCCTCTCTGTGGACCAACCCGTCGACGCAGCCTTCTTCCAGACCCAGAGTCGACTGATCGGAAGCGAGCGCACGCGGCAACTCGTGGCGCTCTTCGCCACCGTATCCGAGACAATCCTGAAGGGGATGCGGTCGGCGCTCCGGGCTGTCGACCGGGCTGAGCTCAGCCGATTGGCGCACCAGCTCGCGAGTTCCGCCGGAGCCGTCGGCCTCGGGCGTGTCTTCGCACAAGCCAGCGCCCTGGAGCGCGACGCAATGGTCGCCGATCGCGAGGAGCTTACCCTTGCCGTCGAAGCGCTGGACCGCGACCGTAGCGAGGCACTGGAGACCCTGGGCGGGTTTGGGGACAGGACGGCAGCCGGAGCGGCCCGTCAGGTGTTGCGTTCGACCGGCACGCCGAGCTTGTAGCCGATCCCGCTGACGGTCGCGATCATGCCCGGCTTTCCACCCTGTCCCAGCTTCCTCCGCAACCGCGCGACCAAGGCATCCACACTTCGCGCGTCGACATCGGTAAAGCGATTGCTGACGACCTCGATCAGATAGTCGCGACTCAAGGGGCGGCCATCGCTTTCGACGAGAGCTGCAAGCAAGTCGAATTCGCCTCGCGTCAGGCGAATAGGGTCGCCATTGATCGTTGCGAGCTCACGCCGCAGAAAATCCATGATGAAGGGGCCAAAGGTGGCCGTGGTGCTGCGCCGGGCCATGTCCCGCTCGATCTTGCGGCGCCGCAGCAGGGAGCGGGTTCTGGCGAGAAGGTCACGCAGGTCGACCGGCTTGTTGACATAGTGGTCACCGGCAAGCTCGAGGCCGACGATCCGATCGATGTCGGCATCGCGACGCGTCACGAAGATGATTCCAGCGTCGGAAACCGATTGAAGCTCCTTTGCCAGCTCGAACCCGTCTCCATCAGGCAGGACGACGTCGATGAAGATCAGTTCCGGCTTGAAGCGCTGGATCGTTCGCCTGGCCTGGGCGATGGTCTCCGCCTCCTGGACGTGAAACCCCTGGTCGATGAAATATCCCGCGATGACCGCGCGGGTGACGGGGTCATCTTCGACGATGACGAGCCGCTCGCGGGGTGTCGTATCCATCGGTCCTTGGTCTTCCCTGGCCATCCGAACGTCAACGAGGCCGTGCTACATCATCGAGCGGACGATCCAACAGCGACTGACGCGCCGCAACCTGCCAAAGCCCCGATTGTGAACGGCTGTTCGCTTTCCAAACGAAGCGGGGCGGTTTGCCTGCGGATAGTCGGCAACTCGCCCCGGCCAGCCGGACAGCGCAATTTGGGACTCGTGCTTCTTCCATGGCATGGCCGGCATCCTCGGTTCAAAGGCCTATTTCAAAGGGAGCCACTTTCCAGAGGGCAAATCACATCCAAACGCTGATCACATGCACGCGAATGGCAGTTGGGGGGCGCAAGGGCGACGGCTCGCAGCAGCCCTTGCGCGCAGGTTGCCCTATTTGATGCGAGGCGCCAGTGCCCGGTTGATGCGGCGATCATCGATCGCCTCGGCCAGCGCCAGATAGACCGGCAACAGCAATGCGGCGCGTCCAGAGGTCGAGGGGACGAGGAAGGCGGTGGCAATGATGACGAAGGTCACGGCGAAGAAGAGCGAGGATACGCGCGAGAAGGGCTGCAGCGCCGACAGGGCCAGGCGTTCGGCCAGGCCGGAAGCGCGCAGTGCGGCCGCGATCACGAAGGAACCGATCGACAGCCAGATCAACTCGCTGCCAAGTGCGAGATAAAGCTGTTCGGTCGGCACCGTTCGGGTTGCGACCAGGGTCGCTGCGGCCGCAAGGGCGATCAGCGTGTCGTCGATCGCCGTCATCGTCCAGCCGATGGTGGCGAGAGAGAAGACGATCAGCACGATCCTGGCATCCGGTGCCAGCGGGGCCCCGAACCAGATCGACGATGCCGCAGCCGATGCGAGGGCCATCGCGGCGAAACCGATGAATGTTCCGGGCGCGCTGGGGGGCGCCAGAGGCGCACCGGCATCTCGGGACGGCTGTACCGGCGCGATCACGACGGGAGGTGGGGGGAGGAGGCTGCTCATGTCGAGACAAACGAGCGAGACCGCGTCTTATTCCCTCAGTTCGCGCAGCAGTTGCTCAGTCCTCCGGGCGTGGCGGAGTTGACCCCCGCATGGACAGGGCCGGCGTCAGTTTCCCGACGCCGGCCCTGTCCTGTCTTGCGAAATATGAGGCTCAGGCAACCAGCTTCAGCTCGGCCTGGGCGGCGTTGATCGCCTGCTCGCGCGCCTCGGGACCGAAAGCGAGCTTCTCGACGCGAATGAAGGTGACATCGGTGATGCCCATGAAGCCGAACAGGGTGCGCAGATGCGGCTCCTGCGAGTCCATGATCTGGGCGGGCCCGCTGCTGTAGAGACCGCCGCGGCTCTCGACCACGATCGCACGCTTGCCGGTCATCAGGCCTTCCGGGCCGGATTCGGTGTAGCGGAAGGTCACACCGGCGCGCAGCACATAGTCGAACCAGGCCTTCAGCGTCGACGAGATGCCGAAATTGTACATCGGCGCGCCGACCACGATGATATCGGCCGCCTTCAGTTCCTCGACGAGCGCATCGGACAGCGTGCGGGCTTCTGCCTGGGCCGGGTTGGCCGGCTCGCCGCCGCGAATGGCGGTCGCGGAATCGAGGGTCAGATGCGGAACCGGGGCCAGGCCGATGTCACGTTCGACGACCTTCAGGCCAGGGTTCTGGGCGGTGAGGCGGGTGACGGTATCCTGGACGAGCTGCTTCGAAACGGAAGCCGAGCCGAGGGCGCTGCTGTTGAGAACGAGAAGGTTGGACATGGTTGCGATCCTGAAACGGAGGGAATGGCCTCGATGCGGTGCAACATAGCGGTTCACTTCACGCACCAGAACGCTCATAGTGGGAACCATACTGTTGCTCTCAGGGGAACACTCTCATGTCGGAGCTCGATGACATCCGCAGCTTCATCGCCGTGGTCGAGACCGGTGGCTTCGGGCGCGCGAGCAAGGTGCTGGGTCTGTCGAAGTCGATCGTCAGCCGTCGCATCGCTCGACTCGAGGCCGATCTCGGTACCCGGCTGCTCAGCCGCACGACCCGCGGCATCAGCCCGACGGAGGCCGGGATCGAGTTCAAGGCGCGCGGCGAACGCATCCTTGCGGATCTCGCGGAGGCGCGTGAATCGGTGGCGCAGCAGACCGGTGGCGTTGCCGGGAGGCTGCGCCTGTCGATGCCGCTGACCTTCGGCGTGCGCCATGTCGCGCCGGTCCTTGCCGAGCTGGCGCATCGTCATCCCAAGCTGGAGCTCGATGTCGAGGCCAGCGACCGCTATGTCGATCTGATCGGCGAACGTTTCGATGCGGCGATCCGGATCGGCACGCTCAAGGATTCCAGCCTGGTCGCCCGGCGCATCGCGCCGGTCTACGGAGCCGTGGTCGCAAGCCCGGGCTATCTCGATCGCAGGGGGCGCCCCATCTCGCCGCTCGACCTGACCGAGCACGACTGCCTCATCTATACCGGTACAGCGACGACGGACTGGACCTTCCGGATGAGCAAACGCTGGGTTTCGGTCAGGCCGACCGGCCGGATGCGCTCGGACAGTGGCGAGACCCTGGCGGAATGGGCGGAGGCGGGGCTCGGGCTCGCCGTGCTGCCGACCTTCATGCTCACGGACGCGATCAGCAGAGGCGCGCTCGAGCATTTGTTGCTGGACTATCCGATGAAGGAGCAGGGGCTCTTTGTCGTGCGCCCACCAGGCGCCTATGTCCCCGGCAAAGTGCGCGTTCTGATCGATCTCCTGGTCGAGCATTTCGGAGGCGAGCCGAGCTGGGATCGCTGCCAGATGGCGGCGAAGGCGCGCGGATTGTCCTTCGGCGCGGAGTCGGTTTCCGATGATGCCGTCGCGCCGGAAGCCGGGCTGCCTGCACATCAATTGGCGTGATCTTCGGCATCACATGTTTTGGCGTTGCATTCCTTGAACGAGCGGCCAGTCTGCGCGCGCTCACAAACGGAGATTGCGATGCTGCTCGTTGGAATGCTGGACAGTCCCTATGTGCGGCGCGCCGCCATTACCGGAACCCTGCTGGGGATCGAATTCGAGGATCGCTCGGTCTCCGTGTTCCGCCATATGGATGCGTTCCGGGCTATCAATCCATTGATCAAGGCACCCTCGCTGGTTTGCGACGATGGCACGGTGATCAGCGAGTCGCTGCTGATCATCCAGCATTTCGAGGATGTCGCCGGCCGTTCCCTGCGACCGATCGAAGACACCGCGCGGGTCCGTGATCTCAGCCTGACCGGCATTGGCATCGTCGCGGCGGACAAAGCCGTCTCGGTGGAATATGAGCGCAAGCGCCCCGAAGCTCAACGCTACGCGCCCTGGCAGGAGCGGATCGTGACGCAGTTGCACACTGCACTCGATCTGCTGGATCAGGCAGCCCAGCGTGGCGAACTGGGCTCGGGGCCGGAGCTCGAGCCTGCCGATATTGCAGCCGCCATCGCCTGGGGGTTCTGCCGTTTCGTGATCCCGGACTATGTCGAGGAGATGCGCTGGCCGGCTCTTGCTGCTCAGGCACGCGCCTGCGAGCAGCTTGCCGTGTTCAAGGCCTGGCCAATCGACCGGGAGTGAGCACCCGGTCCAGCCTGCTCAGTTCTGGACGAAGTTCGTCGGCAGCGGTTTGACCGCAGGGCCGCTGAAGCTGCCGGTCTTGGCGTCGCTCGGATCGGCATGGCTGAAGCCGAGCGAGGCGGCAGGGCCGGGGCCCTGGACCCAGCCGGGTGGCGGGGCCGAGGCGGCCTTGGCGCGTGCGGTCGCAACCGTCACCTTGCGGCCCTCGGGGGCGGGACGGCTGACGGCGGCGAAGAGCGAGTCCAGGTTCGAACGATCGGCCTCATATTGCGCAACGATCGGCGTGGGGGCAGGGCTGCCACCGTTGTTCCGCTCGGTCCGGGCAATCACCGTGCTTCCGAGTTGCGGCCGGCTCGGCGGCATCGGATGAGTGATCGTGACCAGCTTGCCTTCCTGCTGGACGGCCGGCACCGGGTCGGCATCGCTGCCGCGCAACGAGGCTGTGGCTAGGTTCGCAAAGGCGACCGGACGCGACGGGGGCAGCGGGGCGGCCATCGGCTTGCCGGCGACGATCGTCTCGACCAGGGCCGTCATTTCGCCGGGACGGCGCGGCGGCAGCGAGGCCAAGATCAATTTCTGCTCCTCGCCGGGGCGGCCGCCGGGCGCAAGCTGAGGTGCGAAGGCAAGTGCTCCACCTTGCTGCGGCAGTGCAGCAACCTGGACAACGCCCTGCTGCCCAGCCGGCGGTGTGAGGCCGCCAGGGCGTGCGATGGGAAGCGGCGCGTCGATCAGCTTCGGCCTGACCTCTTCGGGAGCGGGCGCTGGTGCGAGCGCCGCGACCTGAACCGGCGGCTCCGCCGGGACCGGTGCCTGACGGCTTGGGCGGGCCACGCGCGGGGCTGGCTCCGGCGCCGGGGCTGCAACGAGCGATGCGCCAAAGCGCGTGCCGCCATCCTCCGAGCTGCTGTCGGCGTAATTCTGTCGGGCATAGGCCATGACGACCGGTTGCGGCTTCGGCGCGGGGGCGCGCCCGCGCTGAGGCCGCGCATCCGCTTCCTCGTCATCGCCGCCGAAGAGGGCGGCCCACAGGCTCTTGCGCCCGGATGAGATCACCGCGCCTTCATCGAGATCGGCGGCGGCATAACCAGCCACGGCGCCACCGCGCGCCAGGACATCGGCCTTGGCCAGCTCGTATCCGGCGAGCGGCTGGCCATCGGCCGGCAGATGCACGGTCTTCTCGTCGGGGAAGAGGCGCACCAGCTGGTCGCGCGTCATGCGCGGCCACGAGCGGACCGAGCCGGCATCGAGATGGACGAATGGCGTATGCGCGCCCGGATAGAAGCCGACGCCGCCGCGTTGCAGCCGCATGCCGGCTTCGCGAATCCTGGCTGTCGGGGTATCCGGCAGGTAGAAGTCCATCGCCTTGCCAAGCGTGTGCTGGCTATGCTTGGCGACGCCGCGCGAGCGTCGGCGCAGCATCGAATTGGTACCGGGCGAGCGATAGGCTGAGACGACGTGGAAGGGCTGTTCGGAGCCGACGGTGCGCTGAACCTCCCAGGCGACGTCGAACAGGCGCGGGTCCATCTTGATCGGTTCGTCGATGCGCCAGTCGCGCAGGGCCCAGTTCAGCTTCTCCAGACCTTCGGCGACATAACGTCCGTCACGCTTGAAGGTTACGGTGATCTCTTCCTTGGTGTGCATGTGCCGGATGGAGATCGTGCGCGTGTCACCATTGGCGACGGCGTTCTGCGTGCCGCGAATGCCGCAGACGAGGGCCGCGAACGCAATCGCCATCGTCAATCCGCCACGGAACCCCGGCGTTACGCGTAGCAGAAGCCGTCTCGGCATGGTGGCTGAGGATCTGCTCAAGCTACTTGACCCGTCTCGATGCGCCGGCAAGGAGCTCGGCAAACGTCAACGAACAGTTGCGGAGATGCCTTAATAGCAGGTTAACAAGCAGGTAACCTGTACGCTACGATTCTTTCTACCCAGGCTGGCTAGCTGTGGATCGTGGCGAAAAAGTGCCCGATCCCATATTTCGCCACGATCTCAGCCCCGCTGCTCCAGAGCCTGCCGCACCATGCGGTGGAAGCCGTAGATATCGTCGAAGGTCACCAGCTTGCCGTCCGGCTGGACGACATGAGTGTTGTAGACGAGGTGGATCTGCAGCGGCTGCGGCAGCCGGATGGTGCGCTCGCCGGAGCCGATCAGACGCTTCAGACGCTCTGTCGTCCATTCCGGGCCGAGCACCTGGTCGGCAAGCAGGAAAGGATTGTCGACGCGCACGCAGCCATGGCTATAGGCCCGGCGATCCGTCGCGAAGAGCCGGCGGTTCGGCGTGTCATGCAGGTAGACGGCATGGTCGTTCGGGAACATGAACTTGATCCAGCCGAGCGCGTTGCGCTCGCCCGGCGGCTGGCGCACCGAGATGTTGTTGCCGCGGCGGGTCACGACGTAGCCGCGCTTGGCGGCATAGTCCGGATCGGCGGCGAGACCGGGCAGGAATTCCTTCTTCAGGATCGATGGCGGCACGAACCAGGACGGGTTGACCACGACATGGTCCATCCGGTGCGAGAAAATCGGCGTCGCCGATTCAGGCTTGCCGACGATGGTGCGGGCGTGGTGCACCACCTTGCCGTCGCGGATCACCCGCATCTGGAATTCCGGCACATTCACCATGATATGGGTCTGGCCGAGATCGGCGGGCAGCCAGCGCCAGCGCTCCATTTGCGCGACGATGTCCTGTTGGGCGCGGTTCGTCGCCGGCGTGCCGAGCGCCGCAATCGTCTGGGCGCTGAGGATGCCGTTGGCGCGCAGGCCTGCCTGTTTCTGGAACTCGGCGACTGCGGTGGCGGTCGAGCGATCGAACACAGCCTCATCGGACGGGCCGAGGCCGAGCCGGGCGCGGATCAGGTGTACGCGCTCGTCGCGCATGCCGAGCTTGAGCGGAGGGCCGGCGGGAATGCGCACCATGGGCGTATCGTCCTGGTGATGGCGCAGTTCGGCGAGCTTGGCCTTCAGCCGGCGATAGCCCTCATGCGGCGGGTTGTAGGCCGCCAGCACCTTGCCCGGATCGGGAACAGCCGCGATCTCGGAGAGGACCTCGGTGGCGGAGGGGAGATACAGCGTCGGCGTGAGCAGCTTGGAAAGCCGGCGCGGGTCGATGCGGGCGCCGCGCGCGTCGCGGGCATAAAGCACGGCGAGCGCGGAAAGCCGGACATCGGCCTCGGCGAGGCTGCCCTTGTCGCTGGCCTCGAAAACCGGCAGCGGATAGTCGGTCGGTCGCAGGCCATCCTCGCCGGCGCGGCTCAGTTGCGCCACGAGCAGCTTGGCGGCCGCGCTCCAGCCCTTGCCGTCGATCCAGAAGGGACGGTTCTCGAAAGCCTGATAGGCGGCGAGGATCTCGCTGCGCTCGCGTTCCGCGAGGCGCGGCAATGCCAGCGCTTCCGCCGCACGTTCGGTGATTTCGGCGGCGAGCGCCGGCCCGGCGGGAAGCTCGACCACGGCCTTGGGCAAGTCCGGCGGCGCAATCACGGGTTCGGCGGAGCGCAGCGGCGCAGGCCTGGCGGCGGGGGCAAGCGCTGGATCGGAGGGCGGCAGATCGATGGCTGGGATGTCGAGCACCACAGGCTCGTCGAGGTCGACGCCGGGCGTCGTGGCAGGTGTCGGCGGGACCTCGAGCGGAGCAAGCCCGCCCTGTGGCTGGACCGAGGGGGCAACAGTGCCCGTCACCATCTCCCGCTCGGCGTTCCCGGCCTTGGGGGCGGTCTCGATCGTGACGACAACCTCTGGCAAGACCGGGGGCGTCAGGCTCTCGGGCGGCTTGTCGCCGTTCAGGATCAGCAGTGCCGGCTGCTCGGGCAGGGCAATGCCGAGTTCAGGCTCAGGAGTGCCTTGCGCAAGCGCATATCCGGTGCCGAGGGCCATGGCCAGGACCGATGCAGAAGCAAAGCTCGCCCAGTGGCGACGACGCATGGTCCAGTTCCTTATAGCTCTGCCTGATATCCGCGATACCTGCGTGACTCGGCCTGTTTCGACAAGATGCGGGGGTGCAACAGCGGGCATCTTTCAGCTCTATAACGCCTATGCCGCATCCGAGTTCGTGGATGCGGCATCGCCCTCGATCAGCCCGTAATCCTTGAGTTTGCGATAGAGCGTCGAGCGACCGATGCCGAGCTTGCGCGAGACCTCGGACATGTGTCCGCGATAATGCGCCAGGGCGAATTTGATGATCTCGCGCTCGAGCTCTTCGAGCCTGCGGATGTCGGAGCCTGCGACCAAATCGAGCGCGTTGGGATCGCGCACCGGCACCTGAATGATGCGCGGCGCCTCGTCGCGCGGCTCGGGGCGAGCGGTTGCGGTTGGCGCGGCCGGAATATGGACCTCAAAGCCTTCCATCTGCGCCGCGATCTGGGGGAATTCGGCGATGGTCAGTTCATCGCCATCCGCGAGCACGACCGCCCGGAACATCGCATTCTCGAGCTGGCGGACATTGCCCGGCCAGTCGTAGCCGTTGATCAGGTTGAGAGCCTCTGGCGAGATCGCCCGCAGCTTCTTGCCCTCTTCGGCCGCGAAACGCACGAGGAAGCCGCGGGCCAGATCGGCGATGTCCTCCCAGCGTTGCCGCAGTGGCGGCAGCGTGATCGGGAAGACATTCAGGCGATAGTAGAGATCCTCGCGAAATTCTCCGCGCTTCACCTGATCGAGCAGGCTCTTGTTGGTGGCTGAAATGATCCGGATGTCGACGCGCACCGATTTCTTGCCGCCGACAGGGTCGACCTCGCCTTCCTGGATCGCACGCAGGAGCTTGACCTGGGCATCGAGCGGCAATTCACCGACTTCGTCGAGGAAGAGCGTGCCGCCATTGGCTTCGACGAACTTGCCGATATGGCGTTCGGTGGCGCCGGTGAAGGCGCCCTTTTCGTGGCCGAACAGGATGGATTCGACGAGGTTATGCGGGATTGCGCCGCAGTTCACCGTGACGAAGGGCTTGCCCTTGCGGTCGCTGGAGCCCTGGATGGCGCGCGCCAGCACCTCCTTGCCGACGCCGGATTCGCCCTCGATCAGGATCGGGATGTTCGATTTCGCGGCGCGTTCGGCCAGTCCGATGACGCGGCCCATGTCCGGGCTCTTGGTGGCGAGGTCGCGGAAGCCGAGCTGCCCCGAGGCGCGGCGCTTGAGATAGCGCAGTTCATGTTCCAGCGCGCCGAGCTTAAGCGCGTTCTTGATCGATATCTGCAGCCGCTCGGTGCCGACCGGCTTGACCACGAAATCGACGGCGCCGGCGCGCATCGCCGAGACCACGGTTTCGATCGAGCCGTTCGCGGTCTGCACGATCACCGGCGTGTCGATGCCGCGTTCACGCAGCCGGGAGAGCACGCCCATGCCATCGAGATTGGGCATGACCAGGTCGAGAACCACAGCGTCGAAGGCTCCGGTCTCGCCATTGCCGAGCAGGGCAAGCGCCTCGTCGCCGCTCTCGGTCACGACGACGTCATAGCCGAAGCGCTTGAGCATGGCGTCGAGCAGTCGGCGCTGAACGGGATCGTCATCAACGACGAGAACGGTGGTTGTCATGACACCTCGATGCCGGTCGCTGCAGAATCAGTGTTCCGTTTCGGGGCACTGTCATCCAGAACGGTTAAGCCGCTCTTAAGCGCAGGCGGCGGGCGGCGGCGTTGATCGCGCGGCCTTGTCCGCGCATATGGGTATGGATGGTTTCGCCAGCGAGGTGCCTTTGACATGACGACTGCTTTCGACGGGACGATCTCCGCCAACGTCGCAAGAAGCGCGGCGAGCAGCGCCGCCAAGACCGCGAAGGCGCTGGGCAAGCTGCCGGAATGGGATCTCAGCCATCTCTATCCGTCGATGGATTCGCCCGAGTTCAGCGCCGATCTCGACCGCGCGCTGACCGACTCGCAGCGTTTCGCCGCACTCTATCGCGGCAAGCTGGCGGATCTCGCCGCCCGTGACGACGCAAGCGCGACACTGGCCGAGGCTGTGCGAGCCTATGAGCAGCTGGACGATCTGCTCGGCAAGATCATGTCCTATGCCGGCCTCGTCTACTCCGGCGACACCACCGATCCGAAGCGCGCCAAGTTCTATGGTGACACCCAGGACCGGATGACGACCGCCTCGACCGAATTGCTGTTCTTCGGGCTCGAACTCAACCGCCTCGACGAGGCGCTGCTGGCCAAGGTCGCGGCCGGGCCGCCGCTGAGCCATTGGCAGCCCTGGATCGAGGATCTCGCCAAGGACAAGCCGCACCAGCTCGAAGACCGGATCGAGGAACTGTTCCACGAGAAGTCGGTGACGGGGCGCGGTGCCTGGAACCGGCTCTTCGACGAGACCGTCGCCTCGCTGCGGTTCACGGTGAATGGCGAGGAGCTGACGCTCGAGCTCACCCTGAACAAGCTGCAGGATGCCGACGGCGCGGTGCGCAAGGCTGCGGCCGAAGCGCTGGGCACAGTGCTGCGCGGCAATCTGCGCACGTTCTCGCTGATCACCAACACTTTGGCCAAGGACAAGGAAATCTCCGACCGCTGGCGCAAATTCGAGGATGTCGCCGATTCGCGGCATTTGGCGAACCGGGTCGAGCGAGAGGTCGTCGATGCCCTGGTCGCGGCTGTGCGCGAGGCCTATCCGCGCCTGTCGCACCGCTACTACAAGTTGAAGGCGCGCTGGTTTGGCCGCGAGGCGCTCGATTACTGGGACCGCAACGCGCCATTGCCGAAGGTCGAGCAGCGCACGATACCCTGGACCGAGGCGCGCGACACGGTTCTCGACGCCTATGGCGCCTTTTCGCCGGAGATGGCTGGCATTGCCCGGCGCTTCTTTGACGAGGGCTGGATCGATGCGCCGGCCCGGCCGGGCAAGGCGCCCGGCGCCTTCGCGCACCCGACCGTGCCGTCAGTCCACCCCTATGTCCTGCTGAACTACCAGGGCAAGCCGCGCGACGTGATGACACTCGCCCATGAGCTCGGGCATGGCGTGCATCAGGTTCTGGCAGCGCCGAACGGGGCGCTGATGGCACCGACGCCGCTGACCCTGGCGGAGACGGCGAGCGTCTTCGGGGAGATGCTCACCTTCCGCAAGCTGCTCGACGGAACCACCGATCCGAAGCAGCGCAAGGCGATGCTGGCGGCCAAGGTCGAGGACATGATCAATACGGTCGTGCGCCAGATCGCGTTCTACTCCTTCGAGCGCAAGGTGCATGAAGCGCGCAAGGCAGGCGAGCTGACGGCGGACCAGCTTTGCGAACTCTGGATGAGCGTGCAGGCGGAAAGTCTCGGGCCGGCGATCACGCTTGGACCGGGCTATGAGCCGTTCTGGGCCTATATCCCGCATTTCATTCATTCGCCCTTCTACGTCTACGCCTATGCCTTCGGGGATTGCCTGGTGAACTCGCTTTACGGCGTCTATCAGAACTCGGCCGGGGGCTTTCAGGAGCGCTATTTCGCCTTGCTCTCGGCCGGTGGAACCAAGCACCACTCCGAGCTTTTGAAGCCGTTTGGTCTCGATGCGCGCGATCCCGCTTTCTGGCAGATCGGCCTCACCATGATCGAGGGGCTGATCATCGAGCTGGAAGGAATGGCGTGAGGCCGCAATAGCGCTGGAGCGCGGGTATGGCTGAGGGGCCCCTCGTTTTCGATCGTGATCTCGTCCGCCGCCGCCAGGCACGGGCGGTGGCGGGCGGCTATCCCGATTTCCTGCTGGCCCGCGCCAGCGAGGATCTCCAGGAGAGGCTGGCTGCGGTGCTGCGCCGCTTCGCATTGGCGGCCGATCTCGGCACTCCGCTGCCGGTTGCAGCACCCGTGCTGCGCGCCAAGGCCGAGGCGCTCTGGCGAATGGCGGAGACCGAGGGGGGGAGAGGCGATGTCGTCGGGGATCTCGAGCGCTTGCCGCTTGCTGCGGCCTCGATCGATCTCGCGGCTTCGTTGCTCGCCCTGCACGGCGTCAACGACCTGCCAGGGGCGCTGATCCAGATCAGGCGGGCTCTCAGGCCCGATGGCCTCTTCATCGGCTGCCTGCTGGGCGGTCGCACGCTTCAGGAATTGCGCGAAGTCCTGCTTGCCGCCGAAGCCGAGACGACCGGCGGCGTGAGCCCGCGTGTCGCGCCCTTCGCCGATCTGCGCGACATGGGCAGCCTGCTGCAGCGCGCGGGATTCGCGCTTCCGGTGGTCGACAGCGAACTCGTCACGGTGCGCTATCGCGATCTGTTCGGCCTGCTGCGTGATCTACGCGCGATGGGTTGGGCCAATGCGCTGACCGACCGGCGCAAGGCGCCGCTACGTCGCGACACCCTGATGCGCGCAGCTGCGCTCTATGCCGAGCGTTTTGCCGATCCCGACAGCCGGTTGCGCGCCACGTTCGAGATCGTCTGGCTTTCCGGCTGGGCGCCGCATGAGAGCCAGCAGAAGCCACTCAGGCCGGGCTCGGCCAAGGCGAGGCTGGCGGATGCGCTCGGCGTGCCCGAGATCGGGACAGGCGAGAAGCCGGGGCAATGACGGGGAGCAGCAGCCCATGAGCGAACGCGCGGTACGGCTTGCTCGCTCCCATTTCAGGCTGTTTCGCGCGATTCCGACGCGTTGGGCCGATAACGACGCCTATGGTCACGTCAACAACGTGGTCTATTACTCCTGGTTCGACACGGCGGTGAATGCCTGGCTGATCGAGCAGGGGCATCTCGATCTTGCGGGAAGCGAGATTGTCGGCCTCGTGGTCGAAACGGCCTGCACCTATTTCGAAAGCGTCGCCTTCCCCGAGACGATTGAGGCTGGAATTGCGGTCGAGAAACTGGGCCGCAGTTCGGTGACCTATCGGATCGGCATTTTCCGGCGCGATGGTGAGCAGGCGGCGGCGCAGGGCCGCTTCACCCATGTCTATGTCGGGCGCGCCAGCCAGAAGCCGGCCCCGATCCCGGCTGGATTGCGCGATGCGCTTCAGGCGCTCGCCGTATCGGACGCGCCGGGCTGATCTCAGCGCGGGGCACCCGTTGGTGCTCTTACGGGCGGAACAGGCTTGAATGCACGCCTGCATGGCGATGATCGGCGGGAATGCGTTGTCTCCGGCGGACAAGCAGGTTATGCCCCGCGCATCAGAGGCGGGCCGGGCGTCCGCGATCAGGGACCAGGCGAGCCGTGATTCCCAACGAGATCAAGATCACTCCGCAACTCGTGGCCGAGCACGGCCTCAAGCCGGACGAATATCAGCGTTTCCTCCACCTGATCGGTCGCGAACCGACGATCACGGAGCTCGGCATCGTCTCGGCGATGTGGAACGAGCATTGCTCCTATAAATCCTCGAAGATCCATCTGAAGACGCTGCCGACCAAGGCGCCCTGGGTGATCCAGGGCCCGGGCGAGAATGCCGGCGTCATCGATATCGGCGATGGGCTCGCGGTGGTCTTCAAGATGGAGAGCCACAACCACCCTTCGTTCATCGAGCCCTATCAGGGCGCGACCACCGGCGTCGGCGGCATCCTGCGCGACGTCTTCACCATGGGCGCGCGCCCGATCGCAGCCTTGAATGCGTTGCGCTTCGGCGATCCCTCGCACCCCAAGACCCGTCATCTTGTCTCGGGCGTGGTTGCCGGCATCGGCGGCTACGGCAATTCCTTCGGTGTCCCGACGGTCGGCGGCGCAGTCGGCTTCCACACGCGCTATGACGGCAACATCCTGGTCAATGCCATGGCGGTCGGTCTCGCCAAGACCGACGAGATTTTCTACGCCAAGGCGTCGGGTGTCGGTAAGGCGATCGTCTATCTCGGGTCCAAGACCGGTCGCGACGGCATCCACGGCGCAACCATGGCGTCGGCCGCCTTCGGCGATGGCGGCGAGGAACGCCGCCCGACGGTGCAGGTCGGCGACCCCTTCGCCGAGAAGCTGCTGCTGGAAGCCTGCCTCGAGATCATGGCGGCCGGGCATGTCGATGCCATCCAGGACATGGGCGCAGCCGGGCTGACCTGCTCGGCCGTCGAGATGGGGGCCAAAGGTGATCTCGGCGTCGAGCTCGATCTTGATGCGGTGCCCTGCCGCGAAGAGCAGATGAGCGCCTATGAGATGATGCTCTCGGAGAGCCAGGAGCGCATGCTCATGGTGATCAAGCCGGGTCACGAGGAGCCGGCCGAGGCGATCTTCAAGAAATGGGGTCTGGATTTCGCCGTGGTCGGCAAGACCACCGACACCTTGCGCTTCGTCGTGAAGCACCAGGGCGAGACCATGGCCGACCTGCCGATCAAGGAACTCGGCGACGAGGCTCCCGAATATGACCGGCCCTGGATCGAGACACCGAAGCTGGCGATCATCGAGGCGGCGGCGGTAAAGCCGCCCATGTCGAACGCGGATGCCTTGCTGAAGCTCGTCGGCTCGCCGGAGCTCTGCTCGAAGCGCTGGGTCTATGAGCAGTACGACACGCTGATCCTCGGAAACTCGGTGGTCACGCCCGGCGGCGATGCCGGCATCGTCCGCATCGAGGCGGGGCCGAAGGGCCTTGCCATGACCGCCGACGTGACGCCGCGCTATTGCGAGGCGGACCCGTTCGAGGGCGGCAAGCAGGCGGTCGCCGAAGCCTGGCGCAATCTCACCGCCGTCGGCGCTACGCCGCTCGCCATCACCGACAACCTGAATTTCGGCAATCCCGAGCGTCCCGAGGTGATGGGTCAGCTCGTCGGCTGCATCAAGGGTATCGGCGAAGCCTGCAAGGTGCTCGACTTCCCGGTCGTCTCCGGCAACGTCTCTCTCTACAACGAGACCAATGGCGTCTCGATTCTGCCGACCCCGACGATCGGTGGCGTCGGTGTTCTGGCCGACGTGACGAAGCACGCGACTGTCGGCTTCAAGGCTGAAGGCGAGAGCATCATCCTGATCGGCGAGACCTCCGGCTGGCTCGGCCAGTCGGCCTATCTCGCGACCATCTGCGGCCGGGAAGAAGGCGCGCCGCCGCCGGTCGATCTCGCGATCGAGCGCCGCAATGGCGAATTCGTGCGTGCGCTGATCACGGCCGGCCGCGTCAGCGCCTGCCATGATCTGTCGGATGGCGGCCTCGCGGTTGCCCTGACCGAGATGGCACTTGCCGGCGGCGTTGGCGCGAGCGTGACGCAGCTTCCCGCGGGGGCGGCTCATGCCGTCCTGTTCGGTGAAGATCAGGCGCGGTACCTCGTCACCGTGCCGTCGAGCGCCGCCGAGGGGCTTCTGACCGAGGCCAGCACGGCCGGCGTGCCTGCCGCTCTCATCGGGCGGACCGGCGGAAACGCCCTTGCACTGCCGGGCGAGGCGCCGGTTGCGCTGACCGCGCTCGACAAGGCGCATGAGGGCTGGTTCCCGACCTATATGTCGGCCAAGGGCGCGTAAGGAGACACGATCATGGCGATGGACGCGCGCGATATCGAGGCGATGATCAAGGCGGCGCTGCCGGACGCGGTTATCGAGATCAAGGATCTCGCGGGGGATGGCGACCACTACGCGGCGACCGTGACCTCGGCCGCCTTCAAGGGCAAGAGCCGGGTTCAGCAACATCAGATGGTCTATGCCGCGCTGCAAGGCCGCATGGGCGGCGTGCTGCATGCCCTTGCGCTGACGACGACGGTTCCCCAGAATTAGTAGAGATGATCCGGCGGGCCTTGACCCCGCCTCAGGAGAGAAGACCGATGAGCGACGTCAACGCCCGTATCGACGCCGAAGTGAAGTCCAGCGACGTCGTGCTCTTCATGAAGGGCACGCCCCAGTTCCCGATGTGCGGCTTCTCCGGGCAGGTCGCCCAGATCCTTGGTTATCTCGGCGTGTCCTACAAGGGCGTGAACGTGCTGGAAGACCAGGAGATCCGCGAGGGCATCAAGGCCTATTCCAACTGGCCGACCATCCCGCAGCTCTACGTCAAGGGCGAGTTCATCGGCGGGTGCGATATCACCCGCGAGATGTTCCAGGCTGGCGAGCTGCAGGCGCTGTTCGAGGAAAAGGGCATCACCGTCAAGCAGGCGAGCTAAGGCTCGTCCGACGCATCCGCGGAGCTTGCGTCGTAGCCTTCAGGCCGCGGCGCATTCCGGGTGGGGCTTGCGGATCCGGTCCTGCGAGGGCGGGTATTTTTTCAGCTTGTCGGCGGGCCTGATCGGCCTGCGCACCAGTTCGCCGCCGCAGTTCGGGCAAGCGCCCTTGAAGCGCGTCTCGCTGCAGTCGGCGCAGAAGGTGCATTCGAAGGTGCAGATCATCGCGTCGCGCGCCTCCGGCGGCAGGTCGCGGTCGCAGCATTCACAGTTCGGGCGAAGTTGCAGCATGGCATTCTCCAGACGCGGCGGGGAGATCATGCGACCGGCGATGCTGCGCCGCCAGCGCGACTTGCTGATGAGATCGATCAGCCCAGGCGATTATTTCACCAAAAGCCAGTCCTCGACGACCAGCGCATCGAGGCCGCTGGTGTAGAACATCAGGATCGCATCCTCTGCCGTGTGCAGAATGGGCTTGCCCATGATGTTGAACGAGGTGTTGAGGATCACCGGCACGCCGGTGATGGCGTGGAAGGCTGAGATCAGTGCGTGATAGCGCTCGTTGCGGTCGGCCGTGACGCTCTGGAGCCGGCCTGTTGCGTCCTCATGAACCACGGCGGGGACGCGTCCGCGCACGGGCGGCTTCCAGACCAGGGTGCGCTCCATATAGGGCGAGTCCTGGTAGTCCTCGAACCAGTCCGTGCCGTGTTCGGCCAGAATCGACGGGGCGAAGGGGCGGAAGGCCTCGCGATATTTGACCTTGGCGTTGAGCAGATCCTTGGCATCGGTCGGGCGCGGATCGGCAAGGATCGAGCGGTTCCCGAGCGCACGTGGGCCGAATTCGGCCTTGCCCTGGACCCAGCCGACAAGCTTGCCCTCGGCAAGCAGCCGGGCTGTCACCGGGGCGACCTCCTTCGGTGCGAGACGCTTCAGGCGGGGCCCCCAGGCCGCCATGCGCTCCAGCGGCTCGGTCGAGACGCGCGAGCCGAGATAGGGCGTCATCGGGCCCTTCGGTGCGCGCCAGTCCGGATGTGCCTCGGCATGGGCGAGCTAGGCCGCCCCAATGGCATTGCCGTCATCGGCGGGAGCGGAGGGGACGAACACCTTGCTGAAGCCGTGCATCTGCTCGAGGAACCCGGTGATCTCCCCGCTTCAGGTCGTCGCGATCTGTACCGGAGCGCCTGCCGGGATGTAGCGCTTGAGCAGGCTTTCCATCCGCGGCGCGGAATCGCGCTCGCAATTCGGGGCGCGCTTATATTGCAGGTAGCGCTCGGTCGCCTCGGCGAAGAGCACCTCGCCATCGGGGCCAACGATCGCGATCGCGGGGTCGTGGAAAGTGGTCGCGAGGCCGATCGTGTAGCTCATGCCGCAACGATATGCAGAGCGCGCGATCAGGCAAACCGTGGCGGCTCAGCGTCCGAGCGCCGTGCGGATGAAGGAGAGCGCGTCCTGGCTGGCCCAGTCGGCAGGGCCCTGGAGCATCGCGAGTTCACAGCCCGACGGGTCGACCAAGAAGCTGACCGGCATGCCTTCGATCTTCTTGGCCGAGCGCAGATCCTGGAAGACCTTCGCCTCCGGATCGGCGTAATAGCGGAGCTGATCGATCTTGCGCTCGGCAAGCCAGGTTTTCGGCTTTTCGAGGTTCCGGGTGTCGATATTGACCGCTACCACCGCAAAATCCTGGCCGCCGAGCTTGCCCTGCAGCGCGTCCAGCGACGGCATCTCATGCAGGCAGGGCAGGCACCAGGTCGCCCAGAGATTGACCAGGACGGTCCGCCCCTTGAAGGCCGACAATGTCGTGGGCTGGCCGTCGGGGCCGTTGAAGGCGAGGTTCGGCAGGGGTTGCGAGGCTTTTGCAACCTCTACGGCTGCAAGTTCGCCGCGTGCCAATGGCCGCAGTTTTTCAGCGGTCGCTGCCGCGGCAGAGCATGATCCCGAATTGCCGGCCTGGCCCTGGACAGAGTAGAAGGCCGCGACGCCGCCGAGTGCAATCAGGGCGAGAGCGCCGAAGGCGGCAAGTGTTTTCGAACGAGACGTCATTGGGCGTCCAAAAAGCAGGAAAGAGCGTCGTGAGCAATCGCATGTGGGGAGGGCGTTTCGCCACGGGGCCGGACGCGATCATGGAGGAGATCAATGCCTCCATCGACTTCGACCAGCGCCTGTGGCGCCAGGATATCCGGGGTTCGCTGGCGCATGCGGCGATGCTGGGCGAGACCGGCATCCTGACCCGCGAAGATGTGAACGTGATCAGCGCAGGGCTCAAGGCGATCGAGGCCGAGATCGAGGCCGGCACGTTCACGTTCTCCCGCGCTCTCGAAGACATTCACATGAATGTCGAGAGCAATCTCAAGGAGCGGATCGGCGCTGCGGCGGGCCGTCTGCACACGGCCCGCTCGCGCAACGATCAGGTCGCGACCGATATGCGCCTGTGGGTGCGCGATACGCTCGAAACGCTCGATCGGCAGATCGCCGACCTGCAACTGGCTCTTGCCGAAAAGGCCGAGGCCCATGCCGGCGCGGTGATGCCGGGCTTCACGCATCTGCAGTCGGCGCAGCCGGTGACTTTCGGGCATCATATGCTCGCCTATGTCGAAATGCTGGCGCGCGACCGCGGTCGTGTCCACGATGCGCGCGAACGCCTCAACGAATGCCCGCTCGGTGCTGCGGCGCTTGCCGGTACATCCTTTCCGATCGATCGCTTCCACACGGCCAAGGCGCTCGGCTTCGCCAGGCCGACGGCCAATTCACTGGATTCCGTCTCGGATCGCGATTTCGTCCTGGAGACACTCGCGGCGGCCTCGATCTGCGCCATGCATCTATCGCGTTTCGCCGAGGAGATCGTGCTGTGGGCGACGCCCCAGTTCGGCTTCGTCAAGCTCTCGGACAAGTTCTCGACCGGCTCCTCGATCATGCCGCAGAAGCGCAATCCCGACGCCGCCGAACTGGTGCGCGGCAAGGCGGGACGCGTCTTCGGGCATCTTCAGGCGCTGCTGACGATGATGAAGGGGCTGCCGCTCACCTATTCCAAGGATATGCAGGAGGACAAGGAAGGCACTTTCGATGCGCTGCAGTCGCTCTCGCTTTGCCTTGCCGCCACGTCGGGCATGGTCCGCGACATGGAGCCCAATCTGAAGGTGATGAAGAAGGCGGCGGGCCTCGGCTACGCCACCGCGACCGACCTTGCCGATTGGCTGGTCCGGGTTCTGAAGATGCCGTTCCGGGATGCGCATCACGTCACCGGCAAGCTGGTCGGCCTCGCTTCTGCCAGGGGCGTCGGGCTGGAGAAGCTGACGCTGGCCGAGATGCAGGACGTCGAGCCGAAGATCACCGAGGCTGTCTTCGCCGTGCTCGGCGTCGAACAGTCGGTGAAGAGCCGTGTCAGCTATGGCGGCACGGCGCCGGCCAATGTCCGTCGCCAGGCCAAGCGCTGGCTGAAGCAGCTCGCCAAGGAGCAGCAGTGACAATTCGTGGGAGGTGCCCCGGCTCGACCGGGGCATGACCGCAGGCGATTCCCGGGGCTACCCTGCACTCTGCCCTGGGAATGACGCTCCGTCGCTGCAAAGGCTCGCAAGCGCGCGCGCCTTTCGCTACAGTACCCGCCACATATTGCCCGAGGATTCCCGTTCGTGCCGCATCCCCGCCTGAAACTCGGCCGCGCCATCGTGGTCGCCGGCCTGCTAGGTCTCGCTTTGACTGCCTGCGGCCGCAAGGGACCGCTCGAAGCGCCGCCGAACGCGACCAACGCCATCGACCTGCCTGACGAGGACATCGGTGCGGTCGAGAACCGCGTGCCGGACACCACGACGTCGCCGATCGCCAAGCCGCCGAAATCGAGCCGCGCCATTGCCATTCCGAACAAGAGCTTCCTGCTCGACCCTCTGCTCTGAGATCCCGATGCATCACTTTGCCTATCGCGACGGCGCGCTCTTCGCCGAGGATGTCGATCTGCGCCGGATTGCGGCCGAGGTCGGGACGCCGGTCTATGTCTATTCCTCGGCGACGATCGAGCGGCACTACAGGCTGTTCGAGAGCGCAATGCGCGGCATCGATCCCGCAGGGCCGGCGCCGCATGTGTTCTATGCCGTCAAGGCGAACGGCAATCTCGGCGTCCTGAAGACGCTGGCCGCGCTCGGCGCGGGGGCCGATACCGTCTCGGAAGGCGAAGTGCGCAAGGCGCTTGCCGCCGGTTTCGCTCCCGAGAAGATCGTCTTTTCCGGTGTCGGCAAGAGCGAGAGCGAACTCGCCTTCGCTGTCGGGGCCGGCATCTTCCAGATCAACATCGAGTCGGAGAGCGAACTCGACCTGCTGTCGAAGGTGGCGGCGAGGCTCGGCAAGCGCCAGGAGGCTGTCTTCCGCGTCAATCCCGATGTCGGCGCCGGCGGCCACGCCAAGATCACCACCGGCTCCGCCGCCAACAAGTTCGGCGTTTCCTTCGAGGAGGCGAGCCGGCTCTACGCACGCGCCGCCAATATGCCGGGCGTCCGGATGATGGGGCTGGCGGTCCATATCGGCAGCCAGATCCGCGAGACCGAGGCTTTCGAGGCGGCTTACGCCAAGATGGTCGGCCTGGTGGGCAGCCTGCGGGCCGAGGGGCATCGGGTTGACCGGCTCGATCTCGGCGGTGGCCTGGGGATTCCCTACGAGATCCCGAAGGATTTCGATCATGGGCCGAGCCTGATCGAGGATTACGCCGCCATGGTCGGACGTGTCACCAAGGGGCTCGACGTCGAACTTGGTTTCGAGCCCGGCCGCCTGATCGTCGGCAATGCCGGCGTCCTGCTGACGCAGGTGTTGCATCTCAATTCGCGGCCCACCAAGCAGTTTCTCGTCGTCGATGCGGCGATGAACGACCTGCTGCGGCCGGCGATGTACGAGGCCTATCACGAGATCTGGCCGGTGGCAGAGCCCGCTGCCGAGATGCGCAAGCTTGCCTATGATGTGGTCGGACCGATCTGCGAATCGGGCGACACCTTCACCACCGATCGCCTGCTGCCGGAGCTGAAGCAGCACGATCTGATCGCCTTCATGACAGCAGGGGCCTATGGCGCCAGCATGTCTTCGACTTATAATCAGCGCCCGCTGGTCGCCGAAGTGCTGGTCAAGGGTGCCGAATTTGCCGTGACGCGCCCGCGCCAGAGCTATGAAGACCTGATCGGCACGGATCGTGCACCGCCTTGGCTGGCCTGAGCCTGCGGTTCACGAAACGCGGAGCGGCCTGTGTGTGACGGGGCTGTACTCTGGCCTTGCCATATTCACGTGCTAGCGTGCTGTTACTTGGTGGGGTTCACGCGGAGCGGGGGCGGCTCGGAGCGACGGCATGAAAGAGGCGCAGCGCCGCACGGCGCTTGATCCGATCGGGAGCATCCGCCAGCGCCTTGGCAGGCTGGCCGCGGTGTCCCGCGCCTCGCTTGCCTGGGAGCGCCTCTGGCCCCGGCTCTGGTTGCCCGCGGCAGTCATCCTCACGTTCTTGGCGCTGTCCTGGCTGGGGCTGTGGACGCACCTGCCCTGGCAGGCCCGCGCCATGGGTGTCGTGCTCTTCTTGGCTGCGCTGGCTGCCAGCATCTGGCATGTTGTTCGCACGCCCTTGCCGTCGCGGCGCGATGCGCTGGCGCGGCTCGACCAGTCGCTGCAAGGGGCGCATCGCCCGGCCTCGGCGCTGGAGGACAGTCTCGCCGTCGGTTCGAACGATCCGGTTTCCCAGGCGCTGTGGAAGCTTCACGTCGAGCGCCAGGGCGCGCAGATCGCCGGCTTGCGGGTCGCCCCGCCGCGGCCACGCATGGCGATGCGCGACCGGCTTGCCATTCGCGCCGTGCCGTTGCTTGCGGCCGTCACCGCCTTTTTTGTCGCTGGGCACGAGGCTGGGCCCCGTATCTCGGCTGCCTTTGACTGGCGTGGTCCGTCGGCGCCGGTTGCCGCCGCCCGGATCGATGCCTGGATCGATCCGCCCGCCTATACCCGCTTGCCGCCGATCCTGATCGACTTCGCCCGGCTGCACGGCACCGCCTTCACCGCGCCGGAAAAATCGACCGTCGTGATTCGCATCGCCGGCAAGAGCGGCATGGATGTCGTGACCACGGGCCGACTCGATGTGCTGCCACCGCCGCAGGCGAAGGATGGCAAGCCGGTCGAGGCAGCCTCTGTTGCCGTGCTGGAAAAGCGCTACATGCTGGCCGGCAATGGCACGCTCAGGATCACCGGCAGCGGCGCGCCTCAGACGACGCTCACCCTGACCGCAGTTGCTGACCAGCCGCCCCAGATCAGCTTCGTCGAGCCGCCGAAGCCGGTCAGCGGGGTGCAAGGCGGGCTGGGGCTGACGTTCCGCGCCAAGGATGATTACGGCATTGCCTCGGCCGAGGTCGTCGTCTCACGGACCGGGCCGCCATCGGGCGGGCGCTCGCTGGTCGAGCCGCCGAAACAGGCGCTCAGCGTTCCGTCCTCCCCATCCGGCGAGGAAGAACTGAAGAATACGGTCGATTTCTCGGCTCATCCCTGGGCCGGCGCCAATGTCAGGATGGTGCTCGTCGCCCGAGACGAAGCTGGGCAGGAGGGCCGCAGCGAGACGGTCGAGGTCGTCTTGCCGCAGCGCACCTTCACCAAGCCGCTCGCCAAGGCGCTGGTCGAGCAGAGACGCAAGCTCGTCATGGATGTCGACGCGCGCAAGCACGTCCAGCTCGCCATGGACGCGCTGCTGATCGAGCCTGGGCGCTTCATGAAGGAGGCCGGCGTCTATCTCGGCATGCGCATGATCGGCGAAAGGCTGCGGCGCGCCACCAATGACGACCAGTTGCGCGATGTCGCGGACCTGATGTGGGGCATGGCGCTCCAGCTCGAGGACGGCGATCTCTCCGATGCGGAGCGCGATCTGCGCGCCGCCCAGGAACGGCTGCAGCAGGCTCTGGAGCGCGGGGCGTCCGAGGAAGAGATCCGCAAGCTGACCGAAGATATGCGGCGGGCGCTCGACAAGTTCATGCGCGAGCTGGCCCAGCAGATGCAGCGCCAGCAGCAGAATGGCGACCAGAACCAGGCTCAACTGCCGGAGAATTTCCGCTCGGTGACGCCGCGCGATCTGCAGAACATGCTGAACCGGATCGAAGAGCTTTCCCGGCGCGGCGACATGGCCGAGGCTCAGCGGCTGATGGAGGAGCTGAACAACCTCCTCAACAATCTCCAGATGGCGCGGCCCGGCCAGCAGGATCCGCGGCAGCGCGAGATGAACCAGGCGCTCGGCGATCTCGACCGGATGACCCGCGACCAGCAGAACCTGCGCGATGAAACCTACCAGCAGGAACAGCAGCGTCAGAACCGGGCGCAGCAGGGCCGGCGCCCCGGCCAGCAGCAGGCGCGCCCTGGCCAGGGACAGCGTCAGCAGGGCCAGCGCGGGCAGCGCGGACAGCAGCAGCCGGGGCAGGAAGGCGAAGACGGCGAGGGCGAGGACGGGCAGCAGGGCGCCGAAGGCCAACAGGGTCAGGGGCAGGGGCTGTCGCAACGCCAGCAGGCTCTGCGCGAGCGCCTGCAGGATCTGCAGCGGCGGATGCGCGGCATGGGCGCCCCGGAGTCCGGCGAACTCGGCGAGGCCGAACAGGCCATGCGCGAGGCGGAAGGCCAGCTCGGCCAGGGGCAGGGCGAAGGCGCGCTCGAATCGCAAGGCAAGGCGCTCGATGCCCTGCGCCGTGGCGGGCAGAACCTTGCCCAGCAAATGCAGGGGCAACCGGGTGACGGCGACGGTACGGAGGGTGCCTTCGGCGAGCCGGACGGCCAGCCGGCCGGGCGGCCTTCGGCACAGCAGCGCGGTCGTGACGATCCGCTCGGACGGCCGCAGCGTCAGCGCGACTGGGCCGATGGCCGCGTGCGCGTGCCGGGAGCCGATGAAAGCGCGACGCAACGGGCACGGCGCATCCTCGAAGAGCTCCGCCGTCGTCTCGGAGATCCGTCCCGGCCGCTCGAAGAACTCGACTATCTCGAGCGGTTGCTCCGGCGGAACTGAGCGCCTTCAGGCCTTGCGGGAGCTTGCAACCAGCGCCCCGGCCACGATCAGCGCGCAGGATGCCGCGAGCAGCCAGCTCGCGGCCGCATAGCCCGCGATCACGAGGATGAGGGTGGAGAGCACCGGTGCGGCATAGGAGGCGACACCGAGGAAGGCGACGTCGCCGCGCTTCATGCCGATATCCCAGCAGATGAAGGCCAGCCCGATCGAGCCGAGACCGAGCCCGAGCGCGCCGCCCCATTCAACTGTCGTCAGCTGCCAGAGTGTCGTCTCGAAGGCCGCGTGGCACGCAAAGGCGGCCACAGCGCAGCCAAGCAAGGTGACGCCGAGGCTCTCGGACGGAACCTCGGCAAACCGGCGCGATAGGACCGAGTAGCTCGCCCAGACGAAGGCGCCCAGCGCGGCAAGTCCGTGCCCGAGCGAGAGCCCGCCGCCTGCGTCGAGCCCGCCCGAGATCAGCAGCGCCGTCGCCGCGAGCCCGATCAATGCCCCGATCAGATGCCGGAGCTTCAGGCGTCCGCCCGGCAGCAGCGCGGCAAAGAGCACGATCAGCAATGGCCAGAGATAGTGGATCAGATTGGCCTCGGCCGCCGGCGCGGTCTTGACCGCGGCATAGTAGAGCGCGGTGTCGCCGAAGGGGCCGTAGAGGCCAAGCGCGAAAGAGCCCCAGGTCGGCCGAACCCTGCGCAGTTGCCCACGTGCGGCGGTGATGCAGAGGATCAGCAAGCCGCCGATGGCAAACGTCATGCCGACGAGCTGGAACGGCGGTACGCGACCGGACATGGCCGTGAACAGCGCCAGCGTCGACCAGAGCAGGATGGCGCCAAATCCGGTGAGGGTCGCGGTGCGGGAGGTCATCGGCGGGAAAGCTGCTCGGGGGCGGGATGCTGCTGGCGTTATCAGATCGACGGCTTGCTGCCCATTGATCGCAGCGCTCGCCCGATGCGGGGGACGCGGCTTGCATGCTTGCAAGCTGTGGCGCGCTGATCCCGCGGCCGCGTCGAACAGGTCTCGCGGCCGGCTTACCGTCCGGTTATGATCTTGATCGGTGCGCCCAGGATCTTGAGGGGCACCGAGACGATCGCTTCAAGCGAGTCGCCCAGAGCCTCGCGCGCATTCTCCGATGCGTGGGCCTGCCTGCCGACACCGCGCTCCAGCGTGCTCTTCAATTGAGGCGCGATCTCCGCCAATTGCGCGAACTTGCCGTGATTGCTCGAATCGGTGGCCTTGACGTCGGTCATGTCGAGGACAACGGCGCCAAGCGCTGCCAGTTCATCCGCGTTCTCGGCATCCCCGACGCGGCCCTGGCCACCGGCGATGAAACTCGATGCACCAAGCGCCTTGTCATCCTTGGAGAGCACGATGAAGAACGGCTTCTTTGGCTTTCCGAAACGCCGCATCTGCGTCTTGAAGACGTCGATGTCGATATCGGGCGCCGCCAGAATGACAATATCGATCTTCTCGGCGCCAACGAGCCCGCCGGAGATCTTGATCTGGCGCAGGGCTTCGACAGTCACCCAGTTGCCCATGGAATGGGCCAGGATATTGACCTTTTCAGCGTTGCTGGCCAGGAGCAGCCGGATCGTCCGTTCGAGGTTGTCGCGCGCTGCGGTCGCGCTGTTCGAGTCATAGACATATTGTGTCAGCGCCCCGCGCGATGCCCAGGTGAACAGCACCGGTACGGCGGGGGCCTGGGAATCGTGCATGACCTGGGCGAAGCGGTAGAGCCCTTCCGCGAACATGGTGTTGTAGCCATGGATGAAGAGCACGACGTTGCGGCTCCCGCGTGGGCGCAAGGCGAGCTGGGCGTTGAGCGTCCTGATGAAGGCCTGCTCCCCGTCGAGATAGCCGGCCTGGCGCACGACGAAATTGGCCTTCGGATCGCCCGGAGCCGTCGAGGCCCATTCGATTTCGCCAGGTGTGTGCGTTGGCGGAACCGAGACCTCGATCTTGGCGAAATCGAGCGGCATGGCACGCTCGCCGTTGAAGAGCGTCCCTGGCCGCTCGTCGCGCTGGCGGGTGGTGGCAACCAGTATGGTGTGAGAGGTCGACCCGGCCTCGACTGCTGCAACGGGGGCCAGGAACCCCGTTTCAGGCCGCGAGGCGCAGGCGCCCGCGAGCGCAGCGGCCATGATTGCAGCGACGATTGCCGCGTAACGCATGCGAGGCAACAGGAGAGAACCCCGGCCCAAACGACGAATCCTGTATCCCACGCCCGCTTGTGAAAAGGTCATGTACGGCTCCCCGGCGCGCCGAGCGTATGACGCGCAGCCCTGGCCGTAAAGAAGCGGTCTGCGCTTGCTTCGAGCGGCCTATTCTGGGGGGCGGATACAGTTGAGCCTGCGCTCCGGCCGCGCAATTCTTGCGAGTTCTGCGCTTGCCCCCGCTAAAACGGTCACTTGCGAGCGGGGATGCGCTCGCTCGCGCTCAACGCTCGCGCAGCCAGTCCATCATCTGATAGCGCCAATAGGTCGCCTGGACAGCGACAGTGCCGAATACGCCGCCGTTCCAGACGAGGCCGAAGGGGGCGAACAGGCGATGGCGATCGCTGGCTCCAAGAATGGCCTCGGCAATGACGCGGCCGCCGATCGCAGTGGTGTTGAGCCCATGCCCGCCAAAGCCGAGGCAGTGCCAGACATTCGGGCCGAGCTGACCAATCTGCGGCATCAGATGCCGCGCATAGGACATCAGGCCCGACCAAGCGATCTCGACCTTCAGCGCTTCGAGCTCGGGATAGGTCGAGATCATGGTCCGGCGCAACAGGGCGGCGAGATCGCGCGGCTCGCTGGTGCGGGTGGTGATGCGGCCGCCCCAGAGCAGGCGCTGGCCATCCTCGACGATGCGGTAGTAATCCCCGGCTCGGCGATCATCGGCGATCGCGGCGCGCGTCCGGATGGCCCCGGCGATCACCTCCGGCGCTGCCTCGGTCGTCAGCACATAGGTTGCGATCGGCAACTGGCTCGACCGCAGCTTGGGCACGAGGTTGTCGGTATAGCCGCCGCAGGCGATCACGACCTGCCGGGCGCGCAGCTCTCCCGATGCGGTGAGCAGGCGCTTCTCGGGACCGGAGAGTTCGGCAGAAACAACGCGCGATCCTTCGATGATCCGCCCTCCCAGCGACTCGATGGCGTCCGCCAGGGCGCGCGCATAGTTGAGGGGGTGGATGTGGAAGGAATGGGGATCAAACAGGGCCTGGTGGTACTTCGGCGAACGCAACACCTCGCGAACCCGTTCGGTCGGCCAGAAATCGACGGAGTAGCCGTGGTCCCGCGCCAGCTGGTCGCGCGCCCGAGCGAGGCTGTCGCCACTGTCATAGCGCACGACGCCGAACTTGCCCGGCCGCGGGTCGGCACTGGCGATGCCGAGGTCGCGAATGTTGTCTGAGACGATCCGCATGCCCTCGATCGAAAGGCCGTGGAGTTCGTTCGCCTTGGCGTCTCCGATGGCGCTGGCGATCGAGGCATGGCTACGCGCATAGCCGGGGCCGACGAAGCCGCCATTGCGACCCGATGCGCCCCAACCGACCGCCTCTGCCTCCAGCACCGCGACCGAGCGCCCGGCCCGGGCCAGCTCATAGGCGCAGGTCAGGCCGGCGAGCCCGCCGCCAATGATGCAGGTATCGACCTCGGCACGGCCCTGCAGCGGGGCCCTCTTGTTCGTCGTCGCTGCGGTGCGGGCATAGAAGGTATCGGGATAGGTCAGCATGATGCCCAGCAAGGCTCTCGTCGCATGAGGGGCGAGGCAGTCCGGGTCAGTGGGCCGGACTACGATCGTGATCGGTCTTGAGTCGACGCTCAAGGAACCGGCTATAGGACCCCATGCCGTAGCTGAACAGGGCATAGACCAGCGCGGCAAACACATATCCCTCCATCACGGCGATCCCCTGCCAGTTCGGATCGCGCAGCGATGCGCGGACCGTGTCGAGGAAGTCGAGAAGACCGATGATGGTGACCAGGGTGGTGTCCTGGAAAAAGCCGATGAAGATATTGACGAGCGGCGGAATCACGATCTTCAGCGCCTGCGGCAGGATGATCTTGCGCATCGACAGCCAGTAGCCGAGCCCGAGCGCCGCAGCGGCTTCGTGTTGGCCCTTCGAGACTGCCTGCAACCCGCCCCTGACGGTCTCCGCGATATAGGCTCCGGCGAAGATGATGATCGCGACCTGTGCCCTCAGCAGCTTGTCGACCGTGAGCCCGTCCGGCATGAACAACGGCAGCATCACCGAGGCCATGAACAGGATCGACACCAGCGGCACGCCACGGACGACCTCGATGAAGATGATGGCGATGACCTGAATCGCCGGCAGCTTCGAGCTGCGTGCCAGCGCCAGCACGACACCTAATGGGAAACCGAACGCCAGGCCGACCGAAGACAGCATGAAGGAAAGAGGCAGGCCACCCCAGTTCGTGGTGCTGACGACAGGCAGGCCAAGCACGCCGCCATACATCAGCACGCCGCAGATCACCGGTACGGCCAGCCAGAGCCAAAGCAGCCGCCGCGACCAGAAGCGCGGGATCATCGAAACGATCATGGCGCCGAGGAACAGGATCACCGCGAAGGCCGGCCGCCAGTGTTCGTCGTAAGGGTAGAAGCCGAAGATCATGAAGCGCAGCTTCGCTGCCAGGAACGGCCAGCAAGCCCCGGCCCCGACCTTGCACGCCTGCGGCCCGCCTTCGAGCACCGCGCGCGTCACGAGCCAGCCCCAGGCTCCCGTGACGAGGCGATAGATCAGCCACAGGCAGGCCAGTGTGATGACGGCATTGATCGGCGTGCCCAGAAAGGGCTTCAGCCGGGCGGTCCATTCGCGCCCGCGTGGCGGCGGCAGGTCCGTCCGCGCGAGGTTGAGTGTTTCCATTTCAGCGGCGCTGACCATCTCAGCGCTCCACCAGCGCGACGCGGGCGTTGTACCAGTTCATGAACAGGGAGATCGTGATCGACATGCTGAGATAGACCAGCATGAAGATCGCGATGCCCTCGATCGCCTGTCCCGTCTGGTTCATTGTGGTGTTGGAGACCATCACGAGATCGGGGTAGCCGATGGCAATGGCGAGCGACGAGTTCTTGAACGTCGACAGATAGGAACTGGTCAGTGGGGGCACGATCACGCGCAGCGCCTGCGGCAGTACGACGAGCCGCATGGTCTGACGGTCATGCAATCCCACGGCGCGCGCCGCTTCCCATTGGCCGCGCCCGACCGAAAGGATGCCGGCGCGCACGATCTCCGCGATTCCGGCCGAGGCGGAGAGGCCGAGCCCGACCAGCAGCGCCGTGAATTCGGGGGTGACCTGAACGCCGCCGGTGATGCGGAACCGGCCTTTCTCCGGCCAGTTGATCACGAAATCAGGTTGCAGCAGCAGGATCGCCAGCAGGGGAGGCCCCAAGAGAGCGGCAAGGATAAGCGGCCATCCCGTCTGGTTCTGTCCGGAGGCGACGCGCCTGCTGCGCAGCCTGGATGCCGCGAAGAATGCCAGCGCGATACCGGCGATCACCGCCAAGAGGACGCCGGTATGCCCGGATGACCAGCGCAGCGACGGAACAATCAAACCGCCATTGCTCAGGAAGACCTCGGGCAATGGCTGCCAGGCCTCGCGAACAGGCGGGAAAACCGCGACGATGAGCGCATACCACAGGAAGAGATAGAGAAGCAGCGGCACGTTGCGCAGCGCCTCGACATAGATCAGCGCCAGGAACGCCAGAAGCGGATTGCGAGACAGCCGGGCGATTCCGACAATCAGCCCGAGCAGCGTGGAAAGGGTGACCGCGAAAATCGACACCCAGATCGTGTTGAAGATGCCGACAAGCAGGGCACGCGCGTAGGTGTCGCCGGAATCGTAGCGGATGAAGGATTGGCTGATGACGAAGCCGGCGGGCCGCGAGAGATAGTCAAATCCGGTCGCAATGTTCTGTTCCGCCAGCTTGCGCGAGACATTGCCGAACAGATAGAGCCCGACACCGATGACGAGCGCAACGGCGACGACCTGATAGAGCACGGCGCGCACGCGCACGTCATAGAGCAGCCGCACCGGACTGGATGCAGATGAAGCCATCGAGCTGTTCCGGTCTGGAGTGCCGCCGGCAACAGGGCGCTGCCGGCGGTCTCAGTTCAATCGAGGGAACGCACGTTGGCTGTGATCACCGGAACGGTGGCGAATAGAGCAGGCCGCCCTTGTTCCAGAGCTGGTTGGGGCCACGACTCAGGCCAAGAGCGGTCTTCTCGCCCAGGCTGCGCTCGAAGATTTCGCCGTAATTGCCGTTCTGCTTGATGATGTTATAGGCCCATTTGTTATCGAGATTCAGCATCTTGCCGAGGTCGCCATTGACGCCCAGCATGCGCTGGATCTCCGGATCCTTGCTCTTCAGCTGCTCATCGACATTGGCCTGGGTGATGCCGTATTCCTCAGCCGCGATCAGCGTATTGACCGACCAGGAGACGATGTCCTTCCAGTTGCTGTCGTTCTGGCGAACGACGGGCGCGAGCGGCTCCTTCGAGATTGTTTCGGGCAGGATGACGAACTGCTTGGGGTCATTCGCAACGGCGCGGACCGAGGCAAGGTCGGAGCGGTCGGTGGTGATGACGTCGCAGCGGCCCGAGAAGAAGGCGTTGCGCCACTCATTGTTGTCCTCGAAGACGACGGCCTCGTACTTGATATTGCGCGGTTTGAAATAGTCCTCGAGATTCTGGAGGGTCGTCGTGCCGGGCAGCAGGCAGATCGCTGCCTGTGAAAGCTCTGATGCGCTCTTCACGCCGAGCTTGGTCGAGACCATCAACCCCTGGCCGTCATAGAAAACGATCGGCGCGAAATCGAGCCCGAGCGAGTTGTCGCGCGAGAAGGTCATGGTCGTCTGGCGCGACAATACGTCGATCTCGCCGGATTGCAGAGCCTGGAAGCGGATATTGGTGTTGAGCGGGACGAATTCGACCTTATCGGGCGCGCCGAACACAGCAGACGACACTGCCCGGCAAACATCCGTATCGAAACCCTGACGCACGCCCTTGTCGTCAGCATAGGAGTAGCCGGCGGAACTTGGCGAGACACCGCACAGGACCTTGCCACGCTTCTTCACGGCATCGAGCGTCGCCTGTGCCGAGGCCGGACCCGCAAATACAGCGAGTGCGGCGGCGGCGATCCCGAGCGCAGCAATTTTTTTGATCATTTTCGGCATTGTTCACTCCCCTAGGCCCGCCTTTTTTCCGGCGTGTAGTAACGAGCCTATTTGTGCTCGAAAACAACTTCAAGTGTCCTGACCAGCAGGTCGTCATGCGGTGGGGCCCGGTTCCCAAGGCTGCCATCGGAGTGCTGCAATCGCAGGGTGTGCGTCAGGCAGCGGTGAAGGACGCCATCCCGGAACATGCGAGAGCAAGGGACCGCGGTGGCTTTCGTGAATCCGCAGTAAGTTGATGCGTTTTTTTGCAAGGCACGGCGCAGAATGCCGTTCCGCGACAAATACGAGGGGGGATCACAGGATGAATGACGCCAAGGGTCAGGTCGGCAAGAGGCAGGTCGGGACGACGGTTATCCGGAACTGCGACTGGATCGTCGCATGGGACGCTTCCACATCCTCCCATGTCTATCTGGAGAATGCGGACTTCGCCTTTGCCGGCAATGAGATCACCCATGTCGGGCCGGGCTATCTCGGATCGGCGGATGCCGAGCATGACGGCCGCGGCGTGATGCTTATGCCCGGCTTCGTCGACATCCACAGCCATACCGGCCATGAGCCGGGTTGGAAGGGTATGCTCGAGGAATTGGGGAGCAGGCGCCTCGGCCAAAGCTCGCTCTACGAGTTCATGCCGGTCTTCAACATCGGTCCGAAATATGCCCGTCATGCCTGCCGGGTGGCGACATCGGAACTGCTGCGGAGCGGCGTGACCACGATCTGCGATCTCGCTGCGCCCCGCGAAGACTGGGTCGGCGACTACGAGACCACCGGTATTCGCGCCGTTCTCTGGGCGATGCATCGCTCCGGGGCCTGGCGGACGCGAAATGGCCACTCCGTCGAGTATGATCTGGATACGGAGCGCGGGGACAGGCTGCTGCTCGAGGCCATCAAGGTGGCCGACGAAGCGAACAAGCACCCGAGCGGGCTGATCAGCGGATATTTCGGCCCCGCGCAGATCGATACCTGTACCGAGGGGCAGATCCTCGGCGCTCTCGAGGCCGCCCGCGAGCGCGGCCAGCCGATCCAGATTCATGCCGCGCAGAGCATTGTGGAATTCCAGGAGATCGTGCGCCGCACCGGCTGCACGCCGATCGAGTGGCTCGACAAGATCGGTGCGCTTGGTCCCGACACGGTGATCGGGCACTGCATCTTCCTCAACGACCATCCATGGCTGCATTGGCCGCAGGGCAACGACTTCGAGCGGCTTGTGCGGAGCGGTGCGCAGGTCGCCCATTGTCCTGTCGTGTTCGCTCGGCGGGGCATCGCGCTGAATACGCTCGCCCGCTATGTCGATGCGGGAGTTCCGGTCGGCATCGGCACAGACAGCTTTCCGCACAACATGCTGGATGAGTTGCGCATGGCTTGCTACGCCGGCCGCATCGTCGCGGGGAGCTTCACCGCAGCGCCGACGTCCTATGCCTTCAGTGCCGCCACCAATGTCGGAGCCGACATCATTCGCAGGCCCGATCTAGGCCGCCTGGCCAAAGGCTGCAAGGCCGATTTCTCGATCGTCGACATGTCGAACCCGTACATGCAGCCTGACTACGACCCGATCCGCAGCATCGTCTATTCCGCGAATGACCGGGCAATCCGGGACGTTTACGTGGATGGGCGACAGGTCGTCGCCAACGGGCAGGTGCTCCACTTCGATATCGGAAACGATATCGAGATGCTGCGCCAGGGGCAGCGGGACGTGATCAAGACGGCGAGCGAGCGGGATTGGGCCGGACGGGAAATCGAGGAGCTGACGCCGCGCGTCTATAAGATCAAGCATCCGGATCGCACGGGCGGCTAGTCTCCCAGGCGTTGGCGGGTGTTTTGGAGCTGACGCCGTCCGCCGGCTCGCGTGCGAATGACAATCCGGTCAGGCTGCCGAGACGTGATCAAGGGGCGGTGGGCGGCGCCGATGGTACGGCGTTGCAGATGACGGCTCCTCTCGCGGCAAATGCGGTCCGGCGCGAAATGCAAGGAGGGGACGGCGACCCTGTCGCCATCCCCGGCAGGCAGCGAGTTCGGTTGCGGGCCGATATCGGTCAATCGGTCTTGCCGCACCCGCGGCGCGGCTATGCTGCGGCTGAGTGATTGAGGTAACATCGAGCGCTTCAAGCCGACTGGCGATGTTGGTTGGAAGGAGAGACGGTTTTGCGTTTCATGCCCTCCGCCTTTGCCGAAGCCGCTGGCCGAATGAGGCGGCGCGATTTCATCGCGCTCGCCGGTGCCGCGATGGCCTGGGACGTCCCGGCTCGCGCGCAACAGCCGGCTCTGCCGGTCATCGGGTATCTCGGTTCCGAATCCCCGGGGCCCTATGCCAGCCGCCTCCGGGCCTTTCGTGAGGGCCTGGCAGAGGCCGGATTTGTCGAGGGGCGCAATCTCGCGATCGAGTATCGGTGGGCGGAGGGCCAGTATCGCCAACTGCCCGCCCTCGCGATGGATCTCGTCAATCGTCAGGTGACGGTGATCGTGGCGCCTGGCGGTGCCGAGGTCGCGCTCGCGGCAAAATCGGCGACGGCGACGATTCCGATCGTCTTCGAAATGGGGGGAGACCCCATTGCGCTGGGCGTCGTGGACAGCCTGTCCCGGCCGGGAGGCAATCTCACAGGGGTATCGAGCCTCAGCGTGGAGGTCTCACGCAAGCGGCTGGAGTTCATGCATGAATTGCTGCCTGCCGCCAGGAGCTTTGCTGTTGCCGTCAACCCGACAAGCCCGACCTCGAACTCGCAAATGAGGAATCTCCAGGCGGCGGCGGACAGCTTCGGACTGCAGCTTCATGTCCTGAGAGCCAGTGCCGAACAGGAGTTCGACGGCATGTTCAAGGCTGTGCCTCAGATGCAGGCGGGTGGGCTCGTCTTCACCTCCGATCCCTATTTTGCCTATCGCAGTCAGCGGCTTGCCGCCCTCGCAGCCGAGCATGCGGTACCGGCGGTGAGCCAATCACGCGATTTTCCGATCGCCGGCGGGTTGATGAGCTACGGAGGTGATTTCGAGCAATCGCACCGGCACGCCGGCAATTATGCCGGTCGTATCATCAAGGGCGAGAAGCCCTCCGATCTGCCGGTCCAGCGCGTCACCAAGGTCGAGATGTTCATCAACCTGAAGGCCGCGGGCGCGCTGAAACTATCCTTCCCGCCTTCGCTGCTGAGCAGCGCCGACGGGGTGATCGAATGACCCGGCCGGTGAGCCGGCGCGCGAGCTAGCACGGTGCCATATTCGCCCGACGCCCCACGAACCTCGCTGTTCAAGAAGTATTTTCTCGCCCTGTTCGCGGCGGTAGCCCTCCCTCTTCTGATTGCCGGTGGGAGCGAAGCCTGGTTCGGCTATCACGACCAGCGCGCGAGGCTGAACGACCTGCTCGATGCAGAAGCCCGAGGGGCGGCGGCGAAGATCCAGGATTTCATGGAAGGGATCCGCGATCAGCTTGGATGGATGGTGCAATTGCCGTGGTCGGAGGCGACCGACGAGCGGCGTAGGCTCGACGCGTTGCGCCTGTTGCGCCAGGTCCCCGCCGTGGTCAGCCTCAGCCTCATCGATGCGGCCGGTCGGGAGCGTCTGTTCGTGTCGCGGATCGGCCTGAACAGAGTTGAGAGCGGCGAGGACCACTCGGCGAATCCGGCGGTGGCGGGAGCCCGCTCGGGGCGGGTCTGGTTTGGGCCCGTGACGTTCTATGGCGGCTCGGAGCCATTCATGACGGTCTCTGTCGCCGGTAATCGCTCGGCGGTGGGAGTGGCGGTCGCGGAGGTCAATCTCAAGTTCATCTGGGATGTGATCTCGGCGATAAGGGTGGGGCGAACCGGCGAGGCGTTCGTGCTCGACCAGCCGGGGCGCCTTGTCGCCCATCCCGATATCAGCCTGGTGCTGCGTGCCGACGAAGCCGCAACGCAACCGCTTCAGGCCTTGCGGGCTGCCATGCTGGCGCGCCCCGGCCAGGCGATCACCGGGCAGGATATCGCGCGAAACACGGTGCTGGCCGCCATGGCACCGATCCCCGGTGTCGATTGGAGCGTCATCGTCAAGCAGCCCGTCACTGAGGCATTCCGCCGGATCAATGCCGCACTTTGGCGCACCGGGGTGCTGCTCATTGCCGGAACGGCCCTTGCGGCGGTGCTTGCCTATTGGCTGACGCAGCGCATGGTCGGGCCGATACGTCTCCTGGAGGAGGGCGTCGCGCAGATCGGCGCAGGGCAGTTCGATCACCGGATCAGCCTCGGCACGGGCGACGAGTTCGAACGGCTGGCCACCCGGTTCAATGAGATGGCCGGTGAATTGGCGGTGTCCCAGGAACGCTCTGAACGCATCAGCCGTCTCCGGCGCTTTCTCGCGCCGCAAGTGGCCGAACTCGTCGACCGTACGGGGGATGACAGCGTGCTCGACGGACGACGCGTCGAGGTCGTCGTGGTCTTCTGCGATTTGCGCGGTTTCACCGCTTTCTCGGCACAGGCTGAGCCCGAAACCGTGATGGGCGTGCTCGGCGAGTACTACGGCGCCATCGAAGCGGTGGTCAGCGCGCATGGGGCGACGCTGATGGGCTTTTCCGGGGACGGAGCAATGGTCCTGGTCAACGCGCCGGTTTCCTGCCCTGATCCGGCCCTGCGCGCCGTCACCATGGCGAGCGACATGCAGATGAGCGTGCAGAAACTTCTGGTCGGATGGCGCACCCAAGGTCACCAGCTTGGCTTTGGCGTCGGGCTGGCCATGGGCCCGGCCACGGTCGGGCGGATCGGCTCGGAAGGCCGCCTCGATTACGCTGCGATCGGCAACGTCACCAACCTGGCATCGCGCCTATGCGCGAGCGCCCGGGATTCCGAGATCCTGATCGATCGCGTCGCGGCCCGCGCGGTTGGCTCGAGCGTGCCGCTGGCTGAGTTGGATCCGCGGAGTCTGAAGGGGTTCGACCGACCCGTTCCCGTCTTCGCCGTCGTCTTCGGCATCGGACATTAGATCATCGGACCGGATATCGTATCCGGTCCGATGATCTAACCCTCTGTGATTGAATCGATTTTCACGAAAACCGCAATCCACTTTTCGGGCCGACGCTTTAGGTGCCGAGCCGCCGCTCGTGGAGCAGATTAGCTCGTGATGGCGCGCCGGCGACGATGGCCCGCGGTCAGGGGCAAACATATCCGGTTGGGTCCGGGACGCAGCGCGCGCCCGTGGGCAGTATCAATGCGCCGCGTGGATCTCGCCGGACATAATCGCCGTTGGGCAGCTGGAAGCCGCCGCTTTGGTCGGGTGTCACGCGAGTGCCGTCAGGCAGGACGAAGTCGCTGCCCGCCCTCATGATGCGCTTCTCTGGCGTGGTGTCCGGCACGATAACCTGACGCACTGGCGTCGGGCTGCATGCTGTGAGTGCGGTGACGCAGAGCAGCGTCGCAAATGGCGTCCTGATCATGAGGCATTGTTGCCGGAGGACGGAAGCGAGCGCAAGGCGGATGCTGACGCATTGCTGCCGACGAAATCCGAGGCTGTTGTGATCGTCCAGCTTCACTGCACTTCAATCATGGGCTGAGGCAGGCAATGTTCGGCGCGCACGAGCCCGGCCCCGGAGAGCCTGGCACAGAGCGCCGAGTTGGCAGGGGCATTGGCATCAACGAGGACGTCAGGCGGTGGCGCGAAGAAGGTACGGGGTGCCGTCTTCGCGCCCGAACCTGCTCGTTACTCCACGGCGACGATCTTGCCAGCGTCCCATTTGAACATCGAGAACGCCGGCGAGCTGAGATCGCCATTCTTGTCATAGGCCAGCTTGCCGATGGCGGTGGTGATGGGCCCTCCGGACTTCAGCGCTGTCGCAACTGCGGCCGCATTGGTGGCCTTGCCGGCTTTCTCGATGCCGGCCTTCAGCACTTCGACCGCGGCATAGGCATTGAGCGTGAAGGCTTCCGGCGGGATACCCTTGTCCTTGAGAACCTTGACCGCTTCCGCGGAGTCGGGGTTCTTCAGCACGTCTGTCGCGTTGGTGAAGAGTGCGCCTGCCGCCGTCTCATTGGCGATCGCCCAGAACTCCGTATTGGAAAGCCCCTCGCCGCCGATGATGGTGGCCTTGAGACCGGCGTCGCGAAGCTGCCGGGCGAGGAGGCCACCTTCCGGATGGTAGCCGCCGAAATAGATCAGGTCGATATTGCCGGCCTTGAGACGGGTGATGACGGCGGAGAGATCCTTCTCGCCCGGTGTCAACGACAGGTAGAGCGCCTCGTTCAGGCCACCGGCATTGATCACCTTCTTGAAGGCATCCGCGAGGCCTTTGCCGTATGTGCCCTTGTCATGGATGACCGCAATCCGCTTGTCCCTGAGATTCTTCAGGACATAGTTGGCGGCGACCTCGGCCTGCTGATCATCGCGGCCGCATGTCCGCAGAACATTGGTCAGCCCGCGGGTGGTGAGCGACGGCGCCGTGGCGGTCGGCGTGACCATCAGCACACCATTCTCGGCAAAGACATCGGACGCGGGAATGGCGACGCCAGACGTCACCGGCCCGACAACGAAGCGCACCTTGTCCCCGACCAGCAGATTGGCGGCCGAAACCCCCTGCTTGGGATCACCGGCGTCATCGGCAAGCTTGAGCACCAGCTTCTCGCCGAGCACGCCGCCCTTCTTGTTGATGGCGTCGATCGCCGCCTCCGCGCCGTTTCGCACCTGGTCGCCATAGGCTGCGACCGGACCCGTCAGCGGCGCGATGAGGCCGATGACGATATCGGCCCGTGCCGCCGGCGCCGAGGCGAGCAGCGTGGCAGCAAACGCCGCACTGACGAAGAACTTGAACTTGCTCATCACAATCCTCTCCTCAACTGGCTCGCAGTTCCTGTCCTGGATGCGAGCCTTCGTGGTGAAGCGGTCGAATACCCAGCCACTGCGAGGGGACGCCAGGCAGGGGCGAAACGTGCATAGAGATCGCTCGCGGGTTTTATAGGGCAGCACGCCCGCCCGCGGCACTGCGCCCGCCAGGTGGGGTGGGTGTCAAAATTGCCGGGTCGGCCGGGCAAGTGGCTCCCTTCCGGCTGTGGGCAGGTCCTGCGGCGCAAGCGACATGCCAGTCCATGCCGAATGCGGAGCAGCATGCTGCCGCGCCACGCAAAACTGCGTGGATGTCATCGCTGCGGAGCTTGGGCCCTAGTTCTGCCGCGTCGCTGCGAACCGTGCCGCAGCCCGCAGCATCGCGGCCTCTTCGCCAAAACCCGACAGGGCCGCGACCGCCTCGTCGCAAAGCCGGTCGCGCTCGCTCTTGGCGCCGGCGAGACCGAGCGCGCTGATCAGGGTCGCCTTGCCCTTGTCCTGGTCCTTGGCCGTGGCCTTGCCCATCTGCTCCTGGCTCGCCTCGACGTCGAGGACGTCGTCGGCCACCTGGAAGGTGGCGCCGACTGCCCGGCCGTAGTGCCCAAGCGCGGCAAGGGCGGCTTCACCGGCTCCGCCGAGGCGCGCACCGATCTCGACGCTGGCTGCCAGCAGCGCCCCCGTCTTCATCGCCTGCAGCCGACGAATCTCGTTCTCGGCCAGTGCGTTCGAGTCCGGGTCGAAGCGTCCCTCCGCCGCGAGATCGAACATCTGGCCGCCGACCATGCCGCCGAGCCCGGACGCTCGGGCGAGGCAAAGTACCAGCGCCGCGCGGACCGCACCCGACTCGTGGGTGGCAGCGTCGGCAAGAACCTCGAAGGCGAGCGTCTGCAGCGCATCCCCGGCCAGGATCGCGGTTGCCTCGTCGAAGGCCTTGTGGACCGTCGGTCGTCCGCGGCGCAGATCGTCGTCATCCATCGAGGGCAGGTCGTCATGGACGAGCGAATAGCAATGCAGCAGCTCGACGGCCGCACCGGCACGCAAGGCCCGCGCTTCGTTGGCCCCGAAGAGCAATGCGGTCTCGACCGTCAGGAAGGGCCGCAGGCGCTTGCCGCCGCCGAGGGCGCCATGGCGCATCGCCGCGAGCAGCCGTTCGGGCCGCGCGATCTCGCCCGCCCCCGGAGCAGCCTGGAGCAGACCGTCGAGCAGGGCCTCGATCGCATCGGCTGTCTGTGAAAGACGGGCCGGAAGGGCGTCATCTGCGGCGGAACTCATGCGCTGATCTCGCGTTCGCAACGGTGGCGGGGGCTTGCCGGATGGGGGCGGGATCGTCAAGTTGCGGGGGCATGGCGGTCATGGCGGGTCACGAGCAAACGCGGCGGCGAGGAATTGTCGGCCGCGCACTGGGGTGGTGTTTTCGCATCCTCATCGGGCTCGCCGTCGTCCTGGCGCTCGGGCTGCTGATCTTCCGGTTCATGCCCGCTCCCTCGACGCTGATGCTCGCGCGCTGGTTGACCTTTCAGCCGGTGGAACGGCAATGGGTGCCGCTCACGCAGATCTCGCCTTCACTGATCCGCGCCGTCATCGCCGCCGAGGACCAGCGCTTCTGCAGCCATTCCGGCGTCGACTGGATCGAGCTCAACGCTGTGCTCGACGATGAGGATGGCCCGAGCCGCGGCGCTTCGACGCTGACCATGCAGACGGCCAAGAACGTCTTTCTCTGGCCGGGGCGCTCCTATCTGCGCAAGGCGCTCGAGATTCCGCTCGCGCTCGCGATCGACTTCGCCTGGCCGAAACAGCGGATCATCGAGGTCTATCTCAACGTTGCCGAGTGGGGCGATGGCGTCTTCGGCGCGGAAGCCGCCGCCCAGCGGCATTTCCGCAAGCCTGCCGCCCGGCTGAACAATGGAGAGGCTGCACGGCTCGCCGGCGCGCTGCCGAATCCGATCCTGCGCAATCCCGCCAAGCCGAGCCGCGGCCTGCAATCGGCGAGCGGGCGAATCCAGCGTCGCATGGCGCAGCTCGGATCACTTGGGGATTGCGCCGTGCCCTCCGGCATGAAAGATGTCGATTAGGCCTAGTCATCCCGCCTGCGAGCGTGTATGGCCATCGCCTCACGAGATTGATCCGTCGTCGTGGCGGTGGCGTGGCTCTGCGGCCTGCGCTTCCGGACGGCGGCACGATGGAGAGTACAATGGCCGTTCCGAAGAGAAAGACTTCGCCGTCGAAGCGCGGCATGCGCCGCTCGGCCGACGCGCTGAAGCAGCCCACCTATATCGAAGACAAGAACTCCGGCGAACTGCGCCGTCCGCACCATGTCGATCTGAAGAGCGGCATGTATCGCGGTCGCCAGGTGCTGAAGGCCAAGACCGAGGCCTGAGCCCCGGTCGCAGTCTTGCGAGACTAGGAGCCGGCCGCGAGGCCGGCTTTTTCTTTGTCCGATTTCCGCCGGCGCCTGCCAGGCCCTCTGCCGAGGAGCGATCTGTGATCGCGTCTCGATGGATGTCTCCGGTGCGGCTTCCAGATGATCCATCGGGACACCGCTGTCATGCGGCTCCTCGGCAGAGGGTCTGGCCTCACGCTATCAGGCGCTGCCGCTTCCTCCCGCCGCGCTGTGCCTGGGCCTCGTAGCGCCGCGCCGCGATCTGTGGCGTCTCGCGCGCCCGGCGCGCGAATGGACCGATTTCGGCATGGCTGGCGGCGATCTGCAGCAGCAGCATCGTCGATGCCTCGGGAAGCGCCTGGTGGCTTCTCGCCCCGTATTGCTGATCCCGCATGTGCCACTCCGGAACGCTAGGGTTGCGCTGGAGGGAAAGTTGCAATCCAGGGGCCGGCCTTAACCGGGCGTTAAGCCAGAAACCTGCATCGTTTCGAAACATCTCCCGATCTCGTTCGGCCAGGACGGCACGACGCCCAAGGTGTCCCGCGGCCTGCGCCTCTAAGGCCCTGCACCGATGCCTGCGCCATCGATCCTGAGTACCCGCGAAGAAACGTTCGTCGACCCGCGCAGCCTGCTCTCCTCGATCGGCGAGGTGGTCTACAGCTGGGACATCGCCAGCGATTCGCTGAACTGGGGTCCGAACGCCGCCGAGGTTCTCGGGCTGATTCCGGCGGCCGCGATGAGCCGCGGTCTCGCCTTCGCCGGACTGGTAGAGCCGGGCAGCGGCCGCAGCCGCTACGACGCGATCTTCTCGACCGGCGGACAGGACCATGGTGAGGGTGCGATCTACCGCACCCGCTACGCAGCCGATCTCGGCGGTCGCAAGATGTGGATCGAGGATGCCGGCCGTTGGTTCGTCGGCATCGACGGTCAGCCTGCCATGGCGCGTGGCGTCCTGCGCATCGAGCGCTCTGTACGGCCCGACGAGCTTACCGCGCAGAGTCGCGACGTCTGTGACCGCGGCGCGCTGGTCGAGCGCCTTGAAATATCGCTGCAGGAGCATCTCGCGGCCGAGCGACCGGTCGTGGTGCTGATCGCGGCGATCGACGAGCTCGCGCGTCTGAACGATGATTTCGGCCATGAGGCCACCGATGAGATCATCGGCGTGGTCCAGGAAAGGTTGCGTTCGGTGATGCGCCGACGCGACCATCTGATGCGCTATTCCAGCAATCGCTTCGCCATCCTGCTCGCCGGCTGCCCGCAGAATCAGATCGAGCCGGCGGCGCGGCGCTTCATCAAGGCTGTCGCACAGTCAGCGATCGAGACCGGCCGCGGTATCGCGCTGGTGCGTCTGCGCGTCGGTGCGGCCGTCGCGCCGGATCTCTCGCGCCATGCCGGTACGCTGGTTTCGGCCGCGGAGAACGCACTTGCCGGTGCCAAGGCAGGCGCGATCGATACCGTCGTCGTCGCGCGTCAGCGCGAGTCGCGTGAGCCGGCGCCCGACCACAGCGGATTCGATGTCCAGGCCATTGCCGCATTGAACGAACGCCGCGTCCGGTTGGCGCTGCAATCCGTCGTGAAAGCCAGGACGCGCGAGGTTGCCTTCCACGAGGCGCTGCTGCGGGTCGGCCATGGTTCCGAAGGACTGTTCTTCTCGGCGGCAGAGCTGATTCCCCTGCTCGAGCGGCGCGGGCTCGTCCGGCTCTTCGACCACCGCGTGCTCGAACTCGCCGTCGACATGCTCGCGGCCGATCCGAACATGACGCTGTCGATCAACGTCTCGCCGCGCTCGCTCGGCGACCCCGAATGGCTCGATGCCTTCCTGGCCTGCACCCGCTCATCCCGCGGTCTCGCCGGGCGGCTGATTGTCGAGATCACGGAGACGGCGACGATCGAGGATCCGCGCCGCCTGGCCCGCCTGCTCGGCAAGATCAAGGATCAAGGCGCACGCATCGCGATCGACGATTTCGGCGCCGGCCACACCTCGTTGAGGCATCTGCGCGCCTTCCCGATCGACATCCTGAAACTGGACGGCGCCTTCACGCAGAACCTGCGACGTTCGACCGATGACCGCTTCTATGTCCGCACGCTGATCGACCTCGCCCGCCATCTCATGGTCGACACTGTCGCCGAATGGGTCGATGACGAGTTGCAGGCGACCATGCTCACCGATTGGGGCGTGACCTATCTGCAGGGGCATCTCGTCGGCAAGGCCGAACTCTGGCAGCCTGCAGCGCCCTCAGAGCTGCATCGGGCGGTGGGCTGAGCCGAGGCTGGAAGCGGTCTCGGGCAAGCGATCAGCCCGAGACACTCTTGATCAGGACGTGCCCGGGGCAAGCCCCGGGCCTGGGGCACTGACTCACTTCGTCTTGGCGAGCTTGTCCAGCCGGTCGCGCATCTCGGAGAGTTCCCGCTTCAGGTCGCCGAGTTCGTCGCCCTTGCCGGCGGCCGGCGCTGCGTCGCCCTTCGACTGGGCGGAGGTTGCCGCGGCAGCAAAAGGGTTGAACAGCCGGAAGGCCTCCGTGAACATCGCCATATTGGCGCGGGTCTGGGCCTGTATCGCGTCCAGCCCGGTGCCGCCGAAGGCGCCGCCCGTAAAGGCCTTGCCCATCATGTCGCGGAACTGGTTCTGCTCCTTCGTGAGATTCTCCATGGAGAACTCGAGATAGCGCGGCACCAATGCCTGCATGCTGTCGCCGTAAAAGCGGATCAGCTGGCGCAGGAAGGTGATCGGCAGCAGGTTCTGCCCATCCTTGCTCTCTTCGTCGAAGATGATCTGGGCCAGCACGGAGCGCGTGATGTCCTCGCCGGACTTGGCGTCGTAGACGACGAAATCCTCTCCGCCGCGGACCAGGCCCGCCAGATCCTCGAGGGTGACGTAGGAGCTCGTGCCCGTGTGATACAACCTGCGATTGGCGTATTTCTTGATGACTGTCGGTTCTTTTTCGCTGGCCATCATACCCTGCATCGCGTTGATCCGGGCCTGACATTTCAGGTCCAGCGGAACGATCCTCCCGGCAACGATAACCTGTCGGCCGCATGCTGCAAGTTTTTTGAACGTTTTCGAATCAATCTCACCAAGCGGAACGGCGAGACGGGCGAGCCAGTGCTGCGATGCAGCACGGTCACCGGCACGCGATCCGCGCTCTCCCTCTCTTGGCTGGCTTGACGCGGCCGCGGCAGCCTTCGAAGGTGAGAGCCGAACCTGGTGGCCGGTCCCTGGCGAGCCATCACGACAACAGCGAGGAACTCTCCATGGCCGATACTGACATCGTAATCGTCGGCGCTGCGCGCACGGCGGTCGGCGCCTTCAACGGCGCTTTCGCCAACACGGCGGCACACGATCTCGGCGCTGCCGCGATCAAGGAGGCGCTCGCCCGCGCCAAGGTCGAGGGCGGTGAGGTCAATGAAGTCATCATGGGCCAGATCCTGACCGCCGGTCAGGGCCAGAATCCGGCCCGACAGGCCGCGATGAAGGCCGGCATCCCGCAGGAGGCGACCTCCTGGGGCCTCAACCAGCTCTGCGGCTCGGGCCTGCGTGCGGTCGCGATCGGCCTGCAGCAGATCGTCAATGGCGACGCCGACATCATTGTCGCCGGCGGTCAGGAATCGATGTCGATGTCGCAGCATGCCGCGCATCTGCGCAACGGCACCAAGATGGGCGACACCAAATTCATCGACACGATGATCAAGGACGGACTCTGGGACGCCTTCCACGGCTACCATATGGGCACCACCGCCGAGAACGTCGCGACCAAATGGCAGATCAGCCGCGAGGAACAGGACAGGTTCGCCGTCGGCTCGCAGAACAAGGCCGAGGCTGCGCAGAAAGCCGGCCGGCTCAAGGACGAGATCGCTCCCTTCACCGTCTCGACCCGCAAGGGCGATATCGTCGTCGACCAGGACGAATATCCCCGTCACGGGGCGACTTTGGAGGCCATGGCCAAGCTGAAGCCAGCCTTCTCGAAGGACGGCACGGTGACGGCAGGCAACGCGTCTGGCCTCAATGACGGCGCTGCGGCTCTCGTCCTGATGACCGCCAAGGAAGCTGCCAAGCGCGGTCTCACCCCGCTCGCCCGCATCGCCTCTTGGGCCACTGCCGGCGTCGACCCGGCGATCATGGGCACGGGCCCGATCCCGGCGACGCGCAAGGCACTGGAGAAGGCCGGCTGGAAGATCGGCGATCTCGACCTCGTCGAGGCGAACGAGGCCTTCGCGGCGCAGGCGCTCGCAGTCAACAAGGACCTCGGCTGGAACCCCGATATCGTCAACGTCAACGGCGGCGCGATCGCGATCGGCCATCCGATCGGCGCCTCCGGTGCGCGCGTCCTGGTGACGCTCCTGCATGAAATGGCCAAGCGCGACGCCAAGAAGGGTCTCGCCACGCTCTGCATCGGCGGCGGGATGGGTGTCGCCATGGCGGTGGAACGCTGAGACTACACCATGGCGAAGCAGACGACGCTCTATCGCTATCTCACGGGCCCCGATGACGCCGCCTTCTGTCATCGGGTCTCGGAGGCCTTGAGCCGGGGCTGGGAGCTCTACGGGCCCCCGACCCTGACCTATGACGCCAAGGAACAGCGCGTCATCTGCGGCCAGGCCATCATCAAGGACGTGGACGGGCCCTATTCGCCCGACCTGAAGCTCACGGAACAATAGCTCAAAAGACCAAAACCAAGAGGGGACAACCAGATGACGAAGGTCGCGTTGGTCACGGGGGGGACGCGGGGTATCGGCGGAGCGATCAGCCGGACCCTGCAGGCGGCAGGCTACAAGGTGGCCGCCAACTATGCCGGCAATGACGAGGCGGCGGCCAAGTTCAAGGCGGAAACCGGCATCCCGGTCTATAAGTGGGATGTCGGCGACTACGATGCCTGCGCTGCCGGCATCGCCAGCGTCGAGGCGGAGAACGGGCCGGTCGACATTCTGGTCAACAATGCCGGCATCACCCGCGACGGCTTCTTCCACAAGATGACCAAGGACCAGTGGTCCGCCGTCATCCGCACCAATCTCGATTCGCTCTTCAACATGACGCGGCCGGTGATCGAGGGCATGCGCGGGCGCAGCTTTGGCCGCATCATTGTGATCTCGTCGATCAACGGCCAGAAGGGCCAGATGGGCCAGGTGAACTACTCCGCGGCCAAGGCGGGCGATATCGGCTTCGTCAAGGCGCTTGCCCAGGAGAACGCCAACAAGGGCATCACGGTCAATGCGATCACACCCGGCTATATCGGGACCGACATGGTTGCCGCCATGCCAGAGGAGGCGCTGAAGCGCGTCGTTGCCGGTATCCCCACCGGCCGGCTCGGCAAGCCCGAGGAGATCGCCCAGATGGTCGCTTTCCTCGCCTCGGATCATGGTGCCTTCACCACCGGCGCGACGTTCGCGGTCAATGGCGGGCAGTACATGGCGTGAGCTTGATCGGGGCTGTCGGCGCAAGCGCTCCGACAGCCTTCGTCGCGACGAGGCGCCCGCGGCAGACTCGGCTTCGGCCTCGATACGAGGGCAGGCGGGGTATGCCTCTACGCTGAGGCTTGCTGCCAGCGCCGGTACAGCCCGGCGATGTCGTTGGAGCAGAACAGATCCATACCGTCCTGGACCTGCTCCAGTGGCCAATCCCACCAGGTCATCTCCAGCAGCATGGCGATGTCGGCTTCAGCGAAGCGCGTGCGGATCGGTTTGGCCGGGTTGCCGCCGACGATCGTGTAGGGCTCGACGTCCCGGGCAACGAGGGCGCGGCTGCCGATCACGGCGCCATGGCCGATCCGGATGCCCGGCATGATCATCGCCTCCGCGCCGATCCAGACATCGCTGCCGACCACGGTGTCGCCGGCCGGCCGGAAGGCGTCGCGCGCACCGGCGAATGCAGGTTCTTCCGACATATAGAAGAAGGGGAAGGTGGAGACCCAGTCGTTCCGATGCCCCTGGTTGCCGGCCATCATGAAGCAGGCACCGGTCCCGATCGAGCAGAAGCTGCCGATGATGAGCTTGTCGACATCCGCCAGGTCGGGCCGCAGGTAGCGGGCGCAATCGTCGAAGGAATGCCCGTGATAATAGCCGGAATAGTAGCTGTACCGGCCGACGATGATGTTGGGGTTGGTGACCTGCTCCGAGAGCAGCCTGCCCTTGAACGGGCTTTCAAAAACGTTCGTCATCCCGGTGTGCTCCCGTCGTTCAGCGCAGCTCCCGGGGAGGCGGCGGGGATGAACAGCCCCTCGAAGCGGCCTGCGCAGATGCTTCTCCCGACGAAAAGCCGCCCGGGAGGGCGGCCTTTCATTCAACGATCAGATCATCGGCGTGCCCGAAAACTGCGATCCACCTTTCGGGCCGGGATGCCTTAGCGCCAGCGTCCGAACGCGTCGGCCAGCGTCTGGTTGCCCGAGACACCCTTCTCGAAGGTGATGATGCCGCGCCGTCCGGATGCGAAACGCAGGGGGATGTCGATCCAGCTGCGGGTCTGCATCAGCTCGATATTGCGGTCGATCTCCACCGGAACATTCGAGAGGGCGGCCACGAAGAGATTGTCGCCGAGCGCGGAGGCGATGGCGGAGAGCGGTGCGCCCCGTTCGTTCTCGTCGGTCTTGAGCTGCGGTACGCCGACCTCGCGGATCGCATCGGTCGCGGCATCACCGCTGCGCGTGAAGCGCAGGCCAATGATATGCGAGGCCGGGAAGGCGCTGTCGGTGTTGCGGCGGATGGTGAAATCGAGGCTCAGGCCGGCATCCGGCACCTCGACGCTGGCACGCACGATCGTTTCGACCGGGCGGCCCTGCCCGGCGCTTTCGCTGTCGAGCCGCCAGACGACCCGGCCGCTGACGGCCTTCGGCTGCTGCGGATTCTCCGGCACCTCGGTGTAGAGGATGGCGCGCTGGGCGACGGCGATCTCGCCGCCCTGGGACGCAGGCGCGCCTGTTCCGCCACCGAGTCGTGGGGCCGATCCAGCGGCGGCCGCTCCGGCGTCACCGACCCGGTCGTTCAGCTTGCCGGCGCTATCCGGCTGCGGTTGCTGGATCTGCGCCTCGGTCCGGGGGCGCTGCGCGGCGGTGTCGGAGGGATTGACCTTGTTGACGTAGAAAGCCGTGGCCGCGATCGCGACGACCGCAAGAGCGACACCTCCGCCGACGATGGCGGTGCGGATATGACCGGGATCGACGCGGCGTTCGCGCGGAGGAGCCACGCGCGGGCGGACCGGCTGCGTGTCGACCGGTTCCTGGCTGTCGACCGGGCGGCTTTCGAAAGGGTCGATGACGGGGCGCGCCCCGACCTCCTCATGGGCCATATCGGCCGACGGAGCGGGCTCAGGCTCCGGTTCCGGCGCGGGCCGGATCGTCGTCGTGGCAGGGCGCTGGGTCTCAGCCTCGTCGTAATCAGCCTCGACACGCGACATCGCCTCGTCGAGCGCCAGGCGCTCGCGCATGATCTCGGCCTCGCCGACCGGCGGGTCGAGACTGCGCAGTTGCGCGACCAGCGCTGTCCGGGCGCGGTCATAGACCGCGCGACGCGCTTCCGGGGACTTGTCGGGCAGCCCGGCGATCGCGCGCGCCAGGATGGGATAGAAATCGGCCATTGGCCTCAATTGTCCGTGTTGGGCCCGCCCGTCAACCCTCGAAAGGATTGTGGACCAGGATGGTGTCGTCGCGCTCGGGGCTGGTCGAGAGCACGGCGACCGTGGCGCCGATCAGCTCCTCGATGCGGCGGACATATTTGATCGCCTGGGCGGGCAGGTCCGCCCATGAGCGGGCATTGGCGGTCGAACCTTCCCAGCCTTCGATCGTCTCGTAGATCGGTTCGACGCGGGCCTGATCGCTCTGGCCGGCTGGCAGATGCTCGAGCACGGCGCCATCAAGGCGATAGCCGATGCAGACCTTGATCTCCTTGAAGCCGTCGAGGATGTCGAGCTTGGTCAGCGCGATGCCATCGATGCCGGAGGTCTTCACGGTCTGGCGCACCAGGCAGGCATCGAACCAGCCGCAGCGGCGCTTGCGCCCGGTGACGACGCCGAATTCCTTGCCCTTCTGGCCGATCAGCTCGCCCGTCTCGTCAAAGAGCTCGGTCGGGAAGGGGCCTTCGCCGACGCGGGTCGTGTAGGCCTTGGCGATGCCAAGCACATAGCCGACCGCCGAGGGGCCGAGGCCGGAGCCGGTCGCGGCCTGGCCGGCGACGATGTTGGAGGAGGTCACGAACGGGTAGGTGCCGTGGTCGACATCGAGCAGGGCGCCCTGCGCGCCTTCGAACAGGATGCGCTTGCCGGCGCGGCGCTCGGAATCGAGCAGCGCCCAGACCGTATCGGCATAGGGCAGGACCTGCGGCGCGACCTTGGTCAGCTGCTCGAGCAGCTCGGCGGCATCGACCTCGCCGATGCCGAGCCCGCGACGCAGCGCATTGTGATGGGCGAGCAGGCGCTCGATCTTGGCCTTCAGGATCGCGGGATCCTTGAGGTCGATGACGCGAATCGCGCGCCGGCCGACCTTGTCCTCATAGGCGGGGCCGATGCCGCGCTTGGTCGTGCCGATCTTCAGGCCGGCATTGCTGGTCTCGCGGAAATGGTCGAGCTCGCGGTGCAGCGGCAGGATCAGGGTCGCGTTGTCGGCGACGCGCAGGTTCTCGGGCGAGATCGCCACGCCCTGGGCGCGGAGCCGCTCGATCTCCTCGACGAGATGCCAGGGATCGACCACGACGCCGTTGCCGATGACCGAAAGCTTGCCGGGGCGCACGATGCCCGAGGGCAGCAGCGAGAGCTTGTAGACGACGCCGTCGATGACGAGCGTATGGCCGGCATTGTGGCCGCCCTGGAAGCGCACCACGACGTCGGCCTGGCTCGACAGCCAGTCGACGATCTTGCCCTTGCCTTCGTCACCCCATTGGGCGCCGACCACCACCACATTCGCCATCGGACTGGTATCCCTGCCTCGTTGCCGCAAGCGCCGCGCACATGAAAAACCCCGACGCAAGGCCGGGGTTTCGGGGCTAATCCTTGCAAGCCCTCATGGGCCAACATTGCGGCGAGGTCAAGATTGACCGCGTGCTGGAGAGGCGGCTGTCCGCATGGAGTTGCGCGCATCGGGCCCGATCCTGCGACCATCTGGCACTCGCGTGCGGATCAGCGGGCATCGAGCCGTACGAGTTCGATCAGCCTGGCGCAATCGGCGGCAATCCGCCGTTCCGCGAGATTGGTGAAGCCCAGCAGCAGGCCGCGGCGCTCGGGCGGCTCGGCATACCAGGGCGAGAGGGGCACCGGCGCGAGCCCGAAGGGCAGGGCGCGCAAGGCAATGTCGACATCATCCGTGCCGGCCGGCAGTTCCATCCGTACGGACAGGCCGCCGGTGGCATGGATGGGGAAAGCCCCTTTTGCCGTGGCCTGCAGCTGCTGGAGCAACAGCTCGCGCCGTGCGCTGTAGAGCCGCTTCATGCGACGCAGATGGCGCAGATAATGGCCCTCGGAGAGGAAGCTGGCCACGGCATGCTGAACCGGGGTGGACGGAGCCGGCCCGAGGCAGGTGGCAATGATGCCGAAGGTCTCGGCGATGGCTGCCGGAACCACCAGGAAGCCGAGCCGCAGCGCCGGGCTGATCGTCTTGCTGAAGCTGCCAGCATGCAGGACGCGGCCGTCCTGATCGAGCGAGGCCAGCGCCGGCGCGGCGCGTCCCGTGAGCTGCAACTCGCTGAGATAGTCGTCCTCGACGATCCAGGCGCCCGCCTGCCGCGCCCAGTCGAGCAGAGCCAGCCGACGCGCCAGCGACAGCGTTACCCCGAGCGGAGCCTGTTGCCCGGGAGTGACGACGGCCAGCGCCGCCTTCGCTGCGCGCCGTGTGCCTTCGGAGACCGACAAGCCCTCGCTATCGACCGGCACCGGAATGGTCGCCATGCCGGCAAGCTGGAGGGCACTGCGCGTCAGGGGAAAACCGGGCTCCTCGAACCAGGCCGAGCTGCCCTCGAGTCGCAAGGCGCGGATGATGAGACCGAGCGAACCCGCAAAGCCGTTGGTGACCAGGATCTGGGCCGGCGCGCAGCGAATGCCGCGCGCGATGGCGAGATAGGCGGCGATCTCGCGGCGCAGGTCCGGATGCCCACGTGGATCGGGATAGCCGACCGGCGCGACGGCGGCCTTCCTGGCAGCGCGCACCATCACCCGCGACCAAAGGGTGGAGGGGAAGGCATCCTGCGCCGGCACGCCCATCTGGAAGGCGAGCGGTGCGTTTTCGAAATCGGGGAACAGCTCCGGAAAGGGCGGCCTCTCCTTTGGTTGCTCGGTTGCGGTCAGGACCGACATCCCTTCGGCAACGCGCGTTCCGGCGGCGCCCTGCGACAGGATCCACTGCTCGTCGATCAGCCTCTCATAGGCAGCCCTGACGGTTCCGCGAGCGACGCCAAGCTGCGCGGCAAGATCGCGCCAGGACGGCAGGCGCGCGCCGCCGGCGAGCTGGCCCTCCCGGATCGCATCGCGAATGGCGGCGTGAATCTGCAAGGCGAGCGGCGCCTTGGCGCTGCGGTCGATCTGGATGCGGAGCAGAGCGGTCATCGCATCATGGTACATTCAATTTTGCTAGTCTTGGTGCTTTTTCATGCATCATATCACGCGCATTCTCCGGCCATCGAAACGATCGGAGAACGGAGATGAGCTTCCGAGCCTCAGCAGCCGGCGCGGCCCTGCTTGCCGCGCTCGCCCTTCCTGCCATCGCCACGGCCCGTTCCCCGAGGCCCGGCGGAGAGACGGTCAAGCCGGTGTTCCGGCAGGCTATTCCCAACATTCCCGGCAAGAGCCTGGTCAGCGTCGTGGTGACCTACGAGCCCGGCGCGACCTCGACCTCGCACCACCATGCCGGGTCGGCGTTCATCTACGCCCATGTGCTGTCGGGTGCGATCCGCAGCCAGGTCGATGACCAGCCCGCCCGGATCTACCGGACAGGTGAGACCTGGTTCGAAGCACCGGGTGCGCATCACAAGATCAGCGAGAACGCCAGCAGGACCGAGCCGGCGCGCCTGCTCGCCGTCTTTATCGTCGACAGCGCCGAAGAGGTGCTGACCGCTCCCGATCACCAGTAAGGAACGACCCCATGACCCAGCGTCTCGACTACACCAGCGTTTCCCCCTCCGGCATGAAGGCTCTTGGCGGCGTCTATGCTCATGTCGGCCAGTCCGGCCTCGCCAAATCCCTGGTCGACCTGGTCTATCTGCGGATCTCGCAGATCAACGGCTGCGCCTATTGCATCGACATGCATTCGCGCGATCTGCTCAAGGGCGGCATCGCAGTCGAGAAGCTGGTGCTGGTTCCGGCCTGGCGCGAGGCGCCGAGTCTGTTCTCCGAACAGGAGCGGGCCGCCTTGGCCTGGGCCGAAACAGTGACGCGTGTCGCCGACACCAGCGTGCCCGATGCGGAGTTTGCGGCCGCCTCTGCCCAGTTCAGCGAGAAGGAACTGGCCGATCTGACGATCGCGATCGGCCTGATGAACGCCTATAACCGGATGGCGATCAGTTTCCGCGCCGTTCCTGCGGCGGTGCGGCGCTGACACCGGGAGCATCGGCCCGAAAGATGGATTGCGGTTTTCGGGAAAGCCGATGCAAGCTCAGAAGCTGGGATCATCGGGCCGGATACGAGATCCGCGCCGATCATCCAGTCAGTTCTGCGCCAGCGGGCGCGGCATTTCTGCCGGCTGGATTGGCCTGGACTCGAACGTAACCTCGCGGTCCCCCGGCCATTTCAGGCGGTAGGCGAGCTTGATCTCCTTCTCCGCGCCGGGGGCGAGATCGAAGGTCCAGGCCGAGACGCCGCGTTTGTCGCCGACCTGTTTCTCGGTGGGCGGGGTGGTCTGCGGCAGGGTCTCGACCGTGATCGAACTGTTCTCCGAGAAGGGCACGCGTTCCATGACGGTGACCTTGACTGGCTGAGCGTGGAGGCTCTTCACCACAGTCCTGAATTCGCGCAGATCCGTGCGTGTCTGGCCGAGCCAGGTCGGCTCGTTCTCCCGGCGGCGCACCGGGGCGCGGCTCACCTTGAGCTTGTCATCGGCGCCGAACCCGAGCTCGACCTTATCGCCAGGCGCGACCAGCCCGAGCCGGCCGCGGCCGATATAGGCGCCGTCACGGTGCAGCAGGACCTCGCCTGGAAGCAGCGGTGCCTCGTCCTCATGGAGGAAGACGGCTTCGAGATAGGCTTTCTCCTCAAGCTCCGGTGTGGCGCGGGCCGAGAGCATCGGGCTGACCTGCCCCTGGCTCAGCACCACGGCCTTGGACGTCGCGCCCTGGGGGACTGTGACGCGGCCAGGCACGATGAAGCTCGCCTGATAGGTGCTGGTCTCGACCTGGGCCGTCTGGACTTCTGCCGGGCGCGCTGAATCCGCCATCTTGCGTGACTTCGCGGCCTCGTATTCGGCTTCGGCCTTCGCCCTGGCCGCCGCCATCGGGGCCGGCGCGGCGCCGAGGCGTGTGCGGCTCTCATAGAGTACCGCCGCATCGAAGAAGGAGACCTGCACCGGGGCGAGCTCGGGCGCGCGCGTGCCGCCCGCCGAGCGCGTGGTCGAGAGGGTCAGCGCGACGTCGGTCCAGTCCTCGCCGGTACGCTGGCGCAGCTCCGCGCGGCGAATGAAGGTGATCTCGGGCTTGGCGGTGGCGCTGCCGGTCGCCAGCCTGGCCTCATAGCTCGGCAGCCAGTTCGCGCTGGTGACGCGGTAGCTGACGGTGAACTCTGCTGCGAGCGGCGCCTTGGCCTCGACCGCGATCGCGACGTCGCGCCTGGGTGCATTGCCGCGGCCGGCCTGCGGCCTTGTGCGCTCCAGCGCCTCGATTTCAGCCTGTGTATTGGAGACGCGGCTGCGCGCGATGCGCAGCTCGTCATTGACCTTGACCAGCGCGGTGCCGATCGCATCGAACACGGCCGGCCAGTCGCTGATCGGCAGTGCCTTGCCGTCGGTGCCGAGCTTGTCGGGGCCCGTCTGGCCGAAACGCTCGATGGTTCCGCGCTTGGCTTCGATCGCACTGACCTGGCCTTCGAGCGCCTCCTTCTGCTCGCGCAGGGCCTTGAGCTTGGTCTCGATCACCGCATCGAGGCCCTGGCCGGCATCGCCGGGAACGGGGCGGACATCGACCGCGCCAATCGCGAAGCTGCCGTCACCCTTGCCTTCGACACGGATCGAGGCTGGATCGACCGCTGCCGGCAGGCCACGCAGCACGACCTGCGAGGCGCCCTGCAGCAACTCGGCCTTGCCGAGCCGGGTCACCACCGCGCCGTCGGGGTAGACCGTGACCCGGTCGATCCGCGTCGGCAGTTCGATCTCGGCTGCGCTTGCAAGGCTCGGCGCGAAGATCAGGGCGGCGGCAAGTCGGCTCATCATCAGGCATTCCCCCGAGGCAAATCAGTGCGACGGATTGGCGCGTCGGAATTCGGCGGGGCCAAGGCGGAATTGGGCCGGAATGCGGTTGTGCCCCGACTCTCAGGCCCTGGCGCGCATGCTCATGTGAGGCTTGACGCGATGTGCGATGAAATTCCGCAATTCGGTGACGCGCCGCTCGCTGTCCAGAACCTCTTCATCGAGGCCATGAGCCCAGGCGAGGTCATGCCGCGTCGGCTCGGCATCAAGCGCGTAGAGATCGGCAAGCCAGCTTTCTGCCGCCGCTTCGTCCTTGCGAAAACCTTCCGCGATCAGGGTCGGCACCATGCGCCCGAGGATCGAAGCGACCTGACCGAGCGGGAACTCGGGATGATACTGCACGCCCCAGAAGGTGCCCCCGTCATGGCGGATCTCGGCCGCATGCACGGCGCTGTAGGCATTCGAGGCGAGCACCGTCGTATCCGCTGGGGGCAGGGCGATGGTGTCGAGATGGATCGCGGGCGCATCGAAGCTGAGCGGGCGGCCAGTGAGCAGCGGATGCGAACGCCCGGCTTCGGTCAGGGTGATCTTGCGGGCGAGGCCGATCTCGCGGCCCCTGGGATTGGCGACGACGGTGCCGCCGGCGGCGACAGCGCCCATCTGGATGCCCCAGCAGGAGCCGAAACTGGGCGTGCCGCTGGCATAGATCGCCCGCATCAGCTCGATCTGGCGCGTGACCGACGGTTCGAGGTTGTAGATGTGCAGGGCCGAGCCGGTGAGGAAGATGCCGTCATAGGACGAAAGCCCGGCCCCGTCCGGCAGGTTCGCGCCGGCATCGGCCGGCAGGCAGATATCGGTGATGCTCTCGGGCGCGATCGAGCGCACCACATCGGCATAGGCCTCGCCCGGCTGGCTGCCATAGCCGGCAGCATGGCTCTCGCGCTGCTCCCTGGTGTTGCCATCGACGACGAGCAGGCGCAGCGGTCTCGAAACATGCAGCATGGTGGCAAACGCCTCTGAGGAGGGATGCGTCGGGCGACGGGCAGCCTTGCGCCTCATCTCATAGGATGCGACGGGGACACAAGGCTATTGAAGCGCATTCCGCCCCCGCACAGGCCGCAACCTTGTCCCCAGCCACCTCCCTGCCGCAGCGTGTCTGGGGCAACGCCTATCTGCTCCTGATCCTCACCACCTTGATGTGGGGTGGCAATGCCGTGGCGAGCCGGCTTGCGGTGGGGCAGATCTCGCCGATGGCGCTGACCTCGCTGCGCTGGGTTTTCGTCTGTGCGATCCTGCCGCTGATGCTGCGGCGCGAGCTGAAGCACTATGCGCCGGTCCTGATGGCGCATCGCTGGCGGATCATCACGCTCGGCGCGCTTGGCTTCACGGCCTTCAACGCGCTGATGTACCTCGCAGCCTATTCGACGACCGCGATCAATATCGGGATTCTGCAGGGCTCGATCCCGGTTTATGTTCTGATCGGTGCGTTCATTGCCTATCGCACGCCGATCGGCTGGATGCAGGCGCTCGGCGTCGCTGTCACCATGATTGGCGTGCTGGTGACGGCGAGCCGCGGCGATGTCGCGACGCTCGCGAATTTCAGCTTCGTGCCGGGCGATGTCTGGATGATCATCGGCTGCGTCTTCTATGCCGGCTACACGGTCGGCATCCGCTCGCGTCCGGCGGTACCCGGGCTGGTCTTCTTCACGGCCATGGCGATCGTCGCCGGCATCGTCTCGCTGCCGCTGCTCGGGCTTGAAATCTGGAGTGGCAGCGTCATCTGGCCGACTCTCGAAGGCTGGGCGATCCTGGCCTATGTCGTGATCGGGCCGTCCCTGCTCTCCCAGCTCTTCTTCCTGCGCGCGGTCGAACTGATCGGACCCGGTCGGGCCGGCGTCTTCGTCAACCTCGTGCCGGTCTTTGCGCCGGTGCTCGCCGTGCTGATCCTGGGAGAGCATCTCGCGCTCTATCACGGGCTGGCGCTGGCGCTGGTGCTGGGCGGCATCTGGATCGCCGAGCATCGCGCCGCCCGGGCATGAGCCCTCACTTCAGGCTCTCGACCGCGAGCTTCGCCACGGCTGCATGAGCCGCTTCGCGCGCCGTGGCATCGGCCTGCGCGCCGGCAAGATAGACCGCGATCGCAAAACGCCGCCCGTCGGGCAGGGCGACAATCCCGATATCGTTGATGGCGCTGTTGATGCCGTCGAGCGTGTCGCCGGTGCCGGTCTTGTGGGCGAAGGTTGCTCCAGTGGGGAGACCCGCCCTGATCCGTTGGGCACCGGTCGGTGATTTCAGGAGGATTCCGGTCAGAAGCCGGTCATGCGCGGGCTCGCGCAGCCAGTTGCCCCTGACGAGGCCTTCGAGAAAGGCGATCGAGGCCTCGGGTGTGGCGGAATCCCGAGCTTCGCCGTTGATATAGCTCTCCAGCGCCGCGCGCCGCTTTTGCCTCGGCATGGCCGCGATCGCGGCCTCGAAGGCTTCGTCGTCGATGACCTCATCCCAGGCGAAGGCCGGAAGGCCGGCGATCTCGGGCTGGAATTCGCGCTCGTAGCGGTCGACGGAGATTCCGGAGAGGCCGCCTTCGTTCAGCATGGTCGTGACGACCTTCGGGCCGCCGATCCGCTTCATCAGCACGTCGGCGGCGCTGTTGTCGCTTGCGCCGGTCGAGCGGGTGAGAAGGTCCGTCACCGTGTAGGCCTGTTCCTCGCCCTTGAAGCCCTTCTTCATCGGGCTCCAGTAGAGCGCAAGCTCGTTGCGCTTCACCAGGATCTCCTGGTCGAGCCTGAGCTTGCCGGCCTCGACCGCCTGCAGCACCGTGACCGCGAGCGGCAGCTTGAAGACGCTCTGCATCGGGAAGCGCTCCTGCCCGCGATGCGACCAGCTCTTGCGGTCCTTCAGGTCGATCAGCGCGACGCCGAGGCGGCCCCTGGCATCCCGTTCGATGGCCTGGATGCCGCTGTCGAGTTTCGCCTTGTCCCAGTCGGCGAGGGCTGGTGTGGGAACGAGGCAGGCGAGCGTGAGAGCGGCGAATCGCGACATGAAAAATCCCCTGTGGCGGGGGCCACAGGGGATCTGGATTGCGGCGCCGTCTGGGCGCGATGCAGGCGGCTTCAGAACTTCAGCCGGCGCGCCCGCTTGACCATCGGGATCTCGTGGATCTTTTCGAGCAGCTCGTCCGAGATCGCCTCGTCGACGGCGACATAGCAGATCGCGTCGCCGCCCGGCTTGTCGCGGCCGAGGCTGAAGGTCGCGACATTGACGCCGGCTGCGCCGAGCAGCGAGCCGAACTGGCCGATGAAGCCCGGCTTGTCGGCATTGCGGACATAAAGCATGTGCGGCGCGAACTCGGCATCGACCTGGATGTCGCGGATCTCGACGATGCGCGGCTTGCCGTCCTGAAACACCGTGCCCGACGCATGGCGTGGCATATCCTCGGCGTCGACGACGATGCGGATGACGCTCTCGAGATTGCCGGCGACCTCGCGTGTCATCTCCTCGACGACGATACCCTTCTCCTTGGCGATCATCGCGGCGTTGACCATGTTGATCTCGGGCAGGAAGGGCCGCAGCACGCCGGTGATCGCGGCGGCCGAGATCGCCTTCAGGTTGAGATGGGCGACCGCGCCCTCATACTCGATGCGGATGCCCTTGACGGCGGCCTCGGTGAGCTGACCCAGGAAGGAGCCGAGCTTTTCGGCGAGCGCGACGAAGGGCTTGATCCGCGGCGCTTCCTCGGCCGAGATCGACGGGAAGTTGACAGCATTGGTGATCGCGCCCTTGAGCAGGTAGTCCGACATCTGCTCGGCGACCTGGAGCGCGACATTCTCCTGCGCCTCGTTGGTCGAGGCGCCGAGATGCGGCGTGCAGACGACGTTCTCCAGCCCGAAGAGCGGGTTCGTCTCGGCCGGCTCGGCCGAGAACACGTCGAAGGCGGCGCCCGCGACATGGCCGGACTTGATCAGCGCGGCGAGCGCCGCCTCGTCTACCAGACCGCCGCGCGCGCAGTTGATGATGCGCACGCCCTTCTTGGTCTTGGCGAGATTCTCGGCCGAGAGGATGTTTTTCGTCTTTTCCGTCATCGGCACGTGCAGGGTGATGAAATCCGCACGCTTCAGCAACTCGTCGAGCTCGACCTTCTCGACGCCGAGCTGCACGGCCCGCTCCGGCGAGAGATAGGGGTCGAAGGCGATGACGCGCATCTTCAGGCCGATGCCGCGCTCGGCGACGATCGAGCCGATATTGCCGCAGCCGATCAGGCCGAGCGTCTTGGCGGTGATCTCGACGCCCATGAAGCGGTTCTTCTCCCACTTCCCGGCCTGGGTCGAGAGGTCGGCGGAGGGGATCTGCCGTGCGAGCGCGAACATCATGGCGATGGCGTGCTCGGCGGTGGTGATCGAATTGCCGAAAGGCGTGTTCATCACGATGATGCCGCGCGCGGTCGCGGCCGGGATCTCGACATTGTCGACGCCGATGCCGGCGCGGCCGATGACCTTCAGGTTCTTCGCCTGCTCCAGGAGCTTGGCGGTGGCCTTGGTCGCCGACCGGATGGCGAGGCCGTCATACTCGCCGATGATCGCGGCGAGCTTGTCCTTGTCCTTGCCGAGGCTCGGATCGAAGGTCACGTCGATGCCGCGATCCTTGAAGATCTGCACGGCGGCGGGAGAAAGAGCGTCCGAGATCAGGACTTTGGGGGCGGTCATGGGGAATACCTCGGTTGCCCGCGCATGAGGGCGGGCCAAATGGGGAAGGTCGTCATGGCCGCCGCTTGCGGCGACCATCCACGTCTTCGCGCGGGTCGGGCGCGCGCCTGGACAAAAGGCCACCGGGCCTCAAAGTCTTCGACCCGCACGCCATCGGCATCGCAAGGCAGAATGGTCGGGCGTGGCCCGACCATGACGTTGAGCGCGACGCAGCTGCGCTTACGCCGCCTTCTTCAGCCCGGCCTTGGCCTCGTTGAAGGCATAGGTGATCCAGGGCAGCAGCGCCTTGAGATCGCGGCTCTGCACGGTCGCACCGCACCAGATGCGCAGACCGGGAGGGGCGTCGCGATAATGCCCGAGATCGAAGCCGGCGCCGGCCTTCTCGATGATCGAAACCACCTGCTTGGCAAAGGCGGCCTGGGCGTCGGCCGGCAGCGCCGTCACCGCCGGGTCGGTGAACTTCAGGCACACCGAGGTGTTCGAGCGCGTCTTCGGCTTCACCGCGAGGAAATCGATCCAGTCATTCTCGCGCACGAACTTGGCGAGCACGCGGGCATTGCCGTCGGCGCGCTTCACCAGCCCGTCGAGCCCGCCGACCTTCTTCGCCCAGTGCAGCGCATCGAGATAATCCTCGACCGCGAGCATGGAGGGCGTGTTGATCGTCTCGCCGACAAAAATGCCTTCGGAGAGCTTGCCGCCGGAGGTCATGCGGAAAACCTTGGGCAGCGGCCAGGCCGGCTTGTAGGTCGTGAGGCGTTCGACGGCGCGCGGCGAGAGCACGATCATGCCATGGGCCGCTTCGCCGCCCAGAACCTTCTGCCAGGAGAAGGTCGTGACATCGAGCTTGGCCCAGTCGAGGCGTTGAGCGAAGGCGGCCGAGGTCGCGTCGCAGATCGTCAGGCCTTCGCGGTCATCGGCGATCCAGCTCGCGTCGACGACGCGCACGCCGGACGTCGTGCCGTTCCAGGTGAAGACGACGTCGCGATTCCTGGTGTCGACCTTCTTCAGGTTCGGCAGTTCGCCATAGGGCGCATTGAAGATGCGGACATCGCTGAGCTTGAGCTGCTTGGCGACATCGGTCACCCATCCCTCGCCAAAGCTCTCCCAGGCGAGCATGTCGACGCCGCGCGCCCCGAGCAGCGACCACATCGCCATCTCAACGGCGCCGGTATCGGAGGCGGGCACGATGCCGATGCGGTAATCGGCCGGCACCTGCAGGATCTCACGCGTCAGGTCGATCGCAAGCTTGAGCTTGTCCTTGCCGATCTTGGCACGGTGCGAGCGGCCGAGCGCCGCGTCTGACAGGGCTTTGAGGGACCAGCCGGGGCGCTTGGCGCAGGGGCCGGACGAAAAATGCGGCACGCGCGGACGCGTGGCCGGAACAGTATTCACCATCGATGTCTCCATCCTTACAGATGGGCGCGCCGCGTTGGGGCGGCGTGTCCCGTCGATGGGGGTAGGGGATCAGGGCGGGGCGAGTCAAGCGGGAGCAACAATCAGGTGAAATCGAAAGGGAGTCTTTCGGAATTTCGCGCTCGTGGTGATCGAGCTGATGAAGCGCTCGAAGAATCGGCGATGACACGGCCCGGCTGGCTAGAACTTCCGGCGCTGCTCGCCGAGATCTCCGGCGTTATTGCGATCGCTGCGGGGCAGTGATCGCAACTGAAGCCGAGGAGGGCGAGGAGACAGGCGAAGGTCGCGACGGGCTGCGGTCGCGAGAGGCATGACGGCTGCCCTCATCGGCTGGCGGACGCCCGCAGCGGGACGAATGCGTCCCCGGATCGCGAGACTTCAAAGAGCTGCCATCCCTCTTGATCTCAAGTTTGGTTGAGGTTGTAGAACGCCGCTTTCCCAGGCGGAGACATGGCATGACCGAGCAGATCATCATCCGGAACGTGATGCGGATCACCGAGGGGCGGTTGGGGCGGTTCAGGGAGGCGGTGCGACAGGCGGTCGACCATGTCGAGCAGAACGGGCCGCAACTGACGGTGCGGACTTTCATCGATGACGATGAGATGTGCGCGGTCAGCTTTCAGCTCTACAGGAACTCGGACGACATTCTGCGCCACTGGCAGATGTCCGATCCCCACATCCAGGCCGTCTCGGAGCATTGCACCGTCGAGGCGATCGAAATCTATGGCAGCATCAGCAAGGAGGTCGAAGCGGGCCTCGCCCCCTTCGTCAACGACGGACGTGGCCGGATCGCCAAGCCGTTCGCGGGTTTTTCGCGTTTCTAGCGAGGGAAACGAATAGCACTGGGCGGCGGATCCGGCGCGGCAGGCGGAAGGCCACGGCGGCGCCTCTCCCGTCATGGTCGGCCTTCCACCGACCAGCCCGCCTCAATCCCCCGTCATCGTCATCTCCGCGTCCATCGCCTTCATCTTCGGATTGGCTGCGCAAAACGCCCTGATCCTGGCCGCGACATCGGCGGGCGTCCTGTCCCTGGCAGTGTGACCGGCCGGCTTGTGCCCGCCATTCCTCAGATACGCGGCGCAGGTCATCTCCGGGTCGGTGATTGCGGCGGAAGCCGGGGAGGCGAGGAGGAGGCAGACGAAGGCCGCGGCAAGCGCGCGGGAGGCGAGAGGCATGATGGCTGTCCTGAACGGTCGGGCCATGCGGCCCTTTTGCGCCGCTCCTGCACCGCCCGGCCGTGTCGCGCAACGACGCTGACTGACGCCCCGGTCTGCAAGCATCGCATTGCAGAAGGCCAAGAGGTTTTCGGAGCCGGCCGGCTAACCCACCGGCACAATCGTCCCGGGGTCGTCATCGCCGACGCCGCTCTTGTTGACGCGGCGGTCGACGATCCAGTCGCGCAGCGCCGGCGGTGGGTCGGAGAGCAGCTTTTCGCCGGCGGAGCCGTCGAGCCAGGCGTCGAAATCCCTGGGGTGCAGCATGCAGGGCATGCGGTCATGCAGTGTCGCGATCCCAGCGACGGGGTCGCGCACGATGATCGTGCAGCTGATGATCTCCTGCCCGGTTTCCGGGTCCTTCCAGCGTTCCCAGAGCCCGGCGAAGGCAAGCAGCGCGCCGTCGGCGGCGCTGATGAAATGCGGGGTCTTGTCGCCCTTCGGCCCGGTCCATTCGAAGAAGCCGCTGGCCGGGATGATGCAGCGCCGGCTCCTGAAGGCCGAGCGGAAGGTCGGCTTCGTCGCCACCGACTCGACCCGTGCGTTGAAGGTGGCGCCGACCTCGTTCGGCCTGCCCTTGTGCCAGGGCGGGATCAGCCCCCAGCGCGCCGGCATGAGCTCGCGGCCGAGCGGCGTCCTGACGATGATCCGTACGGTGTCGGTCGGCGCGAGATTGTAATGCGGCTGGAGATTGGCCCGCTCGGTCGGCACCGTCAGCGGCTGGCTGAAGGCGACGATCTCCTCCCAGGTAAAAGCCTGGCTGAAACGTCCACACATGGCGTCATCTCCCGACCGGGGAGGGGCAGGATGATGTGGCAGTGGTGGCGCTGTAAAGCGCGGCGCGCTCGCGCCGCGTTCAGATCTTCTTGTCGGTGATCACGCCGGTCCGCATGGTACCGCTGGCTTCGAGCTGCTTCTTGATCTCGTCGCGGATTTTGTCTGCGATCTCGCCCTTGGCCTTGGGATCGAGCTGGTCGAACTGTTCCTTGGTCAGGCCGAACTTGGCGAGCATGGCGGTGTGCATGCGCTCGGCCGGCGTCATCTGGGCGTGTTTGAGGAAATCCGTTTCCGCCGTCTTCTGCGCCGCGGACTTGTCGGCAACCTTGGCAACGGTCTTGAAGGCATCGGCAAGCGATGTGGCCGGCTGGGACGACGAGATTGAAATCGACATGGCAACCTCCGGACTGGTTGCACGCGTCACGCAAGGCGCGGGCCAGAGGCGCCTTCGGAGAAGTCTTTGTTTCTCAATGCTTTATTGATTGGCTTCGGTGCCGCTGCACGCGCAATCCCGGCAGGCGGGAAGAAATTGCCGGGCAATTCCTTCCCGGGAAGGTTGAGAGTACTCCTCTCCCACATCGAAGTCGCGGGTTCCCGACTTCGATACTTCCGAGAGCTGATCTCGGGCAGGCCCGAGATCAGGGAGTGGGGAGGCGGGGCGCGGTGCGCCCGTCTTAGACGCCCTTCAGGTGGGCGTTGCACTGGCTGTAATAGCCGCCGCCCTTCTGGATCCATTTCAGGTCGGCATTGCCGCCGCTGGCCTTGTTGATGTTGTACTGGTCGTTGCAGGTCTTGAAGCGCTGCTTGCCGGCGGTCTCGGACGCGTATTTCGGGTCGACCTTGGCCGGGAAGACAGCATTGCTCATGGCGGCGTGCGGCTTCGCCTGAGCCGGCGCGGCGGCGGGCGCAGCCAACTGCGGCTTCGGCTGGGCGGCCGGGGCAGCAGCCGGCGTTGCGGCGGCCGGCGTGGCGGCGTCGCTGCACTGGCTCTTGCGGAAGTCGTTCCAGGATTGGCCACCCAGCGTGTTGCCGGTCTTGGCGGCGTTATATTTCGTACTGCATTCCTTCATCGTCAGGGCCTGGGCCGGCGTCGCCGCCGGCAGGGCGAAGCCGCCCGCGAGCGCAAACAGGCCGAGGGCAAGCGCAGTGCTGGTCTTGGTCATGGTCATCGCCTCCTGACGGGGCATGCCCGTCGGCGGAACCTGGGCCGGGCGAGCGCATCCCATCCCGGTCAGGTCTCCGAAAAAGAGGATATTCCTCGTAAAATGAACGGTCCATGAGGGATCTTGGGGCTGGCGATCACGGTTTTGAGGTTGTGGCCCATGCGTCGGATGCGGCTGCGCCGGAGACAAGGTCGGGCATGATGGACGGGGGGAGGGCGCTTCGCATCTTCTCCTGCCAGAAGAGAGGCGCCGGGGTCCGTCGTTGTGCCACCGGGCTTGACCGCGCCGCCTCCGTCTCGTCCATGGGGCGAAACCAGCAGAGGAGCCGGAGACGGACATGGCCAAGAAGACGCCGGAGCAACTCACCAAGGAGTTCGAGGGCCGCAAGGCGAAGGGGCTGGCCAAGGGCGGTGCCGCCTATTGGCCCAATGTTTTGGCGAATGCGGTGCTGAAGCTCGCAGCGAGCGGCAACGAGATCAGCCTCGCGGCGCTGAGCGAGCAGCTTTCCAGGGATGCCGAGGCGCAGGACGTCACGCTGAAGGCGGGGGCGGCCGAGGCGATCGCGCGGCTCGGCCAGGCGGTGGCGCGGGCGGCAGAGAGTTAAAGGGCCTCAGCCGTTCCCGCCCGCGAGCCTGCCTGCTTCGGGAAGCCGGCGCAGCCGCCATGGCCATCAGCCGGCCTGGCAGGACCCGAAGACCGGCTATGTTCGCCGGACGATCTCGCTGCCCTCCGGAGATATCATCGAGCTGCTGCAGATCACGCTGCCGCCCCGGTGTGCGGGTGCCGTATCCGGCCGCCGCCTTCCTGTTCCAGCGCCAGCAGATCTGGGTGCTGCAGGGCGAGCTCGAATTCCGCGAAGGCCAGGGGTTCCTAGGCTGCCCGGTGCCCGGCCCTGGCCGCGCGCTGCTCCTGCGTGCGGAAGGCTGCGACGAGCTGGTTCAGCCGCTCGATCTGGCTGAGCAGGGTGCGGGCCGAGGCCGCGCTCTGTTCGGCGAGCGCGGCGTTGCTCTGGGTGATCTCGTCCATATGGCTGACGGTCTGGCTCATCTCGTCGATGCCATTGGCCTGTTCGCCGGACGCCACCGCGATCTCGTTGACGGTGCCGGAGACGCGCATCGAGGCATCGACGATCTTCTCCAGCGTACCGCCGGCGAGGCGGACAAGCCGGACGCCTTCGGCGACCTCGGCATCGGAAGACCCGATCAGCCCTGTGATGTCCTTGGCGGCCTCGGCCGAGCGCTGGGCAAGCGCCCGGACCTCGGCTGCCACGACCGCAAAGCCGCGCCCGGCATCCCCCGCACGCGCCGCTTCGACCGCGGCGTTGAGCGCGAGAAGATTGGTCTGGAAGGCGATGCCGTCGATCACCGTGGTGATCTCCGAGATCTTTTTCGAGGCCTGCTCGATGCGGGTCATGGCATCGATTGCGTCGCTGACGATGGTGCCGCCGGTGCGGGCGACGGCGGCGGCGTCATCGGCCAGCGCAACCGACTCGCGCGAGGACTGGGCCGAGGTCTTGACGGATGCGGCGAGCTCTTCGGTCGTCGCTGCCGTCTGTTCGAGCGCGGCGGCCTGTTCCTCGGTGCGTCGCGACAGGTCGTCTGCGCCGGATGCGATCTCCTGCGAGGAGGTGGCGATCGAGCCCGACGTCGCCTGGATGGTCGTGACCATTTCGCCGAGCTGTTCCATGGCGTGATTGAAATGGCTGCGCAGCAGCGCGTATTCGGGCGGCATCTCCGCGTCCATGCGGAAGGTCAGGTCGCCCTTGGCGAGCGCGGCCATGCCTTCGCTGACCAGGCTGACGACCCTGTCGCGCTCGTCCGCCTTGGCCTGCTCGACGGCGCGCGCCTCTGCCTCGACCTTGAGGCGGGCGGCCTCGGACGCCTCGAGATAGACCGAGATGGCATAGTCCATGTCGAGCAGCGTTGCCTTGACGATGGCCGCGATCTCCGCGGCACGGTCCTCGGCGCCTTCGATCTTGCCGCCGAAGCGACCCTTCGGCCAACGCGCCTCCAGCACCTTGCCGATCAGTTGCTCCAGCAACAGGGCATAGCCGCCGATATACCAGCGTGGCTCCAGGCCGATCCTGGCGTGGACCTTGCCGACCGTGGTGACGGCGGCGACGTAATCCTCGTCGAGCTGGCCCCGGGCGATACGGTCCCAGTAGCCGAGCTGCTTGCTCTTCGCGTGCTCGATATGGGCGTCGCTGCCGAAGAAGACGCGGGTTTCGGGGAAGGCGCGGACCTGTGCATAGAAGGCGCCAAGCGCATCCGGCAGGGCCTCGAGAAGCGTGTCCTCGACATCGTGGATGCGCCGCAACGCGTCCGGACCGAGCTTCATGAAGTCGCGCCGCCGGGCGAGATCGTCGGATGGTGCCATAGCCGTTTACTCGAGCCTGATGCGCCGAGCCCCCTCGGCACGCCGGCGGAAATTCGGCGATGGCTGGTTAACATCCGAAGAAGATTGCGGCGCTTGCCTGCATGACGGAGCGTCTGTGGTCCTATGCCGCAGGACTGTCGGCTGTGGCACGCGCGGGCCACAGCCGTAGACGGCTCACCGCAGGCCTTCGTAGCGCTCGAGAAAGGCCTCAACGGGCAGCGTCCGGAAATCGTCGAGCGCGGCGCGCAAGGCGGCGTGGTCCCAGTCCCACCAGGACAGCGCAATCAACCTCTCCGCGATGTCCTCGGGAAAGCGCCGGCGGATCGGCCTGGCCGGGTTGCCGGCGACGATGGTGTAGGCCTGCACGTCCTTGGTGACGACGGCGCCACCGGCGATAACCGCGCCCGTGCCGATCGAGCGGCCGGCCAGCACGATCGCGCCATGGCCGATCCAGACATCGTGGCCGATCGTCACCGGCGTCGAGCGACGCCAGGCGAAGAAGGGCGCATCGTCCTCGGCATCGTCGAAATAGGCGCTGGCGCGGTAGCTGAAATGCGACTGGCTCGCCCGCTGCATCGGGTGGTTGCCGGGGTTGATGCGGGTCATGGCCGCAATCGAACAGAATTTGCCGATTGTCGTGTAAATGACATTCGAGTCGTTCACGACATAGGAGTAGTCCCCCATCGTCGACTCGACGAAGGAGGTGCGCGCGCCGATTTCGGTGTAGCGCCCGAGCGTCGCCTGCCGCACGTGAGCGGTCGGATCGATCACAGGTTCAAGTCCGAGTTTCTTGCCCGCCATGTCGTCATCCTCTCAAGATCTGCTGGAGCCCTCTGCAGCCATGATGGCCGCAGGATCGGGAGTTCTCGTGCTGGTGGTTGGCCCGTCCGGAGCGGGCAAGGACACGCTGATGGAGGCCGCCCGTGCCGCGCTGGCAGGCGATGGCCGCTTCGCCTTCGTTCGCCGCCTGATCACCCGCCAGGCCATGGCCGGCGCCGAGGACCACGACAGCTGCAGCGAGGCTGAATTCGACGAGGCCGAAGCGCGCGGCGCACTCGCGCTCAGCTGGCGCGCCCATGGCCTCTGCTACGGCATTCCGGCCGCAGCGCTGGCCGGCATCGCGAGCGGGCAGGTGGTGATCGCCAATGGCTCGCGCCGGGCCGTTCCCGCGGCCGAGCGTCTTGCCGGCCAGGTGACGGTGGTCAACATCACCGCCCCGAACGAGGTTCTTGCCAGGCGGCTGGCAGCGCGTGGACGCGAAAGCGAGGCCGATATCCGTGCCCGGCTTGCCCGCGAGGTGCCGCTGACGACTGAGCGCGCACAACTGGTTTCGATCCAGAACGACCGGACCGTGGCCGAGGCGGCCGGCGAGTTCGTCGCCGTGTTGACCGCGCTCAGCCCGCATCGCTGATCAGGCCAGCGGAAAACTGTCGAGCAGGCGGAAGCGGCCTGCCCGCGTGTCCTGCTTGAAGAGTGCGATGCGGTCGATCACGGCGGGCTTTGCCGGAACGGCCTGCGCGTAGGCATCGCTGAGAGCGAGCTGTACGGAAGCCCCCTGATCCATCGGCAGCGAGCCGGTCAGCGTCATGTGGAAGCGGAAGGCGTCGCCGACATAGGGATAGCCATAGGCTTCGAGATAGGCGCGCTGGGCCGGGGTCAGCGGGTTTTTCAGGCGCCGCGCCATATCGGCCTCGGCCAGTGGAGCGCGGAACGGCTCGAAGGCCTGGACGAGGGCGAAGGCGAAGCGCTGCAGCGCCGGGCTTTCGGCCGAAGGGGTCAGCGCGATGAAGGAACCGAGCGCGGTGAGGCTCAGGCCGTCGAGCGGGACGCTCTCGAGGCCTGCCGCATAATTATGGGCGAAGGCGCGCAACTGGCCTTCGCTGCGACCAGCAGCCAGTTCGAACGGGGCCTTCAGCGTGGCGTGGAAACCGTAGCGGCGCGGTTCCTCCGTCAGGGCCGGCCACTGGCTGTGATCGCAGCCGGGCGGCACGAGGGCGGGGACATCCGCGCCGGTGACGGCGTCATAGCCCAGCACGGCGCTGCCGAAGCGCCAGAGGGCGCTGTCGGCGGCGGGGGCGTAATAGAGAGCGTAGCGCGGCGTGCTCAAAATGCGCGCTCGCCCTTCGACCAGACGGCGGCGATCACCGGCGTCGCGCCGAGTGCCTTGAAGCGCACCAGGTCGGCGCGCAGGCCGGTCTTCAGGTGGCCGCGATCCTTCAGGCCGAGGATGTCGGAGATCTTCCAGGTCACCATGCCCATGGCGTCGGGCAGCGCGATGCCATGGCTGGCATGCAGCTTCAGCACAGCCTGCAGCAGGCTTGCCGGGACATAATCGGAGGAGAGGCCGTCGAGCAGGCCCTTCTCGGCCAGTTCGGAGACCGAGACGCCGCCGGAATGCGAGCCGCCACGCACGACGTTCGGTGCACCGGCGATGGTGGCAAGCCCACGCTGCTTCGCGGCTGCCGCCGCTTCGATCGTGGTCGGGAACTCCGAAATCACGGCGCCCGACGCGACACCAGCCTCGACATGGTCGACCGTGGTGTCGTCATGGGTCGCGATCGGGATGCCGCGCGTCCGGAACATCTCGACCACGGCGCTCCAGTTGCTCGGCACATTGGCCGTGCCTTCGGACTGGCGGACGGCGACGTCCTCCTCGAACTCGGCCTCGGTCTTGCCATTGCCGAGCGCATAGGTGCGCAGGTGCTGGATGTCGCGCCACTGGCGTTGGCCGGGCGTGTGGTCCATCAGCGAAACGAGCTGGACGAGGTCGTCCTCGCGATAGGGCTCGATGTCGCGCATCAGGTCCGGACTGGTCAGTTCGCAGCGCATATGGATGCGGTGGTCGATGCGGAAGACGCCTTCGGCCTTGCCTTCGCGCAGCGCCTTCATCACGTCGGCGAAGATGTCCTTGCGGTAGTCCTTGGCCGAGAAAGGCGTGCCGGCGCAGACCGCGTCATAGACGGTGGTGACCCCGGAGGCCGCCATCTGGGCGTCATGGACCAGCGCTGCTGCAAGCCCGTTCGGCCAGAACACCTTGGGCCGGGGCATGAAGTGCTTTTCCATGTTGTCGGTATGCATCTCGACGAGGCCGGGAGCGACATAGTCGCCGCCGATGTCGATCGCGCCCGGCAATTGCGAGCGGCCCTGGTCGACAGCGGTGATCCCGGTTGCGTCGAAGGCGATCGTGCCGGTGACGACCTCGTTCTCCAGGATCAGCTTGGCATTGGTGAGAACGGTCTGCATCAGGCGGCCTTCCGGAATGCGGTGATGTCGAGATAGCGGGTGGCGACGCGCTCGCGCACCGCCTCGTCATGGAAGATCCCGACGATGGCGGACCCGTTTGCGCGCGCCTCACCGATCAGGTCAACCACGACGTCGCGATTGGCGGCATCGAGCGAGGCGGTCGGTTCGTCGATCAGCAGGATCGGCGCCGGATCGACGAAGGAACGGGCGATGTTGACGCGCTGCTGTTCGCCGCCGGAGAAGGTGGCGGGCGCGAGGTGCCAGAGGCGTTCCGGCAGGTTCAGCCGGGCAAGAATCGCCTCGGCGCGCGCGCTGGCCTCATCAGTGGAGACGCCGCGCGCCAGCAGCGGATCGCGGACGATGTCGAGCGCCGAAACGCGCGGGATCACGCGCAGGAACTGCGAGACGAAACCGAGCGTGCGGCGGCGGATATCGAGCACCGTGCGCGGCACGGCCGCGACGATGTCGATGGCCCGGCCGGCATGGGTGATGTGAATATGGCCGGAGCTCGGCCGGTAGTTGCCGTAGAGAATGCGCAGCAGGCTCGACTTGCCGGCGCCCGAGGCTCCGGCAAGCACGAGCGCCTCGCCGGCCTCGACGCTGAAATTGATATTGTCGAAGACAGGCAGCCGGACCCCGCCCTGATTGTGCAGGGTAAAGGTCTTGGCGACGTTCTCGACGTGAATCATCGTGGTCATGGTCGGGATGCCTTGCGCGGTTCCGGTGACGCGATTGTGACGCTCATACGCTCAGCACGGCCGAGGTGAGCAACTGCGTGTAGGCGTGATGGGGGTCGTCCAGGACCTGATCGGTCAGCCCCTGCTCGACGACGCGGCCGTCCTTCATCACCATCAGCCGGTCGGTGAGCAGGCGCGCGACGGCGAGGTCATGCGTGACGATGATGGCGGCCAGACCGAGATCTCGGACCAGCACGCGCAGCAGATCGAGAAGCCGCGCCTGCACGGAAACGTCGAGGCCACCGGTCGGCTCGTCCATGAAGACGAGTTTCGGCTCCGAGACCAGCACACGGGCGATCTGCAGACGCTGCTGCATGCCGCCCGAGAACTGGCGCGGACGATCGTCGATGCGGTTCTCGGCGATCTCGACACGGGTGAGCCAGTCGAGCGCGCGCTCGCGGATCTTGCCGTAATGCCGGTCGCCGCGGTCCATCAGGCGCTCGCCGACATTGCCGCCGGCCGAGACGTCCATGCGCAGGCCGTCGCGCGGGTTCTGGTGCACAATGCCCCAGGCCGTGCGCATCAGGCGGCGGCGATCCTGCTCGGCGACCGAGTAGATGTCGAGCGGCTGGCCCGAGCCGCGAAACAGCACCTCGCCCTCGTCCGGAGCGTCGATGCCGGCGAGGCAGCGCAGCAAGGTCGATTTGCCCGAGCCGGATTCGCCAACGATGCCGAGCACTTCGCCCGGCCAGAGATCGAAGGAGACATCGGCGCAGCCGATGCGCTCGCCATAGAAGCGGCTGACGCCGGAGACCGAGAGCAGCGGATCGGGATCGATGCCGAGATCCTGGGGGGAGACATGCTGGGTCATGACTGCGAAACCTCGTCCTTGGCCTGCTTGTCGTCGACGAGATGGAGCGCCGATGCGTCGGCCAGCATTGCGCCGCGATGACCGTCAGCGCGCCGCGTCTCGCAATGATGGCTGTCGGAGCAGACGAACATGCGCCCGCCGCGGTCGTCGGTGACGACTTCGTCGAGATAGGAATCGGTTGCCCCGCAGAGCCCGCAGGGCTCGTTCCAGCTCTGGATGCGGAAGGGATGGTCCTCGAAATCGAGGCTGCGCACACTGGTATGGGGCGGCACCGCATAGATGCGCTTCTCGCGGCCGGCTCCGAAGAGCTGGAGCGAGGGCGACATGTGCATCTTCGGATTGTCGAATTTCGGGATCGGCGACGGCGCCATCACATAGCGGCCGTTGACGTCGACCGGATAGTCATAGGTCGTCGTCACCTCGCCGAAGCGGGCGATATTCTCGTAGAGCTTGACCTGCATCAGCCCGTATTCGGCCCAGGCGTGCATCTTGCGGGTCTCGGCCTCGCGCGGCTCGAGTTTCCGCAGGGGTTCCGGCTGCGGCACCTGATAGACCATGATCTGCCCGGCCTTCAGCGGCGCTTCCGGGATGCGGTGGCGGGTCTGGATGATGGTGGCCTCGTCCGTCGCCTCGGTCGTCTTCGCATCGGCGGTGCGTTCGAAGAAGCGGCGGATCGAGACGGCGTTGGTGGTGTCGTCCGCGCCCTGGTCGATGACCTTCAGCACATCGTCCGGGCCGATGATCGCGGCGGTGATCTGGATACCGCCCGTGCCCCAGCCGCGCGCCAGCGGCATTTCTCGTGAGCCGAACGGCACCTGATAGCCCGGCACCGCGACCGCCTTGAGCAGGGCGCGGCGGATCATCCGCTTGGTCTGCTCGTCGAGATAGGCATAATTATAAGCCGGCTTCGTATCTTCGCCGGGGACGATCTGATGCAGGGTCATTCCGCGGCCTCCGGCAGGGTGTCTTGCGTCTCTTGGACCTGGGTCTCTTGGGGCTCGCCCGCCAGGCGCTGCTCGCGCTCGCGGCGGATGCGGCGGATCAGTTCGAGCTCTCCCTGGAAGTCGACATAATGCGGCAGCTTGAGATGCTCGACGAAGCCGGCCGCTTCGACATTGTCGGAGTGGTAGAGCACGAATTCGTCCTGCTGCGCGGGATACTCTGCCGCCTCGCCGAATTCGCGCGCCTTGAGCGCACGATCGACCAGCGACATCGACATCGCCTTGCGCTCGGCATGGCCGAAGGCGAGGCCATAGCCGCGCGTGAACTGCGGCGGTACGTCCTTGGTGCCGTTGAATTGGTTGACCATCTGGCATTCGGTCAGGGTGATCTCTCCGAGATCGACCGCGAAGCCGAGTTCCTCGGGCACGAATTCGACGCTGACCTCGCCGACCCGGACCTCGCCGACGAAGGGATGCGAATTGCCGTATCCGCGCTGCACGGAATAGCCGAGGCCGAGCATGAAGCCCTCATCGCCGCGCGCCATCGCCTGGAGCCGGACATCGCGGTCGGCGGGGAAGGAGACCGGCTCGCGGGTGAGATCGAAGGGGCGGGGATCACCCTCCGGCGGCTCCTCGGCTTCCATCAGGCCTTCGGCGCCGAGAATGTCGGGCACGCGCGGCATGGTGGCGTCGAGCGGCTCGGGCGCCGCCGCAGGTGTCGCTGCAGGAGAGGCGCCATCCATCAGCGCGAAATCGAACAGGCGGTGGGTGTAGTCATAGGTCGGGCCAAGCACCTGGCCGCCCGGAAGGTCCTTGTAGGTGGCGGAGACGCGGCGGCGGATCGCCATCTGCGCCGTGTCGACGGGCTCCGACGAGCCGAAGCGCGGCAAGGTCGTGCGATAGGCCCGCATCAGGAAGGCGGCTTCGATGGCGTCGCCCTGCGCCTGCTTTAGCGCCAGCGCTGCGAGATCGGGGTCGTAGAGCGAGCCTTCGTTCATGACGCGGGCGCAGGCGAGCCCCATCTGCTCGCGGATCTGCGCGACGGCCAATTCGGGCACGGCCTCGTTGCCGCGGCGGGCTTCCGCGATGAGATCATGTGTGGCGAGGATGGCGGCCTCGCCCCCCTTGACGGCGACATACATCAGCGGACCTCCCGGATCTGCGTCGAGCGCGGCAGGCCGATGATCGCCTCGCCATGGCTGAGAATGAGGTCGATGCCGAGGGGGTAGCGCGCGGCATTGGCCGCGACCTCGGCCCAGAAGCCGGGGCGCAGTCCGTTTGGTGCAATCTCGCGGCTGTCGGCGATGCCCGGGCCGGTCAGCGTCACGGCGTCGCCGCCTGCGAGGCTGGTGCATTGCACGATCACGCTGGTCGAGCGATCCGGAAACTGGTCGGTGCCGGGGCTGAATGCGGACAGCGCCGGAGCGGTATCGGTGCCGTTCAGCACGGCGAAGGCAGCTTCAGCCGGGTTTTCGACCAAAGTCGCTCCGCAATGGAAGCGCAGCCAGGCGCCGGCAGGCCCCGCCCGCAGATCGGCAGGCAGCCAGATCGGCGTCTCGTAATCGGCGAGGGTCAGCAGGGCGGTGGCGATTGCCGGTTCCAATCCGGCCGGCGCAGCAAATCCGGTTTCGACGTCCTGGACGAGGCCGGGCTCCGACAAGGCGGCGAGCAGGGCGCGGAAGGCGGCCTGGGACTGGAAGACCGGCTCGGAAAAGCCGGCGCCAATGAGTGTGTCGTCCTGCATCACGCGCCCCGGACCAGAGTGAAGAAATCGACCTTGGTGGCTGCAGCCTTGCGCGAGGCGAGGGTGCGCGCCGCCTGCTGGCGGGCCGCAAGTTCGGCGACGCCGCTGCGGAGCGGCGCGGCTTCGCCCTCGCCCTGCAGCAGTCCGTCGATCACGGCTGCGAGCCGCGCTTTGCGGCCGTCGCGACCGAGAGCGTAGGAAAAGCCCATCGTGCCGTCGCCGAGGCGCACGACGCAGCGCGTCACGGTGGCTTCGCCGAGGTTGAAGCGGCGTCCCGCACCGCCGGCGCGCCCCTCGACCATCACGGTCCCGGTTTCGGGTGCCTTCAGCACGTCATGGTCGGGCAGGGCACCGAGCCCGCTGGCGAGGCTCTCGATCTCGGTGCGAGAGGCCCGGGCGAGGATTGCCAGCCATTGCTGTCGTGGGGTTGTCCCGCTCATCTCAGGTCGCTCTCTGGTCAGGGCCTAATGTCTAGACTACGATAGGGTCGTTGCTGAGAAAGGTCTATACATTTTGGATGAAGCTTTGATGACGGATGCCCATGCAGCCAGCCAGGCCGGCGAAGCCGCCACGGCATGGCGGCGTATCGCGGACGAGATCGAAGCGGCGATCGGGCGCGGCGAATACGAGACGGGCGCGACGCTGCCCTCTTCGCTCGCGCTGGCCGAGCGCTATGGGGTGCACCGGCACACGGTTCGGCAGGCCTTTCGGCATCTCGCCGATCGAGGGCTGGTCAGCGTCTCGCGCGGACGCGGGACGCAGGTCACGGCGCCACGCTTTCCCTATCGCATCGGCCGGCGCGTCAGCATGCGCACCAATTTCGGCGCGGCCGGCATCACCGTGGCCGGCTCGATCCTGGGAGCCGGGATCGTCAAGGGCGAGGCGGAGGCCTGCGCGGCCCTGCGATTGGAGGACGGAGCGCCGCTCTGGCGGATCGAGACGCTGAGCCTGGCCGGCGGCGTGCCGGTGAGCACCGGCGTGCATCTGCTCTCGGCCGAGCGCTTCCCGGATTTCGACAAGATGCTGAGCCGGGCCGGTTCGTCGATCTCGGCGGCTTTCGCCGCCTGCGGCATCCCGGATTATGTGCGGCTTTCGACACGGCTTTCGGCGCGGCTCGCCAGCGAGCGCGAGGCGCTGCTGCTCAGGATCGAGCCCGGCGCCGCGGTCATGCTCTCCGCGGCGGTCGACGCACTGCCGGATCTGACCCCGATCCATCTGGTCGACGGCATCTTTGCCGGCGAACGGATGGAAATGGTCGTCGAGCCGTTCGCGGAGTGAGTGCAGTTGCTCGCGTAGCCCGGCGAGGCGTGAACGGTCGGGGCAGGCCCTGTCATGACGCGCCTGTCCGTCAGGTGGCCCTTTTGCCGATGATGGCGAAGCGCAGCTTGCTGGATAGGAAGTCGATCGCGGTCACAGCGGCAAGCACCAGCAGGATCAGGAACGAGACCTGCTGCCATTCCAGGGTGCGGATGGTCTCGGCGAGATAGAGCCCGATGCCGCCGGCGCCGACGATGCCGATGATGGTCGAGGAGCGGGTGTTCGACTCGATGAAATAGAGCACCTGGCTGGCGATGACCGGCAGGACCTGCGGGATCAGGCCGAAGCGGATCTCGTGGAGCTTGCCGCCGCCGGAGGAGGTCACGCCCTCGACGGGCTTGCGGTCGGCGGATTCGATCGCTTCCGAATAAAGCTTGCCGAAGGCGCCGAGATCGCTGGTCATGATCGCGAGCATGCCGGCGAAGGGGCCAAGGCCCACGACATTGACCCAGATCAGGGCCCAGATCAGCGCATCGACGCCGCGCACGGTGTCGAGCGAGCGCCGCGCCAGGAAATGGATGACGCGATTGGCGACGACGTTCTTGGCCGCGAGGAAGCCAAGCGGGAAGGCGAGGATCGCGGCGAGGATCGTGCCAAGGAAGGCGATGGCGATGGTCTCGAACAGCGCTTTCACGAAGATCACGGCGCGGGCGGCGGAGCCGGGGTCCGGCGGCAGCATCAGCACGACGAATGTGCCGAGATTGCCGATGCCGGTGATGATCTTCCAGAGCGAGACTTCCAGCGTCGTCAGCCCGTAGAGGAAGAGGCCGAGCATACCGGCAAGGACTGCGATGGTGGTCAGGCGCGTCTTCAGCGAACCGTCGATGGCCCCCTGGTGGCGCCGGACGAGATCGGCGCGCTCGGCGGCGGTGAGGGCGAGGCTCATGAGCGGTGCTCCAGGCTGAGCAGGGCGTGGCGCAGGCGCTCGGTGCCGTAGTCGATCAGCATGACGGTGACGATGATCAGCAGCAGGATGGCGCTGACATCGGTGAAGTAGAATTTGCGGATGGCCTCGATCAGATCCTGGCCGATGCCGCCAGCCCCGACGAAGCCCATGATCGAGGCGCCGCGGACATTGATCTCGAAGCGCAGCAGCGCGTAGCTGGCGAAATTGGAAAGCACCTGCGGGACGACGGCGAAGCGGATCGTCTGCCACCAGCCCGCGCCTGTCGCAGTGAGGCCGTCGACCGGCTTCATGTCGATGTTCTCGACCACCTCGGAGAAGAGCTTGCCCATCGCACCCATGGTGTGGATCGCGATGGCGAGCACGCCCGGCAGCGGGCCGAGGCCGAAGGCGATGACGAAGATCAGCGCGAAGACGATCTCCGGCACGGTGCGGCAGAATTCGAGGAAGCGGCGGGTCGCCCAGCGCAGCCAGCCGGCACGGCCGAGATTGGCGGCGGCGGAAAAGCAGAGCAGGAAGCCGCCGACGGCGCCCAGAACGGTGCCGACATAGGCAATCAGCAGGGTCTGCCAGAGCAGCTTCAGCCAGCCGTTCAGGCCCCAGTACCATTCCTTGAGATCGGCACCGAGCGTGGCGAGGCGCAGGGTCGGCAGGGTCTCGAGGATGTATTTCGGGAAACGCCAGGCGTTCGCGGCGAATTTCGCGAGATCGACCTCCGAGCCGATCGCGGAGAGGACGACGCAGGCGATGAAGATGGCAGCGCCGAGCAGGGCCTGGCGGCGCTTTGCGCCCATCTCGCGCCGATAGAGATCGGCATGGCCGCGAATGGCGGGGTCGTTGCGATCGATCGTCAGGGTCATGTTGGTTCCGTCGCGGGGTTCGCCAGTCGCGGCGGGACGCCACTCCGTCATGGCCGGGGCAAGCCCGGCCATGACGGTCGGCGGGTAAGCGCTTACGAGGACTTCTTCTTGCGGAGCGCGTCGACGAACTTGTTCAGTTCGATGATCGGGTCGTAGGCCTTGTTGTCGACCGCGACGAGCGGACCCTGCTTGCCTTCATAGATCTTGTCGAAGGCGACCTTGTCCTTGGTGGCGAGATTGAGGACGGCGTCGCGGATCGAGGCCTTGAGCGGCTCCGGCAGGTCGGAAAGATAGGCCATCGGCGAGTTCACGATCTGCTCGGACTTGTAGATGATCCGGAAATCGTCGGCCTTGACCATGTTCTTGCGGGCCATGCGCTGCAGGTTGGATTCCTGCTCGTCGTTCCACCAGTTGGCGGCGATGTCGACAGTGCCCTGGCCGAGCGCGATGACCGCGTTCTCGTGGCTGCCGGTATAGACGACCTTGCCGAAGAAGGTCTCGGGCTCGATCTTCATGCCGTCGAGCACGAAGCGCGGCACATTGTTGCCAGAGGTGGAATTGGGATCGACGAGGCCGAGATTCTTGCCCTTCAGGTCCTCGACCTTCTGATAGGGCGAGTCCTTCTTCACGTAGAAGACGGAGTGGTAGCCCTTGGTGCCGTCGAGATTGGTCTCGATCGCGAAGGCATCGACCTTGGCGCCGGTCATGCGGGCGCGAGCGAAGGAGGCGGGGCCGTACATGCCGATATGGATGTTGCCGGCGCGCTGGCCTTCGATGATCGCGGCATAGTCGTTGGCGATGCGCAGCGTCACCTTGGTGCCGAGTTCCTTCGCGAGATAGTTGACGAAGGGGGTGTAGCGCTCGACGACGCCAGACGCGTTCTCGGACGGGATGATGGCGAAGACCAGCTCCGGATATTTGGCCTTCCAGTCCTGCGCGAAGGCGGGAGCGGCGAGCGTCGCGGCCAGGCCGGCGGCGGCGAGCGTGAGGGTATGACGGCGGGTCAGCATGGTTTGCTCCTGTTGAAGGCTGTTGGTGGTCTTTTCAGGCGTAAGCGGTCCTGGCCGGGCTCAGGTCCGGCTCAGGCTGCGCTCTGCTTGGCGCGCTTGGCTTCGGCGATGGCGATGGCATCGAGGGCGTCCAGCGCCTCGGCGCCGGCATCCTTGGCCTCGATGCCGTAGAGTTCGGCCGCGATCTCGCGGGTGAGCGCCTGCGGCACGTCGTCGAACACGACCTTGCCGGCGGCCATGCCGATCAGCCGGTCGCAGTATTTCGCCGCGATATCGAGGTCATGCAGATTGCAGATCACGGTGATGCCGTCCTCGCGGTTGATGCGGAAGAGCGCATCCATCACGACCTGGGTGTTGCGCGGGTCGAGCGAGGCGATCGGCTCGTCGGCGAGAATGACCTTCGGCTCCTGGACCAGGGCGCGGGCGATCGCGACGCGCTGCTGCTGGCCGCCCGAGAGGGTCTCGGCGCGCTGGGCCAGCAGATGGCCCATGTCGAGGCGCTCGAGCGCGGCGATGGCGCGGATCTTGTCGTCCGGCGAGAAGCTCTTCACCAGCGTCAGGAAGGTCGAGCGGTGATTGAGCCGGCCGAGCAGGACATTGGTCAGCACGTCGAGGCGGCCGACGAGATTGAACTGCTGGAAGATCATCGCGGTGTCGCGACGCCAGGCGCGCAGTTCGGCACCCTTCAATGCGGTGACATCGCGCTCGTCGCTGATCAGACGGCCGGAGCTCGGCTCCGCCAAGCGGTTGATCATGCGCAGCAGGGTCGACTTGCCGGCGCCGGAGCGCCCGATGACGCCGACCATTTCGCCCTTCGGGATCGACAGCGAGACATTGTCCACGGCGGCTTTGCCGCTGAAGCGCTTGGTCAGGCCTTCGATACGCAGCATGAACGGTCTTCCCATCGAGGAGCAAGCATGGCGACATCCGGACATGGGCGAGGCGCAGTCCGGAGCTCATGCTCTCTTGCAGTGCGCAAACCGGTATCGGCGACAGATGACAGGGCCGTGACAGCAGGATCGGGGGCTGTGGGCGGGCGTCACGGAGGTTGTTGACTCGTCTGAGGCGGCGGAGTCATAAAGAACAAAATAGGAACATTTGGAGTGCCAAGACGTGAGCGATCATGCCGTCGCCGCGCTGCGGCGAAGCATTGCCGGTTTGGAAAGCGTCTCCGTCTCCCTGGGCGGGGAGGCGAGCTTCAGTCTTGGCCACGCGGCGGCCGATGCGGCGCTGGGGCCACTGCGCCGCCATGCCCTGCACGAGATCGTGGCGATGGCGCATCAGGCTCCGGCGGCGACGGGCTTCGTTGCAGGGTTGATCGCGCGGCTGGAGCGGCGGCCGGTCGTCTGGCTGCGGCAGGATTCCGCCGGCGCAGAGGGCGGAGAGCTCTATGCGCCGGGGCTTGCGGCGTTCGGGCTCGATCCAAACCGGGTGCTGGCGGTGCGGGGACGCGATCCGCTTGCCGTGCTGAAGGCGGCGGGCGACGCCTTTCCGCGCGGCAATGACCCGCGCTCGGGCATCGGCGCGGTGGTGATCGAGCTCGAGGGCGCGCCGGCCTGCCTCGATCTCACGGCCAGCCGGCGTCTCGTCCTGGCGGCGCGGGATGCCGGCGCGACGGCTTTTCTCCTGCGGCTGGGAAGCAGTCCTGCTCCAAGCGCGGCGACGATCCGCTGGTCGGTTTCGGCGGCGCCTTCGGAGGGGCGGATGAGAGCGCATGGGCCGGGCCGGCCGAGTTTTGCGGTCACGGTGCTGCGCAACCGACATGGGGCGACAGGGCAGTGGGTGATGGAGTGGGACAGTCATGCGTATAGCTTCCGCGAGCCGCTTCCTGTCGCTCTGGTTCCCGCGCCTGCCCATCGATCGGACCAGACGCAGCCAGGGCGCATCCGTTCGGGCACTATCGCAGAGGCCTGGCCCGCAGCCCGGCGGGCCAGCGGATGATCCTGGTCCTCTTGTTGTGGTGGGCAAGGCGAAGGGCGCCTTCCGGCTGACGAGCCTCGATGCCGAAGCCGAACGCCTCGGCCTTCATGCGACCATGGCGCTGGCCGATGCGCGGGCGATGATCCCGCGGCTGGTCGTGGTCGAGGAGGACAAAGCGGCCGATGCGGCGCTGCTTTGCGCCGTTGCCGACTGGTGCGACTGCTATACACCGCTGGTCGCGCTCGATGGCGAGGATGGATTGCTGCTCGATATCTCGGGCTGCACCCATCTCTTCGGCGGCGAAGCCGCGCTTGGTCGCGACTGCCTGCTTCGGCTGAAACGACAGGGCTTTACGCTGCGCGCCGCCATTGCGGGGACGGCGCGTACGGCCTGGGGCGTCGCGCGCTACGGGCGCGGCGGCATCGTGCCGCCGGGCGGGGAGAGCGAGGCCCTGTGGCCCTTGCCGACAGCGGCACTCGGACTGGAGGCGGCACGGCAGCACGGGCTCGCCCGCATGGGCCTCACCCATATCGCCGATCTGGAGACGCGACCACGCGCGCCGCTGGCCGCCCGTTTCGGCCGCGACCTGCTCGACAGACTCGACCAGGCGTTCGGCCGCCTGCCGCAGGCGCTGTCGCCACGGCGACCGCTGCCGGAATGCATGGCGGAGCGGCGTTTTGCCGAGCCGCTGGCGCATGAAGCCGGTATCCGCTCTGCCCTGACCGGTCTGGGGGAGAGTCTCGCCGGCATGCTGGAAGCGCGCGGCGAAGGCGCAAGACTGTTCGAGGCGAGCTTTTTCCGCAGTGACGGGGCCGTGCGCCGTCTCGGCATCGAGACCGGGATGCCGTTGCGCGATCCGGCTGCGGTCGACCGGCTCTTCGCCCTGAAGCTGGATGCCTTGGTGGATCCGCTCGATCCCGGCTTCGGTTTCGACCTGATCCGGCTCTCGGCCGGTGTGACCGAACCTTTCGCCGTCGATCAGGGAACGCTCGCTGCTAGTGGGAAGGAGGAGCCCGACGAAGCCGCCGCCGAGCGGGCATTGACGGAGGTCGCTGATGCGATCGCGGCCCGGATCGGCCCGGATCGCGTGCGGCGTTTCCTGGCGCAGGACAGCCATGATCCCGAGCGCGCGGCGCTGGCGGTGCCCGCCCTGCGTCATGGCGAGCTGGCACGGCTCGGGTTTTCCCCGGACTGGCCGGCGCCGAGCGCTGCCCCGGAACGACCCCTCCGGCTGCTGTCGCGGCCGGAGCCGATCGAGGTGCTGGCCGAGATCCCGGACGGGCCGCCGACGCGTTTCCGCTGGCGGCGCGTGCTGCATGAGGTCGCCAAGGCCGAGGGGCCGGAGCGGATCGCTGCCGAATGGTGGGCGACGACGGGCAGGATCGCGCCGACCCGAGACTATTTTCGCGTCGAAGAGCCAGGGGGAAGACGCTTCTGGCTTTATCGCGACGGACTCTATGGCCGCGAGGCCGCGCATCCACCCTGGTTCATGCACGGACTTTTCGCATGAGCGGGCTCAATGACAATCGCCTGGTAGCGGCTGCCTCGGGAGGACCAGCTGCGCGCTATGCCGAACTCGCGGTCACCTCCAACTTCTCCTTCCTGCGCGGGGCCTCGAGTCCGGAGGAACTGGTTGGGCGGGCGGCTGAACTCGACCTTGCCGGAATCGGACTCGCCGACCGCAATTCTCTGGCCGGCGTGGTGCGGGCCCATGCGGCGATGCGCGAGGCGGGTATCGCCGCCACTAAGCTGACATTCGCGGTCGGGGTCCGCCTCGTCCTGTCCGATGGCACGCCTGACCTGCTCGCCTATCCCCAGGATCGCGACGCCTATGGCAGGCTCTGCCGCCTGCTGACCCACGGCAAGATGAAGGTCGAGAAGAAGGGCGAATGCATCCTCACGCTCTCCGACCTGCGCGAATTCGCGGAAGGCCAGCTGCTGATCCTGATGCCGGAACGGCGGCCGGACAGCGAGATCGCTGCGGCTCTCGCGAGCGTTTCCGAGTTTGCGCGGGGTCGGCTCTGGCTGGGTATCGACATGCCGCATCGCGGCGACGACCGGCGCCGGGCCGATGTATTGGCGCTGCTCGCGGCCAGGGTGGGTGTGCCCTGTCTCGCCGTCAACGACGTGCTCTATCATGCGCCTGAGCGGCGGCCCTTGCAGGATGTCGTCAGCTGCATCCGCGAGCATGTCCCGATCGAGCGGGCCGGGCGCATGCTGGAGGCCCATGCCGAGCGCCATCTCAAATCGCCGCGCGAGATGGCCCATCAGTTCCGGCACGCGCCGGAGATGGTGGCGGAGACGGTGCGCTTCCTCGAACGCTGCCGGTTCTCGCTCGACCAGTTGCAATACGAGTATCCGGACGAACCGGTTCCTCCCGGGAGCACTCCGCAGGAGCATCTGGAGCGTCTCGCCTGGGGGGGGGCGCACAGGCGCTATCCCGAGGGTGTGCCGGGCAAGGTACGCGACCTGCTGCACAAGGAATTCGCACTGATCGCGAAGCTCGATTACGCGCGCTACTTCCTGACGGTCCACGACATCGTGCGCTTCGCCCGTGCACAGGAGCCGCCGATCCTGTGCCAGGGGCGGGGCTCGGCCGCGAATTCGGCGGTCTGCTACTGCCTCTGGGTCACGGCCGTCGACCCGATGGAGGGCAATTCGCTCCTCGCCCGTTTTCTCTCCGAACAGCGCAAGGAGCCGCCCGATATCGATGTCGACTTCGAGCATGAGCGGCGCGAGGAGGTGATGCAGTATATCTATGAGCGCTATGGCCGGCTGCGCGCCGGCATCTGCGCCACGGTGATCTGCTATCGGCCGCGCAGCGCCATTCGCGAGGTCGGCAAGGCGCTCGGCTTGAGCGAGGATGTCACGGCCGCGCTCGCCAACACGGTCTGGGGCAGCTGGGGCGAGGGCCTGCCGGAAAACCATGTCCGGCAGGCGGGGCTCGACCCCGCCAATCCGATGATCGCGCGCGCGGCCGCGCTGGCGACCGAGTTGATCGGCTTCCCCCGCCATCTCTCCCAGCATGTCGGTGGCTTCGTGCTGACGCGCGGGCGGCTCGACGAATGCGTGCCGATCGGCTGGGGCGGCATGAAGGACCGCAGCTTCATCGAATGGGACAAGGACGATATCGATGCGCTCCGGATGATGAAGGTCGATGTGCTCGCGCTCGGCATGCTGACCTGCATTAGGAAGGCCTTTGACCTGATCGCTCTGCACGGAGGCAAACACTGGGAGTTGGCGACGATCGAGCAGGATGATCCGCGCGTCTACGACATGCTCTGCCAGGCCGATGCGATCGGCGTCTTTCAGGTCGAGAGCCGGGCGCAGATGAACATGCTGCCGCGGCTGAAGCCCAGGAAATTCTACGATCTCGTCATCGAGGTCGCGATCGTCCGGCCGGGCCCGATCCAGGGCAATATGGTCCACCCTTATCTGCGGCGGCGGAAAAACCCGGATGAGGTCGTCTACCCCCGACCCGCGCCGGAACATGGGCCTCGAGACGAGCTGGAGCTGGTTCTGAAAAAGACGCTCGGTGTGCCGCTGTTCCAGGAGCAGGCGATGCGCATCGCCATCGAGGCGGCGAAGTTCACCGAGGATGAGGCCAATGGTTTGCGGCGTGCCATGGCGACCTTCCGCCATGTCGGCACGATCCAGAATTTCGAGGCGATGATGGTCGAGCGCATGGTCGCGCGCGGCTATGATCGCGCCTTCGCATCCGCCTGTTTCAACCAGATCAAGGGCTTTGGCGAATACGGCTTTCCGGAGAGCCACGCGGCCTCCTTCGCCCTGCTGGTCTATGCTTCGGCCTGGCTCAAGTGTCATCATGCCGCTGCCTTCACCGCGGCGCTTCTGAACTCGCAGCCCATGGGTTTCTATGCTCCTGCGCAGATCATCCGGGCGGCGCAGGACAACAAGGTCGAGATCCGGCCGGTCGACATCAATCTGAGCGATCACGACAACACGCTGGAGCGACGCGAGGACGGTGCACTCGCGATGCGGCTGGGGCTGCGCCAGATCGACGGGATCTCGAAGGCTTTTGGCCAGGCGCTCGTGACGGCGCGCGGGCAGGGTTATGACAGCGTCGAGGCCTTGGCGCGGCGCGCCAGGTTGCCCACGCGTGCCCTCGTCGCGCTGGCCGATGCCGATGCTTTCGGCTCACTCGGCCTCAGCCGGCGCGAGGCGCTCTGGGAGGTGCGCAGGCTCCCGGATGACAGCCCGCTGCCACTCTTTGCGGCGAGCGAGAGCGCCGAGCTCGCCCGGGAGCCCGATACCCTGTTGCCGCGCATGCGAGACTCGGAACAGGTCATCGCGGATTACCAGCATCTGCGCCTGTCGCTGAAGGGGCATCCGATGCAGTTCCTGCGCCCGCTTTTCGCACGTGAGCGGGCACTGAGCTGCGAGCAGGTGCTGGCTGCGGCGGACGGCACGCGCTGCCGGCTGGCGGGCATCATCACGGTGCGCCAGCGGCCGGGCAGCGCCAAAGGGGTGATGTTCATGACGCTGGAGGACGAGACCGGCATCGCCAATGCGGTGCTCTGGCCAAAGACCTTCGAGCGCTACCGCCGGCAGGCGATGGGCGCGCGCCTTGTCCTGCTCGCCGGCCGGCTGCAGCGCAGCCCGGAGGGGATCGTCCATCTCGTCGTCGACAGGATCGAGGATCGCTCGGAGGAACTGGCGCGGCTGGCCGACGGGCTGCTGCACCGCACCCTGGCGCGGGCCGACGAGGTGCAGCACCCGCAGTCCGACAGCCGCTTGCCGCCGCGCCAACATACGCACCCGCGCAATGTCAGGGTGCTGCCGCGCTCTCGCGACTTCCACTAAAGGCTTAATTTGGCCACAGGGCCCCGAAATCTGCCGCCAGCAGCCCGTTCCGGGCTTGTTTCGCGTCTTGGTTCCGGTCTTGCATGCGAAAAGCCGGCCGGTTCACAAAACCGTTGCGGCCGTCATGAAACCACACTTACGGATTTGTAATTTGAACTGCATCGTCCAGTCCCATAGGGCTTGCGACGATACCGGAGCACCCTGACCTATGAAGCGGCTTGTCCTTGTCCTCCTGATCGCTGGCGTCGCTGGCGGCGGCTATTACGGCTACCGCAGCTTCAAGGCTGGCGCGCAGCCTGCGCAGGCGCGCGCGGTGACGAACCCGCAGGCCGCCGGTGTACCGGTCGAAGTCAGCCGGGTCGAGGCCGTGACCGTCAACGAAGAGGTCCAGGCGCTGGGCACGCTGACCGCGAATGAAACAGTGGTCATCGCTCCCGAGATCGCCGGCCGGGTCGTGGCACTGGGGTTCAAGGAAGGCGAGCGCGTCACCAAGGGCCAGGAACTGGTCAAGCTCGACCGGGCGATCCTCGACGCCGAGGTGAAACTGGCCGAGGCGGATCTGCGGCTGGCGCGGGATACCTATGAGCGCAACCGCGCGCTAGTCGACCGTGGCTCGGGCACGCAGGTCGCGCTCGAACAGGCGACGGCGCAACTGGCCTCCAGCGAAGCTCGCCTGCAGCTCGCGACCTCGCGCCGCGCTCTGACCGCCATAAACGCGCCCTTCACCGGGGTTGTCGGCCTGCGCTCGGTCAGCGTCGGGGACTATGTCTCGGTCGGCAAGGAGCTGATCACGCTCACCGCAACCGACCCGATGAAGGTCGATTTCCGGGTCCCCGAGATTTACCTGACACGGGTCAAGGTCGGGCAGATCATCCAGCTCAAGGTCGATGCGCTGCCCGACACCGGCTTCACCGGCACGATCTTCGCGATCGATCCGATCGTCGATGTGAACGGCCGCGCGATCCGACTGCGCGCCACCATCCCGAACGGCGACGGCGTCCTGAAGCCCGGCCTGTTCGCGCGGATCAACATCATCGTCGACCAGCGCGAGAACGCGCTCGTCGTGCCGGAGACGGCCGTAGTCCCCGATGGCACCGGCAAGATGATCTTCGTGGTTGAGAACGGCAAGGCGAAGCGCATGCCGGTCGAGCTCGGCAAGCGCCTTCCGGGCAAGGTCGAGATCGTGAAGGGGCTGACCCCGACCATGCAGATCGTCACGGCCGGCCAGATGCGCCTGCGTGACGGCTCGGCCGTTGCGGTCAAGAATGCTCCGGCGCCGGTGCAGACGAGCGACGCACGATGAGCCTGTTTGCGCTCTTCGTCCGCCGGCCGGTTCTCTCGACCGTCCTCAGCCTGCTCGTCATCCTCATCGGCATCGTGTCCTATGGCCGGCTGACGGTGCGGGAATACCCGAACATCGACGAGCCGATCGTCTCGGTGAACACGACCTATCGCGGCGCCAGCGCCGAGATCATCGAATCGCAGGTCACGCAGATCCTGGAGAACTCGATCGCGGGCATCGAGGGCATCGAGATCATCACCTCGAACAGCCGTCAGGAGCGCAGCAGCATCTCTGTGCGCTTCCGTCCGGACGTGGATCCGGATGTCGCGGCCTCCGATGTGCGCGACCGCGTCAGCCGCGTGCGTGGACGCATGCCGGACGAGATCGACGAGCCGATCATCGCCAAGGTCGAGGCCGACGCCCAGCCGGTGATGTATCTGTCGCTGACCAGCACGCGGCACAGCCCGCTGGAGCTGACCGACTTCGCCGACCGCTTCATCGCCGACCGGGTGCAGAACATCACCGGCGTGGCCGAAGTGCGCATTCTCGGCCAGCGGCAATATGCGATGCGCATCTGGCTCGATCGGGCCCGCATGGCCGCCTACAATATCACCGTGCAGGAAATCGAGGCGGCGCTGCGGGCGCAGAACGTCGAGATCCCGTCCGGCCGCATCGAGAGCAACGACCGTGAGTTCACGGTGCTGTCGCAAACCAGCCTGACCACGCCCGAGCAATTCCAGCAGATCGTGATCAAGGATGTCAGCGCATTTCCGGTGAAGCTGAGCGATGTTGCGAAGGTCGAGCTCGGGGCGCGCGAGGAGCGTAACGCCGCCTGGTTCGCCGGCCGCCCTTCGGTGACGATCGGCATCGTCAAGCAGGCGACGGCCAATCCGCTCGATGTCTCCTCCGGTGTGCGTGCGGCGCTGCCGGAGATCACCGATGACCTGCCGGACGGCATGGCGATCGCGACCTCCTACGACACCTCGATTTTCATCGATCGCTCGATCCAGGCGGTGTACACCACGATCGGCGAGGCGGTTGTCCTGGTCGTGCTGATCATCTTCGTCTTCCTGCGCTCGCTGCGCGCGACGTTGATCCCGCTGGTCACGATCCCGGTTTCGCTGATCGGCTCCTTCGCGCTGATGTATGCGCTCGGCTTCACCGTCAACACGTTGACGTTGCTCTCGATGGTGCTCGCCATCGGGCTTGTCGTCGACGATGCCATCGTCGTGCTGGAGAACGTGCACCGCCATGTCGAGAACGGCATGGAACCAAGCAAGGCGGCGATCCGCGGCATCAACGAGATCGCCTTCGCGGTCGTCGCGATGACGCTGACGCTGGTAGCGGTCTACGCGCCGATGGCGTTCTCGACCGGGCGCACCGGAAAGCTCTTCATCGAGTTCGCCCTGACGCTGGCAGGTGCAGTGCTCGTCTCCGGCTTCGTCGCGCTGACGCTGACGCCGATGATGTGCGCCAAACTCCTGAAGCCGCACGAGTCGCATGGCTGGCTCTACAACGTGCTGGAGCGCGGTTTCGATGCGCTTTCCAGCGGTTATCGCCGTTCGCTGCGTGGGGCGCTTTCGATGCGCCCGGTCATCGTGCTGCTGGCGCTCTGCGTTGCCGGCGGCAGCTATTACTTCTTCACGAACCTCCGCTCCGAGCTGGCTCCGGTGGAGGACCGTGGCACGATCAATGCCATCGGCGTCTCCCCTGAGGGCGCAACGCTGAGCTTCACGGCGAGCTATGCGCGGCAGGTTGAGGAGTATTTCAAGAATCTTCCGGAGGTCGAGAGCTATCTCGTCATCACCGGCTTCCCCGACGTGACGCGCGCCATCGCATTCGCGCGGCTGAAGCCCTGGGAAGAGCGCCACCGCAAGCAGCAGGATCTCGTTGCCGAGATCAATCGCGGGCTGTCGCAGATTCCGGGCATCCGCCTCTTCGCGGTGAATCCGCCCTCGCTTGGCGGCGGCGGAGCCAACAGCAAGCCAATCGAGTTCGTGCTGCGCTCCTCGGATTCCTATGCCGAGATCAAGAACTATGTCGATGCGGTCATTGCAGAGGCGTCCGCCTCGCCGGTGCTGACCAATCTCGAATCCAACCTCATCCTGGACAAGCCGCAGATCAAGGTTTCGATCGACCGGCAGCGCGCCAGCGATCTTGGCGTCGGTGTCGATATCATCGGCCGGACAATGGAGACCTTGCTCGGCGGACGGCAGGTGACGCGCTTCAACATGAACGGCGAGCAATATGATGTGATGCTGCAGGTCGCCGGGGAGGATCGCAACACGCCTCAGGCGCTGCAGTCGATCTATCTGCGTGGTCGCAACGGCACGGTGGTGCAGCTCTCCAGCCTTGTCAGCATCGAGGAGAACGTCGCGCCCAAGGAGTTGATTCGCTTCAACCAGCTGCGCTCCGCGACGATCACTGCGGTGCCGGCGCCGGGCTATTCGCTCGGCGATGGACTGGCCGTCCTGGAGCAGGCGGCCGCCAAGGTGCTGCCGAAGTCGGTGCAGATCGACTATTCCGGCCAGAGCCGCGAGTTCAAGCAGGCTGGCTCCTCGATCGCGATCGTGTTCCTCCTGGCGCTCGGCTTCATCTATCTGGTGCTGGCGGCGCAGTTCGAGAGCTTCATCGACCCCGTCGTGATCATGGTCTCGGTGCCGCTCTCGATCACGGGTGCGCTGGCGGCTTTGTATTTCAGCGGAGGCACACTCAACGTCTACAGCCAGATCGGCCTGATCACGCTCGTCGGCCTGATCACCAAGCACGGCATCCTCATCCTCGAGTTCACCAACCAGTTGCGCGAGGAGGGCAAGGAACTCGTCGATGCGCTGGTCGAGGCCGCGGAACTGCGCCTGCGGCCGATCCTGATGACGACGGGCGCGATGGTGCTTGGTGCGGTGCCGCTGGCGCTCGCCCATGGCGCCGGCGCCGAAAGCCGCTCTCAGATCGGCTGGGTCATCGTCGGTGGCATGACGTTCGGCACTCTGTTGACGCTCTATGTGGTGCCGGTCGCCTATAGCTATCTGGCGCGGGCGCATCGGCCCGTGCATGGCGAGGACGCGGCGCATGGCCCGACACAGGTCCAGCCCGCGGAGTGAACTCTGCGGAAAAGCGATCCAGGCCGCATCGCCGGCGCCTGGATCGCTCCGTTCGCACTTGATGCCTTGCGCTACTGCAGCCTGACCGAGACGCTCTCGCTCGCGCCTGCGCCGTCGATCACCGAAATCCGGACAAAGCCCTTGCCGCCGGGCTGCCAGGCGGTCTCGCGGCGACGGGTCGGCGCGGTCACCGGCGCGCCGTCGACCAGCCAAGTATAGGGCGGGGCGCCGCCGGCGGCCTTGAGATTGAGCAGCGCGTGCCCGTCGACGACCGACGCCGCGAGATCGATGCGCGCGCCTTCCGGCGGGAAGGCCAGCGTGAGGCCAGGACGGGTAAGGGCGGTCAGCGTCTTGGGCACGTCCTGCCGGAGATGGCGCAGCGGCGGCGGCAGGTTCGATGTCGAGGATATGATGGCGTTCGGCGGCTGCAGGAATGGCCGCGGATCATGGCCGAGGCGGGCAAAGGCATCGAACAGGATCGGTGCCGCGACGACGCGCCCGACGAGCCCCGGCACGGCCCCGTTATCGGCGCGACCGACCCAGACGCCGATCGTGTGCTTGCGGTCGAAGCCGACGGCCCAGGCGTCGCGATAGCCATAGGATGTGCCGGTCTTGTAGGCGATACGCCCCGGTGCGGCATTGAGCGGCGGCGGAGCGCCGAGCAAGGTGTCGGCGACATACCAGGCTGCAACGGGATCGACGAGGCGAGGCGCCTCTCCGGCCGGCTGATCGCCGGCCTTGATCTTGAGCGGCAGCATCTCGCCGCCGCGGGCGAGGCCGACATAGAGCCGCGTCAGGTCGGACAGGGTGATGCCGAGACCGCCGAGGCCGACGGCTAAGCCCGGCGCACCTCCCTCCTTCGGCATGGCGATCGCGACGCCGGAATCGCGCAGTCGCGAGAGGAAGCGTTGCGGGCCGAGTGACGAGAGCAATTCCACGGTCGGGACGTTCAGCGAAAGCTGCAAGGCCTTGCGCGCGCTGACCATGCCCTGGAAGCCGAGATCGAAATTCTCCGGCACATAGAGCCCGTAACGCGCCGGCCGATCCTCCAGCATGGTCTCGGGATGGGCGAGGCCGTTATCGAAGGCGAGCGCATAGATGAATGGCTTGAGGGCCGAACCCGGTGAGCGCAGGGCGCGGGTGAGATCGAGCGATCCGGCACGCTCGGCTGCAAAATAATCGACGCCGCCGACCGAGGCACGGATCTCACCGGTCTCGTTGTCGACGGCGAGAACGGCAATCGAGACTTGCGGGGCGAGGCCGAGGCTGCGTTCGCGGGCAAGCTGTTCGAGATTGGCCTGCAGCCTTGCATCGATGGTCAGGTGGTGGCGGCGAACGGTCTGTGCCTCGGCCACTGCCTGTTCGGCGACATGCGGCGCCAGATTGGGAAAGGCCCTTCGTGCGGTCGGAACCGGCTCATCACGTGCGGCTGCGACCTCGGACTGCGTCACGAGGCCTGCTGCCTCGATGCGGGCGAGCACCCTGTCACGCGCCTTGCGGGCGGTCTCCGCGAAGCGGTCGGGCCGGCGTTGTTCCGGTGCTTGTGGCAGCGCGACGAGCAGAGCGGCTTCGGCTGTGGAAAGACGTTTCGGCTCGCGGCCGAAATAGGCAAGACTCGCCGCACGCAGGCCTTCGAGGTTGCCGCCGAAGGGTGCGAGCGCCAGGTAGAGATCGAGGATCTGGTCCTTGCTAAAGCGGCGTTCCAGCTCAATCGCGCGCACGGCCTGGCGCAGCTTGGCGGCAAGCGAACGCTCCTCGCGCGGTTCGAGCAGGCGCGCGACCTGCATGGTCAGTGTCGAGCCGCCGGAGACGACGCGGCCACTGACCAGCATCTGCCCGGCGGCACGCAGCATCGCGACCGGGTCGATTCCGGAATGGCTGTCGAAGCGCCTGTCCTCAAAAGCCTTCAGCATCGCGAGATAGCGCGGATCGACGTCCTCGACGCCGACCGGGAGCTTCCAGCGACCGTCAGCGGTGAGGAAGGGGCGCAGCAGCTTGCCGTCGCGATCCAGCACCACGGTCGAGCGGTCATGCGCGGCCGAGACATCGAGTGGGGGCAGAGTGGAGGCGTAGTAGACGATGGAGCCGGCAGCCAAACCCGCGAGCGCAAGCCCGAGCGCCGTTGCCAAGGCAACGGGCTTCAGCCAGCGACGTCGACCCCTCCCGCCCCGCGAAGGGGAGGGAGGTGGGCTGCCGCCTTGCTCGTCCTGCCTGATCACGAGCCTTCGCGTCCCTATCTCGCCGAGGTGATGTCGACCGTGCCGAAGGCGGTACGGCCGAAGCGGTCGGGGCGGTACATGTCCTCGATGGCGGCTGCGGGCGCGACATAGCGGCCAGGCGAGACGGCGCGCACGATATAGGCGACCGTGAAGGAAAGGGGCTGGTTCGAGGAGCCTGGCCGTTCGAAGGCTGCGACATAGCGATCGTCACGCGCTTCGGTGTGGACTGGCGTAACCTCCTGCTTCAGCCAGCTCAGGCCCTGCGTCGAGGCCCCCTCGGTGAGATTGGCATTCTCGATCTCGAGCCCGGCCGGCAGAGGATCGACCAGCAGCAGCCGCCCGTAGCGAACCGAGGGTTCGGTCACTCCCAGGACGACGACATAGCGCTCGTTCTGGCGCAGACGCGCCGGATCGGCCTTCTCGCCCTTCATGGTGTAGTAGCTCCGCTCCAGGGCGAAGCCCTGGTTCAGGGCGGGCTCGGCCGTGGTCGGAATGCCGGCAACGGTGATCACCGCCTGCGCAGAGGCGGCGCCGGGATTGGCGATGACAAGCGGCTTGGCTTCCAGCGCTTGGTCCGAGAGCGTGCGGTAGAAGGCGCCCTTGCGCTCGGCGCCGTCGACGGTCAGCGCCATGCCCTCGGCCTCCTTGGCCATGGCCTGTGCCGCCAGCACCATCCACATGTTCTCCTGGGTCGAGGTGTAGCGGGCGGAGCCACGGGCGCTCTCCACGATCGAGGAGGCGCGCGCGATGTCGGCGCGCTCACCATTGGTTTCGGCGATCAGGGTCAGGACCGCGGTGCCGTCGCGCAGGCGCGAGCCGTAATCGGGCCGCGACAGGCCGTCGTCACGCGCCTCCTGGAGGCCAGCAAGCGCGCTGGTGAAGGCGGCGCGACCGCGGCCACGATCGCCGAGCAGCGAGAGCGCCGCTCCAATCTGCGCGCGTGCCAACGGCGAGGCGAACTCGCCGAGCTTGTTGTCAGCGAGATAGCGCAGGTCGCCCATCACCGGCCGGCCGTTACGGGCGAGCACATAGAGCGCGTAGGCGATGCCGGTGGCTTCTTCCTTGTTGATCTCGCTGGTGTTGACGACCTGATTGCGCAACCGGTCGAGCGCGAGATTGAAGGCGATCTGGGGGACGTTGAACTGGCGCTCGCGGGCGCGGGTCAGGAAGTCCGTGACGAAGGAGTCGAGCCAGAGGTCTTCGCCGCCGACGCCCCAGAGCCCGAATGAGCCATTGCCGCCCTGACGGGCGAGCACGCGCTCGATCGCGCCGTTGACGCGTTCGTCGGCATTGGCATCGAGCGCGAGCTGCTCAAGACTGGCCAGCCGGTTGACATGCAGCAGCGGCAGGGCGCGGCTGACGGTCTGCTCGGTACAGCCATAGGGATAGCGGTCGAGCGCCTTCAGGATCGCCGGCACGTCGAGCGCGGCCAGCGGCGAGACCGCGACCGAGACCTGGCCCGAGCGCGGCACGAGATCGGCGAGCAGATCAGATGACACGGTGATCGAGCCGCCATTGCCGGGGATGGGCCGGACGATGCGGCGCGCGATCGTGTTGGCCGAAGGTTGCACGCGCACGGCGAGGTTCTGCACGGTGCCGACGCCATTCGGGCCGCTGATCCGGACGTCGAACTCGGCGCGGCCAAGCCCTGCCGCGGTGACCGGGATCGTCATCTGGCTCTTGGCGCCTGCGGCGAGGGTCAAGGTGCGTCGGGTTGCGTCAGCCGCAACGAGAACCGGGCCCTTCACGTCGAGATCGACGAGATAGGGGCCCGCAGGTCCCTCGACATTGTCGATCTGGAGATGGAAACGCGACTGGTCGCCGATCGCAAGGAAGCGCGGCAGCGTCGCCTGGGCGATGATCTGGTCGCGCACGATGACGTCGGTGCTGGCCTGGCCGGTGCGGCCTTGCGACCAGGCGACAGCCATGATGCGGACCGAGCCGTTGAAGGCGGGCAGTTCGAAATCGATCTTCGCGGTGCCGTCCTGACCGAGCTTGACCACCCCGGAATAGCGCGCAAGCGGCTCCTGCGTCGGCGCCTCCCCCTGCAATGCGGGCGCCGCGTCACCGCCGGAGCGGATGGTGCCGCGCACACCCTGCATGCCGTCGATCAGATAGCCGTACAGGTCACGAAGTTCGTGGCCGATCTGGCGCTGACCGAAGAAGTACTTGCTGGCATCGGGGCTTTCGAAGCGGGTGAGGTTGAGGATGCCGATGTCGACCGCAGCCACGGTGACGAACGCCTCTTCGCCGGCACGCGCCCCGGTCACTTTGACCGGCAGGGAGAGCGTCGAGAGCGGGCGCACCAGATTGGGTGCGCCAAGGTCGACCTGGAGCGTGCGCTGTTCCTTGCCGATCGAGAACCAGGACAGGCCGATGGCGCGGCCGGGCAGGCGCTGCGCAGCGGTGTCCATCGGGCGGTGGGCCAGGGCGACGAGATAGGCGCTGGCTCCCCATTCCGCCTTGACCGGGATGGAGGCTGTGCTGCCGCCGGGCACGATGTCGATCGTCTGGATCTCGTTCAGCTTGTCGCCGACGACGGCGAGCGTAGCCTTGCCTGCGAAGCGCGGCGAGAGCCTGATCTGCATGGTCTCGCCAATCGCATAGGACGGCTTGTCGAGTGCGACCTCCAGCACATCGGGCGTGTCGGCCGTCTTGTCGCTCTCATAGCCGACAGTGAAGGAGACGCTGGTCTCGGTCGCGTCGGAGCCATCGGAGGCGACGTCGAGCCGGTAATTGCCCCATTGGACGGGTGCAGCGATGCGGGCTGCGGCCGTCTCGCTGACGGCGACCTCGCCATCGGCGGCGCGGCGGGTCGTCTTCACGCCCTCATAGTTCCAGCGACCATCCTGGAAGAACCACTGATAGTTGCGATTGACCTTGGACAGAGTCCATTTCACGCCCGGTTTGGCGAGCCGGCGCCCGTCGCCATTGGCCATGATGACGTCGAAACTCGCCGTCTGGCCGTTGCCGAGTTCACCGTCCCTGAACAGCGGCTTCACGCCGATGGCGGCGCCCTTCGGCACGATCGGCAAGGTGACGGAGCGCGCGATGGCGCGGCCACCCGGCTCGCCGACGCGCAAGGTGATCTCGACCTCGAGCGGACGATTGGTCTCAGGCTGCTGCACGCCGGCCGAGATCGTCGCCTTGCCTGCGGCGTCGGTGGTGGCGCTCTCCTCCAGGTCGCTCTGGATTGACTCGAAGGCCTCGTCGGTGAGCCCGACCTGAAACTCGGCAAAGCCGGGGATGGCGGATTTCGCGGCGGCGCGGATCGTGGTCGAGCCGTTGACGTCGAGTTCGGAGCCCGGCGCGCCGTAGAGATAGCGCGCATTCACATCGATCTCGGCCGGTTCCCCCGCCTGGAGGACGGGGGATTTCGGCGCGAGCGTCAGCTCGAGGCGCTCGGGCACATAATCCTCGACGAGGAAGGAAACCTCGCCGATGGCTGAGCCCTTCGGGTCGGCATAGGCCTGGACGCGCCAGGTGCCGGTCTGTGCGCCGGAGATCAGCGGGATGGAATGCGCCCGCCCGCCGGCGCCCTGATCCTCGACCTGGCGGCGGCGGTACTCGACGCCGTCCGGTCGCTTCACCACCAGCGTCAACGGCAGGCCGGTGACGGCGGCGCCGGCGGAATCACGCAGCAGGCTGGTGAGATAGACGGTCTCGCCGGAGCGATAGACGCCGCGCTCGGTATAGAGATAGGCGTCGAGGCCGGCCGGGGCGACGCGACCCTTCACGCCGCGATCCGAGAGATCGAAGGCGGTCTGCTTCAGGTCGAGGAAGCCATAATCCTCGCCGAGCAGGGCGGTGACGAGGCCCGGCGCATTGCCGCCCTGGCCCTTGGCGAGGCCGGCATCGAAGCGGGCATAGCCCTTGGCATCGGTGCGAGCGGTGGCGAGAACCTCGTTGTTGCGGGCGATGAGGCGCAGTTCTGCATTCGGGATCGGCGCAGCGTCGGCGAGCGAGCGCGCCAGCACATGCACGCCGTCGGGGCCGGAGAAGGACGTCAGGCCGAGATCGGAGACGACGAACCATTGCGTCGCGCGGGTCGAGCCGTCGTCATAATCGCCGTCGCCGGAGGGCTGCGCGGCCTGTCCGCCCGTCGGCTTGGCAAACATCACATAGACGCCGGACTTGAGCTGCCCGACGGCCTCCAGCACCGGGAAGGCGGTGATCACATCCTTGTTGAGCTCGGACTTGACGTCCATCGCGCCGGCCCAGACGCGCTGGCCCTTGTCGGACGCGATCTGGCCGGCGTTGTAGCTGCCGAGCTGGCTGAGGAAATCATCGGAGTGGACGGAGTTGATCAGATTGCGGTCGCCGATGCGCATGACCTCGAGATCGAGCTTGTCGGCGTTGACGGAGACGACCGGGATGCCCTGCTGACCAGTGCGCGGCAGCACATAGTTCTTGCCGGTGAAGCGTACCGATGGCGTGCGGTCGCGGACATAGACCTCGTAATCGGCGGATTTCAGCAGCTTCTCATCGGGAAGTGCGGAAGGCACGCCCTGGCGAATGACGAACGCGTAGCGTTCGCCGTGGCGCAGGCCGTCGACGCAGATCTGGCGCTCCTCGGCGCTGACGGCGAAATCGCCCTTGCCGCCGGAAATCGCGACATAGGGCGCGAAATCGACACGCCCGCGGGCGAGCGGCTCGGAGAATTCGAAGCAGGCGCGCGGGCTCGCAGCATCGGCATCGACCTTGTTGGAGAGCAGGCGGAAGCCACGCTTCTCGCGCAGGCTTTCATAGGCCGTGCGCAGCTGGCCATTGTCCTGAAGATCGAGGCTGAGCCGATAGGTGGTCAGCGCCGGGCGCCAGAGTTCGTTGCGCTCGAAGGTACGGGCGAGCACCGCGAGCGAGGCTGCTTCGTCGGGACGAGAGGTCGCGCGCTGATAGGCGAGGTAGGCGGCACTGATCGCGCGTTCGCGGAGTTCCCAGCGTTCACGAAAGTCACGGGGCTCGATGGCATTGGCGGCCCGCGCCATAAGGCGCCATCCCGCGGAATTCTGGGGATCGGCGACGACGGCGGCATTGGCCTGAGGCAGCGCGGCGCGGGCATCACCGCGCGAGAGCGCGGCCTCGCCGTCGCGCAGGGCGGCCGCAGCCGGGCGCGTGCTGGCCGAGACGTCCCGCTTCAGGCGTTCTTCGAGCCGTTGCCCGTCTGCCTGGAGATCGTTGCGGATATAGGCCTTCTGAGCGAGCGCCGGGGTGGCGGCGAGGGCAAGACCGAGAATCAGCGCGAGCCGGGAGAGCAAGGTCATGATCAGTCCCTTCGGCCGGTCCGGCCCGTCGTCGTCGATGCCGCGCCACTGTGAGGCTGGCGCGGTATGACCAAAGGCTAGCATCCGTGCTCGGCAGTGCAACGTGAAAGCTGGCGGGACCGTCTTGCAGCAACGACGAAACCGGCCGCGCATCTGATGCCTGAGGCTCTGAACCGGTGCGCATGACGGGCCTCCTTGAAAGCACGTCTCCTGCGCCTCAATTGCTGCGGATGCGTCTTGCCGAGGCTGATCTCGGCACGATCTCCCTCGACCGTAGCAAGCCTGAACGGACATGTGCATGACACAGCCTCTCGAACTGGGACTGGACACGTTTGGCGACGTCACCGCGGGGGCGGACGGTCAGCCGCTGCCGCATGCAGAGGTCATTCGCAACCTGATCGACGAGGCTGTGCTGGCCGATCAGGTCGGGGTCGATTTCTTCGGTATCGGCGAGCATCACCGGTCCGATTTCGCCATTTCCTCGCCGGAGGTCGTGCTTGCGGCGATTGCCGGGCGCACAGAGCGGATTCGCCTCGGCTCAGCCGTCACGGTGCTGAGCTCGGACGATCCGATCCGGGTGTTCCAGCGCTTCTCGACGCTCAACGCGGCGTCGGGCGGACGGGCGGAGGTCATTCTCGGCCGGGGCTCCTTCACCGAGTCCTTCCCGCTGTTCGGGTATGAGCTGCGCGATTACGAGACCCTGTTCGAGGAGAAGCTCGATCTCTTCGCGGCGCTGATCAGCCAGGATGCGGTGACCTGGTCGGGCACGACGCGGCCGCCTCTCAAGAACCAGAGCGTCTTTCCCACGCTGGAAACCGGAGTGCTGAAGACCTGGATCGGGGTTGGCGGGAGCCCTGAATCCGTCGTTCGCGCGGCCCGCTACGGCCTGCCGCTGATGCTCGCGATCATTGGCGGCGATCCGAAGCGCTTCCGGCCCTATGTCGATCTCTATCACCGCGCCTTTGCGCAACTGGGGAAGCCGGTGCCGCCGGTCGGGGTGCATTCGCCGGGCTATGTCGCGGAAACGGACGAGCAGGCGCGCGAGGAGTTCTTCACGGACTACAAGCGGATGCGCGACCGGATCGGAGGCGAGCGTGGCTGGCCGCCGATGAACCGCGCCGAGTTCGATCAGGAGATCGATTTCGGCTCGCTCTATGTCGGGTCGCCGGAGACGGTCGCGCGCAAGATCGCTGCGACGGTCAAGGCGCTCGATGCGGTGCGCTTCCAGATGAAATACAGCGCCGGGCCGCTCGGCCATGACAGGATGATGCGCTGCATCGAGCTCTATGGACGCCGTGTCATGCCACTGGTCCGCGAAATGCTCACCTGACGAGACCAGTTGCGGATGCGCCGGCAATGACGCTTCAATGCTGCTGACTGCAGGGGAGCGCGTGATGGCGACGGGGTTGAGGTCTTCGCTTGGGACAAGGGGGCTGCTCGTCGCTGCCGGGCTGCTGTTCTTGCCGGCGCTCGCGCAGGCTCAGCCGCAAGCTGCGGCGAATCCGCAGCTTGCGGTGGCGCAGTCTGCCTTCGACGCCCTGCCCGATGCCGAACGCAGGGCGATCCAGAACGACCTGATCTGGGCAGGGCATTTCAACGGCGCGGTCAGCGGTTCCTACGGGCCTTTGACCTTTCGTGGCATCAACGCGCTGAAGGCCGGTTCGCACGGCGCACCGGACGGAATCCTGACGCCCGTCGAGCGTCGGGCCCTGGCGCAGGCGGCGGGGGCCGCGCGCGAGGCGGCGGGCTTTCGCGTCATCACGGACGAACGCACCGGCATACGCATCGGCATTCCGACCAAGCTGCTGCCGCGCCGCGAGGCGACAGCGACCGGAGGTGGCCGCTGGCAGAGCGAGGACGGAAGGGTGACGCTCGATACGAGCAGCGCACCGGCAGGCGACACGCTGGAGGCGCTCTTCGAGAAGGCTACGAGCACAGCCGTTCCCGGCCGTAAGATAACCTACAAGCTGCTGCGGCCGGATTTCTTCGTGGTCACCGGCGAGACACCCACGGGCCGGTTCTACCGACGCCTGTCGGCAGGACCGGCTGGCCTTCGCGGTTTCTCGATGGGCTACGACAAGGCTCTGGCGCCAAGCGTCGACAAGCTCGTCATCGCCATTGCCAGCAGCTTCGAACCCTTTCCGACCGGGCCTGCGCCTGCGACGGCGGGTCCTGCTGTCGCGAGCGCGTCGACGCCGGGCGCGGCACCTGCGGTCGTGGTCGCGGCAAGGCCGACGGAGCGGTTTGGCGTCGGCCTCGCTGTTTCGGACAAACTCGTCCTGACGGCGTCAGCGGCGATCGACACCTGCAAATCGCTCAAGGTTTCCGGCCGGGCGGCGCGGCTGCGCATCAGGGATGATGCGAGCGGCCTTGCCTTGCTGGATGTCGACGGCGCCGCGGCCGGGGCTCCGCCAGGCCTTCGGAGTGAGGCGCTGGGGGCGCAGGAGAGCATCGTGCTGTTGGCCTTCAGCGATTCCGGCGGGCAGCGCACGGCGATGGCCCTGCCTGGACAATCCGTGCGTCTCGGCCCGGGCGAGGCCGTGTTCGCGCCGCTTCAACCCGGTCAAGCCGGCAGCCCGGTCTTCGATCGCCAGGGTCGCCTTGCCGGACTGGTGACGGCCAACCCGTCGGACAAGGTGCTGATTGCCGGCGTCGCGCCGCAACGCGCCTACGCGGTTGCCGGCGCGGCTGCCATGCAGGCGGTGCTGGGCAAGGCAGGCGTGACGCTTCAGGCGGTGCCGTCCGGGCCGGAGATCAGCACCGGCGCGGTTGTCGAGAAGGTCGGAAAGGTCGCATTGCCCGTTGCATGCGGAGTGTGAATCGACCTTCAAAGAGCAGTTGTTTCCGTTACGACAATCGGCTCAGATAGCGTTGGACTGACAAGGGAGCCCCGCACCCGCGGAGAAGCATCCCGGAACTAAATCGATTAAGCGGAGGGAACGCTGGAATGACCGACAGCATCAGCAGACGTAAGCTTTTGAAGGGCGCGGCAGCCGCAGGTGCGGCAGGCCTGATCGTCAAGCCGGCCATCGCACAGGCGCAATGGCCCAGTCGCCCCCTGACGATGATCTGCCCATGGGGCGCAGGCGGCGGCACGGACGCGACGGCGCGCATCGTCGCCTCACTTCTGGAGAAGGATCTCGGCCAACCCTGCAATGTCGTCAACCGCACCGGCGGTTCGGGTGTCGTCGGTCATTCGGCGATCGCGACGGCAGCTCCCGACGGCTACAATATCGGCATGCTGACGGTCGAGATCTCGATGATGCATCATCAGGGGCTCACCGATCTCACGCCGGCAAGCTACACTGCGCTCGCCCTGATGAACGAGGATCCGCCAGGCGTGCAGGTCAGCGCCTCGAGCCCGCACAAGGACATCAAGGCTCTCGCCGAGGCCATCAAGGCCGCGCCTCCCGGCAAGCTCAAGGCTTCGGGCACCGGCCAGGGCGGCATCTGGCATCTTGCGCTGGTCGGCTGGCTGGTCGCGATGGGCCTGAAGCCCGATCATGTCGCCTGGGTCCCGTCGAACGGTGCGGCGCCGGGCATGCAGGACCTCGCGGCCGGCGGCATCGACATCGTCACCTGCTCGGTGCCGGAAGCCCGGGCCATGATCGATGCCGGCAAGGCGAAATCGCTGGCCATCATGTCGACCGAGCGCAATCCGCAGTTCAAGGACGTCCCGACGCTGAACGAGACGCTCGGCATCAACTACTCCGTCGGCGCCTGGCGCGGCATCGGCGCGCCCAAGGGCCTGCCGGCCGATATCCAGGGCAAGCTCGCCGCCGCCCTGAAGAAGGCCTTCGACTCCAAGGAGTACAAGGACTTCATGAACGCCCGGGGCTTCGGCATGAAGTTCGCCGATCCGGCGGGCTTCGCCTCGTTCATGGCCGAAGGCGACAAGGCGATGGCGTCCGCGATGAAGGCGGCGGGCCTGGCCAAGGCCTGATCTGCCGGTGCGAGATGCCGGAGTTGCTACGCAGCAGCTCCGGCTTTCGCAGTCCCGATTTCCTTTCTCGTCGAGAATTCGTTGTGACGCCACTTGCTGATCGCGTGTCGGGCTCCGCCATCGCCTTTCTGGGAGCCTGCGCATTCTTCTATGGGTCGAAACTGCCCCCGGTTCCCGGGCAGCAGGTCGGTCCCTCCGCCTTTCCCATGGTGGTCGGCACCGGGCTTGCTGTGTGCGGGGCGCTGATCGTGTTTGGTGTCGGGCGCCATTTCGAGGATGTGGCGGAGGCGGATGTGGCCAGCCATTCCGCGCCTGAAGATCTGATTCAGCCGCCGGCCTGGCGGGCATGGCTCGCCCTGCTGCCGCCGGCTCTGCTGATGTTCTACGCGCTGTTCTCCGAGACGCTCGGCTTCCTGCCGACCGCGGCAATCATGGTCGTGATCATGTCGACGGCTTTCGGCGCGAAACCGAAGCTCTCGATCCCGCTCGCGCTGATCGCGCCCTTCGTCATCAACCTGATCTTCCTGAAGCTGCTGCGGGTGCCCTTGCCCGATGGCCTGCTGCCATTTCCGTGGTGAGCCGATGAACACGATCATTCAGGCTTTCGGGCTTGTCTTTGCGCCGGACGTTCTCATCGCGATCTTCGCATCGGCAGTTTACGGGCTGGTCGTCGGCTCCTTGCCCGGCCTTTCCGCGACAATGGCCACGGCGCTGCTGGTGCCCGTGACCTTCTATCTCTCGCCGATCGCCGCGATCGCGACGATCATCACCGCCTCGGCGATGGCAATCTTCTCAGGCGACATTCCAGGCTGCCTGCTGCGCATCCCCGGAACGCCGGCGTCCGCCGCCTACACGGATGAAGCCTATGCGATGACGCGCAAGGGGCAGGCGGAGACGGCGCTCGGCATCTGCCTGTGGTTCTCCGCGCTCGGCGGCATCGCGGGCACGCTCTCGCTGATGGTGCTTGCGCCTATCCTGGCCGAGTTCGCGCTGTCGTTCTCGACCTACGAAAATTTCTGGCTCGCGATGCTCGGCCTGATGTGCGCGACGCTGGTCGCGCGCTCCTCGCCGATCAAGGCAATCGCGGCGATGCTGCTCGGGCTGCTGATCACCTGTATCGGCATCGACAATCCAGGCGGCGTCGCGCGCTTCACCTTCGGCTCGACGGATCTTCTCGGGGGCATCGAGCCGATTCCAGCGCTTGTCGGTGTCTTCGCGCTGGCGGAGGTCATGCGCGCCCTCAGCGAGCGCGAACCGCCGAAGCTCGAGCATCGGCGTCTGGGCAGCATCCTGAAGGGCCAGATCGCGCTGACCAAGGAATATCCGAAGCAGCAGACGCGCGGGAACATCGTCGGCATCATCATCGGCGTTCTGCCGGGGGCTGGTGCCGACATGGCGGCCTGGGTCAGCTACGCGATGTCGAAGCGCTTTTCCAAGACTCCCGAGAAGTTCGGAACGGGGCATCCCGAAGGGTTGATCGAGGCCGGCGCGAGCAACAATGCGAGCCTGGCTTCGGGCTGGGTGCCGGCGCTGCTCTTCGGTATTCCCGGGGACACGATCACGGCGATTGCGATCGGCGTGCTCTACATGAAGGGGCTCAACCCCGGCCCGACCCTGTTCACCGAACAGGCTTCGAGCATGTACGCGCTCTACATCATCTTCCTGCTCGGCAACATCATCATGATTCCGCTGGGGATCGTCATGATCCGGCTAGCGAGCCGCGTCGTCGGCGCTCCGCGCTCGGCAGTGATGCCGGTGATCATGATCTTCTGCGCGGTCGGCGCTTTCGCCACAGCCGGCAACAACCTGTTTGCGGTCTGGTGCGTCGCGATCTTCGGCCTGATCGGCTTCGTGATGGAGAAAAACGGCTATCCGGTTGCAGCCCTGGTGCTGGGCATCGTCATGGGGACGATGGTCGAGCAGAGTTTCGTGACCTCGCTGATCAAGTCGGATGGCAGCATCCTGCCCTTCTTCAATCGCCCGGTCTCGATCGTGCTCTCCTCTATGACCATTGCCGCCCTGCTCTGGCCGGTGCTGATGTGGTCGATGGAAAAGCTGCGGACGAGGCGAGCCGTCGCCGCGTAGCGCCGGGCGTCAGGCGATCACGTCGCGCGCTTTCAAGGCATCCAGGCGCTCGGCCGGCAGGCCGAGTTCGTCCTTGAGTACCGTCCAGGTATCACGACCCAATGCCGGTGGCATATGGCGCACCGGCAGCCGTTCGCCGTCGAGGCGGTAGGGCGGGGCGAGCACGGCCGGTGCACCGGCATTGTCCCCATCCTCCACCAGCATGCCGGCCTGGCCGGCCCGCTCCGAGCGCAGGGCGCGGTTGAGACCGAGCACTTCGCCGCAGGGGATGCCGTTCGCCGCCAGTTTGGCGAGCAGTTCGGCGCGCGGGCGGGCGCGCAACTCAGCCTCGATGAGCGGCAGCAATTCCGATCGGTGGATTGTGCGCTGGAGGTTGGTGGCGTAGCGCGGGTTCTCGGCAAGGTCGACCCGGTCGATCACCGCGCGGCAGAAGCGATCATACTGAGCATTGTTTCCGACGGTGAGGACGAGCGCGCCGTCCGCCGCGTCGAAGACGCCATAGGGCACGATCGAGGGATGTGCGTTGCCGTAGCGCGGTGGATCCTCACCGAGCGCCAGGGCCTCCAACCCGTAATAGGAGGTGACCGAGAGCCCGCAATCGAACAGTGCCATCTCGACATGCCTGCCCTTGCCGGTTCGTCCACGCTGGACGAGGGCCGCGAGCACGGCCTGGGCCGCATATTGGCCGGTGAAGAGATCGGCGATCGCGACGCCGAATTTCAGCGGAGGCTGGTCGTCATTGCCGTTCATGGCCATGAGGCCGGATTCGCCCTGGATGACGAGATCATAGCCGGGTCGTGCCGCTTCCGGTCCTGCGGAGCCGTAGCCGGCAATGGAGCAGTAGATCAGGCCGGGGTTCTCGGCGTTGAGCGCGGCATAGCCAAGGCCGAGCTTGTCGGCGCCGCCGGTCTTGAAATTCTGGATCAGCACATCGCTCTTGCGCGCGAGCTCGAGGACGATGGCGAGCCCGTCGGGCTGGCCGAGATCGATCCCGATCGAACGCTTGTTGCGGTTGACGCTGTTGAAATAGCAGGTGTTGCGCTCGCCGAGCCGCATGCCCCAGTCACGCGTATCGTCGCCGCGTTGGGGATGTTCGACCTTGATGACGTCGGCGCCGAGATCGGCCAGGACCTGGCCGCACCAGGGGCCGGCGAGGATGCGCGAGAGATCGAGCACGCGAATGCCGGTGAGGGGAAGGTCGGAAGCGATCACGGACCCATCACTCCTTCAAGGCTGGCTGCCAACCGGATCAGGCGCGGCCGGACGTCCTCGAGCAGGAAGGCGGGATCGAGGATGACGGTCGGTGCGCCGCAGTTGATCGTCATCGGGGGCAGGCCGCCACCGGGGCGGAAGGCCACGGCGATCGCGCTCACCGTCGGTTGCCAGTCGCCGAAGGAGCGGACGCAACCTGTCATGCGATACTCCTCGAGCGCTTGTTCGATGCCGTCGCGCAGGTCCGGCCACGCGACCTCATCGACGGAGCGGAAGTCGTCCATGATGCCCTGGCGCTCGGCTGCGTCGCAGGCCGCGAGATAGGCACGCCCCATGGCGCTGCGCGCCATCGAGATGCGCGACCCGGTATCGATGTTGAGCGCGATCGCGACCTCGCCCCGGCAGCACTCGATATAGCGCATGCTGAGCCGGTCACGGACGCCGAGGCCGACAGAAGCCCTGGCGAAATCAGCGAGGTCCTGCATGCCCGGCCGGGCGATCTGGCGGACATCGAGCCCGGCAAGCGCGGTTGCGCCGAGTGCGAGCAGCGCGGTGCCAAGCCGGTATGCCCCGCTATGGGGGACATGATGGAGATAGCCGAGCTTGGTCAGCGTATAGGTCAGCCGCGAAACGGTGGAGCGGGCCAGCCCGCAGCGTGCCGCGATTTCGGAGTTGGCGAGCGCATCCTCGTTGCGCTTGAAGCAGGCGAGAACATCGAGCCCGCGCGCCAGGGAGGTGACGAAATGCCGGTCCTCCTTCGGGCCGGCCGGTTCGCCGCGTTCGGGGGGGTCCGACAGCTGCGCTGCCATAGCCTCAACGTTTCATCAGGAATGCGGCGAAAGCGGCCTGCGCCTCGGCCGAGACCAGGCGTTCGCCGAAATGCCTGGCTTCGAGCGCGATCGTTTCGGCGACGGCGGCTGCATTGCCGCGCTTCAGCAGCATTTTTGTCAGGGCGACCGATTGCGGCGGCAGGGCGGCGAGCGCGCGTGCCTTGTCGAGAGCGGTCGAGAGCGCTTCGCCTTCCGCCACCACAGCATTGAGGAGGCCCGCTTCGGCGGCCGTCTCCGGGGGAAAGGCCTCACCCAGCATCAGCAGTTCCGCGGCGCGTTTGCTGCCGGCGACCATCGGGAGGAGATGGCTCGATCCACCTTCGGGGCAGAGCCCGAGCGTGACGAAGGGCAGGCGGAAGCTGGCGCTGCGTCCGGCGAAGGCAAGGTCGCAATGCAACAGCATGGTGGTGCCGATGCCGACGGCGAAGCCCTCGACGGCAGCGATGATCGGCTTCTTGGCTGTCGAGATCGTCGTCAGAAAATCGATGGCGATGCGCGGACCGTCGCCGGAGGCGGCGGCGAAATCCTTGATGTCGTTGCCGCTGGTGAAGCACCCGGCCGCCCCGGTGATCACCAGCGCGCGAACAGTCTCATCGGCTTCGCCGGCTGCGATGGCCGCGATCAATCCACCATAGGTCGCACGGTCCAGCGCGTTGCGCCGATCAGGCCGGTTGATGGTGATCTGCAGGACGCCAGGAGAGGGGCTTTGAGTCAGAACGGTCTCGGTCATTCCTTGCCTGTCCTTCTCGATCGTCACGCGATCCCAGCAGTGCTGTTCCACCTGTCGAAAGGCCGCACGGCGATGCTGGATTCGCAGTAGCGATCCGCCTAGCGTCAATGGCTGCAAGGCATGGCATGCGGCTTCCGCGGTGGTCAAGCTGCGGGCACCCATTCCGCAATGCAGTTTTCGTTTTGGCGCTCGATCGACGTTGATCTGTAAATTCTTGACAAGGAACGCCGCGTCATCTCTCTAATCCGAGAGCTGCAGTACCTAATTCTGCAATGCAGAATGAAATCGTGAGGAACATGCCCATGGAGACCGTCCGGCTCTCGCAGAGCGGCTCGGTGGCGATCGCGACCATCGACAATCCTCCGGTGAATGCCCTGAGCGCCAGCCTGCGGGCCGCTCTCGTCGATGCGCTTGCGCGCGCGGCCGCCGATCCGGCGGTCGCTTCTGTCGTGATCGCCGCCGCAGGGAGGGCTTTCATCGCCGGCGCCGATATCAGCGAGTTCGGCAGGCCACCGGTCGAACCGACCTTGCCCGATGTGCTTGCGATCATCGAAGGCTCCGCGAAGCCGGTGGTGGCTGCCATCCAGGGCGTCGCATTGGGCGGCGGCCTGGAGCTCGCACTCGCCTGCCATGGCCGTGTGGCTGCTCCAGCCGCAAAGCTCGGCCTACCAGAGATCAAGCTCGGCATCATTCCAGGTGCCGGCGGCACACAACGCCTGCCGCGCGTGATCGGTGCGGCGAAGGCCTTTCCGATGATGCTGGGCGGAGAGCCGATCTCTGCGGAGAAGGCCGCCGCACTCGGCCTCGTCGACCGGGTCGTCGAGGGCGACCTCGTTGCTGCAGCCGTCGCGCTGGCGCAGGAACTCGCGGCCAAGGGGGCTCCCGTGAAGACCGGTGAGCGCGCGGACAGGCTCACATCATCCGACCGCGAGGCGTTCGAGGCTTTGGCCAGGGACGCGACAGCCAGGTCCGGCGACATGCCGAATGCGCTGGCGCTGATCGAGGCGGTGCGTGGCGTCTTCTCCTTGCCATTCGGCGAGGGACTTGCTGCCGAGCGCGCGCTGTTCCTCAAGCTGGTCGTCGATGATCGCTCCAAGGCCCTGCGCTACGCTTTCTTTGCCGAGCGCGAGGCGGCCAAGGTCCCGGGCATCGACGAGGGCAAGGGGACGCGGCAGATCCGGCAGGCGGCCGTCATTGGCGCTGGCACGATGGGCGGCGGGATCGCGATGTGTTTCGCCAATGCCGGCATCCCGGTGACAGTGATCGAGACGACGCAGGAGCAGCTCGACAAGGGCTATGCCCGCATCCGCGACACCTACGGCTTCTCGGTCAAGCGTGGTTCGCTGACGGAGGCGGCGCGTGATCAACGCATGGCGCTGATTGCGCCGAAGCTCGGGCTCGAAGCTGCGGCCGAGGCGGATATCGTGATCGAAGCGGCCTTCGAGGAGATGGGCGTCAAGCAGGAGATCTTCGGCGCGCTCGATGGGATTGCGAAGCAAGGCGCAATCCTGGCCTCGAACACCTCCTATCTCGACCTCGCGACCATCGCCATGGCGACGAAGCGGCCGCAGGATGTGATCGGGATGCACTTCTTCAGCCCGGCCAATGTCATGAAGCTGCTCGAGATCGTGCGGCCGGCCGGCGTTGCGGATGATGCGGTCGCCACTGCGATTTCGCTCGGACGCAGGCTCGGCAAGGTGCCGGTCGTGGTCGGGAACTGCTTCGGCTTCGTTGGCAACCGCATGCTGGAACAGCGCACGCGGGCAGCCGAACGGCTGCTGATCGCCGGTGCGCTGCCACATGAGGTGGATGCGGCGCTAACCGGCTTCGGCTTCAAGATGGGCCCCTTCGCGATGTCGGATCTCGCGGGCAACGATATCGGCTGGCGCACGCGCAAGTCGCGCGGCAAGACCGCCGCGGTCGCGGATGCGATCTGCGAACGCGGCTGGTTTGGTCAGAAGACCGGGCGTGGCTACTATCTCTATCCGGAGGGCGCGCGCGCCGGGCAGCGCGATCCGGAGGTCGAGGCGCTGATCGCGCAGGTTTCCAGGGAGCAGGGCGTCGAGCGCCGGGCGATGAAACCCGACGAAATCCTGGCGCGCCTGCTCGACCCGATGGTCAATGAGGGTGCGAAGATCCTCGCGGAGGGGATTGCTGCGCGGCCGGGCGATATCGATACGATCTGGATCAACGGTTATAACTGGCCGGCCTGGCGCGGTGGGCCGATGCACTGGGCTGACTCCGTCGGGCTCGATGTCATCGTCAGGCGGCTGGAAGCCCTCGCCGCGGAAAGCGGCGATGCCGCGCTCGCGCCAGCGCCGTTGCTGCGCAAGCTCGCGGCCGAGGGCAAGGGCTTCGCGGGCCTGAAGGCCAGGGCGGCGTGAGCCAGGCTCCGCGCCCGATCTGGCAGGAGCGCTTTCCGCAGGCCTGCGACTGGGACGCGGCAGTGGAAACCGGGACCGTGTCGGACCTGCTCGTGCCGGCCGTCGCGGCGCGCCCGGACGCGGTGGCCATCGCGTTCCGCGAGAGTGGGCTGAGCTATGGCGAACTCGACAGGCTGGCCACCCGGCTCGCGGCGGGGTTGATTGCCGATGGCGTCAGGCCAGGCGACCGCGTGGCGCTGTTCCTGCCCAATACGCCCTGGCATCCCGTCGCGTTCTTCGCGGTCGCGCGCTGCGGCGCGACCGTCGTGCATCTCAGCGCGCTCGATGCCTTGCGGGAGCTTGAACACAAGCTCGTGGCAACGCAGCCGGTCTGCCTGATCACCACGAACCTTCCAGGCTTCCTGCCGCAGGTGCAGGCGCTGCGTGCGGCGGGCTTCGTCGATCGCGTATTGGTCGGCGACGATGCGCGCTGGGGACCGGGGGAGGCCGAGCCGCAGGATCTGCCGCCTGGTGGCGGCTTCGTCTGGCTCGACGATCTGATGACGGCGCCTGACCCGGCGAACTGGCCGGTGCTTTCGCCCGAGGATGTGATGCTGCTGCAGTTCACCGGCGGCACGACAGGGGCGCCGAAGGCAGCGATGCTGACGCATGGCAATCTTGTCTCGGCGGTGAATATCTACCGGCTCTGGACGGATGGCGAACCGTTGGAAGCCGGAGCGCAGACCGCGATCGCGGTGCTGCCGCTGTTCCATATCTATGCGCTGACCACGATCCTGCTGCGCCATTTGCGGGACGGCAACCGCATCCTGCTGCGCCAGCGCTTCGATGTCGAAATCCTGATCGAGGATATCGCGGTCCGTCGGGCGACGATGTTCTCGGGCGTGCCGACGATGTGGTTTGCCCTGCTCAACCGCAAGGGCGTCGAGACGGTCGATTTTTCGTCGTTGCGCTCCTGCGTCTCCGGCGGGGCGCCTCTGCCCTTCGAGGTCCAGACCCGACTCGAAGGCATATTGGGTGTCAGGCTGAACAATGGCTGGGGCATGACCGAGACCGCGCCCGCCGGCTCGCGCCTGCCGAGGCAGGCGAAGCCTCGGCCTGGGGTGATCGGCGTACCGCTGCCAGGCCTCGAAATGAAGATCGTGTCGCTCGATGCCGGGCGTGCCGATTGTCCGCCCGATGAAATCGGCGAGATCGCCATTCGCGGCCCCAATGTCTTCAAGGGGTACTGGAACGAGGCGGAGGCCACGCGCGATGCCTTCCACGAGGGCTGGTTCCTGACCGGGGATCTCGGCCGGATGGACGCAGACGGGCTGTTCCAGATCGTCGACCGGCGCAAGAACATGATCATTTCGAGCGGCTTCAACGTCTATCCGGTGGCGATCGAGAATGCGATCTACGAGCATCCGGCGGTGCAGGAAGTGCTCGTCATCGGCATCGACGACGATTATCGCGGTCAGGCGGCGAAGGCCTTTGTCGTGCTCAAAGCCGGCATGCCTGCCTTTACGCTCGACGAATTGCTGCACTTCCTCAAGGATCGCCTCGGCCGCCACGAGATGCCGCGCGCGCTGGAATTTCGCGACAGCCTGCCGCGCAGCGCCGCCGGGAAGCTGCTGGCGAAGGTGTTGATTGCCGAAGAACAAGAGAAGCGGGCCAAGCCCGCCTCACCCGAATCCGCTGCATAGGACCTGAGAAAATCCATGACCGAAGCCGTCATCGTCTCCACCGCCCGCACGCCGATCGGCAAGGCCTATCGCGGTGCCTTCAACCAGACCCGCGGCGCGGATCTTGCGGCACACGCCATCAAGGCGGCCTATGAGAAGGCGGGAGTAGAGCCGGCGGCGATCGAGGAGATCGTGCTCGGCTGCGGCTATCCGGAGGCTGCGACCGGCGGCAATGTCGCCCGTCATGCCGCGCTGGTCGCCGGCATCCCGGTCGCTTCTGCGGGGGTCACCGTCAGCCGTTTCTGCGCCTCGGGCCTGGAGGCTATCGCGCATGCGGCGCGGCGCATCGTCATGGACGGCGTGCCGGTCGCGATCGGCGGAGGCGTCGAGTCGATCAGCCTGGTGCAGCCGGTGGTGCGGCGCGACCTCACCCAGAACGACTGGCTGATGCAGCACAAGCCCGAGATCTACACGACGATGATCGAGACCGCCGACAATGTCGCCGAGCGCTATGGCATCTCGCGCGAGGCGCAGGATCTGTTCTCGCTGGAAAGCCAGCGCCGCACCGCCGCGGCCCAGCAGCGCCGGCTGTTCGACGACGAGATCGTGCCGATGAGCGCAGTGATGTCGGTCACCGACAAGGCGAGCGGCGAAACGCGGAACGAGCCGGTCACGCTCGCCAAGGACGAGGGCAACCGGCCGGAGACCACGCTGGAGGGGCTCGCGAAGCTGAAGCCGGTGCGCGGCGAGGATAAGTTCATCACCGCCGGCAATGCCAGCCAGCTCTCGGACGGTGCGGCTGCGAGCGTCGTGATGTCGGCGAAGGAGGCTGCGCGGCGGGGTCTGTCGCCGCTCGGCATCTTCCGTGGCTTCGCCTCGGCCGGCTGCGAGCCGGATGAGATGGGCATCGGCCCGGTCTTCGCCGTGCCGCGCCTGCTCGAGCGCAATGGTCTGAAGGTTTCGGATATCGATCTCTGGGAGCTCAACGAGGCCTTTGCCTCCCAGTCGATTTATTGCCGCGACACGCTCGGCATCGATCCCGACAAGGTCAACGTCAATGGCGGCGCGATCTCGGTCGGCCATCCCTTCGGGATGAGCGGGGCGCGACTGGTTGGCCATGCATTGCTGGAAGGGCGCCGCCGCAAGGCGCGCTATGCCGTTGTCACCATGTGCGTCGCCGGCGGCATGGGCTGTGCGGGACTGTTCGAGATCAATCAGGGCTAGCCATCATGGACCTGCGCTTCACGCCCGAGGAAATCGCCTTCCGCGACGAGGTGAGGCAGTTCTTCCGCACCGAGATCCCGGCTTTGATCCGCAGGAAGGTCTCCGAAGGCCTCGGGCTGGCGCGGGAGGATTATGTCACCTCGCAGCGGGTCATGAACGCGCGCGGCTGGGCCGTACCGCATTGGCCCAGGGAATGGGGCGGGCAGGATTGGAGCCCGATCCAGCGCTATATCTTCACCGAGGAGATGCTGCTCGCCGCCGTGCCGCTGCCGCAGCAGTTCAACTGCTACATGGTCGGGCCGGTGATTGCGGCCTTCGGCTCCCAGAGCCAGAAGGAGAAGCACCTCGCGCGTATCGCCAATCTCGACGAATGGTGGTGCCAGGGCTTTTCCGAGCCCGGCGCGGGTTCGGACCTTGCCTCGCTGAAGACGCGGGCTGTCCGCGATGGTGATCATTACATCGTCAACGGCCAGAAGACCTGGACCACACTCGGGCAGCACGCAGACTGGATCTTCTGCCTCGTGCGCACCGACCCCGCGGCGAAGAAGCAGGCCGGGATCTCTTTCATCCTGATCGACATGAAGACGCCCGGCATCACACTGCGCCCGATCATCACGCTCGAGGGCCGGCACGAGGTCAACGAGGTCTTCTTCGACGATGTCCGCGTTCCCGTCGAGAACCTTGTCGGCGAGGAGAACAGAGGCTGGGACTATGCCAAGTTCCTGCTTGCCAACGAGCGTGTCGGCATCGCCCGGATCGGGCTCTCCAAGGAACGTCTTGCCCGGATCAAGCGGCTGGCGAAGGAGATGCCGGCCGGCGACGGCGTGCTGTGGGATGACGCCGATTTCCGCGAACGGTTTGCGCTGGTCGAGATCGAACTGAAGGCGCTGGAAATCACCCAGATGCGGGTGGTCGCAGCACAGGGCAGGCGGGATCCCAACAAACCCGATCCTGCCTCCTCGATCCTCAAGATCAAGGGCTCGCAATTGCAGCAGGCGACGACGGAACTGCTGCTGGAGGTGGCCGGGCCATTCGCGCTTACCGCGCCGCTACGGACGGGCGACCTCACCAATGACTGGCCCTTCGAGCATGACTGGGCCGATGCGGCTGCAGCGAGCTATTTCAACAACCGCAAGGTCTCGATCTATGGCGGCTCGAACGAAATCCAGAAGAACATCATCGCCAAGGCGGTGCTGGGGCTTTGACGACGAGGCTTGGCGCCCTGCCGCGTCCTGACCGAGCCTGTCCCGGCCATCCCCGTCTTCCCTTCACGCGCGTCGCAGGACGCAAGCGCTCGCCAAAAGGGCGAGCATGATGCGGGGGCCAAAGCCCCGCCAGGCTGGATGAAACCCGATGGATTTCGATCTCTCCTCCGAACAAGGCCAGCTCAAGGACAGTGTCGAGCGGCTGATCGGCGCCAGCTATGGCTCCCTCGAAGCGCGGCAGGCCTTGGCGAAGGAGCCGCTCGGCTTCTCCGAGAAGGGGTGGGCGCTGTTCGCAGAGCTGGGCCTCACCGGCATTCCGTTTTCTGAGGAGGAGGGCGGTTTCGGCGGCGGCCCTGTCGAGACCATGGTGGTGATGGAGGCGCTGGGCAGGGGACTGGCGCTGGAACCCTATCTTGCGAGCATTGTGCTGGGTGGCGGCGCCGTCCGGTTCGGCGGTTCGGCTGAACAGAAGGCGCGGATCATTCCGGGCATCGTTGATGGCACCTTGCGTCTGGCACTGGCCTTCACCGAGACGCAGTCACGCTACGATCTGCACGATGTGGCGACGAGCGCGCGGCGAACGGAGACAGGGTTCGTGCTCGATGGCGCCAAGAGCGTCGTGATCAATGGGGACAGCGCGCACCGGATCGTGGTGAGCGCCAGGACAGATGGTGGGCGGCGCGACCGGAACGGTATCAGCCTCTTCCTCGTCGATGCGGCGGCGCCCGGCGTGAGAACCCTAGGCTACTCCACACAGGATGGCGGACGCGCTGCGGAGATCGCCTTCTCGGGCGTCGTGCTCGGCGAGGATGCCCTGCTGGGATCGCTCAGTGCGGGGCTGCCGATCCTCGAGTGTGTTGCTGACCACGCCATTGCTGCGCTCGCCGCCGAGGCTGTTGGCATCATGGATGCGCTGCACGGCCTGACCGTCGACTATCTCAAGACGCGCCAGCAGTTCGGCGTCGCGATCGGCCAGTTCCAGGTTCTGCAGCATCGCGCCGTCGACATGCTGATGGCACTCGAGCAGGCCCGGTCGATGGCACTCTATGCCGCGATGATGGTCGACCATCGCGATGCGGGCGAGCGGAGCGCCGCGTTGTCGGCCGTCAAGGTCCAGATCAACCGCTCCTGCCGGCTGGTCGGGCAGGAGGCGGTGCAGCTCCATGGCGGCATCGGCATGACGATGGAATATCTCGGCGCGCATTATTTCAAGCGCCTGACCATGATCGAGAGCCTGTTCGGCGATACCCCCCATCATTTGCGGCGGGTCGGGCAGGCTGGCGGGCTGGTCGCGGCCTCCTGAGGCGACTTGCCGGACGCAAGACGCGCCTTGTCATCTTCGGGGCCGCGTCGTTGACTGGCCTGGACCAGCGCGTTTCCCGGAGGTGAGATCTTGAGTTCCGGCCTTGTCGCCCTGCTCGACGATATCGCGGCTCTGGCGAAGGTCGCCGCGGCCTCTCTCGATGATGCTGCAAGCCAGGCGGCGAAGGCGAGCGCGAAGGCGGCCGGCATCGTCATCGACGATACGGCGGTGACGCCGCGCTACGCTGTCGGATTCAGCGCGGACCGGGAGCTGCCGATCATCGGCCGGATCGCCCTGGGCTCGCTGAGGAACAAGCTGGTGTTCCTGCTGCCGGGCGCGCTTCTGCTCGCGCTGTTCGCCCCTCGGGCGATCACGCCGCTGCTGATGCTGGGCGGCCTCTATCTCTGCTTCGAGGGAGCCGAGAAGGTTCTGGAACTGGTCCGGTCTCATGACGCGGACGCTGCCGAAGGCGAGGGCGCCTCGGCGGGGATCGATGCCACGCAGCTCGAGAACCAGAAGATCGGCGGCGCAGTGAAGACCGACTTCATCCTCTCGGCGGAGATCATGGCGATCACGCTTGCGAGCGTGTCCGAATCCCCCTTCTGGACACAGGCGCTGGTGTTGGCCGTCGTTGGTATCGGGATGACTGCTTTCGTCTACGGTATCGTCGCGCTGATTGTGAAGGCGGACGATGCCGGCGTAGCGCTGGCACGCAACGACCGGCCCGTCACCAGCCTGCTTCACCTCGGGCGTGGCAAGCCGCCCGCTGACGCGGAGCCTAGTATCGCCGATCGTCTGCTGCGGCCTCTGTCCAGGGGATTTGGGCGAGGTCTGGTGGCGAGCATGCCGGTGCTGCTTTCCGTCCTCAGCGCAGTCGGCACCATCGCCATGCTCTGGGTCGGTGGCGGCATCCTGATCCACGGTTTCGAGAGCTATGGCTTCAGCGCGGTGGGGCATCTCATTCACGATGCTGCCGTGGCATCGGGCCGCCCTGTTCCCGGCCTGGGCGCGGTCGTCGAATGGGTGGTGACGGCGGCGCTGTCAGCGGTGGCCGGATTGATCGCGGGACTGGCAGCGATCGCCGGCGTGCATTTCGCTGTGGAGCCGGTGTTGAAGCTGTTCCGTAAGAGCGCGCCAAAGGCGGTGTAGTCCGCCCTCAGTCGAGCCAGGTGGTGAAGGTATCGACCGGCGCGCGCTCCGGCACGAGCCGGTTCGCAGCGGCGTCAGGGTCGGCATGGCCGATCGCGATGCCGCAGACGACGACCTCGCTCGCGGGGATCGCCAACGCATCGCGCACGACCGGATGGAAGCGGGCAAAAATCGCCTGTGGGCAGGTATCGAGGCCGTGCGCCTGGGCCGCGATCAGCAAATTCTGGATGAACATGCCGAGATCGAGCCAGGAGCCGATTTCGAGGTCGCGGTCGATCGTCACCATCAGCGCGACCGGCGCGCCGAAAAAGCGCAGGTTATAGGCCGTCTGCCGCTTCATGCCCTCATGGTCACCCCTGGTGACGCCGAGCAGGCCATAGAGGTCCCAGCCGACCTTGCGGCGGCGCGACTGATAAGGCTCGGTGAAGGTCTGCGGGTAGTAGCGATATTCCTCAGCCGGCTTGAAGTCGGGATCGTCCAGCGCAGCGAGCAACCCGGCTTCCAGCCGCGCACGGCTCTTGGGGCCGAGCACACGCGCCTTCCAGGGCTGCATATTGGTCCCGCTTGGCGCCTGTGCGGCGAGCTCGAGCAGGAGCCGCACCAGCGCGGGATCGACCGGATCCGACAGAAAGGCACGCACCGCGCGGCGGCTGCGGATGGCCTGTTCGACCATATCCGGTGCAAGCGCGGTGCGTTTGTTCATCCCCGCGCGGCCTCACGCGCCTTCAGGAAGGCGTGGTGCTCGGCGAGCAGGTCGCCGGCGAGCGCCTTGGCGATCAGGGCACGGGTGTTCTCGATGCCGTAGATCGCTGCGAAGGAGCCGAAGCGCGGGCCCTTGGGCTCACCGAGCAGGATCTCGTAGAGCGTGTTGAACCAGGCGAGCGAGACGCCGGCCGAGCCGTCCTTCTGCACGGTCTTGTAGGGATCGCGGCGGCCGATATCGTAGACCGCGTCCTGGATCGTACCGGCATCGGTGACGCCCGCAGCCGAGAGCTCGCCGAGCCTGGCCGAGAGATCCTCCAGGGCCTGCCGCTCCTCCAGCGTTGCCGGACGGTATTGCTTGGCTGGCTTCACGAAATCCTGGAAATAGCGGATCGCGTAGCCGACCAGCGCGTCGAGACGCGGATGGGTCGCAGGCGAGGCACCCGGCGCATAACGGCGCAGGAAGCCCCAGAGCACGTCCTTGTCCTCGGCATTGGCGACAGCGACGAGGTTCATCAGCAGCCCGAAAGTGACCTGCGTCTTGGCGGCGTTATCGCCTTCGCCCGAGGCGATCACCTCCGGCGCCGGCGGGTTGCCGTTATGGATATGCCAGACGGGATTGCCGAGCCGGTTCTTCCAGTCCTGCCGCTCGTAGCCGCCGAGGAACTGCAGATATTCGTCAGCCGCACGTGGGATCACGTCGAAATGCAGCTTCTTGGCCTCGCGCGGACGCGAGTACATGAACAGCGCCAGGCTCTCCTGCGAGCCATAGGAGAGCCATTGCTCGATGGTCAGGCCGTTGCCCTTCGACTTCGAGATCTTCTGGCCCTGCTCATCGAGGAAGAGCTCGTAGTTGAAGCCATCCGGCGGCGTCGCATCGAGGGCGCGCGTGATCGCCGACGAGACCTTGACGGAATCGATCAGGTCCTTGCCGGCCATCTCGTAGTCGATGCCGAGCGCGACCCAGCGCATCGCCCAATCCGGCTTCCATTGCAGCTTCGCATGGCCGCCGGTGACAGGGGTCTCGAAACGCTCGCCGCTCTCCGGGTCGGTCCAGGTAATGGTCCCCTTCTCGACATCGCGCGCCTCGATCGGCACCTGCATGACGATGCGGGTCCTGGGATGGATCGGCAGGAAGGGCGAATAGGTTGCGGCGCGCTCCTCGCGGAGCGTTGGCAGCATGATCTTCATCACCGCGTCGTAGCGCGCCAGCAGCTTCAGCAGGGTCGCGTCGAACTCGCCCGCCCGATAGCTGTCGGTCGAGGACTTGAACTCGTAATCGAAGCCGAACTGGTCGAGAAAGGCACGCAGGCGGGCGTTGTTGTGCCGGCCGAACGAGTCATGCGTACCGAAAGGATCGGGAACCTCGGTCAGCGGCCGTCCGAGATGCTTCGCCAGAAGCTCCTTGTTCGGGACGTTGTCCGGCACCTTGCGCAGGCCGTCGAGATCGTCGGAGAAGGCGATCAGCCGCGTCGGCACCGTGTCGTCGGTCAGGACGCGGAAGGCGTGGCGCACCATCGAGGTGCGCGCGACCTCGCCAAAGGTGCCGATATGCGGCAGACCCGACGGGCCGTATCCGGTCTCGAAGAGCACCTCCTTCTTGCCCGATTTCTCGATCCGGGCCACGAGCTTGCGTGCTTCCTCGAACGGCCAGGCGGCCGAACGCTGGGCGGCATCCACGAGCGTGGGATCGAAAGCGGACATTTGCGGCGGGTCCTCGTCTGTCTCTGGGTTTTCGGAAGCTCCGGCTTTGACAGATGAGAACGGGCGGCGTCAATCGGTGCCGGCTGTCCTGGGCCGTTGCCTGCCCTGCACCGCATTCATTGCCTGCCCGGGTCGCGTCCGGCTGAATTGCTCTTGCGGCGCATGCGTATAGGCTCCGCTCCGCGATTGGCTCTGTACCGGATACCTCATGGATCACGCTCTCCTCGAAACGCTCAAGACGTGGCGACGACATCTCCACGCCCATCCCGAACTCTCGCTGAAGGAAAGCGCGACCGCCGCCTTCGTTCAGGAGAAGCTGACCGAACTCGGCATTCCCTTCACAGCCGGCATTGGCGGCCACGGCGTCGTCGCGACGCTGAAGCGCGGCAACTCGGACCGCAGCGTCGGATTGCGGGCCGATATGGATGCCTTGCCGATTCTTGAGGCGAATGACCTGCCCTATGCCTCCACGAACAAGGGCGTGATGCACGCCTGCGGTCATGATGGCCATACGACCTCCCTGCTCGGAGCTGCCGCCCTGCTGGCGCGCGACGAAAGCTGGAGCGGGACGGTCCATCTGCTGTTCCAGCCTTCGGAGGAGAATGGTGCCGGTGCCCGGGCGATGATCGCCGACGGTCTGTTCGAACGCTTCCCGATGGAACGCGTCTTCGGTTTCCATAACTGGCCCGGCCTCGAAGCCGGCACCGTGGCGGTCCATCACGGGCCGGTCATGGCCGAACCCGGGCGGTTCCGGATCACCCTGCACGGCACGGCCGGCCATGCCGCCAAGCCCGACCTGACGCGCGATCCGATCGTTGCGATGAGTCATCTGATCGTGGCCCTGCAGACGATTGTCGCCCGCAATGTCGATCCGCTCGACAGCGCGGTCGTCTCGGTCGGCATGGTGCATGGCGGCCACGCGCCGAACCAGATCCCGTCCAGCGTCACCATCGACGGCACCTTCCGGACTTATCGGTCGGCGGTGCGCGATCGCGTGATCGGCAGCCTCAAGCGCATTGCCAACAGCACGGCCGAGGCCTTCGAGATGCACGCCGAGATCGAGATCATCACCGGCGGTCGCGCCACGGCGAATACCGAGCTGGAGGAAGAGATCTCGGTCGCAGCCGCGAGGCAGGCTGGTCTGACGGTTCGGCGCGACGTGCCGCCGAGCACCGCGAGCGAGGATTTCTGCCATTTCCTGGCGGACAGGCCGGGCGCCTATGTCTGGATCGGCAATGGGCCCGCGACCGACGGTGGCGAGCTCCACAACGAGCGCTACAATTTCAACGACGATATCCTGCCTGCCACCGCCGGCTGGATGGCGAGCGCGGCCCGGCTGGCGCTCGAGGGCGAGCTCTCCAATACGCGCCCTGCGCGATGAAACTGGAGGGAGGCGGGCGCACGCGCTCGCCTCTCTTCAGAACGGGCTGACCGGAAAGAACCGCAGATAGAGCCGGGCATAGGTGCCGTCGTCCCAGAGCGATTGGAGCGCATAGTCGATGGCGCGTATCAGGGTCGGGTCATCCTTGCGCATGAGGAAACTGACCCCTTCGCCGAAATAGCTGCTTTCCAAGAAGGGGCCGCCGCTGAAGGCGAGCTCCCCGCCGTTGCGACCGGCAAGGGTGAGTGCGAGCGCGACGCCGTCCCCGAAGACATATTCGACCTCGCCGCTGCGCAATGCGGCAATCGCCGCCGTCAGGCTGGGGGCTTCACGGCGCTGGGCGAAGGGCATCAGACGTTCGAGGAAGGCCTGATGCGCCGAGCCGCTGATGACGGCGATCCGCTTGCCCTGCAACTCACGGCTGTCGAGTTCCGGCTGAGCACTGCCGCGGGTCGTGACGAAGCGGGCAGGGGAGCGGAAATAGAGATGGCTGGCGCTGAAGCGGGTGCGGATCTGCGGCGTCACCGCCATCGCCGCCGCCAGGACGTCGCCGCGCCCTTCGGCGAGGGAATCGAGCAGCGTGTCGAAGCGGCGGGCCTGGACCGTGCAGGTCCACAGCATCTTCTCGCAGACCGCACGGGCGAGCTCGACCGAGAAACCGGTCAGCGTGCCGTCCGGTGCAGCGAAATGCAGCGGCGGATAGTCGTCGTCGGTCAGGAAGCGAACCACGCGCGGGGGGCCGGGCTCCGGCCGATCGAGCCTGATCTTGCCGTCCCAGAAATTGGGAACGGTCGCGGGAGATTGCGCCGCTGCTGTGCCGGCTGTCAGGAGGCCAAGGCAGAACGTGGAGGCAAGGAGGGCGAGCCGCTTCATGGCCGCATCTGGCGACAGGGGGCGAGCCTGATCAAGAGGTTTCGCTATTCGCATGTGGAACCTCGTCCCTTCGGGAGAGGGTTCCACATGCGCTGTTGCTTCCCGGACTTCGGCCTCAGGCCGCGAGCGCCGCCGCCGTTGCCTTCGCGCCCTTCGAGAACAGGCCATCAAGCTGCCGGGCGACAGCCTGGGTGAAGGCCGTCTCGCGCGGCAGATCGCTCCCGAATATGGCTTCGATGCCGAGAAGCCCGCTGCTCAGAGCCTGCGCATTCCGGCCCGCCTGCGTCGCGATGCGGGCGAATTCGCCCGCCAGCGGGTCGCGGACATCGATGACGGCGCCCGTCTCGTCCGTGCCGGTGACGTAACGCATCCAGGCCGCGACGCCGAGCGCAAGGTGATCGATCGGCGCGCCGGCCTTGAGCCGTTCGCGGATCGTGCCGAGCAGGCGCTGCGGCAGCTTCTGCGAGCCGTCCATGGCGATCTGCCAAGTCCGGTGGCGAATGGCAGGGTTGCGGAAGCGGGTGAGCAGGGCGCCGGCATAGTCGGAGAGATCGACGCCTTGCGGGGCGGGCACGGTCGGGATGATCTCGTTCCAGAGCCCCTGCAGGAAGCGGGCGAGCACGGGATCGCCGCTCGCTTCGGCCACGGTCTCGTGGCCGGAGAGATAGCCGAGATAGGCGAGGCTGGAATGGGCGCCGTTGAGCATGCGCAGCTTCATGAACTCGAAGGGCGCGACCTCGGAGACCATCTGCGCGCCGACCTCGTCCCAGGCGGGCCGGCCAAGGGCAAAGCGATCTTCGACCGCCCATTGCCGGAATGGCTCTCCGATCACCGGCGCGGCGTCCTCGACTCCAAGCAAGCCGGCGACCTCCGCGATATCCGCGTCGGTGGTGGCGGGCACGATGCGGTCGACCATCGTCGCCGGGAAGGCTCCATTCGCTTCGATCCAGGCGGCGAGCGTGTCGTCCTGCAGAGCCGCGAAATCGCGCACCAGGCCGCGGAGGACCTTGCCGTTATGCGGAAGGTTGTCGCAGCTCAGCGCAGTAAAGGGAGCGAGACCTTCGGCCTTTCGCAGCTTCAGGGCCGCGACGATCAGGCCAACGGCCGAGCGCGGGGCATCGGGATGTTCCAGATCGTGAAGAATGTCGGGGTGATCCTGCCGCAGCCGGCCGGTGGCCGGGTCGTGGCAATAGCCCTTTTCGGTCACGGTCAGCGAGACGATGCGCGTTTGTGCGGCGGCGAGACGTGTGACGAGAGCGGCGGGATTCTCGGGCGCGACAAGCACATCGAGCACGGAACCGATGATGCGCATCTCAGGGCCGTCGGGAGCCCGCTTCAGGAAGCTGTAGAGACCGTCCTGCGGCTTCAGCCTGTCGCGCTGGTCGGGGCGCTGCAGGCTGGCGCCGATGATGCCCCAGGCGCCGAAAGCGTGCTCGAGCGCATCATCCGTGTATTCGCAGAGATGGGCGCGGGCGAAGGCGCCGAGCCCGAGATGCACGATGCCGGGCTTCAGCCCCGCGCGCTCATAGGACGGGCGGCGGATGGTCTTGGGCAGGCCGCCAAGGGTTTGCAGCGACAGTCTGGTCAATGGAACACTCTTGGCAGCCAGAGGGAGATTGCAGGGACATAGGTCACCAGCAGGAGCACCGCAACGCTGGCGCCGTAGAAGGGCCAGATCGTTCGCATCGATTCCCCGATCGAGACGCGTCCGATGGCGCAGGCGACGAACTGCACCGAGCCGACCGGCGGCGTGTTCAGGCCGATACCGGCATTCAGGATCAGGATCACGCCGAAATGCACGGGGTCGACGCCAAAGGCCTTGACCACCGGCAGGAAGATCGGCGTGCAGATGATGATCATCGGCGCCATATCCATGAACGTGCCGAGCACGAGCAGGATGAGATTGATCATCAGCAGGATGACGAGCGGGTTGTCCGAGACCGCCTTCATCGCGCCGATCGTCGCCTGCGGCACCTGGAGGAAGGCCATCAGCCAGCCGAAGGCGCCGGCTGTCCCGATCACCAGCAGCACCATGGCCGTGGTGCGGACCGCGCCAAGGGTCGCTTCGACAAAGGCCGTCCAGGTGAGCTGGCGATAGACGAAGATGGTGACGAGGACGGCGTAGACGACCGCGACGCAGGAGGATTCCGTCGCGGTGAAGACGCCTGAGCGGACGCCGCCGAAGATGATGAAAATCAGCAGAATGCCGGGCAGTGCCAGCACCATGTAGCGGCCGACCGCAGCAAACCCCGGAAAAGCCTCGCGCGGGTAGCCCCGCCGCACCGCGACGGCCCAGGCCGCCACCATCAGCGCGCCGCAGAGCATCAAGCCGGGAATGATGCCGGCGGTAAACAGATCGGCGATCGAGATGTTTCCGCCGGCCGAGAGCGAATAGATGATCATGTTGTGCGAGGGCGGGATCAGCAATGCGATGATCGCCGCATTGGCCGTGACGTTGACGGCATAGTCCGCGTCGTAGCCGCGCTTGACCATTTGCGGGATCATCAGGCCGCCGACCGCGGACGCGTCCGCGACGGCCGAACCGGAAATGCCGCCGAACAGCGTGCAAGTGACGACGTTCACCTGCCCCAGCCCACCACGCAGATGACCGACGAGACTCGAGGCCATCTGGATCAGGCGCTCGGCGATGCCGCCGCGGATCATCAGGTCGCCGGCATAGATGAAGAACGGGATCGCCATCATGGCGAAGGCATTCATGCCGGAGTTCATCTGCTGGAAGACGACGACGGGCGGCAGGCCCATGTAGACGACGGTGGCGATCGATGACATGCCCAGGCAGAAGGCGACGGGCACCCCGATCAGGAGAAGCAGCGAGAATGTGCCGAAGAGGATCCAGAGTTCCATAGCTCAGACTTCCTGTGCGCTGCCGAAATGCGCGAAGCCGAGTGGGGTCGGTTTCGCCTTCGTGAGAAAGAGCATGAGCTTTTCGAGCGAGAAGAGGGCGATCAGCGCGCCACCGACCGCGATCGGGACATAGTCCCAGCCGCGCGAGATCCCGATGATCGGCAGGCGGTCGCTCCAGGTCCCGATGGCGAGTTGCGCGCCATAGACCAACATGGCGAGGCCGAAGAGAATGACCAGGAGCTCGGTCAGGATGATCAGCGCGTTGCGCAGCGGCGGCGGCGACATGGCGAGGCCAACCTCGAAGCCGAGATGATCGCTCTCGCGTACGCCGACCGCGGCTCCGAGCAGGATGAACCAGGACATCAGGAAGAGCGCGCTGGCTTCAACCCAGATCGGGGTGTCGTTCAGCACGTATCGGCCGAAGACGCCCCATGCGACGATCACGGTCATGGCGACGAGACCTGCTCCGGCGATGAACAGGGCTGCCAGGCAGAGCCTGGCGCCCAACCGGGTCAGGATTTGTGCAAGGAGAAGCATTCAGACGCTCCGGCGCCATGTGAGGCGCGTTCTCCCGGGTGATGCCGGCCTGTTCCGGTTTCGCAGGCTGCAAGGCCCGATGCGAAGCCGGATCGTCAGTGCCGCTCCACCCGGGGAGGCCGGGAAGGGGACGTAAAGGACTGGGCGCAGCCGAAGGGGGCCGCGCCAGCCTTCACTTCACCGCCTGAATGGCGGCGACCATGTCCTTGAGCTTCGGATCGGTGACGAACTTGTCGTAGACCGGCTTCATCGCATCGATGAAGGGCTGCTTCTCGACCGCGTTGACCTGAGCGCCGCCGCTCTTGACCTTGGCTTCCGACTCCTTCTCGCGCGCATCCCAGAGCTCGCGCATCTTGGCGACGGATTCCTTGGCTGCGGTCTTGATCAGCGCCTGGTCCGCCGCGTTGAACTTGTCGAAGCTGCGCTTCGACATCACCAGCACCTCCGGCGAGAGCGAGTGCTCGGTGGTTGAATAGAACTTCGAGACCTCGAAATGGCGGGTCGACTCGTAGGACGGCCAGTTGTTCTCTGCGCCATCGATGACGCCGGTCTGCAGCGCCGAATAGACTTCGCCGAACGGCATCGGGGTGGCATTGGCGCCGAGCGCTGAGACCAGAGCCACGAACATGTCGGACTGCTGGACGCGAATCTTCATGCCCTTCATGTCGGCTGGCGAGCCGATCGGGCGCTTGCCGTTGTAGAAAGAACGCGAGCCGGAATCGTAGAAGGCGAGGCCGATCAGGTCGTGCTTTTCAAACTCTTTGAGCAGGTTGTCGCCGATCGGCCCATCCATGACCTTCCGCATGTGATCGACCGAGCGGAAGATGAAGGGCAGCGAGGGGACGTTGGTCGCCGGGATCAGGTTATTGAACGGCGCCATGTTGATGCGGTTCAGGTCGATGACACCGAAGCGCGTCTGATCGATCGTGTCCTTCTCCTGGCCGAGCTGGGCGGAGTGGAAGACGTTGATCTTGATGCGTCCATTGGTCCGCTGATCGAGCAGCTTGCCCATGTATTTGACCGCTTCGATGGTCGGATATCCGTCAGGATGGATGTCGGTGGAGCGCAGGGTGACGTTCTGCGCCTGAGCCGCACTGGTGGTGACCGTAATGAGAGCCGCGCCGACGAGCGCGGAGACTGTCCGTCTGGTAAGCATGTTCAGGTTCCTCCCCTTTGAATAGATCGCCGGATTTTCCCGGTCGTTCTTGCCCCGTGTTCGGGAGCCGCGCCGCCCCATGCCGGCTTCGGCCTTAGAGAAATTCCCTCCGCATTGGCGTGAAGGAATCGATCAACTGCCCGGCCTCGATGGCGACGACGCCATGGACGAGGTTCTCGGGCACGAAGAAGCTGTCGCCGGCGGCAAGCCTGCTGGTCCTGCCGTCAATCGTGACGTCGAAGACGCCACTCTCGACATAGGACGCCTGGCGATGCGGGTGCTGGTGCGCCTTGCCAATGGCTCCGGCCTCGAAGACGACGCGAACCACCATCAAGTCGGGCCCGTAGGCCATGATCTTGCGCTTCACGCCGGGCTCGGTCGCCTCCCAGGCGACGTCGCGCTCATGCTGGAAGAAGGAGTTGAGACGCTCGCTCATCGTGCCAGCCAGCCTCCATCGACGGGGATGATCGCGCCATGCACGTAGGCCGCGGCGTCACTTGCGAGGAAGACGGCGGCGCCGCCGATATCCGAGGGCTTGCCCCAGCGACCAGCCGGGATGCGGGCAAGGATGGCGGCGTTGCGGTCGGCATCCGCGCGCAGGGCCTGCGTGTTGTTGCTCTCGACATAGCCGGGGGCGATCGCGTTCACATTGATGCCATGCTGAGCCCATTCGCAGGCCAGCAGCCGGGTCAGGCCGGCAAGTCCGCTCTTGCTCGCGGTGTAGGAGGCGACGCGGATGCCGCCCTGGAAGGAAAGCAGCGAGGCGATGTTGACGATGCGTCCGGTGCGGCCGGCCGCGAGCGCCGCCTTCGCAAAGGCCTGGGACAGGAAGAAACTCGCCTTGAGGTTCACATTCATGACCTCGTCCCAGTCGCTCTCGCTGAAATCGAGGGCGTCGGCGCGGCGGATGATGCCGGCATTGTTGACGAGGATATCGAGCGGGCCGGCGGCTTCGCTGGCTCTGGCGACGGCCTCGGCCGCGATCCCGGATTGCTGCAGATCGACGGCGAGCGGCAGGCAGTGTCCGCCGGCATTGGTGATCATTGCCACCGTTTCGGCCATGGATGAGCGGCCGGCGGCAACGACCGTGGCTCCGGCCTCGGCCAGTGCCAGCGCAATGCCTTGGCCGATGCCGGTATTGGCGCCGGTGACGAGCGCCGTGCGCCCGACGAGATCGAAGGGCGCTCGCGCAACCATCAGCGCAGCATCTCGACGGGCGCGGCGTCCATGTCGGTGAACTCGACATTGTCGCCGGCCATGGCCCAGACGAAGGCGTAGTTCGAGGTGCCGCAGCCGCAATGGATCGACCAGTTCGGCGAAATCACCGCCTGCTCGTTGGCAACGAGCAGATGCCGGGTTTCGGTCGGCTCGCCCATGAAGTGGAAGACGCGGTGGGCCGGGTCGAGGTTGAAATAGAGATAAGCCTCCATCCGCCGCGTATGAGTGTGGCAGGGCATGGAGTTCCAGACCGAGCCGGGCTCGAGTGCCGTCATGCCCATGACGAGCTGGTTGGTGCCCGTCGTGTTCGGCATGATGTATTGCCGGATAGTGCGCTTGTTCGAGGTCTCGGCTGAGCCGAGATGCAGCGTGTTGGCATCCGACTGACGGATGAGCTGATGCGGTGCTTCGCGATGGGCGGGGGCGCTGGTCAGGTAGAACTTGGCCGGGTTGGCCGGATCGGCGCTGGAGAAGCTGACCTCCTTTGCGCCCAGTCCGACATAGAGCGCGTCGAGGTTCGGCAATTCGAACGGCTTGCCGTCGACGCTGACCGTGCCGGCGCCGCCGATATTGATCACCCCGAGTTCGCGGCGTGCCAAGAAGAAGGGCGTGCCGGTCGGGGCGAAGGGATCGAGCGTCAGCGGCCTGCTCACCGGGGTCGCACCGCCGACGATCATGCGGTCGTAATGGCTGTAGGTCCGCGTCAGTTCACCGGGCACAAAGAGGCGCTCGACCAGGAAATCCTGGCGCAGCGCCTCGGTGTCGTAGCGCCTCACATCGCGTGGATGTGCGGCCTGGCGTTCGTCGATCGAGCTCGCTGCGCTGGTCACAGGCGGTAGGCCTCCTTGGCCAGGCGATAGGCGAGGTCGTAGGCGACTTCTGCCGCCTCGTCCTCGCCGAGGCGGTGCTCGGCGACGAGCTTGGCGAGATAGGTGCAGTCGCAGCGGCGAGCAACGTCGTGACGGGCGGGAATCGAGAGATAGGCGCGCGTGTCGTCATTGAAGCCGACGGTGTTGTAGAAGCCTGCGGTCTCCGTCGTGAGCTCGCGGAAGCGCAGCATGGCTTCCGGCGCGTCAAGGAACCACCAGCCGGGTCCAAGCTTCAGTGCGGGATAGTGGCCGGCAAGCGGGGCGAGCTCGCGCGAGTAGACGGTCTCGTCCAGGGTGAAGGCGATGACGGTCAGGTTGGGTTCGTTGCCCACCGCATCGAGCAGCGGCTTCAGCGCCGAGACGTAATCCACGCCGCGCGGGATATCGCAGCCCATATCGCGGCCAAAGGTTTCGAACAGCGTCGGGTTATGATTGCGGACGGAGCCGGGGTGGATCTGCAGGACGAGGCCGTCATCGAGGCTCATCTTCGCCATCTCGGTGAGCATCTGACCGCGGAACAGGTCGGCATCCTCGGCCGAGAACTTGCCCTTCAGGATCTTGGCGAAGAGTTTTTCGCACTCGGCCTGCGAGAGATTTGCGGTGCGTGCGGTGGCGTGGCCATGGTCCGAGGACGTCGCGCCGCGCTGCTTGAAATAGGCCCTGCGGGCGCGGTGGGCGGCGAGATAGCCGGTCCAGCTCGTGGCATCTTCACCGGTCAGCTCGCCGAACTGTACCAGATTGTCCCTGAAGCCCTCGAATTCGGGATCGACGACGCTGTCGGGTCGATAGGCCGTGATGACCTTACCGCCCCAGCCCGATTCCCGGATCATGTCGTGCCATTTCAGGTCGTCGAGCGCGCCCTCGGTGGTCGCGATCGCCTCGATCTTGAAGCGCTCGAACAGGGCACGGGGACGAAACTCCGGCTGCTCGAGCTTTTCGGCGATGCGGTCGTAGATGCGGTCGGCATTCTCCGGGCTCAGGCGCTCGTTGATGCCGAAGACGCCGGACAGGGCATGCTCGAACCAGAGCCGGGTCGGCGTGCCGCGGAACAGCCGCCAATGGCTGGCGAAGAGCCGCCAGATCGTGCGCGGATCGGTCTCGACCGGGCCGCCATCCTTGCGGGCGATGCCGAGCTGTTCGAGCCTGACGCCCTGCGAGTAGAGCATCCGGAAGATGTAGTGGTCGGGCTTGACCAGCAGCGTCGCCGGATCCGGGAACGGGTTGTCCTCGGCGAACCAGCGCGGGTCGGTATGGCCGTGTGGCGAGATGATCGGGAGATCGCGAATCCCGGCATAGAGACGGCGCGCGATGCCTCGCGTCACCGGGTCGGCAGGAAACAGGCGATCATCGTGCAGCAACATCAGCAATCTGTCCCGACAGGCCCGTGACTATGCGGGCGAGAAGCGTAACGGATCAATATACTAATATACTAGTATGTCAAAGGTGATTGTGGTAGCGCCTAGGAACGGCAGCGCTCTCAGGGCTTAGGCAGGAGCGTTCGGGAGACATAGGTGGCTGGGACGGGACGATGAATGAGCTCGCAGGCGGCCGCGGCCATGCGGCGGATAATCGACGCGAGCGGCGCCCCCTGGGACGGGTCGTGGCTCCCGCCGGGCGCTCGACGGCCGCTTCGCTGGTTCAGGACGATCTCCGACGCGCCATCCTCGCCATGGAGCTGAGGCCCGGCGTGCCGCTCTCCGAGAAGGAGCTGACGGCGCGCTTCGGCGTCAGCCGTACCCCGGTCCGTGAAGCGCTGATCCGCCTCAAGGAAGAGGGGCTGGTCGAGATCTTTCCGCAGGCAGGGACTTTCGTTGCGCGCATCCCGACCGGGGCTATTCCCGAAGCGGTCTTCATCCGGCAGGCGCTGGAATGCGCGACCGTGGAGCTGCTTGCCCGCATCGCAACGCCGGAGACCATTGCCCGGCTCGATGCAACGATCGCGCGCCAGCACGAAGCCTTCGATATCGGCGATCAGGAGAATTTCCATCTCGCGGACGAAGCCTTCCATGAGACGTTGGCCGATGCCGCGGGGTATCCCGGTATCTGGAAAATCGCACAGGCGGCGAAAAGCCAGATCGACCGCTGCCGACGCATGACCCTGCCGGTGCCCGGGCGCATGGCGATGGTGATCCGCGAGCACTTGTCGATCGTCGATGCCATCCGCAAGGGCCGCGCCACCGAGGCGGCTGCGGCGATGCGCACCCATCTCGGCACGCTCCTGCCCGATCTCGTGCATCTTCAGGCAACGCATCCGGATTACTTCGTCTGACGCGATCGATCTGTCGCGTGGACGAAACGGAAGAGCCGTCTTGCGCCGGGCCCATCTCCCGCGCCATCTTGCGCCGCGACATGCATGGGAGTGGCTGATGACGACGCGGCGTGACCTTCTTGCCGGAGCAGGCGCAGCCGCGCTGGCGGCCCAGTTGCCTCTCGTTGCTCTGGCGCAGGCCAAGGACAGCGTCATCATTGCGATGACGCTGGAACCGCCGACGCTCGACCCGACCTCGGGCGCGGCGCAGGCGATCCGCGAAGTCACCTTGCTGAACATCTTCGAGGGCCTGGTCAAGATGGACCGGACCGGCAAGATCGTGCCCTGCCTCGCCGAGAGCTGGGAGATCGCGCCCGACAATATCACCTACAGCTTCAAGCTGCGGCGGGGCGCGACGTTCCATGACGGCACTCCGTTCAGCTCCGAACAGGTCAGGTTCTCGTTCGAGCGGGCCGTGGCTCCGGAATCGACCAACGCCCAGCGCCAGCTGTTCACGCCGATCGCCGAGATCGCGACGCCTGATCCGGCGTCCGTGGTCATCAGGCTGAAACAGCCGACGGCGAATTTCCTCTACGGTCTCGCCTGGGGCGATGCTGTGATCGTGGCGCCGGCGAGCGCCGCCAACAACAAGACCAATCCGGTCGGCACCGGCCCGTTCAAGTTCGTGCGCTGGAACCGTGGCGACAGGCTCGAGCTCGAACGCTTCGACGGCTATTGGGGGGAGAAGCCGACACTCGCCAAGGCGACCTTCCGCTTCATCGCCGATCCGCAGGCGCAGGTCGCAGCGTTGCGGGCAGGCGATGTCCACGCGCAAACCAATCTGGCGGCCCCTGAAGCCGTGCCGCAGCTCAAGGCTGATCCCAAGCTCAAGGTCAGCTTCGGCAAGACGGAGGGCGAGGTCATCCTCGCCATCAACAATGCCAAGGCGCCGTTCAACGATCTGCGCGTGCGTCAGGCGATCGCTCATGTGCTCGACCGCAAGACGATCGCGCTCGGGGTCTACGGCTTCGATGTCGACCTGATCGGCAGTCATTTCTCACCGCTGCACCCGGCCTATATCGACCTGACCGGCACCTATCCGGTCGATATCCCCAAGGCCAAGGCGCTGCTGGCCGCGGCCGGTTTCCCGAACGGCTTCTCCTGCACGCTGAAACTGCCCCCGCCGACCTATGCCCGGCGTTCGGGCGAGATCATTGCGGCGCTGTTGGCGCAGATCGGCATCAACGCCTCGATCGAGCCGCTCGAATTCCCGCAATGGCTGGAGCGCGTCTTCCGCGGCAAGGATTTCGACCTGAGTGTGATCGCCCATACCGAACCGCTCGACATCAATATCTATGCCCGCGACGACTATTACTTCCAGTACAAGAACCCCGAGTTCAAGGCGTTGATGGCGAAGATCGACGTCACCCTCGACGAGGGCCAGCGCGATGAGATGTACAGGCAAGCCCAGCGCATCCTGGCGCACGATGCGGTCAACGGCTTCCTCTTCATCCTGCCGAAGATCACGGTGACGGCGGCCGGGCTGGACGGGATGTGGACGGATTGGCCGCTCCCGATCACGCCGCTTGCCGAGGTGCGCTGGCGCTAGGTCGTGCTGTCGTTCCTGGCGCGCCGGTGCGTGGCGCTTGTCGCCACTCTGCTTGGTGCGGCGCTGGTGATCTTCATCGCGCTCGAGGTGCTGCCGGGCGACCCGGCTGCCGTGACGCTTGGGCTCAATGCGGCTCCGGAGGCGCTGGCGGCCCTGCGCCTGGAGATGGGGCTCGACAAGCCGGCGCCGGTCCGTTTTCTCGCCTGGATCTCGGGCCTCCTGACCGGCGATCTCGGCCTGAGCTACACCTATCGTGTGCCGGTGGCGCAGCTGATCGGCGAGCGGATGGCCGTGACGCTGCCATTGGCGCTGGCGGCGATCATGCTGGCTACATCGATCGGCGTGCCACTTGGCCTGCTCGCCGCGGCCAATCATAACCGGCCGACCGATGCGGCCGTGATGGTCTTCGCGCAGCTCGGGCTGGCTGTTCCGAATTTCTGGTTCGGCCTCTTGCTCGTGCTGCTTTTCGCCATCGGGCTCGGCTGGTTTCCGGCTGGCGGCTTTCCGGGCTGGCAGGCCGGGCCGGCTGCTGCCGTGAAGGCGCTGCTGCTGCCGGCCTTCGCGCTCGCCCTGCCGCAGGCGGCGATCCTGGCCAGGGTGACGCGCTCCTCGATGCTCGACACGCTGCAGGAGGATTTCGTCCGTACCGCTCGCGCCAAAGGGCTGGCCGAGCCAGTCACGGTCGTCAGGCATGCTCTGCGCAACGCCTTGATCCCGGTCGTTACCATCATGGGGCTGCAATTCTCGGTGCTGATCGCCGGCGCCATCATCATCGAGAATGTCTTTGCTCTGCCGGGGCTTGGGCGTCTCGTCTTCCAGTCCATCACCCAGCATGACCTGATCGTGGTGAAGGACCTGGTGATGCTGTTTGCCGGCCTCGCCATCCTGGTGAATTTTGCGGTCGAGCTCGTCTATGGGCTGATTGACCCGCGTCTGAGGGAGACGTCGTGACACCGGCCGGTGCGTCTGTCCCGGTTTCGGCGAAGCGCTGGTGGACGGGGCCCTCCTTCCTCATCGGCTTCGCGCTGACCGGCATCATCGTTGCGGGGGCGCTGCTGTCCTATGTCTGGACGCCCTATCCGCCGACGCAGATGGTGATCCTCAATCGCCTGAAGCCACCTTCGGCAACGAACTGGTTCGGGACCGACCAGTTCGGTCGCGACGTCTTCTCGATGATCATGGTGGGCGCCCGCAACTCGCTGGCGGTTGGACTCGGCGCGGTCGGATTCGGTCTGGTGCTGGGCACAACGCTCGGCCTGCTGGCCGCGATCCGGCGCGACGGCTTCCTCGACAACCTGATCATGCGCACGGCCGATTTCACCCATGCCTTCCCGGCGGTGCTGACCGCGATCATGATCACGGCGATCGCCGGGCCGGGCATGCTCAACGCCATCGTCGCGATCGGCATCCTGAACCTGCCCTATTTCGCGCGCCTGGCGCGCGGGGTGGCGATTCAGGTCTGGACGCGGGATTATATCCAGGCGGCGCGGGCGGCCGGGCTCGACAATGTGCAGATCAGCTTCCGCCATGTCCTGCCGAATGTTGCCGGCGTCATCGTCGTACAGGCGACGATCCAGTTCGCGCTGGCGATCCTGGCGGAGGCGGGGCTGTCCTATCTCGGGCTCGGCACGCAGCCGCCGAATCCGTCCTGGGGACGCATGCTGAACGAGGCGCAGACCTTCATGGCGGTGCAGCCATGGCTCGCGATCTTTCCGGGCGCTGCGATCGCCGTCGCAGTGCTCGGCTTCAATCTGCTCGGCGACGGTCTGCGCGATGCCATCGACCCCCGCCTGCGCCGAAGCCGCTGAGTTATGATGAGGATGAGACGATGACCGATCTTGCCGATCTGAGCGCGACGGAGCTTCTCGCCGGCTATGCCGCACGGACATTCTCGCCGGTCGAGGCGACCGAAGCGGTGATCGCACGGATTACCGCATGGGAGCCGCAGCTCAAGGCGCTCTATGCCTATGAACCCGACGCTGCGCGGGCGATGGCGAAAGCCTCCGAGATGCGTTGGCTGAAGGGAGAGGCACTGGCTCTCGACGGGGTGCCCGGCACGATCAAGGAGAACATCGCGACCAAGGGCGTGCCGGTGCCGCTCGGCACGGCCGCGCGCGATCTCGAACCGGCCTTGGCGGACGCACCGCCGGCGGCGCGGCTGCGGGAGGCCGGCTGCGTCATCCTCGCCAAGACGACGATGCCCGATTACGGCATGCTCTCCTCGGGATTGTCGAGCTTTCATGAGCTCGCCTGCAACCCCTGGGACCTGACCAAGAATCCTGGCGGCTCCTCGGCGGGCGCGGGCGCGGCGGGGGCTGCGGGCTACGGGCCGCTTCATGTCGGCACCGATATCGGTGGCTCGATCCGCCTGCCGGCCGGGTGGTGCGGGCTGGTCGGCCTCAAGCCCAGCTTTGGCCGTGTGCCGATCGACCCGACCTATTACGGCCGCGTCGCCGGGCCGATGACCCGCTCGGTCGCGGATGCGGCTCTGATGATGCGGGAGCTGTCCCGGCCGGACAGGCGCGATGGCATGAGCCTGCCGCCACAGGAGATCGACTGGCTGGCGCTGGAGTTTGACGTCAAGGGCTTGCGGCTGGGGCTCCAGCTCGATGCCGGGGTCGGGCTTGCCGTCGAGCCGCACACCCGGGCCGCAATCGAGGCGGCCGCAAGGGCCTTTGCGGCAGCCGGCGCAACCGTTGAGCCGGCTGCGCCCTTCCTGACCCGCGAAATGCTGGATGGGCTCGATGATTTCTGGCGGCAGCGCGCCTGGGTCGACATCGGCGGCCTGTCGGATGCAAGGCAGGGACGTGTTCTGCCCTATATCTACGCCTGGGCCGAGGGCGGCCGGAACCTGAGTGGCGAAAGAGTCTATCGCGGGATGAGCCAGATGCTGGCGATGCGCGATGCGGCGCTGAAAGCCTGCGCTCCGTTCGATTTCGTGCTGTCGCCGGTTTCTCCTGTGCCGGCCTATGCGGCTGAGCTGGCCTCGCCCATTCACGACCCTGAGCGACCCTTCGAGCACATCGCGTTCACGGTCTCAGCGAACATGTCCGATCAGCCGGCGGTCTCGGTCCATGCCGGGCTCACGCCCCAGGGGTTGCCGATCGGCTTGCAGATCACCGGGCGGCGGTTCGATGATCTCGGCGTGTTGAGAATGGCGCGAGCCTGGGAGAGCCTGCGTGGCAGCGAGGTGCCGTGGCCTGCGCCACCGCAGACCCCGTGATCCGACCCTCTGCGTTTGCATCGGCTTTCCCGAAAGCCGCAATCCACTATTGGGGCGATGCTTCAGAACAGCGCGGTCGGCGCGAACTGTGCCAACAGCATCAGGGCGAAGCTGAGCAGACCGAGGCCGGCGCCAGTCACTGCCAGCATGGTTACGCCGGTGATGATCGCAGCCGAGGAAATCACGATCGCGATCTGAAGCAGGCCTGAGACGATGTCGTATTTGTCGTCGCGGGCCGCTGCGATGTCGCGCACGGCTTCGGCCGTCTTGGCACGCACGACCAGCTCCTTGCGCCCTTCATTGGTCTCAGGCTCGGAATCGTAGCGCGCAATGGTCTGTTTCCAGCCATCGATGCGCTTCTGCATGCGCTCGCGGGTGGCCGGTTCCGTCGCGGCTGCAAGATCGACCTCCATCGCCTCGACGGCCGTGCGCAGCGTCGTGCCGCGGATTGTCTTGGCCTGGAAGAATGACCAGAGGTTCGAGGCCTCGATGTTCTTGGAAATCGATTCCTGCTCGGCGTTCTTGCCGCCGATTTCTGAGAAGGCCAGCATCAGGGCGAGCATCGCGATGAGCAGGGCGATGCGCTTGTTGCTGCCGCTCGCGGCGGTTTCGGTGACGTCGGCTGCTGGCGAAGACATGTGATTCTGGTTCCCCCCGGAGACGGCGCGCAATGGCCGGGTTCCGTGGCGGAATCAAGAGGGTTCGCTCGCCCCGGGGCTCTTATCGTTGGGCGCGGGGATGGGCCGCATCATAAGCCGCCATCAGACGGGCCGAATCGATGCGGGTATAGATCTGCGTCGTCGAGAGAGACGCGTGCCCGAGCAGTTCCTGGATGGCCCTCAAATCGCCGCCGCGACCGAGCAGATGTGTCGCGAAGGAATGACGCAGGCTATGCGGGGTGGCAGACGAGGGCAGGCCGAGCGCGCCGCGAAGACCCTCGACAGCGAGCTGGATGATGCGGGGCGAAAGCGGCCCACCCTTGGCGCCGAGGAAGAGCGGTCCCTCCGGCGGCAATCGCCAAGGGCAGAGCGAGAGATACTCCTCGATCGCGGTGACCACGACCGGCAGAACGGGCACCATGCGGGTCTTCTGGCCCTTGCCGATCACGGTCAGCGTATCCGATGCGCTCCTTGGTGCCTGTGCGCGCGACAGCGCGAGCGCCTCGGAGATGCGCAGGCCGCAGCCATAAAGCAGAGCGAGCACGGCTGCGTCCCGTGCCAGGATCCAGGTTTCACGGTCCTCGGCGGCGCGGATATCCGCTTGCGTCACGGCCTTCGCGGCCTTGGCATCAAGCGGCCGCGGCAGCGATTTTCCAATTCGGGGCCCGCGCGTCGCGGCAAAGGCCGAGGCTGTGAGCTTGCCGGAGCGTTCTCCGAAGCGGGCAAAGGAGCGCAGCGACGCAAGCTGGCGCATCAGAGTGCGGTTGCCGACGCCGTCGCGCCGACGCTGCCCGAGAAAGGCGCGCAGGTCGAGCGGCTTCAGCGCTGCCAGATCTGAGAGGGTTGGCTTGCCGCCGAAATGGCCGTCGAGAAAGGTGGAGAACTGCGCAAGATCGCGGCCATAGGCCTCGAGCGTCTTGGGTGAAAGACGGCGCTCACTCGCGAGATGGACGAGCCAGTTTTGGCGCAGGGTCTCGAAATCGGTCATCGGCGTCCCGTGTGGTCTGCGTCGAGCATGACGCCTCTGCCTTAACAGGGACCGAATCGATGCTAGACACGGGCGCATGAGCGAGGTTGAGGCAGGCATCGAAACAGGCGGCACGGTCGACGTGCTGATCCCACTCGCGCTCGATCAGGCCTATAGTTATGCGGTTCCAGGCGGGCTCGCGCTTAAACCCGGCGATATCGTGCAGGTGCCGCTGGGCCCGCGCGAAACCATTGGTGTCGTCTGGAGCCTGGGCTCGGGGCGTGGCGGCAACTTGAAGCGCGTCAGCGCCAAGGTGGACATGCCGCCGCTGGATCCGGCCCTCATGAGGCTGGTCGACTGGGTTGCCTGGTACACGCTTGCGGCCAAGGGTTCGGTGCTGGCGCTTGCGCTGCGGCGGCCGCCCGATGATACGCCGGAACGACCGAAGATGGGCGTCCGACTCGTCGGGCGGCCGCCGCAGCGCATGACGCCGGCCCGGGCGCGTGCCATCGCGGCGGCGGAGGGTGGCCTGCTGATCGCGAAATCGGCGCTGGCCGAGACGGCCTCGGTGAGTGGCGCGGTGATCGATTCGCTCGTCGATGCGGGAACCTTTGCCATCGAGGCGCTGCCACGTGGTGAGGTGGTCGACGTTCCCGATCCGGATCACGCGCGACCGGCCCTGTCGGCGGGACAGGCCGAGGCGGCGACGGCACTGGTTGCGTCCGTCAAGGCGGCGGGCTCCGGCGTGACCCTGCTCGAAGGCGTCACGGGATCGGGCAAGACGGAGGTCTATTTCGAAGCTGTGGCGGAGGCGATCCGGCTCGGGCGCCAGAGCCTGATCCTGATGCCGGAAATCGCGTTGACGGCGCAGTTCATCGACCGCTTCGAGGCCCGGTTTGGCGTGCGGCCCGGGCTCTGGCACTCGGCGGTCTCGGGGCGGCGGCGGGAGCGGCTGCAGGCGGCGATCGCAAGCGGCGAGGCGAGAGTGGTGGCCGGCGCGCGCTCGGCCCTATTCCTGCCCTACCGCGATCTCGGGCTGATCGTCGTCGATGAAGAGCACGAGGCCGCCTACAAGCAGGAGGACGGCGTCAGCTATCATGCCCGCGACATGGCGGTGGTGCGCGGCATGATCGAGAAGGCGCCGGTCATCCTCACCTCTGCGACGCCTTCGCTGGAAACCCGCGTCAATGCCGAGCGCGGGCGCTATGCCTATCTGAAACTGCCGGAACGTTTTGGCGGGCGGGAATTGCCGACGCTCGATCTGGTTGACCTCAAGCGCGACAAGCCCGAACGCGGGCGCTGGATTTCCGGCGCGCTCGTCAACGCCATCACGACCAATCTGGAGGCGAAGGAGCAGTCGCTGCTGTTCCTGAACCGCCGCGGCTATGCGCCTCTGACGCTCTGCCGTGATTGCGGTCACCGGTTCCAATGCCCGAACTGCTCGGCCTGGCTGGTCGATCATCGCTTTCGCCGCGCGCTAGTCTGCCATCATTGCGGCCATGTCGAACGCCGGCCGCATGAATGCCCGGCCTGTCATGCGCCGGAAAGCCTCGCGGCCTGCGGACCCGGTGTCGAACGGCTTGCGGAAGAGGTCGCGACGCTGTTCCCCGATGCGCGTTCGATCGTACTCTCAAGCGATTTTCCCGGCGGTACCGAACGGCTGAAGCAGGAACTGATGGCAGTGGCGGAGGGGGAGTTCGATATCGTCATCGGTACGCAGCTCGTCGCCAAGGGGCATAATTTTCCGGGGATGACACTGGTCGGCGTCGTCGATGCCGATCTCGGCCTGACCTCTGGCGATCCCCGCGCGGCCGAGCGAACCTTCCAGGTCCTGCGACAAGTGACGGGGCGGGCAGGCCGGGGCGAGAAACCAGGCCGGGCCCTGCTGCAGACCCATGATCCCAGCCATCCGGTGCTCAAGGCGCTGATCTCGGGCGACCCGGAGCGGTTTTATGCCGCAGAGGCGGCGTCTCGTGAGGCCGCCGGCCTGCCGCCCTTTGGACGTCTTGCCGGATTGATCGTCTCCGCCAAGAGCCAGGCGGAGGCCGAAAATCATGCCCGCGCACTGGCGCGCTGTGCGGCGCCACCGGACGGAGTCGCCGTTCTGGGCCCCGCAGAAGCCCCTCTTGCCGTGCTGCGGGGGCGGCATCGCATGCGTTTGATCGTGAAAACGGCACGTGAGGTCAATCTGCAGGATTACCTGCGTGCCTGGCTGAAGAACGCTCCGCGAGCGAAGGGTTCCGTCCGGGTTCAGGTCGATGTCGACCCGCAAAGCTTCCTGTGAGTGCAGGGCCCGGCTGCGGAAAACGGCCCCGTTGATCGCGATCTACGGATTGCGCCCCCCAAAGCCTCATGTTAGTGCACCGCCACATTTCGGACGCAAGGTGCGCACTCGCGCGGTTTTCGTCTGTCTGAAACATCGCAGCGCCAGGACGATGCACTCCACCTTCATCAGGAAGGTCGCCGGTGCAGTCCATTGAACGAGAGATGTGAGCGTGGCTGAAGGCGGATCGCAGGATCAGACATTGGTGTCGGGCGTAGCCGGGCGCTATGCCACGGCGTTATTCGAACTGGCTTCGGAGGCCAGTGCGATCGACGCCGTTTCGGCCGATCTCGACGCATTCAGCGCGATGATCGCCGAGAGCGACGATCTGAAGCGGCTGATCAGCAGCCCGGTCTTCACGGCCGAGGAGCAGGTCTCTGCGATCACCGCCCTGCTGGCCAAGGCGGGCATCGGCGGTATCGCCGGCAATTTCATCGGTTTCGTCGCCAGCAAGCGCCGGCTGTTCGCGCTGCCGGGCATGATCAGCGGTTATCGTGCGCTCGTCGCCGAAGCCAAGGGCATCGTCAGTGCCGAAGTCACGGTCGCCGAGGAGCCGTCGGCCAAGCGCCTCGACGAGATCCGCGCGACGCTCAAGGATGTGGCGGGCAAGGATGTTGCCGTCGCTATCAAGGTCGATCCGGCCATCATTGGCGGTCTCGTCGTCAAGATGGGCTCGCGGATGGTCGACGCCTCGCTGAAAACCAAACTCAATTCAATTCGTCTTGCCATGAAAGAGGTCGGCTGATGGAAATCCGCCCCGCTGAAATCTCCGCGATCCTGAAGGCTCAGATCAGCAATTTCGGGTCGGAAGCCTCCGTCACCGAAGTCGGTCAGGTTCTCTCCGTCGGCGACGGCATCGCCCGCGTCTACGGCCTCGACAAGGTTCAGGCCGGTGAGATGGTCGAGTTCGAGAGCGGCGTGCGCGGCATGGCGCTCAACCTCGAGAGCGACAATGTCGGCGTCGTCATCTTCGGCTCCGACCGTGAGATCAAGGAAGGCCAGACGGTCAAGCGCACCGGCGCGATCGTGGACGTTCCGGTCGGCAAGGAGCTGCTCGGCCGCGTCGTCGACGCGCTCGGCAACCCGATCGACGGTAAGGGCCCGATCAAGGCAAAGACCCGTTCGCGCGTCGACGTGAAGGCGCCCGGCATCATTCCGCGCAAGTCGGTGCATGAGCCGATGGCGACCGGCCTCAAGGCGATCGACGCCCTGATCCCGATCGGCCGTGGCCAGCGCGAGCTGATCATCGGCGACCGCCAGACCGGCAAGACCGCCGTGGCGCTCGACACGATCCTCAACCAGAAGGCCCTGAACGAAGGCAATGACGAGAGCCAGAAGCTCTACTGCGTCTATGTCGCCATCGGCCAGAAGCGTTCCACCGTCGCGCAGTTCGTGAAGGTGCTCGAGGAGCGCGGCGCGCTCGAATACTCCATCGTCGTGGCGGCCACCGCCTCCGATCCGGCCCCGATGCAGTTCCTGGCTCCGTTCGCCGGCTGCGCCATGGGCGAGTATTTCCGCGACAACGGCATGCACGCCGTCATCATCTATGACGATCTGTCGAAGCAGGCCGTCGCCTACCGCCAGATGTCGCTCCTGCTGCGCCGGCCGCCGGGCCGCGAGGCCTATCCGGGCGACGTGTTCTATCTCCACTCCCGCCTGCTCGAGCGCGCCGCCAAGATGGGCGACGAGGCCGGCAAGGGCTCGCTGACGGCGCTGCCGGTCATCGAAACCCAGGCCAACGACGTGTCGGCCTACATTCCTACCAACGTGATCTCGATCACCGACGGTCAGATCTTCCTCGAGACCGACCTGTTCTACCAGGGCATTCGCCCGGCCGTGAACGTCGGCCTCTCGGTTTCGCGCGTCGGTTCGGCCGCGCAGACCAAGGCGACCAAGAAGGTTGCAGGCAAGATCAAGGGCGAGCTCGCGCAGTATCGCGAAATGGCTGCCTTCGCGCAGTTCGGTTCGGATCTCGATGCGGTCACGCAGCGCCTGCTGAATCGCGGTGCCCGCCTGACCGAGCTCCTGAAGCAGGGGCAGTTCTCGCCGCTGAAGATGGAAGAGCAGACGGTCGTGATCTATGCCGGCGTGAATGGCTATCTCGACCCGCTGCCGGTCAACAGGGTTCGCGCTTTCGAGGACGGCCTGCTCGCGCTGGTGCGCGGCAAGCATATCGCCCTTCTCAACGAAATCCGCGACACAAAGGATCTTTCGGACGCGAGTGCCGCGAAGCTGAAAGAGATCGTCGCTGATTACGCCAAGTCGTTCGCTTGAGGTCGACCGGGGTCTCATCACCCCGGCAATATGAGGATCGTCGATGCCTTCATTGAAGGATCTGCGAAATCGTATCGCCTCAGTGAAGGCGACGCAGAAGATCACCAAGGCCATGCAGATGGTCGCGGCTGCCAAGCTGCGCCGCGCCCAGAGCGCGGCGGAAGCGGCGCGTCCCTATGCCGAGCGCATGGAGACGGTGCTTGCCAGTCTGGCTGCCGGTGTCGCCGGTGACGGCGCTCCAAGGCTGATTGGCGGCACGGGCTCGGACAAGGTCCATCTGCTCGTCGTCTGCACGGCCGAGCGCGGCCTGTGCGGCGCCTTCAACTCCTCGATCGCGCGTCTGGCGCGTGACAAGGCGCTGGCGCTGAAGGCCGAGGGCAAGACGGTCAAGATCATCTGCGTCGGCAAGAAGGGCTATGACATCCTGCGCCGGCAGTTCGAGCAGGACATCATCGAGCTGGTCGACCTGCGCGGCTTCAAGCAAGTCGGCTTCGTCAATGCCGAGTCGATCGCGCAGAAGGTCCTGGCACGCTTCGACGCTGGCGAGTTCGATGTTGCGACGCTGTTCTTCTCGAAGTTCAGGTCGGTGATTTCGCAGATTCCGACGGCCCAGCGCATCATTCCGGCCGAGATTCCGGCGGGGACCAAGACGACCGACGCTGTCTACGAGTACGAGCCCGACGAGGGCGAAATTCTCGACGTTCTGCTGCCGCGCAACCTGACTGTCCAGGTGCTGCGGGCGCTTCTCGAGAATGCCGCCTCCGAGCAGGGCGCGCGCATGTCGGCGATGGATTCCGCCACGCGTAACGCCGGTGAGATGATCAAGAAGCAGACGCAGCTCTACAACCGCTCGCGTCAGGCGATGATCACCAAGGAACTCATCGAAATCATCTCTGGCGCGGAAGCGCTCTAACGCCTGAAGGGCCTGCGCGGCGCTTAAGCCCGCAGGCTTGTCCGTAAAGCTGAACGCTCATCGAGGTTCGACCATGGCCAAAGCCGCAACCAAGACCACCAAGACCAAGACCGAGAAGTCCGCCAATACCGGTACGGGCCGCGTCGCTCAGGTCATCGGCGCCGTCGTCGACGTGCAGTTCGATGGCGAGCTGCCGGCGATCCTGAACGCGCTCGAGACCACGAACCTGGGCAATCGCCTGGTTCTGGAGGTTGCACAGCACCTCGGCGAGAACACCGTGCGCTGCATCGCTATGGATTCGAGCGAAGGTCTGGTCCGTGGCCAGGAAGTCAGCGACACCGGCGCGCCGATCGCGGTTCCGGTTGGCGACGAGTGCCTCGGCCGCATCATGAACGTCATCGGCGAGCCGGTCGACGAGGCTGGCCCGATCAAGACCTCCACCACTCGCGGCATCCACCAGCCTGCGCCGAGCTATGCCGAGCAGGCGACGGAAGCGCAGATCCTGGTCACCGGCATCAAGGTCGTCGACCTGCTGGCTCCCTATGCGAAGGGCGGCAAGATCGGCCTGTTCGGCGGCGCCGGCGTCGGCAAGACCGTTCTGATCATGGAGCTGATCAACAACGTCGCCAAGGCCCATGGCGGTTACTCGGTGTTCGCTGGCGTCGGCGAGCGCACCCGCGAGGGTAACGACCTCTATCACGAGATGATCGAGTCGGGCGTGAACAAGAAGGGCGGCGGCGAAGGCTCCAAATGCGCCCTCGTCTATGGCCAGATGAACGAGCCCCCGGGCGCCCGCATGCGCGTCGCTCTCTCGGGCCTGACCGTCGCCGAGGATTTCCGCGACCGCGGCCAGGACGTGCTGTTCTTCGTCGACAACATCTTCCGCTTCACGCAGGCCGGCTCGGAAGTGTCCGCGCTGCTCGGCCGTATTCCGTCCGCGGTGGGCTACCAGCCGACGCTGGCGACCGACATGGGCAACCTGCAGGAGCGCATCACCACCACCAACAAGGGCTCGATCACCTCGGTGCAGGCGATCTACGTGCCGGCGGACGATCTGACCGACCCGGCGCCGGCCACCTCCTTCGCCCACTTGGACGCCACGACCGTGCTTTCGCGCTCGATCGCGGAAAAGGGCATCTACCCGGCGGTCGACCCGCTCGACTCGACCTCGCGTATGCTGTCGGCCGCGATCGTCGGTGACGAGCATTACAACATCGCCCGCCAGGTCCAGCAGATCCTCCAGCGCTACAAGGCCTTGCAGGACATCATCGCGATCCTGGGCATGGACGAGCTCTCGGAAGAGGACAAGCTCGCCGTCGCTCGCGCACGCAAGATCGAGCGCTTCCTGTCGCAGCCCTTCTTCGTCGCCGAAGTCTTCACCGGCTCGCCCGGCAAGCTCGTTGCGCTCGAGGACACCATCAAGGGCTTCAAGGGGCTGGTCGAGGGCAAGTACGACCACCTCCCGGAGGCGGCCTTCTACATGGTCGGCTCGATCGACGAAGCAGTCGAGAAGGCCCAGCGCCTGGCTGCCGAAGCGGCGTAATCCGCTGGGGCAACGGCTGTCCGGGGTGGCGTTGAGCCAGCCCCGGAGAGCCTCGCCCGAGCATCGACGACACAGGCCTTGGCCTGGATCCCGGCTCCACGCTGCGCTCCGGCCGGGATGACTGAAGCAGCGGGAGAGCCCTTGATGGCCACCTTCAAGTTCGAACTCGTCTCGCCGGAGAACATCCTGTTCTCGGGCGACGTCGTCAGTGTCATCGTGCCGTCGGTCGAGGGCGAGATGACCATTCTCGCCGGCCACGTGCCGATCGTCGCCGCGCTGAAGCCGGGTATCGTCCTGGCTCAGACCGGCCCCGGCAACGGCAAGGAGTTCTTTGTCGGCGGCGGCATTGTCGAGGTCAACCAGACCGCGCTGACGATCCTGGCCGAGCAGGCACGCTTTATCGAGGACGTCGACAACGATGTTCTCGACGCGGAAATCCTGACGGCTGAGACCCGCCTCGCGGCAGCCCCGAACGAGGACGAACAGCGCCGCCTGCAGGAGCTGTTGATCCAGCTCCAGGAGTTCAAGGGCATGTTCCAGGAGCGCAAGGCTGCGTGAGATCGCGTATCCTGAGATGACATTGGGGCCGCGCGAGCGGCCCTTTTTCTTGCCTGCTGCGTCCCGAGGTCACGCCGGGCTGGCGAAATGGCCGAAGGCCTCTACCACGCGCTCATAGGTCGGGCGCTTGAACGGCGTCACGCGCGCGGGCATCTCGGCCAGCGGCAACCAAGCCCATTCGGTGAATTCCGGCGGGGAAGCCCCGTTCGGGCGGCCGATATCGATCGCTGACTCGTTGCCGGTAAAGCGGAACGCGACCCAGCGCTGCTCCTGCCCCGCGAAACGATCGAGCCGATGCGGCGGCCCGTCATAGGGCGGGAAGTCGTAGCGCCACCACTCCGCGGTGACGCCCAGAAGTGCGGCCTCGCTGATGCCGGTTTCCTCGGCCAGCTCGCGTCGCGCCGCTGCGACGATCTCCTCCGCCGGATCGATGCCGCCCTGCGGCATCTGCCAGTCACGCCCGGCGTGGACGATCTCCGGGCCGTCGCTCCATGAGCGTCCGGCAAAGACCAGCCCCTGTGCATTGAAGAGAGCGATGCCGACATTGGGCCGATAGGGTTTGTCCATCGGCCCTGCTTCCCTCATTCGCCCATTGCGATCAAGCTGGCATTGCCGCCAGCCGCGGCCGTGTTGACCGTGACCGTCTGCTCCGTCGCGAAACGGGCGAGATAATGCGGGCCGCCAGCCTTGGGGCCGGTGCCGGACAGGCCGTGGCCGCCAAAGGGCTGCACGCCGACGACGGCGCCGATGATGTTGCGGTTGATATAGACATTGCCGGTAGAGAGCCGCTCGGCGACCCGCTCGACCGTGGTCTCGATGCGTGAATGCACGCCGAGCGTCAGTCCATACCCGGTGGCCTCGATCTGCTCGATGACCTTGTCGAGCTCCCCGGCCTTCCAGCGCACGACATGCAGGATGGGGCCGAAATGCTCCTGGGTGAGGTCGGAAATGCCGTCGAGCTTGACGATATGCGGTGCGACAAAGGTGCCGCCGAGCGCCGGCGTGCTGCCGGCCCATTCGACCCGGCCCTGGGCGCGCATCGCAGCGACATGATTGTCGAGCCGGCTCTTGGCGGCGGCATCGATCACCGGACCGACATGAACGTCGATGGCGCGCGGATCGCCGAGCTTCAGCTCCTTCCCGGCACCGACGATCATCTCGAGGATCTTGTCGGCGACATCCTCCTGCACCACCAGGAGGCGCAGCGCCGAGCAGCGCTGCCCGGCCGAGCGGAAGGCCGACATCACGACGTCGTCGGCGACCTGCTCCGGCAGGGCGGTCGCATCGACGATCATGGCGTTGAGGCCGCCGGTCTCGGCGATCAACGGGACGATCGGCCCGTCCTTGGCGGCGAGCGTCCGGTTGATGGCGCGCGCCGTTGCCGTCGAGCCGGTGAAGGCGACGCCGGCCACGGCGGGATGAGCGACGAGTCGGGCGCCGACCTTGCCGTCTCCCGGCACGAGATGCAGGGCGGAGGCGGGAATGCCGGCATCATGGAGCAGGCGGACGGTCACGGCGGCGATCAGTGGCGTCTGCGGGGCCGGCTTGGCGACGACGCTATTGCCGGCGACGAGCGCCGCAACGACCTGGCCCGAGAAGATGGCCAGCGGGAAATTCCAGGGCGCGATGCAGACGAACGGCCCGCGTCCGCGCAGGATGAGGCGGTTCTCCTCACCCGTCGGGCCGGGCAGCACCTGCGGCGTGGCGAAATGCGCTTCTGCTTCGGCCGCGTAGTAACGGCAGAAATCGACGGCCTCGCGCACCTCGGAAATGGCATCGTCAAGCGTCTTGCCGGCTTCGGCCTGGAGCAGCGCGAGCAGCAGGCCGCGGCGTTCCTCCATCAGGTCTGCAGCCTTGCGCAGGGCGGCGGCGCGCGTCCGGGCCGGGGTGCGGTTCCAGTTGGTGAAGCCGGCCTGGGCTGCCTCGATGGCGCGATCGGCCAGGGCATCATCGGCTTCCAGGACGGTCCCGACCTGCCGGGCATCGATCGGGGACAGGACGGGGCGGGAGACGCCACCGGCCGGCTTGCCGTCGATGATCACCGTCGCCTCGGGGAACGGCTTGGCTGCTGCCTTGCCGATCTCCGACTGAAGCGCGGCGAGGCTGGCCTCATGCCCAAGCTCGACGCCGGCCGAGTTCTTGCGCGAGGCGCCAAACATGTCGGCGGGAAGCGGAATGCGGCGATGGCGAGCCGCCGCCGAGGTGCCGATGATGTCGGCAGGTGGCACGAGCAACTGTGCGACCGGCACGTCAGGGTCGCCGGACACGCTGACGAAGGAGGAGTTCGCACCGTTCTCGAGCAGGCGACGCACGAGATAGGCGAGCAGATCCTGATGGCCGCCGACCGGGGCGTAGGTGCGGCAGGCGAAGCCGGAATCCTCCTGGAGCAGCTTCTCGTAGAGCGCCTCGCCCATGCCGTGCAGGCGCTGGAACTCGAAGCCCTGGGAGCCACCCGCCATCTCGGCGACCGCTGCGACCGTCAATGCGTTGTGGGTGGCAAATTGCGGAATGATGCGTGGACGCAAGGCCAGCAGCTGCGCGGCGCAGGCCTCGTAGTTGAGGTCGGTCATCGCCTTTCGGCTGAACACGGGGTAGTCGGAAAGGCCGCGCTCCTGGGCGCGCTTCAGCTCGGTATCCCAGTAGGCGCCCTTGACCAGGCGCACCATCATGCGGCGGTTGTGTCGCTCGGCCAGGGCCGCGATATGGTCGATCACCGCCGAGGCGCGCTTCTGGTAGGCCTGGATCGCGAGGCCGAAACCGTCCCAGCCGGCGAGCGACGGATCGGCCGTCACCGCATCAATGACGTCGAGCGAGAGTTCCAGCCTGTCGGCTTCCTCAGCGTCGATCGTGAAATTCAGGTCGTAGCCCTTGGCCTGCTGGGCCAGCTTGATGACCTTGGGCACGAGTTCGCTCAGCACGCGCTCGTGACTGGTGGCGTCATAGCGCGGATGCAGGGCCGAGAGCTTGACCGAGATGCCAGGCCGGTTCGGCAGAGGCTCATTGCCGGCCGAGCGGCCGATCGCGTCGATGGCGGCGGCGTAAGAGGCGAAGTAGCGGTCGGCATCGGCCTGGGTGCGTGCGCCTTCGCCGAGCATGTCGAAGGAATAGCGATAGAGCTTGCCGCTGCCCGAGCGAGCGCGCTTCAGTGCCTCCTCGATGGTCTGGCCGAGCACGAAATGATTGCCCATGACACGCATTGCCTGGCGGGTGGCGGTGCGGACGGCCGGCAGTCCGAGGCGCTTCGACAGGTTGCCGATGATGCTGGTCGGTGTCTCGCCCGGCTGGATGATGCGGGCAGTGATGCCAAGCGCCCAGGACGAAGCCGAGATCAGGAAAGCATCCGACTTGGATTCGTGATGGGCGAAATCACCCTGGCCCAGCTTGTCCTCGATCAACTGGTCGGCGGTCGTGGAATCCGGCACGCGCAGCAGCGCTTCGGCCAGAACCATCAGCGCAAGCCCCTCCTTGGTCGAGAGTGAGTACTCGCGCAGGAGTTCTTCGATGCCACCCAGGCCGACCTTGCGGGTTCGGATGGCCTCGATCAGCCCGGTCGCGCGCTGGTCGATTCTCGCCTTGGCCGCCGGTTCGCGCCTGGCGCCGGCAAGCAACCGTGCCGCAATCGTCGCATCGTCTTCGGCATAGGGGGCCCGGAAGGCGTAGCGAGCAGACGTGGCGACCGGACGGGGGGCAGGAGCGGCCATGGAGCGATTCCGAATGAATGACGGGATGATTTCAAGGATCACGCTTGTGTGGCCGGATATCAATGGTCATTTTCTGCTTATGGCTTTATCTATCTTCGAGTATTTTGGAATTTGCAGAGAATAATCCCGTGCTTGATCGAACCGACCGGCGGATCCTCGCGATGCTGCAATCCGACGGACGCATTGCCGGCGTCGAACTGGCTGAAAAGGTCGGCCTGTCGCCGACAGCGACCGGCGAGCGACTGAAGCGCCTCTCGCGTGAAGGCTACATCACAGGCTATCGCGCGACGCTCGATCCGCTGAAGCTCGGGCTGCATCTGCTGGTCTTCGTCGAGGTCTATCTCGACAAGACGACGCCCGACGCCTTCGAGCGTTTCGCAACGGCGGTGAAGCGGGCGCCCGAAGTGCTGGAATGCCACATGGTTGCCGGCGGATTCGACTATCTCGTGAAGACGCGGGTGGCCGATATGAACGCCTATCGCCGTTTTCTCGGCGAAGTGCTGCTGGCGCTGCCGGCAGTGCGCGAGACGCGAACCTATGCCGTGATGGAAGAGGTCAAGACCGACGGAGCGCTGCCACTCTAGCCGATCGCGGCCAGGCCTGGTGACGTCGCGTTATATTTTAGGCGCAGTGCATGCATTTTCGGCGCTATGCGCTTGACCTTGTTTTGTATTCGGCCAGTTTGAGCATAGGACGCGACGGCATGGGATTTGCTGGGTCGCGTTCCGTTCAAAGGTCTTCCCGACCTGCCTGCATGCGATGATCCGGAGCTGCCGATGTCGACGAACCCGTTCCGCCCCACGATGCTCTCCCGGCGCGGGATGAGCCGTGCGCTGGGCGCCCTGGGGCTCGCCGCAGCCTGCCTGACCGGCGCGGGTACCGCTTTCGCTCAGACCGCCGTTCGCTTCACGCTCGACTGGCGCTTCGAAGGCCCGGCTGCGCTGTTTCTGATGGCGCAGGAGAAGGGCTATTTCAAAGCCGAGGGCCTCGACGTCACGATCGACACGGGCAACGGCTCGCGCGAAGCGATCCCGCGGGTGGCGTCCGGCACCTACGATGCCGGCTTCGGCGACGTGAATTCGCTGATCCGGTTCCGCGACGAGAATCCCAGCGTCGATCTGAAGGCGGTGATGATGGTCTATGACCGGCCGCCCTTCTCGATCGTCGGCCGCAAGAGCCGTGGCATCAGCGCCGACGTGAAGAGCCTCGAGGGCAAGAAATTCGGCGCGCCGGCGGCGGACGCGGCCTTTGCGCAATGGCCGATCTTCAAGACCGTCAACAAGCTCGACGACAGCAAGATGCGGATGGAGAATGTCGGCTTCCCCGTGCGTGAGCCGATGTTGGCCTCAGGCGAGGTCGACGCGGTGTTCGGCTTCGCGAACTCCTCCTATATCAACCTGAAATCACGCGGCGTGCCCGTCGACGACATCGTCACCATGCTGATGTCGGATTACGGCGTCGAGCTCTACGGCAATGTCGTGATGGTCTCCCCGAAATTCGCGGCTGAAAAACCCGAGGCCGTGCGCGCGCTGCTCCGGGCGATCACCAAGGGCGTTCGCGACACGGTGGCCGACCCGGAACTCGGCGGCAAGCTCGTGATCCAGCGCAACGATGTCGCCAAGCTCGAGGTCGAGGTCGAGCGCCTCAAGATGACGATCGCCCAGAATGTCATGACGCCAGCGGTCAAGGCCGATGGCTTTGGCGGTATCGACAAGGCGCGCTGGGAGCGGGCGCTCGACCAGATCGGGCTGACCTTCACGTTCAAGGACAAGACGAAGGCCGGGGCGGCTTTCGATGACAGCTACCTGCCGCCTGTGGCCGAGCGGAAGTTCTGATGCGCTCGACCTTGCAGGTTCGCGCTTGAGCGCCTTCGTCGAACTCCACGACGTCACCCATGTCTACGGCGGAGGCGAAAGTGCTCCCGCCGTCGACGGGCTTTCGCTGAAGATCCGGGAGGGTGAGTTCGCGGCGATCGTCGGCCCCTCCGGCTGCGGCAAGTCCACGATGATGAAGCTCGCGACCGGCCTGCAGCGGCCCAGACGCGGCACGGTCATCGTCGCCGGGCAGGAGGTGACGCAGCCGATCAAGATCACCGGCATGGCTTTCCAGAATCCGGTGATGCTGCCCTGGCGTACGACATTACGGAACCTGTTGCTGCCGCTCGAGATCGTCGAGCCGCATCGTTCGCGCTTGCGCGCCAACAAGTCGGATTATGTCGCCCGGGCCGAGGCTCTGCTCGCCAAGGTCGGGCTCGAGGGCATGGGCCAGAAATTCCCCTGGCAGCTGTCGGGGGGGATGCAGCAGCGCGCCTCGCTGTGTCGCTCGCTGATCCATGAGCCGAAGCTCCTGATGCTGGACGAGCCCTTCGGTGCGCTCGATGCCTTTACGCGCGAAGAGCTCTGGTGCGTGATCCGCGATCTTCATGCCGAGCGCGGCATCACCGTGATCCTGGTGACGCATGATCTGCGCGAGGCCGTCTTCCTGGCCGACCGGGTGTTCTGCATGTCGGCCCGACCGGGGCGGATCATCGCCGAGCGCGAGATCGACTTCCCGCGCCCGCGCGATCTCGACATCACCTATACGCCTGAATTCGCGTCGGTCGTGCATGAGTTGCGCGGCCATATCCGCACGGCGCGGGAGGCGGCATGAAGCGCTCGCTCTGGCTGAGGCTCGCGCCCTATCTGTTCACGCTTGGCTTCTTCGCGATCTGGGAGATCGCCTGCCGCGCCTTCGCGATCTCCTCCTTCATCCTGCCGCCGCCCTCCGCGATCTGGACTGCGCTGGTGCAGTATCAAAAGCCGCTCTACACCAACGCCTTTCACACGCTTTGGATGACCACGGCCGGCTTTGTGCTCTCGATCGTGTTCGGTCTGGCGCTCGGCCTGCTCGTCGGTTCGTCGCGGTTGATTTATGCGGGCCTGAACCCGCTGCTTGTCGGCTTCAACTCGATTCCCAAGGTCGCTGTCGTGCCGATCCTGGTGATCTGGTTCGGGGTCGGCTGGCAGCCGCCGGTGCTGACCGCTTTCGTGATTTCGTTCTTCCCGATCGTCGTCAATGTCGCGACCGGGCTGGCCACGATCGAGCCCGAGACCGAGGATGTGCTGAAGGCACTGGGCGCCAGCCGCTACGACATCATGACCAAGGTCGGGATTCCACGCGCGCTGCCCTATTTTTTCGGGGCGCTGAAGGTTTCGATCACGCTCGCCTATGTCGGCTCGGTGATCGGCGAGCAGAATGCGTCCAATCTCGGCATCGGCAACCTGATCACCCGCGCTTCGGCTGATTTCAACGTGCCGCTGATCTTTGCGGCGCTGATCGTGCTTGCGGTCCTCGGCGTGCTTCTCGTCGCCATCGTCGATCTTGTGGAGCGGCGCATGACGGGCTGGGCCCGGCGTTCGCAGATGGCGAACGACTGAGCAACGTGCAGACCGGACCTGACCTAGCGCCAAGGTGACAGCGCGGCGAGCGCTGCCTATCGTGCCGCGCCATCAACGCCGGACCCTCAATCTTTCATGCTTCCCGATTTGCGCGATTACGGCCGCCTGCGCGAGACCTTCCAGTGGCGGATTCCAGAGCGCTACAACATTGCTGTCGATGTCTGTGATCGCTGGGCCGCACGGGAGCCCGACCGTCCGGCCATTCTCGAGGTCTCGCCTCACTGGACGGTAACGCCGGTCAGCTTCGGCCGCCTGCGATCGCAATCGAACCGACTGGCGACGGCGCTGTCGATGCGCGGCGTCGGCGTCGGAGATCGGGTCGCGATCCTGCTGCCGCAGGGAGAGGCCGTGCTCACCGCACATCTCGCCGCCTATAAGTTGGGCGCCATCGCGGTGCCGCTGGCCGCGCTCTTCGGGGTCGATGCGCTGGCCTACCGCCTGCGCGATTCCGGCGCGAGCGCGCTCATCACCAATGCAGCGGGCTTGATGAAGGTTCGGCAGATTGCCGAGCCGCTGCCCGATCTCGACCTGATGGTGTCCACGGATGGCGCCTGGGCGGGCGCCGAGGACTGGGGGCAGCTGCTGGCGGATGCGAGCGAGGGTTTCTCGGTCGCGGACACCGGGCCCGACGATCCGGCCCTGATGATCTACACCTCCGGCACCACGGGCAACCCGAAGGGTGCGCTGCACGGCCACAGGGTTCTGCCGGGGCACCTGCCTGGTGTGCAGATGGTGCACGAGTTCCTGCCGATGCCAGGCGACCTTGCATGGACGCCGGCCGACTGGGCCTGGGCCGGCGGTCTGCTCAACATGCTGCTGCCGGCGCTGCATTTCGGCGTTCCGGTCGTGGCGCGCGCGCATACCCGCTTCGACCCCGAAGATGCCTTTCGGCTGATGGCCGATCTCGGCATCCGCAATGCCTTCATTCCGCCGACAGCGCTCCGGATGCTGCGCAGTGTGGACAAGCCGCGCGAGCACTTTGACCTGAAGCTGCGCACGGTCGCGGCCGCTGGCGAAGCGCTTGGGGCCGAGACGCTGAACTGGGGGCGCGAGGCGCTGGGGCTGACGATCAACGAGGCCTATGGCCAGACCGAGTGCAATCTCGTGCTGTCGTCCTGCGCGACGATCGGTGTCAGCCGGCCGGGCTTCATCGGCAAGCCGACGCCCGGCCACGAGGTCGCGATCATCCGGCCCGATGGCTCGGAATGCGCGCCGAACGAGGAAGGGCAGATTGCCATCCGGCGGCCGAACCCGGTGATGTTCCTCGGCTATTGGCGCCGGCCGGAGGCGACGGTCGACAAGTTCATCGGCGACTGGATGACCACCGGCGACCAGGCCGTGCGCGATGCCGATGGTTATGTCCGCTTCGTCGGCCGTGACGACGATGTCATCACCTCATCAGGGTATCGGATCGGGCCGGGGGAGATCGAGGACTGCCTGCTGAAGCATCCGGCGGTTTCGCTGGCTGCGGTCGTCGGCAAGCCGGACGAGCTCCGGACCGAGATCGTCAAGGCCTTCGTCGTGCCGAATGCCGGCTTCGCGCCTTCGCCCGATCTGGCCGGCGAACTTCAGCGCTTCGTACGCGAGCGACTCTCGGCGCATGAGTATCCGCGCGAGATTGCCTTCCGCGAGGAATTGCCGCTGACGACGACCGGCAAGATCATCCGGCGGCTGTTGCGCGCGGAGGCGTAAGCGTCGCCGAAGCCTGACCGAGGAAAGCAGCCCAGAGGCGCTGCACCATCGCCTCGTCGAGGTCCTTGACGATGAGGACCAGGCGCGAGCGTTGGTCGGCATCAGGCCAACTGCCGAGCACGATCGGGGGATGCAGGATCTGCTGGACCGCATGGACCAGCAGCGGCTGGCCGGGATGTTCGGCGATGGCGACGAGCCCCTTCAGACGCAGGAGCTTCGCCCCGTGGGTCGAGCGCAGCAAGGTCCAGAACAGCTCGAAGGTTGCCAGGTTGATCGGAGCATCTGATGTCAGCGAAAAGGCACGAATGCTCTCGTCATGCCTGTTCATATCATGATGATGATGGTCATGCCCGTGTTCGTGTTCGTGTTCCTGGGCATGATGATCGTGATGGTGATGGCCGCCTGAGCCGGCCGCCAGAGCCTCGACCGCAAGCCAGTCCCGCAGGGCCTGGGGCCTGTCGGCAAGGTCGTAGAGGCCGGCGCTGATCAGGTCCGCAGCCGACGCATCCGGCGCGAGAAGGGTGATCCCGGGATTGAGCGCCAGGAGTCGCCGGCGCAGTCGCTCAACCTCCTGGCGATCCGCGACCAGATCCGCCTTGGTCAGCACGATCCTGTCGGCCGCGACCACCTGTTTGCGCGCTTCCTCATGGGCGTCGAGCGTCGCCATGCCGTTGACGGCATCGACCAGCGTGACGACGCCGTCGAGCCTGAAGCGCATGGCGAGATAGGGGTGGTTGATCAGGACATTGAGGATCGGCGCCGGGTCGGCAAGGCCCGTAGTCTCGATCACCACGCGTTTGAACGGCGCGATGCGATTGTTGTCGCGGCGGCGCAAGAGGTCTTCCAGCGTGACGATGAGGTCATCGCGGATGGTGCAGCAGAGGCAGCCGGAGGCGAGCAGAACCATGTTCTCCTCGACACCCTCGATCATCAGATGGTCGAGCCCGATCTCGCCGAATTCGTTGACGATCACGAGGGTATCGGCAAGCGCGGGGTCCTTGAGCAACCGGTTGAGCAGGGTCGTCTTGCCGGCTCCAAGGAAACCGGTGAGCAAGGTCAGCGGGATCGGGATGGGTCTCTGGTCGCTACCGGTCATGTCGGGCATCATCGATCAAGGCTGAGGGCGGGCACGCGTCGCGCCCGATTTTGTTCCAATATTACATTAGCCATGATCGCGACGACGACAAGGGCGCCTCCCGCATATTGCAGCGCCCCGACCCGCTCGCCGAGCATCACGGCGGCGATGCCGACGGCAAAGACCGGCTCGGCACAGAAGGTGAGGGCGGCCGGGCCTGGCGCGACACGGGCCAATGCCATCACCTGGAACAGGAAGCCGACGAGATAGCCGCCAATGGTGATGGCGACGGCCATCGGTGCCAGGGCGAGCGCACTCGGAGGTGCAAAGCCGCCAACGAAAGCGAGGATGCCCGCCGTCACCGGCAGGATGAGCAGATGCGACCAGAACAGTTTTGGCGCGAGCGGCGTCGCGGCGCAGGCCGAGCCGGCGAAAAACTGTGCCGCGGCCGCAAGGCTGGCTGCGAGCGCCAGCGCAAGCCCGCGCGGATCGAGCCCATGCAGATCGGGCCCGACGACCATGCCGACGCCGAGAAAGGCGGCAAGCGCCACTGCAAGCCGGTCAATGCTGAAACGCGCAGGCGTCAGCAGCGGCTCAGCCAGGACGATGATGACCGGGTAGGTGTAGAAGATGACGGCGGCAACGGTCACGGGCAGGAAGGCGACCGAGGACAGGTAGGCCGAGCCGACGAGAGCGCTGGTCAGGCCGAAGGCAAGCAGCGCCCGGTATTGGTCGCGCGGAACCTGGAAGTTCGCCCGCAGGAGCCAGGCGGCACCTGTCACCAGCGCAAGCATGATGAAGACCCGGTAAAAGACCAGCAGCGGCCCGCTCAGACCGACCTGGCCCGCGAGCTGGGCCGAGACGATGTTGCTGCCATAGGCGGCAGCCGAGGCAAGCGCCAGGGCGATGCCGTGTCGACTGGCGGTGCGGGCGGTCTCGGCGCGCACCCTCCAGGACTCAGGCGTCGTCGTTCACTTTGGCCTTCGGCTTGACGGGGGGCTTCGCAGCGTCCGTGCGGGCCGGCTGAGCCTTGGGTTCGCCCTGGCCGGGCTTGGTCTTTGCCTTGGCCTTGGCCGCCGCTTCCGGCTTGGCTTTCGCCGTCGCATCGGGCTTGGCGGGGGCCGGCCTTGCCGGCGGGCGGGCAGCCTGCTTGATGCCCGCGGCCGAGCCTGGGCGCAGGCTGGACGCGGCAGCCGCACCAGGACGGATCGCGCCCTGCAGCTTCATCGGGCCGCTCTGGAAGGCGTTCGATGCAGGCTGGACATCCTCGCTGCTCGGAGCGAAGGCCGTCGTCCCGCGCGGAATCGCGCCATTGCTCGAGGCCGTGCGGGTCGCAGGGCCAGCCGTCACTCCGGCGGTAACGGGGGCTCCGGGTGTAATGACCGGGGCGCCGCCGCGAGCGAACTGCGTGTCGGGCCGCGCCGTGACGTTGGCCGCCAGCGGGGCCGAAGCAGACCCCGGCGTGCGGCCGAAGGAGACCTGTACCGGTGTCATCGGCGCGCGCGGCCCCAGGACAATCCGGCCGGAAGGTGTGCGGGTCAGCAGGGCGCCGGTTGCGCGGGCCTGCGGCTGCGGCCCGCCGAAGCGCTCGCTCATGGCGTTGTCATTGCCGCTCCCGGATGCGGCATTGGCGGCGATGGGACCGGACACGTCGGAGTCGTCCGCCAACGCTACGCCGCCGCCTCTGCGGCGAACCTCGTCGCAGATGTTGCTGGCGCGTCCACCATTGCCGGAGGGCAGGCTGGCGAGGGTGTAGCCTGAGCCTCCCCATTTCGAGAAGCCGTCATCGAGCAGCTGCGCCGCCTTGACGGTACGTTCGGACGCCGACAGCGCACCCAGCACGACCGCGATGAGCGTTCGGCCGCCGCGCGTAGCTGTTGCCACGACGTTGAAGCCCGAGGCGCAGACGAAACCGGTCTTCATGCCGGCGATGCCGGAATAGCGGCCAACGAGGCCGTTCGTGTTCTGCAGAACCTGCTTGCCGAGCTGAACCGAGCCGGTGTTCCAATAATCGGAATAGTCCGGGAACTCGCGCATCAGCGCCATGGCGAGAACCGCGAGGTCGCGGGCGCTGACCTGCTGGTTGGGATCATGCCAGCCATTCGGGTTGGTGAAGACCGTATCATTCATGCCGAGCCGTTGGGCTTCGGCGTTCATCATTCCGACAAAGGTCTCGACATCGCCGCCGACGCCCTCGGCGATGACATAGGCGATGTCGTTGGCCGATTTCACCATCATGATGCGCAGGGCGTTGTCGAGCGTGACCTCCTGCCCGGCGCGGATATAGACCTTGACGCGCGGCTGGCTCGCCGCCCGCTTCGAGGCGGGGATGGCCGTTTCAAGCCCGAGCTTGCCGGCCCGCACCGCCTTGAGCGCCAGATAGGCGGTCATCATCTTCGTGGTCGAGGCCGGGTGCCAGGCCTGGCTGGCATTCTCGCTGGAGAGAACAGCGCCGCTGGACGCATCGACCACCAGACTCGTGCCGGCGAGGGCCGGAGCGCTGACGGACAGGGCAAGGGCGAGAACAGCGAGGCGGGGAACGTTCATCGGGCGGGTCTTGAACCTGTCTGGACGAGGGTTGAAGGCGCAGGGTTCAACGCGACGCGTGCGGCATTTTCGAGACGGCGCGACTGATCAGCCCGCCCATGGACGCATACCTACCCCCAGCGGAGCGATTTGCCTAGTCATGTCGGGCGGCCCTAAAGCCTTGGTCACAGTTTCAGTCCGGGATGCCCGCGTGAGCTTTACCCTCTTCTGGATCCCGGCCACGATCGTCGCCTCGCTGCTGCAGACAGCGCGCAACCTCACCCAGCGCTCGCTGACGGAGGTGATTGGCGTCGTCGGCGCGACGCAGGTGCGCTTCCTGTTCGGCCTGCCCTTCGCATTGCTGTTTCTGCTCCTCGTCTGCCTCGGCCTGGGGCGTCTGCCGCCGCAGATCAGCCTTGCGACGCTCGGCATCACGAGCTGGGGGGCGCTGACCCAGATCGCGGCCACGGCCCTGATGCTGGCGGCGATGAGAGAGCGCTCCTTCGCCGTGACCACCGCCTATACCAAGACGGAGCCGGTCCAGGTGGCGATCTTTGGAGCGCTGCTGCTCGGGGATGCGCTGAGCCCGGCGAAATTCGCAGCGATCGTGATCGCAACAGCGGGTGTCGTCCTGGTCTCCTGGAAGCCGGGCGAGAAGCTGAGCCGGGCGGGCCTGCGTCCCGCGCTGCTCGGCATCGGTTCGGGCGCCTGCTTCGCGCTGTCGGCCATCGGCTATCGTGGCGCGATCCAGTCGCTGCCGGATGGCGATTTCCTGATCCGGGCGACGACGACCCTGGCCCTGGGGCTGGGCCTGCAGACGCTGATCCTGACGCTCTACATGCTGATCGCCAACCGCAAGGCGCTGGTCCTGAGCCTGAAGAACTGGCGCCGCTCGCTGACGGCGGGTTTCCTTGGTGCGGCGGCTTCGCAGTTCTGGTTCATCGGCTTCTCGCTGACGACGGCGGCCAATGTCCGGACCCTGGCTCTGATCGAGGTGCCGCTGGCGCAGATCGCCTCGCGCAAGATGTTCTCGGAAGGTACGACGCGGCGCGAACTGCTGGGAATGGCGATGATCGTCTTCGGTGTCGGCCTGCTCCTGATGCTGGCGATTTAGCCGGCTGCTGCTCCACGCGAGCGCTTGGGCGACCATCTTGCGGACAGGGCCGATCTTGGGTGTCTGACAGGTTCGCCCCAACGCCGATATGTGCTGACTGATCGATGAACAGTCTCGCCGCAACCGGAGGCGAGGCTACCTTTCCGTGCGACATGTCCGGTGGTTGCTGTGGCCAGGATCATGGCACTGCGATAGCACCCCGCTTGACCTACACATATCTCGGCGGTTATGAGTCAAAATCAATAGCTAACGAGTTATGGGTTTCGATGCTGAACACGCACGACGCGCTCTTCAGGACGCTCGCCGATCCGACGCGGCGGGGCATTTTCGAACGGCTGTGTCGCGAAGGTGAGCAGACAGTCGGGGCACTGACCGCTCAAGCCGGGATCTCGCAACCGGCGGTTTCAAAGCATCTCGGCATTCTGAAGCAGGCCGGGTTGGTGCGGGATCGTCATGAAGGGCGGCAGACGCATTATAGCGCGCAAATCGGCGCCCTGGGCCCACTGATCGACTGGACGAACCAAATGGCCGGGTTCTGGCACAGTAAATTCGACGACCTCGAAGACCTGCTGAAGAGGATGGACCAATGAACGAAACGTCGACCGAAACGCTCTCGGTCGTTGTCGAGCGTGAGATAGCGCATCCGCCGGAAAAGCTCTGGCGCGCGCTCACGCAGCCGCATCTCATCGAGGAGTGGCTGATGAAGAACAACTTCAAGCCAGATGTGGGGCACCGGTTCAATCTCAGCGCGGACTGGGGCGTCGTCGAGTGTCAAATACAGGCGATCGAGCCGCACAAGACGCTGACCTACACGTGGAACACCAAGGATCTAGAGAGCATCGTCACCTGGACGCTCACCCCTACGAGCACCGGAACCTTTCTGCGTATGGAACAGACGGGGTTCAGGCCCGACCAGCAGCCGTATTACCGGGGAGCGATGGCTGGCTGGCCGCGGTTCTTTGGAAATCTGGAAGAGGTCATGGCGCGGACCGACTGAATTCTGCGTCGCCCGATCCGCTGCACCATGCCTTCAGAGGAGGTCCCAATGAACTGGAACGACTGGATTCGGCAGATCCATCGCTGGATGTCGATTATCTTTACGGTGGTCGTCATCGCGATCTTCATCGCCTTGGGCCTTGGCAAGCAGCCTGCCGAGTGGGTGTATTTCCTGCCGCTGTTCCCGCTCTTCGTGCTTCTGCCGACCGGTCTCTACATGTTCGTGCTGCCCTATGTCGCGACATGGGGCGGCGGCCGACGCACCGCCAGACAGCGGTGAAGATGATGACCGGGATGTCCGGGAAGCCGGAGCAGGCCACGGAGAACGAGGTCGCCGAACCGGTTGCCGAGAAGCGGACCAAGCCGCGCAAATCGGCGTTGAAGGCGCAGCTGGGCGAGGTCGTCCTTCTTTCGGGTGGCAATCCCCAGATTGCCAAGGGATATGGTGCGGCCCCCGTGCAGGCCTATATCGCGGCCATGCCGGGCTGGAAAAGCGATGTCGGACGCCGCCTCGATGCCATCATCGAGCGCACCGTTCCCGGCGCGCGCAAGGCGGTCAAATGGAATTCGCCCTTCTATGGTGTCGGGGAGCAGGACCAAGGCTGGTTCCTCGGCTTTCATTGCCTCACGACATACGTCAAAGTTGCGTTCTTCCGCGGCGCATCGCTGAGCCCTGTTCCGCCCGGCGCGTCCAAACAGAAGGAGGTGCGCTATCTCGATATCCATGAGGGCGAACTCGATGAGGCGCAGTTCGCCGCCTGGGTGAAACAAGCGAGCCAGCTGCCCGGCGAGAAAATGTAAGCCGTCAGTTGGAGGTGCCGCGGGCACAGGTGGGCGCGGAAAGATCGACCAGGCAAGCCCAGCACGGTCTCCAGCGCTGTACAGAGAGCCGACGCAGAGTGCGCGAACAGGCTCATCCTCTCCCCTCGCGGCCGGCAACGCGCTATATCGCTACGAGCGGGGCTTCACGGGCAGTCCCCCTTTCTGCGCACGGCCGGATTGCGCTGTTTCCGGCTTGAACGATACCGTGGTCGGGCGCAGATAAGTGTAACTGCACATTACTCTGAGAGGTCGTCATGAGCGCTGCAATCGTCGGCTGGGCCCACACGCCGTTCGGCAAGCAGGATGCCGAAACCATCGAGAGCCTGATCGTCCGCGTGGCGACGGACGCGCTGGTCGATGCGGGCATTACCGCCGAACAGGTCGATGAGATCGTTCTCGGCCACTACAATGCCGGCTTCTCCGCGCAGGATTTCACCGCCTCGCTCGTGCTGCAGGCGGACCCGGCGCTGCGCTTCAAGCCGACGACGCGGGTCGAGAATGCCTGCGCCACCGGCTCTGCCGCCGTGCACCAGGGCGTGCGCGCCATCAAGGCCGGCGATGCCAAGATCGTGCTCGTCGTCGGTGTCGAGCAGATGACCAAGACACCTTCGGCCGATATCGGCAAATTCCTGCTCAAGGCCTCCTATCTGCCGGAAGATGGTGAGACACCCGGTGGCTTCGCCGGCGTGTTCGGCAAGATTGCCGCTGCTTATTTCCAGCGCCATGGCGATCAGTCGGATGCGCTCGCCATGATCGCGGCCAAGAACCACAAGAACGGCGTCGAGAACCCCTATGCCCAGATGCGCAAGGATCTCGGCTTCGCCTTCTGCCGCGAGGAGAGCGAGAAGAACCCCTATGTCGCCGGGCCGCTGAAGCGCACCGATTGTTCGCTGGTCTCGGACGGCGCTGCCGCGCTCGTGCTGGCCGATCAGGCGACTGCGATGGAAATGCGCCGGGCCGTAGGCTTCCGCGGCATGGCCCATGTCCAGGACTTCCTGCCGATGTCGAAGCGCGACATCCTCAAGTTCGACGGCTGTGCCGAAGCCTGGAAGAAGGCGCTCGCCGATGCCGGCGTCACGCTTGACGATCTCTCCTTCGTCGAGACGCATGACTGCTTCACCGTCGCCGAACTGATCGAATACGAGGCGATGGGCCTGACGAGGGAAGGCGAGGGCGCCCGTGCCATCAAGGAAGGCTGGACGCAGAAGGACGGCAAGCTGCCGGTCAACGTCTCCGGCGGCCTGAAGGCCAAGGGCCATCCGATCGGCGCGACCGGCGTCTCGATGCATGTGCTCAGCGCCATGCAGCTCACCGGCGAGGCGCCCGAAGGCATGCAGGTCCAGGACGCGCGCCTGGGCGGTATCTTCAACATGGGTGGGGCGGCGGTCGCCAACTACGTCTCGGTGCTCGAGCGGATCAAGTGACCGTCTGACGTGACGATCTTCCTGGCGCTGCTGCCGGCCTATGTCCTCTCGATCTTCTACCGATCCTTCCTGAGCGTCATCGCCAACCCGGTGATGACGGATCTGGGGATCGGGCCGCGCGAGCTGGGATTCCTGGGCGCGGCCTGGTTCATAAGCTTCGCCCTGGCGCAGTTCCCGGTCGGCTGGGCGCTCGACCGGCTGGGGCCGCGCCGGACCGTCGCCGTGACGATGGCAATCGGCTCAGCCGGTGCCTTCCTCTTCGCGACAGCGACGCATGCCGTCACCGGCACGCTCGGCATGGCGATGATCGGGCTCGGCTGCTCGCCGATCTTCATGTCGGCGCTGTTCCTGTTCGCGCGTACGCAAGATCCCAAGCGCTTCGGTTTCCTGACCTCGGTCTTCATCGGCCTCGGTTCGGTCGGCAACCTCGTCGGCGCGGCGCCTCTGGCAATCGCGGCTGCCCGCTTCGGCTGGCGGCCGTCGATGCTGGTCATGGCTGGCTGTTTTCTGGCCGCGGCAGTGTTCGCCGCAGCGCTGGTTCGCGATCCGCCTCGAGCCAAGGCGGCCTCAGGTGGTCACGAAGGCCTGCTCAAGGGGCTGCGGAGCATTCTTGCGCTCCGCCCGCTCTGGCTGCTCGCGCCGATCACCCTTAGCGGCTACGCGATCATCGCGACGGTCCGCGGTCTCTGGATCGCGCCCTTCATGAGCGACGTGCACGGTTTCGATGCGATCACCAGCGGCCATGTCGCAACCGTGATGGCGCTGACGATGATCGCGGGCGCCTTCCTCTATGGCGGGCTCGAACAGCGGCTCGGCCGCAGCAAGCCACTGGTCTTATGGGGCACGGTGCTGACCGCGCTTGGCTTCATCGCCCTGGCGCTTTGGGGAAATGCGCATTCGGCGCTGGCCATCGGCCTGTTCGCGCTCATCGGCGCGACGGGGTTCACCTATGCGGTGTTGATGGCGCATGCACGGCTGTTCTTTCCCGAACACCTGATCGGGCGTGGCATGACCTGCGTCAATTTCCTGTTCATTGCGGGCGCGGCGGCGATCCAGTCCGGCTCGGGCTGGTTCATTGCCGAGCAGCGCCAGGCCGGGCTCGACGCCGCGACCACCTTTGCCCATCTCCATTGGGGCTTTGCGGCGCTGCTTCTCGTCCCGAGCGCGATCTACGCCTTCATGCCCGAGCGGCCGGGCAAGAGCTGATCGGCTCAGGCCTCGCCTGGCGCCTTGGCGACAATGGCCAGCGCATGTACCCGGTCGGCCAGTTCCTGGGCCAAGGCCGCGTTGACCAGACGATGACGCTCCAGCCGGCTCTTGCCGGCAAAGGCCGAGGACACGAGTTCGACGCGAAAATGCGTCTCGCCGCCCTCGCGCCAGCCACCATGGCCCTGGTGCTGATGCGATTCATCGATGACACGCAGATGCTCTGGCGCCAGTGCCGACTCGAGCTTGCTGGTGATGCGTTCCGCCATGCTGGTCATCTGTCGCCTCGTTCCGCTGTGCCGTCAGCAATCGCGGATTGCTTGTCCGGTCTCCGTCGCCGTTTCATAGTCGCCGCCTGGTGTCAGGTGAATGCGGCATTTCGCTGGAGGTTGGGATGAAGACGAGAACGGCGTTCGCGCTTGGGCTGTTGGCGCTGCTCGGAACCGCTCCCGCTCTGGCGCAGGAGGAAGGCAAGGTCGCCGACTACAAGCAGAGCGAGGCCGTGCTTGCCCGCTACAAATCCGTGCCGATCCCGCTGGCGACGCCGTCTCTGACACGCGGCACGCCCGGGCTGACCACGCAGGCCGAGCTCGACGCCTTCGTTGCCGATCTCGCCGCCAAGGCGCCGGCCCAGGTCGTGCTCGGCTCGCTTGGCACGTCGCAGCAGGGGCGTGATCTGCCCTATCTGATCTTCTCCAAGGAAGGCGCCAGGGATACGGCGGCGCTCAGGGCGCTGGGGCGGCCGATCGTCTGGTTCGTCGGCCAGCAGCACGGCAACGAGCCGGCCGGTGGTGAAGCGATGCTCGCACTCGCCAATGATCTGGCCACGACCGACCTCAAGGCCGTGCTCGACAAGCTGGTGGTGGTGATCGTGCCGCGCACCAACCCTGACGGGGCGGCGGCCGACAAACGCACCGGCGCCAACGGCTTCGATCTCAACCGGGATCATCTGCTGCTGACCTTGCCGGAGACGAAGGCGCTGCATGCCAAGCTCGCCGAGCTGCCGCCCGATGTCATCGTCGACGTGCATGAGTTCTCAGTCGCCAATCGCTGGCTCGAGAAGTTCGGCGGGCTCAATGCCGCCGATGCGATGATCCTCTACGCGACCAATCCGGCCGTGCCACAGCAGACGACGAAGCTCGCCTCCGAGCTGGTCAAGCCTGCGATGGACAAGGCGATGGCCGAGAAGGGGCTCTCCTCCTTCTGGTATTTCACGACGGGCTACAACAAGGACGACAAGGTCGTCTCGATGGGCGGCAATGCGCCCGGCATCGCGCGCAACCTGTTCGGACTTTCAGGCGCGGTCTCCTTCCTGATCGAGACGCGCGGCGTCGGCCTCAAACTCGAGAACCTGGAGCGGCGCATCGCGACGCATTACGTCATTTCCCGGTCGGTTCTCGATACGATCGCCGCCAATGACAAGGCCGTGCTGCAGGCGGTCGCGGCTGCGCGCGGCGAACTGGCGAAGAACGAAGGCGAACTGGTCGTCGGCCACCGTATTGCCACCGTCAAGATGGCGATCCCGCTGGTCAATCCCGACACGGCCGCCGACATGCCGACAGAAGTCGATTTCCGCGACTCGCGCCAGGTCACGGTCACCGGGCGCCGGGTGCGGCCCGAAGGCTATATCGTGCTTGCCTCGGGCCAGCCTGCGGTTGAAGCCCTGAAGCTGAAGGGCATCGCCGTCTGCGCATTGGGCGGGCCGGCTTCGCTCGATATCGAGGCCTTCGTCGTCGAGCAGAAGGGGACGGTGAAGAAGGCCGACCGCGAGAACATCAATCCGGACCAGGCGGTGAAGGTCGAGCTCAGGTCGCGCCGGCTGGACGTTCCGGCGACCGCTGTCTTCGTGCCGATGACGCAATCGGGGGCGAATGTCATCGCCGCCTCATTCGAGCCGGATTCTCCGGGCTCTCATGTCGGCGTCGGCCTGGTCGAGGTCGCGGCGGATTCGGGCGAGGCTCCGATCTACCGCGTGCCGCGTGGGGCCAGGCCGATATTGGCTTCGGGCGGGGATCCCGCATGCAGCCGTTGAGACTGGCGCAGCGCGTCATTATCTAGGACGCATTGACGGCCACCCGGATTGCTGGGATTCTGACGCAATCGGGGCCGATCTCTGCAGCGTTTCGAATGTGTCCGCCGCAGGCGCCTAACAGCGCCTGTCGTGCAGAGCTTGTCCGTTTGGCTTTCCGCCCGCATAACCGAGAGACCATGAATTTCAATTCTCGCCTTTTCGACCGGATCAGGATCGGCCCTTCCGAGGCGGAAGAGGTGGTCGAGACTGTGGCTGTGCGCTGCGACCATTCCGGTTGCCAGCGCGCCGGTGAGTTCCGCGCGCCGAAGGGCAGGGGGCGGGAAGGCCAGTTCTTCCAGTTCTGCCTCGAACATGTGAAGGCCTATAACGCGACCTATAACTACTTCTCCGGCATGAATGACGAGGCGCTCGCCGCCTATCAGAAGCAGGAAGAGATCGGCCACCGGCCAACCTGGAAACTCGGCGTCAATTCCAAGGCGGCACGCATGTCGCAGCGCGGACGCGCAGCGGCTGCCGGCGATGCCGGGCCCGAGGTGCAGGACGGTTTCAACATCTTTGGCACGCGCCGGGAGCAGCAGGCCGCAAAACCAGAGCCTCGCGTCGGCGCCGTGGCGCGCAAGGCGCTCGACGCGCTCGGGCTGGACGACACGGCCGATTCCGTCGCGATCAAGGCGCGCTACAAGGAACTGGTGAAGCGCTTCCATCCCGATGCCAATGGCGGCGACCGCTCGTGCGAAGGCACGCTGCAGGAGATCCTCAAGGCGTATCAGCAGCTGAAGACCACCGGTCTGGTCTGAGGGACCTATCGGGCCCTCTGGGATGATTGTGTGACGCAACCTGCTGCGCTGCCGATGGCGCGTCTGGTGTCCTATACCTGCGTTTTCGCCGCAAGCCCGGCGACATCCGCGATGATCCCGTCCAGGGCGAAATCCTTTGGCGTATAGACCGCCGCCACGCCCATGTTGCGCAGCGCGTTCTCGTCGTCGGGCGGGATGATGCCGCCGACCACGACCGGGATCGTCATGCCGGCGACACGCAGCCGGGCCGTGACATCGCGCACCAATGGCAGATGCGAACCGGAGAGGATCGAGAGGCCGATGATGTCGGCCTTGGTTTCCTGCGCCTGCGTGACGATCTCCTCAGGGGTCTGGCGAATGCCACCATAGTTCACCGCCATGCCGGCATCGCGGGCGCGGACGGCGATCTGCTCGGCGCCGTTGGAATGACCGTCGAGGCCAGGCTTGCCGACGAGGAAGCGCGGCGGGCGGCCGAGTTTTTCGGTTGCGCGCGCGACCGCGGCCTTGACGGTCGCAAGGCCGGGATCGTCGCCCCGCTTGCCGGTATCGACGCCGGTCGGGGCGCGATACTCGCCAAAGATCTCGCGCAGGGCCTGGGCCCATTCGCCGGTGGTGACGCCGGCCTTGGCGCAGGCGATCGAGGCCGGCATGACGTTTCGGACTTCCCTGGCGGCTGCCGAGAGCTCCGCGAGCGCAGCCTGTGCTGCCTTGGCGTCGCGGGCCGACCGCCAGGCCTTGAGCCGGCCGATGGCTTCCAGCTCCACGGAATCCGGCACGGTGACGACATTGCCCTCTCCGGTCGAGAGCGGTGAGGGTTCGCTGGTGGTGAATTTGTTGACCCCGACGACGATCTGTTCACCGCGCTCGATCGCCTCGATGCGGCGTGCGCCGTTCTCGACCAGCGCCTGTTTCATGTAGCCGGACTCGACTGCGGCCAGCGCGCCGCCCATGGCATCGATCTTCGCGAGTTCGTCGAGGGCGGCGGCCTTCAATTCCTCGACCTTGGCGTCGATCGCGGCCGAGCCGTCGAAGATGTCGCCGAATTCGAGCAGGTCGGTCTCGTAGGCCAGGACCTGTTGCATGCGCAGGGACCATTGCTGGTCGAAGGGGCGGGGCAGTCCCAGGGCCTCGTTCCAGGCCGGAAGCTGGACGGCCCGTGCACGCGCCTTCTTCGAGAGGGTCACTGCCAGCATCTCGATCAGGATGCGGTAGACATTGTTCTCGGCCTGCGGCTCGGTCAGGCCGAGAGAATTGACCTGCACGCCGTAGCGGAAGCGGCGCATCGCCTCCTCCTGCACGCCATAGCGCTTCAGCGTGATATCGTCCCAGAGATCGACGAAAGCCCGCATCTTGCAGAGTTCCGTGATGAAGCGCATGCCGGCATTGACGAAGAACGAGATGCGCCCGACGATTCCCGGAAATTCCGCTTCGCTGACCTCCGGCTGAGCCTGAATCGAGTCGAGCAGCGCGATCGCGGTGGCGAGCGCATAGGAGAGTTCTTGCACCGGCGAGGCGCCCGCTTCCTGCAAATGATAGGAGCAGACGTTGGTCGGGTTCCATTTCGGCAGCTCGCGCGCCGTGAATACAACGATATCGGTGGTCAGCTGCATCGATGGGCGCGGGGGGAACACATAGGTACCGCGCGACAGGTATTCCTTGACGAGATCGTTCTGGGTCGTGCCCTGCAGCGTCGCGCGGGGGGCGCCCTGCTCATCGGCAACCGCGACGTAAAGCGAGAGCAGCCAGGCGGCGGTCGCGTTGATCGTCATCGAGGTGTTCATCTGCGCCAGCGGGATCTGGTCGAACAGAGCCCGCATGTCGCCGAGATGGCTGACCGGCACGCCGACCTTGCCGACCTCGCCGCGCGATAGCACATGGTCGGGATCGTAGCCGGTCTGGGTCGGCAGATCGAAGGCGACGGACAGGCCGGTCTGCCCCTTGGCGAGATTGGTGCGATAGAGCTTGTTCGATTCGGCCGCGTCCGAATGGCCCGCATAGGTGCGGAAGATCCAGGGCTTCTCACGCTGCGCCGGCTTGTCGCCGATCGGGCCGATCGCGTTCATTGCCGCTCCCTTGCCGTTCCACCCAGGACCCAATGCAATCTCAATGTTGCACTGCGGCGAAGATAACGCCAGAGGGCCGCGCAAGTCGCCTCCGACCTTCGGATGAGCCGGCGCTACGCGCTGCCGGACAGGTGCCTGGCCTGGCTGAACCGTGGTTTCCTGCCGGGGGCCTGGCCGCCGATCTCCAGGAGCTGGTTGGATTTCTGGGTATCGAGGATCACCATGGTCGAGGTCTCCGCGACGCAGGGAATCGCCTGCAATGCAGCACTGATGAAGGTGCGGAGCGCCTCGATATCCCTGACCCAGACGCGCAAGAGATAGTCGACATTGCCGGTGACCAGCAGGCATTCCGTGATCTCGGGCTGGCCCTGGATCGCGGTCATGAACTGGCTTGCCGCATCCGGACTTTGCTTGGCCAGTTTCACGCTCACCATCACGCAGATGCCGAACCCGAGAGCAGTCGGACTGATCTGCGCCGAGTACCCCTCGATGACGCCGGCATCTTCGAGCCGTTTGATCCGGCGGCTGCACGGCGTCGGCGAAAGGCCGACTTTCTCGGCGAGTTCGAGCGTCGAGATACGCCCGTTATCCTGAAGCGCGGCCAGGATCCGGCGGTCGATCCGGTCCAGTTCGATCATGGGTGATTTTCACTCCAGAATAGAGATTTAGTGGTGATTATCCGCGAGAGTTATGACGTATTTCGAAATATTGCACGGATTCGCTCGCATCGCGACTGCTATAGTCGCTCAAAGGACATCGTGCCTGGCTGAAGCGAAGGTGGTTCAAGCGTCATGGCGATATCGAATGCCCAGCTGCCGGCAGTACGCCCTGCTCTCTCGCAGTGGTTCAAATCTGGCAACAGTATCACCCAGCAGTTCATGGCAATCGGCGGGCGGGCGGATATCATCAGCCTTGCCGGCGGACTGCCAGCGGCCGAGCTTTACCCGGTGGATGCGATCGCCGCCGCAAGCGAACGTGCGCTGAAACGCTGGGGCGCCGTTGCGCTCGAATACGGCTCGGTCGAGGGGTTGCCGGCGCTGCGCCAGGCCATCGCCGAGCGCGTCACGGCCAGCACGGGCAGGCGGTTCGGACCGGAGAATGTTCTGCTGACCACAGGGGCGATGCAGGGCCTCGACCTGATCGGCAAGGCGCTGATCGATCCGGGCGACCTGATCGTCAATCAGTTCCCGACCTATCTCGGCGCGCTCGATGCCTGGCGACCGCGCCACCCGCGCTATGAGCGGCTGGACTGGAGCCTGCAACGGCCCGGCTTCGACCTGGCGCTGCGCCAGGCCAAGTTCGTCTATACCGTGCCGAACTATTCCAATCCGACCGGCGTGCTTGTCGGCCAGGCCGAGCGTGCGGCCTTGCTTGACAAGGTTCTCGAGGCCGGCACCTGGCTGGTCGAGGACGATCCCTATCTGCCGCTGCAGCTCGATGGCGAGGCCGGGCCCAGCATTCTCGCCGCCCATGCCGCGCGCTATCCGGATGGGGCCTATGACGGCCCGGTGATCTATCTGGGAACGCTGTCCAAAAGCCTCGTGCCCGGCCTGCGCGTCGGCTGGATCGTGGCCGAAGCCGGGATGATCGCGACATTGGCGCTCGCCAAGCAGTCGACCGATATCAGCAGCAGCATGTTCACCCAGGCGGTTGCGCTCGAACTGCTCGAAAGCGGCTTTGAGGCCACCCATATTCCGCGCATCGTCGCAGCCTATGGCGAGCGGCGGGATGCGCTTTGTGCTGCCGCGTCGCGCCATCTCGGCGAATGGTTCGAGTGGGATATCCCGCCCGGCGGCATGTTCGTCTGGATGCGGGCGAAGTCCAGCGCGATCGACACCAACGAACTCTACAGTTGCGCGCTCGAGGACAAGGTCGCCTTCGTGCCGAGCAGTGTGTTCGATCCCGATGGAGCGCTCAACAGCGCGATGCGCGTCAACTTCACGCGCTCCTCTCCAGAGGTGCTTGCGGAGGGCGTGCGCCGGCTGGAGCGGGCTGTTCAGCGCTATCTTGCCAGGCGTTCGGGACGGGCGGCCTGAGCTCGCGCTGATTCAATGTCAGTCTGCAATGTCAGCCCCGGACGGAGCAAAGCGACGATCCGGGTTCCCTGCCTCAACCCCTCCTGCCATGGTTCGGCACCAATCCTGGCCTTCCTCCGCTCGCCCGGGAGGGCGGGACGTCGATCGCGCTCCAGAACCGCCGCCAGAAAGGCCCTCACCATGCCGACCCGCCTCGACAATCCGCGCAATTCCCGCCTTCCCGATGGCCTCATCGACGCCTGGCGTGCAGTCCCGAGCTCGGTCATTGCCGACCAGCTCGGCGGTGTCGGCCATGCCGATCCGCGCATCCGGCCGATCCGTCCCTTTGCGCCCGGCACGCGGCTGACCGGCTCGGCCGTGACGGCCTGGTGCGAGCCCGCCGATTACGGGCCGGTGCATCATGCGATCGCGATTGCCGGCCCCGGCGATGTGATCGTGGTCGCGGCCGGTGGACGGCGCGATGCGGCGATGATCGGCGATCTGCTCGGCGGAGCCGCACGCCTCAAGGGCATTGCCGGCGTCGTCGTCGATGGGGCAGTGCGGGACGTCGGGCCGGTTTCGCAATGGTCCGACTTCATCATGTTCTCGCGCTGGGTGATGCCACGCGGCCCCTCCTCGATGGAACGGGGAATCGTCAACGGCCCGATCGTGTTCGGCGGTGTCGCGGTGCAACCGAACGATCTCGTCATCGGCGACGACGACGGTCTTGTTTTCGTGCCGCATGCGCTGGCCGAGGCGAAGCTCGCGCCCTGCCTTGCGCGCGTCCGCGCCGAGGTGGAATGGGAGAAGGTCCTGGCGAGCGGCAAGTCGACGGTCGGGGTCTTCAAGGTCCCTGCGATCGAGCCGCTCTAAGGGTTGCGCCGCGACGCCGTTGGGGGGCTGCGCAGGCTCATATCCATGCCGGCCTTTCCCGGCCGGCATGGATGAAGGTCGGATGGCGCTCCTGGCGACGAAGCCTTAGGCGGCTGCCGTCGCACTCGCCTGCGGGGGCGCGCTCCCGCGCAGCGTGATGGCAAAGGCAGCCGCGAACAGGCACAAAGCTCCGGCGATGAAGAAGGCCGGAAGATAGCTCTCGTAGACGGTCCGGCTGAAGCCGGCGCCATAGGCGGCGAAGGCCGCGCCAAGCTGGTGCCCGGCAAAGATCCAGCCGAAGACCAGGTTGGTCTTGTCGCCGAAGCGGTCCGCCGCGATCTTCACGGTCGGCGGTACGGTTGCGACCCAATCCAGGCCGTAGAACACGGCAAACAGCGACAGGCCGTAGAAAGAGAAATCGGTGAAGGGCAGGTAGAGCAGCGAAAGGCCACGCAGCCCGTAATACCAGAACAGCAGCCAGCGGCTGTCATAGCGATCCGAGAGCCAGCCCGAGCCCACCGTGCCGGCGAAATCGAAGATGCCGATCACCGCGAGCACGCCGGCCGCCGCCACCGCCGCCATGCCATAATCCCCGCAGAGTGCGATGAAATGCGTTTGCACCAGGCCGTTGGTGCTCGCGCCACAGATGAAGAAGGTGCCGAACAGCACCCAGAACGTCTGGGTGCGCACCGCTTCGCGAAGCGCAACGAGGGGAGAGGCAAGCATCGCCAGCAGGCTGGTCGGAGCCACAGGGGCAGGCTCTATCCTGGTCTCGCCATAGGGGGCGAGACCAACATCGGCCGGCCGGTCGCGCATCAACAGGAGCACGGCTACGGCCGCGATCACGATCATGGCCAGCACGAAGACCATGGCGGAGCGCCAGCCGACGCGCTCGGTCAGTTCCGCGAGCAGGGGCAGGAAGACGAGTTGCCCCGTAGCGGTGCTTGCCGTCAAAAGTCCGACCACCAGGCCGCGCCGCTGCGCAAACCAGCGCGTCGCGACGGTGGCGCCGAGCACCATCGCTGTCATGCCGGTGCCGAGACCAAGGACGATGCCCCAGAGCAGCATCAGGTGCCAAAGCTGGGTCATCACGAAGGAGCCGAGCACGCTGGCGGCGATGAAGGTCAGGGCGACGCCGACGACGGGCCGCAGGCCGAAGCGATTCATGAAGGCGGCGGCGAATGGGCCCATCAGGCCGAACAGGGCGAGCCGGATCGCCAGAGCGGAGGAAATCTCCGAGGTTGCCCAGCCGAATTCCTTCTGAAGAGGTCCGATCAGCACACCCGGCGCACCGACCGCGCCAGCCGTTACCAGCATGGTGAGGAAGGTCACGGCGGCAACGACCCAGCCATAATGCACGCCGCGTCGGGCGAAGAGCGCTGCAAGCCCGGTCGGGGCCGCGGGAGCAAGAGCGTCAGTGGGCATGCGAGCCTCCTAGTTACGGGTATGTGCCCGTATTAGTGCGAGAAATCAAAGTGAATCGAGTGCCGCGCGAAGGTTCCGCATGGCCTCGGCGCCAAGCCGGTCATCCAGCGCCTTCTGCGCCGCATCCCAGAGCGGAGCGCCATCTTCGAGGACCGTTCGGCCCGCATCGGAGAGCGAGACCGTGGCCTCGCGCTGGTCCTTGCCGCGGCCGAGCGCCACGAGTTTCATCTTCTCGAGCACGCGGACATTGCGGCCCACCGTCGAGCGGTCGAGTTCGGTCAACCGGCCGAGTTCGGTCAAAGTCACTGGGGCGGAGCGCGCGATCGTCCGCATCAGGCTGAACTGCGCGATATTGACCCCGACCGGCGCAATAGCCTCGTCGTAGAAGGCGGCCATGCGGCGAGAGGCCGAACGGAGGGTCGTGCAGATGCAGGGACTGGGCATAATCGCGGGTATATGCCCGCAATAAGATATTTGCAAGAGCTCCTGGAAGGAGCCCGTCCCTTCAGGCCTGTTGCGGATGCTCGCCAGCGCTTGCTCACAAGGCGCACAAACCCGCTACGATCACGCATTCCGCTGGGAAATGGCGGAGTTGGCCAGGCGACCGGTTATCGCAGGGGTAAACTAGTTTCGACCGCCCGGCAGTCGCGGCAGCGGCATGAACTCGACGCCTTCCTCGTGCAGCAGACGGGCATCGTCGGGCGTCGCTTCGCCATAGATGGCGCGGTCATCGGCTTCGCCGTGATGGATCTTGAGAGCTTCCTCGGCAAAGCGGGGACCGACATGTTCGGCGGTCTCGGTGACGTGCTTATGCAGCGCCGTCAGCATTTCGCGGAAGGCGATTTCCTTCTCGCCCATCAGGGCGACGGGGGCTGGTGCAGGCGCTGCCGGGGCAGGGACAGCCTCCGAACCAGGCGCCTCAGCGCGCGGTCCGCGGTCTGTCCGTGTCACGCTCGGCGACATGATGGCGCGCTCGACCTTGCTGCTGTTGCAGACCGGGCAGGAGACGAGGCCGCGGCGCGACTGCTCCTCGAAGCTGGTGGAGCTCGCGAACCAGCTTTCGAACTCATGGGCGCTGTCGCAAAGAAGGGAATAGCGGATCATCGTTGACTCATGAGGCGGCTGGCCGCCGCGATACACCCGGACCGTCGCCGCGCCACCTGGCGCGGACACCCGGCAACTCTGTCATTCCTCATGATGCGGCCTCATGCCGCGAGCAGCGTGTCGAGTTCGCCGCGGGCATCGAGCGCATGCAGGTCGTCGGAGCCGCCGACATGACGGTTGCCGATGAAAATCTGCGGCACGGAGGTGCGGCCGCCGGCCTTCTCGCTCATGGCGCGGCGCACCTCCGGCTTGCCGTCGACATCGATCTCTTCAAAGGCCGCACCCTTCTTCTTCAGGAGCGACTTGGCGGCAGTGCAATAGGGGCACCAGCTGGTGGTGTAGAGCGTGATCTGCGGCATGACGGTTCCGGCGATACTGTCCTGACACATCATGTAGTGTGCCATCAGCCATCCGTCACCACCCGCGCGAAGGTGAGGACATCGACATGGCTGGCGCCGGCACGCAGCAGGGCCCGTGCAGCGGCATTGACGGTCGAGCCGGTGGTCAGGACATCGTCGACCAGCAGGATGCGGCGGCCCGCGATCGTGGCCCTCATCTTCGGCAGGACCTTGAAGGCGCCCTGCAGGTTCTCAACACGTTGGGGACGCGTCAGACCGATCTGCTGCTTCGTCCGCTTGACGCGTGTCAGTGCCTCTGGAGCGAGCGCGACGCCGCTCTGGCGCGCGACGACCGTTGCGAGTGCCGCGGCCTGGTTGAAACGGCGGCGCCAGAGGCGTGTGCGGTGCAACGGCACTGGAACGATACAATCGGCCTCGACGAGGATTTCGCGGCCAGCCTGCGTCATCATCCGGCCGAGCGTGATCGCGAGCTCGAGGCGGTCGCCATATTTCAGGCGGTGAACCAGCTCGCGCGCCGTACCGTCGAAACGGCAGACGGCACGGGCGCGGGCAAAGGCCGGCGGCTCGGCGATCGCCGCAGGCGAGACGACACCATCGCCGAGATCGACGGCGAAGGGTGTGCCGAGGCGCTCGCAATAGGGGCGCTCGATGAAGCCAACCCCGCTCCAGCATGCCGGGCAAAGGCCCTGTGCCTCGGCGGTCGCTCCCCGGCAGGCAACACAGGACGGCGGATAGACCAGGCTGATCGCACTGCGCATGCCAAGCCGGGAGGCGGTCCCGACAGCGTTCAGCCAGCGAGAGCCGACACCGGCCAGGGAGAAGGATATTCTATCGTCGGTTCCCTGCGCGACCATGTCCGTGTCGATCCCGGCCCGGAATGAGTGGCTGCATTGCTTTCATCCCGCGCCAGCATTTGCGGCCCTGCCAATTCCGCACGCAAGTCTTATCTCCTCTTGCGTCCAGCGCATGGCAAGGCGAGGTGACTTGTCACGCCATGCGGTTTTCAATCGCTTCATGGCAAGGGCCGCAAGCCAAGAGGAACCATCCGATGAGCCAGTCCGGTGATCACGCTGCCTCCCTGTTCTCTCCGTTCCGTCTCGGCGAGATCGAACTCAGGAACCGCATCGTCATGGCGCCGTTGACGCGCAACCGCGCGACGCGAGGCAGCGATGCCCCGAATGCCCTGAATGTCGAATATTACCGCCAGCGCGCCAGCGCCGGGCTGATCGTCACCGAAGGCACGCAGATCTCGCAGCAGGGTCAAGGCTATGTCTGGACGCCCGGCATCTACAGCGACCAGCAGATCGACGGCTGGAGGCAGGTGACCGACGCGGTCCACGCGGCCGGCGGCAAGATCATCACGCAGCTCTGGCATGTCGGGCGCGTCAGCCATGTCTCGCTGCAGCCCGGCCAGCAGGCGCCGGTCGCGCCCTCCGCCATCCCCGCCAATACCAAGACCTATATCGAAAGCGGCTTCACAGCGGTTTCCGAGCCGCGCGAGCTCGCGGCCGACGAGATCCCAGGCATCATCGCCGATTATGTCCGGGCGGCGGAAAACGCCAAGGCGGCCGGCTTCGACGGCATCGAGCTTCATGGTGCGCATGGCTATCTGCTCGACCAGTTCCTGCGCGACGGCTCCAACAGGCGCAGCGACGCCTATGGTGGTTCGCTGGAGAATCGTGTGCGGCTCGTCCTCGAGGTGATCGAGGCCGTCGCAGCGGTGTTTCCGAGGGGCCGCATCGGCATCCGCATCTCGCCGGTGAGCCCGGCCAATGATGCGCGAGACAGCGATCCGCAGGCGCTGTTCGGCTATCTCGTCGAGCGGCTCAACGAAACCGGCATCGCCTTCATCCATGTCGTCGAAGGCGCGACGCGCGAGGCCCGTGACTATCTGCCCTTCGACTACCTGGCGCTGCGCAAGGCCTTCAAGGGCGCCTATATCGCCAATAACGGCTTTACCCGCGAACTCGCGATCGAGACGCTGGCCGAGGACCGGGCGGATCTCATCGCGTTTGGCCGGTTGTTCATCGCCAATCCCGATCTGGTCGAGCGGCTGCAGCAGGATGCACCGCTGAATGCGCCGGATGTCGCGACCTTCTACGGCGGCGATGCTGCGGGCTACACGGACTACCCCTCGCTGGCCGAAAAGGCCGCGTGATCGGCCGCTTCGACACATGGAGCCATGAGGGCGGCCGAGCGCATCGTTCGCCCTCATGCGATTTATCCCAAGGCTTATGCACGAAAACAGTTGCAGCAACGCGGAAGCCCGACTAAACACCGCCCGTGCCGCGCTGCTCCCTTCGTCTAGCGGTCTAGGACGTCGCCCTCTCACGGCGAAAACAGGGGTTCGAGTCCCCTAGGGAGCGCCATCGGCCAGCTAAGCCCTCGAAGGGCTTAAACTCCCGAGAAATCAACGGTTTACTCAGATCGGGCTGTCATACATTTTGGCAGTCATGAGCAGCGAAATTGTGCTCAAAGCTTCGTACCTGATCGTCCGTAACGGCCGGTTCTATTTCGACATGCGCGTGCCGGTCGATGTGGCTGCTGCATTCGGCTCCAAGACCATTAGGTTCCGCTTACACTCATGGTGAGGTCGAACTCCGGTCTAGCATTTTCAGAGTTCAACGAGCGGCGCCGAAGGAGGCGCATGGAGAACAATAGCGGCCCTGGCGGGCGTGCACACCCGCATCCCGCCCACCCGCGGAGCCCCGATAGCTCTCAGGCCGCTTGGCGCCTGGCACCAAGCCCGGCCTCGCCGATCAATTCGATGCAGCGAGGAGATGACGCCGGGACGCCACACAGCTTTCAGGATGGCGCCCAACTCGCCGAACCTAAGCCTTCTTGCATTCGTCGCGGAATTTCTTCCGGGCCTTCCCGTGAAGTCCCATCTGATCTGCTTGGACAGAGCACGCCTTCGACTTGGCGGTCATTCCGGGGGAGGTCGCCTTAGCCTTCCTGGCAGGCGCTGCGGGTGCAGGGGAGGTCATGGCCGGTGTGGTATCCGGGCCCATCTGTACGGGGGTTTGCGCAACACCGTATCCCGTCATCATCGCGAGCGCGGCAACCGGCAGCAGATAGCGCGAGAGGTTCATGGCATTGTCCGTCATTAAGCCGGATGATCGGTTCCAGGCAGTCGCCGGGTCGGCTGTCGGATGGCGAATGATCGCGCCGCCCGACTTGAACGGCTACTGAGTATAGCCTCTAGCGGCGGCCCTGCCACGCCGCCAAGCATCGCCCCCACCTCGCTTCGGCGATCCCCTAGGAGCTATGGCCTTCCCCAAGGTAGATTGGCGCATTCATCTCTTGCGCGCATTCTCCCCGCGGGGGGGCGACTGACGAATTTTCCGTCGTTCGCACCTTCCGACTGGGTATGCAGCAAAGCGGGTCAGGACCAAAACCGACCATGCTTAAATTGAAATCGGGCCGCTCGATCGGGGCAGGCCACGAGAGACGACCAGATCGCTAGAATAAGCGCGAGGGATGGGCACCTTGAGAGCACTCTTCATCATCGCGTTCTCTGCTGTCACCTTACTGGCCGGCTCGGTCAATGCGCAAGCAATCCCACCAGACGCCAGACCCATTTTCGGGGGGCGCTGGGAGTGCAATCTCGGCTTTCGCCAAGTCGGGAACCGGTGCGAGAGGATCGAGGTTCCGGCGAACGCCGCGGCAAAATATGGCGGTGTCTGGGAGTGCAATTTCGGCTTTCGCCAAGTCGGGAACCGGTGCGAGAGGACCGAGGTTCCGGCGAACGCCGCGGCAAAATATGGCGGCGTCTGGGAGTGCAATTTCGGCTTTCGCCAAGTCGGGAACCGGTGCGAGAGGACCGAGGTTCCGGCGAACGCCGCGGCAAAATATGGCGGTGTCTGGGAGTGCAATTTCGGCTTTCGCCAAGTCGGGAACCGGTGCGAGAAGACCGAGGTTCCGGCGAACGCCGCGGCAAGATCTGGCGGTGTCTGGGAGTGCAATTTCGGCTTTCACCAAGCCGGGAACCGGTGCGAAAAGACCAAGGTTCCCGCGAACGCCACAGCGGCGTTCGGAGGTCGGTGGTTCTGCAATTTCGGCTTCAAATTGCAGGGGGAGGCCTGCATTGCAATGTCTCCAGGCGAAGCGCAGGAGCAATTGCGGAAGCTTCGGGCACTGGCTGAGCAGAAAAAATCTGCTGTCCATCATATTGATGGCTATAAAATCTCGCTTCGAGACGTTGAAAGAAGCTGCGAGGCCTATGTTTCGAACAGGAAAAGCGGGGAATTGGAATGCAAAAGCGGACTTCGGCCAATCGAGCGCAATTGCGAAGCCCAGATAATTAGATGGCCAAACGCAGAGATTAGCTGCCGGGGCGCGGAGCTTCGTTTCGTCCAATATGCCTGTAGCGTTTATATGTACTCAGATAGATACGGATCGATCAGCTGTTGATCAGTCGGTAGCATCGATCCTTCGATTTATGTCAATCTACTGGGACAATATCGCAACAATTTCTGGTGTTGGACGGAGGGAAAGGCCGCCAAGAACGACGCATTCTGATACATCTCGTTCGGTCGTCACGTTGTTCCACGCTGCTGCGGCGTCAGATGGCTGAGCAGATCCATCGGTGCCGGAAAACCATGGTCGAGGATCGCTCGCCTGCGATGTCGTGAAGCGCTGCGAGATAGCGTAGCTGCATCGCTTGCGGCTCCTGGGCAAGTATCCGGCTTGCCTCGACCATCTTCTCAGCGACTTGCTGCTCGCCCAACACGTTGATCACATTCGCGCGGGGCTGCCCCCAAGGGTGCGAAACAGCTCACGGGTGCGGTGACCGAGCTTCGAGCATCTGTGTCGGCCCGCCTTGATCCGCAATGCCGATTAGCAAGCAAGCGGCAATCGTCCCTCATTTCCGCTATAATTGCACCATGACGATCGGGATCGCCGGACCCGGACGGAAGGCGCCACGGCAGAACGCCATGGTCAGGCTCGTCATTGCGGCCGTCACCGTCGGGATTTGCCTGATCCTGCTCGGGCACGCGAGCGACTTTCTGGTCGATTGGCTGTGGTTTTCCTCGATCGGCTATCTGCAGGTTTTTTGGACAACAATCGAAGCTGAAGCCGTCGTCCTCTTTTCCGTCTGGACGGCGACCGCCTTCGTTCTTTGGCTCAACGGATGGCTCGCAATGCGCTTTGCCCGGCGGCGGCCGATGCAAGCTGTCGCCAGCCCTACGTGGCAAACCACCGGCAATGGGCTGACACCCGAGCTGCTCGCGCTCGTGCGCGATCGACTGCCCTGGCCCCGGATCATTGCAGGCGGTGCGGGTTTGCTCGCGCTGCTCGTCGCCGCAGCAGAGGTTGGCAACTGGGGCATCCTCCTGCGGTTTCTCTATCAGGTGCCCTATGGCGCAAACGATCCGCTCTACAACAAGGACATCGGCTTCTATCTCTTCTCACTGCCCGCCTACTTCCTCATCAAGAACTGGATGTTGCTCACCCTGGTCTTGAGCGCGCTTTTCGCCGGAACGATCTACTGGGTGCACGGCGACATCGAAAACGACGTGCGGCGCCGATCAATGTCGCCGACAGTGATCGCTCACGGCTCGGCAGTGCTCGGTCTTCTCTTCGCAGTGAAGGCCTGGTCCTATGGTCTCGATCGCTATCTGTTGCTCTATGGCGATAACGGTGTGGTCGTCGGCGCCAGCTACACCGACATCCATGTCGGGCTACCGTGCCTCTGGCTATTGATCGGGCTCTCGATCATCGCGGCGTTCGCCGCGTGGGCAAACCTTTGGCTGCGCACGTATTGGCTTCCTGCCGCAGCGTTCATGCTCGTTGCCATCGGCTCCTTCGTGCTGTCCGGGGCAGCCCCTGTGCTGTTTCGGCAGTTCTTCGTCAGACCAAGCGAGTTGCAACTGGAGAAGCCGTATATCGAACGCAACATCGCGCTCACCCGGCAGGCCTACAATCTGGATCAGATCGCAGCCAAGCCGTTTGCCGCAGAACAGAAGCTCTCTCTCGACACGCTGGCGGCCAACAAGGCGACAATCGAGAATATCAGGCTGTGGGATCAGCTGCCCTTGTCGGATACCTATGCGCAGCTGCAGGAAATTCGCACCTACTACAAATTCCATGATCCTGACGTTGATCGCTACTGGCTCGATGGTTCCTACCAAAGCGTGATGCTCGCGGCTCGCGAACTACCGCCCTCCTTGCTGCCACCGAACGCCCAGACATGGGTCAATCGCCACGTGCTGTTTACCCACGGCAACGGCGCGGTGATGAGCCCGGTCACCCGTAAGAGTCTGGAAGGACTGCCGCTCCTCTATTTGCGGGATATTCCTCCCGTCGCAGACGGAGGGCCCCAAATCCATGAGCCGCGCATCTACTACGGCGAAGAGGAGGACAGCTACGTCATCGTCAAGGGAAGCACGCCGGAGTTCGATTATCCAAAAGGCAAAGACAATGCCTATGCGGCCTATGACGGTACCGGTGGCGTTCCGATCGGAGCGATGGCGAGCAGAATGCTGTTCGCTTACTATTTCAACGACCCGAACCTGCTCCTCTCAAGCTATATCACTGCCGACAGCCGGATCATGATCCGCCGCAATATCCAGGAACGCGTGCGAGCGATCGCTCCGTTTCTCAGGCTCGATCACGATCCCTATCTGGTCATCAGCAATGGGCGGATGCTCTGGATGCAGGATGCCTACACGACGAGTTCCTATTTCCCCTATGCGCAGCCCGCGCAGGATAGCGATCTCAACTACATCCGCAATTCGGTGAAGGCTGTCGTCGATGCCTATAACGGGGCCGTCGACTTCTACCTGATGGATCCCGGCGATCCGATCGCCGCGACCTACCAACGCATCTTTCCCGCCCTGTTCAAGCCGTTCGCGGCCATGCCTTCAGACCTGCAGAAGCATATTCGCTATCCCGAGGACCTGTTCCTGGTTCAGGCGCGGCTCTATCAAACCTATCACATGGAGGCGGCCGACGTTTTCTATAACCGCGAAGACCTCTGGCAATTCCCGCTCCAGCCGGGTGGTGGTGGCACCGCAATGATGGCGCCCTATTACATCATCATGCGGCTGCCCGGAGAGGCGCATGCTGAGTTTTTCCTCATGCTCCCGATGGTACCTAGCCGCCGCGACAACATGATCGCGTGGCTCGCCGCGCGCTGCGATGGTCCCGAGTACGGCAAGCTGATCGTTTACGAATTTCCCAAGGAAAAGCTTGTCTACGGGCCGTTCCAGATCGAAGCGCGGATCAATCAGAGTACAGAGATCTCCCAACAAATCACGCTGTGGAACCAGATGGGTTCGCGGGTAATCCGCGGTGCGAACTTGCTGGTCATCCCGATCGAGAACTCGATCCTTTATGTATCGCCGCTCTACTTGCGAGCGGAGCGCGGACATCTGCCGGAGCTGAAACGTGTGATCGCAGCCTACGGTGAACATGTGGTGATGAAGGAAACGCTCGCAGAGGCCTTATCGGCGCTGTTCGCAGAGCCCGGCGCCGTGCCGGCGGCTTCACGCGCGACAGAGGGGATGCCCGGGACAAGCCCAGCGACAGATCAAGCACGGGAGGCGCTTGATCGCTACAATCAAGCAAGGGAGCGATTGAAGTCCGGAGATTGGAAAGGCTTTGGTACGGAGTTCGATGCAATGCGCGAGATTCTGGAGGAAATGAACCGAAGCCCCACCGGCCACTAGTGCCTCGAAATCGCTGCTCTTGCGTGGCCTCTGGGCGGGAGAAGTGGACATTGCGGACGCGGAGGCCGCGCATCTTGCTGCTGTGGGGAGGACGCCATGTATCAACATATTCTGGTTCCCACCGACGGGTCACCCTTGTCCGCCGCAGCCGTCGAACAGGCCACGCAGCTTGCCAAGTCCCTAAGGGCTCGATTGACATTGCTTGCTGTAACGGAGCCCTTTCACATCTTCGCCTCTGAGCCCGGCAGGGCCATCGAGACGTTGGCGGACCACCAGGAGCTTACCGAAGCGCGAGCGCGGCAGTTTCTCACTGCCGCCCAAGAGAAGGCTGCGGCCGCGGACATACCCTGCGATGCCATTCAGGTGGAGAACGAGCACCCCTATCAGGCCATTATCGACACCGCGGTTGCGCGGGGTTGCGATCTGATCGCCATGGCATCGCATGGCCGCCGCGGCATCGCCGCGATTGTGCTCGGCAGCGAGACGGTAAAGATTCTGACGCATTCCAAGATTCCGGTCCTTGTTTATCGCTGAGCGCTCGGATCGCCCTCGGGAACCGCAACCAGAAAATCGGTGAGACGGCCAAGAGCCGCGCCGGATTTCGACACGACGGCCTGTCCTCGCGAGCCGCCTCATCGCATCCCGACAGCGCGGGCAGGCGGCGGGCTCGGTCAGAAGGATGGGGCCGCTTTTCTCGAGCTGCGGGCGCGCATATTCGCCCGGACTTATCGATGCGTCAGGACGTGCTTGATCGCTTCGCCGCCGCCTTAGCCACCGATATGCCGCAACGGGCGTCCAGCCAGCACGGCCGCCTCGATCTCTTCGAGCCGGATACCGCGCGTCTCCGGCGTGAAGGCGAGGCAGAAGCCGAGCGAGAGCAGGCAGACCACGAGGAACAGCGCGATCGCGCCGGAGAGGCCGATCGCTGCCACAAGGGACAGGAAGGTGAAGGCGATCAAGGCGTTGAAGAGCCAGCTCGTGGCCGAGGCCATGGCGATGCCGGATTCGCGGATCGCTGTCGGAAAAAGCTCCGACATCAGCACATAGGGCAGCGGGCCGAGGCTCAGCGCGAAGGCCGCGATGAAGACTGCGAGCCCTGCGAGGCCGACCCAGGGCCAGCCGAGCTGGGATGCGACGATGACCGCGGCGAGCCCGATCGCCATCGCACCCGAGCCGAAGATCAGCAGCGGCCTGCGGCCCAGGCGATCGACCATGGCGATGGCCGCGATCGTGGCCAGCACATTGACCAGGCCTAGGCCGAAGGTCGCGGCCAGCGCGGCGGTTCCGGCGGAGAAGCCGAGCTCCTGAAAGATGCGGGGGGCGTAGTAGAGGATGCCGTCGATGCCGCTGAGGTTCTGCAGCACGAAGAGGGCGCTGCACAGCAGAAGCACGGCGCCAGTGCTGCCGCGCCGGAGCAGGGCGGCGCTGCTGGCGCCGGCATGGGAGAGGGCTGGCGGGGTCTCCCGCCATTCTTCGGCGAGGCCGAGCCTTTGCGCCGCCTTCAGCACCGCTGTGTGGTCACCCCGTGCCGCCAGCCAGCGCGGGCTTTCGGGCAGCAGCAGGATTGCCAACAGGCAAAGGCCAACGGGGAGGCTGCCGGCGCCGAGCAGGGTCGGCCAGGGCACGCTTGCCGAGAAGGCGAGCGTGACGCCGTAGGCGCCGAGAATGCCAAGCGTGATCGCGAGCTGGAACATCGAGACCACCGCGCCGCGCCGGCGCGCCGGCGTCGTCTCCGCCGCATACATCGGTACCACCATTGAAAGCAGGCCAATGCACAGCCCGGCAAGGCTGCGCCCGGCCAGCAATCCGCCGAGCCCGAGCCTAGCCAGGATCAGCGTATAGCCGAGCCCGCCGAGTGCAGCCGCCAGCATGATCGTCCGTCTTCTGCCCCAGCGGGCCGAGACGGGGCCGGCCATGGCGGCGCCGACGAAGCAGCCGAGTACCAGGATCCCGACGACGAGCTGTTCCCCACGTTCCGAAAGCTCAAATTCGACCTTTATAAGATCCAGGACGCCGGAAACAGATGCTATCCCGAAGCCGAAAGCAGTTCCGCTGGCAAATATGAGCGTCAAAATCAAAAATACTGGATCGCTTAATCTGTAAATCCAAATATTTCTAATCATTTCCAATTATTTCCAGAATTAAAGGCCGGATTTGTTCTTCGGTTTCATGCTACAAGCGGTGCATTGGTGAGATCAACATCTTCCCGGATGCGATGGTCTGGCCAACCCCGGGCCGACGAGCTGCCTACAGGAGATACGCATGACCGATCTGGCCGAGACAGGATCGCGGATTGGTCAGGAGCGGGCCAATCGACTTGCCATCGACGGTGGTGTTCCGGTTCGGCGCGAGCCGCTGCCCTGGGAATTGCCTGGCGTGCACTGGATCGGCGAAGAAGAGCGCGAACTGGTCGATCGGGTTGTGCGCGCGCGCAGCCCATTCCGCTTTTATGGGCCCGACCCGCAGCATATGGTCGAAACCCTGGAACGCGAATGGTGTGAAGCCTTCGGACATCGCCACGCGCTCGGTGTCTCGTCGGGGACGGCTGCTCTGACGATTGCGCTGTCGGCGCTCGGCGTCGGCCCGGGCGACGAGGTCTTCGTGCCGGGTTATCTCTGGGTGAGCTGCCTCTCGGCCGTGGTGCGGGTCGGCGCCATTCCCCGCCTGGTCGATATCGACGAGACCTTCTGCATCGATCCCGAGGATCTGCGGCGCAAGATCGGGCCCCATAGCCGCGCCGTACTCTGCGTGCATATGAGCGGCGCGCCGGGTCGCATCGCCGAGATCGCGGAGATCTGCCGCGCCCATGGCCTGGGGCTGGTCGAGGACTGCGCGCAGGCGGCCGGCGCTTCCGTCGACGGGCGTGCGGTCGGGCGCTTCGGCGATATCGGCATCTTCAGTTTCCAGTTGAACAAGAACATGACCTCGGGCGATGGCGGGATGATCGTCGCCGAGGATGAGGCGCTGTTCCGGCGTATCGCGGCCCTGCACGACCTCGGCTACCCCCGAAACGAGAAAGGCCGGCTCGACGCCTCCGACGAGGCCTGCCAGCTCTGGGGCATGGGCGCGCGCATGTCGGAGCTCGCCGGCGCGATGGCGCTGGCGCAGATGCGTAAATTGTCGCGCATCACCGGCGCGATGCGGACCTCGAAATGGCGCATTCGCCAGCAGCTGGCGGATCTGCGGGGCATCAGCTTCCGCCATATCCCGGACCCCGCCGGAGATACCGGTCCGTTCCTGCTGATGCTGCTGCCCGATGCCGACCTGGCGCGACGCTTCGTCGATGCGCTGCGCGCCGAGGGGATCGCCGGGCCGCCTGGCAGCCTCGCCTGCATCACCATGCAGGAATGGGGCATGCACTGGTATTTCAACATTCCGAGCCTGGTCCAGCGTCGCTCCAACAGCCGGGACGGATTCCCCTGGACACACCCCGCCAATGCCTTCGCCGAAGCCTATGATTACGGCGCGGGGGCGTTGCCGCGATGCGACGATTTCCATGCACGCGGCGCCTTGCTCGCCATCGGCTCGATGCTGACCGAAGCCGACGAGAGCGACATCGTCACTGCATTCCGCAAGGTGGCGAACGGTCTGCTGCCCTGATGCGCGCCAATCCAGGTCAACCAAGGCGGAGACGATGATCTATTTCATAGCCGCCATCGCAGGCATCGCCGGATTCCTGTTCGGCTTCGACGAGGGCGTCATCGCCGGCGCACTGCATCTTCTGCGCGGGGAATTCGCGATCAGCCCGTTCGATGAGGGGCTGATGACGGCCGCCGTCCCGCTCGGCGCACTGGGCGGGGCGCTGCTGGCGGGGCGCACCACCGAAACCTATGGCCGGCGTGCCCTGCTGCTGGTCGCCGCGGTGCTGTTTGCCGCGGGGGCGCTGTTCTCAGCCGCGGCCGGCGCGGTCTGGATGCTGACGGCGTCGCGTCTGCTGCTCGGTCTGGCGGTCGGCATCGCAGCGATGGTGGCGCCGCTCTACATTTCCGAGAGCGCGCCCGCCGAGAAGCGCGGCATGCTCGTCTCGATCTACCAGTTGGCGATCACACTCGGCATTCTCGGCGCCTATGTCGTCGACTTCGCGTTTGCGGAGTCCTGGCGGCTGATGTTCCTGATGGGCGTCCTGCCTGCGCTCGCCCTGCTGATCGGTATGTATCGCATGGGCGACACGCCGCGCTGGCTCGCCCTCAAGGGCCGCACGGAAGAGGCGCGTCTGGCGATCGCACGGATTCGCGATCTCGGGCCGCAGGATCCCGCGGTCGATGCTGAACTCGCGAGCATCCGGCAGGCGGCGCAGCAACGGACCAGGCCCGGCACCTGGGCGGATTTGCTCAGCCCGACGGTTCGGCCGGCGCTGGTGGTCGGCATGGGGTTGTTCTTTCTGCAGCAGCTCAGCGGCATCAATGCCGTGATCTATTACGCGCCGACGGTCTTCAACGAGTCGGGTTTCAACTCGACCTCGAGTCAGATCCTGGCGACGGTCGGGATCGGCATCGTCAATGTCGCGATGACCTTCGTCGGAATGTATCTGATCGACCGGATCGGACGGCGGCGCCTGCTCTTCATCGGATTTGCCGGAACGGCCCTCAGCCTCGGCATGATCGCACTGGCCGCGGCCACTGGCTCGGAAGCGCTGGATATTCTCGCGACCGTCGGCCTGGTTCTCTACATCGCCGCCTTTGCCGCCAGTATCGGGCCGCTGCCCTGGGTGATGATGTCGGAGATCTTTCCGCTCAAGGTGCGCAGCCTCGGCATGAGCGTGACGTCGCTCGCCAACTGGGGCTTCAATTTCCTGGTCGTGTTCTCCTTTCCGATGCTGGTCACCAGTTTCGGGCTCGGTGGCGTTTTTGCGGTCTATGCGCTGGCTTGCGCTGCCGGGTTGGTCTTCACCTATCTGCTGGTTCCGGAGACCAATGGTGTCTCGCTCGAAGAAATCGAGCGACATCTGGAATCGGGGCGGCCGTTCCGGACGCTCGATGCGGCCCCGGTTCGGATCGTGACCGCATGAGCCTCATGCGGCCGGTTCTCGACAGGCAGCCACCAGAGCGCGTCGATGGTGCCCGGGAGGCTGCCTCCCAAGATGCGGAGCGGTTGGTTGCCGCACTGATCGGGCTCAGTCCGTATCGCGCGGTCCTGCTTCCGCTCCTGACCGACATCACGCGGATTGCACGAGCCAACCGGCAGATCGGAGCGGCGCTCGCGGCGGTCGAGCAGCGCGCCGATTTCGCGCATACGGGGCGGGTGCGTCGCTCCGATCTCGGCCCTGACCGGACCGCGCTGCTCGGCTTCCTCGAATATATCCGCTTCGCCTCGCCTGATTTCTTGCGCTCAGTCGGGGAATGGCCCGTGGGAGGCCTGCGTGACCGAGGCTGAATTCTGCGATGTCGTGGTCGTCGGCACCGGGGCTGGCGGCGGTATCCTCGCCCACAGGCTCGCCAGATCCGGCTTGCGCACGATCTCGCTCGAGCATGGCGCGATGCTGCCGGAGGACCATTTCAGGACGACACTGCCACCCGGCGTGACCAAGGATTTCGGTATCGATCCGAGCACGACCTGGCCCAGCGATCCGCATGACAGCCTCTTCGTCCACCCGCTCTTCGCCGATGGCAGCGTCGGCTCGACGGCTCGGCCGAAGGAGGGGTTTCGGCATTTCCAGGTCCTGGCCGTCAACGGGCTGCAGAATCTCTGGAACGGCGTCAGCGTCCGGTTCTCGGCGAATGACTTCAAATCCTGGCCATTCTCCTATGCCGATCTGGCTCCCCATTATGGCGCTGTCGAGCGCCTGATCGCCGTATGCGGCACGAAGGAGGGCCTGCCGGATCTGCCCGATGGCGACTATCTGCCACCGAAGCCGCTTCGCCCGGCCGACCGGCTGGTCGTCAACGCGGTCAAGTCGCTAAACGACGGGCATTCCCATGCCATCCCGAACCGCAAGGCGATCAACACCCGGGCTGGAACCCCGACATCCTGCATTTCGACGGGGATGTGTACGTCGGGTTGCCCTGTCGGCGCGGTCTACAAATTCTCGACGCGGCTGCTGCCGCAGATCATCGACCTGCCGAACTACGAGCTGCGGACCCAGGCAAAGGTGGTTCGCCTGCTCCGCGACGGCAGCAGCCGGCGGATCGATGGGGTCGAGTATCTCGACCTCGCGACCGGCAAGCGGCGGCTTCTGCGTGCGGGCATCGTCGTGCTGGCCGCGGGCGCACTCGAGACGCCGCGCATCCTGTTCAATTCGGCCGATGACGCCGATCCTGCCGGCCTCGGCAACCGGAATGGGCGGGTCGGGGCAGGGTTGCAGGACAATCCCAAGGTCGTGCTTTCCACCTCCCTGCTGAAGCTCTGGGGCAAGCGCCGCGATTACGACCTCGGCTATGGCGATCTGCTGATCCTGCTGTCGCAAGGCAAGCTTGCGAATGGCGCGCCTTTCCCCTTCATCGGCCATGCCATCCACAGCGCGCCTGACGTGCCGCACTATCTGACCGCGATGAGCGGCTTTCCGCCCTTCCTGAAGGAGCGGCTCGCGCGGATGATGTTCCACAGCTACGTCACGCTCGGCCTGTTCTGCCAGGGCGAGGCGACGCCTGGAAACCGGGTGCGCCCGGGCCGGAGCGTCGATGCCTATGGCGTCCGGCAGGTCGAGGTCGATTTCACGATTCCTGCAGCGAGCCATCAGATGATGGACGCGATGACAGTCTGGGGCAGGCGCGTGCTGCGGCGGGCCTCCGCCACGATGATCTATGCCAGCCGCGACAACAGCGGCACCGGCATCCATTACGCCGGCACCACGGCCATCGCGCAGGATCCGCGACACGGCGTTGTCGATGCCGACCTGAAGAGCCATGACATCGACAACCTCTATATCTGCGATGGCGGGGTCATTCCTGAGCTCCCCGACAAACACTTGACGCTGACGATCATGGCGCTGGCCGACAGGTTGGCCGGCCATCTGGTCGAGGTCGCGAAGCAGCAGACGGTCGCCGCTTGACGCGCGAGATCGTGGCGAAAGAAGTCAGGGAGCGGTGCTGCTGCTCCGATCAGCATGAGGCTGCGTGCGGTGAGCGGGATGGATGCGCTTGCGCTCCGCTCACCTTGTGCGCAGCTTCGTACTGAAACTCGCCCGGTTGATTCATGCTCCGCACGATCGCGCTCATTGGCTTGCTCTCCCTGGTGCCAGGATTTGCGCTCGCGTCCCAGTGTCCCGCTGAACGCCCGACGCCGCTCGTGCCGGCCGACGCTGCCCTTTGTGCCGCGCTCGACCGGGATATCCGCAGGCCCGGTGCCTTTCCTCTCGATGTCTACCAGGAGAAGCTCGGCCGCTATCTGGGCGCCTTCTGCCATCGCAACCCGGTGGCCGGCTGGCGCGTCGACAAGATGGTTCGTGATACCGGGCCGTTCACCGCGACCCTGCGCAACGACAAGGCCACCGGCAACTACCATGGCACTCATGCCCCGGTTATCATCTGGTACTCGCCGGAAATGTTCGCGTGGTTGAAGGCCAACCGGACGCAGGCCCATGAGGGGATGGCGGAGGCGCCCGTGCCTGACGGGGCCTTGATGATCAAGGAGATGTTTCCGGCGCCTGCCGCATTGTGCCGCGATGTCGATCCGCTTCGGCTGCTGCCGACGAGCGGCGCGGCCGTGATGGTGCGCGACGCGAAGGCCTCGCATGACGGCTGGTTCTGGGGCTGGTTCGGTTGGAGCGACTGGAAGCCCGATTGGCCGGCCGGGCCCGGCAACGGCTACCCGAACATGGGTTTTGGTCAGTACTGCGTGAACTGCCACGCCAGTGCCAAGGCCAACGCGACCTTCGCTGACCTGAAGAACATCAAGGGCGAGCCCGGCCGTCCGCTGGTCTTCCTGAGCCAGAACGCCTTCACCGATCGCTCGGCCCAGGCCCATGACGACCTGTCCGCGATGCTCAACCACCTGCGCATCGTACAGGAATCCGACGACATCACGCTGCCCGGCGCTCCAGCCCGCGAAAGCCCTGCGCCCGAGTTCACCACTTTCTACGGCATCCCGTTTCCGCATCCGACCGCCGACAAGGTGATGCGGATGCCATCCCAGACCTATGACGTGGTTTGGGCCAGTGCGAACCGGCGCGAGGCCCGGCAGCAGTTCCTGACTTCGGACCAATGCCTCGGCTGCCACGATGCCGGGTCGACCGGGCTGCATTTCGACATGACGCTGCCGGGACCGGGCGGCCGCTTCCTCAATCTCTCGCCCTATGGCACCTGGAGCTCGTCGCCGATGGGCCTGGCCGGACGCGACCCGGTCTTCTTCGCCCAGCTCACCAGCGAGACCGAAACCTTTCATCCCGAAGCCGCCGAGCTTGTGCAGGACACCTGCCTCGGCTGTCACGGCGTGATGGGGGAGCGACAGTTCAAGATCGACGAGCGAGCAAGGGGCAAGGGCTGCTCTCCGTTCTCGCGTGCCGCCGTCGCTGCGGTGCCCTGGCCCGCCGGTCATTCCGGCCTGGAGGCCCGGCATGGCGCGCTCGCCCGCGACGGCGTCTCCTGCACAACCTGTCACGCCATGGCGCTGAGCGAGGCCGAACGGAGCCGGGTCAAGGCGCAGCCGCAGAACAGTTGCGTCGAGGAGCGCCAGGAGCGGCTCAACCCGGAGAATACGGGCTTCGCCAGAACCTTCACCGGCAGCTTCCTGATGGGCGCGATGACCGAGATGAAGGGGCCATTCGAGAACCCCAAGGCGAAGCCGATGGAGAGCGCACTCGGCATGACGCCGGTGCAAAGCCCCGCCATCAAGAGCTCGGAGGTCTGCGGCAGCTGCCACATGGTTCACCTGCCGGTGCTCGACAAGGGCAAGGTCATCGGACACACCTACGAGCAGACGACCTATGCGGAATGGGCGTTCAGCGACTTCCGTACCGGTCAGTCGCCCGACGGGGCGCTTCCGTTCGGGGCCGGCAAGAGCGCGGAAACCTGCCAGGGCTGTCACATGCCCAGCCGCGATGCGGACGGACACCCCTATCGCAGCAAGATCGCCAGCATCCAGGAATATTCAAACTTCCCCCAGGCGGAGCACAATTTGCCGCCCGAGGATATCGACCTGCCGGTGCGCTCGGGCTTTGCCAGCCATGTGCTGGTCGGGCTGAACTCGTTCCTGATCAAGATGGCGCAGCAGTTCCCGGAGCTGATGGGAATCCGGACGCAGGATCCGATGCTGACGAAGAAAGGCGTCGATCCGCTGCTCTTTACGGAGAAGGCGATCGACCACCAGGCTGCGGAACGCACCGCCGCGATCGCCTTCGAGAGCATCAGGATGACTGAATCGGCGCTGGAGACGTCGGTGCGCGTCACCAACAAGGCCGGGCACAAATTCCCGAGCGGTGTCGGCTTCCGGCGCGCCTTCATCGCGTTCAAGGTGCTGGACGCCGGCGGCAAGACGATCTGGGCTTCGGGGCGTACCAATGCGCTCGGCGTCATTACCGACGAAGCGGGTGCGCCGGTCGCCGGCGAAGTCTGGTGGAATGGCGATTGCTCGGCCAGACTTGATCCGCTCGCACATCAGCCGCATCGAGAGGTGATCACCCGACAGGATCAGGTCCAGATCTATCAGGAGCTGGTTTCGAGCCCTCCGCTGTCCGGGCCGGCCCAGTGCGGCATCGGCTCCCAGCCGGCGGGGCAATTGACGACGAGCTTCCTGTCGATCTGCTCGAATGTGAAGGATAATCGCCTGCTGCCGAGAGGCTATCTGGCGCGCGACGAGCGGGTGAAGCTCGCGGCCTCCCTCGGCGCCGGCCCGGAACTGGCTGACGAGGCCGGACCGGTGCAGGTCGGTGACGATCCCGATTATCGGGAGGGTGGCGGCGACGCGACGCTCTATCGCATCGCCCTGCCCGAGATCGACGGTAAGCCAGCTGCCGTCGAGGCGACGCTCTTCTACCAGGCGATGCCGCCGTTCTACCTTCAGGACCGTTTCTGCACCTCGAAGAGCGAGGATACCAAGCGGCTGCATTTCATGGCCGGGCGTCTCAACCTCGCGGGGTCCCGATCCGAGGGCTGGAAGCTGCGCACGGTGACGACAGGAGCCGTTACCATTGCAGGTGGTGCTCAGCGGCAAGATTGAGTGAAGCGGCTCGGCTGACTTTGCTTTCCCGAAACCCGCACATCAGGTTCTTGGGGGCATGCGGCACGAAGCCGAACGTCTCCGCGCTTCAAGACCAATGCTCCGGGCGGGATGGGGCAGTCTGCTGATGGGCTCGGCCATTGGCCGCCCTGGAACCAAAGTCCTGATTCTGCATAAGCGCCGCCTCACGCTGGATTGGTCCAACGCGAGGCGGCGTCGTTCAATTCCGCTCCCGGATGATGGAGCGGTCGTCAGGTCCTACCAGCCGCGCTGCTGCTTGATCATCTGCTTTTGCGCCTCTTTCTGGTGACGCCAGTAGTCCTTCTGCGCCTCCTGCTGCATTTGATAGTAATCGCGGATGCGCTCTTTCCGGGACGTCGTGTCCCGGTAACGCTGCCAGTCGTAGTGATCGTCGTGAACGTAATTATCCTGATCGCCCAGGAAATCGATGATTCCACGAAACATGTTGCCGGCTGGCACGATATGCCGCTGCTCGCCCATTGCCTGAGTGGGAACAGTGACCGGAGCCGCGCAAGCGGCGGCGGCAGCCATGCTCAGGGCAAGGGCCAACGAAGTCCGGGCTAGGGTGCTGGAGAGAGTGCTCATTGGGCTCGTCCTCGAAAAAGCGCGGAAGGGCTCAGGCCTATTGGCCGGGCTGGCGTGTGAAGACATGCGGCAGTTCCGGGGACAGCCAGCGGAGCTGGGTGATGCTGCCGAAGCTGTCCCGGTCGAACCGAACCTGCGTGAAGGGAACATTGCCGGTCATGGCGATGATCGGCTCAAAGCCGGCCGTCGCGGAGAGGCGCGCCGAAAACAGGTTCGGATCATCCTTGCTCGCTTCGAGCAGAGCGACGGCATCGGTCTTCTCGAGGGTCATCTGCAGCGTCCCGTTGACGGTGACGACCGTTGCCGCGCCGAGGATTGGCGAGACGTAGCTGCCGGCAAGCGCATTTGCAGAGGCCGGCAGCGGTCCCACGACGAAGGAAGCCGACTGCTTGCGCTCGAGATCACGATTCGCCCGCATAGCTGTGGCGGCGATTGCGATGTTGTCGACCTCGGGATTGCCGAGGGCCCGGTCGTAAAACCATTGGGCGAGCGCATCTGCCAAGGCCGCGTTGGCGATGTTGGTCAGGATCACGATGCCGGTCCTGCCATCCGGCAGGAAGCCGGCATGGGTGCCGAAGCCCGTCGTTCCGCCATTATGCCAGATCACGCGACCGTTTGGCGTGGAATGGACCGCCCAGCCAACGGCATAGCTCATGCGCTCGCTCATCGCGACGCGCGGTGTCCAGGTGACGTCGAGGTTCTCCTCGGAGACGAGGACCTTGCCTTCGAAATGCCCACGCCCGAGCTGCAAACGCAGCCATTGCGCCATATCCTTGACGTTGGAGTTGAAGCCGCCGGCAGGGCCAAACACATAGGGAAAGGCTGCGTGGAATGGGATTGCGACCGGTCGTTCGTCGAGCCTATGGCCTGTTGCGTGGTCGGCAGCCCGCATGATGCCTTCCGAGTTGGCCGTCGTCGAGGACATGCCCAGGGGATCAAGCAGCGTCCGCTTGACCGACTCGAACCAGGATGACGTACCGGCCAGCTTGGCCACCACCTCGCCGCCGACCATGTGCGGGATGTTGAGATAGCCGAACTCCGAGCGGAAGATGCCCGTCTGCGGCGCGACGCGCAAAGACTGGATCAGCGTCTGCTTGTCAAAGCCGAGAAAGGTCAGGTCGTCATTGACGTAAGGGGTGAGGCCGGAGCGCTGCGCGGCGAGGTCGAGGATGCGGAAATCGCGCGACACCCACGGATCGGCCAACTGAAAGGTGGGTATATGATCGACGACGGAATCGCTCCATTTCAGCTTGCCGGCATCCACGGCCTGAGCAAGCGATGTCGCGAGGAACGCTTTGGTTGCCGATCCGATCTGAAAAATGGTGTCGGGCGTGACGCTGTCAGGCTTGTCGATCGTCTTGACGCCGAAGCCCTTGCTGTAAATGAGCTGGTCGTCGAAGACGATGCCGATGGCCATGCCAGGAACCGAGAACTCCCTCATCCCGATAGCGGCCTGCTTCTCGAGGCCGGGCAGGAGCGCCTGAAGCTTTTCGCCCGTGATTTCTGCCTTGGAAGGATGAACGGCAGCGAGCGTGAAGAGCGCCGCAGCGAAGATACTACCGCAGTGTTTCATAAGGTTATTCGCTTTCGATCTAAGTACATTGCCACGTCATGTGGCGCCAATATCGACCCGGAATGCTATTTATGGTAAGAAACAGGGGGATCAGTGGTTTGAGTTCAATGCCACGATGCTGATTTTTGTAAGCATTCTGACGGAGATATCCGATCTATGATCCGCTCGAGTGGCGCTAAATCTGTGATTTTCGCCTCGGAAAGGCCGGAGGGCGAAGGCGCATTCAGGAAATCGACGATGCCGGTGCCAAGCGCGGCCCTTTCGGCATCGCCGCGATAGCCGAGCGCGGCCAATTCACTCTCGACCAGTGCCCCGTCCGCGTCGAGATAGCCCGTGCGCGCCACCAGGTCCTCGGCGTGGCTGCCATGCGCTCTCAGAAGCAGGATGCGGCAGGCGGTGGCCCGGGCGTCGGGATCATGCACTGCCGCGCCGCTGAGAATGCCGCTGATGAGATTGGCCGGCGGGGTGGGCATATTCAGCGCCAGAAAGAACAGTCGCTGCGTATAGGAGCAGGCCAGGGCGCTCTGTGCGGTACGGCCATCGCTTCGCAATTGCCCGCTCATCAGGACCTGACGGCTGAACAGGTTTTCGCTGTAGCGGATCTGCAGACGCTGCATGGCGTCGGCGTGGATTGCCACCGTCCCGATGATCAGTCGGCCCGCCTCGGCGCGAGACCAGGCCGGTGAGATCGCGAGATAGACGCCCTCCAGCCAATGCTCGGCGGGGTGCCGCCCATTCAGCCTGGTCACCGACGATCCGACAACGGCCAGGGCGGGGAGGGTGCCCGACCGTAGGCCTGCCTCGCTCCTCAGCGCCGAGAGCGCGGTTTCCGGAACGGCGAAGTGGGCGCCGACCGCGTCCTGAAACTCATCGAAGGAGGACGAGGCGAGGAACGGCGCGGTCAGCATGCCGCCGAGCACCCGCGCCCAATCCTCGTAGACGCTGGATGCGCGGGGCACGGCCTTGCCGCTTAGCCATTTATAGGCGTTCTGGGGCACGAACAGCGTCGTCCGATTGCTGGCCGCAAATCGCGCACAGAGTTCTTTGTGGGTCGAGCAGCCAAGCGCCAGTGACGTCAGCCTCAGCTTCAGGGCGAGGTGACGCGAGGCTGAGACAATCGGTGGCTGGCTATCCATGTCCGCCGGCCGTGTCGCGCCGCCATCCAGTCTGAATTGCTTCACCGCGCTCCCCAACGGTTGCTCTGGACGACAGCCCGAAACCGGGGATCAAGCTCAAAGGAGGCGACGCCTGTGCGCTGCCCGTTGGGAGCCTAGCCTCCGCGATCCCTGGAAACGCTGGATCTACGATTGAAGCTAAGTCGAAATCGCGGGCGAGCACCATGACCGTGCATCTCAACTTGATGACCGTCCGTCCAAGGTCGCCGACAGCCCTCGCTCCCGCCCGCCTTCTATGACGATCGGAGCGGACTGATTGGTTGGGGCCGAGCCGATATGGCTTGGAGGATGACGACGATCCTGCGGGCAACGGCGATGCGGCCTTCAGGACATCTGCTCCCCTTGTGGCTTCAGCCCACGCTTTCAGCGTTGCTGGAACCTAGAGAAATGGAACAGGGTGTTCGGGAGCCAGTTTGGCGGCGATGAGAGAGACCGTCGCATCGGCAAGATTGGGAGCACGTTCATTCCAATCCGCGACAGAGTCACGGGTGAAGGTGACCGCCACGGCAATGGTTATGCGCCCGATTTTCGAGCGTTCCTGCGGCAAGGTGCCGACGGCAGAGGCGTAGCCACCGAAAAGAGGGGTTTGAAACACCCAGTCGCCACGCAGCATGGCGCCGAGCCCATAGTTGAAGCGCTTTGTCAGGCTATGGCAGGTTGGGCAGCCTTCGAGCGGCACACCGAAGCCGATCAAGCGTGGCTCTATCATCTGCTTGCGCGATTGCGCAGAGAGAAAGCCAGGGCTTCCGACGATCGTGTCGAAGCTGCGGGCCATGTCGTCAATCGTCGTGACCTGGATCGCACCGGCAGGCAACGTCCATGACGGATTCCAGTAGGTCGCGTCCTCCCAGACGCCGCGCTCTGCCGTGAAGGCGTGGATGGCGGGTTCAGGGATCGTCGCGTTGTCGAATCCGTAGGTGCCGCCGAGTTTGAGCGGTGTCAGGATGTACTCGTCCATCAGGCGATGCATCGGCTTGCCCGTGGCCACCTCGAGTACCTGCCCGAGAATGACGTACCCGCTATGGGAATAGTCCCAGTTTTCTCCGGGGGCAAAGCGCCTCGCCTGGGACAGGCTTACCGCGATGAGATCCTGCGGCTTCCACGTCCTGAAGGGATCCGCGATGAAAGGCTTCACGAATTTTTCGTCGTTGGCGACATGATCGGGATAGCCGGCCGTCATGTTCGCCAGCATGCGGATGGTCGCCTCGCCTGATGCGGGCAGATCAGGAAGCCAGCGCGAGATGGGCATGTCGAGATCGACGATACCTTCCTCGGCGAGCCTCAAGGCAAGCGCTGCAATATATGTGAGGGCCACAGCCCCGTTGCGGAAACGCCCATCTATCTTCGCGGGCACGCCGGTCATCGCTTCGCCAAGCGCGAGGCTCGTCACTTCCTTGCCGTTGATGCGCACCTGCAAGAGAAGCGAATTGAGGTGGTGCTTTTCGAACTGTGCAGAAGCGATTGAGCGGATCTCTTCCAGACTCCTTAGGTCGAGTTCCTGCGCCTGCGCGATTGGCCATGATGCGCCGACGCAGCCCATGAATATGACAGCGAGCCTAGCTGCAAAGAACATTTGGTGCCCCAAAGCTGAGAGTTGCGAAGACAATGGTCGCGAGGAGGACGTCGCCAGAATCGCCGAACGGATATTGCGGCGCAGATGATGGCGAGCTTTGGGGCATGCCGCAGTCGCTTCGGGCGTGGGACAGGGTGAGATTTCGACTGAAACTAAGGAGAAATCGTTGCCAGGCACCATGACCGCACATCCCAATTTGATGACCGCCCGTCCGGGATCGCCGCCTGTTTCTGCGCCCGAGCGGCCTTACCCTGGAGCGATCGGAACGGGACTGATCGGGTGGAGGGCCGAGAGTGAGGATGGTCTCTGCATGCACGAAGCCGACCTGGTCTGCCTCTTGAAACGTCCTCGGCGCACCGGTCAGATCGGCCGGCCTGCGTGCATGTCGGAGCAAGGGCTTTCCAAGGTCGATCTCGACACGCTCGGCAAGGCTGCCTTGGAATGCAGCCAGTGAGGCGAAGCCGAGGTTCTGCTTCGGAAGGCCCTCGTTTGCGTCGGAAGCTGTCGCTGCTTAACCTTTGTGGTCGAGCGTTTGCCGCGTGGGCTCGCCGATCGAGTCGGGGATGCCGAATGCCGCGGCGGAGAGCCCATCCAATGTCGCCTCAGTGCTCCCTGTTCCTCGTACTTGGTCTGGTCGCCTCATCAGTCTCAGCGTTTGCGGAGAGCGGCGATGTCTCCGGCCTGGTCAAAATCGACAGCAGCCGCAAGATGTACCTCGAATGTCGTGGCAAGGGGGCTCCTGCCGTCGTCATCGTGGCAGGCGCGAGAGCCTCCGCCGCCGATTGGACCCAGTCCGAACCAGGCCAGGTGAACGTCTTCTCCGCGGTTGCGGGGAGCACGCGGGTCTGCGCCTACGACCGGCCGGGAACTCCGGTCGGCGAAGCGCCTAGCCGCACCGACCCGGTTGCGCAGCCGGTCACCGCGCGGGAAGCGGTCGCCGATCTGCATGCGCTGGTGACTGCGGCCGGCATCGCGACGCCCTTCGTGGTCGTCGGGCATTCCTATGGCGGCCTCGTCAGCCGGCTCTACGCGATGACCTATCCCGGCGAGGTGAATGGCATGGTTCTCGTCGATGCCTTGTCAGAGGGACTTCGGGCATCGCAGACCCCTCGTGAATGGGCGATCCAACGCGTTCTGCTCGATGGCGACCTGACTGAAGCCCTGAACGTCTATCCAGCGATCGAGCGGGTCGATGCGGATCTCAGCTTCGATCAGTTGCTTGCTGCTGCGCCGCTCCGGCCGATGCCTTTGACCGTGCTGAGCGCGGATCACCCCTGGGGACCACTCATCCCGGGGCTTATCGCCGATGGCAGACTGCCCGCCGGCATTCCTTCCGATTTCGGCTACGTCACCGACAGGGCGCAGAAGCAGGCGCAGGCAAGGCTCGCTGCACTCGTGCCGGGCGCCAAGCATGTCACGAACACCGACAGCGGCCATGAGATCCACAAGGACCGGCCGCAACTCGTGATCGATGCCATCCGCGACGTTGTCGACGCTGCGCGTGACGGCAAGGCCAGCCGGGCGCCGTAGCGTCAGCCGCGCGGCCTGGCTTGCCTGGCCGGCAGGGCGTCTACGCGATGCGCCCGGTTAACTAATCGGCCCGGCAAGCTTCGGCTTGAATGCTCGCGTTTCACTCGGACCGGCGCAGCTGAACGGATAATCCGTGGCATATGCTGCAAAGGGGCGGATTTCTGCTTGTTGCATCCGATGCTCTGTGCGGGCGGACGAATATGGCCATTCCGTTGAGGCGATAGCGCCGAAAAGCTCTTCGAGGTTTCGGCGCTATCGTCACCTTGCGTGAGACGCAAACGCGACCGGAGCACGGCGGTTGGTACGGGTCGGCCTTCCGTATCAGATCGGGGCGGGCGCTCGCTGATGGACGGCGAGGTCGACTCCAATTGCCTCAGCAGCACGTTGATTGCGCTCTACGGTGTCGTTGAAGCGAAAGCCCTTCTCGATCAGGCGGTTCGTATACTGCTTGTTGTCGAGGAAGCTGACGATGATTTGCCAGAGGCCAAGAGTCACGAGTGAGAGAAGGAAGTGCAGCGCCGCAATCCCGATCTCACTGCGAAAGAGTGGGACGAAAAATCCGAAGAAAAAATACGTCCACGAGAACCCGTAAAGGCCCGAGCGGAGCTGGCGGGGCTCAATCCGGTTTACCGCACGAGAGGTCTTGATGGGATTTGGCTCTCATTGAAAAAATAATGCAATTCGGTTACGGCTGCGGCGCACGGAGTCGTCTCGATGAATGAGCGTTCGCTTCCCCGCCAAACATCGCGGAAGCCCAGCAATCTCCATACCGCTCTCGCGAAGCGAATTCTGGCCTGCGCCGCCGAGAAGCAGTGGTCGGCCGGTTTCCACCTGCGGGAGGCCGAGATTGCACGAGCTTTTGAGGTTTCGCGCACTCCGGTGCGAGCTGCGCTCGGCCTGCTGGCCGAGCAGGGCGCAGTCGAAGCACGCGTGAACCAGGGCTTTTTTCTTGCGCGGGACGGCAAGGATCTCGAGGCCGCAGAGCGCTCCCTGCCGAGCGCGCGTGACGAGGACATCATTCATGCCATCCTGCGGGATCGCGAGGCTGGTCGCCTGCCCGAGAACCTTATCGAAACCGACCTTCTGCAGACCTATCAGATCGGCCGGAGCGCCCTCAGCAAGGTTCTGCTGCGCCTTGCGGAGGATGGGCTGATCAAGCGACGCCGCGGCCACGGCTGGAGTTTCGTACCGTCGCTCGCTTCGCCTGAGGCGCGGGAGGAAAGCTATCGCTTCCGCATGATGATCGAATGCTTGGGGCTGTGCGAGCCGAGCTTTCGGGTCAACAAGCCGGCCTTTGCGCGAAGCCGGGCAGCGCATGAGGCTTTCATCGCCGATCTCGATGATACGCCGTCCGCAGAGCGCTTCTTCGAGATCAACGCCGGCTTTCACGGCATGCTTGCCGCCTGTTCCGGCAATCGCTTCGTCGTCCAGGCGATGGAGGCGCAGAACTCGCTGCGCCGCCTGACCGAGTACGCCGATTACGGCGGCCTCGATCGGGAGGCGTTGCTGCGATCCTGCCGGGAACACCTGGCGATCCTGGATGCGCTCGAGCAGGGCGACACGAACTGGGCGGCGACCCTGATGCGCCAGCATCTGACGCGCGCGCCGCGCTGAGCCGGTCTCTCCTTCCCCGCGGCTGAGCCGAAGGCGTCACGCCTTTGCTTCGTGACATTCCGTTGGCCCGAACGCGGCCATCAGGCTCGCTTGACATTGTATTATTTTTGCAAAAAGATCAAAACATCATCCAGCGCTCCTGAGGTTCAATCTTGCTCGCTTCCGCCGCCACCCGCCCGAATGACCTCGATGCCCATTGGATGCCGTTCACGGCCAATCGGCGTTTCAAGAGTGATCCGCGCCTCTTCGTCGGAGCCGAGGGCAATTATTATCTGACAGCCGACGGGCGCCGGATCCTCGACGGCATGGCCGGGCTCTGGTGCGTGAATGCCGGACATGGCCATCCGCGGATCAAGGAGGCGATCAAGGCCCAGGTCGACAGGCTAGACTACGTCTCCTGTTTCCAGATGGGACATCCCGACGCCTTCACGCTGGCGAGCCGCATCGCCAACATGATGCCGAAGGGGCTCGACCATGTCTTCTTCTCCAATTCGGGCTCGGAGGCGGTCGACACGGCGCTCAAGATCGCGCTGGCCTATCACCGCCAGCGCGGCGAGGCAGGGCGCACCCGCCTGATCGGCCGGGCGCGCGGCTATCACGGCATGGGCTTCGGCGGGCTCTCGGTTGCGGGTATCAGCCGGCACCGCCGCGATTTCGGGCCCCTCCTGCCGGGTGTCGCCCATCTCCCGCACACGCTGGACCTGGCCAGGAATGCCTTCTCGCGCGGCGAGCCCGATCATGGCGCTGATCTCGCCGAGGATCTCGAGCGGCTCGTGCAGATCCATGATGCGTCGACGATCGCGGCTGTCATCGTCGAACCGGTTGCGGGCTCGACCGGCGTGCTGCCGCCGCCCAAGGGCTATCTCAAGCGTCTGCGCGAAATCTGCGACAGGCACGGCATCCTGCTGATCTTCGACGAGGTGATCTCGGGCTTCGGGCGGCTGGGTGCTTCCTGCGCCGCCGAAGCCTTCGGCGTCATTCCCGACATGATCACCTGCGCCAAGGGGCTGACCAATGGCGCCGTGCCGATGGGGGCGACCATTGTTGGGCCGCATATCTACGAGGCCTTCATGACCGGTCCGGAAGGCAGCATCGAGCTCTTCCACGGTTATACCTATTCGGGGCATCCGCTCGCCTGCGCCGCGGGCCTGGCCACCCTGCAAGTCTATGAAGAGGAAGGGCTGTTCGAACGCGCGCGGCGGATCGCGCGCCACTGGGAGGACGCGGCGCATGCCCTGAAGGGCGCACCGCACGTCATCGATATCCGCACTATCGGTCTCGTGGCCGCGATCGAGTTCGAGCCACGGCCCGGTGGTGCCGGCCAGCGCAGCTCGGAATGCGCCGAGGCCTGTTTCCAGGACGGTGTCCTCGTGCGCGCCGGCGCCGATCTGCTGGTGCTGTCGCCGCCGCTGACGATTGAGCCCGACGAGATCGACCGCCTCTTCGCCAGCATCCGCAAGGCGCTCGCAACCATCGCCTGACCCTGCCCACCCCCGTTTGAAGAGGTTGCGCGACGTGAGCGCCTATCCCGACGTTACCCTGCATATCGGCGGCGCTGCTCGCGTGGGCTCCGGCGCCGAGATCGAGATCCATGATCCTGCGACCGGCGAAATCCTGGCCACGGCGCGCCTGGCATCGGCGGTCGATCTCGACGACGCGCTGAAGGCTGCCGAGGCGGGCTTTTCTGCCTGGCGCGCGGTCTCGGTCTTCGAACGCTGCCGTATCCTGCGTCGCGTCGGCGAATTGCTGCGGGCGCGCCAGGACGCCATTGGCGCGGTGATGACGCGTGAGCAGGGCAAGCCTCTCGCCGAGGCGCGCGGTGAGGTGGTCGCATCGGCCGAAGTCTTCGAATGGTATGCCGAGGAAGGGCGCCGCGCCTATGGGCGGGTTGTCCCTAGCCGCACGGCCGGCGCCCGGATGATCGTGGTGCGGGAGCCGATCGGTCCCGTTGCCGCCTTCACGCCCTGGAATTTTCCGGCGTTGACGCCGGCGCGCAAGATCGCGGGTGCGCTGGGTGCCGGCTGCTCGATCATCATCAAGCCCTCGGAGGAAACCCCGGCGACCTGCCTGGCCCTGGTCGAGGCCTGTGTCGAGGCAGGCGTGCCGGCGGGCGCGATCAACCTCGTCCTGGGAGATCCGCCAACGGTCTCGCGGCATCTGGTCAGCTCAGCGGTAATCCGGAAGGTCTCGTTCACCGGTTCCACGGCGGGAGGGCGTGCGGTTGCAGCCCTGGCCGCCCAAGGGCCCAAGCGCGCGACGCTGGAACTCGGTGGTCACGCCCCCGTCCTGGTATTCGATGATGTCGATGTCGAGGCGGTGGCTGCGCTCGGAGCCCAGCGAAAATTCCGCAATGCCGGCCAGGTCTGTGTCGCGCCGACACGGCTCTATGTCCACGAGGCGGTGCATGATCGCTTCGTCACCGCCCTCGCCTCGGCCGCCCAGCGGATCAAGGTCGGCAATGGCCTCGACCAGGGCATCGGCATGGGTCCGCTTGCCAATGCCAGGCGGTTGGAGGCGGTGCATGGATTGATCGAGGATGCGCAGCGCCATGGCGCCAGGCTTGTCTGCGGCGGGGAGCGCATCGGCAATCGTGGCTTCTTCTACGCGCCGACCGTTCTCGCCGATGTGCCGGAGGCCGCGGCGATCATGAGCGAGGAGCCCTTCGGGCCGGTGGCTCCGATCGCCCGCTTCCGCGATCTGGACGAGGTCATCAGTCGTGCCAACGGCCTGCCGGTCGGGCTCGCCGCCTATGCATTCACGGGCTCCGGCTCACGGGCCCTTGCGCTCGGCGAACGGATCGAGGCCGGGATGGTCGGCATCAATCGCTTCGAGATCGCCGCGGCGGAAACCCCATTCGGCGGGGTCAAGGACAGCGGCGACGGCCGCGAGGGGGGCACCGAGGGGCTCGACGCCTATCTTGTCACCAAGACGATCAGCCAAGCCTGAGACGACCGGAGAAAGACGACCGATGACGCGCAACGGACATGGCGAGAAGCTCTCCTATTACCAGCTCGGACGGACGGCGATCTTTGCCTGCCAGGCCGACCAGCGCTTCTCCTATTGCTGCTATATTCCCGAGGGCTACGAGGAGAACGGCACAAGGCGCTATCCGCTGGCCGTCCTGATCCACGGCAGCACCCGCACGGTCGACAGCCTGCGCGACCAGTTCATTGACTTCGCCGAAGCCAACCAATGCGTCGTCCTGGTGCCGCTCTTTCCCTGCGGGATCGGGGAGCCGGGCGACACGCATAACTACAAGCGCATCCTCTATCGCGGTATCCGTTACGACCTCCTGGTCCTGGCGATGATCGAGGAGATCGGCGAACTCTATCGCCTCGACGCCGAGAAGGTGCTGATGCACGGTTTCTCCGGCGGCGGGCAGTTCGTGCACCGCTTCTTCTACCTGCACCCTGAGCGACTGCTGGCGGTCTCGATCGGCGCTCCTGGCGTCGTGACTCTGCCGGACCCGGACAAGCCGTGGTGGCTCGGGACAGGCCATCTGAAGAGCATCTTCGGACGTGATCTTGATCTGTCCGAGATGCGCAAAGTCGCGGTCCAGATGGTCATCGGCGGCGATGACATCGAGACCTGGGACGTGACCGTCGCTCCCAGTTCCTCGAACTGGATGGAGGGCATCAACGAGACCGGCGTGACGCGGGTCGATCGCCTGCGCTCGCTTGAGCGCGCCTTCCTGAGCCTCGATATCCCGGTGCGCTTCGATGTCGTGCCCGGCGTCGAGCATATCGGACATCTCGTGCACCCCCCGGTGAAGGAGTTCTTCGCCAGCGCGCTTGCCCGACGGCAAAACCTCTAGCGGGGCAGGGCGCGGCGATCTGCCAGCCATTTGGGCGGTGACACCGGAAAACCGGGCGCCGCTCGCGAACGAAAGGGAGAGATCATGAAGGTTGCATGGCTTGCGGCCCTGGCCGCGCTCGCCTGCCCGATGCAGGCGCTCGCTCAGGTCCCGAAACAGGGTGGCGAGCTGCGCATCGCGCTCTCCACCGATATCACGAGCAGCGAGCCGGGTGTTCGGCGCAGCGGCGACAGCGACACCATTCTCCATCATGTGCTCGAGGCCCTGGTCGCCTATCGCGAGGACCTGACCATCGCGCCGCTGCTGGCAGAGACCTACACGGTCGGCGACGGCGGCCGCAGCTACAGCTTCACCCTGCGCGACGGAATCACCTTCCATAACGGTGCGCCGATGTCCTCGGCGGACGTGAAATGGAGCTGGGACCGCCTGCTGGACCCGGCGACGAAATGGCAGTGCCGGGGCTGGTATGACGGCTCGCAGGACACCAAGATCGAGGCGATCGAGACGCCCGATGCACGCACGGTGGTCTTCAGGCTGGCCGCGCCTTCGGCGCTCTTCCTGCACTATGTCGCCAATGTCCAATGCCTGACCGGCATCCTGCACAAGGATTCGGTCGGGCCGAACGGTGAGTGGCGCCAGCCGGTCGGTACGGGCCCCTTCACCTTCGCCGAGTGGCGCAAGAACTCGTTCATTCTCCTCAAGAAATTTGCCGGCTACCGACCGCGTTCCGAGCCGATGAGCGGCTATGCCGGGGCGCGCCTCGCCCATGTCGATCAGGTGCGCTGGATGGTGGTGCCCGATGACGCCACACGCAGGACGGCCCTGCGGGCAGGCCAGATCGACTGGATCGTCACCGATGTCTCGGATGTGGTCGACCTGAGGGCGGCCAAGGGCGTCAGGGTCGCGACCGCACAGGGGCTGAGCTGGAACGTGCTGCTCGTCCAGACACGCGACCCGCTTTTCGCCGATATTCGCGTCAGACGCGCGCTGGCCCATGCCATCGATCTCAAGACGCTGGTGGAAACCAGGACGGACGGGCTCGGCAAGCCCAATCCCTCGGCCATCCCGGACGCGAGTTCGGCCCATACAGCGGTCCACGGCAAGGGTTATGCCTACGACCCCGATCTCGCCCGCAGGTTGCTGAAGGAGGCCGGATATGACGGGCGGCCGATCAAGCTGCAGACGTCGCAGAAGCTCGCCCATCTCTACGACACTGCCATCATTCTCCAGTCAATGCTCAAGCAGGCCGGCTTCAATGTCGATCTCGAGGTGCTGGAATGGGCAACCCAGCTCGACCGCTACAGCAAGGGCAATTTCCAGCTCCAGTCCTTCCGCTTCACGGCACGGCTCGAACCCTCTCTGAATTACAAGACGATCGTCGGCTCCAAGGATGTCGACCCTGACAACCAGTGGGAGGACCCGCATGCCATCGCGCTGCTGTCCTCCTCGACGGCGGAGCTCGATCCCGGCCGGCGCCAAGCGATCTTCGACGAAATGCATCTGCGCATGATCGACCAGGCACCGATCGTCAGCCTCTACAACACCCCCCTCGTCGAAGCCTCGACCGACCGCGTCGACGGCATCGGCGTCACCGGCTTCGGCAAGATGCGCGCCTGGGGCGTGTGGATCACCCGTTAGCAGGAGCATGCCAATGACGACCTCGCCCTTTCCCTTCGTCTCTATCTCCGGTGCCCCGCGTGAGCGCGGCCGGCAATATGGCGAGGCCGCCAGGGAGCGCGTGCGCCGGAGCGTCGAGCTCTATGGCGACCAGCTCGCGGAGTTCGGCTATCAGCCTGCGGCCCAGTCCGAACTGATCATGGCGTTCGCCGGCGAGATCGAGGCCTTCGGAGCCCATTACCTCGACGAGATGCGTGGGATTGCCGAAGGGGCCGGCGTCACGCTCGAAGACATCGTGATGGTCAACGCCAGGACCGAGGTCATCGCCAAGGCCCGCATCGAACGGAGCAGGCCGCAGCGGGAACAGGACGAGGCCGACGATGGCTGCACCGGTCTCGTGGTCATGCCGGAGCGCAGCCTGTCGGGGCGGCTGATCCATGCCCAGAACTGGGATTGGCGCGCCGAATGCGCGGAGACGGCGATCGTGCTGCGGGTGCGCCCCGATAACGGCCCGGATTTCCTGACCTTCGTCGAGGCCGGGGGACTTGCCCGTTCCGGCATGAATGCGGCTGGGCTCGCCATCACCGCCAACTATCTCGACAGTGACCGGGACTATCGCCAGCAGGGCGTGCCGCTTGCCCTGATCCGCCGCAAGGTGCTCGAGCAATCCCACCTCGCTTTCGCGATCAGGGCCGTCGCGACGACGCAGAAGACCTGCTCGAACAACATGATCCTGTCGAGCGCCGAGGGGTTTGCGGTCAATTACGAATGCGCCCCGGACGAGGCTTTCGCGATCTATCCGAGCGACGGGCTGATCGTTCACGCCAATCACTGGGTCAGTCCCATTGCGCTTGGAAAGCTCAGGGATACCGGTCTCGTCAACGTGCCGGACAGCGTCTACCGCGACTGGCGCGTGCGCCGATTGCTGGATCAGAGCGGTGGCACCCTGTCCGCCGCCGAGGTTAAGGCTGCGCTCTTCGACGATTTCGCCACGCCCTACAGCGTCTGCCGGCCACCGCGGCCCGGCCTGCGCGATGCTCACCTCTCGGCGACCGTCGCGATGGTGGTGATGGAGCCGGAGAGCGGCGTGATGGAGGTGGCGGCTCTTCCCGCCCTCGATCGCCGTTTTACCCAATACAGCCTCGCCGACGAGCCGAAGATGCTCGCGGCCTGACATGTCTATCCACGGGAGGAATGAATGAGAATGCGTTTCACGGCACTCGCATTGATGATGGGCGCTGCTTGTTTTCAGGCGTCGAAGGCCGAGGCCGACACTCTGCGCGTGCGTCTCAATGCCGATATCCGCAGCGTCAATCCCGGGGTGAACCGGGACGACACGACGGACGGCGTGGTGCTTCACATGGTCGAGGGCCTTGTCGGCTACTCCGCCAACGGCACCCCGAAGCCGCTGCTCGCAGACAGCATCGAGGTGTCGCCGGATGGGCTGACCTATACGCTCAAGCTGCGCAGGGGCGTGAAGTTCCACGATGGCACGACGCTGACATCCGCGGATGTCGTCTGGAACTGGCAGCGTTACATGGACCCGAAGACGGGCTGGCTCTGCACGGGAGAGTACAACGGATCAGACATCCTCAAGGTCGAGATCGCCGCTCCCGATGCGGACACCGTCGTCTTCACCCTGAACCGTCCGAGTTCTGTCTTTCTCGCGGGCATCGCGCGGAATCAGTGCGGGCAGACTGCGATCATCGCCCGCTCGTCCTTCAACCCTGACGGCTCGTTCAAGGCGCCGGTCGGGACCGGGCCATTCAAGTTCGGGGAATGGAAGCGCGGTGAATATGTTCGCCTCGACAGGTTCGACGGCTATACCGATCGTGGCGGCGAGCCGGATGGCTATGTCGGGGGCAAGCGCGCGCTCGTCGATACCGTCAACTTCATGGTGATCCCCGACAACGCCACGGCCAAGGCCGCGTTGCTGCGTGGCAATATCGACATCCTGCCTTCGCTCGCGGCAGCCGACATTCCAGAGATGAAGGCGCGTCCGGAGCTCAAGGTCTCGTCCTCGCCGACCATGATGCTCAACACGATCCTGCTGCAGACCCGCGATCCGCTGCTGGCCAACGTCAAGATGCGTCAGGCCATCGCCGCCGCGATCGACACGCGCGAACTCGTCAAGGCCGTGTCGGAGGGGCTGGGGCAGCCAAACGCTTCGGTCGTTCCGACGGAATCGCGCTTCTACTCGAAGGAGCAGGCCCGCCTCCACAGCTATGACCCGGCCAAGGCTGCTCGTCTGTTGAAGGAGGCGGGTTATGCCGGCCAGCCGATCGTGCTGATGGCGAACAAGAACGAGCGCGACACCTATGAGAGCGCTGTCATCGCCCAGGCGATGCTGCAATCGGCCGGAATCAACGCGACGCTCGAGGTGCTGGAATGGGCGACGCAGCTCGATCGCTACAGCAAGGGCAACTACCAGATGCAGTCCTTCTCCTATTCGGCCCGCTATGACCCCGCCCTGGCCTATGGCGCGGTGATGGGCTCGAAGGACAAGCGTCCGAACCGGATCTGGGACGATCCGCAGGCGGAGGAGCTCCTGCGCGATATCCTGGCATCGACCAAGGATGGCGAACGTCAGGCCCTGTTCGACAAGCTCCATGCTCTCTTCATTGAGCAGGCGCCGTTCCTGATGCTCTATAACGGTGTCGAAGTCGCCGCGGCGCGCTCAAGCGTCCAGGGCTATGCCGCGACCATCATGCCGAAGCCGAGACTCTGGGCCGTCAGCCTCAAGAAGTGACCGATGGGCGCGCAGGCAAGCCGCCCTCCAGCGGCTCGCCTGCGCTGTCGTCCGCCAGGATTCCCCAACAAGCGAGACATGATGAAAGTTGCGTTGATCCAGATGAATGCCGGCCAGGACAAGGCCGCCAATATCGCCATCGCCCAGCGCCTGATCGAACAGGCCTGCCGCGAAGAGAATCCCGATCTCGTCATGCTGCCGGAGTGCTTCACTCTCTATGGCGGCGATGCCGACGCCCAGCGCGCCGCGGCCGAGCTGTGCCCGGGCGGTGAAGCCTATGCCATGCTGCGAGAGGCTGCCGCCCGCCACGCCGTCTACATCCATGGCGGCTCGTTGAACGAGCGTGACGGAGACCGCATCTTCAACACCAGCCTCGTCTTCGACCGCGTGGGGCGCGAGGTGGCCCGCTATCGCAAGATCCACCTTTTCGCGATCACGGCGCCGGATGACACGGTCTATGACGAAGGCAAGATCTACGGCGCGGGATCCGAGCTGGTGACCTTCGATCTCGACGGCGTCACCGTCGGCTGCACGATCTGCTATGATCTGCGCTTCCCCGAATTGTTTCGCGCGCTTGTCGACGCTGGCGCCCGCGTGATCGCGGTGCCGGCAGCCTTTACCCTGCACACCGGCAAGGAACATTGGGAGCCGCTGCTGCGGGCCCGCGCCATCGAGAGCCAATGCTTCATTCTCGCGCCCGGGCAGGAGGGGCCCTTCGAGGAAGATGGGCAGATCCTGTACAATTACGGGCACTCGCTGATCGCCGAACCCTGGGGCGCGGTCATCGCCAAGCGCGCCTTGGGCGAAGGCATCGTTGCAGCTCGGCTGGATCTTGCCGCGATCGATCTCGCCCGCACGCGCATCCCGCTGGCGCGCCACCGCCGTCTGCCCTTTGCCTCTGTCAGGTGAGCATCCAATGACACGGAAACAGCCCAAGATCGGCTGCTGGCTTGCAGCACCTGACGTGGTCTTCATCGAAATCGCGGCGGACCTGGCATTCGACACGCTCGTCCTCGATGTCGAGCACGGGACGCTGTCGCTTGGGGACCTCGACAAACTCATTCCACTTGCTCGCGCCCTGAAGCTCGAAGTTCTGGTCAAGGTTGCCGGGCCGCAGGCCGAGCCGATCCAGCAGGCGCTCGACTTCGGCGCGAATGGCGTCGTGATCCCGCATGTCGGTTCCGTGGCGCATGCAACGGCAATCTGCCGTTCGGCGAAATACCCGATGCTGGGAACCCGGAGTTATGCCGGAGCCCGCAGCGTCCGCTATAGCGCGCCATCCGCCAGCTATTTCGAGGACGATAACCGCGACACCGCCTGTTATCCGATGATCGAGACGGCCGAGGCGCTTGCCGATGTCGAAGCCATTCTCGCCCTGCCGACCGTGGATGGCGTTTTCGTTGGCCCCTCGGACCTTTCGCTGACGCGCGGGAGAGGTCGCTATCGCTTCAGCGATGCCGATAGGGACGATATCAGCCGGATCGCTTCCGCCTGCGCTGCGGCGGAAAAGCCCTGGATCATGCCGGCATGGTCCGCGGCAGAACGAGCCTTCGCCGGAGATCGCGGCGCGTCACTCCAGGTGGTCGCGGAGCAACAGGCAGCGATGGCCAGCGGGCTCCAGATGGCGCGCACTGCCGTGTAACGATGCGCTGCCTCGAATGCACCCAGGCACGGAGCGGTTCCGGGCTTGCTGACATGTCGGCCTCCCCCGTGCTGGTGGGGCAACGCGGCGTCATTGTCGCGCTTGCAGGTCGCCGCTATCGGCCTCCCTGTCCGGCGAGCTGACGCGGGGTTTAGCTCCATTTTTTGATGGAAGCTCCGCGAGTGAGAGGCGGGTAGCGCAGATAATTTGTCTGAATTTGTAGCAATATCAATTGATTACGAGATGGCACAGCGCTTGCGCTATCGGCACTCACCGAGAGCTACAAATGAGCGCCGAGCATGCTGTGGCAGGCCATCGTCGATTTCGACGGAACGATAACGTGTGAAGACACGACCGACCAGATCCTGGCGCGTTTCGCGGAGCCGGGCTGGGAGGCTATCGAGGACGACTGGGTTTCCGGCCGGATCGGTTCTCGCGAATGCATGGCCCGGCAGGTCGAATTGCTGCGCGTCCTGCCGGCCGTGCTCGACGGCTTCACCGAGACGATTGCGATCGATAGTGGCTTCGGCGCCTTCGTCGCACTCTGCCGACGGCACGATATCCCGGTTACGGTCGTCTCCGACGGCCTTGATCGCACGATCCGCGCGGTGCTGGGCCGGATCGAGCTCGGCGCGCTGCCCGTCATCGCCAATCACCTCGCTGCGGTCGGTGGCGATCGCTGGCAGTTGACGTCGCCGCATGCCGCACTAACCGGCGATTGCGCGAGCGGCACCTGCAAATGCCGTGTGGCCGACGGCTTCGGACGACCGCTGACCCTGCTCGTCGGTGACGGCCGCTCGGATTTCTGCCTCGCCGGCCAGGCGGATCTCGTCTTCGCCAAGAAAAGCCTCATCGGGCATTGCCACGACAATGCTCTGCCTCATCACCCCTTCTCCGATTTTTCCGAGGCCGTCGGCCTGCTGGCAGAACTGCTGGCCAGCCCGGTGACGAGCGGAGCCCAGAACCAACTCAAGGATATGATCGATGGATGACGGATACGCCTTGCTTGAGCCGGCTTCCGCAGCACTGGCTGGCCTGGAATCCCGGCCGACGAGCCTCCATGCCGAGGAGGAGGCGCGCCTGCTCGCCCTCGAAGCGGAGTACTGCTCCCATGGTGACACGGTCCATTACACGCAGTTCCCGAAGATCTTCTCGGGTTGCGACGGCTCCTACATGTTCGATGCCGAGGGCAATCGCTTCCTCGATCTGCAGATGTGGTATTCGGCGGTCAATTTCGGCTATGCCAATCCGCGCCTGAACGCGGCGCTGAAGCGCCAGATCGACACTCTGCCGCAAGTCGCGAGCCAGTATCTCCATCGCGAGAAGATCGAACTCGCCGCGATGATCGCCCGTGATGCGCAGGCGAAATTCGGCAGCAAGGGGCGGGTGCATTTCAATGTCGGCGGCGCACAGGCGGTCGAGGATTCACTGAAGCTCGTGCGCAATGCGAGCAACGGCAAGAGCCTGATGTTCGCCTTCGAGGGCGGCTATCACGGTCGCACGCTCGGCGCCTCCGCCATCACCTCGTCCTACCGCTATCGCCGGCGCTTCGGCCATTTCGGCGAGCGGGCTCAGTTCGTGCCGTTTCCCTACCATTTCCGCGCCCCCAAGGGCATGAGCAAGGAAGAATACGGCGTGCATTGCGTGAAGCAGTTCGCGCGCCTGTTCGAGAGCGAGTATAACGGGGTCTGGGATCCCAAGGCCCGCCAGTCGGAATATGCGGCCTTCTATGTCGAGCCGCTCCAGGGCACCGGCGGCTACGTCATTCCGCCTCCGAATTTCTTCATCGAGCTGAAGAAGGTCCTCGATCAGCACGGCATCCTGCTCGTCGTCGACGAGATCCAGATGGGCTTCTACCGAACCGGAAAGCTGTGGTCGATCGAGCATTTCGGCGTGACGCCGGATGTGATCGTCTTCGGCAAGGCGGTGACCAACGGGCTGAACCCGCTCTCCGGCATCTGGGCCAAGGAAGAGCTGATCAACCCCACCATCTTCCCGCCAGGCTCGACCCACTCGACCTTCAATGCGAACCCGCTCGGCACTGCTGTCGCGCTCGAGGCGATGAAGATGATGGAGGAGGACGACTACGAGACCATGGTGATGGAGAAGGGGGCCTATTTCCTCGAAGGCCTCCAGGAACTGAAGCGCCGGCACCGGATCGTTGGCGATGTCGATGGTCTCGGCATGGCGCTGCGCATCGAGATCTGCGAGCCGCATGACAGCTACACCCCGTCGAAGCGGCTGGTCGACCTGATGTGCGACGAGGGCATGAAGGCCGATCTGGTGGTCGACGGCCAGCGCTACGGGCTCGTCCTCGACATCGGCGGCTACCACAAGAACGTCATTACGCTGGCTCCGGCGCTGACGATGACCCATGCGGAGATCGATCTGGCGCTTGCGCTGCTCGATCAGTTGTTCACGCGCGTCGCCAGGGTTTGAACACGGCGAGGTCGGACGTGCAGTTGCGTGTAATCGACCTCGACGGCAGTGCGGCGGTTCAGGAGCCGCTGCACCGGCGCATCGGTGCGGGAGCCGCCACCCGCATCGATGCGACCGATCTTGGAAGCGCATTGCGTATCGTCGCAAGCAGGCGGGCGCTGAGCCTGCTGCATGAGCGGCTGCGCGCGAAACCCATGCGGGAAGGCGAGGCTTCCGTGACGTTCTACGGATCAGGCGACTTCCATCATCTGACTGCCGGCCTGCTTGCGCAGACCAGTCGGCCGCTGACGGTCGTGCATTTCGACAATCACCCCGACTGGGTGCGGTTTCCGGCGACCATGAATTGCGGCGCCTGGGTCAACCGCGCCCTCGAACTCGATCACGTCAAGCGGGTCGTGACGATCGGCCCATGCAGCAGCGATCTGGTCAGGCCGGAATGGCAATTTGCCAATCTTGACGCGGTCTCCGACGGGCGGATCGAACTCTACCCATGGCGGCATGCGCCCTCTCGTGTCTGGCGCCGCTATCGTGATGGGCGCGGACACACGCAGAAGGCCGGGGCGCTGCACTGGCGCAATCTCGCGGATGAAAACTGGGGCGACTTCCTCGATGAACTGATCCGCAACCTGCCGACCCGCCGGATCTGGTTGACGATCGACAAGGATGTTCTTGGCCCGGGCGACGCCGCGACCAACTGGGATCAGGGCGAGCTGCCGTTCGAGAATCTGCTGCTCGCGATCGAGCGGCTGGCGGAGCAGTGCGAGATCGCCGGCGTCGATATCTGCGGCGACTACTCCGAGCCTCGCTTCACCGATCCGTTCCGGGCGACGCTCGCCTATTTCGATCATCCGCCGCGACGCCAGGTCACTGCCGCCGAGCTGGCGGTCAATGCGCGCGTGAACGGTGCGTTGCTGGATTGCTTCGACCGGGTGCTGTCATGACCCTCGTGCTTTGGTTCGCCTTGTCGGTGATATGCGACGTCGCAGGCCAGCTCTGTTTCAAGCTCGGGGCTGATCGTTTGCCCGACGTGGACGGACGGGCGCTTGTCCTGGCGGCGCTGCGCGACAGCTGGATCTGCTGGGGAATCCTGATCTACCTCGTCGAGGTCGTGGTCTGGCTGCGGATTCTTGCCGAAGTGCCGCTTTCGATCGCGTTCCCGATCGCCAGCCTGAATTTCCTTGGCGTCACGCTTGCCAGCGCCGTGTTCCTCAAGGAGCGCGTCGTGCGTCGGCAATGGCTCGGTGCCTGCCTCATCACTCTTGGCGTCGTCATCGTCGCCCGCACCGCCTGAGGGATCCGCTTCCGTGGCAGCAAAAGACAACAGCCTTCGCTTCGCCGGTGGCGGGACTGGTTTCCTCCTGATTCATGGTCTGGGGGGCACCCCGGTGGAACTGCGGCTCGTCGCCCGGGCGTTGGCGCGGGCCGGGCACACCGTGCATTGCCCCCAGCTGGCTGGTCATTGCGGCAGCGAAGACGATCTCCTGGCGACGGGCTGGCGTGACTGGACCGCCAGTGTCGAGGCGGAACTCGCGCGGATGAAGCTGATTTGCGACACGGTCATCGTCGGGGGATTGTCGATGGGGGCGGTGATGGCGATGCTTATCGCGGCACGCCACCGCGACGACGTCCACGGGCTTGCCCTCTACGCCCCGACGCTCTGGTATGATGGCTGGTCGATCCCCTGGTACAGCTTCCTGCTGAAGCTCTTGATCAACACGCCCATGGGCCGCCGCTATCGCTTCGTCGAGCGGCCTCCCTATGGCGTCAAGGATGAGCGCACCCGCGCGATGATCGTGGGGGCGATGGGCGGCGGGGACAGCTCGCAGGCCGGCCTCCTGGGCACGCCCGCGGGCTCGCTTCAGCAGATGTGGGCGCTGATCAAGGACACGCGCCGCCGGATGGGCGAGATTACCTGTCCCGCGCTCGTCGTGCAGGCGCGCGAGGACGACATTTCCGGTCTCTCCAATGCCGCCTATATCCAGCGGCGCCTTGGCGGGATCGTCGATACTGTCGTGCTGAACGACAGCTATCATCTCGTGACCATCGACCAGCAGCGCGATGTCGTGATCGACCGCTCGCTTGCCCTGGCGGCGCGGCTGTCCGTTCCAGGCAAAGTCCGACGGGAGCCGGCGAGTCTCTGCGCCGTTGCGGCGGAATGAACGCGCCGCGCGCCCGCATCGTCGAAAGGATCGCCGAGATCGCGCCCGAGGCGTGGGATCGCTGCTGCCCCGGCGAAGCCGAAAATCATGCCTATTACAGCGCTTGCGAGCAGGCGCTGGCCGGGAGCGGCAGCGGGATCGCCATGGGCGCGGCCTGTGTCGAGGATGCGCTTGGCATCAGTGCCATCGCGCCATTCTTCCAGTTCACCTACCGGCTTGATACGCCGTTTCAGGGGGGGCTTCGGCGCTTCGGCGATGCGGTGTTCAGACTGGCGCCGCGTCTCGTCTCCCTCAACGTGCTCTGTGTCGGCTCGCCCTATGCCGAACGCTGTCATGCCTCAGTGCGGGATGGGCTTGGTTCCGATCAATCCGCGTCTGCATTTGCGGCGCTGGGCGAAATCCTCGACCAGCACGCCCGAAGCGTGGGGGCCGATGTCGTGGCCTGGAAGGACGTTGCCGCGCAGGATGTGTCGGGGCTGCGTGATGCGCTGCTTTCGCGCGGATTTGCGGGTGTCGGCAGCTTGCCGTTCGCGGTCCTCGATCTGCCCTTCGTTGGCGAGGCGGACTATCTCGCCTCGCTCTCGGCTGCCACGCGCAAGGATATCCGGCGCAAGCTGGCGAAGGCCGGCGAGGTCCGGGTCGAGATGCGGCATGGGATCGAGGGCATCGAGAGCGAGATTGCCGAGCTCTATGAGTCGACGCGGGCCGAGAGTGGCCTCGACTACGGCGATCTGGAGGTGCTTCCCCCCGGGTACTTCAAGGCTGTCTCGGCGGCGCTCGGCGAGCGCGCCGTCTTTGCGCTCTATTGGGTGGGCCAGACGCTGGCCGCCTTCAATCTGCTGCTGATCGAGAATGACAGGGTGATCGATAAGTTCCTCGGCATGCGTTACCCGCTTGCCCGCCAGCACAACCTCTATGCGGTGAGCTGGATGACGAATGTTCGCTTTTGTCTCGAGCGCGGCATCGCCCGGCTGCAGACCGGCCAGACAGCCTATGCGTCGAAGCTGCGCTTCGGCAGCCGACTGGTGCCTTCAACGGTCTTCTTCAGGCACCGGAATGCCGCGCTGCAATGGGCCCTGAAATCGGCCAGTCCCTGGTTTGCCTTCGACAGGTTCGATCCGGATCTGCGGGCGCTGCGCCGCTCGCCGGCAAGGGAGCAGGCGACAAGGGAGCAAGCGGCATGAGCACGATCGAGACTTCGCGGCAGCTCGTGCCATGGCGCCAGCTTTGGATCTGGACGGTCTTCATTGCGCTCGATACCGCGACCCAGCTTGCCTTCAAGTGGGGGGCGGATGGGCTCGCCGACATGGATTTCGGGCTGCAGATGATGATCAGGGCATCGACGCTGCCGGGCGTCTGGCTGGCGGCGATCGGCTATGCCGCGACGTTCATCGTCTGGATGCTGATCCTGCGTGACATGCCGCTCAGCCGCGCTTTCCCGATGACCGGGCTCGCCTATGTCACGGTGCCTCTGCTCGCCTGGCTTGCGCTCGGCGAACGGATCGACGCGGTTCAAGCCGGTGGCATCGCCCTGATCGTCGCCGGCGTCATTGCTTTGGGTTGGGAGGATGAGGAGGATGGCGATGGCCAGACTTAGCGCCGGAATGCTTGTTCTCGCCGCATTGGCGGGGATGTCATCACTACAGGCCGCCGCTGCGGACCCGATGAGCGAGGTCGTTGGGCGCTGGCGCGATTCCGATGGCGAGTCCGAGATTGCGATCGCGCGTTGCGGGCAGGCGCTCTGCGGCAAGATCGTCTGGCTCAAGCAGGAGCGGGTCGACCGATCAAATCCCGAAAACAATTTGCGCGGACGTTCGCTGCTCGGCGTCCAGGTCCTGACTGGCTTCAGACCCGAGGGCACGGCTGGGGTGCTGGCCGGGGAGGGGTATAATCCGGAGGATGGCCGCACCTACAAGACCACGCTCAGCTTGCAGTCACAGACGACACTCGTCGTAAAGGGGTGCGTGCTGGGTGGCTTCATCTGCGATGACGATACCTGGACGAGGCGACCCTGAGCGGATGTGCTGCTTGGGCAGAACGCAGCCTTCCATTGTCCTGGAGACGGCTTGATGCCTATTCGCAAGACGTCGCTCCGGTTGAGGCTTGTGATCGGCTTTCTGCTGGTCAGCGTCCCGGCGATGCTGACCTCCGCCTATGTCGCGGCGCGGCTGATCTCCTCCGCCTTTGAGGCGAATGTCGAGCAATGGCTCGGCGAGACCTCGCGCTTCTTCATGCTCGAGGTGACCGAGGCGACACAGGAGGCGCAGCGCGTCGCCAGCGTCATCGGTCATCGCCTGGAGACCTCGGTCCACGGCGATCTTCGCCGCCCCAAGGCCATTGAGCGGGAGTTCGCGCTGCTCAGCTCGGTCGGTTATGACCTGATCGCGATCTACGACGATCGGCGCGAAATGCTGTTCACGTCGCGCGACTTCACGTCGTCGGCGGTCCTGCCCACCGAAACGAGCCAGGGCATCTTCAAGATCACGACCGGGGATGAAAAACAGCTCATGGCCGGCGCCGTACAGAGCGTTCAGGTCAATGACAAGCCGGCTTACGTTCTTGTCGGCACCTGGCTCGACGATTCCTATCTCGGCAGCATCAAAGTCGTGACCTCGCTGGATGTCCGGCTCTTCGCCGAGACCGGCGCCGGTCTGGAATCCGTCATGCTGACCCATCCGGACGATACGCGCACGGTACCCGATGCTATCCGTGAGCGCCTGGCGAAGGGCGAGGATACGATCTTCGACCGCGAGGCCGATGGCGGCGCCTATCGTGCGGTCTACACGGCCTTCCGCGGTATCGACGGCAAGCTGGCGGCTGTCGCATTCATCGGGCTGCCAAGCGGTGCAGACTTCTTCGAGCAGCTCGGACCATCCCAGCTCTTCATCGGCATCTTCCTGCTCGGCAGCCTCATCTCGATCATCGTCGGCGCTGCGATGTCGGGCATCCTGGTCAAGCCGCTGCGTGCATTGACGCGCGGCGTCCGGGCGATTGCGGCCGGCGATTTCAAGCAGCGGGTTCCTGAAACCGGCGGGCGCGAGATTGCGCAGCTCGCCGCGGGGTTCAACGGTATGGCGGAGCAGCTCGGCAAGCTGCATGCTCTGGAGACCGAACTCCGGCGCCGCGACAGGTTGTCGGCCCTTGGGCAAGCGGCGATGGTGATTGCCCATGAAGTCCGCAATCCGCTCGGAATCATCAAGACCTCGACCGAGGTGGTGCGCAATCGCGCCAAGCTCGGGGTCGCCGAGGACCGCATGCTTGGCTATGTGATCGAGGAGGTGCGCCGGATCGAGACGCTGGTGCGGGACTTTCTCGACTTCGCCCAGCCCAAGGCGCCGAGCAAGACGGTCTTTCCATTCCGCGCGGTGATCGATCGGGTCGCCTCGATCGCCATGCCGGAGCTTGACCGTCATGGCATCGTCCTCGACATCAAGGATCATAGCGGGGGCGGGGTGATCTCGGGCGACCCGGACCAGCTCCATCAGGCGGGCCTGAATCTCGTCTTGAACGCGATCGATGCGATGCCCGCTGGCGGAATGATCACGGCGGAGCTCACATCGGCCAATGGCGAGATTTCGCTGACGATCAGCGATCAGGGGGGTGGCGTGGCTGACGAGATCAGGGGCGAGATCTTCAATCCCTTCTTCACCACGAAGACGAAGGGCACCGGGCTTGGTCTCGCAAAGGTGCAATCCGTCGCTGCTGCGCATGGGGGCCGCGCCCATTATGCGAGCCCGCCGGGGCAGGGCGCCTCGTTCACGATTACATTGCCTCTGCTGGAGCGGGGAGCACCCGGATGACCCACAGCATCCTGGTCGTCGATGACGAAGCCCGACTGGCCGATGTTCTGGCGGCAGCGCTGGATGATCTCGGCTATCGCGCGACCGCCGTCGAAAACGCCCGCGAGGCGCTTTCGAGTCTGGAGCAGGAACGGTTCGACCTGGTGCTGACCGATCTGCGCCTGCCGGGGATGGATGGGCGCGCCCTGCTACAGGAGGTGCGCAAGCGCTGGCCGGATGTTCCGGTCGTGGTCATCACCGCCTTCGCCACGGTTCGCGACGCTGTCGAACTCGTGAAGGAGGGCGCCTTCGACTACATCGCCAAACCGTTCGAGATGGAGGATGTCGCGGCCGTCATTCGTCGCGCATTGCGGCTTGCCGAAGTGGTGCGTGACAATGAGCGGCTGCGGGGCGAACTCGAGGGCCGTTACAGCTTCGAAAATCTGATCGGAACGAGCCCGCCCTTCAGAAGAGTGATCGAGCAGGTCACCGAGGTCTGTGAGACGCGCGCCACGGTCATGCTCAACGGAGAGAGCGGCACCGGCAAGGAGGTCGTCGCACGCGCGATCCATTTCAACAGTCCGCGCCGGAACAAGCCCTTTGTCGCGATCAATTGCGCTGCCATCCCGGAGACATTGCTCGAAAGCGAGCTCTTCGGTCATGTGAAAGGTGCTTTCACCGGAGCGCTGGCCAACCGCGTCGGCCGCTTCGCAGCCGCCGATGGCGGAACGCTCTTCCTCGACGAGATCGGCGATATGCCGATCGCCGTTCAGGCGAAGCTGCTGCGTGCGGTTCAGGAGCGCAGCTTCGAGCCTGTCGGCGGCACCCGCAGCCAGACGGTGGATGTCCGGCTGATCGCGGCAACCCATAGGGACATGCGCCAGGCGGTTGCGGCCGGCGAGTTCCGGGAAGACCTGTTCTATCGGCTCAACGTCTTCCCGATCCAGTTGCCCGCCCTGCGTGAACGCCGCGAAGACATCCCGATCCTCGCCGCGTATTTTCTCGCGACGCTGGCCGAGGCCATGGGCAAACGCGTGACCGGCTTTACACCGGCTGCTCTCTCGGCGATGGACGGCCATGACTGGCCCGGCAATATCCGTGAGCTGCATAACTGCGTCGAGCGCGCGGTGATCGTCGCGAAGTCGCCGACCATCGACGTCCCGGATCTGCCTCGCGACTTGTTTGAAGGCGGCGCCCGGCGCGCCGAGCGCGATCGCCTCCCGAACGATCTCGATGCCGAACTCGAGCGGCTCGAGCGCGGCTTCATCATCGAGGCGCTGCGGCGTACGGACGGCGTCCAGGTCCAGGCTGCGCGGCTCCTGGGCATTGCCGAGCGGAGCCTGTGGCACCGCATTAAGAAACTGGACGTGAAACTCGGCAGAAAGATCGTCGAGTGACGCTGGGTTCGATCTTTACCGGTTTGCGACAGAGTTCGGATATGGCAAGCGAGTGGGTGACCTGCAGGAGCGACGATTGTGCCCGCCTACCGTAAGCTTGCCGTCGCCGGTCTGTGCCTGGCTGCAGGATCCCAGGTTGCTCTCGCGGCCGATCCGGCTCCGACGCTGCTCAACCCCGCTCCGGCCTCCGGCTGGATCGTGACGCTCGGCGGCTCGGGGCAGTACGGTCCCAAATATGACGGCGCAAAGTCCTACGGATTGTCGGGTACGCCGTCGCTGAGCTGGCGGCGGGTTGGCGAACCGGAAGGGTTCAGCGCACCTGACGAGGGCTTGGACTTCGCCCTGTTCGAGACGAGCCGCTTCAGCATCGGCGTCGTCGGCGACCTGAAGTCGGGTCGCTATTCCGGCTCGGATCGAAAACTGTTCGGCATGCGCGATGTACCCTGGACGATCGAGGCTGGCGCCTTCGCCGAGTTCTGGCCGATCGAGGATCGGCTACGGACCCGGATCGAGGTGCGGCAGGGCTTCCATGGCCATCATGGCATCGTCGCCGACATCTTCGTCGACTGGGTTCAGCCGATCGGCCGCTTCACGCTCTCGGGCGGTCCGCGCCTCTCCTTTGGCAACCAGGCCTATATGCGCAGGAACTTCGGTGTGACGCCGGAGGAATCGCTCGCGAACGGCATCCTCGCCGCCTACAGCCCTTCGGGAGGCGTCAAGTCGGCGGGCCTCGCGGCGGCACTCGAATATGCATGGTCGGAGGTTTGGAAGACCACGGCCTATGCCCGCTATGACCGCCTGCTCCAGGAGGCGGCGCGCTCACCGATCGTCCGCACCATCGGCCAGCGCGACCAATTCTCGTTCGGATTGAGCACGACCTATTCCTTCAAGATTGGCGGCTAGCGCCAATCCTCAGGCACGGAATCAAGTGAAGGGGCTGTTCGAACCGGGCCAGAAGCGGCCGGAACGGCACCTCGATCCGGCTCGCCCGCGGCCGCGGATTTATCAGCTTTTCAGGCCCTCACACTCGTCCTCGGGCGTGCCTCGCCTCCGGCTGGAGACGAAGTCAGCAGCCGAGCGCGCGGCCGTCATGATGAGCTGACGCCGCGACGACAGCCTCAGCCTTATATTGCATAAGCCGGGCTCGCCGGGATCGGGAAGACCCGATCATAGGCCAGGTTGAAGCTGAAGGCGTAGACGACGTAGAAGACGACGATCGCGATATCCATCACGAAGGCCTGCATCAAGGTAATGCCGAGATACCAGGCGATCGGCGGCAGCAGGATCATCAGAAGTCCGCCCTCGAACAACGCGACATGGAGGATGCGCGTGCCGATTCCCTTATGGGTATGGCCGACCATACGCTGCATCGCGTGGTCAAAGCCGAGGTTGAAGAAGAAGTTCCAGATCGTCGCAACGGTTGCGCTGCCGACGCCGATGACGCCCATATGCCCCGCCGGCAGCCCGAACAGATAGGCTCCCGCCGGAATGACAATGGCTAATCCGACCGCCTCGAACATGAGTGCGTGGCGGATTCGGTCTCGAACGGAGCGCATGTGCTAAGGGGCCTTCAATATGATTGATGGCCGCGTTCTCTATCTGTCATTTCGATTGCATCAAGTTGGATCGTATCTGATAATCAGATAGATGACGGTTTCACTGGACCAACTTCGGGCCTTCGTCGCGGCAGCGGAGCATGGCTCGTTCTCCGGGGCTGCACGTGCGCTTCGCAAGGCGCAATCAGCCGTGAGCACGCAGGTCTCGAATCTCGAGGAAGATCTGGGCGTCGCTCTGTTCAGCAGGGCCGGGCGCAATCCTGTACTTACTCCAGCCGGCGAACGGCTGCTGCGCGAGGCCAAGGTCGTGCTCGATCGCAGCGAACACCTCATCGGCGTCGCGCGCAGCTTCGAGGCCCATGTCGAGAAGCGGCTTGTCATCGCGATCGACGAACTCTACCCGGAGCACGCTCTGGGGGCACTTTTCGCCGATTTCGCGCGGCATTTCCCTCATGTTGAGCTCGAAATCCTGTTTCCTTTGATGGAGGATGTGAGCCGGCTGGTCCTCGCAGGGAAAGCCGATATGGGCGTGATGTGGCGCCAGGAGGTCTTGCCGACGGAGCTTGGCTTCCAGACGATCGGATGGGTTCCGCTCAAGCTGGTTTGCGGCAAGGACCACCCGCTTGCCAAGGCCCGCGTCGATTGGGAAGAGCTGAAGCGCTACAGGCAGATTCTCGTTGCCGCCAGAAGCGACGGGCCGGAGAAGCGGCGCCTGCGCGTTGCTGCCGAGGTCTGGTGGGTGGAAAGCCACTGGGTCATTCTGGAAATGGTGAAGCACGGTATTGGCTGGGCCTTCGTGTCCGACCATGTCATCGCGAATTCGCCGGCCGCCCCCGGTCTGATCACGCCGGACCTTCAATTCGACGACGCGGATTGGCCGATCGCGCTCGAGATGATCTGGCACAAGCAGCGGCCATGCGGCCCGGCAGCCAAATGGCTCCGCGAGCGCTTCGCCGCTACCCGGATCGACACCATCTCGTCCTGGAGGTCGCCACTGCCGGAAGGAAACCGGACATAGCGGCCCTGGCGAGCCGGCGCGGGCCTAGCGGGTCATCGAGGCCTTCATGTAGCTGCGTGGCGAGGTCCCAAGCAGGCGGCGGAACATCGTGGTGAAGGCGGCGACATTCTCGTAGCCCGCCAGCATGGCGATCTGCGTCACCGGGGTGCCTTCCGCGAGTTTCGGGAGACAGGCGAACAGGCTGGCCTGTTGCCGCCAGGTCGCGAAGCTGACGCCCGTCTCCCTGAGAAAGAAGCGTGTGAAGGTTCGGCGGCTCATCGCAAGCGCTTCCGCCCAGGTGTCGAGCCGGGCATTCGCTGACGGCGCCGCCATATAGGCCCGGCATAGCGCCGCGAGTCTCCTGTCGGGAGGGAATGGAAGGCCGAGAGGACGGGATTTGAGGGAGGCGATCTCTTCCATCAGGAGCTGAAGGCTCAATGTGAGCTTGCGGCTTCCAGCGGGTGCCTCGCGCAGGCGGATCGCTTCGATGATGAGGCTGCGCGCAAGATCCGTCACTTCGAGCACCACCGGCTGGGGATCGGCCAGGATGCCCTCCCGGGGGAGAAGATAGACCGATCTCATGCTGACATCGCTCAGCATTTCCACGGAATGCTCGAGATGGTGGGGGATCAGCAGCGCGTGGCCTGGCGGAATCATCCAGCGGCCGCGCTCGGTCGCGACTGCCACGACGCCCGAGAAGACGCAGAGCAACTGGATGCGCTGGTGGCTATGGAGAGGGATGGTGTAGCCCGCCGGATCCTCGTTGCTGTGCACCGGGATGTCGGCCTCGGCATAGGCAATCCATCCGAGGTTACGGCGGTGAGCCTCGTCGCGCGCCTCGAGCAGATGCTGCGGCAGTTTTCTCATCTTTGGCCCAAACGCAAAAGAATTCGACCGAAATACGAATGCAGGTCAAGGAGGCGCTCTGTAAAGAGGCATGGCGGCGATCAGCCGGTGTTTGCGGCCCGCGCTGGAGACGAATTGAGATGGTTGCAGCGTTCCCCGGGACCCGGTCCCGTTTCGAGAAGACGACGACATCGATCCTGCTGGCGGTGAGCTTCTGCCACCTGCTCAACGATGTGATGCAATCGCTTCTTGCCTCGCTCTACCCGCTGTTCAAGGCAAATTACGCTCTCGATTTCGTCCAGATCGGCCTGTTGACCATGACCTTCCAGGTCACGGCCTCGCTGCTGCAGCCGGTCGTCGGGATGGTGACCGACCGCTGGCCGATGCCCTATTCGCTGCCGGCCGGGATGGCCTGCACCTGCGCTGGACTGATCCTGCTGGGCAATGCGCATAGCTTTGCGATGCTGCTCGTGGCGGCGAGCCTGATCGGCTTCGGTTCCGCAATCTTCCACCCGGAAGCGTCTCGGGTGGCTCGCCTGGCCTCCGGCGGCCGCCACGGTCTGGCGCAATCGCTTTTCCAGGTTGGCGGCAATATGGGCTCGGCCATCGGACCGCTGCTCGCGGCCTTCGTGGTGCTGCCGTTCGGCCAGGGCAGCGTGGCGTGGTTCTCGGCCATCGCGATGCTGGGCATGATCGTGCTCGGCTGGGTCGGGGCCTGGTATGCCGGCCATCGCCGCCAGAATGCCAGCCGTCCTGCCGTCAGCCGTGCACTGCCGCTGCCGCAGGGGCGCGTTGCCCTGGCGTTTCTCATCCTCGTGCTGCTGACCGCGACCAAGAACGTCTACATGGCCAGTATCTCGAGCTATTTCACCTTTTACGTGATCGACCAGTTCCAGCTCGGCATGCGGGACGCGCAGCTGATGCTGTTCCTCTTCCTGGCGGCGGCGGCTGCTGGGACCTTTCTGGGCGGGCCGATCGGAGACCGGTTCGGAGCGCGTTTCGTGATCTGGTTCTCGATCCTGGGTGTGATCCCGTTCGCGCTGCTCCTGCCTTATGCGAACCTGTTCTGGACGGGCGTGCTGAGCGTCGTGATCGGCTTGATCTTCGCCTCGGCATTCTCTGCGATTGTCGTCTTCGCGCAGGAACTCGTGCCGGGCCGTGTCGGCCTGATCGCGGGCGTGTTCTTCGGCTTTGCCTTTGGCGCGGGCGGACTTGGAGCGGCCCTGCTCGGCAACTTCGCCGATACGCACGGTATCGCCTTCGTCTACCGCGTCTGCTCCTACCTGCCGCTGCTGGGGCTGCTTACGATCCTGCTGCCTCGCCTGCCGCAAAGGGGCGAGAGCTAGGCCCCGGAATCGCTCAAGCCTGATGAGTACGCTTGCGTCACGGCCTGCCGCTGGCGGGCCGTGACGCAGGTCCTTGTATGGAATGGCCTATCCCGAGCCTAGTTTACCGCGATCTGGGCCTGCTTGATGATGCCGGCCCAGCGCTTCGACTCCGCTTCCATCATCGCAGCGAACTCGGCCGGTGTATTGCCGATCGGCTCGGCGCCTTCGTTCTTCAGCCGTTCGCGGATCGTCGCGTCGTTGATGGCTTCGATGGTGGCAGTGCGGAGCTTTGCAGCGACATCCTTCGGCGTACCCTTCGGCACGACGAAGCCGTACCAGGCTGTCGCCTCGTAAGTGGCCCAGCCGCTTTCGGCGACCGAGGGCACCTCGGGGAAGAGCTTGGCCCGCTCCTTGCCCGTCACCGCCAGCGCGCGCACCTTGCTGCCTTCGATCAGTCCGAGAACCGACGGCACCGTGGTGATCATGAAGTCGGACTGGCCGGCGAGCAGGTCGGTCAGGGCCGGGCCCGCGCCGCGATAGGGCACGTGCACGGCAGTGAACTGCGCCATCTGCGCCAGCAGAACGGTTGCCAGGTGGCTGGCCGAACCATTGCCGGCAGACCCGTAGGTCAGTTTGCCCGGATTCTTCTCGCCGAAGCTGATCAGGTCCTTGATCGTCTTGTGGGGCGAATTCTGCGCCACGACGACGACCAGCGGGGCCGCGGATATCAGCGTGATCGGGTCGAAGGCCGTCAGCGGATCGACCTTGACGTTCTTGAACAGGTGCGGATTGACCACCATCGGGCCCTGATTGGCCATCAGCACGGTGTAGCCATCCGCCGGGGAGGTGGCGGCCTGTGCGGTGATCAGGTTGCCACCGGCCGATCCGTTATTCTCTACGACCAGCGACTGGCCGAGCTTTTCCCCAACGCCCTGGGCGACCAGACGCGCGATCGCGTCCGTTCCGCCGCCGGCCGCGTAAGGCACCAGCAGGCGCATCGGCCGCTCGGGAAATGCCGCCTGAGCGAATGCCAGCTCAGGCAGACAGGCGCTGGCGGCTGCAGTCGTCAGCAGGCTGCAGAAGTGGCGACGCGTCGGTGTCATGATGGGAATTTCCTCCGATTGCAGTCCCTTCTGGCAGCGCGCCAATCGCGCTGGCGGGGACGATGACATGGCCTTCAAAGATACGGCGCGCGGTACGCACCAGGCTGGCTCTGGCAACCTGGCCAGATGCGTCGAGAGCGAGATCGACCTGGATACGGCCGCTCGGATGTTCGATCGTCACCAGCGAGACGGCGTCCGCGAGGCTGACGTCCTGCGCAACACTGCCGGCGACCTGACTGGCGACGGCGATGCAGAGTGCGCCGGTGACGGCATGGCTGCGATGGCAGCGGTCCGGCGTGAAATAGCGTGAAGTCAGGCTGCCGCCCTGACGGGCCTTCGAGAGCACTCCGATCTTGGGAATGACCCGGCCGGCGACGTCTCCAAGACCCATGCGCCTGCCCGCCTCGCGCCGGATCTCCTCCAGCCGCGCCAGCAGGGCCGTATTCGCGTCGAGATCCGCCGGCGACTCGTCACCGGCAAGGCCGAAATCGGTAGCGCGGACGAGCAGCATCGGCGTGGCATAGTCGATCAACGTGACCGGCACACCATCGATCAACTCGCGCGGCTGGCCGGTCGGCAGCAGGGAGCCGGTCTTGGAGCCGACAGCTTCGAGGAAGGTCAGCTTGATCGGGGCTGCAGTGCCTGAAACGCCGTCGATTGCGGTTGCGCCGTCATACTCGACACGTTTGCCGGGGGTCTGCACCACCGCCTCGATCAGCGAGGCGGTATTGCGGTTGTAGATCCGAACCATCGTCTCACCATCGCATGCCGGCACGAGGCCGGCCTCGATGGCGAAGGGGCCGATGGCGGAGAGCATGTTGCCGCAGTTCGGACCGAGATCCACATGAGCCCGGTCGACGGCGACCTGGGCGAAGAGGTAATCGATATCGGCATCCGGGCGTGACGCATTGCCGACGATGGCGACCTTGCTGGTCAGCGAATTGCCGCCCCCGATCCCGTCGAGCTGCAGCGTGTGAGGCGACCCCATTGCCGCGAGCAGCACGCGGTCGCGCGCCGCCGGGTCGGCCGGCAGATCGGTTTCCAGGAAGAACGGGCCGCGGGATGTGCCGCCGCGCATCAGCACACAGGGAATGCGCAGGGCACGTGCATGAGCGGGCTTGAGTGGATCGGGCAAGGGCGGCGTCCTGCGGTGGGTGACGGGCTCTCATCCCAGATCGCGAAACCGCTGTGAAATGCAGAGATCGGTGCTATTGATGCGTCATGAGCATCAATTTCGAAGCGCTTGATCTGCGCGCGTTCATTGCTGTGGTTGAACTGGAGGGGTTCCACCGCGCCGCGGAGGCCCTCAACATGTCGCAGCCGGCGCTGAGCCGGCGCATCCAGCGACTCGAGGCAGCGGTCGGCGCGGCCCTGCTCGAACGCACGACGCGGCGCGTGGCGCTGACCATGGTCGGGCGTGAGATGCTGCCGCTGGTGCGGCGCATGCTAGACGAGTTCGATTCATCGATCTTCGCGATGCGCGATCTCGGCACAAGGCGGGCAGGGCAGATCGCGCTCGCCTGTGTGCCGACGGCAGCGTTCTACTTCCTGCCCTCGGTGATCGCGCGGTTCTCGGAGCAGTATCCCAATATTCGGTTCCGGATCCTCGACCTCTCGGCCAATGACGGCCTGGAGAGCGTGGCGCGCGGCGAGGTCGAATTCGGCATCAATCTACTCGGCGGCTCCGATCCCGATCTGAGCTTCGAGCCGCTGCTTGAAGACCCGTTCGTCCTCGCCTGCCGGCGCGACCATATCCTGGCGGGCAAGCCATCGCTCGCCTGGGCCGATCTCGAAGGGCATCCACTGGTCACCGTCAGCCGGGCGAGCGGCAATCGCGCCATCCTCGACGCGGCCCTGGTGAGGGTCGGTGTGCGGCTGGACTGGTCGTTCGAAGTCACGCATCTGTCGACCTCGCTGGGGCTGGTCGAAGCCGGGCTTGGCATCTCGGTTTTGCCGCGCCTTGCAACGCCGACCGGAGAGCATCCCATCATCGTGACACGCCCGATCCGGGATCCGGAGGTCTCGCGGACCATTGGTGTTGTGCGTCGCCGCGGCGTTCGCCTTGCTCCGGCGGCGGAGCGCTTTCTCGATATGCTGCTGGGGACATGGCGAGGGCCTCTGCCTCAGCGGAAATAGGAGCCTGCCCGCGCGGCTGGCCGCGGCGCCCGAGGCGACAGGAGGTCGGGGACGGGTATGCTGCAAAACTATTCCACAGGCGCATAACATCGAACCCAAATTGCATTAGCCAGCATCGGGCCGAGCGTGGCATCGTTAGGTCATCGAGATGGTTGAGCGCTGGCTTCAGCGCATTTTTCGTTGGAGCAAGGCGTGTCGGCCTACGATGACGTTCTTTACCCCGCGCTTGAGCCTTACCGCGCCTTTCGGCTTGCGGTGGGGGGCGCGCATGAACTCCATGTCGAGACGAGCGGCAATCGCGACGGCATTCCGGTCGTTTTTCTGCATGGCGGTCCGGGCGGCGGCACCAAGCCGGCCCAGCGCCGCACCTTCGACCCTGCCGTCTTCAATATCGTGACCTTCGACCAGCGCGGCGCCGGGAAATCGACCCCGCATGCCGAGCTCGACGGCAACACGACGCAGGACCTGATCGCCGATCTGGAGCGCATCCGCAGCCATCTTGGCATCGAGCGCTGGCTCGTCACCGGCGGGTCCTGGGGCAGCTGTCTTGGGCTCGCCTATGGCCAGAGCCATCCCGAGCGCTGTCTCGGGTTCCGTCTGCATGGCATCTTCATGGCGCAGCGCTCGGAGATCGACTGGTGGTTCCAGGGCTCGCGCATGATCTTCCCGGATCATTGGGATACTTTCGCCGAATTCGTGCCGGAGGTGGAGCGCCATGATCTGCTCTTGGCCTACTACAAGCGCCTGACCAGCGACGATGCCGGGTTGCGTGCTGCCGCTGCCGTCAGCCTCAGGACCTTTTCGGCGCAGACCCAGACGTTCCTGCCCGACCCGGACCATGTCGCGACGCTGACCGACACCGACGCCGCGCTCGCGATCTCCCGGATCTTCACGCATTACTGCATGAACGGGGCTTTCCTTCCCCCTGGCCAATTGCTGAGCGACATCGGTCGCATCCGCCATCTGCCGGCCGAGATCGTGCAGGGGCGCTACGATACGGTGACGCCGATGAGCACGGCCTGGCAGCTGAAGAAGGCCTGGCCCGAAGCCCGGTTCACGATCGTGACCGAGGCGAACCACGCAGCGACGCCGAATGCGCCGGCGTTGTCGCAAGCCCTGCGCGAGGCAACGGACCGGTTGCGCGATGTGATGCTGGCCAAGGCGGCCTGAGGGAGAGCCCATGTACGAGGCCGCAAACCAGATTCGCATCGGCATCGAGCCCTATCTCGAGGTCCGGAGCGCAAAGAGCCCCGCCATCGCTCCCGACGGCGAATTGCTGGCTTATCTCAGCGACGAGAGCGGCACGCACCAGATCTGGCTGAGGCCGCTCGCGGGCGGAGCGCCCTGGCGCCTGACCGATATGCCGGAGCCGATCGGCGCGATCTCCTTCAACCCCAAGGGCCGCGACCTGCTCTTCACTATGGATTGCGGTGGCGACGAGCGGCATCAGCTCTGGCTGGTGCCGGGCGCGTCCGGAGTGCCTGAGCCGCTCACCGATGACCCGACGGTCGTGCATGCCTGGGGAGCCTGGGCGCCGGACGGACAACGCATCGCGTTCACCTCCAATGCCCGCGATTGCGAGCATATGGACGTTTACATCATGGATCTCGCAACGCGCACGGCCAAGCGCGTCCATCAAGGCTCCGGCTATCGTGAGGCGGTTGCCTTCTTCCCCGATGGCAAGTCGCTGCTCGTTGCCAATGCCACGCGTTCGATGAGCGATCAGGATCTGTATCGCCTCGATCTCGAGACCGGCGCCCTTACACCATTGCTGCCGCATGAGGGCCGTGCGCGCTATGTCGTCAGCCGCATGAAGAAGGATGGCAGCGGCTTCTTCTTCGTGTCCGATCAGGGGCGCGAGCATCTCTGCGTCGCCTTCTGTGCACTGGCCGAGGGCCGCGTCACCTGGATCGTCGAGCGGGAGAAGCAGGATATCGAGGCGATCGCGCTCGCGCCCGACCAGGGGCGCCTTGCCTATGTCGCGAATGACGAGGGTTGGAACCGCGTCTTCATTCGTGATCTCGCGACGGCCAAGGAGTTCGAGGTCGCCGGCTTGCCGCGCGGGACCATCGGCTCGGTGGCCTGGGTTCCCGATGGCAGCGGCCTCGTGTTCCCGCTCGATGGTGCAACCTCGTCCCCGGATATCTGGCGCTTCGATGTGGCCACGCGCACGGCAACACGGCTGACGGATGCATCCAAGGCAGGTCTCGATTCAAGCAGCTTTATCGAGCCCAGCGTCGAGCGCGTCGCGAGCTTCGACGGTCTCGACGTGCCCTTCTTCGTCTACCGGCCGCGGAGCAAGGCTCCGGCGGGCGGCTATCCGGCAGTGGTCGTGGTGCATGGCGGACCGGAAGCGCAGTGGACGCCGATTTTCCGGGCCGACCTGCAGTTCTTCCTGAGCCAGGGCATCATGGTCGTCGCCCCCAACGTGCGTGGCTCGACCGGCTACGGCCGCACCTACCAGCATCTAGACGACAAGCATCTGCGCATGGACAGTGTCGCGGATCTCAAGGCGGTGCGGTTGTGGCTGCGCGAACAGCCGGAGGTCGATGACGCGCGCGTTGCGGTCTATGGGCGCTCGTATGGCGGCTTCATGGTGCTCGCGGCGCTGACCGAACAACCCGAATTGTGGAAGGTCGGCGTCGAGTTCTACGGCATCGCCAATTTCCTGACGATGCTCGAAACCACGGGGCCGTGGCGGAAGTATCTGCGCGCGGTCGAATATGGTGATCTCGTTGCCGACCGAGACGACCTGATCCGCTTCTCGCCGATCCACAAGGCAGGCTGCATCCGCGCGCCACTGTTCGTCGCGCAGGGGCTCGACGATCCGCGTGTGCCTCCTGGCGAGAGCGAGATGATCTATTCGGTGCTGCGCGGCCGCGGCCATCCGGTCGAATATGTCCGCATCCCGCATGAGGGCCATGGCTTCGCCCGGATCGAGAACCGGCGCACGGTCTTCGGGGCCGTCGCGCGCTTTCTGCGCAAGCATCTGTGACAGCATCTGGAATGCGAGAGGACGCCCATGCGTAATTCCGAGACGATCTGGCAGTTGGTCGATGCGAAGCGGCAGCCCTTCGAGGCGCTGAGCGACCGGGTCTGGGGCATGCCCGAGATCGCTTATACCGAGTATCGCTCGGTCGCCGAGCATACGGCGATGCTGAAGGAGCAGGGCTTCCGCGTTACCGAGAATGTCGCCGGTATTCCGACTGCGGTGATGGGCGAAGCCGGCGAGGGCGGTCCGGTGATCGCCTTTCTCGGCGAATATGATGCTCTGCCCGGCCTGAGCCAGGAGGCGAATATCGCCGTGCCGCGCCCGGTCGAGGGTGGCGGACATGGCCATGGCTGCGGCCACAACATGCTCGGCTCGGCCGCGCTGCTGGCCGCAACCGCGCTCAAGGACTGGCTTGCCGAGACGGGGCGCCCTGGGCGGGTGCGCTATTTCGGCTGCCCGGCGGAAGAGGGTGGCGCAGCGAAGGCCTTCATGGTGCGGGCCGGCGCCTTCGACGATGTCGATGTCGCCATCACCTGGCACCCGGCGTCGATGACGCGGGTCGACGAGGCGCTGTCGCTCGCCAATACGCGCATGGACTTCCACTTCACCGGCCGCGCCTCGCACGCGGCGGCGGCGCCGCATCTCGGACGCAGCGCACTCGATGCCGTCGAGTTGATGAACGTCGGCGTCAACTACATGCGCGAGCACATGCCGTCGGATGCTCGCATCCACTATGCCATGCTCGATTCCGGCGGTATCGCGCCGAACGTCGTGCAGGCTTCGGCAAAGGTGCGCTATGCGATCCGCGCCCGCGACCTCGCGGGCATGCTGGAGCTCAATGAACGGGTCAAGAAAGTCGCCGAGGGGGCGGCGCTGATGACCGAGACCAAGGTCTCGATCTCGATCATGAGCGCGGTTTCCAACATGCTCGGCAATACGCCGCTCGAAGAGGCGATGTTCCAGAACATCCAGCGCCTCGGGCCGGTGCCGTTCGACGATGCCGACCGCGCCTACGCCGCGCAGATCCAGGCGACGCTGAGCGAGGCCGACATCCTGAACGACTATCGCCGTACCGGCGTTGCGCCGCGCGAGAACACTCCGCTCTGCGATTTTGTGATCCCCAGGGATGCCAGAGGCGTGCCGATGGTCGGCTCGACCGACGTCGCGGATGTCAGCTGGAAGGTGCCGACCATCCAGGCGCGCGTCGCAACGCATGCCATCGGCACGCCCGGGCATTCCTGGCAGATCACCGCGCAAGGCAAGGCCCCGGCCGCGCATAAGGGCATGGTTCATGCCGCCAAGATCATGGCCGGCACTGCCGTCGACGTGATGAGCGACGAGACGCTGCTGGCGCGCGCCAAGAAGGACCACCAGGAGCGGACGACCAGGACGCCCTATATCTGCCCGATCCCGGCCGAGGTGAAGCCGCCGATCCAGCCGCGGCCGGAAGCCGCCTGAGCCTTTCAGCCGGGCCTGCGCGGGAGACAGCGCAGGCCCGGCGACCACACCAAATCTTGACCAAGAACAATCACGAGAGCGGGAACTGACGATGGCCAAGCAAGACCAGTCGACCGAGACGCGTGCTCCGCGCGCTGCGCGGTATCTTCTTTCAAGCGTCGCCGCTGCGGCGGCCGTTTGCGCTGCGGCCACGACGGCTGGTGCCGCCACCCCCAAGAACGCCCTGGTGATGGCGTGGAACATCGACGCGATCAGCACTTTCGATCCGGCCCAGGTCGGCGAGGTCGTGACCAACGAGATCCTGCAGAACACGTGCGACACGCTGGTCGATTTCGACCCGGCGGACGAGCGCAAGGTCGTCCCGCTCTTCGCCGAGCGCTGGGATGTCTCGGCGGATCGCAAGGAGATCACTTTCCACCTGCGCAAGGGCGCCAAGTTCCCGTCCGGCAACCCGGTGACCGCGGAGGATGTCCTCTGGTCGCTGCGCCGCGTGGTCAAACTCAATTTCGGCAATGCCGCAACCCTGACCGAGTACGGTTTCACCAAGGACACGGTCGATCAGCGCATCGTGGCGCCGGATGCCAATACGGTCGTGTTCAAGCTCGACAAGGCCTATCCGACGACGTTGATCCTGCAGGCGATCGCCGCCAACCGCGTCGCCGCCGTGATGGACATGAAGACCATCATGGCCAATGAGCAGAATGGCGATCTCGGCAATAAATATCTCGGCACCCGCACGGCCTGCGTCGGCCCCTACAAGCTGACGCGCTGGAACGCCGGCGAGTCCATCGTACTCGAGGCGAATGAGGGCTATTGGGGCAAGGCTCCGGCGCTGAAGCGCGTGCTGATCCGGCATGTTGCGGAAGCCGGCACCCAGCGCCTGCTGCTGGGGCAGGGCGACGTCGACGTCGCGCGTGACCTGACGCCCGAGGACGTCAAGGACCTCGAAGCTTCGAAGGATGTCTCGATCCTCAAGGTTCTGCGGCCGCAGCTGTTCTTCTGGAACTTCAACGTTGCGGACGGTCCCTTCTCCAAGGAGAAGGTGCGCCTCGCGATGCGCTACCTGATCGACTATGACGGTCTCGGCAAGACGATCATGACCTATCTCGGCGTGCCGCGCGCGAGCTTCGCGCAGCTTGGAGCGGTCGGCGCGCTGGACGAGAAGGAGGGCCAGCCCTTCAAGCTCGACCTCGACAAGGCCAAGCAGCTCCTGACCGAGGCGGGCTATCCGAACGGTTTCGAAGCCAGCCTGATCTTCGGCACCTTGCCGCATTCGGCGCCGATCGCCCAAAGCGTGCAGCAGAACGCCTCCAAGATCGGCGTGAAGCTGTCGCTCGAGCGGATGGCCAATGCCCAGCTGTTCAGCAAGGTCCGCGGCCGCGAATTCCAGTCGGCGATGCTGGCCTGGCAGACCGGCGTGCCCGATGCGCATGGGAATGCCTCGCGCCTCGTCTTCAATCCCGACAACCGGGCCGAGGCGAAGCAGACGCAGTATCCGAGCTGGCGTTCGTCGTATCAGGACCTGGCGCTCAACGCCAAGATCGACGAAGCCCTGCTGGAAGCCGATACGGCCAAGCGCGACGCGCTTTACGCCGAGATCCAGAAGGACGTCATGGCCAAGGGGCCGATGGCCTTCATGTTCCAGATGTACAACATCGCGGGTGTCCGCAAGGACCTGAAGGACTGGAGCTGGACCGGCTTCAAGACCTACTACGCCCGAACCAGCAAGTAAGGCCGGCCGGTGTCCGAAGTCGCCGAGGTCGGCTCCCGTCGGTTTGCAAGTCCAGGGCGGAAGGGTCTTCCGTCCTGGGTCTGGGCAACCGGAAGGACCATCATTTCCGTTGCTGTGACCCTGTTCGGGCTCGCGGCGCTCACCTTCTTCATCGGCCGCCTGCTGCCGCTCGATCCCGTTGCCGCCGTGCTTGGCGACAACGCGACCCAGGAAGCCTATGATGCGATGTACCGGCAGCTCAGTCTCGACCAGCCGCTCTGGGTGCAGTTCGCGCGCTATGTCTGGGGCATCCTGCATCTCGATTTCGGGACGGCGCTGAACACCGGGAAACCGGTGATCGAGGACATCGCCCGCGTCTTCCCGGCGACGATCGAGCTTGCCAGCGTGGCGATCATCATCGGTACCGGCCTCGGCATTCCGATGGGCGTGCTCGCTGCCATGTACCGCGACACGTGGATCGACCAGTCGTCGCGCATTATCGGGTTGATCGGCTATTCCGCCCCCAATTTCTGGCTCGGGCTGATGGGGCTCGTCCTGTTCTACGCTACCCTCGGCTGGGTGGCCGGGCCGGGGCGCATCGACTTCACCTATGAGTTCGACCTCGAGCCGGTGACGGGCTTCCTGCTGATCGACAGCGCCATGGCCGGCAACTGGGAGATGTTCGGCAACGCCTTCTCGCACATCATCCTGCCAGCCTCGATCCTGGCCTTCGGTGCGTTTGCCTATATCAGCCGGATGACGCGCAGCTTCATGATCGAGCAGCTCAGCCAGGAGTACGTGGTGACGGCGCGGGTCAAGGGCCTGTCCTGGTCGCGCACCGTCTGGGGCCATGCCTTCCGCAACATTGCCGTGCAGGTCGTGACCGTCGTGGCGCTCTCCTACGCCTTCCTGCTGGAAGGCGCGGTGCTCACGGAGACCGTCTTCGCCTGGCCCGGATTCGGTCGCTACCTGACAAATGCCCTGCTGGTTGGCGACATGAATGCCGTGGTCGGCTGCACGCTGCTCGTCGGCGTCATCTTCGTCACGCTCAATCTGCTCTGCGACCTGCTCTACCGGGTCTTCGACCCGCGCACCCGGTGAAGGCACGCCATGTCCGCTCCCCCTCTTGAAACGTCCGGTACAGGCCTCAAGGCCTGGCTTACGGCCCCCGTCCCGGCCTCGCCATTCCAGGCGCGGATGCAGCAGCTGTCCCTGAAATGGTGGCGGCTGAAGGCCAACCCGTCGGCGCTGTTTGGGCTGGCCGTCATCGTGCTCATCGTGCTGGCGGCATTGTTTGCGCCGCTGATCGCGACGCATGACATCTATGCCCAGGATCTCGGCAAGCGGCTGATGCGGCCGTCCGCGGCGCATTGGCTCGGCACGGACGAGCTTGGTCGCGATATCTTCAGCCGGCTTATCTTCGGTGCGCGCATCACGCTCTACATCGCCTTGCTGACGGCGATCATCGTCGCGCCGCTCGGCCTCATCATCGGCACCACCTCCGGCTATCTCGGTGGCTGGGTCGATATCGTGCTGATGCGCGTGGTCGATGTCTTCCTGGCCTTCCCGAGCCTGGTGCTGGCGCTCGCCTTCGTCGCCGCGCTCGGCCCGGGCATCGAGAACGCCATCATCGCGATTGCGCTCGCCGCCTGGCCACCGATCGCCCGGCTTGCCCGGGCGGAAACCCTGTCGATCCGCAAGTCGGACTATATTGCCGCCGTGCGGCTGCAGGGAGCCTCGCCGTTGCGCATCATCCTTGGCCATGTCGTGCCGATGTGCATTCCCTCCGTCGTGGTGCGCCTCACGCTCAACATGGCGGCGATCATCCTCACCGCTGCGGGGCTCGGTTTCCTCGGCCTCGGTGCGCAGCCGCCAAGCCCGGAATGGGGCGCCATGCTGGCTTCCGGCCGGGAGTTCATTTTGACCAATGGCTGGATCGCGGCCATTCCCGGCACTGCCATCCTGATTACCAGCCTCGCCTTCAACCTCTTCGGTGATGGCCTGCGCGATATCCTGGATCCGCGTCATGGCTAAGCCGTTGCTCGAGGTCGAGGACCTCTTCGTCTCCTTCAAGGGGGCTCATCGCACCACCCAGGCGGTCCGGGGCATCTCGTTCAACGTCGGCCGGGAGAAGGTCGGTATCGTCGGCGAGTCCGGTTCGGGCAAGTCGCTCACCGGGCGCACGGTGCTGAAGCTGACGCCGAAGGCCGCACATATCGACGCCAGGCGGCTCTCCTTCGACGGCATCGACCTGCTCGCTGCCAGCGAGCGGCAGATGCGGAGCATTCGTGGCAACCGCATCTCGATGATCCTGCAGGACCCGAAATTCTCGCTCAATCCACTGATGCGGGTCGGCCAGCAGATCACCGAAGCCTACCGCCTGCATCACAAGGTCGGCCGGCGCGAGGCCGAGGCGCGGGCGCTGGCTATGCTCGAGGCGGTGAAGATCCGCGATCCCGACCGCGTCTACCAGCTCTTCCCGCACGAGGTTTCAGGCGGCATGGGGCAGCGCATCATGATTGCCATGATGCTCATTCCCGAGCCGGACCTGATCATTGCCGACGAGCCGACTTCGGCCCTCGACGTGACGGTGCGAAGGCAGGTCCTGACCATTCTCGACGAGCTGGTCACGCGGCGTGGCGCCGGTCTGATGTTCATCAGCCATGACCTCAACCTCGTCGCCGATTTCTGCGACCGGGTGCTGGTCATGTATGCCGGCCGGATCATGGAGGACATCGCCGCACGCGACCTCCGCAATGCGCGTCACCCCTATACGCGCGCGCTGCTCGACAGCCTGCCGCGGCTCGACCGCGCCACCGACATGCTCCAGGTCCCGAGCCGCGACCCGGCCTGGCTCGACGGGCCGACGATCCGCAGCGGAGTGGCGACATGAGTGCTCCGGCCACGAACGCCTCTGGGGCTGCGCGGGACACCGCTCTTGCCGTCAGCCATCTCAACATCACCTTCGGCAGCGGTGCAGCCGCGATGACCGCGGTCGACGACGTCTCCTTCACGCTCGGTCACGGTGAAGCCTTCGGGCTGATCGGGGAGTCCGGCTGCGGCAAGTCGACGATCCTGCGCGCGCTCGTCGGGCTCAACCGCGATTACGAGGGCACGATCAGGTTCCGCGACACGGTGGTGCCGCGCCAGCGCGACAAGAGCTTTTTTCGCCGGGTGCAGATGGTCTTCCAGGACCCCTATGCGTCGCTTCATCCGCGCAAGATGGTGCAATACGTCCTGGCCGAACCTCTCCGGATTCACGGGTTCGACAGGCATCAGGAACGCATCGACGAAATCCTGTCCGCCGTCGGGCTCGGTCCGTCATTCCGTTATCGCTTCCCGCATGAGCTTTCGGGCGGCCAGCGCCAGCGCGTCGCCATCGCACGCGCGCTCATCATCGAGCCGGAACTGCTGCTCCTCGACGAGCCGACCTCGGCGCTCGACGTCTCGGTTCAGGCCGAAATCCTCAACCTGCTGAAGCAGCTCCGGCGCGCCCGCGACTTGACCTATCTGATGGTCAGCCACGACCTCGCGGTGGTGACGCATCTGTGCGAGCGCGTCGGCATGATGAGCGAAGGGCGCATCATCGAGGAGATGAGCGCGGAGGATGTGCGCGCCGGCCGCGCTGCCGAGCCCTACACGCGTGAATTCCTGGAGGCGAGCACGGGGTACCGGCCAGCCTCGTGACGGCAATCCTCAGGGGGAAGGCGATTTTTCCATGCGCAAAGACGTTTCGGGCGAGGGCCAGACTGCGGATGCGGCCTGGCCGCATGAGGACTGGAGTGTGGTCAACCCCGCTGATGCGGGCTGGTCCAAGGATGGCCTCGACCGGATCTGGAGCTATGCCGACGCGATCGCGACTGCGACGCTGATGATCGTGCAAGGTGGCCGCGTCGTCGCGAGCCGCGGCGATCTTAGCCATCGCTACCAGTGCCATTCGATCCGCAAGAGCTTCCTCAGCGCTCTCATCGGTATTCATGAAGACGAAGGCACCATCGACCTGTCGCGCAGTCTGGCGCAGCTCGGAATCGACGACAAGGACGGCCTGAGCGAACGCGAGAAGGCGGCCACGATCTACGACCTGCTGACGGCGCGCTCGGGTATCTTTCACCCGGCCGGGTATGAATCGGCCTGGATGAAGTCGATCAAGGAGCCGCGCCATTCGCATGCGCCGGGCACCTTCTGGTCCTATAACAACTGGGACTTCAACGCTCTCGGCACGATCTTCGGCACGCTCACCGGTGCCGGCATCCATGATGACTTCCAGGCGCGCATCGCCCGGCCGCTCGGCATGCAGGATTTCCGCTTCGACGAAGAACGTCGCGACGGCTGGATCGAGCCGGACGACTGCTCCGTGCACCCGGCCTATCCGTTCCGGATGTCGACGCGCGATCTCGCCCGCTTCGGCCTGATGTTCCTGCGGCAGGGCCGCTGGGGCAGCCGGCAGGTGGTGCCGGCCAACTGGGTGGCGACCAGTGTCCTGCCGCTCTCGGATGCAGGCCCGCGTGGTGGCTACGGCTATATGTGGTGGGTGTCGCGCTCCGGTGCTGGTTTTCCGGGTGTCGTGCTGCCGGATGGCAGCTACAGCGCACAGGGCGTCGGCGGGCAGTACTGCCTCGTCATTCCCTCGCTCGACCTGGTGATCGTGCACCGCGTCAACACCGACAAAAAGGGCGAGGAGGTAAACCGCTTCGCCTTCGGGCGCCTGCTGCGCCTCATCCTCGACGCGCGCGCGGGCTGACGGACGCCGGCCCTTCTCGTCGTTGTCAGCGGAGGTCTGGAGAGCCTATGTCGAGTGCCATCGAACGCATTGCGGCCTGGAGCCGGTCCGAACCCGTGTTCGCTCCTCTGGCGCGGACGCGTGCGCGTCATGCGATCGCCGATACGATCGGCTGCATGATTGCCGGCGCAGATGATCAGGCGACGCAGTCTGTGCGTGCGGCTTTCGCCAGCAGCATCGGGCCGTCCGGTGCAGCCGGCGTCATAGGTGGCGGCAGGGCACCGGAAGCCGTCGCCGCGCTGGTGAACGGCACGGCGGCGCATGCTCTCGATTACGACGACAATTTCCGGCCGGGCATCACCCATGCTTCGGCTGTGCTCGTGCCGGCCCTGCTTGCCGTGGCGCATGGGCGAGCCGCGAACGGGCGCAGCTTCGTGGACGCCTATCTCGTCGGGCTCGAGGCGCAGGCGATAGTCGGGCGAGGCATCAATCCGGCGCATTACACACTCGGCTGGCACGCGACCTCGACGGTGGGGGCTATCGGAACCGCAGCGGGCACGGCGTGGCTGATGGGGCTCGATGCGGCGGGTATCGCGCGCGCCATGAGCGTCGCGGCAAGCATGGCGGCCGGGCCCAAGGGGCAGTTCGGGACGCCGGCAAAGCCACTGCATGCGGGGCTTGCCGCCCGCAATGCCGTTGATGCGGCTGCGCTTGCGGCGGCCGGAATGACCGGTCGTCTCGACATCCTGGAATGCCCGATGGGGGTGGCCGAGCTGTTCGGCGATGCGAGCGCGGCGGGATGGGCCGGGATGGCCATTGCCGAGCCGCATGTCATCGAGAGCGAGGGCCTCATCCCCAAGCGTCATCCCTGCTGCGGCTCTACCCATTACACGGTGGACGCGATCCTCGGGCTGAAGGCTGAATATGGCTTCACGAGCGGAGACGTGCTTGCGGTGGAGACGCTGGTCGGTATCGCGAATGCGCGCAACCTCGCCTATCCCGACCCGGAAGACGAGATGCAGGCCCGTTTCTCGATGCATTACTGCGTTGCGCTCGCGCTCCTGCAGGACCGCTTGTCGCTGGCCGATTTCACGCCTGAGGCGGTGCGGCGCCAGGCTGTGCGCGAACTCCTGCCCCGCACCGTCATGAGGGCCTATGACAAGAGCGAGGAGGCCGCTGCCGGGCGCCTGCCGCATCGGGTGACTGTGCAGCTTGCGGACGGGCGAATGCTGACCGCGGAGCGCTCCGAGGCAAAGGGCTCGATTGCGGATCCCTTCGACGACATGGATCGCGGTTCGAAATTCCTCGATTGCTGTGCGGCCACGATGAACGAGGCTGAGATCGCGGCGCTTTACGATCAGCTCGCCGGCATCGACGCCGCGGCCAATCTCAACTTCCTGTCCCCCGCATTGGTGGCGACGGGCTGCGCATAGGAGAGCCGGCCCGGCCTCGGGCGTACAGGCGCGTCCGGAATGCCCAAGGGCATGTTCTCATCGACGGCGGCCCAGAACTGCTCCGCACCCGGCCGGCTTGGCGCAGCCGTACGGTAGAGGCGGATTTCGGCGGTCAGTTCCCAGGAAGGATCGGCCGCCGGCACGAGAACGCCGCTGCGCAGCTCCTCGGTAATCAGGCTTTCCGGGATCCAGGCCATGCCGCGCCCAGCCAAAACCATTGCCTTGAGACCAACCGACATCGGGTTCTCGTAGACGGTGACATGGGGGGCGGGCCGGTCGGCGAAGAGCTTGGCCAGACGGCGGGCAAAGAACGAGCAACTGCCATAGCTGAGCATGCGGACGGGCTCCCCGGTGGGGCGCAAAGCATGCACCGGCCTGCCATCGGCGCCGGCGATCGAGACCGGGATCGCCCGTTCGGAACCAAGGCGGCGATAGATGAAACGAGCGGGGTCGAGCAGCAGCGGCACGGTCTCATGCGCATAGGTCAGCAGGAAATCGCATTCGCCCTGGTTCAGGACCGCGACGTTACCGTCATAAGACGAATACTGGTCGCAGAACCGGGTCTTGAGCGAACCAAGCCGCTCCTCGATGCGCCGGACGAAGCCGGGGAAATAGGTCAGCGACAAGGTGTTGAGGGTGGCGAAGACCAGCACTTCGGCCGTGTCGTCATACTGCTGGCGCGCTTCCTGTCGCGAGGTCTGGACCAGCTTCAGGATCTCACGCGCCCGCGGCAGGAAGATCTTGCCCTCCTCCGTAATGCCGATCGGGTAGCTGCTGCGGTCGAACAAGGACAGGCCGACCCAACTCTCGAGCTGTCGGATGCGGCGGCTCAGAGCAGATTGCGTGACGTTGCGCTCCCGGGCCGAGCGCGAGAAACTCAAGGTTGTCGAGAGGCTCACAAAGTCCTCCAGCCACTTCAGCTCCATTGCGTCGCATCTCCCTGTCCGGCGGATGGCAACCTGCCATGCCGGGCGCGACAAGCAAACAGCTTGCCGCGAACGAGACCCGGGGCGATGCGTGGAGGTGCAGTGGCCGGATGCGGCCGGCCGTGGCCGCACCGGCGCCTCCGCTAGCGACGGAAACCTCCGTGGAATCCGCCACCGCCGCCGTGAAATCCGCCGCCGCGGAAACCTCCTCCACCATGGAAGCCACCGCCCCCGGTGAAGCCGCCGCCACGCAAGCCGCCTGCCTCCGCGAACCCACCGCCTCCTCGGAAGTTCTCCATCCGCTCGCCATGGAACCTGCCGATCTGCTCCCGGTCGAGATTGCGGATCTCTCCGCCACCCGCATTCGCCCAGCGACCGTTCTGATGCTGCTCCCAGCCATTGCTCCCGCGGCGGAAGACCTCGCCGTCGCGACCGGCATAGTGGTCATTCGCACGGATGTTCCCGGCATTCTGGCGCAGATTGCCGGCTCGCTCGCCCAACTCACCCCGTGCATTCAGATTGGCGCGCGCGTTGCCGAGATTGGCGCGCTGGCCCGGCGTGAGCCCGCCCCGGTTGGCGATGCGGGTGTCGATGCGGCTATGCACCGAATTGTTCGTCCAGCGATTGTAGATGTTGGCGTGGTTGAAGTTGAACTGGTTGAACGTATTGAAATTGTTGATCACCACATTGTTGTGGCCCCAACCCCAGCCGCCGCCCCAGCCCCAGGCGCCACCAGCCCAGGCTGCTCCGGCAATGGCTCCCAGGGTGAATCCGGAAACCGCGCCCCAGGCGAAGGCCGTGCCGTATCCATAGGTCAGAGGCGCCGGATACCAGGCCGATCCGATCCAGGCCGGATAGACATAGCCGGTGCCGTAGACGACGACGCCGCCAGGCGCGGCGACCGTGCCGTAATAGCCCGGCGTATAGCCGACATAGACGGTCTCGGGGGTGGAACTGTAGATCCTGACATAAGTCACGAAATGCAGGGGCGAACTCGGCGGAATGGAGTAGATCGCTGCCGGGACTTCGGCCGCGACAGCCCAGGGGCCGGCCGCGCTGCTGGCGACGAACCAGACACCGTTCTGGACCGCATAATAGGAACTGCCGGCCTTGATCACCGGTACGGCGGCATTGGCGACCTATTCGAGGCTGGTGCCTTCGATCGGTTTCAGTTCGGGCTTGCCGTCATAGCGAACACTCGCCTTTGCCTTCTTGCGGTCGACCGTGGCGGTCTGCGGGATCTGATTGTCGATCAGGGAGTCCTGCGCCTGTATCGTGCCGCTCACCGAGGCGAGCACCGCGCCCTTCGGGTGGCTGTCAGGGATCTTGGCGAAATCCGCCGGGAGCTTGTCGCCCGCAACGAAGCTCCAGGGGCCGTTGGCGAGCGATCTGGAGCTGAACCAGCGCCCCGAAATCAGGACATAGTTCTCCTGACTGGGGACGTCGATGACGACATGGCTGCTGGTGTTCTTGATATAGAGCAGCTGCGTATCCGGAATCGGCAGATATTCCGGCCGACCCTCCGTCTGGATCAGCTCCGCCGGTCCGAGGCTGACATGCAGGGTCGGGACCACGCCCCCCGTAACGGCGGCCTCGATGTCCGCCGGTGGTGTGTCCATCAGATTGACCTGGGTCCCGGCTGCCTTCAACGCGTCGGCGAGACTGGCCGGAGGCTGAGCCGCCACGGCCCAGGGACCTTCGGGCGCCTTGGCGCTCCACCACGTCTTCAGGGCGCGCAGGTAGTAGGCGCCGGCGGCCTCGTCGAACAGGATCAGCGCGGGTGTGTTGATCACGCGCAACAGCTTGCTGCACAACCTGGCGCAACTGGGGCTTGCCGTCGATCAAGACGAGCAGGGCCGGTGTTTCACTGTAGAAGATCCTGGGGGGCTCGTTGCGTACGGCTTGTGTCTGGCCGGTCTCGGCCTCGGAAGCGGCAAGACTGGCCTGCAGGCGCGAGAGTGAGATCGTTCGCAGGCCGCTGGGAACATGCCCGCGCAAGGTCGTCAGATAGGCGTTGGAATTGGCGGCGTCCGAGGGAAAGTTCGCCCTGGTGAGCTCGATGCCATCCAGCGCGACGAGGTCGCTTTCCTTGTCGACCGAGGTTCTCGCTTTCATCCAGATCACGCCCAGCGTCGGCGCCTGGCTGCCCGGACGCTGGATCGACACGGCCGAACGCGCTTCGAGGATATCTCCCCGCCAACTCTCGATCTGCGGCTGATAGATGGTGATGTCCTCCGTGGCATCCGAAACGGTTCGCGGCCAGGCTTGGGTCGCGTTAGCCTGCGGCGCGGTTGTCGAGGCGGCTGCCGTCTGCGGGGTTTGGGCAAAAGCGATGGTTGGCGGCGGGAGAAGGAGTGTGATCGTTGCGATGAGGGCGACCGTATTCTGGAGGCGGGCCTTGAGGCGCTGCATGTCAGTCTCCGCTTTGAAGCCGTTTGAAGAGTTGTGTTCGGAAGCGAAAGCTCCGGATCGTCAGGACGGGTTTTCTTCAACTGCGGTCATGGCGTCTCCCGCATGAGCGGGCGTAGCAATGACTGCTGCGGGTTGAGCGGAGGCAGGGGCGGCGAGGTGGCCGCGACGACGTGCGTTCGGGTCTTTGGAAGACGCGCGAGCAGAGTGGCCAGCTCGGCTCCATTCTGGCTGGTCCAGCTGCCTTTGCCTCCAAACAAGGAGCGCTCAAGCTGCGTGATCAGCGGCTCCCGTCTGACGGCGTCTCGGTTTTCCGGAGACAGTCGCTCCAGCCATGCCGTAAGCGCGCGATAGGTCGTCGAGGCATCCCCGCTACCGGCGATGCGGAGAAGTCTCCTCCGCGCAAAGGCTTCCGACGCAAGATGGCGCTGCCGGCGCGAGCGCCATGCCGTGATCAGCCGAGGCCGGATTATGGCAGATGCGAGCAGGAGCAGAGCGGCGCCGAGCACTGGGCCGACGAGTTTGCGCCAATCCGACATGATCTCCTGCCAGCGTGGCCGCTGCGATGGGGCTGTTGCCGCGGCGACGTTTACGGTGACCCCGGCCAGTGTCTCCGTGCGGGCTTGCCTGTCATCGGTATCCCACCAGGGCTGCGAAAGGGCTGGCAAGATGTAGTTGCCAGGCTTCTCGAAGACATAGGTCACCTTGTCCGTGCGATGGCCTTCAACGGAACCCCGATCGACCTTGTCCTCGACGGTCGGAGGATCGGCATAGACCCGAACGCCCTCCGGTGCCGTGAAGCGAAATTCGGCCATGCCGAGAGCAGGAACATCTGCAGCCTGGCGCCGAATGGTGCGCGTGATGGCGCTCCCTGCCTTGAAGGTCGTCGAGGCTGGATCCGGAGACCAGCTTTCGCTCACTCCGACCCGTGACGCCGCCAGAACCGGGCCGGACGCGTCGATCCCTGGCGGAATGGTGACGGTGATGTGCTTGCTTTCACCTGTGGCCGATCCGATGGGATCGCCGGATTTGTCGAGAAGCGTAATATCGGCTGCGGGGATGCCGATATCGCCGCCTCGCCTCGGGAAGACCACGAACTCGAAGCGCTGACCGACATAGTCCTGGGCGTCGATGTGGTCCCGGATCGTGATCCCCTGTGTCTCGAAGCGCATTACCTGGGCGCCCGCCGTCTCCGGGACCTTGACCAGCGGCGGCCTTGGCATGTCGCCGGGAAACAGGACTTCGACATGGAGGCGCACCGGCTGGCCAATGACGATGCCGTCCGCCGGGGCGAGCGAAGTTCGCACCACCGGTACACCGGCCGGGGTCTGAGCCAGCGCCGCAACGGCAAGGATCAGCAGAAGCGGGAGAAAGAGGAGGCGGATCACGGCTGCGCCCCTGGATTGTCCGTGCGTAGCTGATAGGCGAACTTCACCCGCAGGAAATCGGCTGGCCTGGTCTGGACCTGCTTCAGCCAGAGCGCCCGTACGGATTCGTCCGACATCGCCTTTGCGGCATCGAGCGTGGTGTCCTCGCCACCCTTTTTCGTCTTGTCGAAGACGAGCTGATCGGGTTTGGACTCAGTGTCGTCATTGATGCCGCCTTCCACCTTCTTGCGCTCGCTGCGGATGCGCGCAATCTCACGATTGGCAACGGCATCCGGCCAATCGGGCCGGAGGGCGAGAGCGCGGTCATAGCGCCTGACCGCGTCGTCATACTGGCCGAGCATGATCAGGGCGTTGCCCTGGTCGAAGGCACCTTCAGCGGTGTCGGAGGCGGCGAAGGCTTGCGATGCTTCCTTGAGTTCGCCCGCACGGAACAATGCGATGCCGCGCCAGAGCGGATTGCGGAAGGCGCGGGCGGCCTCGGCGGCACGCCCGCGGTCGAGGAGGATCCGCCCGAATTGATCGGGCGTCAGGAACAGGTTGCGCCAGCCGACCTGCTGCGCGGCGGCCGCGAGCGCAAGCAACGCCGCGGCGGCGATGACGGCGTAAGGGGTCCACATCCTGGCGATTGCGCGGGTCATGCCAGCACCCAGCCGCGGCGGAACCAGAGCAGTACCAGCAGGGCGAAAATCGGGGTCAGCCAATAGCCTGCCTCCCGCCAGTGCGCCCCCTCTCCGGCGACGCCGGCTGCGCGTCCGGCACGGTCGAGACGGCTCGCAAGCGCTTTTACGTCCGCCTGATCCGGTGTCGTGGCGATGATGCTGGCATCGAGCGCGCGGGCGGCATCGGAGAGCCCGGCGCTGTCCAGTTCGGGAGGCAGCATGGCGAGCAAGGTCACCGGAAACGTCGTGACTCCGGAGAGCTTTGCGGTGGCCTCGTTCGAGACGGTATCCGCCATCACCAGGATCGAGCCGCCATGTGCGTTTCCCGCCAGGACCCGCTGCGCCATGGCGACGGCACCTGGCAGATCGTCTCCCTCCAGGGGCATGATCTCCGGCGCCAGGGCCTTGGCGAGGTTGAGCACGATTGCGCTATCCTGCGTCGGTGGCAGGACGAGATGGCTCGAGCCGGAATAGGCGATCAGCCCGCTTGATGCGCCGTCGCGCAGCGCGAGAAGATCCGCGAGTTTCTGGCGGGCCCGGTCAAGTCGCGTTGGTGCCAGATCCTGCGTGGTCATCGATGGCGTGATCTTGAGGATGACGACGACCGGCGGCTTCGCATCGGCGAAGGGCGAGGGCTCGAGCTGCCAGGCCGGCCCTGCAACGGCAATCGTTCCGAGCAGCCAGGCAATCAGCAGAACGGCATTGGGCGTTACCCGGGAGACCGGGCCGTTGTCGACGAGCAGGTATTTCAGCAATGCAGGATCGATGACCTGTCGCCAGCGCCCGACGGTATCGGCCCTATGGTGTTCGATGAACGCGATTGCTAGCGCAGCGACGAGCAGAAGCAGCCAGAGTGGCCGCTGGAAATGAAGGGCGGCGAGGGCGTCCATCATCGCGCGCCCTCCGGAATCTTGTGTTGCGTGCCTGTGGCGGACCTGCGACGCCGCGACAGGCGCAGGGCTTGCGTCAGCAGCGACAGGATCAGGCCCGCGGCCAGGGGCACCCAATAGACATCCCGCCTCGGGCGAAAGCTCACGCTGTCGATCTTGCGCGTCTCGATCTGATCGAGGCGCTGGTAGATCTCCTGGAGCTGGTTGCGGTCGAGTGCGCGGAAGAAGCCGCCCCCCGTCGTGCTGGCGACCTCTTTGAGCGCGGCCTCGTCGAGCTTGTCCTCGCCGGCGGCCGTGGGATCGCCGACAGCCACGGTATGGATGACGATGCCCCTGTCCCTGGCGATACGCGCCGCCTCGGCCGGCGGCGCCTTGCTGGCCGTGTCGTTGCCGTCGGTCAGTGCGATGATCGTCTTCGCCTTGACCGTGCTGCGGTCGAACAGCCCGATTCCAAGGCCGATGGCGTCGCCGAAGGCGGTGCGCGGCCCGGCCATGCCGACGACGGTGTCGCGCAGCAAGGCGCGGCAGAGGTCGAGGTCGGTTGTGAACGGCACAAGCGTGAAGGGCGCATCGCCAAACACCACGACACCGACCCGGTCTCCCTTCCGGCGCGACAGGAAGTCGTCGAGCACCTGCTTGACGGCCGTCAGCCGGTCGACGGTCTTGCCGGAGGCATCGACGAAGTCCTTCGTGTCCATCGACCCGGACAGATCGACAAGGACGAGCAGATCCCGTGTCGGAATGTCGCGATGAAGCGGGGGCTCAATCCATTGCGGCCGAGCCATGGCGGCCACGGCAAGGAGCCAGCAAAGGATCAGGACCAGCAGGGGAATGGTTCGGCGCGGCGCGATGACGCCGCCCTGATGCGGACTCTGGCCACTGAGCGTGGCAAGCCGGTGGAAGAACGGAACGCGCAGGCCCGTGCGGTTGCTGGCATGGGCCGGGAGCAACCACCACGCGACCACCGGCAGCGGCAGCAGCAGAAAGGTCCAGGGATAAGCGAAGGTGAGCATCGTCAGGCCTCCGCCTTCAGGGGCGCGCGATGGGCGCGAACCCATAGCTCGGCATGCCCGACCAGGAGGCGCAGCCCGGAGGCCTTTGGCTCGCGCCCGGCGTCGAAGGTTTCCATGAGAAGGCGGCGGATCGTCGCCGCGTCGAAGCCCTCACTTGCTTCCGTCGCGACGAAATCGGCCCAGGCCTGGCCGCTGAGGGAGGCGACTTGCGCCCGACCGTAATCGACCATGGCGACGCGTTTCATCACGTCCGAGATGCGTTCGACGATGGCGGGATCATTTCGATCGATGCCCGCGGATATGACCTCCAGCTCGGTGATGGCGGCGCGGCGATAGGCGGCGGCGCGATAGCGCTGGACGGCCCGCCAAGCCAGGACTGCGAGCGCGGCCACGACGGCTGCTGCCAGGATCCACAAGCCAGCTGCAGGGGGCCAGAATGAGGTCTCGGGCGGAAGGGCCAGGCCGCGCAGATTATCGAGGCTTCCTGGGTCGTCGCTCATCGCGGCCCCCGTCCCTGCGCCGCCGCCGTGCGTTGCGCGGTGCGCTTGCCGATCAATTCCTGGAGCTGCGCTGCGACATCGCGGTCAGCTGAGATCGGCAGCACTGGAATCGCACGGTGGCGCGATAGATCCCTCAGTTGCACCCGCCAGGCGGCATGCTCGCTGGCGTAGCGGTTCCGCAGGGTGGGCGCCGAGGAATCGACCTCGATCTGCCCGCGGCTGGAACTGAAGACGGCCGGGCCGACGTCTGGCAGATCATGTTCGAGCGGATCGTGGATATAGGCTGCGAGAACGTCGTTATGGGCACAGAGGCGGGTGATCAGCTTCTTGGTGTCGTCGTCAGCGCCGGCAATGTCGGAAATCACGCAGACCAGCCAGTCATGTGTCGCGATGCGTGTGGCATGGCGGAGCGCCTCGTTGAGTTGCCCGGCGCTGTCGACTGGCGCAGGCTGACCCAACGCCTGGTTTTGCCTCGCCACCTCTGAGACTACGCGGATGGCGCCCATGTCGCGCCCCTGAGGTTTGACGTCGACGATCCGCTCGTCGCCGAAGACGATCGCGCCGATCCGGTCACCGAGCGAGGTGACGCGCCAGGCGCCGAGCGCCGCGACCTCAGCGGCCGCGACCGATTTCATCGCGTGCTGGCTGCCGAAGAACATGGTGCTGCGCTGGTCGACGATCAGCAGGACCGGCCGGTCACGCTCCTCCGAATAGACGCGGACATGGGGAGTGCCGAGGCGAGCTGTCGCCAGCCAGTCGATCGAGCGAGTATCGTCTCCCTCGAAATAGTGCCGTAGCTCCTCGAAGTTCAGGCCGCGTCCCCGCAGCCGCGAGGCGTGCCGGCCGGCGAGCAGGCTGTGAACCGGCTGGTGAGGGAGAAAGCTGAAACCCTTCGCGCGGTGCTTCAGGCGGAGCAGGTCATCGAGCGAAACAAAGGCGCGGGCACCCGCCGCCGGGGCGGCGCTGCCAACGTCCTGTCTTGCCCGCATCAGCGCCATGAGCCGCTCCGCCTAGGCCGCGACCGCAACCAGTTTCACGATCTCGTCCAGCACACCGTCCGCATTCATGCCATCGGCGCCAGCCTCGTAGCTCAGCGAGAGGCGGTGGCGCAGACAGTCATGGGCAACCGCCTGGACATCCTCGGGGGTGACGTAGTCGCGCCCCTCGAGCCAGGCATGGACGCGCGAGCAGCGATCGAGTGCGAGCGAGCCGCGCGGGCTCGCGCCGACTGCGATCCAGTTCTTCAGCTTGTCGCCGAATTCGGCGGGCCTGCGCGTCGCAGCGATGAGGGCGACCATATAGGTCTCGACGACCTCCTTCGTCGTCACCCGGTCGATCTCGGAGCGCGCCTCGAAGATGAGCTTCTGCGGGATCTTCGGCGGAGGCTGCGTGGCTGTATCCGCGGCCGCAGCGGCTTCGGCACGAACGAGCCGCATCACCTTCACTTCATCGGCATCGCTGGGATAGTCGATCCGGATATGCATGAGGAAGCGGTCCATCTGCGCTTCCGGGAGAGGATAGGTCCCCTCCTGCTCGATCGGATTCTGGGTCGCGAGCACCATGAAGAGGGCCGGCAGGTCGTAGCGCTTGCCGGCAACCGTCACATGCCGTTCCTCCATCGCCTCCAGCAGTGCCGACTGGACCTTGGGCGGGGCACGGTTGATCTCGTCGGCGAGGACAAGATTGCCGAAGATCGGCCCCTTGCGGAATTCGAACTGACCGTCGCCGCGCAGGATCTCGCCGCCGGTGACGTCCGAAGGCAGAAGGTCCGGCGTGAACTGGATTCGGCTGAAATCGGATTCGAGGTTATTCGAAAGGCTCTTGATGGCGCGGGTCTTGGCGAGACCCGGCAGGCCCTCGAGCAGGACATTGCCATTGGCAAGCAGCGCAACAATGAGGCGTTCGACGACGCGTTCCTGGCCGATGATATCCTGATTGATCCGCTTCTGCAGATCGGCGACAGCGTCCCGGGCCGCCGATCCCATGCCGTCGCTCATGAACCTGCTCCTTCCGAGGCGCGATTGGAGTTCCCGTCGGAACTCTGAACGAAGCGCAGCTCCAGTCAGCAACGTAACCGTTACAGCTCCGCTCAGGTCTGACGGTTGTCCCCGGCCCTGACCACGCAGCGGAAGCCGACATGGCTCGTCGAGGTATCCACCGGTTCGGCATGGCGGGCGGCCGGACGATAACGCCGGCAATAGCTCGGAGCGCAAAGATGCGAGCCGCCCTTCAGGACCCTGCGCGGAATACGGATCTCTGGCTGGCGTGGATCATAGCTGTCGGTCTCGGGGCCGCCGCGGGGATTCTGCGGCACGCAGCAAGCCTTCGGGGCATCGCCTTGATGGCGTGTCGACCAGAAATCCGTCGTCCACTCCCAGACATTGCCGATCATGTCGTGGATGCCATAGCCGTTGGCGGGGAAGGCGGTGACGGGCGAGGTGCGCGCAAACCCGTCCTCCCGCGTATTTTCGTGCGGGAAATTGCCCTGCCAGGTGTTGGCCATATGACGCCCGCCGGGCGTCAACTCGTCGCCCCAGGCGAACTCGACATCCTCAAGCCCGCCGCGTGCGGCGAATTCCCACTCTGCCTCGGTCGGCAAGGCCTTTCCGACCCAGGCCGCATAGGCCTCGGCATCGCGATAGGCGACATGCACGACCGGGTGGTCGTCGAGCCCCTTGATCGACGACCCCGAACCATAGGGTTTGCGCCAGGTCGCGCCGAACTGGAATTTCCACCATTGCGACCAGTCGCGCAGGTCGACTGCGTGGGTCGGTGGGTTGAACATCAGCGAGCCCGCTCGCAGCATATGGGGCAGGGCGCCGGGATAATCCTTCGGGTCCGGCGGGATCTCGGCGAAGGTGACGTAGCCGGTCGCTTCGACGAAGGCGCGAAACTGCGCGTTGGTGACCGGGGTCGCGTCGATCCAGAAGCCATCGACTGTGACACGATGGCTGGGCGCCTCCTCGGGATAGTGTTTGTCTGAGCCCATGCGGAAGGTTCCGCCGGGAATGCGGATCATGCCGCTCAGCGTGTCGATCCTGTCCAGTACCGCGCCATCCGTCATGGTCGTCGGGCCTCCGCCGCTGTTCAATCCGCCTTGGCGCGCTGGGACCGTTCCTCGCTCGCCAATACCTTGCGCGCCTGTGCCATGGCCTTGCGCATGTCGTCGTCAACCGTCGGAAACTGTGGGTCGAGCTGTTCGAGCTTTTCGCCTATGGCTGCCGCCACGGCGAGCCGCGTGAACCATTTGTGATCTGCGGGAATGACGTACCAGGGGGTGCTCTTCGTTGCGGTACCCCGGATCGCATCCTCATAGGCACCCATATACTCGTCCCAATGACCGCGCTCGGCCAGATCCCTGGAGTCGAATTTCCAGTTCTTGTCAGGTTCGTCGATCCGGGCGAGGAGACGGCGCCGCTGTTCGTCCTTCGAGACATGCAGGAAGAACTTCAGGATCGCGACGCCGTTGCGCGAAAGGTGCTGCTCGAAATCACGGATGCTCTCGAGACGCTCGCGCCAGATATCGTCTGTGATCAGCTTGGGCGGGAGGTTCTGCGCTTCAAGGACCGAGCGATGGACCCGCGCGACCAGGACCTCTTCGTAATAGGAACGGTTGAAGATCCCGATATGACCGCGTTCCGGCAGTGCGCAGGTGGTGCGCCACAGGAAATCGTGCCGCAACTCGATGGTGCTTGGAGCCTTGAAGGACGTCACCTCGCAGCCTTGCGGGTTGATGCCCGACATGACGTGCTCGATCGTGCCGTCCTTGCCGGCCGCATCCATCGCCTGGAAGATGACGAGGAGCGACCAGCGCCCTTCGGCGTAGAGTCGCTCCTGCAGCGCGTGCAGTCGCTTGACCCCGGCTGCCAGCAGCTCCTTGGCGTCGTCCTTCTCAATGTCGAAACCGCAAACGTCGGCGGGGTCGACGTCGGAAAGCCGAAACTTGTCGCCGTCCGTGATCCTGAAGCGCTTGACCACGTCCTCTTTGTTCATCGCTACGGCTCCGGCGGAAAGACGGCCTTCCAGTCCGACTTCATGTCGACAATGGTCCAGCCCTTGGCGTGGCCCTCGTCGAGGGCCTTGTCGAGCTTACCGACAGGGGACTTGCGGTCATAGGCCCATTCGCGCTCGGCATCGGTGTGATGGATGATGAGAGCCAAGCGTGACCCATCGCCAGCCGCGGTGTATTGCAGCATCTGCAGGTCGCCGTCGGAATTGCCGAAGGCCAGGATCGGACGCCGACCAATGAAGCGGTTGATCCCGACAGGCTTGCCGGGGCCGTCATCGATGAACTCGACCTTGGCGTCCTTGAACAGCTCGGGCTTGCCGCTCGGGTTCATCCTGAACGTCACGGCGCCGGATGAACCGATGACCTGTTCCGGCGGGATGCCATAGACCTTGTCGGCGAAGACGCGCATGAACTCGACGCCGCCGCCCGAGACGATGAAGGTCTTGAAGCCGTTGGCGCGCAGATAGGTCAGGAGTTCCAACTGCGGCTGGTAGACCATCTCGGTATAGGGGCGCTTCTTCGTCGGGTGCCGCGCGGTGTTGAGCCAATTGGCGACCAATCGCTCGAATTCCCGCGTGGTTATTCCGGCGTGGGTGGCCGCCATGATCTGCAGGAGGCCCTTCTCTCCGGAGGCGGCGAGACCCTTCATGTCGCCGGCAAGGACCGACCTGTAGGGTTCCTTGCTCTTCCACTCCGGATACAGGGGAGCGAGCCGCTTCACCTCGTCGAAGGCGAACTGAAGCTGGAAATAGACCGGCTGTTCGGCCCAGAGCGTGCCGTCATTGTCGAAGGTGGCGATGCGCTCCGCCGGCTTGACGAAATCGGGCCCTCCCTCCTGCGTCACTTTCCCCACGAACTCGACGATGGCCCTTTTTGCCTTGCCCTCATTCCAGGATGGCAGCGGGTTGGATTGGGCGACGACAGCGCCATTCCACGCCCAGGATGAGACCAGGAACAACGCGGTCAAGGCAGCTCGAACGTTCAGCACCGGGTTCTCCTTCTCAATGTCGGGTTTCAGGGGGCGGGCATTCCACGGGACGTTCCCGCGCTCGCTCATTCACGAGGGCCCCCCGTGAACCAGCTGTAATAGGGGTTGGTGGGATCGGCCTGGGTCACGCGCCGCATCTGCCGCGCCCAGCGCGCCCGGTCGCCGACATAGGCGGCAAGGCCGGCATCGTAGAATGTCAGGAGCCTGCTGCGCTCGTTTGCAAGATCGGCCCGGAACGCATCGTCGGCACCGATGACCGGTGGTTCGCCCTGCATCTCCATGAGGAGAGGCAATGTCCGGGCCAGTTCCAGCCGCCGCACCCAGCCCGCATATTCAATGCGCGGATCGTCATCCGTCACGGGGCGGGCCGCGCTTGCATAGCGCTCCAGCCCCTGCCGATCGGTGACGAAGGTCACAAGGAGGGCCGCAGGGGTATCGACGCCGACATCTCTCAGAGCCTTTGCCACCTCCGGCTGTGCGAAGCGGCCGGCGATCCTCTGCAGATCCAAAGTGACCGGCTGCTGCGAACCGATCAGCAGCATCTCATGCAGCTCGGTGGTCCAGAGGGTGGCGTGCGGGAAGACATCGAGGAAGCTGCGTACCAGAGACCGCGTGTCTTCGTCGTTCTGGGTGGGCAGGGGCAGCCACTGCGCGACGAGGCCGCCCTCGGCAAGGCGTGATTGCGCCAGCGTGTAGAAATCGCTCGAATACAGGTTGGCGACACCTGCGGCTGACGGCGGCGGCGGTTCAAGCGTGATCAGGTCGTAGCGATCCGGGTTGCGCAGAAGCTCGCGACGCCCGTCGCGCAGGCGAATGTCGAGCCGCGGATCGGTCGCGGCCTGGAAGCTGCCCTCGAAATTCGGTGCCGCCCGGATGACGCTCGGCAGCAACTCGGCAACGACGCGCTGTTCCAGGCCGGGATAAGTCAGCAGCGCACCCGCGGTGATGCCGGTACCAAAACCGATCACCAAAGCCGATTTCGGCTCGCGGTTGTGAATGATCAGCGGCAGCAGCGCCTGCATTCGCATGTAGCGCAGGGACGGCATCGCATCGCCGGAATTGGAGACACCCTGGATGTAGAGACGGCGGAAGCGGTTTCGGCCCGAGCTGCGCTCGACGACGGCGACCGTGCCGCCCAGGCCCTCGTCATAGAACGTGAGGTTCGCGCCGCGGGCGCCGGGCAGCAGTTTGGCGAGGCGATCGGATGGCAGGAGGACGGCGGTCGCGCATGTGACAGCGCTGATCGCGAGCGCCGCGATCCAGGCCATTGAGCCGGAGCGCCGTTCGCGCAAGGCGGCGATCGCGCCCACCAGAGCGGCGGCGACGGCGAGTATCGCGAGCGTGCGGACGAGGCCGAGTGCGGGAATGAGGACGAAGCCGGTGAGGGCGCTGCCAAGAATGCCGCCAAGGGTATTCAAGGCGATGATCATGCCAACGCCGCGCCCGATATGTCGGGGATCGACGATCAGGCGCAACGCTGCTGGAAAGGCCGCGCCAAGGAACAATGTGCTGGGAAGGACGACGCAGATCGCGGCGACGGCAAATCGGGCGGACATGCCGGCGAAGGCATTGCCTGTGAGATTCAGCGCTGCTGCCTCGACGAGGCCCTGGAACTGGCTCAACCAGGGGCCGAGCACGGCGATGGCCAGAGCGGCCGACAGGCCAGCCCCCGCGATGAGCAGGCCGAAGACGCTCCATGGCTTCGTGACGCGATCGGCCCAGCGCGCGAAAATGGCCGCGCCCAGTGCGAGCCCGGTGAGGTAGGTTGCGAGCAGGACGGAGAAGGCGAAGCTGCGCGTGCTCATGAAGGGCACGATCGTCTGCGACCACACCACCTCGTAACCGAGCGCGATGCCTCCCGCGACCGAGTAGAGCGCGATGGCCAGCGCGGCCGAACGCGAGAAGCTGCTATCGGTCGGCTTGACCGCGTCGACGCTCGCGACGCTTGCCTTCGGGTTCATCGCGAACGCCGCAAGGGCCGCAACCAGGCAGATTGCGGCGGCCACGAGCGCCGAGCCGCGCATGCCGACCGCGGGAATGACAAGGAACGATGCGAGCAGGGCGCCGGCGATGGCGCCCGCCGTGTTGGCTGCATACAGGCGCCCGCCAACTTGCCCGATCCCTTGGCGCTGGGGGGCGGCGAAACGTGTCAGTGCAGGCAGCGTGCCGCCCATTAGGACGGCCGGCAAGCCGACGAGCGCGAACACCATCGCCCAGGCGAGCAGTGGGCTGGTCAGTTCGAGGCGGGCAAAGAGCGGGGCTGCCTGCGACAGGCCGAGTGTCGCAGCAATGGCGAGAATGGCGACGCCACCCTCGAGAGCAGCATAGAGACGCAAGGGCTGTTGGCTGCGATCGGCGATACGGCCGAAGATCAGACCGCCGGCTGCCAGGCCGGCGAAGAAGGCACTGATGCCGGTCGTCACCGCGTAGACCTCGACCCCGACCACGGTCGAGAGCTGCCTGATCCAGATCACCTGGAGGATCAGCGCGGCGGCGCCGGAGATGAACAACAGGCCGGCGGGCAGGGCGAGCGAAGCATGAACGGCAAGGGCGGCGCGATCCGGGATCGCCTTAGCGCCGCGACGCCGCCTCGACGCATCTGTCCCAACACTCATGCCGGATTCCAGCCCTAGGCTCATCTTCAGGAGTTCGGCCGGCGCTCGCGACGCCGGCCGCAACATAGCAGAGCTACAAGGTCACTCTAGACCGCGCTTCCTGAACGACTCGTCGATCTTTCTGTCGACCTGCTTGCGGACCTGATCGACGCCGAAGCTCGCGGGGCGCTGGCTCGGCGGATATTCGACGAAGCTCTCGAGAAACTGCGTGGCTTTCATCACTCCTTGGCCGGCGAGATAGGCGTTCTCGGTCCGCCACTGATCGTACCCGCTGCCGGAGATCTCCGCATGCTCGTAGGGGTCCATGCGCAGATTGAACATCTTGGGCAGGCGCAGGGGGGTGAAGGGATTCGCCCAGACATCCATCTGGCCAGGCTGCTCCTGCTTTTCGAAGACGAGTTTCCAGTTGTCGAAGCGCATGGCGACGAGAGCGCCATCGTCGTTGAAATAGTAGAACTCGTTGCGCGCGCTCTTGTCGGACTTCCCCGTGAGATAGTCGATCTGGTTGTAGCCATCGAGATGGTTCCGGAAGGTCGTCGGATTGCCTTGCGGCTGCCAGCCCTTGAGAAGGCGGTCCTTCACGCCGGTATCGCCTGCAGCGGCAAGCAGAGTCGGGAACCAGTCGAGGCCCGAGACGATGCCGTTGGCGATTTCGCCCGGCTTGACCTGGCCTGGCCAGCGGACCATCGCCGGGACGCGGAACGCGCCTTCCCAGTTCGTATCCTTTTCCGAGCGGAACGGTGTGGTCGCAGCGTCCGGCCAGGTGAAGGCGTTGGGACCATTATCCGTCGTGAAGACGACGATCGTGTTGTTGGCGATGCCGAGATCGTCGAGCGTCTTCAGCAGCTTGCCGACATTCTGGTCCATCTCCCACATGCCATCGGCGTATTCGTTGCCCGCCATGCCGCTCTTACCGCGAAATTCCGGCCGCACATGCGTGAAGACGTGCATGCGGGTGAAATTCATCCAGGTGAAGAACGGCTTGTTGGCGCGCACCTGCCTCTGCATGAAGTCGATCGCGGAGCCGGTGGTCTCGTCGTCGACGGTCTCCATGCGCTTGCGCGTCAGCGGGCCCGTGTCTTCGATCTTGCCGTCGGCGGAGGTCCTGAGAACACCGCGCGGGGACATCAGCTTGACGAATGTCGGATCGTCCTTCGGCCAATTGGGCCGTTCAGGCTCTTCCTCCGCGTTCAAATGATAGAGGTTACCGAAGAACTCATCGAAGCCGTGATTGGTCGGCAGATACTCGTCCTTGTCGCCAAGGTGGTTCTTGCCAAACTGGCCGGTGGCGTAGCCGAGCGGCTTCAGCGCCTGGGCGATGGTGATATCGCCCTTCTGCAGGCCGACTGGGGCGCCGGGGATGCCAACCTTCGAAAGGCCCGTGCGCAGTGGCGTCTGCCCGGTGATGAAGGAGGATCTCCCCGCCGTGCAGCTGTTCTCGGCGTAGTAGTCCGTGAACATCATGCCTTCCCGGGCGAGGCGGTCGATGTTCGGCGTCTTGTAACCGACCACCCCATGCGTATAGGCGCTGATGTTGGCCTGGCCGACATCGTCGCCGAAAATGACGAGGATATTGGGTTTGGCGGGAGGCGCAGTCTGGGCCTTCGCTGCTCCGCCGGAGAGCCCTAGCGTCAGTGCCAGGGCTGCGGCGGCCATGAACTTGTGGCGTTCCATCAATCACTCCCGGTGCCGGATCGACGCTCCGGGCCAGCTCGACAGAGATGCCGAACATGGCCCAGGCGCGCCGGGCGAGGGTCGCATGGCATCCGCAGAGGCTTAAGCCTGTAACTGTTACGGTAACCTGCGAGGGCGGTGGCTGATCTGCTCAGCCGGCAAGGGCCTTTGACACGGATTGGACGGCCCGCGCGGCGATCATGTCGATGGTGCTCGCGCATGGCACGTCGCGTTCGATCTCATCGACGAAATCGGAGCAGATGATCTCTCCGCTGCGCAGATCGGTCGCGCACCAGGAAAAGCGCTGGCCGGTCGACATTGGATGGACCGCGATATCGAGAGCGTAAGTCTCGTCGGGGTGCAGGAGGAGTTTGCTGATCGCGATCGCGGCGGCTCTGCGCTCGGCAGACGGCATCGCGAACAGCCTGAAGCCGGCTGAGACGAGCCGCTTCATGATGGTTTCGATGAACAGGTCGCCATGAGTTGCCGCAAGCCGGGCCGCGCGGTCCGTCAGGTTCTTGATGATGATTGTCGGCAGGCTGGCGCTGGCGGACGCGATCCTGGCTGCCTCGGCGGCGAAGGCCGGTTTCGTGGAGCCATTTCCTGACGGCCGCCACGTAAAGGATGGAACGTAGCTGCCGGGCGGCATCGCGATTCTGATGGGTGCGCTTGCTCCCGCCGTCTCGTAATAGGTTGCCAGTGCCGAGCGCAGGCGTGTCGCCTCGATCCGCACGATCGGGTCCGTGCCAGGGTCGAAACTGTCGTCGCGGCCGAAGACGTCGACGCCGATCGAGTAGGCTTTGATCCGGTCCGAATGGCCCGAAACGGTTTGCGTGACGACGAAGGAGAGGAAGCGCCGGTTGCGCTCGGAAAGGCGCAACGCCTCATGAGCGAGCAGGGTGTCCAACGCTGCAAGGATGAGTTGGGGAGGAGGATTCCCGTCATGCAGCCTTGCAATGCGCCCGCCCATCACTCGCCTCGACAGCTAGGAGTGGAGAAAACCCGCAATTCGTCCCTGAAAGCGCGATGATGCCTCGCGAGTCAGCATGGAGCAAGACAGTATTCGATGAATTTCGCCAGAATCCGGTGCTTCTCCCTTAAGAAAGCGCTAGCCGGATCAAGATATCTTGTTCTGTCGCGGAGACGAGGGCCTCGTATTCCCTGGCTCGCGCTGGGCCGACTGGCAGTGTCGATTTCGTCCAATAGGCTTCAGCCTCACAGGCAGCCTCATAAGCCTCGCACAGCTCTGCAAAGCCGGAGTCGCGGGCGAACCTTTCCCGCAGCTCGGCGCGCCGTTCCGGCCAGCGCAGCAGCAGCCTCGTCAGTCCACGCTTTTGCGCCTGTTCCATGGCAGCCTCCGGCCGAAGCGCTGAGGGCCCGCATCTGTGGTGCATACTGCCAGTGTGGCGCCGTTTTGCGCGGCTGGAACTGTTGCCTGTAACGGTAACGGGCAGACTGTGCCCTTGTGCGGCCGCGGAACATGAGCCCGCGTCATTCTGGGCGACGCGGGCTCATGGCGCGTGCAACTTCAGGCCGCTGCTGCTCGTAGATCCTCGCCGAGTTCTTCGCCGACGATATTCACCCAGTAGCGAATGCCGTCGGGAATGATCTCGTCGTTGAAGTCGAAGAGCGGCGTATGAAGCCCCTTGAAGGAGCCGTCCGCCTCGACGCCATTGCCGATGCGCATGAAGGCGCCCGGCTTGATCTGCATCATCTCGGCGAAATCCTCGGCCCCGGTTCCGGGCCGGATCGCGCCATTGACATTGTCGGCGCCGACCGACGCGGACGCAGCGGCCACTGCGACTGCGACCTGATCCGGCTGATTCCGCAAGGCGCTCGGTCCGCGCCGATAGGAAGTCTCCGCGGTGCAGCCCCAGGCTTGCGCGGTTGCCGCGGCAAGTTCGGCAATCCGTCGCTCGACCAGATCGCGGATTTCCGGCGCGTAGGTGCGCGCCGTGCCGCCGATGACGAGCTCCGCCGGGATGACATTGCTGGCTTCCGCCGAGCCGGCATGGACATAGCCGACGCTGATCACGGCTGTGTCTAGCGGCGCGACATTGCGTCCGATGATGCCCTGCAATCCGAGCACGAAATGGGCCTGGGCATAGGTGATGTCGGTCGAGAGGTGAGGCTGCGAGCCGCCATGCCCGCCGACACCGCGGAAGATCACCTGCCAGCTATCGGCAGCAGCCAGCATCGGGCCGTTGCACGTGCCGAAGGACGAGGCCGGCATGCCGGGTGAGTTATGCAGGCCGTAGATCGCATCGCAGGGGAAGCGCGCGAACAGCCCGTCCTTCAGCATGGCGAGCGCTCCGCCGCGCCCTTCCTCGGCCGGCTGGAAGATCAGATTCACGCTCCCGGCGAAATCGGGATTCTCGGCGAGGTAGCGCGCCGCGCCGAGGAGCATGGTCGTGTGTCCGTCATGGCCGCAGGCATGCATGCGGCCCGGATTCTGCGACGCGTAGGGCAGCCCTGTCTCCTCGATGAGCGCAAGCGCGTCCATGTCGGCGCGCAGCCCGATCGCGCCCTGGCCCGGCCGGCGGCCGCGGATGACGCCGACGACGCCCGTTCCACCGACGCCTTCCGTCACCTCGACGCCCCATTCCCGGAGTTTGCCCGCGACCAGCGCGGCCGTGCGGTGTTCTTCCAGGCCAAGCTCCGGATGGGCATGGATGTCGCGCCGGATCGCCGTGAACTCAGCGTGATGCTGGTCGAGCCAGATATCGAACCGCGTTTTCGTCATGTGTGGTCTGTTCCCCGTTTTCGTGCACGCAACTGCCGCGGCAAACCCGGGGGCTTGCCTCGGCAGCACCTGCGACGACAGCGCAGGCGGCGCGTGGCTTATTCCAGAAGAGGAGCCCGTGCTTGGCAAGAGCTCTGAGCGATGGGCGGAACTGCGTTGGGAGCCATGGCGGTCGCGCAAAGCCCAATCCTTTCGTGTCGGTGGCAAGCCTCATCGATCGTGGCGTTTGTCCTGGATCAAGGAGCGTCGGCCGGGCTGCGCTAGACACGGGCCATTGAAATCGACTCTGGCAAGACAGGGATACGTGTCATGACCGATGTCCGGGCGCAGTATTTCGACGAACGCCTTCCGCGCTACACCAGCTACCCGACGGCTCCGCACTTCACGGGCGAGGTTGGGGCGGGGAGCTATGGCGATTGGCTGCAGGCGCTGAGGTCCGGAACGAAGGCCTCGCTCTATCTCCACATCCCGTTCTGCCGCTCGATGTGCTGGTATTGCGGCTGCCACACCACGGTTGCCCTGCGTGATCAGCCAATCGCCGATTATCTCGCAGTCCTGAACCGCGAGATCGAGCTCGTTGCCGATCGGCTCACCGCGCCGCTGCAGGTCCAGCATGTCCATTTTGGCGGTGGCACGCCGACGATTGTCACGCCCGAGGAATTCTTCGGGCTGGTTGCGCTCCTGCGGCAGCGTTTTGCCATCGATCCCCACGCCGAGATCGCCGTCGAGATCGACCCCCGCAGGCTGACAAAAGCCATGACCGAGGCACTGGCCGCGTCGGGCGTCAACCGGGCGAGCCTCGGCATACAGAGCTTCGACCCAGTGGTGCAGAAGGCGATCAACCGCATCCAGAGCGTCGAGCAGACGGCAGGGGTCGCCGCCGGGCTCAGAGCGGCTGGCATCAGCGGCTTGAATTTCGACCTGATCTACGGCCTGCCGAAACAGACCGTCAAATCCTGCATCGAGACGGTCGAGCGCTGCGTCACGCTGCGGCCGGACCGCCTCTCGGTCTTCGGCTATGCCCATGTGCCCGGCTTCAAGAAGCATCAGCGCAGGATCGACGAGAGCGATCTGCCTGACGGTCCCGAGCGCCATGAGCAGGCCGAGGCGATCGCCCAGGCGCTGGTCGCCGCCGGCTATATCCGCGTCGGCCTCGATCATTTCGCCCTGCCGGACGATGCGATGGGGCAGGCGCGGGCGGACGGTGCGCTACGCCGCAATTTCCAGGGCTACACCACCGACGGCGCCGAGGCGCTGATCGGCTTCGGCGCCTCGGCGATCGGCCGCCTTCCCGCCGGTTATGTCCAGAACGAGGTGGTCAACGGCCGCTACGCCGAGCGTGTGCTGAGCGGGGCATTGGCCACGGCCAAGGGCTTCCGGCTCAGTGCTGACGACCGGCTGCGTGCCGAGCTGATCGAACGCCTGATGTGCGATTTCACGGTCGATATCGGCGCCGTCTGCGCCAAGCACAAGGCGAGCCCGGAGGATCTGGCGCCGTCCTTCCCGCGACTGAAGGCGCTGGCGCGGGACGGGGTCATTCGCTTCGATGGCAGCCGCGTGCTGATGCCGGAGTATTCGCGCCTGCTTGTCCGCAAGGTGGCCTCGGTCTTCGATGCCTATCTCGCTCAGCCGGGGCGCAGCTACAGCCGCTCCGTCTGAGCGCAGAGTGCTTCGGCGGCGCAGTGGGGTGCCAAGGATGCGTCGCGTTCACGACATCGGCGAGGCCTGGGCGACCGCTGTCTCCCAATAGGGCGGATTCCCGAAGCTCTGGCGCAGATGTTCCGTCAAGGCCCGTACCTTGACGGAGGCTGCGCGATCGCGGGGATGGGCGACGTGGACTTCAGCGCCTTCGGCCGCGATCCCGACATCGACGATCTGCAGGTCGCCGCGGGCGACCTGCTCATGGACGACAAAGGTCGGCAGCAAGGTGATGCCAAGCCCTGCCAGGGCGGCGTCGCGCATCATCAGCCCGTTATTGACGCGCACGGCCGGCTGCGCTCGCACCACGACTGCGCCGCTCTCGCTGTGAAACCGCCAGTCCGAGTCCCGGTTCATGTAGAGGATCGCGCGATGCTGCCTGAGTTCGATCAGCGTCCCCGGTCTGCCATAGGCATCCAGGTAGGCAGGCGAGGCGACGAGGACGCGGCGGCTACTTGCAATGTGCCGCGCGACAAGTCGCGTGTCATGAATTGGGCCATGGCGGATGACGGCATCGTAGCCATCCGCCGCAGCATCGATGAAGCGATCCTCCAACTCCAATGCCAGCTCGATCTTGGGGTTGGTCGCCAGGAAGGAAAAGATCGCCGGACCCAGATGCAACACCCCGAAGCTGACGGGGCCGGAGATCCGCAGTGGTCCGACCAGCTCGCTTCGCCGTTCGGCGAGCTCAGCCACGGCCTCCTCGGCCTCGCGCAACAAGCGTCTGCCCCGTTCGAGGAAGGCAATGCCGCCTTCGGTCAACGAAAGCTTGCGGGTGGTTCGCTGCACAAGCCGCGTGCCGACCAGCCGCTCCAGCTCCGCCAGCCGTTCGCTGACCACGGATTTGGCCAGTCCCATGCGCTGGGCCGCAGCGGTGATTGATCCGGCTTCCGCGACCGTCACGAATGCTGCGACTCCGTCGAGCTTCATCATTGTTCGCTATTTCCGGAAACCTGTTTCGCCTTCTGGCGGCTATTCCAGACAATGGCGCAGCGCCATCATCTCGTCGAGAGCAAGGCCGTGCCCTGGAGCGCCCGGCCAGACATGAGGAGAGATCGCGATGCTTCGCTTCCTGGCCGCCGTTACCGGCGCCCTTCTTTTCGCCGCCCCCGCGTTGGCGCAGATTGTCCCGTTTCCAGCGGGTTTCCGCACGCAGGAGATCCCGACCAACGGCACGACATTGCACGTTCGGGTCGGCGGACAGGGGCCGGCGGTCGTTCTGCTGCACGGCTATGGGGAAACCGGCGACATGTGGGGCGAGATGGCGGCCGATCTCGCGCGGGACCGGACCGTGATCGTTCCCGACCTGCGTGGCATGGGCCTTTCGGCCATCCCCGAAAGGGGTTTCGACAAGAAGAACCAGGCTGCCGACATTGCCGGCGTCCTCGATGCCCTGAAGGTGGACCGGGCGGAGTTGGTGACCCATGACATTGGCAACATGGTCGGATTTGCGCTTGCCGCCGGGTATCGCGATCGCGTGACGAAGTTCGTGTTGATCGATGCCCCCTTGCCGGGCGTCGGCCCCTGGGAGGAGATCCTGAAGAACCCGCTGCTCTGGCACTTTCGCTTCGGCGGCCCTGACATGGAGCGGCTCGTCGCCGGCCGCGAGCGCATCTATCTCGATCGCTTCTGGAATGAGTTCTCGGCGACCCCCAGCCGGTTCAGCGAAGCTGCGCGAGAGCATTATGCGGCACTCTACGCCAGGCCAGGGGCGATGCGCGCGGGCTTTGCCCAGTTCGCGGCCTTCGATCAGGATGCTGTCGACAACAAGGCCTTCCTGGCAAAGGGCAAGCTGACGGTCCCTGTGCTGGCGATCGGGGGGGAGAAATCCTTCGGACCGGGCATGGCTGCGGTCATGAAGTTCGCGGGAGAGAACGTCCAGGGTGCGGTCGTGCCTGGTAGCGGACATTGGATCATGGAGGAGAATCCTGCGGCGACCATCGCTCTGGTCCGCAGCTTCCTGGACGCCGGGCGGCCGTGAGAGCGACGACCCATTCGCGTCGGGGCGGCACTGCCGTTGCCCCGATCACGCGTCGCCGTCACCTAGACGTTCGCTGAACCGGAGGGCCGATCTGCCGAGGCGGTGGCTCTTCTGTCCGACAGGGTCGAGCGCTGGCGGTGACGGTCCACTGAGCAAGAGTGCGCATCTGCTCTGCGTCGGCCAACCAGGCCGCTCATTCACGAATAAAAACCGAGAGAATTGCGCCCGCGGCAGTGCGCCAGGCCGGCGTCTCCGGTCATCCCCGGCGATTGTCAGGCGCTGCGTCGGGCGGGGGCGCCGCAGACCTTGGTGGCGCGGCCAGCAAGGTCCTGCTGCCACGGGAGGAGAAGCAATTCGTCGGAAGGTGTAGGGAGCCTACTGCTCCGGGCTGTCCGCCTATAGGCTTCATCCGAACGAGGCGCGCCCTTTTCCCATCGTTCCGGTTCCCCTTTTGCAAGCTAGCGTTCTGCCGGAGCAGGGAAGGGGAGCGCCATGCCCATCATCGACGTGGACTTCGGTGATGATGTCGTCGTCAGCCATCCCGATCTCGTCAATCTCTATGGCTGTACGATCGGCTCGGGCACGCGGATCGGCCCCTTCGTCGAGATCCAGCGCGGCAGCCGCATCGGCCGGCGCTGCAAGATTTCCTCGCATTCCTTCATCTGTGAGGGGGTGGTGCTCGAGGATCAGGTCATGATCGCCCATGGCGTGATGTTCACCAATGATCGGATGCCGCGCGCGGCCGGCCCGGGGGGATCGCGAGAGGCGCAGGCGTGGGCCCAGGAGGCCACGGTCGTGCGCCGAGGGGCGTCGATCGGCTCGAATGCCACCATTGGCTGCGGGGTCGAGATCGGAACCTTCGCCGTGGTCAGCTGCGGCGCAGTCGTGCTGCGTGATGTGCCGGCCCGCGCGGTGGTCGCCGGGGTCCCGGCCAGCGTCATCGGCCATTCCGGCGCCAACGCCACTGCGCCCAGGTTGTTTGAAACCGTGCTGGGGGAAACCTCATGATCCCATTTCTCGATCTCAAGGCTCAGTTCAAGACGGTGCAGGAGCCGCTTGAGGCGGCCGTCCTCTCCTTCCTGCGCAGCGGCAACTATGTCCTGGGTGAACCGGTCGCGGCCTTCGAGCGCGCGTTCGCTGAATATTGCGGTGTCGGTGAAGCCGTGGCCGTGAGCAGCGGCACGGCAGCCCTGCACCTGGCCCTGCTCGCGGCCGGCGTCGAACCCGGGGACGAGGTGATCACGGTGCCTATGACCTTCGTCGCAACGGTGGCCGCGATCCACTATGCGGGGGCGAAGGCGGTTCTGGTGGATGTCGATCCCAACAGCTTCACCATGTCGCCGGAAGCCTTCGAGGCTGCAATCACGCCGGCGACCCGTGCCGTCGTGCCCGTCCATCTCCATGGCAGGCTTGCCGATATGGCGGCGATCGGCGCCATCGCCAATCGCTACGGCATCACTGTGATCGAGGATGCTTGCCAGGCCCATGGCGCGGAGCGCGATGGCATACGGGCAGGCGCCTTCGGCTCATATGGCTGCTTCAGCTTCTATCCCGGCAAGAATCTCGGGGCCTGCGGCGAGGGGGGCGCGGTGATCACTGACGATTCCAAGGCCGCTCAGCTGCTGCGCAGCTTGCGCGACTGGGGGCAGGAGGGACGTTACAATCACGTCAGGCCGGGCTTCAATCTGCGCCTCGACGCGATCCAGGCCGTCGCGCTGCAGGTCAAGCTGCCCTATCTCGATGGCTGGACACAGAAGCGCAAACGGATCGCTGCGGCCTATGAGCGGCTGCTGGGAGACACTGAGCTGCAGCTTCCGGCTCCGGCCCGGCGTGCGGAACACGTCTTTCATGTCTACGCGATCCAGAGCGAAGAGCGGGACTGGCTGCGGACGGAACTCGCCAAGGCGGGGGTTTCGACGGGCATCCACTATCCTCGCCCGGTTCATCTGCAGCCGGCCTATGCGGGGCTGGGTTACGAGCCCGGCGACTTTCCAGTCTCGGAGCGGCTGGCGCGGCGCTTTCTCTCGCTGCCGATCTTCCCGGAACTTGTCGCGCCCCAGCTGGCGCGGGTCGCTTCCGCTCTTATCCGGTGCTGCGAGGAGCGGCATGTCCGCGCGGTCGATGCCTGAAGCCGTCGATCGTCACCACGCGCAGCTTCCCGCATCAAGGCCACGAAGGCGCCCTCAGGGAGTCCTTTGGGGCGCCAAAGTACAATGAAACGGTTGAAGCTGGGTCCGAGAAATGCAGCTTATCGGGGATTGGCGGTTAACATAAGTTAACTCTTCAGGCCATCGCGCAGCCGTGGCGGAGGGGGTTATGCATCGCATCCAGTCGGCCGTGGCGTCGAACCATGCGGGCGTTGCGCGGGAACGCGTGTGGTGCCTGACATGCCCGTTGCGGCAGAACCCCGCGCTCCATGGCGTGTCGGATGCGGATGCTACGACCCTGGAAGAGTTCAAGCAGGGGCAAAGGTTTGCCGAAGCCGGTAGCGTGATCCTGGAACGAGGCGCGCGGCCCGGGTTGTTCACGCTGTTCTCCGGCTGGGCTGCAGAGTACCGGGCTCTGGGATCCGGCGAGCGTCAGCTCGTCGCCATCCTCCTCCCCGGGGATCTGATCGGTCTCGATACGGTGATGGTGGGCCCGTCAGAGAGCACCATCATTGCCCTTACCCCCGCCATGCTGTGCAGTTTCGCGCCGGCGAGAGTCGACGAGATGTTCCGGCACGAGAGCTTCATGCGGAGCATCACGCGTGCGGCGGTTGCCGGGCGCCGCCGCCTTGTGGATTCGCTGACCGCGCTCGGTGCGGGGCGGACGTCTCGTGCGCTCGCCCATTTCGTCGTGACGTTACACGATCGCCTGCAGATCCGGGGGCTGATGCATGACGGGGGGTTCAAGACGCCGCTCGGGAAACGCCATCTGGCGGAGGCTTGCGGAGTCACCGGGGTTCACCTGCATCGCGTCATGCAATTCCTGCAGGCTGAGCGGGTGATGTCCTTCGCGTCCGGCCAGTTCAGCATTTACGACATGGAGCGCCTGCGCCGTATGGCTGGTCTCTCCGTCAATGGTGCAGAGGCAGAGACAGTCCTCTGATGTTGTCTTCACGATTTTTTGTTCTAAGGGGGGGAGGTAGAAAGGTAACATTTGTTTGGGTATCAGGATAATTTTCTTTGGCTGGCTTAGAATTTATGTAAAATTTAATACATGGAGAAAGCGGCGGCAGTTCTCCTTTTAGACTTATTTTGGCGAAATTTTGGGGCGATTCGTTTTAATTTAAGGATATTGTTATGATGTTCGAAAATATACATGAGAGTCTGCCGCTCATGGCCGATCGGCGGCCATCCCTGACTCGCTCGGGAGCCGAAGAGATTTCGCGTCTCCGAGAGCAGCCTGCCGCGATCATCATCATCGAAGCCAGGCAATTGATCCGTGATTGCCTGGCTTCATCCCTGCTCTCTCAAAGTCGTGATTACGAAGTCGAGACGTTTTCGTCGCTGACGGAATGGCGTCGCGAGCGGTCGAGCCCGCCGCGACCGGGAACGGTCGTTCTGCGCTATGTGAGCGGTCCGCGCTGCCGCAAGGAGATCGAACGGGAGATCGAGGATCTTGCCGTGGATGGCGATGTCTCGCTGGTCCTGCTTTCGGATACCGAGGACGTCGACGAGATGCTGGAGGCCATCGCGACCGGCGCGAAAGGCTATATCCCGACAACGCTTAGCCTCGACGTGGCACGCGGCGCGATGAGCCTGGTGCGTTCGGGCGGAGTGTTCATTCCGTCGGGGAGTCTGTTGTCGCGTCGCGCCGGCAAGCCGGGAGACCCGGTCGGGCCACGGCAAATGTTCACGCCCAGGCAGGCGGCGGTGCTTGAGGCCGTGCAGCATGGAAAGGCGAACAAGGTGATCGCCTATGAGCTCGACCTGAAGGAAAGCACCGTCAAGGTCCATGTCCGCAACGTCATGCGCAAGCTTGGTGCGCATAACAGGACAGAGCTCGCCGTCCTGAGCTTCAACTTGCCGGGCTCGGGTCGGTAGGGCGCGGCAGAGGAGACGCGCGCCCGACAGGTGATACCAGGCCGGGCGCCGGGATCGTGAGGCTCGCTCGCGCAGGATCGCTCAGCCGTGGCTCTGGTCGAGATGGCCGAGGTCGCGGCCTGGGTCGAGGCGATCCCGCACGCGCTGCTTCAGCGCCTTCACGTCGGGGAAGCCGCCATCATTCTTGCGGTCCCAGATCAGCACGTCGTCATAATGGATCTGGAAGGTCCCGCCTGTACCGGGCAGGAGCGCGACTTCGCCAAGATCGGGGCCGAAGGTCGAGAGCAGTTCCTGGGCCATCCAGGCCGAGCGCAGCAGCCAGTTGCATTGCGTGCAGTAGGTGATGGCAATGCGGGGGCGCACGGTGTCCGACATGGCGAGAGCCTTGGCTTGCGAGCAGAGAATCCGTTCCGGGCTCGGAACGCTTGACAGCGCTCATGCCAAAATAAGCCTGACGGAACAAGCAACGCGACGACAGGGCTGATCCCGTCGGCGCGCAGGCGTGTGCCGGCCTGCCAGCCTGATCGAGGCCGGCTTTAGCTCACATCTTCTTGCCGTCCTTGTCGTACTGCTTGAGGAAGGCGGTGAGATCCTTGATCTCCTGTTCGTTCTTGATGCCGGCGAAGACCATCTTGGTGCCGGGGATCTTGGCCCGCGGATCCTTGATGTACTCGGCAAAGACGGCCTCGTCCCAGGTGATGCCAGAGTTCTTGTTGGCGTTGGAGTAGCTGTAGCCCTCGACGGAACCGGAATGCCGGCCGAAGAGACCGTTCAGGATGGGCCCCACCGTATTCTTGGCGCTTTCGCCAAGCTGGTGGCAGGCGCGACACTTGTTCCAGGAGCGCTCGCCGGCGGCGACGTCCTGGGCTTGGGCTGAATTCCCGAAGATCGCGGTAGCGATCAGGATCGTGGCGCAGGCAATCGCTTTCATCATGGTTCCTTCACCGGCAAGCAGGCCGCGCGGAATCGCGCGGCGGGAAATTCAGAATGCTTCCAATCGGCGCCTGGGCCAATCACGTGAACATGTCGGCGGTGATGCCGGCATACCAGCCGATGTTCTCGGCCTGGGTCTGTTTGCGCAACTCGTCGCTCTCGCCGGGCTGCGAGACAAAGGTCTCGACAGCGGCGATTTTGCCGTCTTTCGGCTCATATCGACCGCCAACCTTGATGGCGTCGTCGGTGTCGACGAGGCTCCAGCAGGTGTTGACGTAGCGCGGCGGGAAGGTGCGAGACCCGGACAATTCGCCGCGGATGACCATGGCCGCGACCTTGGCCTGGCTGTTGGCCGAGAAGGCGGATTTCGGCATGTCGCCAGCAATGCAGGCATCGCCGAGGACGAAGATGGCGGGATCGGCTGCCGACTTCATCGTGGCGGGATCGATGGCGCAATAGCCGCCGGCAGGCGCAAGCCCGGCCTCGCGCGCGATCGCGCCCGCCATCTGGGCCGGGATGACGTTGACGAAGGCGCAGTTCTTGTAGGTTTCGAAGCCGGTCACCACGGTGTTGGTCTTGGGGTCGACCGACTTGATGCCGTCATGCACCTTGGGGCCGAGCCACTCGATCATCGTGCCGTAGCGTTTCTCCCAGTCGGGCTGAAAGACGCCCTGCTTGGAAAAGCTCTCCTTCGGATCGAGGATGACAATCTTCGCCTGCTTGCGCCCGGTCTGCATCAGGACATGGGCGAACATCGAGGCACGCTCATAGGGACCTGGCGGGCAGCGATAGGGATTGGGCGGAGTGATCATCACGATCAGGCCGCCATCCGGCACTGCGTCGAGCCGCTCCTTGATCAGCTGGGTCTGGCGTCCGGGCTTCCAGCCATGCGGCATCGCCTCTTCGGCCTCCTTGGACCAGCCTGGGACGGAATCATATTTGAGGTCGATGCCGGGAGAGAGAACGAGCCGATCATAAGGCAGGCGCTCGCCGGTGGAGAGCACGACCTCCTTCTTGTCGCGGTCGATCGCGGTGGCGCGGGCGCGGGCCAGCGTGATGCCGTTGTTCTTCGTCAGCGCGTCGTAGCCATGGACGAGCTCGTCATAGCTCTTGAACCCGCCGATAAAGAGGTTGGAGTGAAAGCAGGTCTGGTAGCGCTCGTTCTCCTCGACCAGCGTCACCGCAATGGCGCCATTGCTGTCCTTGGCGATGTAGCGGGCGGCAGTCGCACCCCCCGCACCGCCACCGACCACGACGACGCGCGGCTTCGCCTGGCCGAGCACCGCGGGGGCGCCAAGGGTTGTCGCTCCGGAGAGGGCCAACCCGGACAGTACCAGTGAACGGCGATCGATCAGCATCTCTCTCTCCCCATTTTCGTCAGTGAATCCGGTGGTCCTGACCCCGGCAGGCCTTCTTCTGTGCCTATCCGACCTTCATGTAGCCAAAGCCCTTGGCCTGCAGCGCAGCCACGGCTGCCACTCCCGACGGCACGAAGCTGATGAACGCGGCATCGCGAGCCTTGGCCTTGTCGAGCTTCAGCCGATCGAAGGTGATCTCGCAGAGATGAATCTTGAGGCCGTTCTTCGCAACATCCTCGATCCGTTCGAAAATCTTGGGCACCATGGCCTCGTCGCGCCAGCTGGTGTCGGTGAGGTCGTTCAGGAAGAACTTCACGCCCTGTCCATGCGCGACGACGACCAACTGCAGGGCGAACGGATCGGCGCCATAGGCAGAGTAATGGTTTGCGATGTTGGTCAGCATCTGAACGAAGCGCTGCGGATCGCCGAAATCACAATGATAGACACAGGCGACATCGGCTTCCTTCTGGAGGTCGGTGAGCTTGAGGTCGCGCGGCGCAGCCCGTGCTGGTGTGGCTGCCGCGGCAAGACCGGAGGCCGCTGCGAGAAGCATGCTGCGACGCGTGGCGTCCGCTGATGAATGTGACATTTGGCCCTCCCTCGGGGTTCGCCGGCTTCCGGTCTATGGAGCTGGTTTGAGGCTGCCGTAATAGCTTGCCAGCGCCTCGACCTCTTCCTGGCTCAGGCGCCCGGCGATGGTGCGCATCACCTGGTTCTCCCGCTGCTTGTCCCTGTAGCTGTTCATCAGTGCGATGAACTGGTCGGCGGGGACGCCGACGATGGCAGGAATTCCTCCATCATGGCGCCCGCTGGTCTGGTGGCAGGCGGTGCATTCCGACGAGAGATACTCGCCGAGCGCGCGGTCGCCGGCCGCCTGTGCGCTGGACATTGCGTGGATCAGCGCCGCAAGGCCGGCCAGTGTGGCCAGGGCCGGCCGGGATGCGCACTCTGCGATGGCGCGGCCTGTCCCCATCAATCCACCTTGGGGGCAGTCTTGGAATCGGGCGTCACATCGAGCACGGCGGCTCGCCCGGTGATCTTCACCTCGGCCTTGCAGTCCTTCATGCAGGGCTCCTTGCCCCAGAACGCCTTCTCGGTGGTTTCGCGGTCATCGTCATAGAAAGCCGCTGCGTTCGGCAGTTTGACGCTGGTGAAGTTCTTATCAGACAGCTCGAACTCCTCGTCCTTCACGATGTCGTTGAGGTAGAGCAGATAGGCTGTCAGGGCATAGATCTCGTCCGGTGAGAGCGATTGCGCATTGCCATAGGGCATGGCGCGGCGGATGTAGTCGTAGACGGTGGAGAGATCCGGCCAGAACGAGCCGATCGTCTTCTCCGGACGGTCCGAGGTCAGGCTGCCCTGGCCGCCTGCCAGCACGGGCCAGCGGCCATTGCCCTGTCCGAACTCGCCATGGCAGCTCGCACATTGCGTCTGGAAGAGCTCGTCGCCCTGCTTCACCGTGCCCTTGCCGGGCGGCAGGCCCATGCCGTCGGGCCGCACGTCGATGTCCCAGGCCTTGATCTCTTCCGGCAACGCCAGGCGGCCGAGATTGAGTTTCGCATGCGCCGGCTGACCGGCCGCGTGCGGGACCGGCTTGGGCTGGGCCTGCTTCTGAGGCTGCGCGATCAATGGGCCGGCTGCGACGACGGCGAGCGCCGCGAAACCCGCAAGCAGGGCGAGCTTAGGCGATCTCGACATTCTCGGTCTCCCCATTCGCCCGGACGAGCCAGGTCTGAATGCCGTTATTGTGGTAGATGGAATTGACGCCGCGCACCTTGCGCAGCTCGTCCTTGGTCGGCTGGACATAGCCGGTGGAATCCATGGCGCGGGACTGGATCAGCAGTTCCTGGCCGGCCCAGTCAAAATCGACATAGAAGCGGGTCAGCGACTTATCGAGAACGGGGCCGTCGATGCGGGCGCTCTGCCAATTCTTGCCGCCGTCGAGCGTGACGTCGACGCGTTTGATCGTGCCGCGTCCAGACCAGGCAAGCCCCGAAAGCACATTGCGCCCCTTATGCTTCAGCGGCGCCTGCGGCGAGGGATTGGTCACCACGGATTTGGCGTCCATGATGAAGGTGAAGCGGCGCGAGCGGCCATCCGCCAGCAGGTCGGTGTATTTCGAGGTTTCCTCGCGCGCCATCCAGGGTTTGTCGCCGACTTCGATGCGGCGCAGCCACTTGACCCAGAGATTGCCTTCCCAGCCGGGGATGACGGCACGCAGCGGATAGCCCTGCTCGGGCCGCAGCGCCTCGCCATTCATGGCGAAGGCGATGAGCACGTCACCCAGCGCCTTCTCGAGCGGTAGCGACCGGTTCATGCCGGAGGAATCAGCACCTTCCAGCATCAGCCATTTGGCGGTCGGCTTCACACCCGCTTCTTCGAGCAGGGCCTTCAGCGGCACGCCCGTATACATGACGTTATGGACCATGCCGTGGGTGAACTGGCAGCCATTGAGCTGCGCGCCGCGCCATTCCATGCCGGAATTGGCGGCGCATTCGAGGAAATAGACGCGGTTCTGCCGCGGCATGCGCCGGATGTCTTCCATGGTGAACACCAGCGGCTTTTCGACCAGGCCGTGGATCATCAGGCGGTGATTGGCCGGCTCGATGTCGGCGATGCCGCCGTGATGGCGCTCGAAGCAGAGGCCGGACGGCGTGATGATGCCGTCGAGTTCATGGAGTGGCGTGAAGTTGACCGAGGATTCCGGGGATGCCGTCAGCCAGGAGACGTCCCGGCGCATGACATGTTTCTCGTGGCGCGAGGGCATTCCGTAGGGCCGCTTGTCGACGCCTTCGCCGAGATAGCGGTTCCAGTCCTGGACTTCGGTGATCAGCGGGTCGGGAGCCCCGGCGCGGGCGCCGGTAGCCGAGGCGGCCAGCCCCGCGCCAGCCATTCCGGCCGCGCCGAGGAAGCGGCGCCTGCTCAGGCTTTCGCGGTTGCGGGGGGAGGTCATGGCGGCAGATTCCTCTGGATTGGGAGGGTTCAGGGAGGACGGCGCGGGTCAGGCGCCGGTCACCTTCACGGCGTCGTTGGGTGTGATCGAAACGGTCTTGGTGCGGGCGACATGGTCGCGAACCACATCCCAGATCGGCGGCCCCTGCGTGCCCTCGTTGACGCTGGCCCAGCCGGCAACGACGTATTTCCGGGAGGCATCGATCGGCTTGCCGGATTTCAGATGCGTCAGCCCGGAGATGCGGCTGCCCATCGGCTTGCCGATATCGATGGCGTAGCCCATGCCGCCAATGCGGACCATGTCGCCGCCGCCCTGGAAATAGGGGTCGGGGTGGAAGATATTGTCGGCGACGTCCTCGAGGATCTCCTTGAGCTGGGCGCCGGTCATCTCCATGCGGTAGCAGTTGGGATAGGTGATCGCGGTGGCGTTGGTGATCGCCTCCCAGGTGATCGGCTCGCCCGGAAGCAGCGTCCCGCCCCAGCGGAAGCCGGGGGAGAGCGCGATCTCGGCGTCGCGCTGGCTGAGCATCGCGTCGCAAATCAGGTCGTCGAAGGTGCCGTTGAAGTTGCCGCGCCGGTAGAGCAGCGACTCGGTCCGTCCGATCTCGCGGGCGAGATCGGCGGCGAAGGGCTTACGGAGCGCCCTGACCAGCGCTGCCATTTCGGTATCGGGGGTGATCGCTTCGGAGAAGACCGGCATCAGCTTGAAGCGGATATCGGCGACCTTGCCGTCCTTCACCGCGATATCGAGCCGCGACAGGAACTTGCCATGCGAGCCGCTGGCGACGAGGGCGGTATTGCCGACGCGCACCACACCGGGCATCGCGTCATGGGTGTGGGCGGTCAGGATGACGTCGAGGCCCTTGACCCGCGCGGCCAGTTTCTTGTCGACGTCGAAACCGTCATGCGAGAGCAGCACGACGATGGCTGCGCCCTCGGCACGGGCCTCCTCGACCTGCTTCTGAATCTCCTCCTCGCGGATGCCGAACTCCCAGTCCGGGAACATCCAGCGCGGGTTGGCAATGGCAGTCCGCGGCAGCGCCTGGCCTATCACCGCAACCTTGACGCCGCCCTTCTCGAAGACCTTGCGCGGCTTGAAGACGGGTTCGTTCCATTCCTTGTCGCGAATGTTCTGGGCAAGGAAGGCGAAGGATGCGCTCTCGGCGATCTCCTTGACGCGCTCGGCACCGAGCGTGAACTCCCAATGGCCGACCATGGCATCGGTCTTCAGGGCCGACATGACATCGACCATGTCCTGCCCCTTGGTCTGGAGCGAGCTCCAGCTGCCCTGCCAGGTATCGCCACCATCGAGCAGCAGGACCTTGTCGTCTCCGCGTTCGGCGCGGATCGCCTTGACCAGCGTCGCGATGCGGTCGAGCCCGCCCATCCGGCCGTATTGGCGGGCAAGCGAGGTGAAGTCGTCAGAAGTCAGGGCAAAGGCGTCGGCCGAGCCCGTGGCGATCTTGAAATGCTCCCGGAACTCCGCGTCGGTCAGGTGCGGCGGCTGCCCCTTGGCCTCACCGACGCCGAGATTGATCGAGGGTTCGCGGAAATGCAGCGGCACGAGCTGCGCGTGGATATCGGTGACGTAGAGAAGCGTCACGGTGCCGAGCGGGTCGAAGCGCAGGATGTCGGCCTGGGACAGGCGCTGCTGCGCGGCTGCGCGGCCGAGCGGGCCCAATCCGGAAGCTAGCGTGATGGCCGCAGCAGCCGATGTTGCCTGAAGAAAATCGCGCCGTGAGATCATGATCCACCCTTGGGCGGCGCGCAGCCGCCCTCATGCGGGGACGTTTCGCCCCGCTTGTCCGTTCGATGCGAGCAACCGGCCGAGGCGCGGCCGGCGGACATCAGCCGACCGTCAGCTTGTTCTTGGCGGTGTATTCGGAACCGTCGTCATCCTTCCAGGTGAAGGTGAACTCGCCCGATTCCGTCGCCTTGAAGAAGAAGGACTGGTACGGATTGGCCGAAATCGCGGGATGCCAATCGGCGGAGAAGACCGGCTTGCCGTTGAAGCTCGCGCTGAACTTGTTGATGATCTTGCGCGGGATGGTCTCGCCCTTGGCGTCCTTGCGCTGGCCGGATTCCATCTCGTGCGAGATCAGCGTCTTGATCTCGATCATCTCGCCTGCGGCGGCCTTGGCGGGAACGCGGACCCGCGGGGTGGGCTTGGTGCTCATGGGTGTATCCTCACCGTGATCTTGTCGTTGTCGGGGCTGGAGCGCGCAGGCCTCAGCCGCCGCAACCGCCGATCGTGACCTTCACATTGGCCTTGGCCATGTGCAGCGCGCCGTTCGACATCTCGGCGACGCAGACGATGTTCTGGGTCTGGGCAAGACGCATGCGGGTCGCGGCCGAGGCCTTGCCGCAAGCCGGCGTGAAGCTGTAGCTGACGATGCCGGGAAGCGGGTTGCCGTCGGCATAGACATGCACGGCCTTGACGTAGTCGGCGTCCGTCATCGGGCTTTCGACCTCGATATTGATCGGGACGACGAGGCCGTTCTCAGCGATCTCGGGAACGTCGAGCTTGATCTTGCCCGCGGCGAAGGGCTTGTCGCCATAGAGCTTCTTCAGTTCGTCCGCGACCGTCTTTTCATCCGCGAAGGCCAGCTTTGCGCCGAGAAGGCTGGCCACGGCGGCGAAGGCACCCGCCTTGAGAGCGCGACGGCGCGACAGCCCCGCTTGCTGAAAATCCATTCGGACATCCTCCCTGGAATTATTCTGGTTAGCTCTTGACGACGCGACCGTCCGTCGCACATCATTTCGACATATCGTGATATTGTTTTTTGTGAATGTAAAGGCTTTCAAATCAAGAAAGCCGGGAATGAAGGTCGCATGAAGCGGCCGGCTGGGGAAACGAAAGGGCAGGGCATGAAGCTCACTGTGATCGGCGCGGCAGTTCTTGCCGCGGCCATGACGCTCGCGGCCGGGCATCTGACCGCACAATCGCCGCCGCAGGACGACAGCGAGAAGGAGATCGAGCGCTATCGCCAGATGCTCTCGGACCCGTTCTCCAATCCCGGCTACCTCGCCGTCGATCGCGGCGAAGAGATCTGGACGACGAAGCGCGGCACCAAGAATGTCTCGCTGGAAGGTTGCGATCTCGGCGAGGGCGCCGGCAAGCTGGAAGGCGTCTATGCGCGGCTGCCGCGCCATTTCGCTGATGCCGACAAGGTCATGGATCTGGAGCAGCGCCTGCTCTGGTGCATGGACAAGGTCCAGGGGTTCGACACCAAGGACGTGCTGTCGCGGCGCTTCTCCTCCCCTGGAAAGGCCTCCGATCTCGAGGACCTGACGGCTTTCATCGCCAACAAGTCGAACGGCATGAAGCTCGAGCCGCAGCTCAAGCACGCCAAGGAACTTGAGATGGCGGCTGTCGGCGAGGAGCTGTTCTACCGGCGCGGCGGCGTGATGGATTTCTCCTGCGCCACCTGCCACGCCGAGGAAGGCAAGCGCATCCGCCTGCAAGGCCTGCCAAACCTGTCCGTGCCGGGCGCCACCGCGCAGGCGACGATGGCGACCTGGCCGACCTATCGCGTCTCCCAGAGCGCGCTTCGCACGATGCAGCACCGGCTTTGGGACTGTTATCGGCAGCAGCGCTGGCCGATGCCGGATTTCGGCTCGGACAGCCTGACCGCGCTGACCGTCTTCCTGAACAAGCAGGCGGCCGGCGGTGAGCTCAATGTGCCTTCGATCAAGCGCTGAGGGGGCGGAACCGATGATCAGATCAGCTTTCGTCTCCCTCACCCTCAGCGCCTTCGCGCTCTGCGCTCCGGCCTCGGCGCAGGACAAGCCCGCCAAGCCGAGCCAGGCGACGATCGAGGCCTATGTGAAGTCCACTTTCGGCAAGGCGCCGGCGGAATGGCAGGCTCGCATCACGCCGGATGAATCGCTGGCGGCCTGCAACGTCCATCGCAATCAGGTTTCGTCCGCAGATGCGGAGGCCATCACCAAGCGCGAGCTTGCCAGGGTCAGCTATCCCGCCGACGGCAAGTTCCTCGGCAACTGGAAGGAAGGCTACAAGGTCGCCAATAACGGCCGGGGCGGCCAGTTTTCGGATCCGCTGGACACCGTTTCCGGGGGCAACTGCTTCGCTTGCCACCAGCTCGACCCGAAGGAGCTGAGCTATGGCACGCTCGGCCCGAGCCTCGCCGCCTATGGCAAGGACCGGAAATACGACGCCGAGGCGATCAAGGACGCCTACACCAAGATCTACAATTCACAGGCCGTGGTGCCCTGTTCGAACATGCCTCGCTTCGGCACCAACAAGGTGCTGAGCGAACAGCAGATCAAGGACGTGATGGGCTATCTGTTCGACCCGGAATCACCAGTGAACAAGTAGCGGCAATGCCCAGCGGCAGTAGACGCCATCCCGGCCTCGGTTCCTCCGTGGCCGGGATGATTGCGTCTTGAGGTCGCCGACGTCAGGCGCCTTGCCGCTTCAGCCATTCCGGGAAGGTGGCGGTCTCGTAGCCCTTCTCTCGCACAAAGCGGAACATGGCGAGGAAATCGCGTGGTTCGAGCAGTCCCGGCATGCGCGCGACCTCGCGGGCCTGCGGCTTTCGTTGGCCAAGTCCCTCTGCGCTCTCGGGCATGAACTGGATCGTCGGAGTGAAGCGCACGCCATAGGCCTCGCCGAGCGCCTTCTCGCCCAGTTTGCGCCCATCGAAATCGGTGACCTCGCGGGCGCCGATATGGTTGAGGTGCAGCACCTCGAAATTGGCCTTGATGTATCCTTCGATCTTGGGATCGGCGAGATGCACCTCATGCATTCGCCGGCAGGCCGGGCAGCCCTTGAGGCCCCACATTATCGCGAGGCGCTTGCCGTTGCGGGTCGCGGTTTCGATGTCCTCGGAGAGATCGAGGAAGCTCTCGAGATACCAGTCCTGCTGGTAGAGCCCGTCGTCGCCGAGCCTGGCGGCGGCGAGGGCCCGAGGCGCGAAGCAGGCGGCGAGCGCAGAGCCGAGAAGTCCGCGTCGGGTCAGCATGGAAACTCTCCCTTCAGCCGATCGTGCCGAGGATCGGCATGGTCTGCAGCAGCCAGCCGGCCAGCGCCGGCATCATTCCGGTGATGAACAGCAGGCCCGTCACGACGAGCCCGGCGCCCATGGTCTTCTCGATGACGGCCATGTGCCGGCGGAAGCGGGAGAGCCAGGTCAGGAAGGGACCGGCAAAGACCGCCGCCAGCAGAAAGGGCAGGCCGATGCCGAGTGCATAGGATGCGAGCAGAAGCGCGCCGCGCGAGGCGCTGCCCTCGGCGCCCGCGACCATCAGCACCGTCGCCAGCACCGGCCCGACGCAGGGCGTCCAGCCGAACGCGAAGGCAAGCCCGACGAAATAGGCGCCGAGCAGGCCGGCGGGGCGTGCGGATGTCTGGAAACGGGCCTCCCGGTAGAGCAGGGGAATCCGCAGCCAGCCGAGAAAATGCAGGCCCATGACCAGGATGACTGCGCCGGCGGCGATGGACAGCGTGTCGAAATGGGCGGTGATCCAGGTCCCGATGGTCGAGGCGGTGGCGCCGAGTGCGACGAAGACGGTGGCGAAACCGAGCACGAAAACGGCGGCCATGGCGATGATGCGACGGCGCTGCGCGGTCGTCAGCGCGCCCTCCGAGCCGGACAGTTCGCCGATGCCGACACCCGCCAGGAAGCAGAGATAGGGCGGCACCAGGGGCAGCACGCAGGGGCTCAGGAAGGAGAGCAGACCGGCTGCGAAGGCCCCTGCGATCGAGATGTCGAACAAGGTTCAACCCGCCAATTGTTTAAACATATGAATACGACTATGTTTGTCGGATGAAAGCAATCGCGAAATGGCTGAGCGGGCATGCCGGCCTCGCAGCACTGGTGGGGGTGGCGCTTGTCAGCCTGCCGTTGCGGGCGGCAGAGCTGGTGATGTTCGAACGCGACGGCTGCATCTGGTGCGCCCGCTGGGACCGGGAGGTCGCCCCTGTCTATGCCAACACGCGGGAGGGCAAGGCAGCACCACTGAGGCGCGTCGATCTCGGTTCCACCCGTACTGATGAGCCTGGACTTGCTGCACCGGTTCGCTTCACACCGACCTTCGTCCTGATGGATGAGGGGCGCGAGGTCGGCCGGATCACCGGCTATATCGGCGACGACGCATTCTGGGGTTTGCTTGGCAAGATGCTTGCTGGCATGGACAGTCCCAGCCATCGAACCCGCGGCCAGTCCGCGACAATGGAACGAAAATGAGCGCGATTGTCTCCAAGGCCCTTGAAGCCGAGCTGCGCGACGGTGCCGAATTCTCGGCCGAGCTCGATCAATTGATGCGCAAGGCCCGCAAGGCCAGCGATTTCCTGAAGGCCCTGTCCCACGAAAACCGGCTGCTGCTGCTCTGCCTGCTGGCCGAGCGTGAGCGCACCGTCACGGAACTTGAGAACATCCTCTCGCTGCGCCAGCCGATGGTTTCGCAGCAGTTGGCGCGACTGCGGCTCGACCAGTTGGTCACTACGCGTCGCGACGGCAAGGCGATCTATTACAGCCTTGCCAATGACGATGTGCGCCAGGTCATCTCGGTGATCTACGACATCTTCTGCAACCGCCCCGAGAGCGCGGACCGCTCGCGTGATTGAATTGCGGGCCGGCAGGGGCGCCTGACGATCATGGAACCTCTGCCGACCTGGGCCGTGACGCTGATCGGCGTCGTCATCGGCGCAGCCTGCGGCTTCACTGCGCGGCGTGCCCGGCTCTGCTCCTTCGGGGCGATCGAGGATGCCTGGATGGGTGGCGATACGCGCCGCCTGCGCATCTTCGGGCTTGCGCTCGCCGTTGCGCTCTTGGGCACGCAGCTTCTGGTCGGACTCGGCTGGCTTTCGCCCCGGCTCTCGACCTATGTGCCCTCGGCCCTGCCCTGGCTCTCGATCCTGCTCGGCAGCACGGTCTTCGGGATCGGCATGGCGCTGGTCGGCACCTGCGGCTTTGGCTCTCTCGTTCGCCTCGGTAGCGGCGATCTGCGCAGCCTGATCGTGATGATGGTTTTTGGCGCCGTCGCCTATGCCACGCTCCGCGGCATGCTGGCGCCCTTTCGAATCGATGTGCTCGAGACTGTGGCCCTGCCGCTCCCCGGTGGGGTGCAAGGCGACCTGCCCTCGCTGCTCGCCTGGTTCGGCCTCGGTGACTCGCGCCTCGCTATCGTTCTCGCCACCGCCCCGGTGCTGATCCTGGCTGTGGTGGTCGATCCCCGCCTGTGGCGTTCGCCGCGGCTGTTGCTGGCCGGACTGACGCTCGGATTTGGTGTCGTCGCAGGTTGGTGGGCGACGGGCGTAGCTATCGATGAGTTCGCCGCGTTTCCGCGCCCGCAGAGCCTGACCTTCGTCTCGCCGATCGGCCGGGCACTTTATGCAGTCCTGACCCACCCGATCGGGTTCCTCGATTTCGGGGTCGGCACCATTCTGGGGGTGATGCTCGGCGCCTTTGCCTCGGCGCTGTACGATCGCGAGTTCCGCTGGGAGGCCTTCGACGATCACCACGAGATGCGCCGCCATCTGGCTGGCGGCGCGCTGATGGGGTTCGGCGGCATTCTCGCGGGCGGCTGCACCATCGGGCAGGGCGTCACGGCCGGCTCGCTGATGGCCTTGTCCTGGCCACTGGCGGTCGCCGGCATGATGCTCGGCGCCCGCATCGGCATTGCAATTCTGGTCGAAGGCTCGGTGCGCGAGATGCTGGCCGAACGCCTCGGGCGTCGCCGTCGCTGCGACTGAGCGCTCGCCTGCCGATCAGGCCGCGGACGGGATGAAGCGGAAGGCCTGCCCGCTACGCTCGACCGTGCCGATCCCGCCCTTCGACAGGTGATAGCCAATCACCCGCAGCTTCTCGTCGGCGGCCCGGCCAAGCACGGTCTTGCGGGTCTGAACCGCCTGATCCGCGTCATGATCGGAAGCTGGGCGCCATTCCGGATGTGCGAAGGATGCGACCGGATGCGTCGCCGCGTCGCCCAGCACGAGGAGCCTGTCGCTGCCGTCCGTAATCTCGAAGGAGACATGTCCCGGCGTATGCCCGGGCGTCGCGACAGCCGCGATTCCCGGCAGCACCTCCTCGCCTGCGGCGAAGGTCTTCAGCCCGTCCTGGAGACCCTTTAGGACACGCTGTGCGCCGGCTGCAAAGGCGTGCCGGTCTTCGGAGAGACGCTCATAGACTTTGGCATCAGTCCAGAACGCCACCTCGTCGCGGGCCGCCAGCCAGGTCGCATTGGGGAATGCCGGGCTGTCAAACTCGTCGAGCGCGCCCCAGAGATGGTCCGGGTGCAAATGGGTGAAGACGACATGGCTCACACTGTCGGGCGCGATACCGGCAGCCTCCAGGCTTGATGCGAGCTTGCCGCTGCCCGCAAGAAAGTGCGCGCCGGCGCCGCAATCGAACAGGATCGTCTCACTGCCGCGCTTCAGGCAGGTGACGTTCAGCACGGTCTCGGCCGGCCCCTTGCTGCCGGTCATCGCCTCGAGCTGGGGCAGCGGCGTATCGCGTGCGATCATCGAGAGCGGCAGCTGGAAGCCCCCATCGCTCAGCACCAGGATCTCGGCCTTGCCGAGCCCGGCCCGCGCCACGACCTGGGCTCGTGCCGCACCGCCGCAGAACGAGGCCGCCGCCGTCAGACTGGCTCCGAGAGTAAAGGCGCGCCGGTCAAGCATTGAAGGTCTCACATATTCCTATGGATGAATATGTGACGCTAGCAGAGCTCCGTTGCCTTGTCTTCCTGTTTGCAGACGCGATCTCAGCGCGGGAGGCGCAGGCCGGCTTCCCTGGTCAGGGCCGCGCGATAGACAGTAGCCGCCACGGCGAGATCGGCGAGCGCGAAGCCGCGGAAAATGAACATGGCGCGCTGCTCCGCGTCGAGGCGTCCGGGCCGGACCCCGCCGGCAAGTTCCGTCAGGTCGGCATCAAAGCTGCCGAGCGGGCCGACGTCCCCGGCGATAGGTGGGCTCTCTGCCTGTTGCCGGTGATCGTCGGTGGCCAAGAGGTCGAGCTTGCGCAAGCCATCCGGCAGCCAGCTGCGGGCAACGTCGACGGCAGCAACGAAGGCGCCCGGCTTCAACCAGGCAGGATCGAGGAAGGGCGCGAAGCCGGGCTGCATGGGCACGGTCGTGATGACCACGTCGCTGGTGCGAACGACGTCGCCGGCATCATCAAGGGCCTTCGCCGCAAAGCCCTGCTCGCGGGCGTGCTCTATGAAGAGATCGGTGGTGCGGCGGCTTCGCCCGAACGCGCGAACTTCGCTCAGGCCGGGCAGCAGGGACTTGAACGCGGCAAGATGCGAACGGGCCTGCAGGCCGCAGCCGATGAGGCCGATGGTGCGGCTCTCGGGGCGCGCCAGGAACTCTGCTGCTGCCGCCGACATCGCGGCCGTGCGGATCGCCGTGACGAGGTTGCCGTCGAGGACGGCCAGCAACGTGCCGGATGTATAATCGTTGAGAGCAATCATCGCGTGGATGCCGGGCGTGCCCGCGCCATTCGCGGCGGGTGCCATGCCGAGCCATTTTGTCGCCGCCATGCCGATCGCGGGCGAGGCCGCGCAAAGCGACTGGAAGGCGTGGCCGGGGCCGATTTCGAGCGCAAGCTTGGGCTTGCTCAGCGTCTGGCCGTCGTGATGCGCCTTGAAGATCGTCCTCACCGCCGCGCGGGCGAGCGCTGGATCGAGATCGAGCCCGGCGATGTCTGCTTCACGGAGGTAGAGGAGAGTGTCAGGCATGGGCAGGCTCGCAGCAGACGGGACTCGGATGAGCTGGATCGGGCCAAAGACGCACGGGCGCGATCGCTCGCCCAGTGTGGTTCTTCTAGCGGCGTGAGTGCCGGAACGGAAACAGACTCACGAGGGTGTCAGCCGTCGGACAGTCGTGTCGCAATGTCGGCGCCGGCCTTCAGCGTCAGGGTCACGGGTGTACGCTCGGCGATATCGGCGAGACGCGCCCGCTGATCCGCAGACAGATCGCCCGTCAGCGTGATGACGCGTTCGATCTTCGAGCGGTTCTCGACCTTGACGTGGTGCAGATCGATATCGACAGCCTGCAGGCTCCACTGCTTTCGCTCGGCATACATTCGCAAGGTGATGGCCGTGCAGGCGCCGAGGCTGGCGAGCAGCAGGTCATAGGGCGCTGGCCCGGCATCGGCTCCGCCCAAGGCCGCCGGTTCGTCGGCAACCAGCGTACGGCCGCCGCCCATCCTGATCGTCGTCGCAAAATTCGTCGTGCCAATATGGGCGTTCGCGCGGGCCATGAAGCCATCCTCCAGGCTCGTCAGCGCAGGCTGTCGAAGCTGCGCCGACGGCGTCACGATCCTGAGCGGCGCAGGCGCGCTTGCCAACCCTCGTGCGGGCTCAGCCTGGAAGACCCGCGATGACGCCCTTGCGCAGCAGAAAGCAGCCATAGGGCCGTGGGTCGCCGACCTGGACGACAGCGAAGCTCGCCTTCGCCGCGGCATAGAAGGCGAAACGTTCGATGCCTAGGCATGGCACGGGCTCTCCCATGGCGCGGTCGATTTCGGCCTGAACCTCGGCCTGGACCGGCGGGATCTCGTCGGGCTTGCCGACAACCTCCATGCGACGCAGCGAGCCGGGCTCGAAATCGTCGATTGGCAGGACGGAGAGGATGGCGCGGGTCGCGCGGGCCATCGAAAGGCCGGGCAGTCGGATCAGCCTTCCGCTGGCGGTCGCGCTGGCAACGGTATCGGCCGGATGATTGGCATCGACAATGGCCAGATCGTCGCCATGGCCCATCGCGGCCAGAACCCAGAGCAGATCGGCGCTCAAGACAGGGTCGATGCCCTTCAGCATATCAGTTGCGTCCTCGGTGGGAGAGATAGAGCCTTTGGGCATTGCCGCCCATGATCGCGGCGCGATCGGCTTCGGGCAGGGGCGCCAGCAATTCCGCGACGGTTTCGAACCAGCGGGAATAGTCGGCCCGCAAGGTGACGACGGGCCAGTCGCTGCCCCAGAGCAGGCGATCGGGACCGAAGACGGCGAGCAGATGCGAAACGACCGGGCGCAGGGTCTCGATGGTCCAGCCGGCCGAGGCTTCTGTGACGAGGCCCGAGATCTTGCAGAAGGTCTGGGGCCGCGCTGCGACCGCGGCGATATCCTCGCGCCAATTCGCGATCTCCCCACTGATGAGATCCGGCTTTGCGGCATGGTCGACAACGACGGCGAGCGTCGGATGTCGATCGAGAACGGCCAATAGTGGCGCAATGTGCCGCGGTCGCAGCAGCGCGTCGAAGACGAGGTCATGGGCTGCCACCGCCGCGAAGGCGGGCGCAAGGGAAGGGCGGGCCAGCCAGTTCTCGTCGGGAATGTCGTGGACCATGGGCCTGAGCCCGACCAGCAGCGGGTTGCCGCTCAGGCGGGCAATCCGCTCGGACGCATCGAGTGCATCGAAATCGCACCAGCCGACAACGCCGGCGACGCTTTGGTCGTCCTCTGCGATGCCGAGCAGGAATGCCGTCTCTGCCTCGGTCGGCGCGGCCTGGACCAGGATGGTGCGCGCGATGCCGTGCCGTGCCAGCAGCGGTGCCAGGTCCAGTGGCCCGAAGTCGCGGTGGATCGGGCCCAGTGCCGGGGTCAGCCAACCATAGTCGCCGCGTGAGAGCTGCCAGTAATGCTGATGGGCGTCGATCCGCATCGGGCTATTCCGGCACAGGAATGTCAGCGCCGAGCAGGCCTTCGGCCTTGAGCGCGCTCCAGAGCTCGGACGGAACCGGCGCGGCGATTTCGGCAAGTTGGTCGGCGACCTCCGCGGGTGAGACCGCCCCCAGGACGACACTGGAAACGGCGGGGTGGCCCAGCGGGAACTGCAGCGCCGCACGGCGCAGTGGCACCTCGTGGTGCCGGCAGATCGTCTCGATGGCGGCAACCCGCGCGAGGATCTCGGGCGGAGCCGGCTTGTAATTGTACCTGGCGCCAGCAACGGAGCCCGTGGCCAGGATGCCGGAATTGAAGACGCCGCCGAGCATCAGGCCGATGCCCTTCTTCTGCGCGAGCGACATGAAGGATGCGAGCGCCGGCTGTTCCAGCAGCGAATAACGGCCGGCCAGCAGCATCGTGTCGAAGTCGCCGGCATGGGCAAAGCGCTCGCACATCTCCGCTTCATTGACCCCGACTCCGATCGCCTTGACCGTACCGGCCGCCCGCAATTTGTCGAGCGCGCGGTAGGCGCCGGCCATTGCCTCGAAGAACCGGTTCTCGATAGCGTCCGCGCCATGGGTCCAGATGTCGACGTCATGGATCAGGACGATATCGATATGGTCCGTGCCGAGCCTGAGGGCCGATTGTTCGAGCGAGCGCATGGCCCCGTCATAGGAATAGTCGAAACGCATGCCATGCGGCAGGCCGCCCAGATAGCCCGAGCCGGTGCCGCGCCCCGCGAAGGGCTGTGCGACGCGGCCGACCTTGCTGCAGAGCAGCACATTCTCGCGGCCGACCCGGCGCAATGCCGCACCGATGCGATGCTCGGACAATCCGTGGCCATAGAGCGGCGAGGTATCGATCAGGGTGACGCCGCCGGCGACGGCGGCCTCCACGGTTGCGACGGCCTGAGCCTCGTCGAGCCTTGCATAGAGATCGCCGAGAGGCGCCCCGCCGAAGCCGAGCGTGGAAACGCTCAACCCGGTACGGCCAAGAGTTCGCATGGGGAGGGGCGGCGCAGCTGGGGGCATGGCGACGGGTCCATGAATGTACTGCAGCGACTATGTGCACGCCAACATGTCAGCTTGCAACCGACCTCGAACGCGATTAGCGTCAGCACCGGATCCGAAGAGCAAAGTCTCGACGGGACCGGCGTACAGCCGGATAATCAGGCAGGCTCGTCAACGGGCCGCAATTCGCGTCCACAGGGAGGACAATCATGACAGACAGCATTCTGAGGCCGAGCCGGCGCGCGCTTCTGCGCGGGGCTGCAGCGTTGGGCGCGGCGGGCGCCGTCGGTTCGCCGATGGTTCTGCGCGAAGCCCATGCGCAGGCGGCCTTCAACTGGAAGCGCTTTGCCGGCACGACGATCGACGTGCTGTTGGTGAAGAACCCGCGTTCCGACCTGATGCAGGCGGCCGAGAAGGAATTCACCGAGCTCACCGGAATCAAGGTTTCGGCCGAACAGGTGCCGGAGCAGCAGCAGCGCCAGAAGGCGGTCATCGAGTTCGCCTCGGGCAAGCCGAGCTTCGACGTCAGCGGCATCTCGCTGCATGTGCAGAAGCGCATGGCCGCCAAGGGCAAGTGGTTCGAGGATCTGACGCCCTTCATCAAGGACGCCTCGCTGACCTCGCCGGACTTCAATTTCGATGATTTTGGCGCGGGACCGGTCGCCTACGCCCGCCAGGCCGACGGATCGCTCGATACGATCCCGTTCTTCGTCGATTACTGGATGATCTACTACAACAAGGAGCTCTTCGACGCGAAGGGCGTGGCCTATCCCAAGACGATGGACGAGATCGCCACGGTCGCGGCCAAGCTGCATGATCCGGCCAAGGGGATCGCCGGCTTCGTCTCGCGCGGCCTGAAGAACGCTAATGTCCCGGTCTGGGCCAGCCTGTTGCTCGGCCAGGGCATCGAGACCACCTCGCCCGAAGGCAAGCTGCTCACCGATACGCCCGAAGCGGCGTGGGCAGGCGAGCTTTACAAGAAGCTGAACAGGGAGACCGGCCCGGCCGGTCAGGTCGGCTTCAACTGGAATGAATGCCAGACCACCTTCATGCAGGGTCGCGCCGCGATGTGGCTCGACGGCATCGGCTTTGCCACGCCGCTCGAGGACCCGACGAAGTCGCGCATCGTCGGCAAGGTCGGCTACGGCATCACACCGCCCGGGCCGAAGGCGCATCATGCCGGGATGTTCGCCGATGGCATGGGCATTTCGCGCGGCTCGCAGAAAAAGCAGGCCGCCTGGCTCTATCTCCAGTTCATGACAAGCAAGGCGCAGCAGATCGCGATGCTCAAGGCCGGCGCCGGGGCGCCCGGGCGGGCCTCGGCCTATCTCGACACCGAGACCATCTCGCAGTCGAAATTCGGCAAGCAGTATTTCGAGTGTCTGCTTGGCTCGGCCAAGGTCGCCCGCGCTGCGCTGCCGCAGATTGTTCCGGTGACCGAATTCCGCGATGTCTTCGGCGTGGCGCTGACCAATGCGCTCGGCGGTGCCGATGTCGCTGCGGAATTGAAGAAGGCGACCGAAACCTTCGCGCCGGTCCTGGTCAAGAGCGAACAGGGCTGACGACCATCGCCATCATGGCCGGGCATGCCCTGGCCATGATGGCTTTCCCCGTTCGGGGAGGGCGATGTTCACGACGCGGATGCCTGCCACAGGGCGGGCATGACAAACCGTTTTCAGCAAAGCGCAGAACATGACCAACACAACCGCCATGCCAGCGGATCTCGCGACGCCCAAGGTGCTGCCTGCGAGACATTCAGCGGATTTTACGCCGCGCTACTGGCTGTTCTCGTTGCCAGCCGTGCTGGTCATCCTCGGGGTGATCGTCTTCCCATGGCTGTTTACGCTCTACATGTCGGGCCATGACTGGAAGATCGGCGGAGGCCCGGAATTCGTCGGCCTGCAGAACTTCTCGGAGCTGTTCCGCGATACGCGCTTCCTCGAATCGATGGGGCATACCGCCTATTTCACGGTCCTCGCCGTGGTGCTGCCGATCGTCTTCGGTACGGCGGCGGCCCTGGTCTTCCACCGCGAGTTCCCGTTCCGAGGGCTGCTGCGCACCATTTTCGTGATGCCGATGATGGCGACGCCCGTCGCTGTCGCGCTGGTCTGGACGATGATGTTCCACCCGCAGCTCGGCGTGCTGAACTACCTGCTATCGCTCGTCGGGGTTGGACCCCAGCCCTGGGTCTACGATCCCCATACCGTGATCCCGACGCTGATCCTGGTCGAAGTCTGGCACTGGACGCCGCTCGTCATGCTGATCGTGCTCGGCGGTCTGGCCGGCTTGCCGAAGGAACCCTATGAATCTGCGCTGATCGACGGCGCCAACTCCTGGCACATGTTCCGCCACATCACGCTGCCGCTGGTCTGGCCCTTCATCATGGTGGCGATCGTGATCCGCACCATCGATGCGCTGAAGGCCTTCGACACGATCTTCGTGATCACCCAGGGCGGGCCGGGCACGGCGTCTGAGACGCTCAACATCTTCCTCTATCTGCAGGCCTTCCAGTTCTACAAGATCGGCTACGCCTCGGCCGTGGTGGTGATCTTCTTCGTCATCATCATCATGCTCTCGCTGCTGCTGCTCTACGCGCGCCAGAAGTCGAAGTGGAACGCGGAATGAAGCGGCTCGCCTCCAAGATCGGTTTTGCGCTTTCGGTCTTCGTACTGGTTTCGCCGGCCGTCCTCGTCTTCCTCTGGATGCTGTCGCTCTCGTTCAAAAACGAACTCGACAACACCGCTTTCCCGCCGGTCTTCATCCCGAACCCGCCGACGCTGGCGAACTATCTCAACGTCTTCGAGAAGAACAACTTCGCGCTCTATCTCTGGAATTCGATCCTGGTCACGGGCGGGGCCGTGCTGATCGGGCTCGGGGTCGGCGTGCCAGCGGGCTACGGCATCGCCCGCGGCAAGGCGACGAAGTTCGCGATCCTGATCCTGGTCGCCCGCATGACGCCGGCCTTGTCCTACCTGATCCCGCTCTTCCTGTTGTTCCAGATGACCGGGCTCGTCGGCAGCATCAGCGCGCTGGTGATCACCCATCTCGTCATCACCATTCCGATCATCGTCTGGATCATGATCGGCTATTTCGAGAATGTGCCGATGGAACTGGAGGATGCGGCGCGCATCGACGGTGCGACGACGTGGCAGGCCTTCCGCCATGTCGCGCTGCCGCTGGCGCGGCCCGGCATCGTGGTCGGCGGCATCCTCGCCTTCATCTTCTCCTGGAACAACTTCATCTTCTCGGTCGTGCTCGGCGGCAAGAACAGCCGGACCTTGCCGTCTGCCGTCTACAACTCCCTGACCTTCGAGCAGATTTCCTGGGGGCCGCTCGCCGCCGCCGCGCTGCTGGTGACGCTGCCGGTGTTGCTGCTGACGGTGCTGGCCCAGCGTGAGATCGTCGCCGGATTGTCGGCCGGGGGGCTGAAGGATGGCTGAGCCGCATCCCGATTTCCGCGACCTCCCGACCTTGCGTCAGGGTTGACTGCAGACTAACATGTCAGACATTCATATCTCAGGAAAGCTCCCTCCAATGGCTATCGACCCAAACCGCTTTGGCCTTTCCTGCGCCATCACGACGCCGATGCGGGAGGGCGGAGCAGTCGATCTGCCTCGCCTCGTCAAGCATGCGCGCCACGTGCTGGCGGAAGGCTGTGACTCCGTCACGCTGTTCGGCACGACGGGCGAGGGCGCGGCGCTTGGCTTGCCGGCGCGTACCGCGATGCTGGGCGCGCTGGTCGGCGCCGGCGTCGATCCTGGCACGCAGATCTATGCCGGCGTCGCCGCTGCCTCGCTGCATGAATCGATCGAGCAGGCCAAGGTCGCGCTCGATATCGGCGCCAAGGGCCTGCTGGTCGCGCCGCCCTTCTACTTCAAGGGTGTCAGCGACGAGGGCCTCTTTGTCTGGTTCTCGCAGTTCTTCGAGAAGCTGGGGCCGTCCGCCCGCAACACCATCCTCTACCACATCCCATCGGTCACGGCGGTCGACATCAGCGTCGGGCTGGTCGAGCGGCTGAAGAAGGCGTTTCCGGGCATCGTCAGTGGGGTGAAGGATTCCTCGGGCAGCTATGCGAATACCGAAGCCCTGCTCAAGGCTCACGGTGAGCTTGCCATCCTGGTCGGTGACGAACGGCTGCTCGCCCGCGCGGTGAGGGCCGGTGCTCAGGGCTCGATCTGCGGCGTCGCCAATCTCGTGCCGGGGCTGCTTCGGCCGATGGTTTATGAAGGGACGGAGAGCCCGGTGGTGAATGCGCTGGTCGACGAGGTCTGCAGCTATCCGGTCCTGCCGGCAGTCAAGGCCCTGGTCGGCCATCTGCATGGCGACAAGGGCTATTGCGCGATGCGGCCGCCGCTCGAGGCCTTGAACGAGGCGCAGCGACAGCGCTTGTTCGCAGCCTTCGACACGATTACGCGGGCCAAGGCCGCCTGAGGAGCCACGAGAGGAACAGGAGCGCATGGGCGAGAACGATCAGGAGCGCGATGGCGAACCGCTGAAGCTGCGGGACAAGGCCTATGTCAGCTTCACCGAGCGGCTGCTGGCGCGCGAGATCAAGCCAGGTCAGTTCGTCACCCAGCGCGAGCTCGTGGCGATGACTGGCCTGCCGCTCGGCGCCATTCGCGAACTGATCCCGCGCCTCGAGGCGGAAGGTCTGATCAAGACCGTGCCGCAGCGCGGCATGCAGGTTGCCCATGTCGATCTCAACCTGATCCGCAATGCGTTCCAGTTCCGGCTCTTCCTCGAAAAGGAGGCGACTGCGCTCTACGTGAAAACGGCGACGGACGAAGAGATCGCCGAACAGCGTGAACGCCACGAAGCAATCATCCGGAGGGCCGAGGCGGGGGGCGACGAGACGCTGATCGAGGACGCCGAGGATGTCGACCGGCTGATGCACGAGGCGATCATCGATCATCTCGACAACGACATCGTCTCCAAGGCCTTCCGCGTCACCTGGCTGAAGATCAGGCTGATCCGTCAGTACGAGACGCGCATCCAGAACCACATCCTGGTTCCGGTGATGCAGGATCACCTGAAGATCATCTCGGCCATCGAGGCGCGTGATCCCGAACGGGCCGCAGCCGAGATGAGCGCGCATATCGGGAACGCCCGCAACCGGGCCATGAGTTACTGAAGCATGGGCTACTGAATATCGGGGCCGGAGAACGACGTATTGGCCGGCGCGGCCAAGCTGACGACCTGGCTGCCAAACCTGGTGATGGGCAAATAGCAGCGTGGTTCGGAGACAAACCTTGACGATTGCAAGACCGTCGCATGACGCGACCCAGAAGCTCATCACCTTCCTCTATTATCGCGATCTGCCGCAGGCGATGGGCTTCTACGAGGACGTGCTCGGGCTCGAGCTTGCGATCGACCAGGGCTGGTCGAAGATCTACCGCGTCACCGCGGGGGGCTATGTCGGCCTCGTCGACGAGAGCCGTGGCAGCCATCGCGCCCATCCGGTCAAGCCGGTGCAGATCTGCATCCGCGTCGCCGATGTCGACGCCTGGCATGCCTATGTCGAGAGTGTCGGTGTCTCTGCGCTGAAGCCGCCGCGCAGCCACGAGGCGCTCCGGATCAGGGCATTCGTGTTCGATGATCCGGAGGGCTATCAGATCGAGATGCAGTCGGCGCTCGTCTGAAGCATCGGCCCGAAACGGGGACTGCGGTTTTCGGGAAAGCCGATGCAAGCATAGAAGGTCAGATCATCGGAGCGGGTGCGGTGTCCGGTCCGGTATTCCAGGTGTCAGCTCGGAAAGGCTGCGACTGCGCAGCTCTGACCGCCATCGACGGGCAGGCAAACGCCGGTGATGAAGGCCGACTCCTCGGAGGCCAGGAACACGGCGGCCGCTGCAATATCCCAGGCCGTGCCCATCTTACCCATCGGTACGGCCGCGTTGCGGGCAGCGACCATCTCGTCGACCGAGGCATACTGACCCGAGATCTGTTTGTAGATCAGCGGCGTGTCGATCAGGCCCGGCATGATGCAGTTCGCCCGGATGTTCTGCCGGGCATATTGCATGGCGAGCGCCATCGTCGCCTGGTTCACCGCTGCCTTGGTGGCGTAATAGGCAAAGTAGGGGTAGCCGGTCCAGCGGATCGCGGCGAGCGAGGAGATGTTGACGATCGCGCCTCCGCCGCTCGCAAGCATAGCCGGGATGACTGCCTTGGCCGTGCGATAGACCGAGCCGAGATTGAGATCGAGCGCAGCCCTGAACTTCTCCTCGCTGAGTTCGACCGGTCCACCCATATGGGTCACGCCGACATTGTTGTGCAAAATCTGGATGCCGCCGAAACGCGCCATGGTTGCCGCGACGGCCTCATTGACCGAGCCCTGCTCAGTCACATCGGCTGCGATCGCGAGCGCTTCGCCGCCCTCCTCGCTGATGATGGCCGCTGTCTCGTCGGCAGCAGCCTGGACGAGATCGATGCAGACGACCCTTGCGCCCTCCCGCGCATAGGCGACCGCTGCCGCCTTGCCGTTGCCCCAGCCCGGGCCCGAGGAGCCGGCACCGAAAACGATCGCGGTCTTGCCCTTCAGCCGGTCGGCCATGAGATGCTTCCTTCAGGTGGCGAGTGGTTCAAATGAAAGCCCGGCGGCGCTGTTGCACCGCCGGGCTTGAAAGATGAGCGGACCGGCTCAGCTCAGGCTGCTGCCGACGGCCTTCTCGAGAATGGCCCAGGCCTCGTCGCCATACTTCTTCTTCCAGTCGGCATAGAAGCCGGCCTTGCGAAGTGCGTCGCGGAAGGGAGCCGCCTGGGTGTCGTTGATGACCATGCCCTTCGAGACGAGTTCGTCCTTGAGGCCGGCATTGAGCTTGGCGACGTCGGCGCGCTCGAGCAGCGCTGCGTCGTCGAGGTTCTTGGCGACGATCTTGCGCAGATCCTCCGGCAGCTTCTCCCAGGCCCGACGGTTCGCCAGGAACCAGAAGCCGTCCCACATGTGGTTGGTCATGGAGAGGTACTTCTGCACCTCGAAGAGCTTGGCAGTGGCGATGATCGCCAGCGGATTCTCCTGGCCGTCGACCACCTTGGTCTGCAGGGCGGTATAGACCTCGGCGAAGTTGATGCTGGCCGGGGCCGACTGGAAGGCGGTGAACATCGAGGTCCAGAGCGGGCTGACCGGCACGCGGATCTTGAAGCCCTTGAGATCGTCGGGTGTGTTGATCGGGCCCTTCGAGCTCGTCATCTGGCGGAAGCCGTTGTCCCAGATCTTGTCCATGACGACGAGATTGGCCTTGCCGATCTGGCCGCGGACATAGGCGCCGAGCTCACCGTCCAGAGCCTTCCAGACTGCATCATAGTTCGGGAAGGCGAAACCGATGCCGCTGAGCGAGGCGTTCGGCACCAAAGTCGAGAGGATCAGCGGCGACAGCGTGAAGAACTCGACGCCGCCCGAACGGACCTGGCTCAGCATGTCGGTGTCGGAACCGAGCTGATTGTTCGGGAAGATCTGGATGACGACCCGGCCCTTGGTGTCCTGCTTGATCTTCTCTGCTGCCTCGTTGGCGCGGATGTTCATCGGGTGCGCGACGGGCAGGTTGTTGGCGTATTTGTAGGTGAATTCGGCGGTCTGCGCCTCGGCCCTGCCGATATGGAAGGAGCCGATGGTGGCGGCAGCGGCTGTGCCCTGCAGCAGAGTGCGGCGTGAGATGGTCATGAGCGTTTCTCTCCCTGATCGATGTTGCTTTCACGCCGCCGCTGGTTTGCTTCGCGACGACGGGATCTCGGTTGTCCTAGATTCTCGCGTTTCGGGCTGCAAAACTGCAACCCTCACTGCGATGGTGACGACCATGCCGGAGCATCAGAGCACCCAGGTCGACAGGCCGGGCACGACCGCGATGACGACAAGGCCGATCAGCAGCGCGACGAGATAGGGCCAGATCGCGCCCATTGCCTCGTCCGGCGAGACATTGCCGATCTTGCAGGCGATGTAGAAGCCGATTCCGATCGGCGGGGTCATCAGGCCGATATTCATCGCCGTGACCACCACCATCGAATAGTGCACATCGTTGATGCCGAGATTCTTGGCGATCGGGAACATGAGCGGCGCCATCAGCACGATCGCCGGCAGGCCTTCGAGCACGCAGCCCAGAACCAGGAAGACGACGATCGTCACGGCCATGAAGGTCAGCCAGCCGCCCGGCAGGCCGGCCATGAAAGTGGCGAGGTCGCGCGCGAAGCCGGTCTGGGTCAGGGCCCAGGCCATGGCGAGCGCGGTGCCGAGGATCATCAGGATCGCGCCCGAGAGCGCCGCCGTCTCGACCAGCATCGCGTAGCATTTGCGCAGGCCAATGCCGCCATAGAGGATGATGCCGATGACGAAGGCGTAGAGCACCGCGATGGTCGAGACCTCGGTTGCGGTTGCAATGCCACCGCCGACCACTCCGCGGATCAGGAAGGGCAGAACGAGCGCTGGACCTGCGATCAAAGCGGTGCGACCGATCACGGCCATGGGCGCGCGCCGCACGCCCTTCATGTCCTCGCCGATGGCTTTCCAGCGTGCCAGAAGCGCCAGCGCGACGAGGAGCACCATGGCGATGCCGAAGCCGGCATTGAACAACCCGGCGATCGAGACGCCCGCGACCGAGCCGAGCACGATCAGGACGATGCTCGGGGGCACCGTGTCGGCCATGGCCGCGCCGGTGGAGAGGAGGGCGATCAGCTCCTTGGGCTGGTAGCCGCGGCGCTTCATCTCGGGAAAGAGCGCGGGCGCCACTGTCGCCATGTCGGAGACTTTCGAGCCAGAAATGCCCGAGACCAGGAAGAGCGAGCCGAGCAGCACATAGGACATGCCGGCGCGGACATGGCCGAGCATCGAGGCCAGGAAATCGACGATCGCCTTGCCCATGCCCGTCGCATCGAGAATGCAGCCGAGCAGCACGAAGATCGGCACGGAGAGCAGGATGATGCTCGACATGCCCTCGTCCATACGCCCAATCATCACGATCATCGGGACGCTGGTGCTGAAGGCGAGGAAGGCGAGTGTGCCGATGCCGAAGCAGAAGGCGATCGGCACGCCGGCGACGAGGCAGAGCGCGACCGTGATCACGAGAAAGATCAGGATATTGGTATAGCCGAGGCCCTTGAAGACCGGCATCAGCCCCCAGCAGGCGGCGGCGAGCCCAGCGACAAGCGCGACGGCGACGATCAGGTCCGGCAGCCTCGCGGTGCGGATGGCGTGGCGAACCGTCAGCACGAACATCAGGATGATGCCGCAGGCGATGGCGGAGACGCGCCAGCTGTTTGGAATGTTGAGCGCGGCCGAGGTGACGTAGGATTCCTCGATCGTGTAGTCGATCGCCGGGTGGATCATCGCCGCGAGGAAGGCACCCACCACGACCAGGGCCAGCGTCTGCACGAACTGGCTCATGCGCTCCGGCATCATGCCGATGAAGAGCGTCAGCTTGAGATGCTCATTGCGATCGATCGCGATCGCGGAGCCGAGCATGGCGAGCCAGAGGAAGGAGATCGAGGCGGCTTCGTCGATCCAGATAATGGGCAGGGAGAAAAGATAGCGTGTGGTGACGCCGAGCAGCAGCAGCCCGACGATCAGGAGCAGCAGCGCGGCGCTGATCATCTCGATCGGCCGCATGATCGCCGAGCCGGTGCGGATCGCATCCGTATCGAGCGGGTTCTCGGAAGGAGCAATGCTCTCGCTGGGCTGTGCCATGTCCGGGCTCACGCCTGCGTGGCCCTGGCAACGCCGGGGCGTGCGCATGTCGGAACGGAACCGCAGCGGATATTCGCTTCAGTCATGGCGCTGGCCTCCGGCCAGCCGGAATCCCGTGACAACATCTGCCCTTCCTCCCGCGCGCCGATCTTGTGAACGTTCTTGAGGCCCGGCGCGGTCCATACTGTGGATGAATGATCCAGCGGACTGGGCCAAGAATACACAAGCAGGCTTGCGTTGCAATCTATCTGAGCCCGAACTAGGCTGCTGCAAACAATCAAAGGGTCCATATTATGGACTGTATCTGAGGCCGCAGGATGGAACATTTCGTTGCATCAGCCGGCGATCTCTCGGGCTCGCAGAGTGTCGACCGGGCCTTGCGGCTCCTGGCTTTGATCGGGCGTGAGCCCGCGGGCGGGTTGCCGCTGAGCGATATCGTCATCGAAAGCGGGCTCAACAAGCCGACGGCGCGGCGGCTGCTGCTCGCCCTGATGCGCGCGGGGCTCGTCGAGCAGGAGGCTGCGTCGCGGCATTACTGCCTCGGCGAGGAGGCTTTCGTGCTGGGCGTGCTTGCCGCGCGCCGGCACGGGCTGCTCGAACTGGCCATGGAGAGCCTGAGGCGCCTGTCCGAGATCACCATGGATACGAGCTTTCTCTCGATCCAGCGCGAGAACTACGCGGTCTGCCTGCATCGGGAGGAAGGAACCTATCCGGTCCGGACCCACGCGCTGCAGACTGGCCAGCAGCACCCGCTCGGGGTCGGCGCCGGCTCGCTCGCGATGCTGGCAGCGCTGCCGGACGGCGAGGTCGAGCGGATCATGGTGGCAAATGAGAAAGCGCTGCTGACGCAGTATCCCGGGTTTCCGCCTGACGAGATCCGCGCCGATCTGGCGCTGGCCCGGGAGCGCGGCTTTTCGCTCAATCCCGGCCGGCTGGTTGCCAGTTCCTGGGGCGTCGGCATCGCCTTCCGCTATCCGGACGGCCGCGTCGCCGGCGCGCTCAGCCTGGCGGCGATCGACAGCCGCATGGTTCCCGCGCGCCAGGTCGAGTTGGCGCGCCATCTTACGACCGAAGCGGAGAGGATGGAGCGCCTGCTCGCGCAGATGTTCGTCCGCAAGACATCCCAAGGCGGCGGCCCGCAGCAGGGGGCACGCCCAATTACAAAATCGAGGAGCGCCTGACGTGACCGAAGCCCTTGCCAGCCAGGCTGCCCCGCGCGGCGGCGTCGCGCCCGTGACGCGCCGCGTGATGAACCTTGCCCATATCGTCACCCAGAATGCGCGCCGCTTCGGCCAGCGCCCTGGCTTCATCTGGGGGGACAGGCAATGGAAATGGGCCGAGATCGATGCGCAGGTTTCGGCGCTGGCCGCGGCGCTGGCGGCGCGGGGCATCGGCAAGGGCGACCGCGTCCTGGTTCATTCGAAGAACTGCGAGGCGATGTTCTTCTCGATGTTCGCGGCCTTCCGGCTTGGTGCCATCTGGGTGCCGACCAATTTCAGGCTGCTGCCGGACGAGGTCGAGTATCTCGCGACGGCGTCCGGTGCGAAGGCCTTCCTCTGCCATGGCGATTTTCCGGAGCATGCTGCGGCGGTCGCCGCTGCGGAACCCGCGCCGCGCTTTACCTGGCGTATCGGGGCGGGAGCCTTTGGCGAGGCCGAGGTCGGCGATATGATCGCGCGCCATGCCGGTGCAGACGTTGCGAATGCCGCGGTCGAGCGTGACGATCCCTGTTGGTTCTTCTTTACCTCGGGTACCACGGGGCGCTCGAAGGCTGCCGTGCTCACCCATGGCCAGATGGGTTTCGTCGTCACCAATCATCTCTGCGACCTGATGCCGGGAACGACGGAGGCGGATGCATCGCTCGTGGTCGCGCCTCTCTCCCACGGCGCGGGCGTGCACCAACTCGTCATTTCGGCGCGCGGCGCGCCGACGATCCTGCTGCCGTCGGAGCGTTTTGACGTCGACGAGGCCTATCGCCTGATCGCGCGCCACCGCATCACCAATATCTTCACCGTGCCGACGATCCTGAAGATGCTGGTCGAGCACCCGGCCGTCGACACGCATGACCACTCCTCGCTGCGCTATGTCATTTATGCCGGCGCGCCAATGTATCGCGAGGATCAGAAGGCGGCGCTTGGCAAGCTGGGCAAGGTGATCGTGCAGTATTTCGGGCTGGGTGAGGTCACCGGCAATATCACGGTGCTGCCGCCAGCCCTGCATGATCCCGAAGATGGCCCGAATGCGCGCATCGGGACCTGCGGCTTCGAGCGCACGGGAATGCAGGTCCAGATCCAGGATGATGAGGGGCGTGAGGTCGCGGCAGGGGAGCAGGGCGAAATCTGCGTCGTCGGCCCGGCCGTGTTCGCGGGCTACTACGACAACCCCGAGGCCAACGCGAAATCATTTCGCGACGGCTGGTTCCGCACGGGTGACCTCGGCCACATGGACGAACAGGGCTTTGTCTACATCACCGGGCGCGCGTCCGACATGTACATTTCCGGCGGCTCGAACATCTATCCGCGCGAGATCGAGGAGAAGATCCTGACCCATCCTGCAATCGCGGAGGTGGCCGTGGTCGGCGTGCCCGATCCGGTCTGGGGCGAGATCGGTATCGCCGTCTGCGTCGCATGTTCCGGGGCGCAGGCCAGCGAGGCGGAGCTCGCCGAGTTCCTCTCGACCAAGATCGCCCGCTACAAGATGCCGAAGCGCTTCCTGTTCTGGGAGGCGCTGCCGAAGTCGGGTTACGGCAAGGTGCCGAAGCGGCTGGTCAAGGACGAGCTTGAAGCGCGCGGCGAACTCGCCCGGATGCGGGGCGAGAGGTGATGCGGCAAATCATCCAGCCCGGTCCCGCTGCGCCTGAGCGCATTCGATGGATCGAAGCGCATGGCCGACGCTTCAGGATGTCTCTCGCGGCCGGACTTCCGCTTCTGGAAGCGGTGCGCCGCGGCTTTGCGGCTATGGGTTTCACCAGTGGCGTGGTCACGGTCGATGGGCTCGTCCTCGGACCTTTCGCCTATGTGATGCCGGCGCTGTCGAAGACACCGGAGCATGCCGCCTTCTATAGCGACACGTTTCGGCCTGCTGGCGTGACGCGCGTCGAGACGGGGGCGATGACCTTCGGCACGCGTGATGGAGCGCCCTTCTTCCACTGCCACGCGCTCTGGACGGAAGCGGACGGCAAGGTGAGCGGCGGTCATATCCTGCCGGACGACACCGTGCTCGCAGAAACGGTCACCGTACCGGCGCTGGGCCTCGATGGCGCCGGTTTTGCCGCCGCGCCCGATCCGGAGACGAATTTCAAACTGTTCGGACCGGTCGCAGTGCCGTTCTCCGGGGCTTCGCGCGAAGGGCGTTATTTCGCCCTGCGTGTGGGCCCGAATGTCGACTTCACCACGGCGCTGGAAGAGTTCTGTGCCGAACGCGGCATCCGGCGTGCCGTCATCCATGGCGGCGTCGGCAGCACCATCGGCGCGCATTTCGAGGATGGCCGGATCGTCGAGAATTTCGCGACAGAAGTCGCGATTCAGGCCGGGGTTATCGAGCCCGCGCAGGGGCGACTTGTCGCAGAGATCGATGTGGCGCTGGTCGATTTTACCGGTGCGATGGCGCAGGGCCGTCTGAGACGCGGCGACAATCCGGTGTTGATGACCTTCGAGCTAGTACTCGAGGCCTTGTAGGGCGCCAGAGGGGCCACTCAAGCCTTCGGTCGGCACCGAAGTGTTTCGAGGTGTCAGCGTGTATGCGAAGGCGCAGTCTCCCGCGCACCCAGCAAGGGCGGGAGCCAGCCATGAACATAGCTTCGATCAACACAGCGCGCGCCGTCGGCGCGGGCGAGGTCATGAGGTTGACGGAAACGGCCGAGATGCCCGGCTTGCTGGTCCGGCGTGTGGCTGGAGCTGGGCCGTGCGTCGTCTACGTTCATGGCGCGACCTTTCCGTCGGCCCTTTCTGTTGCATACCGCTTCGACGGGCGTTCCTGGATGGACGACCTGCAGGAGCGCGGCTTCGATGTCTGGAGCTTTGATTTCGCAGGCTATGGCGGCTCGGACAGGCCCGCGAGCTTCCTTGCCCAGGCGCATGACAATGCGCCATCCGGGCGCGCGCCAGAGGCCGCGAAACAGCTGGCGCGGGTGATCGAGCACGTGCTGAATGTTACTGGAAGGGCCCGCGTGTCGCTCATCGCGCATTCCTGGGGCACGATCGTCGCCGGGCTCATTGCCTCGCTGCATCCGGAGCGTGTCGAGCGGCTGGTCCTGTTCGGGCCCATCGCGCAGCGCAAGACCCCAGTCCTCCTTGCGCCCGAAAGCATCGGGGCGTGGCGTCTCGTCTCGGTTGCCGACCAGCTCGCGCGCTTCATCGAGGACGTCCCGCAAGGTCACTCCCCGGTCCTGATTGAACCCACACTCGCAGACTGGGGTCGAGCCTATCTCGCCAGCGATGCGCAAGCCGCAATCAGGAGGCCTGAACCGGCGGTCAAAATCCCCGCAGGGCCTCGCGCTGATATCGCCTCGGCCTGGTCGGGGCGGCTCGGCTACGACCCCTCTCACATCACGGCGCCGACCCTGATCGTGCGCGGCGCCTGGGACGGCCTGTGCAGGGATGGCGATGCACAATGGCTGCGCGGGCGGCTTGGCTCGAGCGAAACCCGAGATGTCGTCATTCCCGAGGGCACGCATCTGATGCATCTCGAACAGGCGCGCTCTGGGCTGTTCGAGGCGACAGGGGCCTTCCTCATGAAGAGAGGCCTATGAAGATCTGGCTTTGAACCACCTCCGCCTGGCTATTCGCCGCCCCGCTTCCTTGCGATCTCCTGGTCCCGCAGATCCTTGCGCCTGATCTTGCCGGTCGGGGTCATCGGCAATTCCGTCACGAACTCGATCTCGCGCGGATACTGGTAGGCGGCGAGGCGCGATTTGACGAAATCCTGGATCTCGGCGGCGAGCGCCGCCGAGGCGGTGATCTCCGGTTTCGGCAGGACAAAAGCCTTGACCACCTCCGTCCGCAGCGGGTCCGGGCTGCCGACCACCGCGACCATCAGCACGGCGGGGTGGCGGATGATGCAATCCTCGATATCGCCGGGGCCAATGCGATAGGAGCCGCTGGAAATGATGTCGTCATCACGGCCCTGAAACCAGAAATAGCCGTCTTCGTCGCAGGCGCCGGTATCGCCGGTGACGAGCCAGTCGCCAACGAACTTCGCCGTCGTCGCCTCGGGTTGGCGCCAGTATTCCAGCATCATCACGGGGTCAGGTCGCGCGACCGCAATCAGCCCCTGCTCTCCCGCAGGCAGGACCGCGCCCTCTGGCGAGATCACCGCGACGCGATGGCCGGGAACGGCCCGCCCCATCGAGCCCGGTCTGACCGGGAACAGGCTGGCGCAGTTGGAGACGATCAGATTGGCCTCGGTCTGGCCGTAGAATTCGTTGACCTCGAAGCCGAAAGTTTCCTTGCTCCAGGCCAGCATGTCGGCGCCGAGCGTTTCGCCGCCGGTGCCGATCGAGCGCATCGCATAGGCGTAACGCTCTCCTGGATTGCGAACCTGCCGCATCAGCTTCAGCGCTGTCGGTGGCAGGAAGGCGTTACGGATGCTGTGGCGCGCCATCAGGTCGAAGGCTGCCTCCGGATCGAATTTGCGGGCTCGCGAGGCCAGCACCGGAACGCCGAAATACAGGCTCGGCAGCAGAACATCGAGCAACCCGCCGGCCCAGGCCCAGTCCGCCGGCGTCCAGAATAGGTCGCCGGCCTGCGGGAAGAATTCCTGCGGCAATTGCACGCCGGGCAGGTGGCCGAGCAGCACACGGTGCGCATGCAGCGCGCCCTTGGGCTTTCCCGTGGTGCCGGAGGTGTAGATGATCAGCGCCGGATCGTCGGGCGTGGTGTCGAGCGGCGTGAACCGGTCGGACGCCTTGTTCAACTCGCTCCAGAAGTCGAGATGGCCCGCGCCGTCGATCAGGAAGATCCGCCTGAGTTCCGGCAGGCTCGCGCGGATCGCCTCGATCTTGGCGATGTTCTCGCCGTCGGTGATCAGCGTACAGGCGCCGCTATGCTGCAGCCGGTGTTCGAGCGCATCCGGCCCGAACTGGGTGAATAGCGGCAGGGCGATCGCACCCATCTTGTAGATGGCGAGATGGGCCATCGCCGTTTCCGGGCGTTGCGGCAGCAGAATGCCGACGCGCTCACCCGGTCTGACGCCGTGGCCACGCAGCATATTGGCGAGCCGGTTTGTGCCGAGCTTGAGTGCGTCGAAACTCATCGTTGCGACGCTGTGCCCCTGGTCCTCATAGATCAGCGCCGGCTTGCCACTGCCATCCGCGTGGCGGTCGCAGGCTGCGACGCCGATATTGAACCGCTCGGGGATCTGCCAGACGAACCGCTCAAAGGTCTCGCGAAAGCTGGGGCGCCGTTCCAACATCAACCCTGATCCTCGGTGCGGCGCTTCATCAGCAGCTTGAGATGGCCGGTCTGGATGTGCTCGCCGCGCTGGTTGTGCACCTCGAGGCGCAGGGTGACGATGCCGCGGTCCGGCTTGCGGCTGGGTATCTTCTCGACCGCTGTGACGACGGCATGGACCGTGTCGCCGATCTTCACCGGCCCGGTAAATGTCCAGTGCAGATCGAGCAGGCCCATGGTGGTGGCATCGATCAGGTTCTGCTGCGACATCAGGCCGATCGCCATGGCGAGCGTCAGCGGGCCGTGGGCGATGCGCTCGCCGAAGGGCGTGCCTGCGCAATATTCGCTGTCGACATGCAGCGGGTTGAAATCGCCGGAAAGGCCGGCGAACAGCGTGATATCGCCCTCGCCGACGGTGCGCCCGCGGGTCGTGATGCTGCTGTCGAGGTCAAAGTCCTCGAAATGGAGCCCCATCCGTTCCTCCCCGCTTTGGTGCATTCTAGCGTGCTGGCGCGGGCTGCTGGCAAGGCCGAAGCAGAGCTCATTTGCTCACCGCGGTGTTGCACTGATGGTGAGTCCCGGTGCTCTCTTGCTGGGACATCGAAGGGGACGCTCGCCCGGTTCCCAACACCCTGGCCTGAGGACGAAACGCCGTGAGCACGATCTGGATCGAAGCCGCGATCAACGGTCCCTGGGGCAGGGAGCGCCAGCCCGGCATTCCGATCAGCATCCCCGAGATCGTTGCCGATGGCATTGCGGCGGTCGAGGCCGGGGCGGCCATTGTCCATCTTCATGTCTATGACGTCGTGACTGGCCGCCAGCGCGACGATTGGGAGCTCTATGCGCAAGCGATCGAGGGCATCCGCGCCAAGGTCGACGCCATCGTCTATCCGACCATCCCCATCGTCGGCTCCGGCTATGCCGGCGATATCGTCGGTTCCGGCCGCTACTGGCACCTGGAGGAGCTGGCGAAGCGCGGCCTAGCCGAGTGGGGAGTGCTCGATCCCGGGTCCTGCAACTGGACGACCTTTGCGGGTATCCCGCAAGGCGAGGCAGGCTTCATCTATCAGAACCCCGGCGAGCATATTCGCGAGGGCATGGAGGTGGCGCAGCGCCACAAGGTCCATCCGAGCTATGCCATCTATGAGCCCGGTTTCACACGCCTCGGGGCCGCGCTGGCCAAGGCCTATCCCGGCATGCCGATGCCGATCTACCGGCTGATGTTCTCGGACGCCTTTGCCTGGGGCTTCCCGCCGAGGGCCTATGCGCTCGAAGCCCATCTTGCGCTGCTTGCCGAGGTTGCGCCGCGGGCACCGGTGATGATCGCGGGGCTAGGCGTCGAACTCGGCGACCTGATTCCGCACGCGGTCGCGCAGGGCGTGCATGTTCGCGCCGGATTGGAAGACGCCCCGTTCGGTGAACGCCGCAGCAATGCGGAACTGATCGCAGAGGCGGTCCGCCGCGTCGAGGCAGCCGGCGGACGGGCAGCGAGCGCAACCGAGGTGAGGGCAGATCTGAGCGCGCGGGGATGAGAGCTCCGCTCGGGAGCTGCCGAGATCGAAAGCTCGAAGCAACAAACGGGCGGCCTGCATGGACCGCCCGTCATGCATATGCAGGCGTGCGCTTCGTTACTTAGCCATCGCAGCTCGCGCCGCCTCGATCTTCGCCTTCACGGCATCGAGATTGAAGCTCGCGCCCCTCTGCATCGGCGGGAACTCAATCGCCGTCATCGCCAACTTCTCGACTTGTTGCTGAACGAAGACGAAGCGCCAGAACTCATATTTGAACCATTGAAAGTACTCCTGCGAGCCGGACTTGGTCCCATTCTCGGGCCAACCCGTGCGCTCGAACGGATCGAGGCGAAGGTTGGTCAAATAAGGTACGTCAACCTTGGTCTTGTCGCCGAGCCAGCCGCCGGGCTGATCAATGAACCGGTACTTGTAGTCGCCAATTCGCACGGCGCCGAGTTCACTTTCCCCGAAGTAATAGATTTCGTTGCGAGTCGACTGGCCCTTGCCGGTAATCATCTCCATCTGGTTGTAGCCGTCCAGATAGACCTTGTAGGTCCGGTCGCCGATCTGCTTACCCTTCTTCAGTTCTTCGGTGATGTTCGGGTTGCCGGCTGCGGCCAGGAACGTCGGGAACCAGTCGAGCCCTGAGATGATACCGCTCTCGACCTTGCCCGCCGGCACTTTGCCCGGCCAGCGGATCATCGCCGGCGCACGGAAGCCGCCTTCCATGATCGTCCCCTTGCTCTGCGCGAACGGCGTCTGGCCACCGTCCGGCCAGGTGAAGACCTCGGTGCCATTGTCGGTGGTGAACACCACGATGGTGTTGTCATCCACGCCCATATCCTTGAGCTTCTTCATTACCAAACCGACATCGTCATCGAGTTGGGCCATGCCGGCCTCATGGATGGACCAGCCATTCGTCGAGTTCCGCATCGCCTCGTATTTCGGCGACAGGTGCGTGACGATGTGCATCCGGGTCGGATTGAGCCACAGGAAGAATGGCTTGTTGTCCGCCTTGGCCTTATCGAGGAACTTGAAGGAAAGGTCGCGGATTTCGTCATCCACGGTTTCCATGCGCTTCGGGCACAGCTCCCCTGCGTCCGTGATCGTCTGCTTTCCGACCTTGCCCCAGCGTGGATCGACGCTTGAATCGTCGGTGGTGCTGGCGAAGGAGTGGACCATATTGCGCGGGCCGACCTGCGACCTGAGGTTCTGCGGGTAGTTCGGATGGCAGGGGTCTTCCATCGCATCGAGGTGATAGAGGTAGCCGAAGAACTCGTCGAACCCGTGTACCGTCGGCAGGAACTCGTTCTTGTCGCCAAGATGGTTCTTGCCGAACTGGCCGGTAGCGTAGCCCATCCCCTGGAGCGCGGTGGCAATCGTGACGGCCTCTGCAGGCAGCCCGGTCGGGGCGCCGGCCTGGCCAACCGTGGTCATGCCGGTGCGGATCGGCAGTTCGCCTGTAATGAAATTGGCGCGCCCGGCCGTGCAGCTCGCTTCGGCGTAATAGTCTGTGAACAGCATGCCTTCCGCGGCGAGCTTGTCGAGGTTCGGCGTCCGGCCCGCCATCATGCCTCGGTGGTAGGCGCCGATGTTCCAGATGCCGATGTCGTCCCCCATGATGAAGACGATGTTGGGCCGCTGCTGCTGTGCGGGTGGCTGTGCCGGCGCTTGCGCGGCAGCGGGGCCGATGAGCGCGAGCGATATCAGCGTCGCCGTGCCGAACAGCGCGGCGCGGGATCGTGCCCGCCAATCGGGAACTGATTGGCGGGGGCAGCTTCCATCCATCGGTGTTTCGATTTCAATACGACCAGACGCCATCGGACCCTCCAATACAGGATGAATCTCAGATTGATGCGTGAGAGGGTTCTCGATGGATACATCGAGAACCGATTTCGCGGCGCGAAATCATTTTGCTGTGCTGATGCGCCAAATATTCGGTTTCAGATATGCCGGAAATATCGAGCAGTTGGGGCAACAAATGTTGGGTGGATTGTTCAATCAACCCTAAAACGGCTTCGATCCAACTGCTCGTCGTTAGCATAATCGCGGGGATCTTAAATACAAAGGGGAAATGACGCTTGTGGCACGGCTGCCGGTTGCGTCGTATCCATTGGGCTCTTGGTGTTGCGGGTGGTGCACCGGACGTCCGCTACGGTAAGGTGGCTGGCGTGGTTGCGCTGACACCGGGGCGCGCAAGCTGAGGCCGGCAAGGAGTGGGCATGGCTCATCGGGGCGGTGGGACGCGAACAGATACCGCTTCCAGGCGCATCGGGGCTTCGCCGCAAGCCATCTATCGGGCGTTGCTTGACCCGCAGGCGTTGGCGTCCTGGCTCCCGCCCCGGGGTATGACCGGTGCGGTTCTCTTGTTCGAGCCGAGGGCAGGCGGGCGCTATCGCATCGTCCTGACCTATGAGGCATCGCAGCATTCAGTGTCCGGCAAGACCTCGGAGGACACCGACATCGTTCAAGGGCTTTTTCTGGAATTGCTTCCCGACGAGCGGATCGTCCAGTCGGTCGAGTTCGTGTCGGAGGATCCGTCCTTCGCAGGCACGATGACGATGACATGGAGCTTCGCTCCGGTCGGGGGCGGCACAGAGGTCGCCATCCGCTGCGAGAATGTACCCGCGGGCATCCGGCCGGAGGATCACGACGTGGGCTTGCGGTCGACCTTGGCGAATCTCGCGGCCTTTCTCGCATGAGGGGTGCCGTCGGCGCACCGTGCTGCCGCGACGGGGCAACATGCGGCATTGGTTCTGCCGTGATCGTGCCCTACATCCTGGGCGCCACCCTGCAGCCGATCCTGTGAGCGACATGTCCGAACGTGACAGCGAAGCCAATCGTTTCTCCGCCCGCGCAGCCCGTTACGCTCGCGTCGGGGCGAATGTCGGTGGGGTCGCGGCGCGCATTGCCGGGACGCGGCTGCTCGGGCTGGAAGGCCGTAATCTCAGCAATGCCGAGGCGCTGGCCAAGGCGCTGGGTGGGCTGAAGGGGCCAATCATGAAGGTGGCGCAACTCGTCGCCACCATTCCCGACGTCGTGCCGCCGGAATACGCCGCCGAGTTGCAGAAGCTGCAATCGCAGGCGCCGCCGATGGGGCCGGCCTTCGTCAAGCGCCGCATGATGGCGGAGCTCGGGCCGCAATGGCGCACGCGCTTCGCCGAGTTCGACCTGAAGCCTGCGGCGGCAGCTTCGCTCGGCCAGGTGCACAGGGCAACGACGCATGATGGCGTGCCGGTTGCCTGCAAACTGCAATATCCGGATATGGAATCGGCGGTCGAGGCAGATATCGCCCAGCTCGACGTCCTGTTTGCGCTGCATCGACGCATGGATCCGGTGATCGACACCACAGAGATCGCCAAGGAGATCGGCGCGCGGGTGCGAGAGGAGCTCGACTATGTCCGCGAGGCGAAACATATCGCGCTTTACCGCGCGATGCTGGCCGAGACGTCGGATGTGCGCGTGCCGGCGCTGGAAGCCGGGCTGTCGACCCGCCGGCTCTTGACCATGCACTGGCTCGAGGGTGACCGAATCCTTGACCATAAGCAGGATGGGCAGGAGTCCCGCGATCGGATCTCGACCGCGATGTTCCGTGCCTGGTGGCGCCCCTTCAGCCATCACGGCGTCATTCACGGCGATCCGCATCTCGGAAACTACACGGTGTTCTCGGAAGAGGGGGCGCCACAAGGCATCAACCTGCTCGATTATGGCTGCATCCGGATCTTCCCACCCTCCTTCGTCGGCGGGGTGGTCGATCTCTATCGCGGCCTCCTGGAGAATGACCAGGCGCGCGTGATCCACGCTTATGAAACCTGGGGCTTCAAGGGGCTGACCAAGGAGTTGGTTGACACCCTCAACATCTGGGCGCGTTTCATCTACGGGCCGTTGCTGGAGGACAGGACCCGGCGCATCGCCGAAGATGTCAGTCCGGCGGAGTATGGCCGCAAGCAGGCCTTCCAGGTGCACCAGGCGCTGAAGAAGCGCGGACCGGTGACCGTGCCGCGTGAGTTCGTCTTCATGGACCGCGCCGCGATCGGCCTCGGCGGCGTCTTCCTGCATCTCGATGCCGCGCTGAATTTTCATCGCCTGTTCGAGCAGGAAATCGAGAATTTCTCGACCGAGCATGTGGCTAAAGTTCAGGCGAAGGCACTCGATCGCGCCGGACTCGCCGCTGCGCATTGACGGGGATGTTCGTTCCGGCATCCCCGTTGTTTCCAGGGCTTTGCAGAGCAAGCGGTTTCACTGCCTGAAATGCTCCTGAAACAGGCGGCGATGGCGTGTTGACGCGTTGCCAGACCCTTCGCTGGTGCGCTACACGGCAATGAGACCTTTTTATGCGGGAACAGTTTTTATGGCCCACCACGGACACAGCGCAGCCGATGCTCCGCAGATGGATTATCCGGAACACGAGCGGACCTATCGCGGCTTCGTCCACATGGCCGAAGTCACCACCGCAGCTTGCCTTGCCATCGTCGCTGCACTCGCCGTCGGTGGCACCAAGCACGCCTGGGGTACTGCGGTCGTCGGCACGCTCCTGACCCTCGTCGCCACCGGCGTCGGCATTGCCGCTCCCTCGCTGTCCTGGCGCGCACCGGCGGTTCCGCTGGTTCTGATGCTGCTCGCGCTCCTCCTGATGTAACGCCGGAAAGGCCCCGCCTGCCATGCGCATTGCTGTCCCAGCCGAAACGCAAGGGACGGAGACCCGCGTCGCCGTGACGCCGGAAACCGTCCGCAAGTTCATTGGCCTCGGGGCCGATGTCGCAGTGGAGAAGGGGGCGGGGCTCGCTTCCGGTATTACCGACGCTGACTACCAGGCTGCCGGCGCGACCACCGCCAAGAACGCCAAGGAGGCGCTGAAGGGCGCCGATATCGTTCTCAAGGTGCGCCGCCCGGCCGAGAGCGAACTCGCCGGCCTGCCGGCAGGCGCGCTCGTCATCGGCATCATGGATCCTTACGGTAACGAGGCCGCAGTCGAAGGCCTTGCGAAGGCCAATGTTGCTGCTTTCGCCATGGAATTTATGCCGCGCATCACCCGTGCGCAGGTGATGGACGTCCTGTCCTCTCAGGCCAATCTCGCCGGCTATCGGGCCGTGATCGACGGCGCCGCCGAGTATGGCCGGGCTCTGCCGATGATGATGACGGCGGCAGGCACGGTTCCCGCGGCGAAGATCTTCATCATGGGCGTCGGCGTTGCCGGCCTGCAGGCGATCGCGACTGCGCGGCGTCTCGGCGCCATCGTCACCGCGACCGACGTGCGCCCCGCCACCAAGGAACAGGTCGAGTCACTCGGCGCAAAATTCCTCGCCGTCGAGGACGAGGAATTCAAGCAGGCGCAGACCGCCGGCGGCTACGCCAAGGAAATGTCGCCGGAATACCGGGCAAAGCAGGCCGAGCTCACCGCCGGCCACATCGCCAAGCAGGACATCGTCATCACCACCGCGCTGATCCCGGGCCGCCCGGCGCCGAAGTTGATCACGGCCGCGATGGTCGAAAGCATGAAGGCGGGTTCGGTGATCATCGATCTCGCTGTCGAGCGCGGCGGCAATTGCGAACTCGCCAAGCCGGGCGAGATCGTGACCACGCCGAATGGCGTCAAGATCGTGGGCCATCTGAATGTGCCCGGGCGTCTACCTGCGACATCCTCCAGTCTCTACGCCAAGAATCTCTTCGCCTTCGTCGAAACGCTGATCGACAAGGCCGAGAAGAAGCTCGCCGTGAACTGGGACGACGAATTGGTGAAGGCGACTGCGCTGACTCGGGACGGCGCGGTGATTCATCCGAATTTCGCGCCGAAGGCCTGAAGCATCGCTAGGGGGAGTGTCCGACCATGGCTAATCCGACACCTGAACAAGCGCTCGAGCAGGCCCGCTCGGCGGCTGCCCTCGCGAAACAGGCTGCAGAACTGGCGGAGCGCTATGCCGAGCAGGCTGCGGCCGCCGCTGGCGCTGCTACCGGCGTGGACCCGACGGTCTATCGGCTTGCGATCTTCGTGCTCGCGGTCTTCGTCGGCTACTATGTCGTCTGGTCGGTGACACCGGCACTCCACACGCCGCTGATGTCGGTGACCAATGCGATCTCCTCCGTCATCGTCGTCGGCGCGCTGCTCGCCGTCGGCGTGAATGCGGCGCCTGCTCTGGGCGACGGTCCGATCTGGGCCAAGATTTTTGGCTTCGTCGCGCTGGTCCTGGCGTCCGTGAACATCTTTGGCGGCTTCCTCGTCACCGAGCGCATGCTCTCAATGTACAAGAAGAAGGGCTGAGCGCACATGGCTGCTAATCTCTCTGCCCTTCTCTACGTCGTCTCCGGCGTCCTGTTCATCATGGCCTTGCGGGGCCTGTCGCATCCGACGACCTCGCGTCAGGGCAATCTCTACGGCATGGTGGGCATGGGCATCGCCATTGCCACCACCGTGATCTTCTATCCGCCTTCCGGCTTCTCCGGCTGGTTCCTGGTCGTTCTCGGCATCGCTATCGGCGGCGGCATCGGCGCCTACATGGCCCGGCGCGTGCAGATGACCCAGATGCCGCAGCTTGTTGCCTTCTTCCACTCGCTGGTTGGTCTGGCGGCAGTGCTGGTCGCGGCAGCGGCGCTCTACGCGCCGGAGGCCTTCGGCATCGGTCAGGTCGGCAAGATCAAGGGCGCAAGCCTGTTCGAGATGGCGCTGGGCTGCGCCATCGGCGCGATCACCTTCACGGGCTCGATCATCGCCTTCCTGAAGCTCGACGGGCGCATGAGCGGCAAGCCGATCATGCTGCCGCAGCGCCACGGCATCAATATCGGCCTCGGTATCGCGCTGGTCGTGCTGCTGTTGTTCTTCCTGAAGAGCGAGAGCCATGCGGCCTTTTGGCTGATCGTGCTCGTCTCCTTCGCGCTCGGTGTGCTGCTGATCGTGCCGATCGGCGGTGCCGACATGCCGGTCGTCGTCTCCATGCTCAATTCCTATTCGGGCTGGGCGGCGGCGGGCATCGGCTTCACGCTCGGCAATATGGCGCTGATCATCACCGGCGCGCTGGTTGGCTCTTCCGGCGCGATCCTGTCCTATATCATGTGCAAGGGCATGAACCGGAGCTTCATCTCGGTCATCCTCGGTGGCTTCGGCGGCGAGACCACTGGCCCTGCCGGCGGTGCCGCGGAGGCTCGGCCCGTGAAGCAGGGCTCGGCCGACGATGCGGCCTTCATCATGAAGAATGCCGGCAAGGTCATCATCGTGCCAGGCTACGGCATGGCGGTGGCGCAAGCCCAGCATGCGCTGCGCGAGATGGCCGACGCACTGAAGAAGGAAGGCGTCGAGGTCAAATACGCCATCCACCCAGTCGCAGGCCGCATGCCGGGGCACATGAACGTGCTGCTCGCCGAAGCGAATGTGCCCTATGACGAGGTCTTCGAACTGGAGGACATCAACTCCGAGTTCGGCCAGGCGGATGTCGCCTTCGTCATCGGAGCCAATGACGTCACCAACCCTTCGGCCAAGACCGACCCGCAGTCGCCGATCTACGGCATGCCGATCCTTGATGTCGAAAAGGCCAAGACCGTGCTCTTCATCAAACGCGGCATGGGCTCGGGATATGCCGGCGTCGAGAACGAGTTGTTCTTCATGCCCAACACGATGATGCTGTTCGGGGACGCCAAGAAGGTCACCGACGAGATCGTCAAGGCAATGGCGCACTGAGCCGCCGGGCCCACGGCAAGTTGCAAGGGGCCGGCGTCTCGCTGGCCCTTTTCTTTTGGAGTTTCGAACGGTGGGCATCACGATCAGACCGATGGCGGAGGCGGACCGCCTTGCAGTGCTGGCCCTGCTGCTGGAACTGACCGCCCATGAAGCGGGCCTGAGTCCGGCGCGCGGGACCGGGCCGGAGGTGGCCGCGGCCTGCCTGGCAGATGATCGTGAGAAGGCGGACGAGACCGGCGGTGCGCTGATGGTCGCCGAGAGCGACGGCCGCGTCGTCGGCTATCTCGCGCTGCAGCTTGTCCGGACCGGCCCGTTCGTACACGAGCACCTGCGCGATCACGTCTATATCGAGAATATCGTCGTTGGCGCCGCGGAGCGTGGGACCGGCATCGGCCAGATCCTGCTGGCGGAAGCCGAGCGCTTTGCACGGGCGACAGGGCGCAAGGTCCTCCATCTCGGTGTACTGGAGGGCAATGACCTCGCGCTCAAGGCTTATCGCCGTGCAGGCTTCGAGACGGCCTCCGTGGATATGATGAAGGTGCTGGACTGAGCGTGGCTGTGCCGCCTCGGTGATCGGGGGCGAGCCGGCGGCGCGCATGGTTGGCCCCCGGAGATCATCGCTCCCCCGTCAATCTGACGAATGGTGTCGTTGCCAGCCAGGGACGCCGCGCCGTCGAGCAGCGCGGCGTCCTGGCGCGCTGGTCAGCGGAAGAGGCTGCCTCCGCCGAGGCGCGCCTGGCCGGCGCGTGCGGTTGCGTTGTTGCTGTCCAGGCTCAGGGCGCGCTGATAGTTCTCGGCCGCTTCTGTCTTCTTGCCGAGCTTTTCGCTGGCGAGCCCACGACCGGCCCAGGCCTCGGCGTTGCGGTTGTCGACGTTGAGCGAAGCCGTGAAGTCCTCGATCGCCTGCTCGAACTTTCCGACCGCGATCAGGCTCTGGCCGCGGGCCGTATAGGGCGGGGCGTTGTAGGGATTGCGATCGATGACCGAGTCGAAATCGGTGATCGCGTGCTGGTGCTGGCCTTCCTTCTGATAGACCAGACCACGGGCATGGAAGGCTTCGGCCGATTCCGGGTTCAGGCGGATTGCGGTGTTGAGGTCGGACAACGCCTGCTGACTGTTGCCCTGCTGGCGCAGCAGGTTGGCACGCCCGATATAGGCCGGGGCATAGTTCGGGTTGGCTGTGGTGGCGCGGTTGAAGTCTGCCATCGCCGCGTCATTGCGGCCGCTCTGGCGCAGCGCCAGAGCGCGATTGGTGTAGGCCGAGGCCAGGTTCGGGTCGATCTGCACCGCCTTGGTGAAATCGGAGATCGCGTCGGAGTACCGGCCGGCACGGGCATAGGCCGCGCCGCGGGTGTTATAGGCCTGCGGATCGTTGGGGTTGCGGTTGATGACCTCGCTGAGCGAGCCGATATTCACGCTCGCATTGGCGGATGATTCCGCATCGACCTCGGCAATTGCGCTCTGTGAGCCCAGATTGGAAACGGTGTCGCATCCTGCCAGCGCGACGGCGATGCCGGCTGCAGCCAGCCAGCTCTTGCCTCGAAACATGCTCTGCCTCATCGGTCCCGGTTCTGTGCCTCGACTGCCATGCTCGACCCCGTTGGTCGTCATGACCTGATTGCGCTCCCCAGCCGACAGCGCCCCTTCACGCGAGAACGCCTGCATCCTGCCAAGCTTTGGTTAACGCCGCCGAAAAAGCAACAACGCCCGGAGAGGCTCCAGGCGCTGTTTCAACATGACGCATCCGTGCGAAGCGGCCAACGCGGCCGCCCTCAGCCGGAGATCAGGGGCGCTTGGGCTTCACCGGCGCGGGCAGAAGGCCCTCGCGCTGCAGCTTCTTGCGGACCAGTTTGCGGGCGCGGCGGACGGCTTCCGCCTTCTCGCGCGCCTTCTTCTCGGAAGGCTTCTCGTAATGACCGCGGAGCTTCATCTCCCGGAAAATGCCTTCGCGCTGCATCTTTTTCTTGAGAGCGCGAAGAGCCTGATCGACATTGTTGTCGCGAACGAGAACCTGCACGTGATTGTCCGTCTTTAGCGGGTTGGTCAAGATTTCGGGCCCGGCGAAGTTTTTCAACTCGCAGGAAGGGTTGTGCGGATAACAGAATTCAATTCGGCTGTCCACGCCGGAAGAGCCGGAGAACGTGGAGAAATCGCGGGCGGAGACGAGCCGCGGGATTCGTTGGGACAAGCCGGCAGGAAGGCGTGCCGGCTCCGTGAGGAAGCACGTTACGAGCGGGCCGGCTTCAGCCGCGTGACATGGCCCATCTTGCGGCCGGGGCGGGCATCCCGCTTGCCGTAGAGATGCAGGTGCGCGCCCGGCTCTGCCAGGATTTCCCGCCACCGGAGAGCGGCGTCGCCGACAAGGTTTTCCATCTCGACAGTGCCGCGGCGGGCGGCCGATCCAAGCGGCAGGCCGCAGACGGCGCGGACATGCTGGTGGAATTGCGAGGTCTCGGCGCCTTCGCTGGTCCAGTGACCGGAATTGTGTACCCGCGGCGCGATCTCGTTAATGATGACGGCTTCGCTCGCGCCCTCGCCAACCACGAACATTTCGACGGCGAAGACGCCGATATAGCCGAGCGCCTCGCCGATCTTGCGTGCCGCCTCGATGGCGCTGGCGGAGGTTCCGGCGGCTACCTGCGCAGGCACATGCGTGAAGGCGAGGATGTGGTCGCGATGCTCGTTCTCGCAAAGATCGAATGCAGCGAAGTCGCCGGCCGTGTTGCGGGCTGCGACGACGGAAACCTCCCGGCTGAAGCTGACGAAGCCTTCGAGGATGGCGGGAAAATGCCCGATGGCCTCATAGGCTTCGGCCAGATCGGTATCAGCCGCGATCTTCACCTGCCCCTTGCCGTCATAGCCGAAGCGGCGCGTCTTCAGGACGCTCGGACGACCGAGTTCGGCGACGGCCCGCTCGAGATCGGCCAGCGAATCGACGGCGCGGAAGGGCGCAACCGCCAGTCCGAGATCGGCAACGAAGCTCTTCTCGCTCAGTCGGTCCTGCGTCAGGGCCAGCGCGCGGGCGCCGGGATGAAGCGGGGTGCGCGCGGCGAGGAAGGCAGCTGTCGCATGCGGCACATTCTCGAACTCATAGGTGACGAGGTCGACGGCATCGGCAAACCCGGCCAGCGCAGCCTCGTCTTCATAGGCGCCGATCGTATGACGGGCGGCGACGTCGAAGGCCGGGCTATCGGCCTCGGGCGCGAAAATATGGGCGCGAATGCCGAGATCGGCGGCGGCGAGCGCAATCATGCGGGCAAGCTGCCCACCGCCGAGGATGCCGAGCATGGCGCCGGGGCCAAGCCCGCGCGGATCGGGCGTGCTCATGCGTCGTCCCTGGGGAATTCTGCGACCGCCCCGCTTTGGCGGCTGCGATAGGCTTCCAGCCGCTCGGCCAGGGGCTCATCGCCCAAAGCGAGCACGGCGGCGGCGAGGAGGCCGGCATTGACCGCCCCGGCCCGGCCGATGGCGAGCGTGCCGACCGGGATGCCGGCCGGCATCTGCACGATCGAGAGCAGGCTGTCCTGGCCGGAAAGGGCCTTGGATTCGACCGGCACTCCGAAGACAGGAAGCGGCGTCAGCGAAGCTGTCATGCCCGGCAGATGTGCGGCCCCGCCGGCGCCCGCGATGATGACCTTGAAGCCCTTCGCCTTGGCTTCCTTCGCGAAGGCGAACATGCGTTCCGGGGTCCGGTGCGCGGACATGATGCGAGCCTCGTGGGTCACGCCGAGCATGTCGAGGACTTCGGCCGCGTGACGCATCGTCGCCCAGTCGGACTGGCTGCCCATGATGATGGCGACAGGAGGGCTGGTATCGGCCATGTGCACTCGCTTCCCATGCGAGGGGAGGAAGCGCGCGACTTAAACTGCGGGCAGCCCGGCAGGCAAGCACCGATTCGTCGAAATCATTGTTCTGTGTGCTGTTTTTCGCATCAGGCGATGATGTCGGGCGTCAGCGCGTCTTCGATCTGCGTGATGCGGTCCTTGAGGTAGAGCTTCCGCTTCTTCAGGCGCTGCACCTGGATCTGATTGATCGCGCCCATGCGCTCCAGCGCGTCGATGGCGCTGTCGAGGTCGCGATGCTCCTCGCGCAGACGAGCCAACTCGGCCGTAAAGGCCTCGATCTCCTCAGGGCTCAGCTCGAATCCCATGAAGCCGTCTCATCATTGCCGCGATCCGGGTCGACTATGCTCAGGCGCGGGCGGCGCGGCAAGTGCGCAGTGTCGCTTCGCGCATGGACAGCGCGTGCCATTCGCGCCCTGCGGGAAGGAGAGGCCCAGGATCACGGAAACTCATGGTGCAGTGCACTGCTGCCCCAGAGACTTGAAGCCGGCTCTGTGTCAGACTCCCCCCGTCAATCGCTCATCAGGAGAATCCAGATGTCGCTGCAGACCCACCTCGCCGAGCTCGAGCGCAAGCATCGTCAGCTTGAGGAAGCCATCGCCCAAGCCGCGGCGCGCCCCTCTTCCGATACGCTGAATGTGTCCGAGTTGAAGCGGAAGAAGCTGCTGCTGAAGGAAGAGATCGAGCGCGTCAGAATGACGATGCCGCAGCCGACGCTGCATTGAACGGGATAACGGGGCAGCCATCACCCCTCGAATAGGATGGTCTTGATCGAGCCGGTCCCAGGAGGGGCCGGCTTTCTCGTTGAATGGACATGCAGGGGAAGCCCCGCCTGGCGCTACAGGGCCCTTGCCATTTCGCGCAGCTTGAATTTCTGGATCTTGCCGGTCGAGGTCTTGGGGATCTCGGTGAAGACCACCGTCCTGGGGCATTTGAACGAGGCCAGAAGCCCGCGGCAGAAGGCGATGATCTCCGCTTCGGTCGCATTCTTTCCCGGCATGAGTTCGACGAACGCGCAGGGCGTCTCACCCCACTTCTCGTCCGGCCTGGCGACAACCGCAGCCGATTGCACCGAGGGATGCTTGTAGAGCGCATCCTCGACCTCGATCGAGGAGATGTTTTCGCCGCCTGAGATGATGATGTCCTTCGAGCGGTCCTTGAGCTGGATATAGCCATCGGCATAACGCACGCCGAGATCCCCGGAATGGAACCAGCCACCGGCAAAGGCGGCCTCGGTCGCCTTCGGATTCTTGAGGTAACCTTTCATCACGACATTACCGCGGAACATCACCTCGCCGAGTGTCTGGCCGTCGCGTGGGACCGGCTGCATGGTTTCCGGGTCGAGCACATCGAGGGCTTCCAGGGCGGGATAGCGGACACCCTGGCGCGCCTTCAGCACGGCCTGGTCCGCGACGTCCAGCGCATCCCAGTCGCGCTGCCACTCATTCACGACGGAGGGGCCGTAGGTTTCGGTCAGGCCGTAGAGATGCGTCACCTCGAAGCCTGCCTGCTTCATTGCGGCGAGCACGGCTTCTGGCGGTGGGGCCGCCGCGGTGAAGAAGGAGACCTTCTGCGAGAAGGGGCGACGCTCCTCCGGTGGGGCGTTGAGCAGCGTCGACATCACGATGGGAGCGCCGCAGAGATGGGTGACGCCATGATCGGCCAGCGCCGCATAGAGCGCCTTGGCACGGACCTGGCGCAGGCAGACATGGGTGCCGGCGAGGATCGAGATCGACCAGGGGAAACACCAGCCGTTGCAATGGAACATCGGCAGCGTCCAGAGATAGACGGGATGCCGGCCCATGCCGCAGGTCACGACATTCGAGGTCGCGAGCAGATTGGCGCCGCGATGATGATAGACCACGCCCTTCGGGTCGCCGGTGGTGCCCGATGTATAGTTCAGCGAGATTGCGTCCCACTCGTCTCTCGGTAGCGTCCAGGCGAAGTCCTGGTCGCCGGTCGCGAGGAAATCCTCGTATTCGACGCTGCCGACCCGCTCGCCGCTACCGTCATAGACCGGGTCGTCATAGTCGATGACCAATGGCTTGACCTTGCAGAGTTGCAGCGCCGCCTGGACCGTGATCGAGAATTCGCGGTCCGCGATCAGCACCTTGGCTTCGCCATGGTCGAGCGAGAACGCGATGATGGCGGCGTCGAGCCGCGTGTTCAGCGTGTTGAGCACGCCGCCGGTCATCGGCACGCCGTAGTGACATTCGAGCATGGCGGGCGTGTTCGGCAACATGGCTGCCACGGTATCGCCCCTGCGGATGCCGTGCTTTGCCAGCGCGGATGCAAGCCTGCGCGAGCGCGCGTAGAATTCGGCATAGGTCCGGCGCAACGGGCCGTGGATGATCGCAACATGACTGGGGAAGACGGCGGCGGCGCGCTCGAGGAAGGTCAGCGGCGTCAGCGGCTGGAAATTGGCCGGGTTGCGGTCGAGGTCGATGTCATAGGGCGAGGTCTTCATCGGGGTGCCTTCTTCCGTCGCGTCGCCTCCGGATCTAGCCGGTCCCGCGCTCTCCCGTAATCCATCCCTTTTTCCGATGCGGCGCAATCGACGCAGCTGGACCCGTGGTCAGGGATGGAGGCGCAAGGCCAGGAACCCGTCGATGATCAGCTTGCTGCCGACAGCAATCAGCAGCCAGTAGATGATGGTGTAGAAACGTTCCGCCGGCACGCGACGCACCAGCCAGACGCCGGCAACGGTCGCGAGAATCGCGACCGGAAACAGTGCAGCCGACGCGGCGAGGTTCTCGCGGGTGAACTGGCCGAGCGCGATATAGGGGCCGACCTTCATGAGATTGAGCAGCGCGAAGAAGATCGCACCGGTGCCAACGAAGGTCGGCGGCGAGAGCCGCTGCGGCATGACGTAGATCTGAAAGGGAGGGCCGCCGGCATGAGCGATCATGCTGGTGAACCCACAGACCGCGCCCCAGAAGCTGCCGGGCCCGAAGGCGGGCTTCGTGACCGGCGACTGGGCCTTGCGGTCGGTGAAGAGCCGACGGGCTGCGAAGGCAACGGAGATGATGCCGACGGAAAGGCCAACCGCGGCATCGGAAACCCGCGATGCCAAGGCATAGCCCGCAAGCACGCCGAGGAGGGCACCCGGCAGCATCGTCGCGAGGTTGCGTCTGTCGAACTCGCGGCGATAGGCCCAGACGCTCACCATGTCCTGGACGATCAGGATGGGCAGCATGATCGCGGCCGCCTGGACCGGCGGCAGCACGAGCGCCATCAGCGGCAGCGAGAGCAACCCCAGGCCCGAGAAACCACCCTTGGCGAGCCCGACGAGGATGACGGCAGGCACCATCGCGGCGAGATAGGCTGGGTCGAAGCTCATGGCTGTCCGGGGCGCGAGGGTGGGAGCGGTCGTGCGCAGATGCGTAGCTAAAGTCTGACGGCGGCGTGCTTGCGCAGGCGGGGGAGAGTGCGCACGATCCCGCGCAAAATCGCCCCGACCTGCTTGCCGGGTCTAGGCCAGAACCAGGCGAAGAGGAACGCGTCCGATGAATGCCACGCATGCAAGCCGCTATCGCGAAACCTATGCGCGCTGGCAGGCGGATCCGATCGGCTTCTGGCGCGCGGCGGCAGGCGAGATCGAATGGATCAAGCCGCCGCAAGCGATCTTCGATGCCGAAGCCGGTGTCTATGGACGCTGGTTCCCGGATGCGAGCTGCAACACCTGCTTCAATGCGCTCGACCGGCATGTGCGTGACGGGCGGGGCGAGCAGACGGCACTGATCCATGACAGCCCCGTCACCGGAACCAAGGCAAGCTACAGCTATCGTGAGCTGCTCGGCGAGGTCGCGACGCTCGCGGCCGTCCTGCAGGATCTGGGCGTGGGCAAGGGCGACCGCGTCATCATCTACATGCCAATGATCCCGGAGGCAGCCTTTGCCATGCTGGCCTGCGCCCGGATCGGGGCCGTGCATTCGGTGGTCTTCGGCGGCTTCGCCGCCAAGGAACTGGCAACGCGCATCGATGACGCCAGGCCGAAGGTCATCCTGACCGCGACATGCGGCATCGAGCCGACACGCATCGTCGAATACAAGCCGCTGCTCGACGGCGCGATCGCGCTCGCCGCCCACAAGCCGGAAACCTGCATCGTGCTGCAGCGTCCCCAGGCGGACGCCTCCATGCATGTCACGCGCGACCGGAACTGGCGGGCGCTGGTCGCGTCGGCCAAGGCCGCGGGACGCAAGGCCGATTGTGTCGAGGTCGCCGCCACAGACCCGCTCTATGTGCTCTACACCTCGGGCACGACGGGACGGCCCAAGGGAGTGGTCCGTGACAATGGCGGCCATATGGTCGCGCTGAAATGGACGATGGAGAACCTCTACGGCGTGAAGCCGGGCGAGGTCTTCTTCACCGCGTCCGATGTCGGATGGGTCGTCGGCCACAGCTATATCGTCTACGGCCCGCTGCTGCACGGCGCGACCTCGGTGCTCTATGAGGGCAAGCCGGTCGGAACGCCTGATCCCGGCGCGTTCTGGCGTGTCATTTCCGAGCACAAGGCGGTGGCGATGTTCACCGCACCGACGGCGTTTCGCGCGATCCGCAAGGAGGACCCGCAGGCAACCCATCTCGCACGCTACGACCTGTCGCAGTTCCGCACGCTCTTCCTCGCCGGAGAACGGGCCGATCCCGATACGTTGAAATGGGCTGAGGATGTGCTGAAGGTTCCGGTCATCGACCATTGGTGGCAGACCGAGAGCGGCTCCTGCATGGTCGGCAACCCGGTCGGGCTGGAGCTCTTGCCGGTGAAGCATGGATCGCCGACCGTGCCGCTGCCGGGTTATGACGTGCAGTGCCTCGACGAGACCGGAAAACCCGTATCTGCCGGCACGATGGGGGCGATCGTGGTCAAGCTGCCGCTGCCTCCCGGCGCCTTGCCGACGCTGTGGCAGGATGACGAGCGGTTCCGGCAATCCTATCTCACGGCCTTCCCGGGCTATTACAACACCTCGGATGCCGGCTTCATCGACGAGGACGGCTATGTCTTCATCATGGGACGCACCGACGACATCATCAACGTCGCTGGCCATCGGCTCTCGACCGGGGGCATGGAGGAGGTGCTCGCCTCGCATCCGGCGGTGGCGGAATGCGCCGTGGTCGGTATCAGGGATGCTCTGAAGGGCGAGCAGCCCTGCGGGTTCGTCGTGCTGAAATCGGGCGTGACGCAGAGCCCGGCCGAGGTCGAGAAGGAGCTGGTTGCGCTGGTGCGCGACAAGATCGGCCCGGTTGCCGCCTTCAAGCTCGCGGTGACCGTGGCACGCCTGCCGAAGACACGCTCCGGCAAAATCCTGCGCGCGACGATGAAGAAGATCGCCGATGGCGAGGAATACGCCGTGCCGGCGACGATCGACGATCCTGTCGTGCTCGACGAGATCGGCGAGGTCCTCAAGGCGAGAGGCGTTGGCTAGTCCGAGGGCGAGACAGGATTGCCTGGCTCGCGATGACGAGGCTCAGATCCCGATCGTCGCGCCGTTCCAGCGCAGCAGTCGTTCGCCGACATCGAGCGCCATCAGATCCTCGCCAACAATCAGCGGGCCGGCATAACCTGCCGTCCTGATCTCGCGGGCAAGCCGAGAGGTGTCGGCGCCAGGCGGTACCAGATGCGTCAGCGCGAGCATGCCTGCGCCGGCGTGGATGGCTAGTTTGGCCACCACGGCGGGTGTCATGTGATAGGCCTGTACGGCCGCTACGGTCTCGGCCGAGCGAATACCGGCGACGACAGGCATCTCATTGTCGATGAAGACCTCGCAGACCAGCAGATCGCAATTCTGCGCGGCGCGTTCGAGCGACGGCGTCAGGCGCGTGTCGCCCGAGAAGACAAGGCTGCTGCCTGCCAGCGAAATCGTGAGTCCGAAAGCGGGCTCTACGGGGCGGTGATCAACCAGGAAGGCGTCGATCGCGAGTTCGCCCAGCCCGGAGACGATCCCTTCGCCCAGTTCCTCGAACTCCACATCGAGCCCCGTGGCGTCGGGCCGCTTCTCGAAGGCAATGCGCAAGGCGCGTTCGCGGGCAAAGCCCTCGTATTGCGTGCGCATATTGGCAAGTGCGGGGGCAGGGGCCAGCACACGCCAGGGGCGGGCGCGGCCCTGGTGCCAGGATGAGACCACGAGTTGGTAGAAATCGACCAGATGGTCGGAATGCTCATGCGTAACGATGAGCAGGTCGATATCGGCGCCGCGATGGCCAGCGGCGACCAGGCGCTGGCTCACGCCTGAACCGCAATCGATCAGGACCTTGCGTCCGGCTCCCTCGACGAGATGGGACGGGCCGGCCCGGCGCAGGCTGACCGGCGGCGCGCCCGTGCCGAGAAAGGTGAAGGCAAGATCGGATGCCAAGGCCATTCTCCGCGACAGGCAAGCCGCTCGGTCGTCAGCGACCTCAGATCTCGTCGTCCTCGTCGGCCGGACGCTTGAGCTGCTTCAGCTTGGCGAAGACGGAATCGACGTCGATGGCCGCCTCCTCCTCGCGCTTCGGCTTGCTCATGTCGGCGAAAGGCTGGCTCGCATGGACCGGCTCCCGCGCGGTGGTCTCCTCGGCCGGGAGCAGGGTCGAGCCTGCCTCCGCAAGGGCGGCCGGGCGATCCTTGGCCGCACGACCGACCTCGAAGTCGAGATCGATCTGCGAGCTGAGCCCGAGGCTGACCGGGTCGACCGGCGTCAGGGTCTGTGCGTTCCAGTGCGTGCGGTCGCGGATCTGGGCGATCGTCGATTTCGTCGTCCCGACCAGGCGGATGATCTGCGCGTCCTTGAGCTCTGGATGGTTGCGCAGCAGCCAGAGGATCGCGTTCGGGCGGTCCTGGCGCTTGGAAACCGGGGTGTAGCGCGGCCCCTTGGCGCGCTTGATCTCCGGCACCTTCACCTTGCGCTCGGCAAGCCGGAGATGGTGGTTCGGGTTCTTGGCGGCGCGCTCAAGCTCCTCACGGGTGAGCTGGCCAGACGTGATCGGGTCGAGGCCCTTGATGCCGGCGGCGACTTCGCCATCGGCGATGCCGCGAACTTCGAGCGGGTGGAGTTTGCAGAACTCGGCGATCTGCTCGAAGGTCAGCGACGTGTTTTCCACGAGCCAGACCGCAGTGGCTTTCGGCATCAGCGGGGGTTGTGACACGGCATCGTCTCCTGGATCTCGAAGGCCGGCGGCTTACGCCGGATCAGGGTCGCGGACAAAAGCTCTCATGCGCCGACCGGCCTCCTCGGCCGGCCATCCAAATCATCAGCGATGAGCAGGATGCGGGCGTTATATGCAAAGCCATGGAGGCTGTCCAAGAAAAAGCGCGGAAGGCGCCGGCGACTCAGACAGCCTGATCGGTCCAATGACAACGCCCGGCCTGCAAGGCGAGCACTGATATCGCGGCTGTGGGAAACTCACATCGTCAGGACGATCTTGCCGACATGGGCGTTGCTCTCCATCAGGCGATGCCCGGCTGCAGCCTCTGCCAAGGGGAAGGTCGCATGGATAATGGGTTTGCAGCGGCCCTGGGCCAGCAGGGGCCAGACCTTGGCTTCCAGCTCGGCGGCGATGGCTGCCTTCTCGGCGATGGTGCGCGGGCGCAGTGTCGAGCCGGTATGGGTCAGGCGCTTCATCATCAGCCGACGGAAATCGACCTCCGCCTTGGGGCCGTTCAGAAAGGCGATCTGGACGATCCGGCCGCTCTCGGCCGCTGCCTCGTAATTGCGGGAGATGTAGTCGCCGCCGACCATATCCAGGATCAGGTCGATGCCGCGCCCACCGGTGGCCTCCTTCGCTGCGCTGACGAAATCCTGCTCCCGGTAGTTGATCGCGACATCGGCACCGAGCGCGCGGCAGGCCGCGCATTTCTCATCCGAGCCCGCGGTTGCGATGACCGTGGCGCCAAAGGCCTTTGCGAGCTGGATCGCCGTGGTGCCGATGCCCGAGCTGCCGCCATGGACCATGAAGCTCTCGCCAGTCTTCAACCGGCCACGCTGGAAGACGTTGGTCCAGACGGTGAAATAGGTCTCCGGAATCGCGGCAGCCTCGATCAGCGACAGCCCGGCGGGGACTGGCAGGGCGTTGCTCTCGTGGACGCTTGCATATTGGGCATAGCCGCCGCCGGCGACGAGTCCGCAGACCCGGTCTCCCATCGCGAAGCGGCTGACGCCATCGCCGACCGCCACGACCCTGCCCGCGATCTCGAGGCCCGGGATGTCCGAGGCACCGGGCGGGGGAGCGTAGCCGCCGAGCCGTTGCAGGACATCGGGCCGGTTGATGCCAGCGGCCGCAACTTCGACGAGAACCTCGCCTGTGGCCGGTTTCGGCACGGGCCGTGTTTCAGGACGCAACACGTCAGGGCCTCCGGGGGCCGCAAAGCCGATGGCGGTCATCGTCTCGGGAAGAGTTGGCATCACGTCTGGTTGTCCCTCTTTGGTCATGAGGCGTCCGCATCTGACACCTGCCTCGCAGAGATAGTGGCCTTGCGGCGGCGAGCCGGCTAGTCTCCGCCGTCGCGTTTCGAAAATGAGGCAGCCATGTCGATATTTTCAGAGGATGACCGCCCCGCGCCGCAACCCATTCACCAGATCGGGCAGGATCTTGCGATGCTGTCGCTCGCGGAGATCGATCAACGCATTGAGGCGCTCAAGACGGAGATCGCGCGCCTGATGGAGATCAGGGCCAAGAAGGATGCCTCCCGCTCGGCTGCGGATGCCTTTTTCCGCAAGATAGGCTGAGGCAGGGGCTCGCGGCACGAATAGCTCAGGCTTCGTCGTGCCAGCCTTGCACAAGCTGACATTGACCCGGCCGACTGGCGCGGGAGGAGGGCGATTGTCGCGCAATCCTGCCGTTTCCTTGCGCAAATATGCCGGCGCCGCGGGGTTCTTAACCGCTCCTTAACGATTCCAAAGTATGAATCCGATCATCCAGTTTCTCTGGATGTCGAGTGGCTCCTGCCCACTCTGTTTGACGCCTCCCTGTTGACCTTCGAGCCGCCTTCGGGGCGGCTCTTTTTTGGCCCTCATGGCGTGTTAAGGTTAACAACATCTTACCAGAGTCTCGACAATGCATCGGCGCTATTCTTGCCGCTGTGACGGTATCAATCCGTGGCGCGTCCCAGACGCACACGCCTTTGTGCCGATTGGAGACGTCGCGATGACCGATATGACGCTGCTGAAGTCCGGGCCGGATGAAGGCGCACTTTCCTTTGCAAGGGGCTTCGTCAAATCGGACGGCTTCATGCTGCTGTTTCGCGAGGGCATGGCGCTGGTCGAGTTGACGGCGAGCTACCTCGACGGCGACGGCCGCGCCGAGTCGGCGGCACTCCCGCGCGATGTTGCGCTGACCTATGCGACCGAAAGCATGCGCCTGACGACGCGGCTGATGCAGATCGCCTCCTGGCTGCTGGTGCAACGCGCCGTGGCAGAGGGCGAGATGACCGCAGAGCAGGCTCGACTGGAAAAGAACAAGGTCAAGATTGCCGAGCCGATGCTGTCGCCGGTGCAGGAAGAGGCGATGCGCCTGCCGCAGAAGTTGCGCGATCTGATTGCCCACTCCATCCGTCTGCAGGACCGCATCCGCCATCTCGAAGGGCTGATGTCCGGTTCAGACGTGTTCGAGGTCACTCCGAACCCCGTCCAGAGCCAGATCCGCAGCCTGCAATCGCGGCTTGCCCTGCTCAACTGAGCCCGATGCGAGGGCTCGCGCCCGCGACCAATCGCCGCCCGACACGCAAAAAGCCCGGCCGTTAGGCCGGGCTTTTGTGTATGCAGGCTGCGTCGATCGGGGACGATCGACGGCCGAATTACTTCTTGCCGAGCGCGCTGAGGGCGCCGAAGCGCGAATTGAAGCGCGAGACGCGGCCGCCGCGGTCCATCAGCTGCTGGGTGCCGCCGGTCCAGGCCGGGTGGGTCTTCGGGTCGATGTCGAGATTGAGGGTGTCACCCTCCTTGCCGAGCGTCGAACGCGTGAAGTATTCGGTGCCATCGGTCATGACGACCTTGATGGTGTGGTAGTCGGGATGGATGCCGGTCTTCATGGCGAAATCCTCAATCGTAAGCGGGCACGGTCGATAACCAGGCTAGCTGGCCGGCCCGTCGAACAATTCGTATGAGCCTGTCGTGAAGTCGCCAGCGCAATAGCGCAGGCGAAGCGACAGCGCAAGCATGACAGGACAGTGAAGCGTGGCCGAAGATAACGAAGACCAGAAAAAGACGCGCCCCGATTTCCATTCTCTCTCCTCCTTCTGGCCCTATGCGCTGGCGCAGAAGGGGCGGATCGCGCTTGCCATCCTCGCACTGACCGTCGCCTCGGGCGCGACTCTGGTGCTGCCGCTCGCGGTCCGTCGCGTCATCGATGTCGGGTTCTCCGGCGGCGATCAAGCGCTCGCCCACAATTATTTCATGCTGCTGATCGGGGTCGTCGCCGTGCTGGCGCTGGCGAGCTCGGCGCGATTCTACCTGGTGATGACCATCGGCGAGCGCATCGTTTCGAGCCTGCGTGCCGATGTCTTCACCCATCTGACCCGGCTCGAGCCTGCCTTCTTCGATTCGAGCCGCGCCGGCGACCTTGTCTCGCGCCTCACGGCGGATACGACGCAGATCAAATCGGCCTTCGGTTCGGCCGCCTCGATCGCATTGCGCAACGGCATCATGTTTCTCGGTGCCCTGGCGCTCATGGTCGTGACGAGCCCCCAGCTTTCGGCCATCGTCATCGCCGCGATCCCGTTGATCGTGCTGCCGCTGGTCTTTTCCGGACGCTCGGTCCGGCGCCGGGCGCGGGCGGCACAGGATCGCCTGGCCGATGCCTCAGCCTTCGCCTCGGAGGCGGTCGGCGCGATCCGGACCATGCAATCATTCGGCGCCGAGCGGCAGACGGCACGGGCCTTCGAGAGTGCTTCGAACGATGCCTATGCGGCCTCGCGCTCCGCGACGCGCTCGCGTGCCATCCTCTCGGGCGTCGCAATCTTCCTGGTCAGCGCGAGCGTGGTCTGCGTGCTCTGGGTCGGCGCCATGGATGTCTTTGCCGGCCGGATGACCGGCGGCAGGCTTTCGCAATTCGTGCTCTATGCGGTGCTGGCGGCCAGTTCGCTCGGACAGCTCTCAGAGGTCTATGGCGAGATCTCGGCCGCTACCGGTGCGGCCGGGCGCCTCGGCGAAATCCTCGCGACGAAACCGGCGATCACCGCGCCTGCGCACCCAAAGCCGATGCCCGAGCCGTCGCTCGGCGAACTCGCCTTCGAACGCGTCTCCTTCTCATACCCGGGGCGGACGGTCTTGGCGCTGCATGAGATGTCCTTCAGCGTCCGCCCGGGCGAGCGCATTGCCCTGGTCGGCCCTTCCGGCGCCGGCAAGAGCACGGTGCTGCAGCTTGCGCTGCGCTTCTTTGATCCGGCGGAGGGCCGCATCATGGTCGATGGCGTCGCCGGGACCGATGCCGACCCGGAAGCCTGGCGGCAACGCTTCGCCCTGGTGCCGCAGGAGCCGACCGTGTTCGGCGTCTCGGTGCGGGACAATATCGCCTATGGCCGCCCCGGTGCGAGCCGCGAAGAGGTCGAGGAAGCCGCCCGCCTTGCCGCAGCCGACGGCTTCATCCGTGCTCTGCCGCAAGGTTACGACACTGTTGTCGGCGAGCGTGGCGTCACGCTCTCGGGCGGCCAGCGCCAGCGTCTGGCGATCGCCCGGGCGGTGCTGAAGGATGCGCCGATCCTGCTGTTGGACGAGGCCACCTCCGCGCTCGATTCCGAAAGCGAACGCGCGGTCCAGGATGCGCTCGACCGGTTGATGCAGGGCCGCACCACGCTGGTGGTCGCACATCGGCTCGCCACCATCCTTTCTGCCGATCGCATCCTGGTTCTGGACGAGGGCCGGGTGGTGGAGGAGGGCACCCACGCGGAACTCAAGGCGAGAGGCGGGCTTTATGCCAGGCTGGCTGCCCTGCAATTCGGGCTGGAGGCGGCGTAGCCGAGCGCTCCGGGCGCAATCTGGGCCGATGCCCGGCAATTCCGGTTTCGCGACACGATGATGGCAGCGACGCCGCCATCGTGCCCGGGCTCTTTGCTTTGCCCCCGGCATGGCGGCGGGAGTTCGCGCGCCTCAATCGGATCGCCCTCAACGCCAGAGCGCTCCACGCGAGGCACGAGTAGAGGTTCCGTCTTGCGAGGTGAAACGGCCGGCTCTCGGAGATGTCCGGCTGTTCGCGCCGGTCAGACGTATCAGGGAATTGTAACGCCCTTGTCATTGCTGCAGGGCGTCGCTTCACTATTGCTGCAATTCGGCAAGACATCGGTTCTGTTCTGTGACGCAAATTGCGCAGCAGTTCCGGAACCCGTACGCTCCACTCGTTGATGGGGTGCACGCCATTCGCGAAGGCGCAAGCGTGAAGCGTTTTCACATCATCCTTGTCGCATCCGCGCTGGCCCTGATCGGGGCAATGCTTCCGATCGCCGTGATGCTCCATATCTCCTGGACGCTTGCCGTACGCACCGAGCAGGCTCGGCTGGAGCTGTTTGCCAAGCGGGTGATCGTGCGTGCGGATACGGCCTTCTCCGCGGCGAGCGAGGCCCTGCGAACCATCGCCGGCACCTCATATGAGCCCTGCACCGAGGAGCATATTGCCGCGATGCGCAGGCTCGCCATCAACAACCGCTCAATCGATGAGGTCGGGTATTTTCGCGACGGAATCCTGAAATGCACATCCTGGGGGCAGACGGCCGACAGGATCGCCCACTCTCCCGGCGACTACGTGACCGCGGACGGGATCGAAGTCATCGTCAGGATGTGGCCGCTGGTGAGCGGCGGCGATGCCAGGATGGCGCTGCACTACAGGGACTACAATGTCCTGATCGATCCGGTGCGCCTGGTTGACGTCATCGTCGACCCCGGCATCAAGATTGCGGTCGGCAACGACAAGGGCGTGCTGATTGGTGCCCTGAACGATCCGGATCCCCGGCTGCTGCACCTCCTGCTCGCCGATCCGCGCACGGGTATGGACGATCACAACGTCTTTGCAGCCGCCCGCGCTCAAGGGTGGGTCGCGGTGGCGGCCCAGTCGCGTGACAGCCTGCTGAAGCCACTCCGGCGGGAGCGAATGCTGCTTCTGCCGGTCGGGGCCTTCATCGCGGCTTTCATCGTCGGCATCATCATCTGGCTGTCCCGCAAGCGTCTCTCTCCGTTGGGGGAGTTGACGATCGCAGTGCGCAACCGCGAATTCATCGTGCATTATCAGCCGATCATCGAGCTCGAGACCGGCATCTGCGTTGGGGCCGAGGCCTTGGTGCGTTGGCGGCGCCCCGATGGCTCCCTGGTGCAGCCGGATCTCTTTGTTCCGCTTGCGGAAGAAAGCGGGCTGATCATGCCGATCACCGATCAGATCGTCGACGCGGTGATCCATGATATGAAGGCGGTGCTGGTGGCCGACCGATCCTTGCACATCGCGGTCAATCTCTGTGCGGACGATATCAAGACCGGGCGGATTCTGTCGTTCATCCAGACCGCGCTCGAGCAGACGGGCATAAGGCCGCAGCAGATCTGGCTCGAGGCGACCGAGCGCGGCTTCATCGATATCAATCCGGCGCGGGAGACGATCATTCAGGCCCGCAAGCTCAGTCATTCCGTGGCGATCGACGATTTCGGGACGGGCTATTCGAGCCTGCAATATCTGCAGGCCCTGCCGCTGGACGCCCTCAAGATCGACAAATCCTTCATCGACACGATCGGCCGGAACACGGCGACCAGTTCGGTGACCTCTCACATCATCGACATGGCCAAAACGCTGAACCTGTTCATCGTCGCAGAAGGCGTCGAGACCCGCGAGCAGTTCGATTACCTGCTCGATCACGGCGTGCATTTTGCCCAAGGCTGGTTCTTTGCAAAACCGCTCCCCGCCAAGGAGTTCATCACCTTCTATCACGACAGGCAGGCGAGCCACGGTTCGGGGCCCGACGTCATCCGGCGCGCCGCCGCCTGAACGGTCTTGTGGTTACGCCGGGAGCAACCGACCCAGGTTCGCCACGACCTCCTCGAGCGTGTCAGCGGTCACGCGCGAGATGCCGAAGACGAGCCCGGGCCGAGGCCGGCCAAGATGGAAGCGCGACATGGGCTGCATCGCATAGCCATGCTGGCTGAGGTGGTGTGCTGTGGCGCGATCATCGACACGTTGGTCCTTGAACCATGCGGCGAGTTGGAGGCCACCTGTGCCGCCGCCGAGGTGCAGAACCTGCCCGCAATGATGGCTCAGGGCCGCCATGCTCATGGCCATGCGCGCGGCATAGGCAGCGTTCATCTTGCGAATATAGGCGCGCAGCCGCCCCTCTCGGATGAAATCGGCAAGCGCCGCCTGAACATGGATCGGTACAACCGCGCCGCGGAGTTGCAGGCTGACATAGGCGTCTTCCAGCAGCCAGGGCGGAACGATCGCATAGGCGACCCTTACCCCCGGTGCCAGAACCTTCGAGAACGTGCCGAGATAGGCGACGACATTGTTCCGATCGATGCCCTGCAGCGCCGCGATCGGGCGGGATGCGTACTGGAATTCGCTGTCGTAGTCGTCCTCGATGATCAGAGCTCCGCTGGCCTGCGCGACCTCCAGCAAGGCCAGTCGTCGTTGCAGGCTCATCGTTGCGCCTGTGGGGTATTGATGCGAGGGCGTTACATAGATCAGCCGCGCCGGCGGGCCGGAGGCCTTGCTGATATCGATCCCTGCGCTGTCGCAGGGGACCGGGACGATGCGTGCTCCGACCGCCTGCAACAAGGCCCGTGCCGCCGGGTATCCAGGCTCTTCCATCCAGGCGATACTGGCATCGCTTGCGCCGGCTTGGATCCGGATGGACGCGAGCAGGCCGATCGCCGCCCTGGTCGAGGGAAGAACGAGGACCTGCTCAGGCCGCGCGACAACGCCGCGCCGGTCGGCGACATGAGCGATGATCGCTTCCTGCAATTCGCGGATGCCACCGGCGTCGCCGTAGCCGAGATCGTGAATCCGCAGCGAGCGGGCTCGGGCGCCCAGACATCGCGCCCAGGTTGCGTGGGGAAAGTCGGCGAGGTCCGGGATGCCGGGCTCGAAGAGCTTCTCGGCGAGTGGTTCGGCGATCGGCCATGGAGTGGTCGGCTCGGCGCGATCCAGTCCCGGGGAGGGCAGCTTCGCAACGGGGGCAACGCGACTGGCCGATCCGGACGCGGCCACAAGATATCCTTCCGCCTTGAGCCGGTCATAGGCCAGGACGACTGTCGAGCGAGCGACACCAAGAGCGTTGGCCAAAACGCGCGTCGACGGCAGGCGCTGACCTGCAAGCAATTGGCCCTGCAGGATGCGGTCCCGTACCGCGCGGTAGACCTGTCCTTCTAGATCTCCCGCGGTCCGATCGAGCGGAGACCACACCGGATGCGGAGGCGTTGTCGCGACGTCCAAAGTGGTCTGATGAAAATCCATGAAGTGGCAGTTTATGTCCTACCGGCAATCCCGACAACTGTCGCCGGTTTCGGTCTTCAACCCGGTTCGACATCAGGAACGCATCATGGATCTCTCTCATTGGAAGGGCGTGTCGCGCCCGGAGCGCGTAGCGCTGGATGGGCGGTACACCCGGCTCGAGCCGCTGGAGGCTGCGCGGCACGGCAAGGATCTCCTCGTCTCGGCCCAGCAACCAGGTGCGCAGGACCGCTTCCGTTATCTGTTCGAGGAGGCGCCAGCCGATCTGGCAGCCTTCGATCCCTGGCTCGAGAAGGCGTCAGCCTCGCCCGATCCGCTGTTCTTTGCCGTGATCGACAAGCGGACCGGTCGGGCCGAGGGACGCCAGGCGCTGATGCGGATCGAGCCTGCACATGGTGTGATCGAGATCGGCAACATCCTGTGGGGGCCCGCGATCGCTCGCAGTCGTGTCGCGACCGAGGCGCTCTATCTCTTTGCCAGCCATGCCTTCGACACGCTCGGCTACCGCCGCTTCGAGTGGAAATGCAACAACCTCAACGAGCCCTCGAAGCGCGCTGCGCAACGCTTCGGCTTCACGCCGGAGGGTGTGTTCCGCCAGCACATGGTCACCAAGGGGCGAAATCGCGATACGGCCTGGTTCGCGATGATCGATGGCGACTGGCCGCGCCTGAAGGCCGGCTACGAGGCCTGGCTCAGCCAGGACAATTTTGACGAGAACGGCCAGCAGCGTTCGAAGCTGGCATTCTAAGGTTGGCGCCAGCGTCTCGCATGCTGTTCGGGCCAAGGCATTTGGCTGGATAGGCGTGATACGGGTTGGGAAGGCCGCCAGGGCGGCTTTCCCTTACCGCTCCGTGATCTTGAACTCGATCCTGCGATTGCGCCGGTAGGCTTCATCGTTGCTGGCGAGGTCGAGAGGTTGGAACTCGCCGAACCCGGTTGCAGCGATGCGGTCGGCGGGGAGGCCGCGTGTGATCAGATACTCGACAACCGCGACCGCACGTGCCGTCGACAGGCTCCAGTTGGACGGGAACTGTGCGGAGCGGATCGGGCGGGCGTCGGTGTGGCCGTCAACGCGCAGGATCCACGGGATATCGGGTGGCATCTCATGGCCGAGATCGGTCAGGATGGTGGCGAGCTTGTCGAGTTCGGCCTTTCCTTCAGGCTTCAGCACGGCCTGGCCGGCATCGAAGAACACCTCCGACTGGAAAACGAATCGGTCCCCGACGACACGGATGTCGGGACGTGTGCCAAGCACCTGCCTGAGACGGCCGAAGAAGTCGGAACGGTAGCGCGCCAGTTCCTGCACGCGCTGCGCGAGGGCGACATTCAGTCGCGAACCGAGATCGGCAATACGGGTCTGCGATTCCTTGTCCTTGGCTTCGGACGCCTCGATGGCCTGCTCGAGCGCGGCGAGCTGCCGGCGCATGGCCTGGATCTGCAGGTTGACCTGCTCGACCGTCGCCTGGGCTCTGGCCGAGAGCTGCTTCTCCGCGTCGAGCGCCTTCTGGGTGTCGGCAAGCTGCGCCGGGCCGTTCGTCGCCTGCGCTTCGAGCGCACCCTGCAAGCGGCCGCGCTCGCTCTGTTCGCGCGTCAGGGTTGATTGCATCAGGAGCAGGTTCTCCTGGGCCTGCCGGTTGGAGACGCGCTCCAGCGCAAGCAGGTCGGACAGCTCAGATATCTGGCGGTTCAGCCGTTCCAGCGCGGTGTCCTTGCCGGTCAGTTCCTGCGACAGGAAGAACTGTCCGAGCACGAAGACCGAGAGCAGGAAGACGATGCCGATCAGCATCGTCGAGAGGGCATCGACGAAGCCGGGCCAGAAATTCAGCTGCTCACGGCGGTAGGTGCGGGACAAAGCCATGGCTTCAGGCCTCCCTCGTCTCAGGACGCGCCTTCGTCAATATGCCCCATGAGCGGATCATGGTTCGGAGACGCCGTTTGCGGTCAGGCGCTCGATCAGGCGCTTCAGATCCTTCTCGCGGGCCGCCTGGGCCTCGACCCAATCGCGGATCAACTGTTGTTCGGCACGCATGTGCTGGACCAGCCCCTGCACGCCTTCGGCAAGGTTCGAGATCGCCTGAGTGGCGGCGCGGTTATTGGGGCCGTCGGCCAGTGCTGCACTGAGCCGGTCGAGCTTGTCGCCGAGATTGCGGCCGATATCGGGGTTGAAGCCGGGGGCCGCGACGGCGGAGGCCGCCTCCCGGCTGCGCGAGCCGAGCCAGCTCTCGAGTTCGTTGCGGAAGCGCCGCTGTGCCTGACCGACCTGTAGTTCCAGGAAGCCCAGGATCAGCGAGCCCGCGATGCCGAAGAGCGAAGACGAAAAGGAGAGGCCCATGCCGGCAAGCGGTGCGGCAAGGCCGGCCTTGAGTTCGTCGAAGAGCACGCCGGCTTCCGCGCCTGTGCGCAGGCTCTTGATGACGTTACCGACCGAGCTCACGGTTTCGAGGAGGCCCCAGAAGGTGCCGAGCAGGCCGAGGAAGACGAGCAGGCCTGCGAGATAGCGCAGCACCTCGCGACCGTCGTCGAGCCTTACCGCGATCGATTCGAGCACGGAGGCTGCTTGAGTGGGGGCGAGGGTCCCTGCATCGAGAGCCGGCAGTACCGGACCGAGCGGGGCAATGACCTGGCCGCGCTCGACATCGGCGAGCCCCGGCGCTGCGGCGAGCCGGGTCGCAGCGGCCGCTTCGCTGTTGACGCGCCAGAGTTCGCGCAACGCGATCAGCACGCCGACCAACAATGCACCGAGAATGAGCCCGTTGAGACCGGGATTGGTCATGAAGGCCGTGACAAGGCCGACCTGGAGGATGAAACCCAGGAATCCGATCAGGGCGATGAACAGGATTGCGCGGATCGCGTAGCGCAGCGGCCGCGAAAAGCGGGTTGTTTCCCGTGTCGTCGCGACCGTGCCCATCTCGGCCGCTGGGACCTCTCTGTCCATGCCTCGTCTTCCGTTCGCCTGGAGCCTGCCACACCCGGGTGATCCCGAGCTGGCGTCTCTCATCAACCATCGGACCGTGAGCGGGGTGGACCCGAATCCGGGCACCCCTGTCCACGATCGCAACGCTGGAGGCAGACTGTCGCCTCCCGCTGCGCCATGATCAAGCGTGAAAGATCAAAGCTGTATGTCAGCCAGCCGTCTTGAGCGCGGCGCGAAGCGCTTGTTCACCGACTTCGTTGCCGCAGATGATATCCTTGGCGCTGGTCGGCTGCTTGCCATCGAGCGTGCCGAAGGTACCGCCAGCCTCGCGGATCATCACGGCGCCCGCCGCGAAGTCCCAGGTGTTGAGGCCGCGTTCCCAGTAAGCGTCCATGCGGCCGGCCGCGACATAGGCGATATCGAGCGCGGCGGAGCCCATGCGGCGGACATTGGCAAAGCGCGTCATGACGGCGCCGAGCTCGCGCAGAAAGAGCGGGTGGCCACCCTTGCCGATATGGGGCACGCCCATGCTGATCAGCATGTCGGTCGGCTCACGGCGACCGGAAACCCGCATGCGGCGATTGTTGACATAGGCGCCTTTGCCCTTCTCGGCGATGAAGAGCTCGTCCTTGGCTGCATCATAGACGATGCCCGCGACGAACTGGTTGTCGCGCTCCAGCGCGACCGAGATGTTCCAATGCGGGATGCCGCGCAGGAAGTTATGGGTGCCGTCGAGCGGGTCGATATGCCAGCGGTTGCTCTCGTCGGTGCCGTGGACGACGCCGCTCTCCTCCATGACGAAGCCGTAGCCCGGTCTGGCCTTCTCCAGCGATTCGCGCAGGATGCTCTCGGCCTTGTGGTCGGCCTTCGAGACGAAATCGCCTGGGCCCTTGGCGAGCACCTGCAGGTTCTCGATTTCACCGAAGTCGCGCTTCAGCGAACGGGACGCCTTCATCACGGCGTCGGTCATCACGGTCATCAGGGGGGAGCGGATCATCTAAAACCTCATGCGCGCCTTGAACGCGAGAAGGCCGGCAGCGCCATCGCTCCGGCCTGGAAATTCTGCCGTCACTTGCTCGGCTGGCTCGGCGTAGTCAAGGCCGTGCCCTCGATCCGGTCGGCGGCGACGCGTGCGATCCGGTTCATTTGCTCAGGTGTCATGCGATCGAGCAACTGGTCGAGCATGGGATCGTCGAGGCCCTGGGCCCTGGCGGCGAGATGCCAGGCAGCGGCCTCGGCACTGTCGGGAGCGATGCCGCGGCCAGCCAGATAGAGACGGGCGATGCGGTTCTGCGCAATCGCATTGCCCTTGTAGGCGGCGCGCAGGAAGAGCTTGGCGGCTGCCGTTTCGTCTGCGGCGACGCCTTCGCCATTGAACAGCATGATCGCATATTCGATCTCGCCCGCGACATTGCCGCTCTCGGCCGCCTTTGCCATCCACTCGGCCGCCTTCGTATTGTCCTGCGGCACGCTGCGGCCCTGCTTGTACAGCACGCCCAATGCGTGTTCGGCATCCCCGATACCGGCCTTCGCAGCGATCTCGATAGCCGCAACGGCCCGTTTGTCGTCGGTCTCCTTGCCTATCGCAAGCAGCGCCAGGGCCAGGTTGTAGTTGGCAGCCGGATGGCCGGCTGCGGCGGCACGTTCCAGCAGTTGGCCGGCTTTGGCAGGGTCGCGCTTGCTGTTGCGCTGGTCGAGCAAAGCGATGGCGAGCGCATAGGCTGCGTTGATGTCGCCACGGTCGGCTGCGCGCTCATACCATTCGGTGGCGGCCGTGGTGTTTTCCGGGACGCCCAGACCCAGGCGATAGATTTCGCCGAGCAGTGTCATGGCCGCGGCGTCGGTATTGTCCGCTTCTATGCGCTTCAGCGCCTCTTCCTGAGCCCGGCGATAGTGGCCGGCCTGAAAGGCGCCATAGGCGAGGTCGATATCGGCGGCCGATGCAAGGCTGGCCGGCGCGAGCGCCAGCCCGACGAGCAGCAGGCTGCGCCGAAGGCGTCTCACCGGCCGGCCTTCCGGGTTGCGCAGGCGGCAATCGCCGCATTGGCGGCCTCGACAAGCGCGCGGATATCCTGATCGTCACCAAAGGCCCATTCACCTAGCGCGACGAATTCGGCGCCGGTTTCGACAAGCGCCGGCACGGATGCCGCGTCGGGTGCATAGGCCACGCATGGTGTCTCGAAGATCTCCGCCCACCAGGTGGCGCGCTCGACGACTGCCGGCAATGGCGGCATCGAGCCATCAGGCCGCGGTTCGCCGAACATCACGTAGTCGACGCCGGCCTCGCCGACATCCATGGCGTCGTGGCGGGCGCGCAGGCCGCCGGCGCCGATGATGCGTTCATCGCGCAGGCTGGAGCGAGCCTCGCGGATCGCCTCCGGGCCCTCGACCAGGTGGACGCCATCGGCGCCACCGCGTGTCGCAATCAGCGCCGAACCTTCGACGACGAGCGCGACGCTGTTGGACTGGACGGGGCCGGCTATGCGCTTGACGCGCTCGATCCGGCTGCGGTCGTCGCCCTCGGTGAGGCGTAGCAGCACGGCGGCGACGTCGCCGCCGGCGAAGGCCTGCATCAGGCGGAATGACATGGCCTCGGCATCCGCGACAGGCGGAGTGACGAGCATGAGGCGGGTCTGTGAAGATGTCATGGTCATGATCTTGCGCGCAAACGGCCTGCGAGAGCGTCCAATGTCAAGACCGCAAGTCCGGCGACGAGACTCCAGAAAGCGGAGCCGACACCGAAAAGCGAGAGACTGGACGCCGCAACGGCGAAGGTGATGACGGCGGCGAAGCGCTCGGAATCCTTGGCCATGGACTGGCCGAGCGCGCCTGTCAGCGAGCCGATGAGGCCGAGCCCCGCGACCGCGACGATCAGCGCCTTGGGCATGGCGATGATGAGCGCGAGCAGCAGACCGGCCGTCGCGGCGATGCCTAGCCAGAACAGACCGTAGGCGATGCCGGCCTTCCAGCGTTGCTTGGGGTCGGGATGAGTGTCGGCGCCCGTGCAGATCGAGGCGCTGATCGCTGCGAGATTGACCATATGCGCGCCGGTCGGCGCCGTGATGAAGGACATCAGCCCGGTGACGAACAGGCTGGGCGCGGTCGGCGGATGATAGCCGGCGGCGCGCAGCACGGCGAAGCCCGGCAGGTTCTGCGCCGCCATGGTGACGAGATAGAGCGGGATGCCGATGCCGATGATCGCGGTCAGGTCGAAGCGCGGCCAGGTCAGGACGAGCTCGGTCAGCGCCATGTTGCCGCTGGGCAGGGTCGCGAGCCCGGTTCCAAAGCTCAGCGCCAGGCCGGCGGAGAGCGCGGCGATGACGCCGAGGAACGGGTTGATCAGGCGCGCGACCAGGAAAACGGCGAGCAGCGTCAGGACAAGGGCGGGTTGCAGCTTCATCTCGTCGAAGACCGCGACCACGAAGCGGAAGATAACGCCGGCAAGCATGGCCGAGGCGATGGTCATCGGAATCCGCTCGATCAACGCGCCGAGCGGCCGGAAGGTGGCGGTCAGCATCATCAGGGCGGCCGCGGCGAGGAAGCCGCCGATCGCGGCCGCGAGATCAAAGCCGCTTGCGGCCGCAATCAGTGCTGCACCGGGCGTGGACCAGGCGCAAATGATCGGCATCCGATGGCGCCAGGACAGCCAGATGCTGGCAAGCCCCTTGGCGATGGCGAGCCCGACGATCCAGGACACTGTCTGCGCTTGCGTCGCGCCAATGGCCTGCGCCGCGGCAAGCACGACCGCCACGGAGGCGGCAAAGCCGACAAAGACCGCGACCAGCGCGGAAAAGACGATCGACATCGGGCACTACCGCGGCAGTAAGGCAGGCCGCGCAGGGGGGGCGCGACCAGACGGGCCTTTCCTTGAACCAGAAAAGCAGGGCGCCCGGAAGGGCAGGGACGAAACCGGCGCATGTCCGCGGCGCCTGTCTCTGAGTTGCCATGGCCGCCCCTGAACGTGAAACGCCCGGCGAAAGCCGGGCGTTTCTGTTCGATGCATTCGGGTCTGGGTCGCAACCTTGCGTCGCGCTGGCCCACTCGCCCGAGTGGGGTGTCCTACGCGGCCCTGTTGCCGGCAAAGGTCGGGTCGAGTTCACCCTTGGCATAGCGCTTGGCCATCTCGGCCGTGGTCGCGACGCGCTTAATCTTCGAGGCCTGTCCGGCGGTGTTGAACTCCTGCAGGCGCAACGTGCAGAGCTTGGTCATCGCCTCCATGGCGGGCTTCAGATATTTGCGCGGGTCGAATTCGCCGGGATGCTCGGAGAGGATCTTCCGGATCTGGCCGGTCATGGCCATGCGATTGTCGGTGTCGATATTGATCTTGCGCACGCCGTGCTTGATGCCGCGCTGGATCTCCTCGACAGGCACGCCCCAGGTCTGGGGCATCTTGCCGCCATACTGGTTGATGATGTCCTGCAGGTCCTGCGGCACCGAAGAGGAGCCGTGCATCACGAGATGCATGTTCGGCAGCTTCTTGTGGATCTCCTCGATGACATGCATGGCGAGGATCGCGCCGTCGGGCTTGCGCGTGAACTTGTAGGCGCCGTGCGAGGTGCCCATGGCGATGGCGAGCGCATCGACCTTGGTCTCCGCGACGAATTTCACGGCCTCCTCCGGATTGGTCAGGAGCTGGTCATGGGAGAGCTTGCCCTCGAAGCCATGGCCGTCCTCCTTCTCGCCTTCGCCGCTTTCCAGCGAGCCGAGCACACCGAGCTCGCCCTCGACCGAGATGCCGCCGAGATGAGCCATCTCGGTCACCGTCTTGGTCACACCGACATTGTAGTCCCAGTCGCCTGGGGTCTTGCCGTCGGCCTTGAGCGAGCCGTCCATCATCACCGAGGTGAAGCCGGCCTGGATCGCGGTCATGCAGGTCGCCGGCTCGTTGCCGTGGTCGAGATGAACGCAGACCGGGATATGCGGATAGATCTCCGTGACGGCGTCCATCATGTGCTTGAGCATGATGTCATTGGCGTAGGAGCGGGCGCCGCGCGAGGCCTGGATGATGACGGGCGCATCGGTCGCGTCCGCTGCGGCCATGATCGCCAGTGCCTGTTCCATGTTGTTGATGTTGAAGGCGGGCACGCCGTAATCGTTCTCGGCGGCATGGTCGAGCAGTTGGCGAAGCGTGATGCGGGCCACTTTGGTCCTCCCTTTGGGCTTAGAAGCGTTCGGGGAGGATTTAGTGCGGATGGCCTGCGATGGCAAAGCGAAAGCGGCCGCAGCGTGAATGCGGTTCGCGGCCTCGCACCTCAATCACCTCGCCTGCTCGGCGAAGTTGCTGTTGCGGCATGGCTCATCGCGAGCCGTCCGACGGTTCGCGTGCCTCGATTACCGGCGGGCTCCTGACGGAAGGTCTCAGCCGAACAGGCGCTCGTGGATGGCTGAGGCGCAGTGATTCACCGGGCCTACTGCCAGAACGCCGACGCTGCCGATCGGCAACCAACGCGCGCCAGGCCAACCGAGGATATCGGCAAGCAGATAGGTCGCCAGTACCGCCAGCGCCGCCGCGCAGGCATGGAACAGGACGATGAAAGCGTTGCGGCTCACCGCGCCCGCAGCGCTTCGACCCCCGGCAGGGCCTTGCCTTCCATCCATTCGAGGAAGGCACCACCCGCCGTCGAGACATAGGACAGCTCGTCGGCAACCCCGGCATGGTTCATCGCTGCGACGGTGTCGCCACCGCCAGCGACTGCCACCAACTTGCCTGCCTTGACGCGCTCGGCCGCAGCCTTGGCGACGGTGACCGTCGCCGTGTCGAAAGGATGCAGCTCGAAGGCGCCGAAGGGGCCGTTCCACACCAGCGTCCTGACGGTGTCGAGCTTGAGCACGACCTCGGCGACGCTGAGCGGGCCGGCATCGAGGATCATCTCGTCGGCAGCGACCTCGGTGATCGGCACGACGCGGTGTCCGGGATTGGCCTTGAACTCACGGGCGACCAGCGCATCGACCGGCAACATGATCTCGCAGCCGGCGGCCCTGGCCTTCTCCTCGATCTCGCGGGCGGTCGCGAGGAGATCATGCTCGCAGAGCGACTTGCCGACATCGACGCCGCGTGCGGCGAGGAAGGTGTTGGCCATGCCGCCACCGATGGCGAGGACGTCGACCTTCTTCACCAGGTTGCCAAGCAGCTCGAGCTTGGTCGAGACCTTGGCGCCGCCGACGATCGCCATCACCGGGCGGGCGGGATTGTCGAGCCCGGCGCTCAGCGCTTCCAGCTCGGCCTGCATGGTCCGGCCGGCATAGGCCGGCAGGACATGGGCGAGGCCCTCGGTCGAAGCATGGGCACGGTGGGCGGCGGAGAAGGCGTCATTGACGAAGATGTCGCCATTGGCGGCGAGCGCCCGGACGAAGGCGGCGTCGTTCTTCTCGTCGCCCGCATGAAAACGGGTGTTTTCCAGCAGCAGGACTTCGCCGCTCTTGGCGGCGGCGACGGCCTTGGCGGTGTCGTCACCGATGCAGTCATCGACAAAGATCACCGGCTGGCCAAGCCGATGGGCGAGCGCCATGGCGACCGGCTTCAGCGAATCCTTGGGATCGCGACCCTTTGGCCGGCCGAAATGCGCGAGCAGGATGACCTTGCCACCCTTCTGCGAGATTTCGCGAATGGTTGGCAGGACACGGTCGATGCGTGTCGTGTCGGTGACCTTGCCGGCGTCCATCGGCACGTTCAGGTCGACACGGACAAGGACGCGCTTGCCGGCGAGATCGGCGTCGTCGAGCGTGCGGAAGCTCATCGCGGCAGAAGTCCCGGAAACAGACCCGGCACGCCGAATTTCAGCACCAGGATGGTGAGCAGCACGGTGAGAACGGCAGTGACGAGGGCGGTCGTGAACAGGGTTGCCGAACGCGGTGTCGCGTCGACGCGCTCGCGCAACGCTGCGACCTCCTGGCGGATTCCCGCGAAGTCCATGGCGCCGGTCGCTGTCTCCACCTTGGCGGCACTGCGCTCCAGCGAGGCCTCGGCGCGGGTGAAGACGGCCTCGTAGCGGGCGAACTTCTCCTCGATGCGCGCAGCCTTGTCTTCGATGCGAGAGAGCTGGTCGAGCTTGCGCGGCTCCGCGGTTGGCGCCGCCTCCTCGCTCCGGCTGGCTGCGGAGAGAGCCGTCACCGTTGCTCCCGTCGCGCTGGGCGCAGCGATGAAGGGCTCGGATGGGCTCGCCGGCGCGGCGACGGTCGGCTCGATCTTGGTCATGCGCTTTCCGTTCATTCGAGAAGGGTCAGGCGGGGCCCGGCAGCGCGCCGGGTCCCGCCGGCCGTTACGTCAGATGAGCTTCGCCATCGCGACGGCGGTGTCGCTCATGCGGTTCGAGAAGCCCCACTCGTTGTCGTACCAGGACAGGACGCGGACGAACTTGTCGTCCAGCACCTTGGTCTGGTCGAGCGCGAAGGTCGACGAAGCCGGATCGTGGTTGAAGTCCATCGAGACGTTCGGCTGGTCGGTGACCGCGAGGATGCCCTTGAGCGGGCCGCGCTTCGAGGCCTTGATGATGGCCTCGTTGATCTTCTCGACCGTGGTCTTGCGCTTCGAGATGAACTTGAAGTCGACGACCGAGACGTTCGGCGTCGGCACGCGGATCGAGGTCCCGTCGAGACGGCCCTTCAGCTCGGGAATGACGAGGCCGATCGCCTTGGCGGCGCCGGTCGAGGTCGGGATCATCGACAACGCGGCAGCGCGGCCGCGATAGAGATCCTTGTGCATCGTGTCGAGCGTCGGCTGGTCGCCTGTATAGGCATGGATCGTGGTCATGAAGCCCTTGTCGATGCCGACCGCGTCCTGCAGCACGCGCACAACCGGCGCGAGGCAGTTCGTCGTGCAGGAGGCGTTCGAGACGACGAGATGGTCCTTGGTCAGGGCGTTGTTGTTGACGCCGAAGACCACCGTCAGGTCGGCGCCGTCGCAGGGCGCCGAAACCAGCACGCGCTTGGCGCCGGCGGCGAGATGGGCGGCCGCCCTGTCGCGGGTCGTGAAGATGCCGGTGCATTCCAGCGCGATGTCGACGCCGAGCGCCTTGTGCGGCAGGTCCTTGGGATCGCGGATCGCCGTGACCTTGATCGGTCCCCGGCCGACGTCGATCGTGTCGCCGGAGACTGTCACGGTGCCGGGGAAGCGGCCATGGACGGAGTCGAAGCGGAAGAGATGAGCGTTGGTCTCGACCGGGCCGAGATCGTTGATCGCCACGACCTCGATATCCTTGCGCTTCGACTCAATGATCGCGCGCAGAACGTTGCGCCCGATGCGGCCGAAGCCGTTGATCGCCACCTTGACCGTCATCTCAATCCTCTCCTTCGCCGTTTCACGGCGCGTTGGCCGTTATTCACGCGGGCAAATCGGCCAAAGCATGGCCAAACGCAAGTGTCCGCGTGAAAACTCAGCCGTTATGCCGCTTCAATGCGGCTTCGACCACTGCGTCGGGCGTAATGCCGAAATGCTTGTAGACGTCCTTGTAGGGGCCGCTGGCGCCGAAGGAAGCCATGCCGACGAAGATGCCGTCATGGCCGATCACCGCATCCCAGCCGAAGCGGACGGCTGCCTCGATCGCGATCTTGACTGGGGCCTCGCCAATGATCTGGTTCTGCGTCGCCTCGTCCTGAGCGAGCAGCAATTCGAGCGAGGGCACGGAGACGACACGGGCGCGGACGCCCTTCTCGGCCAGGAGCTTGCGGGCGGCAACGGCGATCTCGAGTTCAGAGCCGGACGCGAAGAGCGAGACCTGCGCCTTGCCGCCCGCGGCCGCCTGCAACTCATAGGCGCCCTTGGCCGAGCGGTTGGTCGCGGTGCCATCCGTGCGGAGCTGCGCGAGATTCTGACGCGAGAGCGCCAGCACGGTCGGCCCTCCGGTCCGCTCAAGAGCGATCTGCCAGGCTTCCGCCGTCTCGATCGCGTCGGCCGGGCGCAGCACGCGCATGTTCGGCATCGAGCGAAGCGAGGCGAGATGCTCGACCGGCTGGTGGGTTGGGCCGTCCTCGCCCAGGCCGATCGAGTCATGGGTCATGACATAGACGACCGGCAGGCCCATCAGGGCCGCCAGACGCATCGAGGGGCGGGCGTAGTCGGCGAAGACCAGGAAGGTGCCGCCGGCGGTGCGGAAGCCGCCATGCAGGGTGATGCCGTTCATCGCGGCAGCCATTCCGTGTTCACGGATGCCGTAACGGATGTAGCGGCCCTTCGGGGTCTTGAGCGTGAAGTCTTCCAGCCCCTTCGCCTTGGTGTTGTTCGACGGCGTCAGGTCGGCCGAGCCCGAGACCAGCTCCGGCATCACCGGCACGATGACGTCGAGGGCGAGCTCAGAGGCCTTGCGGGTCGCGACGGTGACCGGGTTGGCGGCAAGGGCCTTCTTGTGGGCGACGATCACCTTGTCGAGCTTGCCCGGAATCGTATGGGCGAGGCGGCGCTCGAACTCGGCGCGCTTGCGTGGCGACAGCGCCTCGAAGCGGACGAGCCAGTCCTTGTGGGCGAGGTGGCCGGCCGAGCCGAAGGCGCGCCAGCTCTTGAGGACGTCGGGGGCAATCTCGAAGGCTGCGCCGGTGATGCCGAGCTTGGCCTTCGCGGCTGCGAGTTCCTCGGCGCCAAGCGGCTCGCCATGAGCCTTGGAGGTGCCAGCCTTCTTCGGTGCGCCGAAGCCGATCACGGTCTTGCAGGCGATCATGGTCGGCTTGTTCGACTTCTGGGCGCGGCGGATCGCGGCCTCGATCGCATCGGGATCATGGCCGTCGACGCGCTCGGAGCGCCAGCCGCAGGCCTTGAAGCGCGCGACCTGGTCGACCGAGTCGGAGATCGAGAGCGGGCCATCGATCGAGATGCCGTTATCGTCCCAGAGAACGATCAGCTTGTTGAGCTTGTGGTGGCCGGCAAGCGCGATCGCTTCCTGGCTGATGCCTTCCATCAGGTCGCCGTCGGAGGCCAGGACATAGGTCTTGTGGTCGACGACCTTCTTGCCGAATTCGGCGGCGAGCATGCGCTCTGCCATGGCCATGCCGACTGCCGTGGCGAGACCCTGGCCAAGCGGGCCGGTGGTGGTCTCGACGCCGACAGTCATGAAGTTTTCGGGATGCCCCGGGGTCTTCGACTCGAGTTGGCGGAACTTCTTGAGGTCGTCGAGGCCCATGCCCGGCGTGCCCGTGAGATAGAGCAGAGCGTAGAGCAGCATCGAGCCGTGACCGGCCGAGAGAATGAAGCGGTCGCGATCCGGCCAGCGCGGATCGGCGGCGTCGTAGTTCATGACGCGGGTAAACAGCACGGTTGCGACGTCGGCAGCACCCATCGGCAGGCCGGGATGGCCGGACTTCGCCTGCTCGACGCCATCCATTGCCAGGGCGCGAATGGCGTTGGCGAGCTTGTCGTGCTGGGCGCGGTCGATCGTGGTCATGGTGTCATTGGCTCCGGCGGGCGGAAGGGCGCGTCCCGCGTCCGAACCATGCCGGAAGGGCATGAGGGCGACGGTCCGGTAGGCTTTCGGGGCATCGTTTTCGTGCGGGTGCTCGATAGGATGCCCGCTCTCCCGGAGTCAATTCATCAGGGGGCTGCTATCACAGTTGAGAGCTGCGAATATCTGCCCGAAAGCGTTTCCCACTTGCTCACATCCTGCTTTAGGCTCGCGAATCATGGAGCCGGCTTCGAACTGAAAGGGAGGAGACGACCGTGGCGAGCCTGATGCTGGACAATGCGCTTGCGCGACTCGATAGCGCACTCGCGCAACTCGAGGCGGCTGCGCGCCGACGCATCGAGGCGGAGCGCGGACGGGCCAATCTCGAAACCGAGCTGACGTTGATGCAGGACGACAGGGCCCGGCTCGCAGCGGAGCTCGATGGCGCGATCGCGCGCGTCGGCCAGGTCGAAACCGCGGCGGGCGACGTCGAACGCAGGCTGGAAAAGGCGTTGGGGGCGGTGGGCGACGTGATCGCCCGCGCCGAGGCGCGCGAGCACTGAATACGGAGGGCGTGATGCCGCAGGTGAATGTCACGATCGCGGGCAAGGCCTATCGCATGGCCTGCGGCGACGGCGAGGAAGCCCATCTCGAAGGGCTCGCCAATCTCTATGACGGCAAGATCGATGAAATGCGCCAGGCTTTTGGCGAGATCGGCGACATGCGTCTGCATGTGATGGCCGCGCTGATGGTCGCCGACGAGGTGTCGGAGCTCAAGGAACGCGTCGCGACGCTGGAGAACATGCTCGCCGCCGTGCGCGGCGATGCCGGCTCGGCCGATCAGCGCCTGGGCGAGGTCGAGGAGCGCGCCGCAGAAGCGCTGGTCACTGCGGCAGAGCGTATCGAAAGCGTGGCGCGCAGCCTGATCCCAAGTCCGGTCGGCTGAAACCTCCTGCGACGGCATCGCCTATCCCCATCTGACCGACCGCGTGATCCAGCACGGACGGGTGCGGGCAGCCTGGCAGCCGATCCACGGGGGGCCGCTTGCCCGGAGGCGTTCTCTCGGTGAAACAGCGCCGATGCAGCATTATGCGATTTTCCTGAGCGGCCCGATCGGCGCGGGCAAGACGACACTCGGCAAGGGCCTCGCCGCGGAGCTCGGTGGCGGCTTCATCGACGGTGACGACCATTCCGATCCGGATCTGCCCTGGTATGGCTCAATCCTGCAGACGAGCCGATCCGTGGTCAGGACCGGCCTCGAGATCCTCGCGGTTCAGCCAGTCGTCGTGATTGCCTATCCGCTGGGGTGCAGCACCTGGATCTTTTACAAGCGTCATTTCGCGGATGCCGGCGTTCGTCCCTTCTTCGTCAGCCTGCGTGCCTCCTATACCGGCATCACATCGGCAGCACGCGGTCGCGCATTCGACAAGGAGGAGCGTGAGCGCATCCGCGTCATGCTGCATGAAGGCTATGCTGAGCGTCCCTTCAGCGACCTGATCATCGACACCGACCTGCTGCCGTTCGAGGCGGCGCTGCAGCGGCTCGCGAGAGACGTGCGACAGTTGATCGCGGCGTGAGCCTGCATCCTGTGCGTCGGCTGCAACTCGCCACTGGCGCTTTGCCGGCGAGCATCCTACATAGCTCTGGCGGGGCTGCCCGGTGCGTGAGAGTATGTATTCCCGGGCCCATACGATCTCCTCGGGAGCTGTCCCTGACTGGGTCCCTGGACCCAGACATATGGCGCCCACCTACTTAGTAGGTGTCCCGGGATCGAAAACTCCACGGCCAAGGTGGCTCCGCACTTTCCCCATGCGCACTGACCTTCAAACGACGCCGCTCCGCGGCAAGAGCGAGTTGCGGATCGAGGCGCTCTCGCGCCGTGACGCGCTTGAGATCGATGACCGGCTCGAATGGGATCAGGCGATCGTCGCCGGCGTCCTGGCGCTGCCGGCGCTGGCTGGAGGCGGGACCGTCTCGGCCTATTGGCCGATGCGCTCCGAGGCCGACCCCCGGCCGGTTCTGGAAGCCCTGCACGCACAGGGCGTGCCGCTCTGCCTGCCGGCCATCGTGAATGGCGCGATGATTTTCCGGAGCTGGGCGCCGTGGGAACCGATCGTGCCCGGCGGCTTCGGTACGCTGGTGCCTGAGCCGCAACAGCCGCAGGCAAGGCCGAGCATCCTGCTTGTGCCGCTCGCGGCCTTCGATCGCCGCGGTTACCGCATCGGCTATGGCAAGGGCTATTACGACCGCACGCTCACCGAGCTCGGGGCGGTCACTGCGATCGGCCTCGCCTATGGCGCGCAGGAGATCGCGGCTGTTCCCGATGAGCCCCATGACCGCAAGCTCGACTGGATCGTGACCGAGCGCGAATCCATCCGCTGCGGTTGATTCGCGTTCGCGTTCGCGTCAGTGAAGCGCTCCTTCTTCGTTCAGGGTTCCCGTCATGCGTTTTCTCTTCCTCGGCGACGTCGTCGGTCGCCCCGGTCGCATTGCGGTTCAGGAGCGCCTGCCCGGCCTGCGTGAGCGCTGGAAGCTCGACTGCGTCGTGATCAATGGCGAGAACTCTGCCGGCGGCTTCGGCATCACCGAGGCGATCTGCGACGAGTTTCTGGCCGCCGGGGCCGATGCCGTGACGCTCGGCAACCATTCCTGGGATCAGCGCGAGGCGCTGGTGTTCATCGAGCGCCAGCCGGCCCTGGTCCGCCCCGCCAATTATCCGCCGGGAACGCCGGGCCGCGGCGCGACCGTGATCGAGGCGCGCAACGGCGCACGCGTGCTGGTCGTCAATGTGATGGGGCGGTTGTTCATGGACCCGCTCGATGACCCCTTTGCCGCGGTCGAACGCGAACTCGCGGCCTGTCCGCTGCGCGAGGTCGCCGACGCCGTCATCATCGATGTCCATGCCGAGGCGACCAGCGAGAAGCAGGCCATGGCCTATTTCGTCGATGGCCGCGCCAGTCTCGTGGTCGGCACCCATACCCACGCCCCGACCGCCGATACGCGCATCCTGCCTGGCGGCACCGCCTACCAGTCCGATGCGGGCATGTGCGGAGACTATGATTCCGTTCTGGGCATGCACCGGGAGGAGCCGGTTCGCCGCTTCCTGCAGAAGGTTCCCGGCGCGAGGCTCGAACCTGCGTCCGGTCCCGGGACGCTGTCCGGCGTAGCGGTCGATATCGACGACGCAACGGGGCTGGCCCGGGCGGTCTGGGCTGTCAGGCTGGGGCCGCATCTGAGCGAAGCCATGCCGGAGGCGTGGGAGCGGGGCTGATCACCCCGCCCTGAACCGTTCAGACAGTGCGGCCCTGACGGGCGAGGTTCTCGAAGGCGGAGGTAAGCGACGAGGCTTGCTTCGCCAGATTTTCCGCGACGCCCAGGACATCCGAGACATTGGCGCCGGCCGTCTGCGCCATCTCGCTGACCCCGCTGGCGGCCTGCGCGACTTCCTGCGTTCCGAGCGCGGCCAGGTTGACGCTGCGGGCAATTTCCTGCGTTGCGGCGCGCTGCTCGTCGATCGAGCCCGCGATCGTCACCGTCGTCTGTTCCATCTGCGTGACGAAGGCGACGATGCTCTCGATTGCCGCGACGGCTTCGCGCGTCGCCGCCTGCATCGCCGGGACCTGTGCCGCGATCTCGTCGGTTGCCTGGGCCGTGCGGGCCGAAAGCTGCTTGACCTCATTTGCGACGACGGCAAAGCCGCGCCCGCTCTCGCCGGCGCGCGCGGCCTCGATCGTGGCGTTAAGCGCGAGCATGTTGGTCTGGGCGGCGATCGTCTTGATCATCTCGACCACGGCGCCGATGGTTTCGGCCGAATGTGCCAGGCTCTTGACGATGATGTCGGTCTTCATCGCGGCCGCATTGGCGTCATGGGCCATGTTCGCCGCGCGCGAGATTTCGGACGAGACATCGTTCAGCGAGATTGAGAGCTCTTCGGCCGCGCTGGCGACGTTCTGGACATTTGCCGAGGCTTCATCGGAGGCTTGTGCGGCGACAATGGCCTGCGTGCCGGTATCCTGCACGACGTTGCTGACGGCGCGCGCCATGGTCTCGACGCGGGTGGCGCCGGTGTTGACCGTGTCGACCACGCCGCGAACCGTGACCTCGAAGGCCTCGATCTCGGCGCGCGTGCGCTCACGGCTTTCGCGCTGCACGTCGGCATAGGTCTCGAGCAGCAATTCGAGGTCCAGTTGTACGGCCTTGTTGAGCGCGGCCCGCATGGCAATGCCCCGGACGAAGCGCTTATGTTGCCAGAAGCCGTTCAGCTTCTGGAGACCGTCGCGGTCGACACCAAGCTCGGCGCCGATCGCGTTGGAGACGATGGTGTGGCAGATCGCGACCGCGTAGACTGGAACACCGTGACGATAGAAGGCCGCGGCGAGGCTGCGGGCGGATTCGAGGTAGCCATCCCCGAGGTCGCCCGAGGCCAGCCTGATCCAATGCGCCAGCCTGAGTTCATGAACCTCGGGCGTTTTCAGTGCGCGGCCGGTTTCCGGCCAGCGATCGAATTCGACGTGCAGTTCCTGCAGCAACCCCGGCAGTCTCGCCTTGGCGAAGGCGGATTGCAGGCGCAGCAGGGCAAGATCGTCGGCGCCGATCTGGAACGCGCGGAAGCGCATGTCCTGTTCGGCGATGGCTATGCTGGACACGGATTTCATGAGGTCGGGAGAGCTGCAATCTGGCAGGAGGGACTGATTTGAAGTGACCCTGACCCAGTTCGGCAAAGATTGGCTTAACGCTGCTCTCGCCGCGCTTCTGCCGTGGAAACGCAGTAGGAGCATCGTCATTCAGGGCGGGCCGGCGGCTTGCCTGCCGGCAAAAGCCCCGCTTATAAGGCGCGGATTGCCTCGCTGGGCCCAGTTTGGTCCGCCTTGGCAGGTCCACAGTGACAAAAGAGGCTGACCTCGATGGCCGGGCATTCCCAATTCAAGAACATCATGCACCGCAAGGGCAAGCAGGACGCGGTGCGGTCCAAGCTGTTCTCGCGGCTCGGACGCGAAATCACCGTCGCGGCCAAGATGGGCATGCCCGACCCCAACATGAATCCGCGCCTGCGCATGGCCGTGCTCGCCGCGCGTGCCGAAAACATGCCGAAGGACAATATCGAGCGCGCCATCAAGAAGGCGGCCGGCAATGAAGGCGAGAACTATGACGAAGTGCGCTACGAGGGCTATGGCCCGGGCGGTGCCGCCGTCATCGTCGAGGCGCTGACCGATAACCGCAACCGCACCGCTTCGGCCGTCCGCTCCTACTTCACCAAGGCGGGTGGAGCTCTCGGCGAAAGCAACTCCGTCTCCTTCATGTTCAACCGCGTCGGCGAGGTCACCTACCCGCCGGAGGCCGGCGATGCCGACAAGGTCATGGAAGCGGCGATCGAGGCCGGCGCCGACGATGTCGTCAGCGACGAGAACGGGCACACCATCCTGTGCGGCTTCGATGCGCTGAACGAAGTCTCCAAGGCGCTCGAAGCCTCGCTCGGCGCGCCGGCTTCGGCCAAGCCCGTCTGGCGCCCGACGACGACTGCGCCGCTCGACGAGGAGAAAGCCGCCTCGATGATGCGGCTGATGGAGGCGCTCGACAATGACGACGACGTGCAGAACGTCTTCGCCAATTTCGAGATCGCCGACGAGATCATGGCGAAGCTCGGCTCGTAAGGCGCCAACGCATCCTGACAATCATGGTCGGGCTTGTCCCGGCCGTGACGCCTGCTCCTTCATCGCGTGGGGCAAGACATGGCTGCTCGCCTGCGAAGGCGAAGACGGGTGTTCAACGCCCCAGCATTCCATCCCATAGCGGCAGGCTGATCAGCGCGCTGAGGAAGATGACGAGATAGGCGATGCGCCGGAACGTCCCTTCGGAGGCGATCCGGAAAGCATGCGTGCCGACCCAGAGACCGGCGCCGTAGATCGCAAACAACGGCAGCGCCATCGCAAGCGATGCGGTCGTGATGATGCTCTTCAGCCAGAGCAGGACACCGCTGACCACGGTCGACAGGCCGAAATAGGTCTGGAGGTTGGCGCGGGCCTTATGCCGGTCATTGCGCTGGGCACCGAGCCAGAACACGGCCAGCGGCATGCCGCCGATGCTGGAGAGGCCGTTGAACAGGCCCGACAGCGAACCGACGCCGAGCGAGAGCGGGATGCCCGGCTTGCCGTGATAGCGCCAGCCCGAGGCCATCAGCGTCACCGCGGCCAGAACGAGCACGGCGACGATCCAGCGCATCGTCCTGGGCTCGAGCCAGGTCAGCAGCCAGAGCCCGAGCGGCAGCGTCAGCGTCGCGGCGATCAGCAGGGGGATGACCTCGCTCCATTCGGCACGCTTGGCCGAGCGGGCGGCGATCGGCAGGGCGAAGGGCAGATCAATGACCCAGATCAGGCCCAGCGCCGCGACCGGACCCAGCACCAGGCTCGCCAGGGGCATGAAGACCATGGCGAAGCCGAAGCCGGTGAAGCCGCGGACCAATCCGCCGAGCAGCGTTGCGCCGAGAAGGGTGGCTATCCCCGAGAGGGTGAGGCTGGGAAACAACGCGGAAAGCAGGTCGGTCATCGGTCCGGGGAGGTAAGGCAGGCGGGGCAACCCACCATCACCCAAGTCCCGGCGGGATCAACCCTTTCCTTGTGATGGCATCGATATGCGGACGTCATCGATGCCGTGCGAGCACGCGCGCAACTGCGCGTGCTCGCCTCGCCCTTGTCAGTTTACTGCCACCGGCTCGGGGAATTTCCATTTGTCGCCCAGGATCTCGGCGCGCGGGCGGTAGAGCCGTACGGTGTAGTTCCACCCCTTCATGGTCGGCAGGCAGTTGGGGATCTTGCCGTCGCAACCGCCGAACTGGATGGCGATCGCGCCGCCATCGCTCCTCTTCGCCGTGATGTTGTTGATCGTATAGGCATCGTACTGGTTCTTCTCGTAATAGCCCTCGGCGTTGTAGAGGCTGACCGACCAGAAGCCGTTGACGGGCACATCCTTGACGGTGAGCTTGTAGATGGTGGTTCCGTCATTCCTGCTTGGCGTGACGTTGAGATAGATGGCGTCCTTGTCGGGATTGCCGCCCCAGCCCGTCGCGGTCCCGATCAGGTGGCGAATGGGGTTGACCTCCTTCTTCGTGCCGAACGCCTTCTTGAAGTCCGGGATCGTCGAGCCGAGCACGAGCAGCGCGTCGCGCACCTTCTTCTGGCTTGCCGGATCCCAGTTCGGCACTTCGAACTTGCCTGGTCCCTTCTGGCTGGCCTTGATCGCATCCTGCAAGGCGTGGACCTGGTGAACGTCCTTCGGGTCGGCGGGGTCGACCAAGGTGCGGATGCCGACCACCGCATAGCGCGTGCCGACATCCGCCCTGGTCAGGGTGTGACTGCCAGCGCCGTAATAGACCGCCGGTACATAATGGTCCTCGCTGACCACCTGCATCGACATGAAGCGCTTGCCGGCATCCGGCAGCGTGATCGTGACCGGGCCGGCATCGAGATCGAAGACGGCGGCCGAATAGAGCGTGTCGCGATTGAGACGGATGACCGTCTGGTTGTCGATCGAAGCCGGTTCGCGGCGATGCAGAAACGTCCCGAGACTACCGTCCTTGACCATGTTGCTCATGTAGAGGTCGGACTCGGCGCGGATGAAGTTATCCGCGCCGACTGGGACCGAAGCTGTTGAAGGCACTTGTGCCGCTGCGCCGCCACATGCGGCCAGTGTCGCTAGCCAAGCGAGGATCGTGAGCCTGGTGTTCATGATTCAAAATCCTTCGGTCAGTTTGCCTGCTGCAGCGGTGGGGCCTTCCATTTGCCGTTCAGCGCCGCCGGCTTCGGCCAGTACAGCCGCATCGCGGCGAAGAACGGCCCCTTCGGGGTGGGCAGCCAGTTGGCTTCCCGCTCCTTCCCCGGGGACTCATTCTGCACGTAGATCGTGATTCCGCCGTCCGGGTCGCGCTTCAAGCCGGCGAGCATCGGCGAATTGATCAGATAGCGGTTGAGCGGATTGGCGTAGAGCAGGCTCGCCGGCAACTCGTACATGGTCAACGACCAGAAGGCGTTGACTGGCGGCAGCTGCCCCGGGGCAAAGCGCAGGGTGTAGCGCTGGGCGCCGCTCAGTTTCTGTTTGGCGGAATCGATGAAATAGACGGGATAGAGCGCCTCCTGCTTGGAGTTCCCGTAGATCCCGAGTGCAGCTCCCGACATCCGCGCCATGTAGTCGTTCTTGAGGAAGGCGCGCGTGCCGAAGCCGTCGGCGCTGGTTCGCTTGCCGGTATCGAGCTGCGTTTCCTTGTAGTCTGCGAAAGTCTTCCAGGCGTCGGTCATGCCGTCTTGCAGCGCCTGGCGCGACTCGGGTGAGAGCGAAGCAAGGTCGATCGATTTGCCAGCACCGACTCCGATCTTCGCAAAGCGCGCCCTCAGCGCCCTTTCCGACGGGTTTGTCGGGCTGAACTGCAGGATGAAGCTCAGGACGTTGAAGAACTCGGGCGAGTTGCGCTCCTGCTCAGTCGTGAGCGGCTTGATGAAATTGACATTGGGTGGCGGCACCGGCGCCGGCCTTCCCAGGAACTGCGAGAGTGGCAGGACCTTGTAACCAGCCTGTATGGCCTTCACCTTTTCAATGTCGCCGGGGTTGAAGAGTTGCGTCCGATACAGAACGAAAGCGAAATCCGTCTCGGCGCGGATCACCGACTTGATCCCGGCTGGCTTCTCACCTTTCCACCCGGGCCCGGCCAGGAGATAGCTCCCGGCGCCGTTGCCCGTGGCGCGGCTGCCGACATAGGCGAAGTTGAAAGTGTACTGGTCGATGAACTGAAGTGAATAATACCGTCCCTTCTCGACCGCTGGCACCGTGAACACCAGCGGCTCGGCGCGCAGATCGGCGCCGACATAGGAATAGGGCGTGTCCGAGTTGGGCGTCTGGATCGCTGTGTCGGCCGGGGTGTAGACCCGCGCATTGTTGACGAGCGTGTTCCAGGGAGCCTTGAACTCCGGGCTGTTGCGATCGACGAAATACGAATGCTGAATCCGGTAATTATCGACGAGCGGGAAGCCGTAGATCGTCGCTTCCTTGGCTATGGCGCGGGCTTCGGCAGGGCTAGGAGCTTGCGCGTGTGCCGTCGGCGCCAGCTGTGGCAGCAACAGGGCAAGCGAGGCAGCGAGAGAGACGAAGAGCGACGTTCTCATGATGTATTTCCCTGGATTACTGCGCTGACATCTTCTGGATCACTAAAAACGTCCGGGTCTTTCGCCGAAAGATCGCAATCGTCGAAGCATAGGGTCAAGCTGTGCGCAGCGCATAGAGGGCAGGCCATGCCGGGTCGCGCGCCTTGCCATTCCGGCGGCGCTCCTCAGCAGGACCACGGTAATGGAGTACAAACCGTGTCCAGACTAGTGTGCGGGCATGGCACACGCGATTCGGATTCTCGGTCTCGATCCCGGTCTCAGGAAGACCGGCTGGGGCATCATCACCAGCGAGGGGACGAAACTCTCCTTCGTTGCCTGCGGCTGCGTCGAAAGCGACGGAGCGAGCCCGCTTTCAGAGCGCCTGAAGCAATTGCATGACGGCATTGCGCGGGTGATCGGTTCCTTCGACCCCGACGAGGTCGCGGTCGAGGAGACCTTCGTGAACCGCGACCCGCAATCGGCGCTGAAGCTTGGCCAGGCGCGCGGCATTGCACTGGTCGTGCCGGCGATCGCCGGCCTCAGCGTTGCCGAATACGCGGCCAATCTCGTCAAGAAGACGGTGGTCGGCGTCGGCCATGCCGACAAGAAGCAGGTCCAGGCGATGATCCGTGTGTTGCTGCCGAAGGCCGAGACAAAATCTGCGGATGCGGCGGACGCGCTCGCCGTGGCGATCTGCCATTCACAGCATCGCGGCATGAGGGCGCTGGTCGCGCAGATGCGCGCAGCCTCGTGAGGCGCTACAGCTTGGATATGCACATGCGACGGAGCCTCTGATGATCGGCAAGCTCAAGGGGCTGATCGATTCCTATGGCGAGGATTTCGTGATCCTCGACGTGCAGGGCGTCGGCTATGTCGTGCAATGCTCGTCGCGCACCTTGCAGCGCCTGCCAAAACCCGGCGAGGCGGCGGCACTGGCGATCGAGACCCATGTCCGCGAGGACGCGATCCGGCTCTATGGCTTCCTGTCCGACGTCGAACGCGACTGGTTCCGGCTGATGCAGGTGGTACAGGGCGTCGGCGCCAAGGTGGCGCTCGCCATTCTCTCGACGCTGGAGCCCGGCGCGCTGGCGACGGCGATCGCGACCAACGACAAGGCGGCTGTGGCGCGTTCCCCCGGGGTCGGTCCGAAGCTGGCGCAGCGGCTCTGCGCCGAGCTCAAGGACAAGGCGCCCGCCTTCGGCCATATCGATCCCGGCGTGGTGCAGCTCGCGGGTGCACTGGAGGACAGGAAACTGCCGCAAGCGGTGGCGGACGCGATCTCTGCCCTGTCCAATCTCGGCTATCCGCAGGCGCAGGCGGTGGCGGCGGTGGCCGCGGCCTCGAAAGCGGCCGGCGAGGGGGCCGGGACGGCACAGCTGATCAAGCTGGGCCTCAAGGAACTGGCGAAGTGAGCAATGCCGACGCCCTGATCGTCCGCGCAGTCGAGGATAAGAGCGAGCTGCTGCAGCTGATGCTGGTGGTCTGGGGCTCGCATAAGATGATGATCGACCTGCACACCTACGACGTCGCCGAGATCGATGCTCTCGGCCTGTTCACGCCTGCGGGGCAGACGGCGGCGCTGGCGAGCTGGACGCGACGCGACGAGACCGCCTATCTCTGCGCGCTGCATTCGCTGCGGCCGGGAGAGGGCGTGGCAGTTCGGATGCTGGCTGCGGTCAAGGCTGCCGCCCGGGCTGCGGGTGCCAAGAAGCTCAAGGCGATGCTGACCAATGACAACATGCCCGGGCTGACCTTCTATCAGCGCCAGGGCTTTCGCCTGTCGGGCCTCTATCCCGAGGCAATCGATCATTATCGGTCCGTGATTCCGGCGATTATCAAGACCGGCTACAGGGACATCCCGGTGCATGACGCGCTGGAGCTGGAGATTGAACTGTGAGTGAACCCCGCCGCCTCGTGACGGCCGACCGTCGCGACGACGACAGCGAAACCTCGCTGCGGCCGCTGTCGCTGTCCGATTTCACCGGTCAGGCGGCGGCGCGCGCCAATCTCCAGGTCTTCATCAATGCGGCGCGCGCGCGGGGCGATGCGCTCGACCATGTGCTCTTCGTCGGCCCGCCGGGCCTCGGCAAGACGACGCTGGCGCAGATCGTGGCCCGTGAGCTCGGCGTCAATTTCCGCTCGACCTCGGGGCCGGTCATTGCCAAGGCGGGCGATCTCGCGGCGCAGCTGACCAATCTCGAAGAGCGCGACGTGCTCTTCATCGACGAGATCCATCGTCTCAACCCGGCGGTCGAAGAAATCCTCTATCCGGCGATGGAGGATTACCAGCTCGACCTGATCATCGGCGAGGGGCCGGCGGCGCGCTCGGTCAAGATCGACCTGCCCAAGTTCACGCTGGTCGGCGCGACCACGCGCGCCGGCTTGCTGACGACGCCGCTGCGCGACCGTTTCGGCATTCCGATCCGCCTGCAATTCTACACGGTCGAGGAGTTGCAGGGCATCGTTGCGCGCGGCGCCCGCGTGCTCGGCATCGGCATGTCGGATGACGGTGCCAACGAGGTTGCCCGCCGGTCCCGCGGGACACCGCGCATCGCCGGCCGGCTGCTCCGGCGCGTGCGTGACTTCGCCATCGTCGATGGCGACCCGGTGATCACCCGCTCGGTCGCCGATAGGGCGCTGCAGCTGCTCGATGTCGACGGCATCGGCCTCGACCAGATGGACCGGCGCTACCTCACCACCGTTGCGATCAATTTCGGCGGCGGCCCGGTCGGGATCGAGACCATCGCCGCGTCGCTCTCGGAGCCACGCGACGCGATCGAGGAGATCATCGAGCCCTTCCTGCTGCAGCAGGGCTTCATTCAGCGCACGCCGCGTGGGCGCCTGCTGACGCCGCATGCGTTCCGACATCTCGGCATGCCGGAGCCGAGCCGCGAGACGGCGCAATTCGGGTTGTTCGGGGACGAGGCCGAGGACGAGTGATGCTGGGAATGCTGAGGAACCTTCTGGTCGCCGTCTTCGTCACGGCGGTTGCGGGTTTTACCGCGCAATGGGCCACCGCGGCGGAGGCTACGCCCGAGGCTACGGTCAAGCAGGCCTATGCCGCCACGATCCGCAGTCTTGCCAGCACTGGCCCCAAGGCCGCACCACCTGCCTGGCGGCCGCCGCATCGCGACACGCTGTTGAGCAAAAGCCTCGCCGCGCTCTTCGCCCGCGACGACCTCTATCAGGATGAAAGCGGCGAGATGGGCAATATCGGCGCTGATCCCTTCCTCAGCGGTCAGGACGGCGAGGTCAAGAACCTGCGCATTGTGGTGACCGGGAAGCCGGAGGGCGGACGGGCGCTTGTCACGGCCAGCTTCCAGAGCCTCGGAAAGCCTGTGAAGGTGGCGTTCCGGATGATCGACGAAGGCGGCGCCTGGCGGATCGACGATATCGGCACCGGCAGCGACAGCATCCGCGAGGCGCTGTCGCAACCCTATGAGTGCGGCTCCTTCATGAAGAAGCCCTGCACGCGCTGAGGCCTGCTGCTAGCGTGCAAATTTCGATCGGTGCATGGCGGAGCGCTGGCCAGCATGGTCGAGCGCGCCGGATTTCCCTGCCTTGCTGCTTGGCACGGACTTCATGCCCTTGCCGGCCTGCCGGCTCGCAGGCTGCTGCTTGGCGGCAGCCTGGCGCTGCTTCAGCACCAGCGCCTTGCGGGCGAGGCTGCGCTGGCTCGGAGCGTGCAGCTTCTCGGTGCGACGCGTCCGCTCGGCACCGACGCGCTTCAGCGCCGCGGTGAGGGCGTCGGCCTTGGCCTTGGTGCCGCTGTTGTCAGAGGCGGGGCGGGCGCCCTGCGGCTCGGCCTTGCGGCGCATCTCGCGCCTTTGCTGCCGCGCAATGCCGCGAGCCCGGTCGCGACGTTCACGGATCTGCTTGGCGAGGTCCTGCAAGTCAGCATCACTTGCCGCGCCGATCGTGCTGCGACGGGTACGGGCAAAGAGCTGGAATTCTGATTTGTCGAGGAGGCGCTCGATTGCCTTGAGCGAAAGGGCCATGCCAATTCTCCTTATGAGGCTGTCGACCAACCAACCCTAGCGAGACCGGCAGGTTCCCGATAGCGCCGCGCCTTCAAGGCGCGATGGTTGTTCCGGCTGTCGTGCCCGGTCTAAAGGTCGGGAAACATCATCACGGAAATCCCGCAGCGATATGAGCGCCATCCACCAGCTTCCCGTCCGGGTCTATTACGAAGACACCGATTTCTCCGGCGTCGTCTACCACGCCTCCTATCTGCGATTCATGGAGCGCGGCCGCACCGAACTGATCCGCGCGCTCGGTGTCGAACAGCGCGAGCTGTTCGACGGGGATGCGGCATTGGGTTTCGCAGTGCGCCGCATGACGATCGATTTCCTCAAGCCCGCCGTGATGGACGACATGCTGACCGTCGAGACCGTGGCGACGGCTGCGCGCGGTGCGACGATGGATGTTTCCCAGCGCGTGCTGCGTGGCGAGGAGGTTCTGATCACCGCCGAGGTCAAGGTCGCCTGCGTCGGCGGCGGTCGGGCCCGGCGTATTCCCGACACGCTGCGCCACCGGCTGGGGCTCGAGGCGTGATGGGCGGCAAACACCGTCGACGCCATTCGCCTGCTATGTTAGCGCTCCTTACATGATCGGACGGCGGCCGGATTCGGAGCGACGAGGCTATCACCACGGCAACCTCAAGGAGGAGCTGGTGAAGGCGGCGCTTGAGCTGATCACAGAGAAGGGGGCGAACGGCTTCACCGTTGCCGAAGCCGCACGGCTGGCCGGGGTCAGCCCGACGGCGCCCTACCGGCATTATCGCGACAAGGTCGAACTGATGGCCGATGTCGCGACGCGGGGCTTCCAGGCCTTCGAGGCGGCGCAGTCGCGCGCCTGGAACGAGGGTAAACCCAATGCATGGGCCGCATTCCAGCGACTGGGCCAGACCTATATCGCCTTCGCTCATGAGCAGCCGGCCTATTATTCCGCGATGTTCGAGGCTGGCGTACCGCTCGATGCCAGCCCGGAATTGCGTCTTGCAGCGGATCGTTCCTTCCAGATGCTGCGCGCGGCCTGCGAGGCCCTGATCGCGACCCTGCCCGCCGGTCGCCGACCGCCGGCGCTGATGATGGCGCTGCATGTCTGGGCAATGTCGCATGGCGTGGCGGCCCTGTTCGGGCGGGCCGATGCCGGCCGTCGCTCGCTGCCGATGTCGGCGGCCGAATTGCTGGAAGCCAATATGCTGATCTATCTGCAGGGGCTCGGCCTCTCGGCACCCGGGAATTGAAATCGGCCTCCGCCGCTTGACACCCGTCGGGGGCGTTCCCATAATGTGTATGTGACTAACATACACACTCACTGATATCGCGAGGGATCGATGCCGATCGTTGCGAGGCTTGATGAATATGGAAGAGGGGCCTGGTTCGCCTTTGCGGTGCTGGGCTTCATCGTGTGGTGGCCGCTCGGTCTTGCGACCCTGGCCTTCATGTGGGGGAGTGGACGCATGTCTTGCGGATATGCCGGTGGAAACCGGTTCGAGCACCGGATGAGCCGTCTTCAGGAGAAGATGGATCGGATGCGGGAGCGCATGGGGGAACGCGGCGGTAATGGCGGCGGCTGGGGTCGTTGGGGCGGTCCGCCGTCCAGCGGCAACCATGCTTTCGACGAGTACCGCGCAGAAACCCTGCGCAGGCTCGAAGACGAGCAGCGCGAGTTCCAGGACTTCCTGGGGCGCCTGCGCATGGCCAAGGACAAGGCCGAGTTCGACCAGTTCATGGCCGATCGCCGGCCCAGCAGCCAACCGGACCAGGATGCGGCCTGACGCGTCCCCCTGAAACCTGACGCCAGAGATGGCCCGCCTCGGCAACGAGGCGGGCCATCTTGCTTTGAGGATGCTCCGCGCGCAGAGGGACCCAGCGCATCCGCTCGCGCCGCTCCAGAGCCCGCAGCAGCGGCGCGGCGTTCGATTCGTTTCGCTGTCAACCCGGCATTAACCTTGCTGGGTGCTTAACTCGACCAGCACGAGTCGCTGATGAAGAAAACCCCGGATGCGCCCATCTTTCGCCGGATTCAAAGGCAATTGACAGGAACGGCATGTTCCCCAGTTCGCAAATTCGGTGGTGGCGCGAGGTATTCGTGGCCTCGGTCATCGATTTGGTCGGCGGGAGATTGGATCAGCAGCGCTCGATCGCGCTGACCGTCTGAAAGGATGACAGTATGAACCCCGCCGAGGTTGCGCAGGCTGCGCCACAGATCGACATGTCGTTCTGGACGCTGTTCTGGCACGCCCATATCGTCGTCAAGCTGGTCATGATGGGCCTGCTCGGCGCCTCTGTGTGGTGCTGGTCGATCATCATCGACAAGACGCTACTCTATCGCCGCACCCGCCGCGATATGGATGCCTTCGAGGAGGTGTTCTGGTCCGGTCGGTCGCTGGAAGAGTTGTATCGCGATCTCGCGAGCAAGCCGGTCAATGATATGGCGGCCGTCTTCGTCGCGGCGATGCGGGAGTGGAAGCGCTCCTTCGAGAATGGCGGGCGCTCAGTCGCCAGCCTTTCGGCACGTATCGACAAGGTTCTCGACGTCACCATTCAGCGCGAAACCGAGCGGCTGGAATCGAAGCTGCTCGTGCTCTCGACCATTGCCTCGGCCGCCCCCTTTATCGGGCTGTTCGGCACCGTCTGGGGCATCATGAATTCCTTCACCGCCATTGCGGTCTCCAAGAATTCCTCCCTTGCCGTGGTGGCGCCCGGTATCGCCGAGGCGCTCTTCGCCACCGCGATCGGCCTGTTCGCCGCAATTCCGGCCCTGATGGCCTATAACAAGCTGCAGGCCGAAGTGGCCAAGGCCCAGAACCGCCTCGAAGCCTTTGCCGACGAGTTCTCCGCGATCCTGTCGCGGCAGATCGACGAGCGGCTGGCGGCGTAAGGGGCTGCACGATGGGCATGTCAGCAGCGACCGGTGCCAAGGCCGGAGGCAGGCGGGGCCGGCGAGGCCGCCGCCACAGCGCGATCGCCGAGATCAACATGACGCCGTTCATCGACGTCATGCTGGTGTTGCTGATCATCTTCATGGTGGCCGCGCCCCTGATCGCGACCGGCGTTCCGCTCGATCTGCCACAGACCGGGGCGAAGCCGATCAATGTCGACCAGAAGCCGATCACCATTGCCATCGACAGCAAGGGCCAGATCTTCCTCCAGGACCAGCCGACGCTGGAGCCCGACCTGGTGACGAAACTGCATGGCCTCGCCAAGCAGGGCTTCGACGAGCGCATCTATGTGCGCGGCGACCGTCAGGTCGATTACGGGCGCGTCGCCTCGGTGATGTCGACGATCACGTCGGCCGGGTTCAAGCGTGTGGCGCTCGTTACCGAGCCCGCGACGCGCTGACGACGTGAAGGCGAGGTATTTCCAGCCGTGAAGCTCTCCACCTCCGAACCGGGAATCGCGCTCTCCGCTCTCGGCCACGTGACGTTTCTCGTCGCGGGGCTGCTGGCGTTCTCGTCGCCGAACCCCCTGCCGGAGAACGAAGAGGCGATCGCCGTCGAGATGGTCGATCCGAGTGCCCTGAACCAGGTCACGCGTGGCGAGCGCAAGGCCGAGAAGGTGCAGGAACAGCCGGTCCAGCGCGCCGAGCGCCAGTCGGAGACGGTCGAGCGCAAGGAGGCCGGCGAGGCCAAGCAGGACACCCCTGCGCCACCGACGCGGCCCGCCGAATTGAAGACCGCGGACGACAACGCTTCGGCGCCGATGCCGCCAGCCCGCCCTGCGCTGCAGCCCCCGAAGCCGGAGCCCAAGCCGCCGGAGCCGGCAAAGCAGCCACCGCAGAAGGCAGAGGCTCCGGCTGAGCCAAAGCCGGATCTGCGCCGCGAGGAACTCGCCAAGCTCGCCGAGGAAGCTGAACTGGCCTCCAAGGCGAAGCAGGCCGAAGAGGATGCCAAGGCCGCCGCCAAGGCGAAGGCCGAAGCTGATGCGCAGGCCAGGGCCGAGGCTGTCGCCAAGGCCAAGGCGGAAGCGCAGGCCAAGGCGGCCGCTGCCGAGGCGGCCAAGGAAAAGGCAGAGGCGGAAGCCAAGGCAAAGGCCGAAGCGGAGGCCAAGGCCAAGATCGCCGCCGCCGCCAAGGCAAAGGCCGAAGCCGAGGCCAAGGCCAAGCGTGAGGCGGAGATCGCGAAGAACTTCAACCCGACCGATATCGCCAAGCTTCTGCAATCGAAGGAGCCGGCTCAGTCCTCAGGCTCGTCCGCGCCGCAGGTGAACCGCACCGCGTCGCTAGGCACCGAGCGCGGCTCGTCGCAAAAGCTCAGCCCCTCGCTTCGCGCGCAGCTTGTCGGGATCATTCAGGACCAGCTTCTGAAGTGCTGGAACGTGCCGATCGGGCTCGCGAACGCGAAGGGCGCAGTCGTGCCTTCGGTACGGATGAAGCTGAATACCGACGGATCGCTCGCGGGCCAGCCGGGTGTGATCAATACCTCGTCCGATCCGCTGTTCCGCGTCGCGGCCGATTCGGCCCTGACGGCGACCCGCCGTTGCGCGCCCCTGCGCATTCCTGCTCAATTTGCCGCTTACTATGACGACTGGCGTGATGTCGTCGTCAACTTCGACGCTAGGGACGTGCTGTGACCCCCATGTTTCGCAACTCCATGATCAAGGGCGCCGGCCAGACCCGTTCCGGGCTGACGCGCCGCCATGCGCTGACCCTTGCCGGATCGGCCATGTCCTTGCCGCTGCTGGTTCCGGCGGCTGCGCGCGCGGAACTGGTGATCGACCTGCGCAAGGGTACGTTCCAGCCGATGCCGATCGCGATCGCTGATTTCGGCGGCGAGGCCGGCGTGATGGTGTCCGGCGTGATCACCAACAATCTCAAGCGTTCCGGCTATTTCCAGCCGATCGACAAGTCGCGCCACCCCGACAAGAATCCAGCCTTCGATGCGGTGCCGCAGTTCGAGGCCTGGAAGGCCGCCGGTGTGCAGGGGTTGGTGACGGGCCGCGTCTCGCGCGACGGTGGTCGCCTTCGTGCCGAGTTCCGGCTCTGGGACGTCGTCACTGGCGAGCAGATCGACGGGCAGCAATATTTCACCGACCCGAACAACAGCCGGCGGGTCGGGCATATCATCTCGGACGCGATCTTCACGAAGGTCACGGGCGTCGGCGGCTTCTTCGATACCCGCGTCGTCTTCGTCGACGAATCAGGGACGAAGGAAAACCGGCGCAAGCGGCTCGCCATCATGGACCAGGACGGCGCCAATGTGCGCTTCCTGACCAATGGCGAGGTCTCGGTCGTGACCCCGCGCTACTCGCCAGTGGCGCAGGAAGTCGCCTATATGGCGCAGCGCACCGGCGAGCAGCCGCGCGTGCATGTGCTGAACATCGAGACCGGTCAGCGTCAGGTTGTCGGCAATTTCCCCGACATGACCTCGAGCCCGCGCTTCTCGCCGAACGGTGCGAAGATCGCGCTCAGCCTGCAGCAGGGTGGCAACGCAAATCTCTACATGATCGATATCGGCTCGCGCACGACGACGCGGCTGACTTCGACCGGCGCAATCGATACCTCGCCCTCCTTCTCGCCCGACGGCACCCAGATGGTGTTCGAGAGCGATCGCGGCGGTTCGCAGCAGCTTTATGTGATGGCGCTCGGCGGCGGGGAGGGCAAACGCATCTCCTTCGGCCAGGGCTCCTATTCGCAGCCGTCATGGTCGCCGCGCGGCGACCTGATCGCCTTCACGCGCCAGGGCGGTGGCGGATTCGCGATCGGCGTGATGCGGCCGGACGGCTCGGGCGAGCGCATTCTGACCGAAGGCTTCCACAACGAAGCACCGAACTGGGCGCCGAACGGCCAGTACATCATGTTCTTCCGTGATCCGGGCGGGCAATCCGGCGGCAAGCTCTACATGGTCGATATCACGGGCCGGGTCGAAGTGCCGGTGCCGACACCGGCTTTCGCCTCGGATCCGAGCTGGTCGCCGCTGCTGACGACGGCGCGCTGAGACGGCAATCTGTTGCTGTCGCGCAACAGCGCGGAGAATGCTGCATTTCGCTGCAATTGGTTAACCATACGCCGCAATGACGCCACTTCGCCTTGATTTGGCAAGGTCTCGTTTAGGTTGACACATCATTGATGTGTCTGAGTTTCAGACTTTCTGATTGCGGAACCTAGACCCGCCTGGAGAATCAACATGCTGCTTGCCTCGCTCGCCAGCCCGCGCACTGCCCGTTTTGCCGCCGCCATCGCCGCCACGCTCGCACTGGGCGCCTGCGCCAAGGACCAGAATGCCGAAGCCGGCTTTGGCGCCGGCGGCGCGGCCACCCCGGGCAGCGCCCAGGACTTCGTCGTGAATGTCGGTGACCGCGTTTTCTTCGAGACCGACTCGACCGATCTGACGCCGACGGCCGTTTCGACCCTCGACAAGCAGTCCTCCTGGCTGCAGCGCTACCCGCGCTACACCTTCACCGTCGAGGGCCATGCCGACGAGCGCGGCACCCGCGAATACAACTATTCGCTTGGCGCTCGCCGCGCCCAGACGGTGCGCGACTATCTGACCTCGCGCGGCATCCAGGCCAACAGGATGCGCACGATCTCCTACGGCAAGGAGCGCCCGGTGGCCGTCTGCAACGACATTTCCTGCTGGTCGCAGAATCGCCGGTCCGTGACCGTGCTCGATGGTGCCGGCGGCGTCTGAGCATCCGGCTTTCTGAAATCTATCGAGGCCGGCACTTTCCCTGCGGAAGTGCCGGCCTTTTCATATTTTGGCCGCGGTGACAGCGTGTGATAACCCGTCACTTGAGAGAAACAGTCCGGTCTTCATGATGGTTCGAGAATTTGCCTTTCTACCCAGCCGGGCGCGACTGCTGGCTGCTGTCGCCTTCGGGGCCATTGCATGGGCTGCGTTGCCGGCTGCGGCGCAGGATGCAGCCGAGCTGACCGTGCGCACCGGGCGCCTGGAAAACCAGGTCCGAGCCCTCTCCGGCCAGATCGAGCAGTTGCAATTCGAGAACCGCCGGCTCACCGAGCAGCTCCGCAAGTTCCAGGAGGATGTCGATTTCCGCCTGAACGAACGCGGTGGCGGTGGCGCTCGCCCGGGCGGCGCCGCGCCGGGGCCGGCTGCCCAGCCGCCGGCGACGCAGCCGGGGCGTCCGCGTCGGAATGATGCCTTCGATCCCTCCGCGCACCCGGGTGGCTCGGGGGCGCCGCGCCAGCTCGGCAGCATGGAAGGCATCATCGAGGACGAATTCGCCGGCGCGGGCGGTGGTGGCCAGGGACCGCTCGATCTTCAGGGCGTCGGCCGACAGGTTCCGCAGGGTGCGCTCCCGCAGGGCGGACCGCGTGGCGGACCGAGCGTTGCAGCGACGGGTGCGGCGCCGAGCCCCAAGGACAGCTATGACACGGCCTATGCCTATGTCCTGCGCAAGGAATACGAACAGGCCGAAATGGGCTTTCGCCAATTCCTGCAGAGCTATCCGCGTGATCGCCTTGCCGCCGATGCCACCTTCTGGCTCGGCGAGAGCTATTTTCAGCGCCAGCGCTATCGCGAGGCAGCCGAGCAATTCCTGAAGATCTCGCGTGACTACCCGCGCGCCGGCAAGGGCGCCGACAGCCTGCTCAAGCTCGGCATGTCGCTGAATGGGCTTGGCGCGCGCGACCAGGCCTGCGCAACCTATGCCAAGGTCGGCGTCGACTATCCGTCCGCCTCCAATGCCGTGCGGCAGGGTGTCGAGCGCGAACGGCGCCGCGCTCGCTGCGCTTGAGCGCGCTCGCTTCCAGCGATCCTGAGCATCTTCCGGTTTCAGCCGGCGAGGCGGTTGCGCTCTTCGCCGGGCTCGCGGGTGAGGCGCGCCTGCTGATTGCGGTCTCGGGCGGACCTGATTCCGTTGCCCTGCTTTCCCTGTTGCAAGATTGGTCGCAGCAGCCCAATCGGCCCGCGCTTCATGCGGCGACGGTCGATCACGGCCTGCGCGAGGCGTCCTCGAGCGAAGCTGAAGCCGTCGGCGCGCTCTGCTCCGGGCTGAGAGTTCCCCATGTGATCCTGCGTTGGGCAGGGCCGAAACCTGCGACCGGCATCCAGCAGCGGGCGCGAGAGGCGCGCTACGCCTTGCTGGCGGCACATGCGGAGGCTCTCGGTGGCGCAGTGCTGGTCACGGCGCACACGCTCGACGACCAGGCCGAGACAATGATGATGCGGATGGCGCGTGGTTCCGGGCCAAGCGGGCTCGCCGGCATGCGAGCCAGGGTGCGCAAGAATGGCACAGTGTTGGCACGTCCGCTGCTTGCCGTGCCGAAAGCGCGTCTCATCGCGACTGCCGAGGCGAGGGGACTTTCCTACATTCGTGACCCGAGCAATGCCGATCCGCGTTTTGAGCGCGCGCGTTGGCGGACCCTGATGCCGATACTTGCCGACGAGGGGCTGACAGCCGAACGTCTGACGGTTCTGGCCGCGAGGCTGGCGCGCATGGATGCGGCGATAGAGCACCAGGTCGCCCTGCTGCTGCCGTCGCTTACATTGGCAGGGGAGGGGACGGGAGTGACGCGGCTGCGTTTCGGCGCCCTGGTCGATCTTCCCGAGGAAATTGCCCTGCGGGTTGTGGCCGAGGCGCTCGCCCTGGTGCCTGGATCGAATGCAGAACTGTCGCGGCTCGAGCGGCTGGAAGGGTGCGTATTCACGCTTTTGGAGGCGGCGGGGCGGGGCACGGCCATGACGCGGACACTATCGGGGTGTGTACTCGCGCTCGATCGGGACGGTGTCCTGACGCTGACGCCGGAACCGCCGCGCAGACGGGGCGTTCACCCTGCGTCGCGATGAGCCTGGTTCGAATCTGCTGTTTCCCTTGGCAAGGGGCTTTGCCGCTCCTAGATTAACGCCTGAAACCCTTGGCCTTCTCCGGTTGGACCGGGCGGCCCGATCGGACAGAGAATGAATCCGAACTTCCGTAATTTTGCCCTCTGGGTGGTGATTTTCCTGCTGGTTTTGGCGCTCGTGACGCTGTTCCAGAGCCCGAGCCAACGCACCAGCACCAATGAAATCCCCTATAGCCAGCTCATCAACGAGAGCGAAGCCGGGCGGATTTCCAATGTCGTGGTGGCAGGTCAGGAGATTTCGGGCACGTTTTCGGACGGCCGCAGCTTCGTGACCTACGCTCCCTATGGCGATCCGGCTCTACTGAAGACGCTGGCGCAGAAGGGGGTCCAGGTCTCGGCGCGTGCTCCGTCGGAGGGCACGCCATGGTTCATGGCGCTGCTCGTCAATTCATTGCCCTTCGTCATCTTCATCGGCCTGTGGATCTTCATGTCCCGGCAGATGCAGAATGGTGCCGGTCGCGCCATGGGCTTCGGCAAGTCCAAGGCCAAGCTGCTGACCGAGGCGCATGGCCGCGTCACCTTCGAGGATGTCGCTGGTATCGACGAGGCCAAGGAAGATCTGCAGGAGATCGTCGAGTTCCTGCGCGATCCCCAGAAGTTCCAGCGGCTCGGCGGGCGCATCCCGCGCGGCGTGTTGCTCGTCGGTCCGCCCGGCACCGGCAAGACGCTGACGGCGCGTGCCGTCGCCGGCGAAGCCAATGTGCCGTTCTTCACGATCTCGGGTTCTGATTTCGTCGAGATGTTCGTCGGCGTCGGCGCGAGCCGCGTGCGCGACATGTTCGAGCAGGCCAAGAAGAACGCGCCCTGCATCATCTTCATCGACGAAATCGATGCGGTCGGTCGTCACCGCGGCGCCGGTCTCGGCGGCGGCAATGACGAGCGCGAGCAGACCCTGAACCAGCTGCTCGTCGAGATGGACGGCTTCGAGGCGAATGAGGGTGTGATTATCATCGCCGCCACGAACCGCCCGGACGTGCTCGATCCGGCGCTGCTGCGTCCCGGTCGCTTCGATCGCCAGATCGTCGTGCCGAATCCCGATGTCGCCGGTCGCGAGAAGATCCTGCGCGTGCATGTCCGCAAGGTGCCGATGGCTCCCGATGTCGATCTCAAGATCCTGGCGCGCGGAACGCCTGGCTTCTCGGGCGCCGATCTGATGAACCTCGTCAACGAAGCGGCGCTGCTGGCGGCCCGTCGCGGCAAGCGCATGGTCACCCATGCCGAGTTCGAGGATGCCAAGGACAAGGTCATGATGGGCGCCGAGCGCAAATCCATGGCGATGTCCGAGGAAGAGAAGAAGCTGACCGCCTATCATGAGGCCGGCCACGCCATCGTGGGCTTGTATGTCCCGGCCGGCATCCCGGTCCACAAGGCGACGATCATTCCGCGCGGCCGCGCGCTCGGCATGGTCAAGTTCCTGCCGGAGGGCGATCGCTATTCGATGAAGTTCAAGGAGTTCACCTCGCAGCTCGCGGTGGCCATGGGCGGTCGCGTTGCGGAGGAGATCACCTTCGGCAAGGAGAACATCACCTCCGGAGCCACCGGTGACATCCAGCAGGCGACCAAGATGGCCAAGGCCATGGTCACCCAGATGGGTTATTCCGATGAGCTCGGCCTGGTCGCCTATGGCGATAACCAGGAAGAGGTTTTCCTCGGCATGTCGATGGGGCGTACCCAGAGCGTGTCGGAGGCGACTGCGCAGAAGATCGATAGCGAAGTTCGCAAGCTCGTTCACCAGGGCTATCTGGATGCGAAGAAGATCCTCAACGAACATCATGAGGAATTCGTCCACGTGGCCGAGGCGCTCCTCGAATTCGAGACGCTGACCGGCGACGAGATCCGCGACCTGATCGCCGGCAAGCGCCCGTCCCGTGATGCTGACGATACGCCGTCGGCGCCGCGCGGTTCGGCGGTGCCGAGTGCGGGCCGTGGCCGCAAGCGCGGCGAGCCCGACGCTGGTCTGGAGCCGCAGCCGCTGGTCTGAGCCGCCTGAGCCGGACCTCGCAAATGAAGGCGGCCATGCTGGCCGCCTTTTTCTTTGCCTGCGATCAAGGGTTGAGGCGGAGCCGTCGCGTGTGATGGAGTGCGGACGAGAGCCCGATCGTTTCCGTCTTCCTTCTGGCCGCGTCGCCCATGATAAAATTCGTCATAAAACGTGAGAAGGCGGAACGCTCGTCCCGCTATAGAAGAACTCAACAAGGCCGGGAGCAGGCTGGTTGCAACCGCGCCCCGGTTGTCCGCGAAGCTCCCATCATGGCCGCCATCTGGATCGATCGGATATGACGCGCAAATACTTCGGAACTGACGGCATCCGCGGCCGCGCCAATGGCGTGATCACGCCCGATCTGGCGCTCAGGGTCGGCCAGGCGACCGGTATCGCGTTCCGGCGTGGCGAGTACCGCCACCGCGTGGTGATCGGCAAGGACACGCGACTCTCGGGCTATATGATCGAGACGGCGCTGATCGCCGGCTTCACTTCGGTCGGCATGGATGTGCTGCAGCTCGGTCCGATGCCGACGCCGGCGGTCGCGATGCTGACGCGCTCGATGCGCGCTGATCTCGGTGTGATGATCTCGGCCTCGCACAACCCCTATGAGGACAACGGCATCAAGCTGTTCGGCCCTGACGGCTACAAGTTGAATGACGAGGTTGAGAGCGAGATCGCCTCGCTGATCGATTCCGACCTCGGAACGCAGCTTTCGGAGGCTGCGATGCTCGGCCGTGCCAAGCGCATCGACAGTGCCCATGCGCGCTATATCGAATTCGCCAAACGCACTCTGCCGCGCAACATGAGCCTCGATGGGCTGCGCATCGTCGTCGACTGCGCCAATGGCGCGGCCTACAAGGTCGCGCCCGAGGCGCTCTGGGAGCTCGGGGCAGAGGTTATCGCGATCGGTGTCGACCCGGACGGCTTCAACATCAACAAGGATGTCGGTTCGACCAAGCCGGATGCGTTGGCGCAGAAGGTGCGGGAACTGCGTGCCGATATCGGCATCGCGCTCGATGGCGATGCCGACCGCGTGCTGATCATCGATGAGCAGGGACATGCCGTCGATGGCGACCAGCTCATGGCGGTGATCGCACGCAGCTGGCAGGAGGACGGCCGTCTCTCGGCATCTGGCATCGTCGCGACCGTGATGTCCAATCTCGGGCTGGAGCGCTATCTCGCCGGCCTCGGGCTGAGCCTTGAGCGCACCGCCGTGGGTGACCGCTATGTGCTCGAGCATATGCGCGCGAACGGCTTCAATCTTGGTGGCGAGCAATCCGGCCACATCATCCTCTCCGACTATGCGACGACCGGCGACGGGCTCGTGGCCGCGCTGCAGCTGCTTGCGGTGGTGAAGCGGATGGACAAGCCGGTTTCGGAAGTCTGCCATTGCTTCGAGCCGCTGCCGCAGATCCTCAAGAACGTGCGCTACAAGCAGGGCCAGCCGCTGACGGAGAAGCCGGTCGTCAATGCGATCGAGGCCGCCAGGCAAATGCTCGGCGATAGCGGGCGTCTCGTCATCCGCCCATCGGGCACCGAGCTGGTGATCAGGGTGATGGCCGAGGGCGACGACCGCGACCTGGTGATGCGCGCTGTTGACGACATCGTCGATGCAGTGACGAAGGCCGCTGCCTGACGCATTCGGCCGGTACGTTTTCGGCCAAAGATCATCCTGGAGCTCGGGCAGATCGCTGCGCATTCCATCTTTGGAATGCGCAGGCTTTGCTCATCGGCGCGAGATTTCGTGGTTAAGCGGTAAGGTTAAGCGTCGTTTAAGGAATTCGTGCCAGGGTCCTTCCCGTCGGTAACACGCGCGAGCTGCGTATCGCGTCGCGCAAACTCGAGGGACTCTGCCATGGGCAGCCTGAAAATTCTCGCACTGGCGGGCGCCATGGCCTTCGGAGGCTCCGTGGTGGCTTCCGCTGCCGACCTCGCCCCTCTGCTGCCTCCACCGCCTGAGCCTGTTGCCCTGCGCGGAACGATCGGGTCCGGCTGGTATCTGCGCGGCGATGTCGGGGTGGGCGTGCAGTCGATCGACAAATTCTACCAGGAAGACGTCCAGGCCTTTGGCGGCCAGTTCTTCGGGAAGACCGAGGAGACGGCCTTCTTCGGCGGTGTCGGTATCGGCTATCGCTTCAATAACTGGTTCCGTGTCGATGGCACCTGGGAGTATCGTGGTGCCTCGCAGATCGGCGTCAGCGACAAGCTCTTCAATCCGTTCGCCAATGGCAACCAGACCAACACCTACAAGGGCAACCTGTCCTCGATGGTGGCCCTGTTCAACGCCTATGTCGATCTCGGCACCTGGAACTGCCTGACGCCCTATATCGGCGCTGGTATCGGTGTCGCGCAGAACCGCATCAGCGGACTGACGGACCAGGGCATCGTCTTCGCCAACGAGCCGTTCGGGCCGGTTTCGTCGACGCTGGGAACGGCCGGCACCGGCACCAAATCGGGCCTTGCCTGGGCGCTCATGGCCGGTCTCGGCTATGAGGTGAACAAGAATCTGACGCTCGAACTCGGCTATCGCTACCTCAATCTCGGCGACGCTCAGTCGGGTATCATCCGGAACGCCTTCCTTTCGGAAACCGCCCGCCCCCTCAAGGCCAAGGATATCGACAGCCACGATTTCCGGATCGGCATGCGCTGGAATTTCGGCGATCCCGATTGCTGCGCGGCTCCGGCTCCGATCGCCTACCAGGCGCCGGTCGTGCGCAAGTACTGACCAGCTGGTTCTCCAGCTTCGTAGGGAACGGCGCGGATCATCGATCCGCGCCGTCTGCATTTCGGAACTGCGCCATGCTGCCGGGCGCGCGTTGACAAAGCCTCCATCCCTTCGCCCTATTCGTGCTTGGCCGAGGCGTTCGCAGTCGGGACACGCCTCCACTGACCAGGCTTCCAGCCCACGCGCCATCGCCGCTCGCGCTGGCCTTCTGCAAGGATATGACCATGAAGACACGCGCCGCCGTTGCCTGGGAGGCCGGAAAGCCGCTGACCATCGAAACCATCGAGATCGGCGGCCCGAAGGCGGGCGAGGTCCTGGTCGAGGTGATGGCGACCGGCATCTGCCATACCGACGCCTACACGCTTTCCGGGCTCGATTCAGAAGGCAAGTTCCCGGCGATCCTCGGCCATGAGGGCGCCGGCATCGTGCGGGAGGTCGGCGCCGGGGTCACGACGCTGAAGCCCGGCGACCACGTCATTCCGCTCTACACGCCGGAATGCCGCAGCTGCAAAAGCTGCCTGTCGCGCCGCACCAATCTCTGCACCGCGATCCGCTCGACACAAGGCCAGGGCGTGATGCCGGACGGCACCTCGCGCTTCTCCTGCGATGGCGGCGAGGTCTTCCACTACATGGGCTGCTCGACCTTCGCGAATTTCACGGTGCTGCCGGAGATCGCGCTGGCGAAGGTTCGCGAGGACGCGCCCTTCGACAAGATCTGCTATATCGGCTGCGGCGTGACGACGGGGATCGGCGCGGTGATCTACACCGCCAAGGTCTGGCCCGGCGCCAATGTCGTGGTCTTCGGGCTCGGCGGCATCGGCCTCAATGTCATCCAGGGCGCCCGCATGGTCGGCGCCGACAAGATCATCGGCGTCGACATCAATCCGGGCAAGCGCGCCATGGCCGAGAAATTCGGCATGACCGACTTCATCAATCCGGCCGAGATCGGCAATGACAAGGTGGTGCAGGCGATCGTCGATCTGACCGCCGGCGGCGCCGACTTCTCCTTCGACGCGACCGGCAATACCAACGTGATGCGACAGGCGCTGGAATGCTGCCATCGCGGCTGGGGTGAATCGATCATCATCGGGGTCGCCGAAGCCGGCAAGGAAATCGCGACACGGCCGTTCCAGCTCGTCACCGGGCGGGTCTGGAAGGGCACCGCCTTCGGCGGCGCGCGCGGGCGCACCGATGTGCCGAAGATCGTCGACTGGTACATGGAGGGCAAGATCAACATCGATGATCTGATCACCCACAAGCTCAGCCTGGACGAGATCAATCACGGATTCGACCTGATGCATGAGGGCAAGTCGATTCGCTCGGTCGTCGTGTACTGAGCTGGCCGCTCTTCCGCCGCATCGACCCTCCATGGAAACCCGCCATCATCCCTGATCTCCGCTTCACCGCGGCAGGGGTGATGATGTGGGATTGGGCTTGGACTGCGCGTCGCTAACGACCGAAAGGGACATCATGGAACTCCTCTCGAACTCCAAGGCCTTCGGCGGCTCGCAGCGCGTCTTCCGACACGAGAGCGCGGTCTGCGCCTGTCCGATGACCTTCGCGATCTTCCTGCCGCCGCAGATCGAAGATGGCCCGGTTCCGGTGCTCTGGTATCTGTCGGGGCTGACCTGTTCGCACCAGAACGTCATGGACAAGGGCGAGTACCGCGCTGCCGCAGCCGCGAACGGCATCGCGATCATCTGCCCGGACACATCGCCACGCGGCGACGGCGTGCCGGACGAGCCCGATAACTGGCAATTCGGCTCCGGCGCGGGCTTCTATCTCGATGCGACCCAGGAGCCCTATGCCCGAAACTACCGGATGGAGAGCTATCTCCTCACAGAGTTGAGCGAGATCGTCGCTCACAATTTTCCCGTCGACATGAGCAGGCAGGGGATCTTCGGCCATTCGATGGGGGGGCATGGCGCGATCACCCTCGCGCTGAAAAATCCTGACCGGTTCCATTCGGTTTCGGCCTTCGCACCGATCACGCAGCCTTCGACGGCGGGATGGTCGCGGCCTGCCTTCGAGAAATATCTCGGTTCCGACGAGGCGGCCTGGCGGCGCTATGACAGTACTGCGCTGATCGCGGACGGCCACCGGGTCAAGGATCTCCTGGTTGACCAAGGCACCGCCGATGGCTTCCTGCAGGAGGGATTGCGGCCCTGGCTGCTCGAGGTGGCCTGCGTCAGTGCCGGTATTCCGCTCGAGCTCAACATGCGGGATGGCTACGACCATTCCTACAATTTCGTCTCGACCTTCATGGCGCAACATATTTCCTGGCACGCCCAGCGCCTGACACCCTGATGTAGATCGCAGCCGTTCCCAAGCGCCGGGAACGGACCGGCCCGCCCCGTGTTGTTGAATGTAACCGTTCAGCATCCGAGGGAAGCAATCATGGCATCGAGCCGCTCTGCGATCGCGGAACGCTCCTTCTTCACGCGCCTTTCCCAGAGCACGGCCCATTTGGCCGGGAAGCCCCAGGCCCTTCTTCCTGGCCCTCGCGGTCATCGTCGTCTGGGCGCTGTCGGGGCCCTTCTTCGGCTTCAATGACACCTGGCAACTCGTGATCAACACATCGACCACGATCGTCACCTTCCTGATGGTCTTCATCATCCAGAACAGCCAGAACCGGGACACCGCGGCGATGCAGATCAAGCTCGACGAGCTTATTCTTCGGCTTGAGGGGGCTAGGGAGGAGCTGCTCGACCTTGAGGAACTCGATGAGGAGAAGCTTGAAACGATGCGCGCCGAGTTCGAGAGGTTGGCGAGGAAGGCGAGGGAGAAAAACGGGGGCTAGCTCAGGCTTGCCGAGAGAGAGGGGCGTCATCTATCGTCATGGCGTGATTTGTCCGCCCTTCGTCTCGATTTGGTATTTCGTCAGTTGCTCAGTGCCTTAGCATCAGCCCATACCTCAAGTGGGAGATGCAAAATGTCCTCTGATACCGCCCTGCTCGTGATCGACGTTCAGGAATCCTTCCGGCAGCGTGCCTATTTTGAAGAGACCTATGTGCCGCCCTTCATCACGCGGCTTCAGGCGCTTGTCGACGGAGCCAAGGCAGCCGGCATCCCCGTCGTCCAGATTTTCCACGTCGACCCGACCGGTCCCTTTGCCGAGAGTTCCGGCTACGTGAAAACCCTCGCGCCGCTCACGATCGAACCGGATGCCGTCTTTCGCAAGGGGCGGCACAGCGCACTCGTCGGCAGTGGGCTCGATGTCTGGCTGACCGAGAATGGAATTCGCCGCGTGATCGTCTCCGGCATCCGCACCGAGCAGTGCTGCGAGACTACGACGCGCCACGCTTCTGACCTCGGCTATGAGGTCGATTATGTCGGTGAGGCGACCCTGACCTTCCCGATGACCGATGCCGCCGGCCGCCAGTGGAGCGCAGCCGAAATCCGGGCGCGGACGGAGCTTGTTCTGGCCGATCGCTTTGCGCGCATCGCCACGGTCGAGGACGCTCTCGCTCAGCGCAGCAAGAAGCTGGCAGCATGACGCGTGAGCAGCAGCCCGTCGGGGTGCCGGTCTATGTGCTCGTACCACCGCGCGTGCTGCTGCTCGATGTCGCCGGACCGATTGAGGTGCTGCGCCGGGCCAATCTGGAACAGGACGCCTTGCGCTTCACCGTGACCTATGTCGGGCCGCTGCCTGATGTCGGGAGTTCGATCGGCCTTGGCGTGACAGCCATCGGTCCCTTGCCAGCCTCTCTGCCAGGCGGCTCGCTGCTTGTCCTGCCCGGCAGTGCCGATGCGCCTCTTGGCCCTCAGGGCTCGAGCCGGGAGGAGGATGCGGTTCATGAGGGGCAGATCGTTGAGTGGCTGCGGCGGGCGGTTCGCCCGGGCATCCGCTTCATCTCGATCTGCTCCGGAGCCCTGCTGGCGGGCCGCGCCGGGCTTCTCGACGGGTATGATTGCACCACGCATTATGACTGCCTCAGGGAACTCGCCGAGGCTGCACCGGCGGCCCGAATCCTTGAGAACCGGCTCTATGTCGAGGATGGCGACCGCCTGACCAGCGCCGGGATTACAGCCGGTATCGATCTGATGCTGCATGTCGTGGCGGGGATGGCGGGGCATGCATGCGCGCTTGCGGTTGCACGCTATCTCGTCGTCTATCTCAGGCGCGCCGGTGCCGATCCGCAGCTTTCGCCCTGGCTCGAAGGCCGCAATCACATCCACCCTTCCGTGCACCGGGCACAGGATGCGGTGGCGGCGGACCCGGTGCGCGACTGGTCGGTGAGTACGCTTGCCGATGCCGCGGCAACTAGCCCGCGCAATCTCTCGCGCCTGTTCAACGAACATGCGGGCATGAGCGTCACCGAATACGTCAATCGGATGCGGGTTGCCGTCGCGCGAGAATTGCTGACGGGTTCCCGTCTCGACATCGAGGCGGTCGCGGAACGCGCCGGCTTTGCCTCACCGCGGCAATTGCGGCGCGCCTGGGGGCGCTTCCATAGTCTGCCGCCGAGCCGGATGCGGCAGAGCGAGGCCAGTGCTGCGGGCTGAACCGGAGGTCAGACCACCGATGTCAGGCCGCCATCGACCATCAGCAGATGGCCGTTGACATAGTCGGACGCAGCCGATGACAGGAAGATCGCGGCGCCGACCAGCTCCTTCGTCTCGCCCCAGCGCCCGGCGGGCGTCCGGCTCTTGACCCAGCCCGAGAAGGTTTCGTCGGCGATCAGCGCCTTGTTGAGCTCGGTGACGATGTAGCCGGGGCCGATCGCGTTGGTCTGGATGTTATGTTTGCCGAGCTCGGCGGCGAGACCGCGTGTCATCATCTTCACGGCGCCTTTGGTGGCGGTGTAGGGCACGATTGTGGGCCGGCCGAGCTCACTCATCACCGAGCCGATATTGACGATCTTGCCCCGGCCGCGCGGCACCATCCGCTTCGACACGGCCTGCGTGACATAGAAGACCGAATGGAGATTGGTATTGATCAGGTAATGCCAGTCCTCGGCGGGGAACTCGATAAAGGGCGCCCGCTTCTGCGTGCCGGCATTGTTGATCAGGATGTCGATCGGCCCGACCTCGGCCTCGATCGTGGCGATGGCCGCCTCGACGGCCTCCTGGTCGGTGACATCGAAGGCAGAGATCGAGACTTTGCGGCCGGAATTGGCGATCGCGGCGCGTGCGGCCCCGAGCTTGCCCTTGTCGCGGCCGTTGAGCACGACATGTGCCCCGGCTTCGCTCAGTCCTTCGGCCATGGCGAGGCCGATGCCCTGGCCCGAACCGGTGATGAGTGCGATCTTGCCTTCAAGGCTGAACAGCGAAAGCGACATGGCGTATCCTCGATGGCGCAGGTATGGCCGATGAGATTCGATTTGCGCGGGCCCGCATAGCTTGGGTAAGCATCTTTCAATCGATTAGACAATTGCAGATCGGCCGAATCCGGCAAGGCCTTCCCTGGGAGAACCGCCATGCGCGCAGTCGTCATCCACGCCGCGAAGGACCTGCGGGTCGAGGAAAGGCCCGTGCCGGAACTCGGACCGCTGGATGTGCGCGTGCGGATCGAGGCGGGCGGCATCTGCGGCTCGGACCTGCACTACTACCAGCATGGTGGCTTCGGTACGATCCGCGTGCGCGAGCCGATGATCCTCGGCCACGAGATCGCCGGGACGGTCGAGGCGGTCGGCGGCGAGGTCTCGCGGGTCAGGCCGGGGGACCGTGTCGCCGTCAATCCGAGCCGGGCTTGCGGGCGTTGCCGCTACTGCCAGGCAGGCCAGCAGCAACACTGCACCGACATGCTGTTCTATGGCAGCGCCATGCGCTTCCCCCATGTCCAGGGCGGGTTTCGCGATGTGCTCGTCGTCGAGGAGCGGCAGGCGGTGAAGGTGCCCGCGCATGTGCCGGCGGCGCAGGCCGCCTTCGCCGAGCCGCTTTCGGTTTGCCTCCATGCCGCCAAGCGCGCCGGCCCGCTCCTCGGCAAGCGGGTCCTGGTGACCGGCTCCGGGCCGATCGGCGTGCTCACCGTGGTCGCTGCCAGGGCAGCGGGAGCCTCCGAGATCGTCGCGACCGACGTTGTCGACGGTCCGCTGCCGACGGCATTGAAGATGGGCGCGACGGGCGCGATCAACGTCATGGCGGAACCGGAGCGGCTCAAGGCGGAGTACGGCGCGGAGAAGGGCACCTTCGACGTGATGTTCGAGGCCTCTGGTAACCAGCACGCGCTGACGGGCGCGTTCGACGTGGTGCGGCCCGGCGGCGTCATTGTGCAGATCGGCGTCGGCGGCAATTTTACCTTGCCGATGAACGTGCTGGTCGCCAAGGAGTTCGATCTGCGGGGCTCATTCCGCTTCCATGAGGAGTTCGACTGGGCCGTGGCGATGATCGGATCGGGCAGCATCGATCTCTCTCCGCTGCTGACGGCGTCGATCCCGGTCGAGCGGGCGGTCGAGGCTTTCGAACTGGCTGGCGACAAGTCGCGGGCGATGAAGGTGCAGCTCGCCTTCGCCTGATCAGCCGAACCGCAGCGTTGGATGGCCCGCCTGGCCGTGCAGCGCGGGGTCGTAGACGACGAAGGTGTCGCGGCCGCCATGCTTGGCGGCATAGAGTGCGGCGTCGGCATGGGCGGCCGCACTCGACAGGGTTTCCAGCGGGCCGACCATGCAGGCGCCGATGCTCACGGTCGCGGTGATCGCCTGCGCCCCACCCAGTTCGATCGGGGCTGCCCTGATCTCGCTGACGATCTTGGCGGCAATCGCCGAAAGCGAGGCGAGCGAACTGTCGGCGATCAGCAGGATGAACTCGTCGCCGCCCCAGCGCGCGCAGATATCATAGTTGCGCAGCACGGCGGACATGCGGTGCACGACCTCGATGATGACCCGATCACCGGCCTGGTGGCCATAGGTATCGTTGATCGTCTTGAAGTCATCGAGATCGACCAGGGCGAGCGCTGTCGGACGCCCCGTGCGAAGGGCCCGGTTCTGCTCCTGAGCAAAGGCCCCTTCGAAGCCACGCCGATTCAATACCGAGGTAAGCGGGTCGTGATGGGCGAGATGCTCGAGCGTCTCGGTGCGCTCCCGTACCATTGCCTCAAGTCGGTCGGTATTGTCGCCAACCGCGCGTGCCATCTCTTCGAGGGCGCGCGACAGGCGGCCGATCTCATCATGGCCGGCGTCAGTATCGGATGGTGTGAACGAGCCGGCGCGGACGCGCATCACGGAGGCTTCCATCCGCGCCAGCCGGTCGAGAACACTGCGTTTGAACAGCAAGGTCATCAGTGCGGCGGCAGTCATCAGGATGGTGGCCAGCAGCAATGCGATCGGAAGAAACAGCCTTCGATCGATGATCTGGTCGACATCCATCAGGCTGATGTTGAACCAGCCCAGGCGGTCGAGATAGCCCACTCCGACGAGCGTTTCGCGGCCGCTGACGGTCATGAACCGGGAGCGGACGGGGGCTTCACCTCGCGCGACCTCAGCCATCATGCCGGTCAGCGCCGCGCGGTCGGCTTCTTCGTCGACAAGGGCAAAGATCGTCTTCTTGGCTTTGAGGTCCTTTGTCAGGCTATGAAAGTCGACAAGGCGCGGATCGCGATGCGCCTGCACCGCACCGTTGCGGTCGACGAAGATGCTCTGCACGCCCACCTGCGGGATATCGACGACTTCGCGAATGAACTGGCTGAAATCGACGCCGGTACCGATGATGCCGAGCTGCTTGTCACCCTTGCTGATGATGCAGTTGATCCAGACCTTGGTGACCTTGAGATTGTCGTCGTGGTCGACATTGAGGTGGCAGCCGGATCCGAGCGCCGCCGTCTTGTAGTACCAACCGTCGCGCGGGTTCTCGCGTGAGAGGGTGTAGCGCCTGCGGGCGGTCTCGTACGTGTTCTGCTTGTCGTTGAAGTAGTAGTTGCCGGAGCCGTCGAGCACGACGAAATAGCTGCGATCCTTGAACGAGAGCCGGTAATGCTCAAGTTCGGCGAGCCCGCGCTCGGATTTCTCGGGATCGTTCTCATCTGCCGCCCAGGCGAGAACGGCTGGGGAGCGCGCCACCGTTTCGGCCAGCGAGACCTCCCGCATCAGGGATTCCAGCCCGCGATAGCGATCGAACAGGATCTGCTTCTCGGCGAAGAGCGTGCCGAGTTTCTCGATCGTCGTGTTGACGATCCAGAGAAAAGCCGCGGTCGAGGGAATAGCGACCGCAAGCAGGGCAGCCAGGGTCAAGACGAGAACCCGGCCCCTCAATCCCGAGGTGAAGGCCGGCCGCGCGATATTCGCCCTCATCCTGAGCAGTGCCCCGACAGCTTCCGCCGAACCTAACTGGATGTCGTAATGCGACGCGTTTGATTCGGCCTGTTTCTGTCACGATGCTTGCACGGGTGAAGCTAGAAAGCACCCGTGCCAGTGTCCAATCCAGTCGCAAAAGCTTAGAAGAGGCCTTCGATCTGTCCTTCCGCATCGATATGGATGCGTTCGGCGGCGGGTTCCCGGGGCAGACCGGGCATGGTCATGATGTCCCCACAAATCGCGACGACGAAGCCGGCCCCGGCCGAGAGGCGAAGTTCACGGACCGGGACGATGTGGCCCGATGGCGCACCGCGCAACGTGGGATCGGCCGAGAAGGAGTATTGGGTCTTGGCCACGCAGACGGGAAGGTGTCCATGCCCCGCAGCTTCCAGCTCCGCGAAGCGTGCGCCCACCTTGGCGTCGTGGGAGATGCCGGCCGCGCCATAGATCTCCTCGGCAATGGTCTGCAGCTTGTCGCGCAACGGCATGGCATCTGGATAGAGCGGCGCGAAATCCGCCTCGTCGTCGTCGGCCAGTGCGGCGACCTTGCGCGCCAGCTCCTCGGCCCCCGCACCGCCTTCGGCCCAGTGCCGGCAGATGACGGCCTCGACGCCAAGATGGTTGCGGCAATAGTGGCGGATCAGCTCATGCTCGGCATGGGTGTCGCTGTCGAAATTGTTGATCGCAACGATCGGCGGAACGCCGAATTTCCGGATGTTGACGACATGGCGCGTCAGGTTGGACAGCCCGGCTTCGAGCGCCTTCAGGTTCTCCTGGCCGAGCGCATCCTTGGCTGCGCCGCCATGCATCTTCAATGCGCGGACGGTCGCGACCACGACCGCCGCGGCCGGCTTGAGGCCGGCCTTGCGGCACTTGATGTCGAAGAACTTTTCCGCGCCGAGATCGGCCCCGAAACCGGCTTCGGTCACGACATAATCGGCGAGCTTCAGGGCGGCGCGCGTGGCGATCACCGAGTTGCAGCCATGGGCGATATTGGCGAAGGGGCCGCCATGGACGAAGGCTGGCGTCCCTTCCAGGCTCTGCACGAGATTCGGCATGAGCGCGTCCTTGAGCAGGACGCTCATCGCACCGGTCGCCTTCAGCTCGGCAGCCGTGATCGCGCGCTTGTCGCGGCTGCGGCCGACCACGATGCGGCCGAGCCGGGCCTCGAGATCGGCATGGTCGCGGGCGAGGCAGAAGATGGCCATGACTTCCGAGGCGACAGTGATGTCGAAGCCGTCCTCGCGTGGATAGCCGTTGCCATTGCCGCCCAGCGACGACACGATCTGCCGCAAGGCGCGATCGTTCATGTCCATGACGCGGCGCAACGCGACATTGCGGGCATCGAAGTCGAGCGCATTGCCCCAATAGATATGATTGTCGACCAGCGCAGCGAGCAGGTTGTGGGCGCTGGTGATGGCGTGGAAATCGCCGGTGAAATGCAGATTGATCTGCTCCATCGGCACGACCTGCGCATAGCCGCCGCCGGCGGCGCCGCCCTTCATGCCGAAGCAGGGGCCGAGCGAGGGTTCGCGCAGCGCGATCATGGTACGCTTGCCGAGGCGAGACAGGCCGTCGCCGAGGCCGACCGTCGTGGTGGTCTTGCCCTCGCCGGCGGGCGTCGGGCTGATCGCCGTAACGAGGATCAGCTTTCCATTCGGACGCTCCTCGAAATCCGGGATCGCGGCGCCGTCGATCTTTGCGATGTATTTGCCGTAGGGATGAAGGGCCTCGTCGGGAATCCCGATCCTTTCGGCGATGCTGGCGATGGGCGTGAGTTCGGTTGCGCGGGCAATTTCGATATCGGTCGGCATACGGTTTCCTTCGCCGCGTCGCGACCCAGACCGGAGCACGCGGAATCGGCGGTCACAGTGCCGTGAAACGGGCCATTCTGCCACTGCTTTCCCGGAACGCTGCGTCCATATTTTGGCAAGGCTCCGACTCTCACCCGACGAGAGGGGCACTGAGTTAGGGGCCTGGATGGGAGTGCGCGATGCCGCAGATTGGGTTCAACCGCCGTGATCTCGTCGCTTCCGCGCTCGCAGCCGCCGGGCTCGCGGCGCTGTCTCGTCCCGAACCTGCCCGGGCCGAAGGAACGGAACTTCCAATGACGCCTGCCTGCGAGGGCAGGGCGGCTGTTACCAGGCGCCAGACCGAGGGACCGTATTTCACAGCATCCTCACCGCTGAAGCGGGATCTGCGCGGAGATGGGCCAGGCGAGATGCTGGTGCTTTCCGGTTTCGTGCTGACGCCGCAATGCCGCCCGGTCGGCGGAGCCCTGGTCGATCTCTGGCATGCGAATGCGAGCGGCGACTACGACAACGCGGGCTTTCTCTTCCGAGGCCACCAGTTCACCGACGCGCAGGGCCGGTACCAGTTCATCACCCGCATGCCGGGCCTCTATCCCGGCCGGACACGGCATTTCCATGTGAAGGTCCGGGCGGGGCAGGGGCCGGTCCTGACGACCCAGCTCTATTTCCCGAGCGAGCCCGGCAATGCGCGCGATGGCATCTTCGACCGCGCGCTGCTGATGGATATCCGCGCTGCCGAAGGTGGGCGTCTCGGCCGGTTCGATTTCGTGATCGCGGCCTGAGCGAGCCGGCGTGAGCCGGCCCGCCGGGGCTTTGGCTCACCCGACGAGATGGGCGTTCTGCGGGAATAGGAACTTGCGCGCCTCCTCGTCGAATTCCGTCTTGAAGGCGAACTGATCCTTCAATGCCACCGCGCGCTGAGCGGCGGGGCGAGCGGAAATCTCATCGAGATGGCGCTTGACGTTGGTCAGCTTGCCGAAGGCCTCTTCACCGAGCGCGAAGGCCGCGCGCGTCGACCAGCCCCAGACCGACATGTCGATCAGCGTGTAGCTGTCTCCCAGCATGTAACGATGCTTGCCGAGCTGGTCGTTGATGATGCCCCAGTGCCGCTCGGCCTCGCGCGAATAGCGGTTGATTGCGTAGGGGATCTTCTCAGGCGCAAAACGGGTGAAATGCACGGCCTGTCCGCAATAGGGGCCGATGCCGGTGGCGACGAACATCAACCAGGAGAGCATCTGGCCTCGTGCCGCGGGTGTGCTCTCGGGGAGGAATTTGCCGGTCTTCTCCGCGAGATAGAGCAGGATCGCGTTGCTATCGAAGATCGTGACGTCGTCATCGGTCAGGGCTGGCGTCTTGGCATTGGGATTGATCGCCAGGAACTCGGGCTTGAACTGGTCGCCACGTCGGGTATCGACCGGCACCATCTCGTAGGGCAGCCCGGCTTCCTCAAGGAAGAGCGCGATCTTCGCGGGGTTTGGCGACGGATGATAGTAGAACTTGATCATCGATTGGGTCTCCTGGCGCAGGGTGATCGAGCGGGTCTTACCGCCGTTTCGTCGCGTAAGCTGCAAGATCCGTCAGCCTGGCGATAGTGAGGTCGGCGCCCGCCCCGAGCCGTTCCGGCTGCATACGCAGAGCCTTGAACAGTGTAGTGGGGCCGATCCCGCCGGGGGCCGCCAGCTCGGCGCGCAAAGCCGTTGCGGGAATGCGTTCGATGCGCGCGACGGTGAAGCCATAGGCTTTGGCGCCGGCGATATCGAAGCCGTTGGAGGAAACGAAGAGGATCTCCTCGCGGGCAAGGCCCAGTCGCGTCTCTACCAGCTCATAGCCACGGGGATCCGGCTTGTAGACGCCGATCTCGTCGACGCTGATCACGGTTTCCAGCAACTCGTCGATGCCGGCCTGGGCGACGAGGCGGTTCAACATGGCCGGGCTGCCATTCGAGAAGATGGCGAGACGTAAGCCCGCGAGCTCCTCGAGTGCTTGCCTTGCCTCCGGGTAGAGCGCGAGCGCGTCATAGGCTGCCGCAATTCTGGCGATCAGATCGGGCGTCGCCACCAGCCCGAGTGTCGCCAACGTGAAGTCGAGCGCGTCGCGCGTGACCGTCCAGAAATCCTCATAGCGGCCCATCAGCGCCCTGAGCCAGGTGTACTCGAGCTGCTTCAGCCGCCAGATTTGGGTGATCGTTTCGCCATGGCCGGGAAACGCCTCGTCAGTGACGCCGGCAACGGATTGGATGTCGAACAAGGTGCCATAGGCGTCGAAAACGAGGGCTTTGAGCGCCATGGGTGGTTCCCTTGCCGTAGGATCGGGGATCGGTGCTTTTTCTTAGCACTCGCGTTGGCGGCGCGGTGCGTGATATCCGCACAAGCAGTTTTTCCTTGATGCCCACAGGTTGCCGCATGTCGAACCGCCCCGTGATGCTGATGGTCCTCGATGGCTGGGGCTGGCGCGAGGATGAAGCCAATAATGCGGTGAAGCTGGCGAACACGCCGAATTTCGATCGCTATTGGGCTAGTGCGCCGCGCGCTTTCCTGAAGACTTCGGGCCTCGATGTCGGCTTGCCGGAAGGCCAGATGGGTAATTCGGAGGTCGGCCATCTCAATCTCGGCGCCGGGCGCGTCGTCATGCAGGACCTGCCGCGGATCAACCAGGCGATCCAGGACATGTCGATCGCGCAGGCGCTGGACGCGACCGGGCTTGTCGCGAAACTCAGGAATACAGGGGGCACCTGCCACCTGCTTGGCCTCGTCTCGCCCGGCGGCGTGCATGCCCATCAGGATCACGCCGTGGCGCTGGCCCGGATTCTGACCGGGCAGGGTATTCCGGTCTGCGTCCATGTCTTCACGGATGGGCGAGACACCCCACCGCAATCGGCGGCAGAATATGTACGCGACTTCGCCGCGGCCCTGCCGAAGGAGGCGGTGATCGGCAGCCTGTCGGGCCGTTATTTCGCGATGGATCGCGACAATCGCTGGGAGCGCGTCGAGCAGGCCTGGCGCGCCATGGTGCTGGGCGAGGGCAAGGCCTTCGCGACGGCCGGGGAAGCCGTCGCCGGCGCCTATGCGGAGGGCGTCAATGATGAGTTCATCGTTCCGACCGTGATGGCTGGATATGCCGGCATGCGCGACGGCGACGGGTTGCTCAGCTTCAATTTTCGCTCGGACCGGATTCGCGAGATTCTGGCCGCGGTACTCGATCCGGATTTCTCGGGCTTTGCTCGGGCGCGCGTGCCGAAGCTTTCCAGGGCGGTCAGCATGACCTCCTACAGCGCCGAACTCGATAAGGTCATGCCAGTGCTGTTTCCGCCGCAGACGCTCTCGAACGGTCTCGGAGAGACCGTCGCCAAGGCAGGGCGGATGCAGGTCCGCATGGCGGAGACCGAGAAATATCCGCATGTGACCTATTTCTTCAATGGTGGCGAGGAGCGCCTCTACCCCGGCGAAGACCGGGTGATGGTGCCGTCTCCCAAGGTCGCGACCTATGATCTGCAGCCCGAAATGTCGGCGCCGGAGCTGACGGACCGCGCCGTCGCGGCGGTCAATTCGGGGCGATACGATCTCGTCGTGCTGAACTTCGCCAATCCCGACATGGTTGGGCATACCGGAGTGCTTTCGGCGGCGATCAAGGCCGTCGAAACCGTCGATGCGGGCCTGGGCCGGATCGCCAAGGCAATCGAGCAGATGGGCGGTGCCATGCTCGTCACGGCCGATCACGGCAACAGCGAGTTGATGGTCGATCCGGTGACCGGCAAACCGCATACCGCCCACACGACGTTTCCGGTGCCCGTGATGCTGATCGGTAGCGATGCGAAGGCGCTGGCCGATGGCAGGCTTGCCGATGTCGCGCCGACGCTGCTGGCATTGATGGGGCTGAAACAGCCGGACGAAATGACCGGCCGCTCGCTGCTCCGCTGATCAATCCCGGCTGATCAGAAGCTGTAGGCGGCTTTCACCTTGACCAGGTGCTGGCTGAAATTGGTGAGGTCGAGATTGCCGGGTTCGCCCTTGGCCTTGCCGGCGACCTGGACGTTGTAGGCGGCCGAGAGTGCGAGTTGCTTCGTCGCCTGCCAGTAGACGCCGGGGCCGGCGAATGTGGCGTAGCCCGCTTCATTGTCGAAGCCGAGATCGTTGTAGCGCCGCAGATGGCGGACCTCGCCGCTGAGATAGATGCCGTCGACGACCTGCCAGGCCAGCGCCCCGGAGACCGTGAAGGTCGAGGAGCGGCCATAGGGATCCGGGCCGGTCCAGGTCATGTCCTGCGAGAGATTGAGCGCGGCGTAGAGCTTGCCCGGAACCAGCGTCTTGTCGGCGAAGAGGCGGATGCCGGTGTTGAAGGTCGTGAAGCGGCCGGCGCCGTCCGGATCCGTGCGATTGACGCTGGGATCGAGCACCACCGTCAGGCCGATGCCGTTCAGGTCGCGACCGAGCAGGCGATACTTCATCTCGACGCCGGCGCCATAACTGCTCGAATCCGCACCGATCCCGCCGGCAGAGGCGTTGGTGTCGCCGCCGAGCAGGTAGGGGCCGATTTCGAAACAGGGGAAGAGTCCGTAGGAGCCCTGGAGCTGTGCGCCGTGGGCGTTCGACCGGCCGCTGCGCGTGCCGAAGCCGCCGCCATAGGTCAGGCTCGGCCCGAAGGATCCGACATCCGCCACATCGGAGCCGGTTGTGAAGCCGAAGGCGTCGGTCGGGATGCTTTCGCGATCGGTGCAGGCCGAGAGCATCGGCGGGGCGGCAGGTGCGCTCTTGCGTGCGGGCAGGTCGGCGGCGAAGGCGTTGGCGGAAAGGGCGTTCAAGGCAAGAGCAACGGCGGCAAACTTCGGCAGCATCGGTCAGTCCCCGGATATCGATGGTCGAAGATCCATCAGATGCAAATGATTTGCAAGAGCGTCTACGGCCTGCCGGCAGCGGTCCAGTGAGAATCTCCACTGAATCGATGCCGAATGGCGAAATCGTCCGGGTTTCTATACTGTAATAAAGTTACGCTCTTCGTTGCGCCAACAATGTTAGCGCACCGCGACCGAAGCGAGGCGGGCTGCGACGAGCGGCGCAATGCTGGCGAGTTCGGCGACAGGCTTCCAGGCTGCGGCGTGAACTTCCTCGAGCTGCGCGACGAGCGGCACCACGGGATCGGCGATGAAGAGGTATTGCAGATCGTGGTGGATATGGTCCGGCTCGCCGCGCGAGGGTTTTCCGGGGACGTCATGGCTGTCGATGACGAAGGGCAGATCGTCGCCGCGATGCCAGGGATGCAGCGCAAGCCTGCTGACGCCGGTCTCCTCGACGGCCTCGCGCGCAGCGGAAAGGTTGAATGCTTCGGCCGGCTCGTAGTGGCCGCCTGGCTGCAGCCAGCGACCGATGACGACATGGTCGATCAGCAGCACCTGGGCGTGATCCGGCGACAGAACGATCGCACTGGTGGTGACATGGCCCGGAAAGGTGTCGCGCTCGTCGAGGGCATGCCCCGCGGCGATCTGCCAGCGCAGCAGCGAGAGATGTTCGCGTCGTGAGGCGACCTCGGCGCGATAGCGTGTCACTACGCCCTCAAGGCGAGACCGGAAGGAAATTGTCATGGCAGTTGCAGCTCGTATTCCTGGAATCGGCCATTCTTGACGCCGTCATAACCGATCAGGAAGCGCAGGCGACCAGGCCTTTCCTCGAGAATGGTCACGACCTCTGCCTTGGCATCCTTTGGCGGTGCAAGTGTGCCGAGATCCCTCGGTGACTGGGGCGCGGCAGGGTCAAGCAGCAGCAGGCCATAGGGAACGTCCTGTTCCTGCGCAGGGCCGACCAGGACCAGCAGGCGTCCGTCCCGCAGCGCGGCAAGGTCGCGCACGCCGCGATTCGGGCCAGCCGGGAAAGCGATCACAGTCGGGGTGCCCTGCGCGGGTTCATTGCCGGGCGCAAAGAGTTCGTCCGGATTTGTTTCGAGCAGGAAAGCGCGACCGTTCTGCGACGGCGCCCGCAGGCCAATCCAGAGCCTGTCATGAGCGGTCGCGATGCCTTCGATGTTCAGGCCGTTGCCATCCGTCAGGGGCTTGCCGAAAAAGGGCGCAACCTCGCCGGCACGACGCAACTGATCACTCAGGCGGTAGGTCAGTTCAACCTGGCCGATGGGGTTGCCGGCCGTGTCGACCTTGACCCGAGCGAGCTGGAAGGACGAGAGGCGAAACTCGCTGCTGTTGCGCGAGCAGCCATGCGAACCGGCGACGTAGAAATAGGGCGCGGCATACGCAACCGCCTCGCCATCGAACTCGCCATAACCGCCAGTCGTCGGACAAGGGGACGCGGGGATCGCGCCGAGCGCAGTCGGGGAGGGGCTGTCCCCGATCAGCTCGACCACGCCGGCAGGCTTGATGCGCCCCTTGGTCAGGATAGCGAACTGGGCCGAGCGGTTCTCGTCATTCGCCAGGAGGCAGCGCCGCTCCTCGCCATTCGCCGGCAGGCAGGCCAGGCCGCTGACATCCTTGGCTGCCTTGTCGGGCTTCTTACCGGCAAAATCCTCGGTCGCTTCGACATTGCGGACGGGCTTCAGCGTCTTGGCTGACGCCGGTAGCGCGAGCAGCAGCGCTGTGGCGAGAGCAGTCGACGTCAAGGCAAGGCGAGGCATGGCACGGTTTCCGGTTGCCGCGGGATTGAGCGCGTCGCGCCCGGTGCTGTCAAAGCATTAGTCCGCATCATGCACATTCGGGGCCGGTCAGGCTCGCCCGTGTGCCGGGCTCCATCCGATTGACGTGCTTCTCGCACTCTCGCTGCAGCGGAGAGCCGGAATCCAGTCGAGCCCGCCCTGGCGACCGAGGGCGGGGCCCTTGCCGTTCGGAATGCGAGGACTATCTAGCGCGGGTTCACCGAGACCCTGTCTATGCTGCCCCTCGATTTCCGTGTTCCCGGCGTCTTGAACTCAAAGGAGATGCTCATCGCAGAGGCCATCCACGCCCGAGCATGGGAAACCGTAAGAAGCGACCCAGATCTTGCTGGAGACGAGGCCGAAGCTGCGAAGGCGAGACTTGGAGGGATCGTGGCTCGTATGATGTCAGATCCTTCCAGATCCGTCGGGGATCTTGCCGCTGCAGCAGTCCGGGCCTTCAACGAAAGCCCCCGCACGCCCTGAGCGGAGAGGGGCCTGCGCGCAACCAATGGCGCGCAGGCCGTTCTCATGCGTCTCAGGCCGCGAGTACGCCGTCTGCGTTGCGCAGGACATCGGCGAGCGGAACGAGCCCCTTCATCGCGCCACTGCCTGTCGCCGGCTTGCCGTCCTCGATCGCGACCGCGAAGCGAAAAGCGGGATCGGCTTCGATGCGCTGACGCAGCGCCAGGATGCGGGGATAGTCGCGTGGGTCGACGGCCTTGTGGAAGTCCACCCAGCGCGCGACGCCGGCAAACACCGCGTCGGCCAGCGTCGGTCTGTCGCCGAGCAGGTAGTCGCTGTCGCCGATCATCGCCTCGAGTTGTTCATGGCGCTCGGCGACAAAGCTGCGGCCGAACTTGCGCAGCGTTTCGCGATACTCTTCCGTGAGATCCTCCGCTTCCAGCGCCACCCACATTGGGACGAACGCACCGGTGAACCCGGTATTGAGGAAGGCGACGAATTGATGCAGCCGGTCGGCCTCCGGCGTGCCGGGCTCGAAGCTGATGCGGCGGTCGGAGTCGCGTGCCTCCAGCCACAGGGCGATCGCCATCGTCTCGGTGAGGACGCGACCTTCGCCGGTGATCAGCACGGGCGTCTCGACCCGGCCGTTCAGGCGCTTATAGGCATCGGTGCGCATCTCTCCCAGCATATCCACCCTGGTGAGGCGATAGGGCTGGCCGAGCCATTCGAAGGCGGTCACCAGCCCCGCGGAACTGCCGAGCGGAAAGCCGGAGGTGAGGATCGGTTCAGGTATCGGGTTCATGTCGTTTCTCCAACGTCGATGCGTTGGATATGCGGATGTGGACGCCTGGCGTGTAGATTGGCAATGATGGACTGAATATCCACACTGATGGACTTTGAGCGAGCGGCTCGCCTGCGCTGGCTTCATTATCTGGAGCGCTGGCTATCGAGAACCGCAGGGCAGCCTGCGTCTCGTCATTGCGGTCGCGGTCGCCAATTCCTTCGTGCGAGCGACAGCAGCCGTTCTCGAAATCCCGGCTCGACCTTGGATCTCCCGTGAACGGGATGCCGCTGCCTGGTTCTGTCCTGCGCGCCTCTTCCTGCTTCAGCGAAAGCAATTGCTGGTGATTGCAAGCCTAGGGTCTCCGGGAGTCGCTCCCATAAAGGCTCTACGGCGATCCCCAGCGCCTCAGCGGCGATACGCCCACCGAGGAGCTGGCCCGGATGTTCGACAGCTGCGTGACATTTGCCGAGGACGCCATGATCGATGACGGGGCTTATCTCAGGTTGTTCGACTATCCCGGTCAGTCCTGTCGCGCCGGCGATCTCTGGCGGCACATTCTGGAGAATTTGGATGACAGCTTGGGCATTGTTTCAGCACGCTGGACACCCATTTGGGCAACCATCGTGAAGCATGGCAGCCTTGCCCGCCGGATCGAGGATGCAGTGGGCTCGAGCCCGTCACGTGAGCGCTTGGCCGCAGTCTATCGTGATCTCTGCGACTGTCTCCAGCAAGGCACCATGTTCGCTGCCGACAGGGACAGTTGAGACGCATACAGGCGGCTGAAGCACCGCGACGGGCTCAGTGAGAACCCTTGTCCATGAGCCTCTTGGGGCAATAGCAGACGGCCGTGCGATCGCTTGCTGGCCCAGCTGGCCCAGCTGGCCGGGTTCGCCGGCTTTGGCGCCAGTGATCAGTGCATCAGCCGTCCGCCGGCGATGTCGAGGGTTGCGCCCGTCAGCCAGCCCGAACTGTCCGAAGCGAGGAACAACGTGGCCGCCGCCACGTCTGCCGGCGAGCCGAGCCGCCGGACCGGATGAGCGAGGACCACCTGCTCCCTGATGGCGGGAGGCATGTGTGCTGCGGTCCGGTCGGTCAATACGGCCGATGGTGAAATGCAGTTCACGCGCACGCTGGATGGCCCGAGGTCGTGTGCGGCTTGCTGTGTGAGCATGATGACGCCGGCCTTGGCGACCCCATAGCCGAGCGGCGCCTGCGAAGGCGCGCGCCCGGCTGTCGATGCCATGGTGATGACGACGCCGCCGCGGCCCTGCTTGAGGCTTGGCAGGAAGGTTTTGAGCGTCAAGAACGTGGCGGTCAGATTGTGGTCAAGGCTGGAGTGCCAGTCCGCCTCAGTCACATCCTCCAGCGCAACGGGCCTGCTGGTCCCGCCTCCGGCGAAGGCGGCGAGAATGTCGAGCTTGCCGCGCCGTGCAACGAACTCGGCACGCGCGGTCTCCAACTCGTCGTGCCGGGTGCAGTCGATCCGGACGGCGGCATGCCCGTCGGAGATCGCCTCCAGGGAGCGCAGCACGGTGTCGAGCCGGGGCTGGTCGCGGCCGGCAACCGTCACGGAAACCCCGTTATGCGCCAGCCAACGCGCGGTCTCGGCGCCGATCCCGCCGGAGCCGCCGGTGACCAGCGCCGTTTTGCCGGCGAGGTCGGGGAAAGTCGGGATGTGCGACACGGTTGACGGTTGCTCAGACATAGCGTGCGACCGTCATGCAGATCACCGTTACGAGCAGCAGCCCGGCTGAGATCCGGTAGAGGAGGCCCAGCCAGGGCGCAGCTTGGCCGGTCCTGCGCAAGCCGCGCAGCACCCCGACAGCCTGGATCGCCAAGGCCGCCACCGCGGTGCCGGCACCGAGCGCAAGCAGCATTTCTGCGTTTCCGACGTTCCCGGCATGGATGAAACTCCACAGCAGAGCGCCAGAGATCATCGCGACGACGGCGGCACCGAACTGCGGGCGGAAGAGGCGGGCGACGTCGTTTGCCCCAGTGCGGGCCAGTACGAATGTCGTGCCTGCCCAGAACACAGAGGAGAGTACATGCACGGCAATGATAGTGATCAGGAAGGGCTCCATCGGCTAGGCTCCGAAACAGCGTCCGTTTGAATGGCGCGATATTGGATATACATATTGTATAGTCATGAATCACGAGAGAACGTCAAGGCCCTATTCGAGCGCCAAACGAGAGGCCAAGACCGCGGAGACGCGCGGCCGGCTCCTCGCTGCGGCCGCGGTATTGCTTCGGGAACCGGCTGGAAGGACGCTCTCGCTAGAGGCCGTGGCGGCCGCCGCGGGCGTGACCCGACTGACTGTCTACAACCAGTTCGGCTCGCGACGCGGGCTGCTGGAGGCGACCTTCGACGCCCTGGCGGCTGCCGGCGGGATCGCTGATCTTGCAGACGCGATGGCAATATCTGACCCCAAGGAAGCCTTGGCGGCGCTGGTCACGGTGTTCTGCGGCTTCTGGGGTTCCGATGACGGATTGGTTGGGCTGTTCGCGACAGCGGCCGGCGACACCGAGCTTGCGGAGAGCCTGGCAGAACGCAATGAGCGCCGCCGGCTGGCGCTGGCCGCGCTCGTGCGCCGCCAGGGTGGGCGCGATGAGCAGTTGCAACGTGATGCCGTCGACCTGCTCTTCGCGCTGACCAGCTTTGCCGTGTTCCACATGCTGCGGTCCGGCGGGCGCGAACCTGATGCCATATGCGCGCTGCTTCAACCGCTTTGCGACCAGGCTCTGCGGGGCAATGATGGTGCGCCGAACCTGTCGCTGCGGGGGCCGGGTGTCTCAGCCGGATTGTGACAGGGCGGCAGCTGCTGACATCGGACGTCAGTAATCGGGCAGGAGATAAACCTGCGGATGGCGCCGTCGGTTGTTCCCTGTTTCAGCCGGCACCCCACCCATATCATCGGGCGATTTCTGCATCCCGCAGACCCGGCGGACGCACTCGCGCAGCCAGCGGTGTGCAGGATCGGCATCCAGCCTGGGATGCCAGAGCAGGGACACGGCGATCTCAGGCACGGAAACTGGCAGCGGAAAGGTGACCATGCCGTCGCGCAGGGTCCGAGTGTGTCGTTCGGGCACGATGGCGACGAGTTCGGATCCACGCGCTAGCGAGAGCGCGGGCGAGAAGCCGGTGACGATCGTGGCGATGTCCCGCTGTAGTCCGATCGCCTCCAGCGCGTCGTCGATCGGTCCCTTGTCGAGACCGCGCCGCGAGACGAGGATGTGCCGGCCAGCAGCAAAGCGATCGGCGGTGATCTCGCCTGTGGCCAATGGATGTCCCCGCCGCACGACCCCGACGAAGTGATCCGAGAACAGCGCCCGCGTCCTGATTTCCGGACTCTGCGCCGCCCCGATGACACCTGTTTCGAGATCGACACTGCCCTCGCGAAGCTGCGTACTATCCTTGTCCAGCTTCTGGACGAAGCGGAGCCGTATACCGGGCGCTTCCGCCTGGATGTGCGCGATTAGTTCAGGCCCAAAGGCCTCGACGAAGCCGTCGCTCGCCCGAACCGAGAAGGTCCTGACAAGCCGTTGCAGATCGAGCGCCTCGGCCGGCCGCAGGATTGCCTCCGCTTCCTGAACGAGTGGACCGACGCGATCCCGCAATTCCAGTGCACGCGGCGTTGGTACCAGGCCGCGCCCCGCCCTTACCAACAACGGGTCGCCGATCGTCTCGCGCAGCCGAGCTAGGGCTCGGCTCATCGCGGACGGGCTTAGCCTCAGGCGCCGGGCAGCGCGGGCCACGCTGCCTTCTGTGAGAAGGACATCGAGGGTGATGAGCAAGTTGAGGTCGGCTCTTGTCATGCTGGCGAGACTAGCACGGTTTGCCATGATGTGGCGTCAGATGCACTGATTGAGTGCAAATGCTGCGCCTTCCGCCAGGTGTCAAATAGGGGCTACCTGCTTCGAACCCTGCTTCGGAGCCCCCCCAACGATGATGAAAGCGATTCTTGACCCGCAGTCCCCCACCGAAGCCACGACGGCCCAACGTGGCGCGCCTCGTTTGGCTCTCGCCAGCCTGTCCCTCTGCATGTTGCTGTCCTCACTTGGCACCAGCATTGCCAATGTCGGCCTGCCGGCGCTGGCGCAGGCCTTTGCTGCCTCCTTCCAGCAGGTGCAGTGGGTGGTCCTCGCCTATTTGCTTGCCATCACCACGCTTAGCGTCGGGGTCGGACGACTTGGCGACCTCGTCGGACGCCGCGCGCTTCTGCTGGCCGGAATAGCGCTCTTCACAGCGGGCTCGGCCGCGTGCGGCCTTGCATCCGGCCTCGCTGGCTTGATCGCCGCGCGGGCCGTGCAGGGGGCGGGCGCCGCAATCATGATGACGCTGAGCCTGGCCCTTGTCGGCGATGCGCTGCCGAGGGACAGGACCGGCACTGCCATGGGGGTGCTCGGCACCATGTCGGCGGTCGGCACGGCACTCGGCCCCTCGCTCGGTGGTGCTGTCATCGACGGCTTCGGATGGCGAGCGATCTTCCTTGTCACTGCCCCCTTCGGCCTCGTCGCCTTCATGATCGCCTTGCGGAGCCTTCCGGTCGATTGCCTCGGGAGGAGGGGAGACAAGCCGCGCTTCGACATGCTCGGCACGTTGCTGTTGGCCGCTTCGCTGGTCGCCTATGCGCTCGCCATGACCTGGAACCGCGGTGCATTCGGCTTGCTCAATGGCGGGCTTCTGCTCGCTGCGGTAGTCGCCGCGCTCCTGTTCGTCCTGGTTCAAGTGCGGGTCGCGGCGCCCTTGATCCGCCTCTCGATGCTGCGCGAGCCCGGGCTGCGGAATGGCCTCGCCACAAGCGCGCTGGTCGCGACGGTGATGATGACAACACTGGTGGTCGGTCCTTTCCACCTCACCATGGCGCTCGGCCTCGATGCATCGGGCGCCGGCCTGGTCATGGCGATCGGGCCGGTTGCCACGGCGCTCTCGGGCGTGCCGGCCGGCCGCCTGGTCGATCGGTTCGGCGCTCAACGCATGAGCGTGGTGGGCCTGACCGCCATGGCGGTCGGATCGTTTCTGTTTGCGCTCATGCCGCTGCAGATCGGGATTGTGGGCTATGCTGTTCCCCTGATCGTTCTCACGCCTGGCTATGCGCTGTTCCAGGCCGCCAACAACACGGCCGTGATGCAAGACGCTGGACCGGAACGGCGCGGGCTCGTCTCCGGGATGCTCGGCCTCGCCCGCAATCTCGGCCTGATCACCGGCGCTTCGGCGATGGGCGCGGTGTTCGCTCTCGCCGCAGGGACGGACGGCGGTGCAGTCTCATCTCCGGACATGGTCGCGACCGGATTGCACGTCACCTTTGGCCTGGCTGGAGCAATGATCGTCGTGGCCCTTGCCATTGCGAGCCGCGCGGGCACTCCCGCTGCTTGAGGATGGAAGCCAGCAGCGATCGGGCTGCAGTGGGTGTCGCGGCGTCGGTGAGGGCCCAGCGGCGCATGTCCATCGTCAGCAGCGGATCGCGGTAGACAGGCGCATCAGTCGCGCGTTTCATGAAACCTCGCTCTAACCCTGCATGATCGCTTACGCCTGCGACGGGACTGGGGGGCTCCCTATCGCGCCCGATTGGTCAATCCGCTCGGCAGTCGAAGGCGTTCGCGACGAGGCGGAGAAACGATGATTCCTGAGCTTCCGTCCGTGAACCAGCTTTCACTGGTCATCAGTCAGGCTGCGGCACCGGCATTCCTGCTCGGCGCAGTGGTCGGGCTGATATCGGTCCTGATCAGCCGCCTGGAGCGCATTCTCGACCGTTCGCGCATGTTGAGCAGCCTGCAGGGCGACGGCCTTGTCGTTCATGAACTCAAGGCAGATCTTCCCCGGCTCGAGCGGCGAGCCCGTCTGATCAACAGCGCGATGCGTCTTGCCATCTCAAGCGGTGTTTCAACGATCCTGCTGATGATCCTTGCATTCATGTTTGCGTTCGTCGGGTCGGCGCATGAACGGGGCGTGGCCGTGCTCTTCATCGTGGCTGTTGGGCTCTTCGGCGCTTCGCTCGTCCAGTTCCTGCGCGAAATCAACGTCGCCTTGCGGCGTAGCGATCATATCGGCTGAGCCGCGTATCGAGGCGTAACGACGACCGGCACCGCCAAGGCGGTGCCGGTCGTTGGACTCAACCGAGCTTGTCGTAAGCCGGGACGGTGAGGAATTCCTCGAATTCAGGCGCGAGCGAGAGGGTCGAGAACAGCTCGATCGCCTCGGGGAAACGGCCCTTGGCGTAGTTTTCAGGCCCGACCTCGCCCTTCACGCGCTCCATCTCCTCGGTGAGGCAGCGCTTGAAGAGATCCGCGGTGACGACGGTGCCCGCATCGACGGTGACGCCGTACTGGATGAACTGCCAGATCTGGGCACGGCTGATCTCAGCCGTCGCGGCATCCTCCATCATGTTGTAGATCGGCACCGCGCCGCGGCCGCGCAGCCAGGCTTCGAGATATTGCACGCCGATGCGGATGTTCTCGCGGAAGCCGGCCTCGGTGCGCGTGCCCTCATGGACCTCGAGCAGATGCTCGCGCCCGACGGAGACATCCTCGCGCTTCTTGTCGAGCTGGTTCTGCTGCGGCATCAGCCGGTTGAAGACCTCCATGGCCACGGGCACGAGATCGGGATGGGCAACCCACGTGCCGTCATGGCCGTCGCCGGCCTCACGCTCCTTGTCGGCCCGGACCTTGGCGAAGGCGGCCTCGTTGGCGGCCGGATCGTTCTTGACCGGGATCTGCGCCGCCATGCCGCCCATGGCGAAAGCGCCGCGGCGGTGACAGGTCTTGATCAGCAGCAGCGAATAGGCCCGCAGGAAGGCCTTGGTCATCACCACCTGCGAGCGGTCGGGCAGGACGAAGGCCGGGTTGCGGGCGAGCTTCTTGATGAAGGAGAAGATGTAGTCCCAGCGGCCGCAGTTCAGCCCGGCCATGTGATCCTTCAGCTCATAGAGGATCTCGTCCATTTCGAAGGCTGCGGGCAGGGTTTCGATCAGAACGGTGGCCTTGATCGTGCCGGTCTTGAGGCCAAGCGCGTTCTGAGCGGAGACAAAGACATCGTTCCAGAGCCTGGCCTCGAGATGGCTCTCGAGCTTCGGCAGATAGAAATAGGGGCCGGAGCCCGCAGCCAGCGCCGCCTTGGCATTGTGGAAGACATAGAGGCCGAAATCGACCAGCGAGCCCGAGGCGATTTCACCGTCGATCTCGATATGGCGTTCCGGCAGATGCCAGCCGCGCGGGCGGATGATCAGGACGGCGGGCTTGTCCTTGAGCTTGTAGGCCTTGCCGGTGGTCGGCTCGGTGAAGTCGATCCGGCAGGCCCAGCGGTCCCTGAGATTGATCTGGCCTTCGACCATATTGGCCCAGACCGGAGAGGAGGCATCCTCGAAATCGGCCATGAACACCTTGGCGCCGGAGTTCAGCGCGTTGATGATCATCTTGCGGTCGACAGGACCGGTGATCTCGACACGGCGATCCTGCAGATCGGCGGGAATCGGCGCCACCTTCCAGTCGCCTTCGCGGATATGCCTGGTCTCGGTCAGGAAATCGGGCGTCTCGCCGGTATCGAAGCGCTTCTGGCGCTCCTTGCGCAAGGCGAGCAGGCGCTTGCGCGTCTCGTTGAAGCGGCGCTGCAGGTCGGCAACGAAGGCGAGCGCGTCATGGCTCAGGATCTCGTCGAAGCGCGGACCCATTGCGCCCTTGATGACGACACCCTTCGGCAGGGTCTTGGTGTCCGACATGGCGGTCTCCTTCGCATTCGGCAGGGATGAGATGAGGCGCAGTATCGGAGCAAAGCGCTTTCTCCTGTAGCCGTAGGAATGCTTGATAACTTTTGCAAAAAAGGAATAAATCGGCATTCGCCCTCTGTCCGCGTGCGTGCAATATCGGAGCGCGGAAAGGCAGGAAGTATCGGCGATGACCAAGGTAGCAGGACCTCACTGGCGGACCATGACCGTGCCTGATCTCGACGCTGTCGTCGCAGTGGCGGCCGAGGTTCATCCGGGTTTTCCGGAGGAGGCCGCCATTTTCGCCGAGCGTATGAAGCTGTTTGGCGATGGCTGCCGGGTCCTGGACATGGGGAGCGGGATCGCCGCCTATCTGCTCAGCCATCCCTGGCGCGAGCTTGAGCCCCCACCACTGAACGCTCTGCTCGGCGCGCTGCCGCCCGCTCCCGGGACCTTCTACATCCATGATCTCGCGCTGATGCCGCAGGCGCGAGGCACCGGCGCCGCGGTCCTTGCGGTCGCCGATGTGCTCAGGCTCGCTCAAAGGTGCGGGCTGCCTAGCCTGTCGCTCGTTGCGGTCAACGCCTCTGTCGGCTTCTGGGGCAAGCAGGGTTTTTCGGTCGTCGCCGATCCGCGACTCGAGGCCAAGCTTGCGAGCTATGGCAGCGATGCGCGTTTCATGATGCGCCCGGTGGACAAGGCGGAGTGAGCCGAGATTGCTGAAGTATCGGCCGGGAAAGTGGTCATCGAGTCGGATGCAATATCCGGTCCGATGATCTAGGCGAGGGCCTGAAAGCGCTCAAGGAAGCGCGCTTGCGCGACTTCGGTCGACAGTGGCCTCAGCCAGTCCGTGACCTCGCGCGGCAGCGGCTTCGGCCGGCCAAAGAAGATCAGAGCTTCCTCGCGGTCGAAATCGGCGAGTTCTGTCGCCTCGAGGAAGGCCGAGATCTTGTCGGCGTCCTTGGTTTTCCGCGCCAGCATGACGGGCGTCGTCGCCGGCAGCCCGAAGCGCAGATGGATTGCGGCAAGCAGCCGGAGCTCGACGCTCTTATAGGCGTCGCCCATCACCACCTTGAAGGGCGAGATCATGTCGCCGATGACATATTCGGGAGCATCGTGAAGCAGCGCCATCAGCCGCCAGGGCTTTGACCAGTCCGGATTAAGGTGGCTCGCTATCGCCTCGACCAGCAGGCAGTGCTGCGCCACCGAGAAGGAATGCTCGCCGCGCGTCTGGCCGTTCCAGCGCGCGACGCGAGCCAGACCATGCGCGATATCCTCGATCTCTATATCGAGCGGGGAGGGGTCGAGCAGATCGAGCCTCCGGCCCGACAGCATGCGCTGCCAGGCGCGGGGTGGAAGCGGCGCCTTGGCCATGCTCAGGCCGGAACGCGGGTGTCGCGGGCGAGCACGGCGCATTCCTCATAGCGGAAACAGCCGGTCAGATGGTCGTTGACCAGTCCGCAGGCCTCCATGAAGGCGTAGACGATGGTCGGGCCGCAGAAGGTGAAGCCGGCGGCCTTCAGCTCCTTGGAGATCGCCTTGGAGACCGCCGTCTCGGTCGGCACCTCCTCATGAGTCCGAAAAGCGTTCTGGAGGACGCGACCGTCGAGATGGCGCCAGAGGAAATCCGAGAATTCGCGCCGTTCGCTGATTTCGAGATAGGCGCGAGCGCTCTTGATTGCGCCCTCGATCTTGCCGCGATGGCGAATGATGCCAGCATCGCCGAGCAGCCGCTGGACATCGGTCTCGGTGAAGCGGGCAATCGCCTCCGGCTCGAAACCGGCGAAGGCCGAGCGAAAACTGTCGCGCTTGCGCAGAATGGTGATCCAGGCGAGGCCGGCCTGAAAGCCGTCGAGGATCAGCTTTTCGAACAAGGCGCGCGAATCATATTCGGGCACGCCCCATTCGGTGTCGTGATAGGCGAGATAGAGCGGATCGGTCCCCGGCCAGATGCAACGGAACTTGCCATCCGGGCCTTCGACTGCTGCGCGTCCGCTCATGCTGCTGCTCCAAAGCCGGGCTCGCCGGGGAAGGGGAAGCGGATAAAGTCTGGCTTCTCCAGGGTAAAGGCTACGCCGCCGCCTTCGAGTCTTTCGCCTGCGGCCATGGCGTCGGCGACACGGTCGAGCCGCAGCATGGCGAGCCCGCGCCCCTTGGCGCAGGAACCGATGCGGCCGAGCACCTTGCTGCCGGCGGTCGCCTCGACGCCCATCTCGGGAACCAATCCCTCGGTAAAGACCACCGGCACGATGCGGGTCCGAGCGGTGCCGCGATGCTGCATGCGCGACACGACCTCCTGGCCGATATAGCAGCCCTTCTTGAAGGAGACGCCGCCGAGCTGGTCGAGCAGCGCCTCATGCGGAAACGTGTCACCAAAGACGAAATCCCTGCCGCCATCGGGAATGCCGAGCGCGATGCGCCTGGCGTGGTAGGCATCAGGTTCGGCGCTGACGAGCGAGCCGACGTCGTTGCGGTCAGTGATCGCGCGCTCGCCGAGCGTCGGCAAGCGCGGGTCGGCATAGACGAGGCCGGCGTCGTCGGGGAGCGAGAAACCGCCGCTCGATGCGACCACGGTGGCCACCTCGGTGAGATCGTCGAGCGCGACCTTGGCGCGCAACTTGTAGAGCTTCAGCCGCTTCATCAGATCGGGAACCTGCAGCAGCGGCACGTCGAGAAGAAAACCTCCTCGTTCCTCCTCCGGCACTGCGACCACGAAGAAATCGCTGATGATCTTGCCTTGCGGTGTCAGGAGCGCGCCATAGCCGGCATGGTCCGGTGTCACCGCGTCCATCTCGTTGGTGACGATGTTCTGCAGGAAGTCGCGCGCGTCCTCGCCGCTGACGCGAATGACGCCGCGATCGACCAATCGGGTTGCAGGCATGGTGAAGCTCGTTTCTGATCGCTGCCAAGGACTGGACGCGGGTCCGTTCGATAGGTAGGCCGCTTCAGCCTCATCCTCAACCAGCAGGACGCCTCCGATGCCGCAGAGCTATGATGTCATTCTGAAGGGCGGCACCGTCGTGAATCACGATGGCCGTGTCCAGCGCGACCTCGGTATTACCGGCGGCAAGATCTTGGCGCTCGGCGATCTGTCGCAGGCTTCCGCGGGTGAGACGGTCGATTGTCGCGGCCTGCATATTCTGCCGGGCGTCATCGACAGCCAGGTGCATTTCCGCGAGCCGGGGCTCGACCACAAGGAGGATCTGGAGACTGGCTCGCGCGCCGCGGTGCTCGGCGGTGTCACGACCGTCTTCGAGATGCCGAATACGATCCCGCAGACCACCGACGAGGCGTCGCTGGCCGACAAAGTCAGGCGCGGTCGGCACCGGATGCATTGCGATTTCGCCTTCTGGGTCGGTGGCACGCATGAGAACATTGCCGATGTGCCGGAGCTGGAGCGCCTGCCGGGCGCGGCGGGCATCAAGGTCTTCATGGGTTCCTCCACCGGCTCGCTGCTGGTCGAGGACGACAAGGGCGTCAGTGAGATCCTGAAGCGCACGCGCCGGCGCGCGGCCTTCCATTCCGAAGACGAGATGATGCTGCGCGAGCGCATGGGCCTGCGCGTCGAGGGGGATCCGTCGAGCCATCCGGTCTGGCGCTCGCCCGAGGTCGCCCTGACCTGCACCAAGCGACTGGTGCGGATTGCACGCGAGACCGGCGCGCGCGTTCACATCCTGCACATCTCGACCGGCGAGGAGATGATCTTCCTCAGGGATCACAAGGACGTCGCGACCGTCGAGGTACTGCCGAACCATCTGACGCTCGTCGCGCCTGACTGCTACGAGCGGCTTGGCACCTATGCCCAGATGAATCCGCCGATCCGCGACGACAGCCATCGCCGGACGATCTGGTGGGGGCTGGAGCAGGGCATCGTCGACGTGCTCGGCTCCGACCATGCGCCGCATACGCATGAGGAGAAGCATCATGCCTACCCTGCGAGCCATTCCGGCATGCCGGGCGTGCAGACGCTGGTCCCGATCATGCTTGACCATGTCAATGCCGGGCGGCTTTCGCTGGAACGGTTCGTCGATCTGACCAGCCATGGCCCCCAGCGGATCTTCGGGCTTGAGGGCAAGGGGCGGATCGCGGCAGGCTATGATGCGGACCTGACCATTGTCGACCTGAAGCGCCGCGAGACCATCACCAATGACTGGATCGCCTCGCGCTGCGGCTGGACGCCCTATGACGGCGTCACCGTGACCGGCTGGCCCGTCGGCACCTATGTCCGCGGCCGGAAGGTGATGTGGGAGCGCGAAGTCGTGACGCCTGCGCAGGGCGAGCCAGCGCGCTTCCTGGAGGCGCTGCCGCGCAGCTGATTTTTTTCGCGCGATCGTGTCGATCGTGCGCTGACCCGTTCGACGTATTGTCACGGAGCAGGGGAGGCCGCAGGTCATTGCGGCTTCTCCGGAGCTCCTGACAATCGCGCGGGGGCACGGCTCCCGCCCAACGGGAGATCCGCAGATGAGAAACGTCGTTGCCGCCACATTCCTGTCCCTGGACGGCGTGATTCAGGCGCCGGGCGGCCCGGAGGAGGATAGCGCAGGTGGCTTCAGCCATGGCGGCTGGACCTTCCACTACTGGGACGAGCCGATGGGCGAGGTCATGGAAAAGGCCTTCGCCGAGGAATTCGACCTGCTGCTCGGCCGCAAGACCTATGACATCTTCGCGGCGCATTGGCCGCATGCCGGCGACGACCCGGTCGCCATGAAGTTCAACGCCTGCATCAAATATGTCGCGACCTCTGCGCCGAAGACGCTGAACTGGCAGAATTCGGTCGCGCTACGTGGCGAGATCGCCGCCGAGGTCGCGGCGCTGAAGCGCCAGGACGGTCCCAAGCTCCTGCTCCAGGGCAGCAGCGAACTGATCCAGCTGCTGCTGGCGAAGGACCTGATCGACGAGTTCAACCTGTTGATCTTCCCGGTGGTGCTCGGCGCAGGCAAGCGGCTGTTCGGCGAGGGCACCATGCCCGCTGCCTTCACGCTGGTCGAGAGCAGGGTTTCGAGCACGGGCGTGATCATGGCGACCTATCGTCGAGCCGGTGCGGTTACGACCGGCTCCTTCGTGCTTCCGGCGCCGAGCGAGGACGAGATCGCGCGCTGCGAGAAAAATCTCAGCGCAGCCTGAAAAAAGTTTCGGCGCGTTGTCGATTCCGGAGCGCTCCGTTCGACGTGAGGACAGAGAGCGGGAATTCTCCTCTCTCCGAACCAAAATCAGAACCCACCTATCCCAGGAGAAGACCGATGCGCTTCATGATCATCGTCAAGGCGACCCAGGATTCCGAAGCCGGCATCATGCCGAGCGAGGAACTGCTGACCGCCATGGGCGCCTATAACGAGCAACTGGTAAAGGCAGGCATCATGCTCGCCGGTGACGGGCTGCATCCCAGCTCCAAGGGCGCACGCATCCGCTTTTCAGGCGCCAAGCGTGCCGTCATCGACGGACCTTTCGCCGAGACCAAAGAACTGATCGCCGGTTTCTGGATCTGGCAGTGCAAGTCGATGGAAGAGGCGGTCGAATGGGTCAAGCGCTGCCCGAATCCAATGGCAGGCGATTCCGAGATCGAGATCCGCCGGATCTTCGAGGCCGAGGATTTTGGAGAGGCCTTCACCCCGGAGCTGCGCGAGCAGGAAGAACGCATCCGCGCCGAGGCCGCGAAAAAGACCGGCTGACCTGCCGATTTCGTGACACGTCGATCGACGTGTCCTTACGAGCGGCGGGGGCAACGGCCCCCGACCGGCTTCAGACCACCGACTCCAGGAGCAAATCCATGCGTTACATGATCATGGTCAAGGCGACCAAGGACAGCGAAGCGGGCATCTTTCCGGAAGATGACAGCCTGATGGCGGCGATGGCGGCCTATCACGAGGAGCTTGCCAAGGCCGGCATGCTGCTCGACGGCTCCGGCCTGAAGCCGAGCTCAAAGGGCTGGAGGATCAAGTACTCAGCCGACGGCAAGAACCGCGTCGTTGACGGCCCCTTCGCCGAGACCAAGGAGCTGGTCGCCGGTTACACCGTGATCAAGGCCAAGTCCCGTGAGGAAGCGCTCGAATGGACGCGGCGCTTTCCGCGGCCCTTCGAGCCTGGTCAGGAGTGCGAGATCGAGATCCGCGAGCTCTATGAGCTGGAGGATTTCGAGCAGTTCGAATCGGTCGAGCGCTTCAGGGAGATGGGCATCGGCGGCGAGTGACGGCGGGGCGGACCTGCCGCAGCGGCGGGCGCCATCGGTCTGTGGAGATTTCGATGAATACAGTCTTGTCCAAGGATGGCACTGCCATCGCCTATGAGCGCTTCGGGTCCGGCCCGGCGGTCATCCTCGTCGACGGCGCACTCTGCAGCCGCGCCTTCGGGCCGATGCCGAAGCTTGCGCCGCTGCTGGCAGAGCGCTTCACCGTCTTCGTCTATGACCGCCGCGGGCGCGGCGACAGCGGAGATTCTCCAACCTATGCCAAGCAGCGCGAGATCGAGGACATCGCCGCGCTCGTCGCCGAAGCCGGCGGCGAGGCAGCGGCTGTCGGCCTCTCATCTGGCGCCGCATTGGCGCTTGAAGCTGCCGCCGCAGGCGTGCCGATCCGCCGGCTCGCGCTATACGAACCGCCCTATCTCGCCGCTGACAAGGAGGGCCGGCAGCCGCCGCAGGACTGCCCCGGCAGGCTTGGGGCGCTGATCGCCGCGGGCCGGCGCAGCGCGGCAGTGCGCTTCTTCATGGTCGATATCGTCGGCATGCCGGCATTTATCGGCTGGCTGATGCGGCTGATGCCGGGCTGGTCCAAGCTCAAGGCGGTGGCCCATACGCTGGTCTACGACACCACGATCATGGGGGACTTCACGGTGCCGGCCGAGCGGTTCGCCAAGGTCGCAGTTCCGACGCTGTTGCTTGCCGGGGAGAAGAGCCCGCGCTCGCTGAGACTGGCGGCGCAGGCTGCGGCCGATTCCGTTCCGGGAGCTAGCCACGCCGTGCTGAAGGGGCAGACGCACAATGTCTCGCTGCCGGTGTTGGCGCCGGAGCTGGAACGCTTTCTCGCGGCCTGACGGCAGACCGGACGGCTTGCGCAGCAAGAGCCGAAATGGTGTGTATCGCCCGTCATGTCGGCGAGCGATGCACACTGCACCATTGAAACGGTCTGGCGAATCGAGGCTCCCAAGCTGATCGCCGGGCTGACGCGCATCACGCGGGATGTCGGGCGCGCCGAGGAACTGGCGCAGGATGCGCTGGTCGCGGCTCTGAAGCAGTGGCCGCAAGAGGGCGTACCGCGCAATCCGGGCGCCTGGCTGATGCAGGCGGGCAAGCACCGCGCCCTCGACGGCCTTCGCCGCGACAAGCTTCTCGCCCGCAAGCATCAGGAGCTTGGCCACCAACTCGAAACCGAGACGACGCCCGATCTCGACGCCGCGCTCGATGACGATGTCGGCGACGATCTGCTGCGGCTCGTCTTCACGGCCTGCCATCCGGTTCTCTCGACGGATGCGCGGCTTGCACTGACGCTTCGGCTGCTCGGTGGACTCACCACGGAGGAGATCGCGCGGGCCTTCCTGGTGCCTGAGCCAACCATGGCGCAGCGGATCGTGCGGGCGAAAAAGATGCTTGCCGACGCCAAAGTGCCCTTCGAGGTTCCGCATGGCGTGGAATTGGCCGAGAGGCTCGAATCGGTGCTCGAGGTCGTCTACCTGATCTTCAACGAGGGCTATGCGGCCACAGCCGGTGAGGACTGGATCCGGCCGGCCCTGTGCGAGGAAGCACTCAGGCTGGGGCGCATCCTGGCCGAGCTCGCACCGCTGGAGCCCGAGGTCCATGGACTCGTGGCGCTGATGGAGATCCAGGCGTCGCGCCTCAGGGCCAGGGTCGGCCCGAGCGGCGAGCCGATCCTGCTGCTCGACCAGAACCGCGCACGTTGGGACCAACTTCTGATCGGCCGGGGGCTTGCGGCGATCAAGCGGGCGCGAGCGACGGGCGGCGTGATCGGTCCCTATCTGCTTCAGGCCGAGCTAGCCGCCTGCCATGCGCGGGCGCGCACCGCGGAAGAGACGGATTGGGCCCGCATCGCCGTACTTTATGGTGCGCTGGCCGCGATCAACCCGTCGCCGATCGTCGAACTCAACCGGGCGGTGGCGATCGGAATGGCCGAGGGGCCGGCAGCCGGGCTTGCCGCGGTCGAACGACTGGTCTCGGAGCCTTCGCTGAAGAACTACCATCTGCTGCCGAGCGTACGCGCCGATCTGCTGGGCAAGCTCGATCGGCATGGCGAGGCGCAGGTCGAGTTCGAGCGCGCGGCAGCGATGACCAGGAATGTGCAGGAGCGAACATTGTTACTCGCTCGCGCGGAGAATGCCCGCCGGGCTGCTAGCGGTGCCTAGGCAAGGCTAAGCATTGGACCGGACAGTGGGATCTACTTTTCGGAGGAATCCGATGCTGGGCAAAGAGTTGGACCGCCGCAGTACGTCCGGTCGGACGCATGGCGATCTAGTGCCGGGTGCACATGGTAAAGGCGCCGCAACGCACCTTCTCCGCCAGGGTGTCGGCGAAAACAGCTGTGGCTTCTTCGCCATAGGTCTCGACCAGCGTGCGAAAGGCCGCGAAGAGGGCTGCGTGAGCCAGTGCATCGCTGTCGAGTCCGTCCTGCTGCGCCTCATTGAAGGCGTCCTCGACATAGCCATAGGCGACGCGGCGTGCATCTCCCGGCTCGTCGGTGAGCATGGGATCGAGCTGCAGATCGTCAGGACGGATGGACATGAAGGCACGGACTCTGCGGCTGGTCACAAAGGACCGGCGCGTACCCGAGAATCAGGCCTGCGCCGGGGCGATCGACTGCTTCAGATTCATACGCATCACGGGAGGCGGGCGCTACCGCGGTGTTTAAGAAAGGTTAATTTGACCGCGCGAGTTTTGAGAAAGACACAGTTTCGTCCCGATGTGACCTATCCGCCATAGCGGCCGGCGAGTGCTCGCGACAGGCGGTCGCCCTCGGCGGCGAGGCGCCGTGCGGCCTCCTGGCTGCCGGCGGAACAGCTCCGGTGTGTCGCCGAATAGGCCCGGAAACCAGCGTTATAGGCACTCATCAGCCGTTCCCGCCGCTGCGGCGTGCGGCCTTCGGCCTCGATCAGCGCGGTCATGCGCTCGCGCCAGACATCGGCTTCCTTGCCGCCGCACAAGGTTCGCAAATAGCCGAGCGAGCCCATGATCTCGGCCAGCTCGAGCAGTTGCGGCTCGTAGGGCGGGGGTGGCGCCTCCGGTGCCGGAGTAGCCTGGGCGGGCGGCTGCGGCGCTGGTTGCTGGCGTTGCCCCTGGGCAGCGGCGTGACCGAGCGGTGCAACTGCCAATGTCCAAGCGAGAACGACCGCGAGGCGCGCACAGGTCACGGCCGATGCCCGCCGTTCTGCAGGATGGCATGGGCGTTCCGTAGCACGTCACCGAGTTCGCGCGTCGTCGCCAGGCCGCCAAGCCTCAGCGGATCGGCCCACATCACGGCGCCTGCCTCGGGGCCGGGCTGGGGCTCGCCGGAAATCCATTCGCCAACGAATGAAGCGACGACGAAATGATGCGTCACCGAGCCTGCTGCATCACGCCCGAAAATCTCGACATGCCGGTTGAAGCCGAGAATGGCGGCCTTGACCCCGACCTCCTCCTCGAGTTCGCGCAGTGCGGCCGCTTCAAGCGTCTCGCCTGCTTCGACCTTGCCGCCGGGGAGTGACCAGAGCTGGTCGGCTGGCGGCTTGGTGCGGGTTGCGAGCAGCACCTTGCCGTCGCGGAAGACTGCGACGGACGCGGCAAGCGTCGGGCGCGCCGCCTTGGCCTGGGTTGGAAAACGGATGACCTGGCCGCCTTGGCTCTTCACACGTGCTGCCCGCCATTGATGTGCAATTCGGCGCCCGTGACATAGGACGAAGCGTCGGTGCAGAGGAAATGGATCGCCTTCGCGACTTCCTCCGTCTTGCCGAGCCGGCCGAGCGGCAGCGTCGCGACGATCTTCTCGGTACCGGGCGAGAGGATGGCAGTGTCGATCTCGCCGGGCGAAATCGAGTTCACCCGGATGCCGAGCGGGCCGAAATCGGCGGCCATCTCGCGCGTCAGGCTGGCAAGCGCAGCCTTCGAAGTGGCATAGGCGGCACCGGCGAAGGGGTGGACGCGGGAGCCGGCGATCGAGGTGACGTTGACGATCGTGCCCCTGGCGGCGGTCAGCTCGTCCAACAGGCCGCGCGCCAGCATGATCGGCGCGAAGAAGTTCACCTGGAAGACCTGGTGCCAGTCGTTGAAGGAGGTCGTGGCGGCGCCCAGCCGCATGCCCTTCGGCCCCTTCGGCGAAATGCCGGCATTGTTGACCAGCGCATTGAGCTTGCCGCCCTCGGCCGCCAGCCGCTTCTTGATCTCGGCGATGCCGCGCATCGTGTCCTCGGGGTCGCCGAGATCGATCTGGACATGATCGTCGGCGCCTGAGGGCCAGGGGCATTTATCCGAGAAGGCCTGGCGCGAGCAGGACAGGATGCGCCAGCCTGCCATGGCGAACTGCATCACCGTGGCGTGGCCGATCCCGCGGCTCGCTCCGGTCAGGAGCATGACCGGGCGCTTGCCTGCCTCGGTCTTGGGGAAGTCGAATTTCGGCATGGCCATGCGGTCAGATCCTCAGGGGTAAAGGCGGGTTCGCGTCCACGGCTCGGCGGCCGAGGCACGGCGGAAGACCACACGGTCGTGTAGGCGGAAGGCGCCATCGCGCCAGAACTCGATATAGACCGGGTCGATGCGGAATCCAGTCCAGTGCGGCGGGCGCGGGATCGTGCCGAGACCGAATTTCGCGGCATAGCTCGCCACGGCCTTCTCCAGCGCGAAGCGGCTCTCGAGCGGGCGCGACTGCTGCGAGGCCCAGGCTCCGATGCGGCTGTCGCGCGGGCGAGACTGGAAATACGCATCGGCCTCGGCGTCGCTGACGATCGAGACGGGACCGCGAATACGGACCTGCCGGCGCAGGCTCTTCCAGTGGAACAATGCAGCCGCCTTGCCCTGGCCGAGCAGCTCCTCGCCCTTCTGGCTCTCGGTGTTGGTGTAGAAGACGAAGCCGTCGCGGTCGTGCCCCTTCAGCAGGACCATGCGGACATTGGGCAGGCCCTCGGCATCGACCGTCGAGAGCGCCATGCCGTTCGGGTCGTTCGGCTCGGAGCGCGCGGCCTCTTCCAGCCAGCTCGCGAACAGGGCGAAGGGTTCATCGACTTCGGTGAAGTCACCCGGCGTTAACCGTTCCACGTGTCTAATCCTCGGCAAGTTCTGGTTAAGCGTCGGGCGAGCGCAATCTGTGATTTGGTGTTGGACTGCGAGTTTATATAGGCCAGCCCGGGCGGCGAACCAAAGCCTCGATCGGCGCGCTGCGCCCATGCGTCCGGCTGCGGTCGCTACCGTGCTGCTGCTCGCCGTTGCCAGCGCCGGCTGCTCGGTCTCCTTTCCGATCCTCGGCCTCTCCAGCAAGTCCGAAGACGAGGTGGCTATGACGACCACTTCGACCCTGCCGGCGCGCGGCACGACGAAGCCGAGCGTGCTTGGCGCGTTCTCCACCGAACTCGGCCCCGAGGATCTGCGCCGTGCCGACGGGGCGATGGCGCTGGCCCTCGACCCGCAGGGCAATGGCGCAGCGGTGAACTGGGATAATCCGCAGAGCGGCATGAAGGGATCGTTCACGCCGGTTGGCGGGCCATTCCTGCGCTCGGACGAGATCTGCCGTGCCTTCATCGCCAATGTCCAGACGCAGACCAGCCCGGTCCGGCTTCAGGGCACGGCTTGCCGGCCGTCCGGTGGAGAATGGGCAGTCAAGGAAACGCAACCCTGGAAAGGGTTGAGCTAGCATAGGCTGCCGGATCCGGCCTGCGGCCGCGTCGGGAAGGAAAACGTTGCATTCCCGCCACAGTCTCCCCACATAGCGGGCGGAGCTGTTCCGGCGTGCCGTCTCGGGCGCGGGAAACAGCGTCTCGTCGAAGAGTGGGGTTCATGCATGCGCGATCCGTATCAGGTCCTGGGCGTCGCCCGTGGCGCCAGCGAAGCTGAAATCAAGAAAGCCTATCGCCGTCGCGCCAAGGACCTGCATCCCGACCGCAATCAGGATGATCCCAAGGCGCAGGACCGCTTCTCGGAGCTCAACAGCGCCTATGAGATCGTGGGCGACGAAACCAAGCGCAAGCAGTTCGACCGCGGCGAGATCGACGCTGACGGCAAGCCGAAATTCCAGGGCTTCGAGGGCATGGGGGCCGGTCGCGGCGGGCGAGCCGGCGGGTTCGAGTTCAATTTCGGCCACGGCGGCGGCGCAGCGTCCGGGCGTGGCGGGGCGGATCAGGGCTTCGATCCGGCCGATATTTTCGGTTCGCTTTTCGGTGATGCGGCCCGTCGCGGCGGCGGCCGGGCTCGGCATGAGCCCCAGAAACCGCCGGAGCAGAGCTTTTCGTTGAGCGTCTCGCTTGCCGAGGCCGCCACCGGCGCTACCCGCCGCGTGAAGCTGCCGCATGGGCGCGAGGTCGAGGTCACGATTCCCGAAGGTGTTGCGGACGGCAAGGTCATGCGGCTGCGCGGTCTCGGCCAGACCGATCCCTTCTCGGGCGAGGCGGGCGACCTGCTGATGACGATCAAGGTCAAGCCCGATCCGCGCTTCACGATCGAGGGCCATGATCTGCGGACCCGCGTGGCGGTTCCGCTGGCGACGGCCGTGCTTGGCGGGCCACTGCATGTGCCGACCCTCACCGGAGCCGTGGAGATGAAGATTCCGCCGCTGACCGGTACGACGAAGCAGTTTCGCCTGCGTGGCAAAGGGCTGAAGGGCGAGAAGGGTCATCACGGCGATCTCTTCGTCGCAATCGACATCGAGATGCCGGAGAAGGATCCGGAATTGACGGCACTGATGAAGGCGCGCAGCGAGTAAGCGAGCAACTGAGCCTTTCGTTGAGGCGCTGGCTCGGCTAAGAGACCTTCCGCTTCGTCCAGTTCGCAGGTCCCCGATGCCCGAATCCAGCGCTGCCTCCTCCACCGCCAATGTCCTGAAGGGCAAGCGGGGCCTCATCATGGGCGTCGCGAACAATCGCTCGATTGCCTGGGGCATTGCCAAGGCTGCGGCCGATGCTGGTGCGGAGCTGGCTTTCACCTATCAGGGTGATGCGCTGAAGAAGCGCGTCGAACCCCTGGCGAAGGAACTTGGCGGGCACGTTGTCGGCCATTGCGACGTCACCGACTCGGCGACGATCGATGCCGTCTTCGCCGAGGTCGAGAAGCTCTGGGGCAAGCTCGATTTCGTTGTTCACTGCATCGCCTTCTCCGACAAGGACGAGCTGACCGGCCGCTATGTCGAGACGACAGAAGCGAATTTCACCAAGTCGCTCCTGATCTCCTGCTATTCCTTCACTGCCGTCACGCAGCGCGCCGAGAAGCTGATGACCGATGGCGGCTCGATGCTGACGCTGACCTATTACGGCGCCGAGAAATGGATGCCGCATTACAACGTCATGGGCGTGGCGAAGGCGGCGCTGGAATCGAGCGTGCAGTATCTCGCCGCCGATCTCGGTCCCTCGAAGATCCGCGTCAACGCGATCTCGGCCGGGCCGATCAAGACGCTTGCCGCCTCGGGCATCGGCGATTTCCGCTATATCCTGCGCTGGAACGAGTACAATTCACCGCTCCGTCGCACCGTAACCATCGAGGAAGTCGGCGAGACCGCCGTCTTCCTGGTCTCCGACATGTCGCGCGGCATCACCGGCGAGATCATGCATGTCGATGCCGGTTACCACGTGGTCGGCATGAAGGTGCCGTCTGCGCCCGATATCACGCTCGACAAGGGCGAGTGATCCGGAGCGCCGGCTTCAGCCGGCGCTGGCGTCCCGCAGGCGCGCCGTTTCCGTATCGTCGCGCCTGACCTCCTCGCTCGCGAGAGCGTCGCGCAGCTCGGACGCATTCCTGCCGCCGATGACGAGCGCCGGCGCGATTTCCGCGAGCGGCGCCAGGACGAAGGCGCGCTCGGCGATGCGCGGGTGCGGAACCTGAAGACCTGGCTCGTCGATGATGGCTTCGCCATAAGTCAGAAGATCGATATCGAGCGTGCGCGGCCCCCAGCGCTCCTTGCGCTCGCGGCCTTGCTCGCGCTCTATCCTCAGACAGAAGGCGAGCAGGTCGGCTGCCGCGAGATCGGTTGCGATCATCACGGCCATGTTCTTGAATTCCGGCTGGTCGAGCTTGCCCCAGGGCGCGGTGCGATAGACCGACGAAATCCGCAGCACGGTCACGGCGGGATGGCGCGCCAGGGCTTCGATCGCTGCGGCGAAGGCAATGACCGGATCGCCGAGATTGCCGCCGAAGCAGAGAGCGGCCTCAGTCTTCACGCCGGAAGTCCAGGCGGATGCCGACAGCTGCCAGCGTTGCCGGAATCGGCGGCGCGGGCTTGCGCAGGGTGATCCAGACACGGCTCACCGGCGGGAACTCGGCCAGGATGGCCTGGGCCACGGCGCGCGCTGCCGCTTCCAGCAGATTGTAGCGGCGGGTGGTGAAGGTCTGTTTCACCACGGCGACGACCTTGCCGTAATCGACCGTATCCGCGAGGTCGTCGCTGATGGCCGAGGCGTGGATATTGGTCGCCAGCGCAATATCGAGCGTGAAGCGCTGGCCGAGCCGTTCCTCCTCGGAGAAGCAGCCGTGGTAGGCATAGATGTCGAGCTTCTCGATCAGGATGCTGCCTGTCTCGCTCATGGCGCGTCTCCGATGGCGGTCCAGACCTTGAAGGCGTCGGCATGTGGACGAATGTCATGCGCGCGGATGATCGAGGCGCCCTGCGAGACGCCGTAGAGATGGGCTGCAAGCGTGCCGGCCAGTCGCTCGGCCGGGACCTTCTGGCCGGTGATCTGGCCGATGGTCGACTTGCGTGAGGCGCCGAGCAGGATGGCGCAGCCAAGCTGTTCGAGCTGGCGGAGATCGCGGATCATTGCGAGGTTCTGCGCCGGCGTCTTGCCGAAGCCGATTCCGGGGTCGACCACGATCTGCTCGCGTGGCACGCCTGCTGCAATGGCGATGGCGATGGAGCGTTCGAGGAAGCGCAGAACGTCGTCGAGAATGTCCCGCGCGGGATCGATGCTGTCACGGTTGTGCATCAGGATCATCGGGGCGCCGAAGCGGGCAGCGACATCGGCGATGGCCGGTTCGCGCTGGCAGCCCCAGACGTCATTGACGATCGCTGCGCCGGCGCCGAGCGCGGCTTCGGCGACCTCGGCCTTGTAGCTGTCGATCGAGATCGGGATGCGTGTTCGGGTCGCGAGCCGCGAAATCACCGGGATGACCCGGGCACGCTCGGTCTCCGCATCGACTTCGGCGTGGCCTGGCCGGGTCGACTCGCCGCCGATATCGACGATATCGGCGCCCTCCGCGATCAGTGTTTCGGCATGAGCGATCGCCTCGTCGGCGCTCTTCAGCATGCCGCCATCGGAGAAGGAATCGGGAGTGACATTGACGACGCCCATGAGCAGAGGCGTCGTGCCGAGGGCAAGCCTGCGACCGTCTGGCAAAGTGAGAGCCGGGGACATGGATCCATCCGAAGCGGAGAGCCGCCTATACACAGCGCACTCGCGCTCTGCCATCAGAAAGCGATGACGGGTTGCCATGGCCAATACGCATGCCCCTGTGCCCGTCTGACGCTTTGACCTGCGGGCGCCGAGCGTGCATGAGCCGGAGAATGTTGCCGCTCACGATCTCTCATCGCCTCTTCCTCGTCCGTCACGGCGAAACCGACTGGAACCGGGAGGGCCGCCTCCAGGGTTCGAAGGACATCCCGCTGAATGAACTCGGCCGCGAGCAGGCGGCTGAAGCCGCCGGCCGTCTGCGCCATCTGGTGCAGGGCTATGAAGGGCTCGATTTCGTGGCGTCTCCTATGGAGCGGGCGCGCGAGACCATGGAAATCCTGCGCTATCGGCTGGGACTGCCGCCCAAGGGCTACCGTATCGATGAGCGCCTGCGCGAGCTGACCTTCGGCGCCTGGGAAGGATTCACCTGGCGCGAGGTCCGCAAATCAGAGCGCGAGCTGGCGCTGGCACGCGAGCGCGACAAATGGGGCTTCGTCCCCCCCGAAGGCGAGAGTTACCGGATGCTGGCCGAACGGATCAGGCCGGTGCTGGAGGGGCTGACGGGCGAGACGGTGATGGTGAGCCATGGCGGTGTTGCGCGCGCCGTGCTCGCGCTTGTCGGCGCGGTCGCGCCGGGGGAAGCCGCCATGGTCGATATCTGGCAGGGCAAGATCCTGATGGTCTCGGACGGGCGCGTCTCCTGGGTCTAGCGCGAGGTTCGGTCGCAGACATTCATCGTGGGTTCAGGGGTGCTCTTTAAGGAGTGTTGTGCTAGCAGGGATGCGCGCAACAGCGACATGCTCGGCCGGGGGGAGGTCGTCGGAAATCGGATCGAATGATGCGGTTTCCGGGGCAGTTTTAGAGGTGCGGTTCGCCGCAGGGTCGCCTTGGGGTGAGTGCCGCCAGGGCTGCTCTGGTCGATCCGCAGCGGGGCACTATGAACGACATCAGCATCCTGTCGGCGGATGAGACCGCCCGGAGCGCTACCCCACTCGCTGTGATCGCGGGCGAGAAGCGGCCCGACCTGATTCGCGATGAGGTTCTGGGCGAGATTTTTGCCGCGACGGTGGCCGCGCGCGGCGCGCACCCGGCGCTGACGGATGGCGAGCGCCGGCTGAGCTATGACGAGGTCTGGGCGGCAGCGCGCAGTCAGGCGCGCGGCCTTGTCCTGTCAGGCGTCGGCCCCGGCAGCATGGTCGGTTTGTGGATGCCGCGCGGCATCGACCTGCTCGTCGCGCAGATCGCGATCACGCTCAGCGGCGCGGCCTGGGTGCCGTTCGATGCCGAGGCGCCTGTCGATCGCATCGCGACTTGCCTGAACGATGCCGAGGCCAAGGGGCTCGTGACCTGCGCTGCCTGGCAGGGCAAGGCGGCCGCGGTCGGGCGTCCGGTCTGGTCGCCTGCCGATCTCGTGGCGCGCGACGATGGTGCTCTCCTGCCAGCGCGCGCGGCCGGGCTGAGCAAGGATCATCCTGCCTATCTGATCTATACCTCGGGCTCGACGGGCACGCCGAAGGCGATCGTCATCAGCCATCACAACATCTGCCATTTCCTGCGCTCCGGAAACGCCTTCTACGGGATGGGGCCCGACGACATCGTCTTCCAGGGCGCATCGGTCGCCTTCGACCTGTCGATGGAGGAAATCTGGACGCCCTATCTCGTCGGCGCGACGCTGTTCGTCGCTTCGCCCGAGATGATGGGCGATGCCGAGAAGCTGCCGGCAATCCTGAACGGCGCCGGCGTCACCGTGATCGACACCGTGCCAACGCTGCTTGGCATCCTGCCGTCCGATGTGCCCTCGCTGCGGCTCATCCTGCTCGGCGGCGAGGCGCTGCCGCCCTCAATCGTGCAGAAATGGGCGAAGCCGGAAAGGCGCATCCTCAACACCTACGGGCCGACCGAGGCGACCGTGGTGGCGACCGCGACCGAGGTGAAGCCGGGCGAGGTGGTGACCATCGGCCGGCCGATTCCCAACTACACCGCCTATGTCGTCAGCGAAGAGCTGCAATTGCTGCCGCCGGGCCAGCAGGGCGAGCTCCTGATCGGCGGTCCGGGCGTCGCCCGGGGCTATCACGGCCGCCCCGAACTGACGGCGGAGAAATTCATCGCCAATCCGTTTGGCGGGATCGACGACCCCATTCTTTACCGATCCGGCGATGCGGTCAGTCTCGATGCGGCCGGCAACATCGTCTTCCATGGCCGTATCGACGACCAGATCAAGATCCGCGGCTTCCGGGTCGAGCTCGGCGAGATCGAGTCGAAGCTCGCAGACGAGCCGGGGGTGAACCAGGCGGCGGTCGTGCTGCGCGAGGATGACGGCATCGAACGGCTCGTCGCCTTTGTGGTCAGCGAGCCCGGCGTCGCGGTCGATGCGGGCGTGCTGCGCGCTGCGCTGAGAGAACAACTTCCTCCCTACATGGTCCCCGCCCATTTCGAGGCCGTCGGCTCGCTGCCACGCATGGTCTCGGGCAAGGTCGACCGCAAGATGCTGAGGGCCGCGCCGCTGACGGCGCCGGCCGCAGCCGGCGAGCAGGAACCGCCGCGCAACGAGACGGAAGCCGCCCTCCTCGAGGCGGCCAAGCGCGTGCTGGGTGCCTCGAGCCTGCCGCTCGAGGCCGATTTCTTCGTCGATCTCGGTGGTCATTCGCTGCTGGCCGCGCGCTTCATCTCGATCGTGCGCGAAACCCCTGCCTATGCCGGCATCACGCTGCAGGACGTCTATGGTGCCCGTACGTTGCGTGGCATGGCGGCGGTGCTCGATGGGCGCGGGATTGCGGAGGCGGAGGATCTCTCCTTCACTCCGCCCTCCTTCCTGCGCCGCTTCCTGTGCGGGCTGGCGCAGGCCGCCGCGCTGCCGATCATCATCAGCCTGGCGACGGCACAATGGCTCGGGATTTTCGTCACCTATCTGCTGATTTCCGGTGAGGACCTGTCGCTGCCGGCGCAGGTCTTCACCCTGCTCGGCGTCTATGTCGCGATCACCATCGTCACAGGCCTGATCTCGATCGCCTTGAAATGGATCGTGCTCGGCCGGACCAAGCCCGGCGTCTATCCGCTCTGGGGCGTTTATTATTTCCGCTGGTGGTTCGCCGCGCGCGTTGCAGGCCTTGTCCATATCAAATGGCTGCAGGGTACGCCCGTGATGCGCTTCTACTGGCGCCTGCTCGGTGCCAAGGTCGGCCGCGACGTCATCATCTCGGATTACGAGGCCGGTGCGCTCGATCTCATCGAGATCGGCGACTACACGACCTTCGGCTCGAAGACCACCTTCGCCAATGGCGAAGCCATCGGCGACAAGCTGATCCTGGGCCGGATCAAGATCGGTCGGGACGTGAACGCCGGCGCCTCCGTGGTCTTCGGTCATGGCAGCACCACCGGCGACCATGTCGAGATTGGCGATCTGACGGCGATACCGTCCGGCACGACGGTCGGCACGGCCGAAATCTGGGACGGCACGCCTGGTCGGAAGATCGGCATGGTCGATCTCGAGGCGTTGCCGCCGCAGGCCGAGGCGAGCATGCGCCGTCGCTTCGCGATGACGGTTTTCTACGTGTTCATGCTGATCGTGTTGCCGCCGATCAGCCTGCTGCCGATCTTCCCGGCCTTCTGGCTCTTCGACAGGATCGACGACCAGATCGCGACATGGTCCGATATCAGCTATCTCTGGTATCTGCCGATCCTGACCTGGCCGACGGCGATGGGCCTCATCGCCTTCACCGTGCTGCTGATGGCCGGGCTGCGCTGGGTGATCCTGCCGCGCGTGACCACGGGCTCGTGGTCGATCCATTCCGGCTTCTATGCCCGCAAATGGACGGTGGCGCTGGCGACAGAGGTGACGCTGGAGACGCTCTCCTCGCTGTTCGCGACGATCTATATGCGCTTCTGGTATCGGTTGATGGGCGCCAGCATCGGCAAGGGGGCGGAGATCTCGACCAATCTGTCGGGTCGCTACGACCTGACGGCGATCGGGGCCGGCAACTTCATCGCCGACGAGGTCGTCTTCGGCGACGAGGACATGCGTCGGGGCTATATGCGTCTCGACATGACCAAGACCGGCGACCAGGTCTTCATCGGCAATGATGCGGTCGTGCCGCCGGGCGCCGTGGTCCCGGACCGGGTGTTGATCGGTATCAAGTCGAAGCCGCCTGCCAATGCGAAAATGCAGCCGGGCGATACCTGGTTCGGCTCGCCGCCGATCCGCTTGCCGACGCGCCAGAAGGTCGATCTCGGTGCGGACTGGACCTATAAGCCGTCGCTTGGGAAAAAGTTGGCCCGGGCCGGCTTCGAGGCGCTGCACACCTCCTTCCCGGCGATGCTGTTCATCACTTTCGGCACCATCGCGGTCGACCTCGTGCTGCAGCAGAAGATCTTCGATCGCGACTGGGGCGGGCTCGTGCTCAGCTTCATGGGCGTGTCCATCCTGATCGCTGTCACGCAGGCGCTGATCTGCGCCGCGATGAAATGGCTGCTGATGGGCGTCTACAAGCCGGTGATGAAGCCGATGTGGTCGTTCTGGGCGATGCGCACCGAGGCGGTCGCCGTGCTTTATTGGGGATTGGGCGGCAAGGTGCTGTTCGACTACCTGCGCGGAACGCCTTTCCTGCCATGGTTCCTGATGCTGTTCGGCGCGAAATACGGCAAGGGCGTCTGGCTCGACTCGACCGATATTACCGAGTTCGACTGCATCAGGGTCGGCGACTACTGCACGGTCAACGCGCATTCGGCCCTGCAGACCCACCTCTATGAGGACAGGGTCATGAAGGTCGGTCGCGTGCATCTCGGCAAGGGCGTCTGTGTGGGCGCGGCGGCGACGGTGCTCTACGACACCCATGTCGGCGACTACGCGCAGATCGGCCTGCTGACCGTGATCATGAAGGGTGAGAACCTGCCGGCGAATACGCGCTGGGAGGGTGCGCCGGCGGTGCCGGCCAAAGCGGCGGCGCACTAGAGCTAAGGCTGACCGGCCGTTCTATCCGTCGAGGCGGCCGTCGGTCGCGGAGCGCCGACGCAGCCATTATCGAGCGGCAGCGCGGTTTCGTCGGGCTGCAATGCGCGGACCGCGCCTTTCGGTAGGTCGCCCAGTGGCAAGGCCCCGATGCCGACACGGACCAGGCGCAGCACCCGCGCGCCGGCCGCTTCGACGATTCGCCGGATCTGTCGGTTGCGGCCCTCGTCGATCACCATTTCGATCCAGGCGTTCCTTTGACCATGGCGCAGGAGCGTCGCCGCCTTGGTCGAGAGCGCCTCGTCGCCGTCGACGGCGCCGGCGCGCAGCCGCGCCATCAAGGCGGTGTCGGGCACCGTGTCGATCTGGACATGGTAGGTTTTCTCCACGCCGGAGGCTGGATCCAGGATGCGCTGCGCCCAGCGCGTGTCGTTGCTCATGAGCAGCAACCCTTCACTCGCCTTGTCGAGCCGCCCGACCGGGGCGACGAACGGTAGCTCCAGTCCGTCCAGGCAGGAATAGACCGTGGTGCGGCCCTCGGGGTCGGTCCGGGTCGTGAGCGCGCCGCGGGGCTTGTTGACCATCAGATAGACACGGCGTTCGGCCGAGACCGTTTCGCCATCGACGATGATGCGGGCACGCGCGAGATCCAGGCGCAGGCTCGGGTTCAGGGCAAGACGCCCATCGACCCGGACGCGCCTGTCGAGAATCAGGCCTTCGGCCTGGGTGCGTGAGCAATAGCCGAGCTTGGAAAGGGCGCGCGCGAGGCTGACGGACCCCGGCGTGGCGGGGCCGGATTGTCTCGACATGGTCTGGGCATTCCGAATGCGAATGACCGGTCGCCGGCTCCTGGCCATCATGTCGAGGCGCGGGGCGCGGGCTACCGTGGACAAGCCGCCTTACAGTGCGAAACCGTCTGCGCGAGCCCCGTCCGGGATAGGTTGCTGTGCCAGGTCCGAGACGGCACGCCGTGGCAGGCGTCGTGGCCGACCTGATGCCACTCTCCCCGAACCCGCTCCTCTTCGGAAGGCTCGGGGCTAGGCGCCCGCGATAATGACACTCCCGGGGCGCCAGGAGCGCGGCTGGGTGACAGGCCTGTGTCTCATCGGGCCCAGAAGCCGCCGGATCGGGCGGCTGTCAAGACTTGCGCTGCCGTGCAGCATTGCCGGAGATGCGGAGCGCGGGGCGAGACGCGGCGGGCATTGGGGCATGGTTTGCGCGCAGCGGGGTTTCGCGCGGGCGCGATCCGGCTTATGAGCCCGGAGCGAAACCCGTCAGGCTGCCATGTCCCATAACACCTTCGGCCATCTCTTCCGCGTCACCACCTTTGGGGAAAGCCACGGGCCGGCGATCGGCTGCGTCGTCGATGGCTGCCCGCCTCTGATCCCGCTGAGCGAAGCCGAAATCCAGCTTGAGCTCGATCGCCGCCGGCCCGGTCAGTCGCGCTTCACCACGCAGCGCCAGGAGCCTGATCAGGTCCGCATCGTCTCCGGCGTCTTTCCCGATGAGGCGAGCGGCCAGCAAGTGACGACGGGAACCTCGATCGGGCTGATGATCGACAATGTCGACCAGCGCTCCAAGGACTACTCGGACATCAAGGACAAGTACCGGCCCGGCCATGCCGACTTCACCTATGATGTGAAATACGGCATTCGCGACTATCGCGGTGGCGGACGTTCCTCGGCGCGCGAGACGGCCATGCGGGTCGCCGCCGGCGCGATTGCGCGCAAGGTCGTGCCAGGCATGATCGTGCGCGGGGCCCTGGTCCAGATGGGGCCGCACAAGATCGACCGGAACAACTGGGACTGGAACGAGGTCGGCAATAATCCGTTCTTCTGCCCGGATGCCAAGGCGGCGGCCTTCTTCGCCGAATATCTCGATGGTATCCGCAAGTCCGGATCCTCGATCGGCGCGGTGCTGGAGATTGTCGCCGAGGGCGTTCCTGCCGGCCTGGGCGCGCCGATCTACGGCAAGCTCGATGCCGAGCTGGCCTCGGCGCTGATGAGCATCAATGCCGTGAAGGGCGTCGAGATCGGTGAAGGGTTTGCTGCTGCCGAACTCTCGGGCGAAGAGAATGCCGACGAGATGCGGGCGGGCAATGACGGCAAGCCGCTCTTTCTTTCCAACCATGCCGGCGGCATCCTGGGTGGCATCTCGACCGGGCAGCCGATCGTCGCCCGCTTCGCGGTGAAGCCGACCTCCTCGATCCTCGCCACGCGCGCGACCGTGACGCGGACCGGCGGGGAAGCGGATATGTTCACCAAGGGGCGCCACGATCCCTGTGTCGGCATCCGAGCCGTTCCCGTCGGGGAGGCAATGGTCGCCTGCGTGCTGGCCGACCAGTTCCTGCGCCATCGCGCCCAGGTTGGCGTGGTCGAGCCGCGTTGGCCGTTTGCTCGGTGATTTTCAGTATTACTGAAATAAATTCCCTGCTTCATTGCAAGTGAAGCGGGGGCGTATTAACTTGCTGCCATGAAGCTCGAAACTTGGCTCCGGCAAAATGGCATGGCTCGCAGCGCCTTCGCGCGGCTGGTCGGCCTGTCGCCGGCCAGCGTGACGGCGCTCTGCAACGATCAGAGTGCCTGGATCTCGCGCGAAAGTGCCGAGCGCATCGCCGCCGCCACGAACGGTGCCGTCACCCCCAATGATTTTCTGGGCCTGCAAGGGCCGCGGGAGGCTGTCATGCAGCAGAACGTCACTCAGGCCATCGAAGCCTTCGCCCGTGGCGAGATCGTCATCGTCACCGATGACGATGACCGCGAGAACGAGGGCGATCTGATCATCGCGGCCTCGCTCTGCACGCCGGAGAAGATGGCCTTCATTATCCGCAATACCTGCGGCATCGTCTGCGCGCCGCTGACGGCAGACGAGGCGCGGCGGCTCCGGCTCGACCCGATGGTCTCGTCAAACGACGCACCGCTCGGCACGGCCTTCACAGTGACGGTCGACGTCAAGCACGGGCTGACCACCGGTATTTCGGCCGAGCAGCGCAACAATACCGTGCGCGCGCTGGCCAATGGCAATATGGGCGCCACGGATTTCGTGCGGCCCGGCCACGTGTTTCCGTTGATCGCCAAGGATGGCGGCGTTCTGATGCGCTCCGGCCATACCGAAGCGGCGGTGGATCTCTGCAAGCTCGCCAATCTGCCGCCGGTCGGCGTGATCTGCGAGCTCGCCAATGATGATGGCACCGTGATGAAGGGCGCGCAGATCACCGCCTTCGCCAAGACGCACGGGCTGCAGCAGATCACGGTCGCCGAGCTGATCGCTTATCGCCAGGCGCGCGAGAAGCTCGTCGAGCGCGTGCATTCCTTCCCGGTCAAGACCGAGTTCGGCGAGATGACCGGCCACGTCTATGTCACGCCCTTCGAAGACACCCAGCATTTTGCCTTCGTCATGGGCAAGGTCGGTGACGGCGAGAAGGTCCCGGCGCGGCTGCATCGGGCGAACGTCGTGGCGGATGTGCTCGGCGGCGCGAAGTCGATCCAGTGCGCACTCCGGCGCTTCCAGCAGGATGGTCGCGGCGTGCTGATCTATCTGCGCGACGGCTCCGCCGGCGTGCCGATCAAGAGCGTCGAGGAGGGCTCCGACGCCCAGCGCTCGCAGCAATGGCGCGAGGTCGGCCTCGGCGCCCAGATTCTGCGCGATCTCGGGGTCGCCTCGATCGTCAACCTCGCGTCCTCGCCGCGCTCCTTCGTGGCCTGAGCGGCTTTGGCATCGAGATCGCGGAGACGCAGCCGCTGGAGTGAGTGGCTCCGCCATTAGCGCGACGGAACTCAGCCATCCACGGATGCCTGCCTTGCTGTCTGGACTGGGGCGCCGCTGTGCGCCTCGAAGAGCGGCTAGCCTCGCATCAGTGCCAGGACATGGCTTGCGGTCGCTTTCGACAGGGCTTCGAGATCGTAGCCGCCTTCGAGGATCGAGACGAGGCGGCCCTCGGCGCGACGGTCCGCGATCGCCATCAGCTTCTGGGTCGCCCAGGCGAAGTCGCTTTCGACCAGATTGATATTGGCGAGCGGGTCGCGCCAATGCGCATCGAAGCCGGCCGAGATAATCACGAGGTCGGGCTGGAAGGCGTCGACGCGCGGCAATACCGCGGTCTCGAACGCATCCCGGAAGGTGTCGGAACCATCACCCGCGCGCAGGGGGGCATTGACGATCGTGCCGTGCTCGCCACGTTCCGAGGCGGCGCCGGTGCCAGGATAGAGCGGCATCTCATGGGTTGAGGCGTAAAGCACGCTCGGGTCGTTCCAGAAGATTTCCTGCGTGCCATTGCCGTGATGCACGTCCCAGTCGATGATCGCGACGCGCTCGGCGCCATACGCCTTCTGGGCGTGGCGGGCGGCGATCGCAGCCTGGTTGAAGAAGCAGAAACCCATCGCCTTGACGCTTTCGGCGTGGTGACCGGGCGGGCGCGTGGCGCAGAAGGCATTCCTCGCCTTGCCCTGCATCACCTCGTCCACGGCGTGGGCGGCAGCGCCGACGCCGCGCAGCGCGGCCTCCAACGAGCCGGGCGACATCGTGGTGTCGGCTTCGATCTCAACGAGTCCCGTGACCGGCGAGGCGGCGATCAATGCCTCTACGAAATGGCGCGGGTGGCAGAGCGTGACGAGGTCGAGACCGGCACGCGGCGCCTCGACCCGGGCGAGGTGCGCGAATCGTTCATCTTCGAGGGTTTGCTCGACGACGCGGATGCGGTCCGGGCGCTCGGGATGGCCGGGCGGAGTGAGGTGCTGCAGGCTCGCCGGGTGCGTAATCAGAAGCGTCGTCACTGGTTCTCACCCTCATCACGGGACCTGCCGCCGCGCGTCATGTTGCACTGCCGTTGCTCGATTACCACGGTCGCGGCCGAAGTCGACGAATCGCGCATCACGGCTGGAACTTCATTGCGCCATGTCAGTTTGACGCATAGAGCAGCGGCGCGGCTCGACGTCGCCCCAACCCCCGGGGCGGGAATAGAATATTAACTTTTCATTCATCATAAATGGCGCGTTCGTGACGTCGCTGGTGGTAGGCATGAAACAGACCGTAATCGTTGCCCTGGCGCTGTCGACTCTTCTCGGGGCGTGCCAATACAAGAGCGTGAACGCTCCCGCACTGTCGGAGCGCGATGCGGAATACATCGCGCTGGTGCCGAAGTTCGAGCACCATATCACGCAATTGCCCTACGAGATCACGGACCCGACCGGGCTGCCGCCCGGCAGCATCAAGGTCGATACGGTGGAGAAGTATCTCTACTTCGTGCTGCCGAACAAGAAGGCGATTCGCTACGCCGTCGCGACCGGCGACGAGGCCTTTGGCTGGACGGGTGAAGCCACGATGCAGCGCAAGGCCGAGTGGCCGCGCTGGACCCCGCCGGCCGAGATGATCAAGCGCTGGCCGCATCTGGCGCCCCGCGCTGGTGGCATGGAGGGCGGCCCGGACAACCCGCTCGGCGCGCGCGCTCTGTATCTCTACCAGAACGGCAAGGACACGCTCTACCGCATCCATGGCACGAACGAGCCCGAGACCATCGGCCGTTCGGCGTCGTCAGGCTGCATCCGGATGCGCAATATCGACGTGATCGACCTCTATAATCGGGTCACGGTCGGCACCAAGGTGGTGGTGGTCTGACGGCCGCTGCCGGATCTGGTCGGGCCTCGCCCGGCCAGCGTCTGACAAGCGTTCCGGATCGAGTGGAGCAAGATGTTTGGGGTAGCGGCGACAGGCTAGCCCAACTCCACCAGCACGACCTCCGGCGGAATTCCGAACCTAAGCGGCAACTTGCTGGTGCCGAGGCCGGCAGAAACCACCAGATCGCGCCCACTCTCGCGGACATGGCCATAGGCGTAGCGATTGCCATAGCGTGATGGCACGATCGGCGACCAGCCGAACAGCCTTACCTGTCCGCCATGGGTATGGCCCGACAAGGTCAGCGCAACCCGCGCCGGCATCCGGGCGAAGACATCCGGCTCATGCGCCAGCATGATGACGGGCGCACCGTCATCAGCGATCTGGGCGAGGGTGCCGGGCAGGTCGTCGACGCCATTCTTCTGTCCGCGCAACCGTTTGACGAAGGCGATCTGGTCGCCGAGGCCGGCAAGCCAGAGCGGACCTGCAGCGGTCTCCAGGCGTAGCGCCCGATTTTCGAGAACCGTGATCCCGGCCGCTTCGAGCGCAAGGCCCGATTGCGTCGGCCCGCTGCGGTTCCTTTGTGTGGGTTCGTCCTGCCACCAGTCATGATTGCCGAGCACGGCGTAGACCCCGCTTGGCGCCTTGAGCGCGGCGAGTTCCGTGGCCCATTCGGCATAGGGAGGATCGGAGGCGCGGCGTGTCCGGCTGGCAACGAAATCCCCGAGCAGCAGGACGAAATCGGGTTTCAGCTCGTTGGTCATCGCGACGATATCGCGCACACGCGAGACCGGCATATGCGGCCCGCCAATGTGCAGATCCGAGATGATTGCGAGCTTCAGGCGGCCGGACTGGGGCCAGGCATTCGGGGTGAAGCGGTAGCGCGTCACCCGCGGATGGGTTGGTTCCCACGCATAGGCGTAGCCGCCGGTGCCGAAGCCGGCCAAAAAAAGACCGGCGAGAGTTTGGAGAGCTCTGCGCCGGTCAATCATGGAGGGTCTCGAAAGTCAGTCTGGCAGTCGTCAAGTCAATCGTCAAAACCATTGCGGAGAACGGCCGGCACAGGATGAGCCGGTTTTCTCTCCGCCGTCCTGTCCGACGCAGGCGAGGAGCGTCTTGTTCCCGCAGCGACCGCGGGAATTGCGATCGGGCGGAAGTGCGATGCGTAAGCCTCTCTGGCCGAGGCATCATGGAAGCTCGCGCTGCGTTGCGTCGTCTGACGCTTGTTGGCGGAAGGCATCGGTCCTGACTTTACCTGTTGCACGGTGCCGACGGTTCCTGGCCGTCGACACAGGGAAGGTGACGTCCGATCGGGACGACGAAGCGGCGTGATCGTGATTTCTTCGTGGCTTTTCGGCCTCGATCGCAATCATGTCGCCGCTTCGGTTAATCTCCCCTTAAGCATGCCGGCTCAGGCCGCGAGCAAGCCTTCGGCCTTGACCCAGGCCAGCGTCTTGTTCAGGGCCCGCTCGTAGCGGTCGAACATCTCCTCGATCTCGGCCTCGGTGATCACGAGCGGCGGGCAGAAGGCGACACGGTCGCCCATGGCGCGGGTGATCAGGCCCTCTTCCTGCGCGAAGAAAACCGATTTCGGGCCGACGCCCTTCTTGGTCTCGAACGGGGCCTTGGTCACCTTGTCCTTGACGATCTCGACGCCACCGATCAGGCCGACGCCGCGCGCTTCGCCGACCAGCGGATGCTCGGCAAGCTTCTCAAGCCGCCTCAGGAAGGTCGGGGAAACCTTGCGAGTGTGCTCGACAATCTTGTCGCGCTGGTAGATCTCCAGCGTCTTGACCGCGATCGCGCAACCGACGGGATGGCCGGCATAGGTGTTGCCGTGGCCGAAGGTGCCGATCTTGCGGCTCTGGTCGACGAGCACCTCGTAGACCTTGTCGTTCATCATCACGGCGCTGAGCGGGAAATAGGCCGAGGTGATCTGCTTGGCGAGCGAGATCGTGTCGACATTCATGCCATAGGTCGTGGTGCCGAACATGTTGCCGGTGCGGCCAAAGCCGGTGATGACCTCATCCGAGATGAACAGGATGTCGTATTTGGCGAGAACCGCGTTGATCTTCTCGAAATAGCCCTCCGGCGGGGTGATCGCTCCGCCGGCGCCCATCACCGGCTCGGCGATGAAGGCGGCCACCGTGTCCGGCCCTTCGCGCAGGATCATCTCCTCCAGTTCGGCGGCGAGGCGCGAGGAGTAATCCTGCTCGCTCTCGCCAGGCTCGGCGAAGCGATAGTGATGCGGGCAGGAGGTATGCAGGATGCCCGGCAGCGGCAGGTCGAAATCAATGTGATTGTTGGGCAGGCCGGTGAGCGAGGCCGAGGCCACGGTGACGCCGTGATAGCCCTTCAGCCGCGAGATGATCTTCTTCTTCTGCGGCCGGCCAAGGGCATTGTTCATGTACCAGACGATTTTCACCTGGGTGTCGTTGGCGTCGGAGCCGGATGCGCCGTAGAACACCTTCGAGATCGGAACCGGGGCGATCTCCTTCAACTTCTCCGCCAGCTCGATCGCCGGATCATGGCTGCGCCCGCCGAAGATATGCGTGAAGGGCAGCTTCTTCATCTGCTCCGTCGCCGTGTCGATCAGCTCCTGATTGGAGTAACCGAGCGCGGTGCACCAGAGCCCCGCCATACCCTCGATGTACTCCTTGCCGGCGCTGTCATAGACGAAGACGCCCTTGCCGCTTTCCAGCACCAGCGGGCCGGTCTCGCGATGCGTTGCCAGGTTCGTGTATGGGTGGACCAGGGTCTCGATGTCGCGGACGGCGAGGTTGGATAGCATGGCGCAAGCTCCAGGTTTTTATGCGGCCTTTATGCGAGCATAGACCGGGATCAGCGCAAGCGCTGAGCGATTTTCACGCAGATCGACGCAGACTCTGGCGCGTATCGGGTTGCGCCGGCTCAGGATTGTCCGGTCGAGCCGGGGGGAACGCGATATCCTGCGCCCGCCCTTGCCAGCATGCCGCCGACTGCAACTGCCGTAAGGTCTTCGCCGGCCGCCGCAATGATCTGCACGCCGAGCGGCAGTCCACCGTCCGACTGCGAGATCGGCGCAACCAGCGCAGGCAGGTCGGCCCCGGTCGCGAGCGAGGCCCAGAGCAGGAAATCGAGATAGGGGCGAGGCTCGCCGTTCACGGCAAGGCGCCTCGCGTGAATATCCGGCGTGTGGTCATGCGGGATCGCGGCGACGGGGGCGGGTGGGCAGAGTACGACGTCATAGGACTGGAAGAAGCGGGCCCATTGTCGTTTCAGAGCCATGCGCCGCTGCGAGATCTGCTGATAGAGTCCCGGCGTCATGCGCGCGCCGCGCGCCTGCAGCGATTGATGCGAGAGATCGTTGGTGCTGAAGCGCGATGCCATGGCCTGGATACGCGCCCTGACCTTGGGCGGCAGACCATAGGCGACGACGGCATGGTTGAGCAGCGCATAGACCTCGAAGGCTTCGGAGAAGCGGATCGCCGGGCGCGCGGTCTCGTCGATGATTGCGCCTTGCGCTGCGAGCAGATCCGCGGCCCGGCGCACGGCAGCGCCGACCTCGCGGTCGGTCGGGGCGAAAGCATCGTCGGCCCAGAGTGCGACACGCAGGCCGCGGGGCTCCTCCAGCCTTGGAGCGGTGAGGGCCGCACCTGCGACCCGGGAATCGCGCGGGCAGGCCAGCACCGGAAGGATGAGCGCAAGATCCTCCGGCGCGCGCGTGATCGGTCCGGCGACCAAGAGGTCGGCATTGCGCGGTGTGCGGCGCTCGGGCGGCGGCGGCAGGTGGCCCCAGGTCGAGATCAACCCCCAGCTCGTCTTCAGGCCGTAGACACCGCAGGCATGGGCCGGCCAGCGCGCAGAGCCGCCGAGATCAGAGCCGAGTTCGAAGGCCGACATGCCGGTCGCGACCGCGGTTGCGGCCCCGCCGGACGAGCCGCCGGGCGAGAAGGCCGCATTCCAGGGGTTGTTGGTGACGCCGTGAACGGGGTTGTAGCTCTGGAAATCGCCTGAGAAGACCGGGACGTTGCTCTTGCCCAGAATGACGGCGCCGGCAGCGCGCAGGCGAGCGACCGCGGCGGCATCATCCGCAGGAATGCGGTCCTTGTAGGCGGGCAGCCCACCGGAGGAGGGCAGGCCGGCCACGTCGAACGCGTCCTTGATCGTGATCGGCAGCCCTTCAAGCGGGCGGGCGGTGCCATCGGCGAGGCGCCTGTCCGATTCTGCCGCCATGGCGCGCGCGGCCTCGCGGTCCTGGGCAATGATGGCGTTGAGCAATGGGTTCAGCGTGTCGATGCGGGCGAAGCTGGCCTCGAGCAGGTCGCTTGCGCTGAAGCGGCGCGCAAGCAGGGCTTCGCGGAGGTCGGTCGCGGAGGCGGTCAGATCGATCGCAGGCATCGGCACGTCCGGTCGGTGGGGAAGAACCAGCCTCATGCCTAGCCGGTTCGCGCTTCGACTTCCATCCGCCGAAGGAAGCTCTCGCCGTCACTGATGCCGAGTTCGTAGGCGAAGCGGATTCCCTCCCAGTCGCGGATCGTGAATTGCGAGACCGGAATGGTCCGGGACGGGCGCGCATAGGTCCGGCCCGGCACCTGCGGCACCGCGGAGAAGGGGCGCGTCAGCAGAACCAGCGTCCGGTCGCCGGCCTGTTCCAGATCGGCGAGCGCCCAGGCGGGGGCACTGTCGACCAGCCCGCCGTCGAGCGCAGCGCGCTGCCCGACGAGCCCGGCCGGCATGAAGGGAGGCACTGCAGCGCTCGCCATCAGGGCCGCGACCAGTTGTTCTGCCGTTGCGCAATCGGCGAGCCGGACAAGATCGGGAACGAAACCGAGGCGGCGCCCGGCGGTGGGATGGACCGGTCGGCGAAGGCGCTTTTCCAGCTGATAGGCGCCGATCCCCAGCATCGCGGCGATCGGCAGGGGCCAGAAGCGTGGTGGGCGCGAGATCGCGATGCGGAAATCGCTCATCAGCCGCAAGGTTGAGAGGGCCTCGGGCGTGAAGAGTTGAGTGAGGAGGCTCTGATAGAGCTCGCCGACCGGGAAGAGCCGCCCACCCCGGCGGAAGGCCGCCCAATCCATTTCGGATGTTCGATCGAAACAGGCTTGCCTGACCTGCTCGCGTACGGTCGGGCCGAGACCGAGTGCCGTATAGAGCATCGCGAAGGCGCCGGCGCTGACACCGACGACCCGGCGCGGCGACAATGCGAGGCGTGGCGCCACGGTTTCATAGAAACCGCCCTGCCAGTAGCAGCGATTGCCGCCGCCGGCGAAGGCGAGCCCAGCGAACATGAAGGCGCTATTCGGCGTCCGCGGCGCGAGCGAGGTCGCGCCAGGCCAGGACGAGTCGGTCGAGATCGGCGAGATCGCCGGCGGGCAGCTTGCCGAGGGTTGTCGCGACATAGCTGCGCTGCGCCGCGATGCCGGCTTCCGCCAGCCTGCGCCCCTCGGGCGTCAGATGCATCGCATAGGAACGCCGGTCGCCCGCGATGGCGCGGCGCTCGACAAGGCCGGCCTGCACCAGTCGATCGACGAGCCCGGAGACGTTGCCCTTGGTGACATAAAGCCGCTCGGCCAGCTCGCTTTGGCTGATGCCTTCGCGCTCGGTCAGCGTGGAGAGCAGATCGAATTGCGGGATCGAGAGCCCCAGCGTACGGATGCGTGCCGTCATCTGGCCGAGCATGCGCTGGTGCAGCCGCATGAAGCGGAACCAGACGCGGTCTGGATCGGTGCGTAGGGCGTCGGGCGCTGACACGGTTCCAACTCTCAGGATCTGTCAGTTCTGCCCTAAACTATCGCGTGGCTCCAGGCGAGCCCTTGATTCCCGGTCCGGCTCAACTCCTGCTTCCCTGCCGGGGAGCTGCCTGTCTATGCTGCTCCCAACAACAGCAAGAATGATCGTGGGGAGAGATGCCATGCTTGGCCTGATGCAGGACTGGCCCCTGCTGCTGCACCGGATCATCGACCATGCCGCCGTCCAGCACGGCACTCGCGAGGTCGTGAGCCGCGCGGTGGAGGACGGCTCGCTGCGGCGCACGACCTATGCCGATATCCGCCGCCGCGCCCTGCGGGTGGCCAGGCGCCTCGAGCGGGAAGGAATGCGGCTCGGCGACCGGGTCGCGACGCTGGCCTGGAATACGGACCGGCATCTCGAACTCTGGTACGGGATCAGCGGGATCGGCGCGATTACGCATACGGTCAATCCGCGTCTGTTCCCGGAGCAGATCGCCTGGATCATCAACCATGCCGAGGACAGGATGCTGTTCCTCGACCTGACCTTCGTGCCGTTGATCGAGCAGATCCAGGACAGGCTGCCGAGCATCGAGCGCTACATCGTGCTGACTGATGCGGCGCATATGCCGCAAACCGGCCTGAAGGCAGCGGCCGCCTTCGAGGAGTGGCTCACTGAAGCCGATGACGATTTCGCCTGGAAGCAGTTCGACGAAAATACCGCCGCCGGGCTCTGCTACACCTCCGGCACCACCGGCGGTCCGAAGGGGGTGCTCTATTCGCATCGCTCGAACGTGCTGCATGCCATGGCCTGCTCGGCGCCGGACTATATCGGGTTGTCCTCGCGCGACAGCGTGCTGCCGGTCGTGCCGCTCTTCCATGCCAATAGCTGGTCGCTGGCCTATTCCGCGCCGATGACCGGGGCCAAGCTGGTCATGCCGGGGGCGAAGCTCGACGGTGCATCGCTGCTCGAATTGCTGGAAGGCGAGGGCGTGACCTGCACCGCGGCGGTGCCGACGGTCTGGCTTGGCCTGCTGCAGCATCTGGAGGCGACCAACGCCCGACTCTCGACGCTGAAACGCGTGGTGATCGGTGGCTCGGCCTGTCCGCGGGCGATGACGGAGGCATTCGAACGCAAGTATGGCGTCACCGTCGCACATGCCTGGGGCATGACCGAAATGAGCCCGATCGGTTCGTTTTGCTCGATCAAGCCGGTCTATGGGCATCTGCAGGGCGATGCGCTCTACGATCTCAAGGTCAAGCAGGGGCATCCGCCCTTTACTGTCGAGTTCCGCATCACCGATGATGCCGGCCAGGACCTGCCCTGGGACGGCAAGACGTTCGGGCGCCTGAAGGTGCGCGGACCGTCCGTCGCTGGCGCCTATTTCAGGCGTGAGGATGAAGCGATCCTCGACGAGCACGGATTCTTCGATACGGGCGATGTCGGCACGCTGGATGCCGCGGGATATCTCCAGATCACCGACCGCTCCAAGGACGTGATCAAGTCGGGCGGTGAGTGGATATCGTCCATCGATCTCGAAAATCTCGCGGTCGGCCATCCCGATGTGGCGGAGGCGGCGGTGATCGGCGTCGCCCATGCCAAATGGGACGAGCGGCCGCTGCTGGTCATCGTCCCAAAACCCGGTCGTTCACCGAGCCGCGACGAGATGCTGGCCTATATGACCGGCAAGATCGCAAAATGGTGGCTGCCGGACGACGTCGTCCTGGTCGAGGCGATCCCGCATACTGCGACGGGCAAGATCCAGAAGACCGCGCTGCGCGAGCAGTTCAAGGACTATCGCCTGCCGACAGGCTGAGCCGCGAGGCTTGCCTTCGGTGCCAGACCCCGCCACGTAATCATCATGCATCGTCGCATCGTCTTCGAGGAACCTGTCTCGCGCGCCGCACGCTGGAGCCGGCGGCTGGCCTGGTTTTCCGTCGCGGTGCTGCTGCTGGCCATTCTCGTCGCCCGGCTCGGCGAGCCTTCCGTGCAGGGGCTCGCGCCGATCGCCGGCGCCTACGGTTTCGTTCTGCTGGCGCTGCTGCTGGCGGTGCTCGCCTTTATGCGGATCTGGCAGGTGGGACATCGCGGGGTCGGCATGGCGGCGCAGGCCTTCGTGCTTGCGCTCCTCATGCTTGCCCCAGCGCTCTATGGCGGCTTCAAATGGCTGACGCTGCCGCGATTGAGCGATATCTCGACCGATATCGATGATCCCCCGAGCTTCAGCCGCTCGCAGGCCGCCTTGACCGCACGCCACGGACTGGTGCCGCCCGACGTCCCTGCTGCGGCGCGACGCATCCAGCGCCAGGCCTATCCGAAAACGTTGCCGATCGTGCTGGAGGTCCCGGCCGAAACGGCGTTCACCATCGCGCGCCGGGCCGCCACTGCACTGGGTTGGCAGGTTCTCGAAGCGTCGCGCCCCGGCGGACGCAGCGGGGCAGGGCGGATCGAGGCTGTGGCGCACACCCGAATCCTGCGCCTTGCCGATGACATCACGATCCGCGTGCGTCCGCGCGCCGATGGCAGTCGCATCGATATCCGCTCGGCTTCGCGGATCGGGAGCCACGATCTCGGCGCAAATGCTGCCCGCATCGCCGCCTTTGCCGCAGAGGTCGAGCTGCTGGTCGAGGCACGCTAGGCCATACGCGACGGCGTGATGCGATCCGAAGAACGGATCGACGCCGCTGCCTCAACCCCGTGCCAGCTTGTATCGGCTCGCCAACATCGGCAGCGCCTCGTCGCAGAGGACGGTGCCGTTCAGGACCAGATCCTCGAGTTGGGCGAGGATCGAGAGCGCGGCCGCGCCATGCAATGCGACCGGCAAGCCCTGGTAGATGGGCGGCACCATCTCCGCGATGCGCTCGTCGCCAGCTCGGAGCCGGTTGAGGATCGCGGCTTCGCGGAGCCGGCGGTGCTGCACGAGCCCGCGCAGGAAGCGTTGGGGTTCGTTCACTGGCCCGCCATGGCCAGGCCAGTAGATGGCGTGCTCCATCGCGCGCAGTTTTTCGATCGACGCCATGTAGGACGCCATCGAGCCGTCGGGCGGAGCAACGATGCTCGTCGACCACGCCATGACATGATCGCCTGAAAACAGGCTTGTCTCTTCCGCGAGCGCGAAGGCGAGATGATTGGCGGTGTGGCCGGGCGTTTCGACGGCCGAGAGCGTCCAGCCGGGGCCCGTGACCGTGTCGCCGTCATGCATCGGCAGGCCGGGGGCATAGTCGCGATCGGCCGCGGCATCGAGCGGATTGATCTCGCCCAGCGCCAGTTCGCGCGCCGCGCGATGCGGCAGGCAGCCGGCAACGATGGCGCCTGTTGCCGCCTTCAGTGCCGGCACGGCAGGCGAATGATCGCGATGGGTGTGGGTGACAAGGATATGGCTGACGCTCTCGCCAGCGAGTGCGGCAAGGACGCGGGCGATATGAGCCGGATCGTCGGGGCCAGGATCGAGCACCGCAACGGTGCCCCGGCCGATGATATAGGTGCAGGTGCCGGTGAAGGTCATCGGCCCGCTATTCCCGGCGATGACGCGCCGAACGAGTGGCGACAGTTCGACCACCTCGCCGGAGGGAGCGGTGGCGCTCCGATCGAATTCGATGTCTTCGCTCATGCGGGTCCCGTCGCCTGGTCCATTCGCTTCACGGGGGCAGGTTGCGCCCCGGCCTTGCCGTTTCGCGCACCGCCGCGCGCCTTGTAGGGCATTGCAGCATTTTCTATAGACGGAAAACCGGCTGCGCAGCGCGGCCCTCGAAAAATGGATGAGAGCGCATGGCCGATCTGCTTCCCCTTTCCGCTCCGACCCTGGTCAACGCGATCCTTCCCCAGGTCTCCGGACGTCGCGCCGCGCTGGCGCGCAATGTCGCACTTGCCGTGGCCGGCAGCCTGCTGCTCGTACTCGCAGCCAAGATCAAGGTACCGTTCTGGCCGGTGCCGATGACCCTGCAGACGCTGGCGGTGCTCGGCCTGGGCGCCGCCTATGGCTCGCGCCTCGGCGCCGCGACTGTCGCACTCTATATTGCCTACGGTCTCGCCGGCCTGCCGGTCTTCACCAACACGCCGCCGGTTGCAGCCGGGCTGCTCTATCTCGCCGGTCCGACCGGCGGTTTCCTCGTCGGCTTTGTGCTGGCGGCGGCTGTCGCTGGCTGGGCGGCCGAGCGCGGCGCTTCGGTGTTCCGCCTGATCGCGGGATTCATTGTCGCGGAAGCACTGATTCTTGGCCTCGGCGGCCTGTGGCTTGCTCTTGGGGCGCAAATGGCGAGCGGTGCCACCGGTGTCGGCTTCGCCAAGGCCTTTGCCCTCGGCGTGCAGCCCTTCCTGCTGGGCGATGCGCTCAAGATGGCGCTGGCTGCGAGCCTGGTCGGGGCGAGTTGGTCCTTCCTGCGCCGCCGTGGCTGAGGCACGCTGCAGCGACGGAGACGAACGAGCCGGGGCTTTGCCCCGGCTTTTTCTTTGGCGCTGGGCGTCAACGCATCGTCCCGGAACGTGGACCGCGGTGTTCGGGAGGGCTGATGCAAGCACAAAAGGTCAGACCATCGGATCGGATACGAGATCCGGTCCGATGGTCCAACGATTCGCGTGCGGCTGTCGGGCCTGTTCTCAGCCCTGCGGATTGTTGCCGGAGCAGGTCTTCACGGGTTGGCCGAAGATATCGAGCTTCATGAACTCCCCGCATTTGTCGCAGCCGGAGAGAAGCACTGCGAGGCTCATGATTCCGATGATTCGGGAAAAACGCGTCATAGAGTGAGCCCCAGTGTCCTGCGGCGAGACTACAGGAGCGCTTCGCGAGACACCATCGCCGTCTCCGGAGAAGTCGTGGATGCGTTAATCGCTCCCCAGCGGGCCGGTCGCGGCCCAAATCGCGCCGAAACTGTCCGGGCATCTGTCCGCGCAACAAAAAAGCCCCGCAGGGCTTGATTTGTAATTATCTGAAATATCTCGGGAAATTTTGGTCGGAGTGGCAGGATTTGAACCTGCGACCCCCACGTCCCGAACGTGGTGCGCTACCAGACTGCGCTACACTCCGATCAACTGGTGGCCGGCTTATAGCCAGCGTCGCGCCGCAGCGCAACAGGGCTAAGCACCTCTTATGTGGATTTCTCCAGAGCTTCGTTGAGGGCCTGTCGCGTCGGATGCAGCCTCCTGTGAGAAGCGCGCGTCGACGGTTGCACAGAGCCGCGACGCACACTAGAACGCTGCAGCGCGTTGGGGCGTCGCCAAGTGGTAAGGCAGCGGTTTTTGGTACCGCCATTCCCAGGTTCGAATCCTGGCGCCCCAGCCAACAATCTAAGATCTTGATTTTAAGCGGTTTTCCAAGGCTTCCTCTAGCCCGGCTGTAGCCCGGCGCGATCTTTTGCACTCTGCGTCTAACGGTCGAGATGTGGCCGTGCGACGAATGTCCTACATGGGTGGAGGCTGTGTGGAAACGGGCTGATCTGGTAGGCTTTCTGGAGCGATCCGAGGGCTTGCATGGCGCGCTACATCGAAGGCGAGACCCGGCTGCAGAGACTGCTCCTGCCCGACTGTCTTGAGGACTACGTCAGCGAAGATAATCCGGTCCGGGTGGTGGATGTCTTCATCGACGAACTCGATCTGGGAACGATGGGCTTTGCCGGCCCGGCCTCGACGGGGCGGCCTGGATACCACCCCGCTACCCTTCTCAAGCTGTACCTCTACGGCTACCTCAACCAGGTTCAGTCGAGCCGCCGGCTGGAGCGCGAGGCCGGCCGCAACGTCGAGGTGATGTGGCTGACGGGCAAGCTTGCGCCCGACTTCAAGACCATCGCCGACTTTCGCCGTGACAATGGGGCTGCGATCCGGGCTGCCTGCGCGCAGTTCGTCGTGCTGTGCCGCCAACTCGGCCTTCTGGCAGGCGGCACCGTGGCCGTGGACGGCAGCCGGTTCAAGGCCGTCAACACGCGCGACAAGAACTTCACGCCCGGCGCGATCCGTCGCCGGATGGAGCAGGTGGAGGCAAGCATCGCACGCTATCTGTCGCTGCTCGATACGGCCGACCGGCAGGAGGATGACGTCGCGCAGATGCGCAGCATCCGCCTCAAGGACCGGCTTGATCGCCTGCGTCAGCAGATGCGTGACCTCCAGGCGATGGACCACGTCGTCGCGGTGGCGCCAGACCGTCAGGTCTCGCTGACCGATCCCGACGCCCGCGCCATGGCCACCAACGGCAAGGGCACTGGCCTCGTCGGCTACAACGTTCAGGCGGCGGTCGACGCCAAACATCATCTGATCGTGGCTCATGAGGTCACCAACATCGGCCACGACCGCAGCCAGCTCGCCAGCATGGGGCGTCAGGCAAAGGATGCGACAGGAGCCGGTGCGCTGACTGTGCTGGCCGATCGCGGCTACTTCTCAGGCGAGGAGGTCCTGGCCTGCGACGAGATCGGCATCTCCGCCATCGTCCCCAAGCCCCTGACATCAGGGGCCAAAGCCGACGGGCGCTGGGGCAAGCAGGACTTCACCTACGATGCTCCGAGCGACACCTATCGCTGTCCCGCCGGCGAGACGCTCACATGGCGCTTCTCATCGGTCGAGAAGGATCTGACACTCCATACCTACTGGGCCGACGGCTGCGGAGCCTGCCTGGTCAAAGACCAATGCACCACCGGCAAGCAGCGCCGCATCAAGCGCTGGGAGCACGAGGTGGTGATCGAGGCCATGCAGCGCCGGCTCGATCGCATGCCCGACGCCATGCGGATCCGAAGGCGCACGGTCGAGCACGTCTTCGGCACGATCAAGGACTGGATGGGCCGAAGTCACTTCCTGACCCGCCACCTCCCCAATGTCGGAACCGAGATGAGCCTCCATGTGCTGGCCTACAATCTCAAGCGGGCCATCGCCATCCTCGGCGCGGCGACGTTGATGAAGGCCATGAGAGCCTGACCCTCAGACCCTGTCGCATCGTCAGAGCACGACCCTGAAAGACGTTTCCACACGGCCTCGGTCGAAGGCGGCCGTTGATCATCACCCCAAATAGCCTCCCTTGATGTGGCTGTTCACGTCATGCGCGCAGCGACAGGTTATGAGCCCGTTCGAAGACGCGCCTTCAGTTCGACTGTCGTGCGGTCGATCAGGAATTGCTGGTAGCGATAGAACATTTCCTCGCCCATCGGCGTCGCGAACGAATTGGCGTATCGCTGACACCGTTCGCGCAGCCTGGCCAGGCGATCCAGAATGTTCTCGATGGCGTCGCGCTCACCGGCCTCCGGCAAGGCGGGTTTCGTCGGGTGATGCAGGTCAGGAGCATGGCTGACGGCCTCGCCCGCCACGAGCCGTGCTTCGGCCTCAAGTTTTTCGCGTGCGGAATCAAGGCGCCACAGACGAAAGCGGCTGATGCCCTTCAGCAGGTTGAAAAGCGCCGTCACCGCCATGACGAGATAGATCCAATAGGCCGGCGACATGAGGTTCACGAGCCACGGGAAATAGCGGTCTACGAATTCCGGCTCGCCAGTCAGAATGAACTGCCTCGCTTCGGACGCTAGCGGAGCCGCGGTCGCAGAACTCGTCGAGGTCGGCGGGTTGCTGCGCACGAATGTCGGGAGCGCAGCCGCCAGGAGCACCAGCAATTCGATACGGTCGGCTCTCTTCGCGCATGTGTTGGCCAAGACGAGCGTATTGACCTGCGGCACCAATTTGTCAGTCGCAGGGGCCTGGCGCATCAGGTCGTATCGGCCGGCCGGAATCCGCCCAAGGGTCAGCCACGGATAGCGGTCCGTCAAACCTCTCAAATCTCGGAGCTCGATGATTTCCAGATCATAGCGGCCGATGATCGTGCGCAGGAACTCGGCATCATTTCTCATGACATAGGCGGCAATATCGAGATTGCCGCTCGCCACAAGCTGAGCCTGCTCATCCAACTCGCGATAGGACGTTCGCATGTCGAGCTTCTTCAGGTCGGGATCACCGAGCAGTTGGCGTACGAGATACGCCGTGCCCGAATTCTCGGGCCCTATTCCGATAGAGGCGCCCCGCAGATCAGAGAAACTGCCGAAGGGGCGATCGCGCCGCGCCAGAAACAGGAGCGATTCTGGTTCGGGCAAGCGCCCCAATAGCTCGAGTCCGGATTCGGCGGGCACTGGCGTGCCGTCCTGAACGAAGGCAAATTTCTCGGCGCAGGATTTCTGGTCCGTCATCAGGCGTTTGGCGTTCTCGATCGAACCCGCTGTCGGGATGACCTCGAGATGCCCCCGGTCGCGCCTGGCCAACAGCGCCAGGTTCGAAGCGAGCGAATGATAGGCGCCGCCTGGCGCACCCGTCAGTATCGACGCTTGAAATGAGCCATAATCACGCACGGTGCTGTAGGACAGAGCCAAGCCTGCGATGGCTGCTGACGCAACGGCGAGCAATAGAATGCGCAGAAAGCCTCTGCGCCGACTCGCAAAACTACGTTTGTCTGGCCTCGGAGCGTGAACCGACACGGGAGATGCCTGCAATGGGGGCAACGTGGTCGCGAGGTCCGGGAGATTTGCACGACACTCGCGCGCTCGCCAGTTCTATCGTCATTGCCGGCGCTCCCGCGCCCGTTGCATGCGCACATGCCGGCCGAAGCCGGCGCTTCCTTCTGCCGCTGTCCGCCGTTGCCCCGCCGGAGCCTGTCGAAGGAGCATCTCCTCACCAGAGTTTGATGTCGAATGAGTAGCTCGCGCCGAGGCCGATGGTGGTCTGGTCCGGCGATCCATATCGGGTCACCAGCGGGCTGGATGCCGCATCATCCCTGAGGCGGGCGTATTCGACATAGCCACGGACCTCCCATTGCGGCGTCAGTTGATACCGCGCCTGCAGGCCGGCGCCGATCGAATGCAGCCCGCCCTTGGCATTGAAGAGGGGAAGCCCGGAGGCCAGCGATTGGGCCGCGTCGACGCCAAAGTACGGTGCGGTCGCCTTGTTGTCGGCCGGCGACAGGCGCGGCCCGCCGGACAGGGTCCAGCGTTCCCCGACGGGAACGACGACATCGGCGGAAAGGTCGGCGACGAAGCCCCTGTGACCGCCGAAACCACGACGCGTTTCGATTCGCGTCCGGAACCAATCCCGGGGCCAGAACTCGGCGAAGAGGCCAGCTTCGATCGTGGCGTCGACATCGCCGAGCCCGCGCAAATGCCTGGGGTCGTCGCCTGCGTCGCGCCCGCCCTTGTACTTGCCAACGAGACCGCCATGGAAGCCGCCGATGTCGATCAACGAAAGACCGGCACCGTCCAGAGGGGAGCGAAAGCGCGCAGCCTTGCCGGCCCGGCGAATGGAGACGATTGGCAAGGGTTCGAAGCGGAAGCGGCTAGCACCTTCGAATTCTGGGAGAAACTTGCCCTGAGCACCCAGGGTGATGGTCCAATCGCCGGGGATCGTTGGCATGCGATCGAAAAGACTCTGCGCATGGGCGTTCCCAGGAGCTGTCGTGCAGATCAGCGCCAGCGCAGATGCGGCCAAGGCCACACGGCCCGACACAATGCGCCGAAGCGCCTCCAATGACGTCATTCATCAACCCCAGTGGCGCAGGTCGCGTTCGCGAGACGCTCATCTCTAGGGCAGTGGGGGCGCGGGGCGATGTCTCCGGGATTTCGGTTTGCAACAGACTGTTACAGAATGATGCTTGCCCTAAGGGCATGTGGAAGGCCAAGGGTACTTCTCTGCCGGAGCTTCATCGCGTGGCCCGCTCGAACAGCCCTCATCTCCTCATCGTCGATGACGACGCCACGATACTCAGAATCCTCGCGCGGTTCCTGAGCGAGCATGGGGTGCGTGTGACGCAGGCGCAGGCCGGGGCGCAGATGCTCGAAGCCTTGGAAGCAGGGCGCTTCGACCTCATCGTCCTCGATATCATGATGCCGGGAGAGGATGGGCTCAGCCTTTGCCGGCGTGTCCGTGCCACGAGCAATATTCCGATCATCCTGCTGACAGCGATGACATCCGACACGGATCGGGTCGTCGGGCTCGAGCTCGGTGCCGACGATTATGTCACGAAGCCCTTCAACCCACGTGAGCTTCTGGCGCGGGTGCGGGCTGTTCTGCGCCGGACCGGCGTCTCTCCCGCAGCTGCGCGCGATCACGTGCGGTCGAGCTTTCGGTTTGCGGGATGGACGCTGGATGCGAAACGCCGGGTCTTCCTGTCTCCTGACAATGTGCTGACCGACCTGACGAGCGGCCAGTTCGATCTGCTGCTGGCCTTCGTGGAGCATCCGCAGCGCGTTCTCAGCCGCGATCAGTTGCTCGATCTGGCCCATGGCAGGGCAAGCCAGATCTTCGATCGCAGCATCGACGTCCAGATCAGCCGGCTGCGCCGCAAGATCGAGATCAATCCGCAGGAGCCACTGCTCATCAAGACCGTGCGGAGCGAGGGATATGTCAGGACAGCGGACGTGGTTGCCGATGCGCCCGAGGCAACGCCATGAGGGCAAGGCTGTGGTCGCGGGCGGGGTTTGCCCCCCGCATCGCCATTGTTGTGGTCCTCACCTTCATCGGGACACAACTGCTCGGCGAGGCGCTCCGCGCGCTGGTGCCACCCTCGGATTTCGCGTTGTTCGACACGCAATGGCTTGTCGATACGACAGTCGACGCTCAACGGATCGTAGCGGCGGTTGATGCGAGCCAGCGTGATTTGGCGCTGTCTTCGCTGAAATCGAAGGAGTGGCTCGATTTCGCCATCCGTGAGCGTCAACCCGCGGCGCCGAGGGGCCCTTCGCCCGCATCGAGCGCGACGCTCCAGGCCGAGATCAGCAAGAAATTGGGTGTCGATGCGGATGCTGTCGTCGTCAATATCACGCCCTATGGCAACCTGCTCAGTCAGGTCAGGACCGGTGTCGTCCTTCTATCCGGCCTGCCGGCTCTGATGGCCAACGTCGCCGCGGATTCTGTCGAGCACTACCCACTCGTGGCATCGGAGATCGAGATCGGCGTCCGCCTCTCCCATCAGTCCTGGCTGATCGTGACGCAGCGCGCCGGCGAGCTGGCCAGCGCGCGCTACGTGCGGAACGCGGCTGACCTGATTGGCGGGGTGTTGTTTGTCGGCATGTTGTCCATCTGGATGGCGCGCAGTCTGGTCAAGCCGCTGACGCAGCTCGCCGGAGCGGCCGAACGGCTCGGCCGAGAGCGGGCGCTGACCCCGATCGGTGACATGGACCTGCCGGAATATGCCGCGATCGCCCATGCCTTCAACGACATGCAAGCGCGCCTCACGCATTTCGTGGATGAGAGGACCACCATGCTCGCCGCGATCTCACATGACCTGCGCACGCCGCTCACGCGGCTGCGGCTCATGGCGGAGTATGTGCGCGACAAGGATCAGCGCCAGGAGGTCCTGTCCAATATTTCCGAGATGGAGACCATGATCCAGTCGTCGCTCGTCTTCGGGAGCGACGATGCGCGGCGCGAGCCACACAGTGTGGTCGATATCGCCTCGCTCCTGATCAGCCTTTGCGACAATTTCACGGATATGGGGGGGCATGTCACCTATGTCGGCCCCGATCATGCTCAGTTGTCCTGCCAGCCCGTGGCGATGCGCCGGGCTCTGTCAAATCTCATCGACAATGGCCTGCGCTATGGTGAGCGGGTCAGCGTTACCCTGCGCGACGAAGCTCAGGCGCTTGTCATTGTTCTCAGGGATGTCGGGCCAGGGATCGCGCCGGATCAGATCGAACGCGCCTTTGCTCCGTTTCAACGCCTCGATGGCTCGCGCAGTCGCGCGACCGGCGGCACCGGCCTCGGGCTCACGATTGCCCGGGACGTCATCCGCGCGCATGGCGGAGACGTCACCCTCGCTTCGGCCCAGCCGGCCGGTCTGCTGGTGACCGTGAACCTGCCGAAACCGACGATCATGCCGCGTATGATGTGACATGTGCTCCACGGCATCCGCCGTCGCGCCTCGCCGGCGCGACCAGATGTGTTCGGCGTCCGAGCGGCAACATCTGGAAGCGTTGCGTCGCCTGCAGGCGGCTGGGACATCCGGGTTAAGCGATCCCGCTACTGTGTGTGCCCCGGGTTCAACAGCGGTGTGGTCAGGGCATCGCCGGTCGTGCTGGCGGTGTCGCTGATCGAGTCCCCCAGCTGCTCGATGCGACCATTGAAATTGCGGCGAGTATGCGGGTCGACAATGGCGATCGGTGCTGCAATCGCAAGTCCAGCCGCAGTTCCAACCGTTGCAGCGGCACCGGCGGTGACTGCCATCAGCCGGTCGCCGAGGCCGACGCGCGAATCGGTGATGGACTGGCCGGCGACGAGGCGGGTGCCGATCAGCCGCACGACCTCGGGGCTCTCGGCGAATTTTCCGTGGTTCAGTCGGTCGTCCGATCTGAGCTTGGTCAGGTCGAGCACGGTAATTCCGTCGGCTGCCAGCTCGTCGCGATAGGGCTCCGCTTCCGGGTTGATCGCGCCCAGCCGCGCCGTGCTGCCCCAGACCCGGCGGGAGACCGCCAGCGCCCGGTCGTCCTGCGAGACGAAGAGGGTGAATTTCGAGCGGCTCTTGCCGATCTCGGCAATCTGGGTCCGGAAGACATCGACATCGACATCAGGCGAGGCAAGCATGATGTTGGCGATCTTCGGCGCGATCTGGCCGTTGCGGATCGCCATCTGGCGCAGTGACTCGAGAGCCAGCCAATTGCCCATGGAATGGGCCAGGATCGAGACTTCGCCGACCGCGGGATCGCGCGCCAGCGCCTGCAGAATGGCCTCCAGAGCATGGCGCGAATAATTCGTGCTCTCGCGGTCGTAGCCATAAGCGAAGAGCGAGCCGCGCGAGGGCCAGGTGAAGAGCAGCGGCACGACATTGGCATCGGAATCGTGGACGATCTGGGCGAAGCGATAGACCGCATCCTCAAACCGGTTGTTGAAGCCGTGGACGAAGAGGAGAACGCGCCGCTTCGGCGTCTTCAGCGCTGTGGCATGCAACCGCGCCAAGGCTGCCGTCTGGTCGAGACGGTCGACCTTGAGCGTCACGAATTCGCGCTCCGGGTCGCCGGGAAGGCGGCTCGGCCATTGGACCTCACCAACCTTCCGGGCGCGCTCGGGCGGTATCGAGACGGTGATCTCGGCGAAGGATGACTTCGCGCCGCGCTCGCCGGAAAACAGGACGCCGCTATCCGGGTCGGGCGAGCGCGTCGTCGCCACAAGCATGGTGACCTTGCTGGCGTCGGGAGCGCCATGCGCAACCGGCGCCAGGACCCCCTGCACATCGCCGGCGCAGCCGGCGAGCAACAACGCGAGTGCCCCCGCAGCGAACCTCATCCCATGCCGTCTCATGCGGAAAGCCATCCAGGTCGCAGGGCCAGGCAGCAGAGCGATCACGGCCGCTCTGCGCATCATTCAGCAATGGCTTGGGGTCAGTACGGCGCGCGGGACAGGACATCGCCCCCGAAACGATCGCCGAAATTGGGCGAGCGGCGGTTCTCGCGCACATAGGCGGGCCCGCCGCCTTCGCTCGGTGCAGGGCCGGGATCGAGATAGCTGCGCTCCTGCGGCGTACGGATCGGGATGCCCGGCTCCTCGTTCGCCGCGACGGGCTCGCGCTGGGTACAGCCGGCGAGAGCGGCGAGCAGGATGAGGGCCGCGGAGGCCCGGCGAAGGGGGGGCCTCGCGGCGCTGATTGTGGTGATGAAGCCGCCGGTAGGCATCTGGATAATCCTTCGTGTGGATGAACAACCCGCCGCCGCGTGAGCGGACGATGCCGGTCGCATAGTGTCGCTGCATCAAAGCCGGCGGCAGCAGCCGGCGTCAACGCGCCGCCGCGAGATCATGTGGACGGCGAACGCCCGACCGATCAGCCGAGCCGGGCGATCGGATCGGACCAACTCGTTGTTCGTGATCCCGAGACGCTCCGGCGGGTGGAGCTGGCGGCCGTTGCGCGCCGAGCTCCACCGGCCGGATCGTTCGCATCAGAAGGGATTGATGTAGTTGGTGATCGCGATCTGCCGCAGCAGCACCTTGCGAATGACATGTGCGGCCGTGACGCGATCGGTGAAGATGGCGGCATCGCCGGCAGCACCCGCCGGGAGCTTGTCGGCAATGGCCTGGTCGTCGAGTTTCACGCGCACGGCAAAGGGGGCTGCCTGGATGGATTTCGGCGTCACCGCCGCCCCCGATATCTGCACCTGACCGGTCGAGATCGCCTGCAGCACAGTCTCGACCTTGCCGGTGAAGACCTGCCCGGGGGCGTACTTGAATGTCAGTTCGACCGGCTGGCCAGCCGCAATGTAACGGGCATCGATCTGCTGGATCTCGACGCCGATGACCGTCTCGGCGGTGTCCACGAAGGCCATGACCGGCGCAAGCGGCAGGTTGGCGACGCGTGCGCCCTTGCGCAGCGCCAGATTGGTGACGTAACCGGCTGCCGGAGCACGAACCACCGTCTTCTCGAGGTTCCACCTGGCGCCCTCGAGTTGCGCCTTGAGCTGGTCGACCTCGGCCTGGCGTTGCTCGACATCGAAGCTGCGGCCGGACCCTGTGCTCTGCAGCTGGGTCATCTGCGCCAGGCGCTGCTGCTGCAACTGGAACTGCGCTTCCAGCGCCTTGACCTGGGCCTCGTAGGGCACGGGGTCGATCTTGAACAGCACGGCACCCGCCTTCAACGGCGTGTTCGGCTCGACGGGGACGTCAATCACCTCGCCGGCGACATCAGGGACGATGGCGACGGATTGCCGGATGGCCAGCGCCGGGCCTTGCGGCGCGCCCCAGTTCATCGGGATGAACAGGCCGATCAGCAAGAGGAGCAGGACCAGGACCGGCGAGACCTTCCAGAACAGGTTGAACGGAACGATCCGGAATTTCACCAGCACGAACAGCAGGGCAAGATAGACGTTGAGCAAGACGACGATCATCGGGCGGACTCCTGCGGGCGCGCAGGCGCGTCGACAATGCGGGCTGGCACGTCGACATAGGCCCAGATCAGGACGGCCGGCCACAGAACGAAACCCAGGAACAACGTCACCCAGCCGCCGACGGCCACTGCCTGGGCCCAGGGATGATTGCGTCGCTTGGCGATCATGCCCGGAAGCATGGCCATGAAGACGATGACGAAAACCGTGCTGCACACGAGCACGACCAGGACAATCCAGGCGAATATATCAAGCGCGCTCATGGGCCTCCGTCCACTCTCGATCTGCACCGGCGGCCGGTCGGCCATGACATGGGGGTCGCAGGATACTGACAAGCAGCCGAAAGTCGCGCTCGATTGTTGGAATGCTCAGGGGCGGCGCCCAAGGATCTGGCCACAAGCATCAGGACCCGATCGCAGCTGGCGCGGGGCGCGCGAGTGCCAGCGCCGAAGCTGGAAGGGAGGCGGCGCAAAGCCCTCATTTGCCAGGAAGCCGCTCAACGGATGTTCGCGTCAGCGCAGGGCCCGGAGTGCGTTCAGGATGACCACGATGTCGATTGCTTCCTGGAACAGCGCCCCCTGAACCGGGGGAAGGTAACCGAGGGCCGCAACGAGCATTCCGACGAGCGACAGCCCAAGGCCGACGAAGACGCTTTGCAACGCGATGCCGCGCGTGCGCCGGGCAACCACGAGTGCATTCGCCAGCGGCTGCAGTTCGTCGACCAGCAATACGACGCCGGCTGCTTGCGACGACGCGGCCGCGCCGCGCGCGCCCATTGCGACCCCAACATCCGCGGCGGCAAGTGCGGGCGCGTCGTTGACGCCGTCGCCCACCATCATCACCGCTCGGCTCTCCGCTTCGTGGCGCACGACGGCGACCTTGCCCTCCGGCGTCAGGTCTCCCAGAACCTGATCGACGCCAAGGTCAGCGCCCACTGTCCGGGCAATCTGGTCAAGATCTCCGGAGGCGAGCACGATCCGTTCGATTCCCGCGGCGCGGAGGGATTGAAGCGTCGAGTGCGCATCGTCGCGCAGTTGATCGCGAAGCAGAATGACGCCGGCGAGCAGCCCGTCCGCGGCCACGGCCACGGTCAGAGCGTTTGGCGGGGCGTCCGCGACCAGCGCGTCCGGATCACCGCCGCGGCTGCGGCTGCGCACATAGGAACCACCGCCCAGTGCGATGCGTCTGGTGCCGACCAGTCCCTCGATGCCCTTTCCCGGTGTTTCGGAGATATCCGAAGGGGGCAGAAGCGTCAGTCCGGCGTCGGAAGCGGCTCGGATCAGTGAAACCGCCACGACATGTGCGGAGGCCTGATCGAGGCTCGCAGCCAGGGTCAGCACCTCCGTCGCAGCAAAGCCGTTGCAGGTGCGGATCTCGGTAATCGTCGGCCGGCCCTGGGTGAGCGTACCGGTCTTGTCGAGAATGGCTGTTTGCACTCGCGCCAGGGCTTCGAGCACGCTGCCGTCCTTGACTAGTGCGCCGCCACGCGCGGTCTTCGAGATGCCTGAAATGATCGCGACCGGCACGGCGAGGATCAAGGGACAGGGCGTCGCCACGACGAGGACCGCCAGGGCGCGGATCGGGTCGCTGCTCAGCAGCCAGGCCGCTCCGGCGATTGCGAGCGTCAGCACGAGAAAACCGATGGCGTATCGGTCTGCCAGACGAGCCATAGGTGCCTTGCTCGCCTGCGCCTGTTCCACCAGCTTGACGATCCCGGCATAGGTGCTCTCGGCCGCCGGCCGGCTTGCGATCAGATCGAAAGGCGCGCCGAGCAGCGTCGCTCCGCTGAGCACCTCGGCGCCCCGGATCAGGCTCTTCGGCACGGATTCTCCGGTCAAAGCCGAAAGGTCGAGCACGGCGGTGCCGCTTGCGACATGGCCGTCGACCGGCAGCACCTCCCCGGTGCGCATCAGAAGACGATCTCCCTGGCGGATCGCTGCGATCGAAACCTCCTCGAGTGCCCCGCCGCGATAGCGCATGGCGTTGAAGGCGACCCGGCCCAGGAGGGCAGACATTTCCCGACGCGCTCGCCCGTGGGCAAAGTTCTCGAGGAGTTGGCCGCCGGCATACATCAACGCCACGACATTGCCGGCCAGACTTTCGCCGAAGGCAAACGCCGCCGACATCGACAGGGCAGCGACGATATCGAGGCCGACATCGCCGCGGCGCAGCGACCTGACGATCTGGATGATGAGCGCCAGCAGCACCGGGATGGTCGCAACAGTCCAGGCGCGACTGGCGGAAGACGCCAGGCCGATCCACCAGAGCCAGCCGCCGGCAACGAGCCCGGTCAGGGCAACGCCGACGAGAAACAGGTCGAGATGCTGGCGACAGAGCCGGGAGAACTGTCCCGCCCAGCTTTCGTGGCCGGGCTGCGCCAGGGCCTCCGCTCGGGACTGGGGCACCTGAACCTCCGATGCGAGCCGGGCCCGCCTCCGCAATGTCATGCGGGTGACGGGGGCTCGCCAAGCCTGCGTGGTCTCAATGCGACATCAAGCAGCAGACGGGTGAGGCTTGCAGCAGATCGCGCGTCATGCCGCCAAACATCCACTCCCGCATGCGGTTGTGACCATAGGCGCCGGAAACGATGAGATCGGCACCGTGTTCGGTCGCAAAGTCGATCAATTCGTTGACCACGTGCTTGGCACTGTCGGTTCGCAGCACCGTCTTTGCCGCCACCCCGTGCAGGGTGAGGTAGTCGCGCACGTCTTCGGCGCCCTGATCTTCGGCATCCGGGCCGATCGACAGGACAGTCACGGATTCCGCCTGCACCAGAAGCGGCAGGGCATCCCGCACGGCACGCCGCGCTTCGCGCGTATCCTTCCAGGCGACCACGATATGCTTGCCGGACAGATAGCTGACGTCGGGCGGGACGACGAGGAGCGGCCGGCCGAGCGACATGACCAGATCTCCCGGAGAAAGGCTCATCCCTCCCTGGACGGGATCGTGATGGGCTTGGCGCGCCAGCACCACGAGATCGGCTGCGCGGGCCTGATCGAGAACGAAGTTCCGCGATGTTTCGATGGCGCTGCGCCAGACGAGGTGCGTCATGTCGCCGGCGGCCTTGCGGAAAATCGCTTCGGCGCGGGCAAGGTCTGCTGAGACTGCGCGCTTGCTCTCCTCGATCAGGAGCGCGTCGACGCTCGCCAGACCGTCTCCGACATAGGGGAGCACGAAGTCTTCTGCGGCGATGCCGATCAGCCGGCTGCCGAAGCGATCGGCCAATGAGGCAGCCAGCTTGACCCGATGGGCCGCACCGCTGCCGAGGTTCAGCGGCACCATGATGCTGGCGTAGCCCGCTTGCGCTTTCACCGTTGCTGTCATCGCATGTCCCCCAAATCTCTATAAATCCGTGGCATCTATGATCTGGCCCAGTGTGCCGGGACGCATTGATGTGGAGCAAGGCGGCCCCTTGCACGCCGGTACCGCGCAGATGCCGTAGGTGCCTTCAGGCGATCGCGGGTTTGACGGGGGCTCTCGGTTTCACGGCAATGATCTGGAAGGGCTGCAGGTGGCCCTCACCGTCGCGGATGGAGACATAGTCGTCGACGACGAAGCGGTGCCGGTCGAGCCGGTAGCCGGCCTCGTCGTCATCGCTGCCGGCATCGTCATAGTCGATGAACCAGGTCGCGCCGCCGGCGCCTCCTGCCCGGCGCCGGAGCCAGCCGTGACGATCCGGCTCTTCCGTCGAGAAGCGCCTGTCGCGGCAGAGATCGCGTTGGTCCTGCCAGGCGGCCGCATCGATATGTCCGCCAAGGTCGAGCGGTGCGGTGATCTCGTAGCCATGTCGCGGGCTGCCATTGGGATAGCCGCTCGTCCGGGCGAGATGAAGGGTGATGACATAAAGCATGATGGTCGTCCGTCCTTTCTGCCGCTTGGATATCCGTGCCACGATCAATCGCGCATATTTCGGGCGTGTCCGGTTTGATCTGGCGCAAGGACGTTCCTGCCGGGCCGGTGGAGGTTCTTTCGCATACTGGAGGACGACATGATCGAAGGCATCAAGAGCATATTGGTCGCGGTGACGGAGGAGGGGCAGACCGAGGAGAACCTTGCCGTCGGCTACGGGCTTTCGTTGGCACGGCAGACGAATGCGCATCTGACGGTGCAGGCAGCGGCAAGCCGGTTCTCCGTGCCCTATTCGATGATCGATGATTTCAGCGGCGCGATCGTCGCGTCGGAGAATCGGCGCATCGCCGGCCTCGCGCAGAAGCTGGCCTCCGACGCCCGCTTCGCGGCCAATCTTGCCGGCGTGGTCAGCACGGTCGAGAGCCCTCAACTGATCTACAGCAGCCTGCTGCAGCGTTTTCTCGACCATGCCCGCGTCAACGACCTTTCAATCCTGGATGCGGAGCCGACGACGCTGGCCATCGATCGCGGCCTGATCGAGACGGCTCTGTTCGAGAGCGGCAGGCCGGTCCTGGTCGTTCCGCCTGGCCATCCCGGCTTCTCCGGAGAGACCATCGTCATCGCCTGGGACGGCGGGGCGAGCGCGGCGCGTGCGGTCGCCGATGCCTTGCCATTCCTGCGAGCCGCCAAGGCTGTCGAGATCGTCTCGGTCACCGGCGAGAAGGACCTGTCCAACGCGGTGCCCGGCGTCGAGCTGGCACCTCATCTTGCGCGTCATGGCGTCGACGTCACGGTCAAGACGGTGGCGCTCGGCAAGGGGCGCGATGTCGCGACCGCACTCCAGGACGAGGCGGCCGAGTTCGGTGCCGGTTTCATCGTGTCGGGTGGCTATCGCCATTCCCGCCTGCGCGAATGGCTGCTCGGCGGGGTGACGCAGTCCCTGCTCAAGAACAGCAAGGTGCCGCTCTTCATGTGCCATTGATCGTTGCGGGGAAAATGGCTCAACTCTGCAAACGCGCGGTTGAGCCACTCCCGGCTTGAGACCGGGCGCGTTCAGCCCGGTTTCCGCTCATGAGCATTCGGAATTTTGACGCGCTCTTCAATCCCCGCGCGATCGCCCTGATCGGGGCGAGCAATCAGCCCGGTTCGGTCGGGGCGACGCTTGCCGCCAATCTCTATGGCGCGGGGTTCAAGGGGCCGATCATGGCGGTCAATCCGCATGAAACGGCTATCCGCGCGGCGTTGAGCTATCGCTCCGTAGCAGAACTCCCTGTCACGCCCGACCTTGCCGTCCTGGCGACGCCGGCAGCGGCGGTTCCCGAGCTGATATCGGAGCTCGGACAACGCGGCTGCCGCGCCGCAATCGTGATCAGCAACGGCTTTGGCGACAGTGCGGCCAAGGATGGGCTGCGGCAACGGATGCTCGATGCGGCCAAGGCTCATCTGATGCGCATCGTCGGGCCGAACTGCCTCGGCCTGATTTCCTCCCCCCGCGCGATCAATGCGAGCTTCGCGCATCTGACGCCGCGGCCAGGCCATATCGCCATTGTCAGCCAGTCCGGCGGCATCATGTCGGCGCTGCTCGACTGGGCTGACCGGCGCAGTATCGGCCTTTCGCACGCGATTGCGCTCGGCGACACCAGCGATGTCGACGCGGGCGACATGCTCGATTACCTCGGCACGGATCCGACGGCGCGCTCGGTGCTGCTCTATGTCGAGAACATCTCCCATGCCCGCAAGTTCATGTCGGCAGCCCGGGCGCTGGCGCGCATGAAGCCCGTCATCGTGGTAAAGGCCGGGCGCAGTGCCGCCGGAGCGCGGGCGGCACTGTCGCATACCGGCGCACTTGCGGGCGCGGACGCAGTCTATGACGCTGCCTTTCGGCGCGCCGGCCTGTTGCGGGTGGCCGAGCTCGATGAGCTCTTCGCCGCGGCCGAGATCCTGGCAAAGGGAGTTCGCGTCACCGGCGACCGGCTGACCATTCTGACCAATGGGGGCGGCGCCGGCATCCTCGCCGTCGATGCCGTCGGAGAGCGGGGAAACCGCGTCGCGACCCTCAGCCCGGCGGTGATCGCCAAGCTAGACAGCGTGCTGCCTGAAGGTTGGTCGCGCGGGAACCCCGTCGATGTCCTGGGCGACGCCACGGGAGATCGTTACGCGGCTGCGCTGGAAGCGCTGCTGGAAGAGCGCGAGAGCGATGCCGTCCTGGTCATCAACTGTCCCTCCGCGGTCGCCGACGGCGCGGAGACGGCACGTGCCGTCTCCCGGGTTGTCGCGCGGCAGAAGCATGTTCCCGTCATGACGAGCTGGCTCGGCGGCACGCTCGCGCAGGCCGCCAGGGCGCATCTGCGCGAAGGCGGACTTCCGAATTTTGCGACGCCGGAAGAGGCGGTCCGGGCCTTCAGTCATCTCGCCGCCTTCCGGCGAAACCAGGAGCTTCTGCTGGAAACCCCGACAGCCGGCGTCGCGATTGCGCCCAGGCAGGTCGAGGCGGCGCGCAAACTCATCCGGGCAGCCTTGCGCGAGAAACGCACGTCGCTGACGGAACCGGAATCCAAGCAACTGCTTGGGCTGTTCGGGATACCCACCGTCGAGACGAAACTGGCGGCGACCCCGGAGGAGGCCGGAGCATGTTTCGAGGTGATCGCAGTGCCGGTGGCGCTGAAGGTTCTCTCGCATGACATCATCCACAAATCCGATGTCGGCGGCGTCGTCCTGGGCCTGAAGAGCAGGGCGGAGGTCGAGGCTGCGGCGCGCGAGATGCTGGAGCGCGTGGGCCGGATTCGACCCACGGCGCGGATCGATGGCTTTGCGATCCAGCCCATGATCTCCCGACCGAAGGCACACGAACTGATCCTCGGCATTGCTCAGGATGAAACCTTCGGTCCCGTGATCCTGTTCGGACGCGGCGGCACCGCGACGGAGGTGATCGGGGACCGCGCCATCGGGTTGCCGCCGCTGAATTCGGTCCTGGCGCGCGACATGATCTCCCGCACGCGGGTTGCGCGGTTACTGGCGGGGTTTCGCGACGTTCCCGCCGTGCCGCTCGAACCAGTCGTCGATATTCTCGTTCGCCTGTCGGAGCTGGTCGTGCAGCTGCCCGAGATCATCGAGCTCGACATCAATCCGCTTCTCGCCAACTACGAAGGCTGCATTGCGCTCGATGCCCGGATCGTCATCGCTGGCAAGAAAGGGCGCCGTCTTGGACTGGCAATCAGCCCCTATCCGCACCAACTCGAGCGCGAGATCGCGCTTGGCGACGGCACGCAGCTCCATCTGCGCCCGATCCGGCCCGAGGACGAGAGCGCTCTCGCGGAGATGGTCGCGTTGTGTACGCCGGACGATCTGCGAATGCGCTTCCTGGGACCGGTAAAGATCTTTCCGCATGCAACGGCCGCCCGGCTGTCGCAGATCGACTATGACAGGGAAATGGCCCTGGTCGCGGGGGAGCTTGGTGCGCCCTATGGGGTGGGGCCGATCTTCGGCGTCGTCAGGATCTCGGGCGACCCTGAGCGCAAGACGGCGGAATATGCGATCCTCGTCCGCTCCGACATGAAGGGGCGGGGCCTCGGCTATCGCCTCATGGCCGAAATCATCACGCATGCGCGGGAGCAGGGCTACCAGCGGCTCTTCGGCGAAGTGCTGGCGCATAATGTTCCGATGCTGCACATGGCGAGCGATCTGGGCTTCCGCGTTACGCATGCCGATGGCGATACGGTTCATGTCGAGCTGAAGCTCGACGTGCCGGAGCCGAAACCGTGAACCTGCTTTCCGCGTCGACCGCCGGGCCGGCTGGGCCATCGCGGGGCAGCTGACCGCTCGGCGCTCGCTTCTCACCCGTCTCGTCGCCCAGGGACGCTGTGGTGTCAGACCCGGTCTCGCGCCGTACCCGCGACTTCAACGCCCCTAGACTTGCTCGATCGCGCGGCAGAAGCCTGTTGCCGGCGCGATGTGTCTGCCGTGAGGATTGGCCCGTCGCTTTCCATCTGCGTATGCGTACAATCTTGACATTGTACGCCTCTGTCGCCATTTAGTTCGCGACGTTGGCCGCTCAGAGCTGGCTTCAAGGAGTTGTTCCCGTGTCCGACCAAGAATGGCCACCCCTCTCGCCTGCCCAGACTGGCCTGCGCGGACGGTGTCCGCGTTGCGGACAGGGGCACCTGTTCGAGGGCTTTCTGAAGCTGCGACCGAAATGCGAGGTCTGCGGTCTCGACTATTCCTTTGCTGACCCTGCCGATGGGCCGGCCTTCTTCGTGATGATGTTCGTCTGCATTCCGGCCGTGGTGTTCCCGCTCTGGCTCGAAATGGCCTATGAGCCGCCGGCCTGGGTTCATCTCGTCACCACCTTGCCGTTGATCCTGCTAACCTGCATCCCGCCGCTCCAGCCGTTGAAGGGCTGGCTCGTCGCAGCACAGTTCTTCCACAAGGCTGAGGAAGGTCGGCTGGCTCGCCCCAAGGGTGAGAAGACGCCGGCCTGACCCGGAGGAACGGAGCGCGTTGAGCAGGCCGTGCCTGCGCGCTCCCGGTCTCGTCAGACGATCCCCTGATGCTGTGAACGCTCATTGCCCATGATCGCGGCCAGCGCCTTCAGGGCATGGGCGAGGCGGCCGCGTTCCGGCACGCCGCCCAGAGAGATCCTGACGGCGTCCGGGGCCTCGCCTTCGACGCTGAATGCATCCGATGGCGTGACCCCGAGGCCTTCCTGACGGACTGCCTGGACCAAGCGGTAGCGATCCCAATGCGCTGGCAGCGGCTGCCAGATATGCAGGCCGTTCGGATGATGCCGGGCCGAAGCCGGCAGGATGGAGCGGGCCAGCTCCTGGCGCGCCGCAGCCTCGCGGCGCACCCCGTCGAGCAGGTCGCCAGCGGCGCCGATCCGGATCCAATGGGTTGCAAGCGCCGTCATCAGCGGGGGCGGCATGAGTGCAATGCTCCGCAGGATCGCGACGAGCGCGTCGCGGTTCTCGTCCGGCGGCAGGACGACGAAGGCGGTACGCAGCCCTGGGGTCAGGACCTTCGACAGGGTTGCGACATGATAGGTCCGTTCCGGAGCGAGGGCGACCAGCGGCGGCGGAGCATCGCCGGCAAGCAGGCTGTAAGGGTCGTCTTCGATGATCCTCAGGTGTTTTGCCCGTGCGATCCGCACGATCTCATCGCGTCGCGCAGGCTGCATCGTCGCTGTGGTCGGATTCTGGATCGTCGGCGTCACGCAGAGCAGTTTTGCGCCGGATTCATCAATGGCCCGCTCCAGGGCGCCCGGCAGAAGACCCTCTTCGTCGGTTGCGACGGGGACAGGCCGCAGCCCCGCCAGCCTCACCGCTGCAAGCAGGCCGGGATAGGCGAGGGCCTCGACCAGGATGGCCTCGCCTGGTTTGGCGAGCAGGCTGACCACTGCCAGGAGCGCCGGCTGCGCGCCGGGGGCGACGAGCAGTCTGGCGGGTTCGACCCGTCCGAGAACGGGCTCAAGCCAGGCACACCCGGCTGCCCGGTCCGCCAGCGAACCCGCGCCGACATGATAGGTCATCAGCAAGTCGGCACTGGAACGCGACAGGACCTCTGCGAGACCGCGTTGCATCAATTCAGCAAGGCGTATGCCCTTCGGGGGCGGGGGAATGTTCATGCTCAGGTCGATGAGCGGACCCGATTGTTCCTTCCGCGTCGAGATGAAGGATCCGCGCCCGGTTACCGCGTCGAGCAGATTGCGATGTCTTGCCTCTGCATAGGCGCGAGTGACCGTCGTCAGATCGACGTCAACAAGTTTGGCGAGTTGCCGCTGTGGTGGGAGTCTGTCGCCGGGGCGCAGGGTGCCGTTGGCGACGGCCTCGGCAATCAGTTCGACGACCTGGAGGTAACGCGGGCCTGCAGATGGATCGAGCTGGCGGATCCACTGCATTGTCTCGTCGCTCCGCGCCATGCCGGCTCTCCGGATTCCATGCATTGTATGCTAATGTCTGCATACGATAAACGAGACGATCGCGGCAAGCCAATGGGAATGCCGAGGCGCAGGGTCGATCCAATTGACTGAACGATCAACGCAATCCCGGTACGGTCTGTGACCTGGGTCACATTAATCACCAGGTATTCGTGCAAGGTCTAGGCATACGGCGGCTCCTGGGCGAGCGGTTGGCGCGAAGACAACATAAGTTAACCCTTCGTTCACCAAGTCATTTACAGGAGGCTGTAAATGAGCCAGCATGCTCTCAGCGTCGCGGCATAGAATTGGGGGAGGCCAGCGATGGATGGCATATCGATTGCGGTTGTAGATGACCACCCGCTTCTGACCGAAGGGATCGTTGCTCTGCTGCAACGCAAAGGTGGATTCTCGCTCGTTGCGACCGGTTCCGCGGCTGATCACATCACCGCGATCACGGAAACTCACCAGCCTGACGCGATGATTGTCGATCTGAACATGGCGGGCGATGCCTTCCAGGCGATTTCGGACGCATCCAAGGCTGCGCCTCACATGAAAATGGTGGTGTTCACCGCATCGACCAGTACAGATCATGCCATTCAGGCGCTCGACGCGGGCGCCAGCGGTTACGTCCTCAAGGGCAGTCCCGCCGATGATCTCTTCGACGCGATTGAGGCGGCGCGGCGAGGCGAGATCTATATCACACCTGCTTTCGCCACCAAGGTGATCGGTGCGCTGCAAAGCAAGGCGCTGGAGAAGAGGGCGGCGCAAAGCACCAGGCTGAGTGTGCGGGAGGACCAGATCGTGAGGCTTCTTCTGTGCGGGAAGCAGAATCGAGAGATCGCCCGGGCCCTCTCACTGAGCGAGAAGACGATCAAGGGCTACATGACCAATCTCATGCACAAGCTGAATGCCAGGAATCGCCTGGAGGTTGTGATCGCGGCGCAAAGGCTCGTTCCTCCGGCATCTGATGCGCGTGATCCGGCGAGGCCTCGATAGGGGGATTGCGCCGTCAGGATCGCATGGGCAGCGTGGCGCGCACTTCGGTTCCACCGCTAGGCAGCCGGCTCACTGTGAGTTGGCCTCGCAATGCCTTGATGCGGCTGTCCATGCCCCGCACCCCGAGGCCGCCGCTACCGAGTGCCGTATCACGGTGGTGCATGGGCAAGGTGCTGCCACTGTCCGACACGCAGATCTCGAGCATGTCGTCGCCAATGCGGGCTTCGACCTTTTGCCCCCGCCCCCCGGCGTGTTTATAGGCGTTGGTCAACGCCTCCTGCACGACCCGGTAGGAACAGAAGCGGATGGCGACGGGAACCTGTGGGGGCAGTTCGGCGATGTTGCGGACGACATGTGTGCCCGTCTGCTGCTCATGGCGGGTAATGGCCAGATGGATGGTCTCCGCGAGAGAGAGATTCTCCGCCTCAGGCAACGCCAGTCCTGACGACAGGTTGCGAAGATCCGAGAGGACCTGCTGAATCAGGGGTTCGAGTTCGCCGTGAGCGTGGGCTGCGGGCGCCACGGTCCCGCCCGCCCGATCCGCTGCAGAGGGCAGTTTCAGCATCATCAGGCTGAGGAGTTGGATGGGCCCGTCGTGGATGTCGGCGCCGATGCTGGCAAGATAGGTCTCGTTGAGAACGGTGGCGTTGAGCCTGGCCCGGTCCGCCGCCCGCCTGAGCGCATTGTTCCGTTTCGCCAGGGCTTCAGCCCGCGCCAGGTTCTGTTCGAGAAGAGCCTGCTGGCTGCTGATGATACGGCTCGCGCGTTTGACGATGACATGCAGCAGGATAACGATGACGATGGCGACATTCGCGATGAGGAACCATGTCGCGTATCGGACGCTCGAAATCTCTCGGTTCATGAAGTGGCTGAACTCGTAGAATTCTCCGATCGCGATGATGTCCCTTGTCTTCTCCCTGTAGATTGGAGCATAGATTTCAATCAGCTTCGGCTTGAGCTTCATCGCCCTGAGTTCGTCGCGGTCATCGTCGAGGTCCGTGTCTACGACAACGTTGCCCGCCACGATCCGCTTGATGTCACCTTCCGACATCTTGCCATGTGATTCGGCCCTGCCTGTGCTGAAAATCAGGTTCCCGTTGAGGTCCCATAGCTTGATGATCGCGACGTGCCGGCCGAGGCTGGTATCGACCAGCAACCCCCTGATCTTCTCCCGACTTTCCTCCGGTAACCTGTTCGAGGCATCCAACCCCTGCACATGGGGTGCCAGGAAGCCTTCGAGATAGAGCGCTCCCGTTTCCGCCATGCCTTGAATCCAGCCGGAGCGAATTCGGCTCTCGACCCAATAGCCGAGGGCAGCCATGGACAGGCCGACGGCCAAGGCGGCGGTGAGGAGGAACTGGCGTTCGAGGGTCAGGGCGTTCCAGCGTTGCAGGATTGCGTTGCGGAATGCGGTGGGCCAGCGCCACTTCTTTCCGTCTCCAACGGTCGTGTCAGTTCCACCGCCCTGCGTCTGGGAACCTTCTGCGTACTTGTCATTCACCCGGTCGTTCATCCACAATCCATCGTGGCATCGATCCAGTGCGAGATCGTCTCGGGGCCAAGCCGTGTCTTCAGCGTATTCCAGATTAGAAGAATAGCAATTTGTTCACTCTTGCGCCAAGACCAATGTTCTGACGATAGACGAGAATTCTTCGTGAATTTTAAGATTCTTAGATCAGATAGTTTTTCAAAATAGCGCAGAAATCCTGCGCCATGAACGACCTCTTCGGGCTCGACTCTTGCCGTGGTGACCTGTCGACAAATCGGCGGATACACCGTGACGTAACCCGATAGAGCGGAGGCACTGTCATCATGCTGCTGTGCGAGAGCCTGAAGCGCTCTCGCTTCAGTCGAACTGGTCTTACGACTCTTCCCCTGTTCCGCGAAGTGCCATTAAAGCTGCCGATACGCGGGCTTACCGCCTAGCCCCGGTCTGCTGGCGGGAGCCGTGGCGCGGTCACCTCAATGGTGAAATGTCCAGAGCAGGCTTTCGCTCAAACCCTTCAGTGCTTCGACTGCGTCAGGTCGCTCGCGGGCAATTGCGGTAATCAGGGCGTCCGCCAGCGCGAAGATCGCAGTCGGCGAGTTCGGCAGGAGGCGATTCCGGGCTGGGGCGAAGAGCGTGATGTCGGCGATGTTGGCGAGTGGGGAGGTGGGGCCGTCCGTCAGCGCAAGCAAGGTCGACCCCCGCTTCTTCGCGAAGGAGGCGAGGTCGAGCGTCGTGCGCGAATAGCGCGGCACCGAGATCGCGACGACGAGGTCGTCGGGCCTGGCCGAGAGCATGTGGCGAATGGCTCGTTCAGGGCCAGCGCGCGAGGACGCGAAGGTCACGTCGGCGTCGAGATAGAGCGCGAGCCCGTCCTCAAGGAAAGATGCGACATGATGGCTCGCCCCCGACGCGGCGATGAAGACGCGGCGCGCCTTGAGCAGGGCCTCGATCGCCCGTGTCGTGGTCGCCTCGTCGAGGGCGTCCCGCGCGGCCTGCAGATTGGCCGACTGGTCGGAAAGAGCGTCGACAAAGGTGGCGAAGGTCGAGCCCGCGGCCGAGCGTGCGCCGGCAAAACTGTCGACCGGATCGAGCGCGAATTTCAGGGCCGAGGAGAGGGCCACACGGAATTCGCCATAGTTTCCATAGCCAAGAGCGCGGACGAAGCGCGTGACGGTGGCGTTGGAGGTGCCGCTGCCTTCGGCCAGTCCTTCGATCGTCATGGTGGCGACGTCGAGCGGTTGCTGCAGCACGAAATCGGCTGCGCGCCGATGCCCATTGCTCAAGGACGGGTAGACCCGGGCGATCCGGTTCGAGAGATCGGTCGTCGGCTTCAAGCCTTGGGACATGCGTCTCCACCCGATTGACGTTCGAATATTTTCATGTTTGCTACCCAACGAAAATGAAGCTGTCAAAATGGTTCACATTGGGAGCGGAGATGACCATGCGTAAATCCTTAATGGTTGCGGCTTTGGCCGGAACCTGCCTTGCCGCCGCGCCGGCCTGGGCCCAGACCCTGCGCATCGCGCTGGCTTCGGAGCCGACAGCTGTCGATCCGCATTACCATGATCTCACGCCGAACAATGCGCTGGCCCAGCACATCTTCGACTCGCTCGTGCGTCAGGACGAGAAGCAGAAGCTCCATCCCAGCCTCGCCAATTCCTGGGAGAATGACGGGAAGAACCGCTGGACCTTCAAGCTGCGCCAGGGCGTCACCTTTTCGAACGGCAAGCCCTTCACCGCCGAGGACGTGGTCTTCACGTTCTGCCGCACGCTGAAGAACGAGACCAAGGTCTCCGATTCCTTCGCCGATATCACCGGGAACTTCGCTTCGGTCGAGGCGCCCGACGCCCACACGCTGATCATCAACACGATCAATCCCGAACCGCTGATGCCGAACCTGCTTTCGAGCCTCAGCATCCTCTCGGCTTCGATCGTCGAGCATGGTCCCATCAGCTACGACGTCCCCAAGAACTGCGGCGTGACCGGCGCCTGGCCGGCCGTGAGCGGTTTCAACGATGGCAGCCTCGCCATCGGCACAGGCCCTTACAAGCTGAAGTCCTATGTTCGCGGCTCTTCGATCGAGCTCGAGCGCAACGCGAGCTACTGGGGCAAGGCCGAGCCTTGGGCGACCGTGCGCCTTCTGCCGGTGACCAATGCCGGTCCGCGCCTGGCCGGGCTGCTTGCCGGTGACTACGACGTCATCGAGAACCCTGCGGCGCGCGACCTTGGCCGCATCAAGGGCGACAAGCGCTTCGGCCATGTCGTCACGCCCTCGACCCGCGTGATGTATTTCCAGCTCGACGTGGCCCGCGACCAGAGCCCCTTCGTCAAGTCCGAAGACGGCAAGAACCCGCTCAAGGATCCGCGCGTCCGCAAGGCAATGTCGCTCGCCATCGATCGCGATGCGATCGTCAAGCGGATCATGGACGGTGCGGCTGAGCCGGCCTACCAGTTCCTGCCGACCGGCATGTTCGGCACGCTGCCGAACCCGCCGAAGCTGGCCTATGACCCGGCTGCCGCCAAGAAGCTGATGGCCGAGGCGGGCTATGCCAAGGGCTTCCAGCTGACCCTGTCCTCGACCAACGACCGCTACATCAATGACAGCCAGATCACCCAGGCTGTCGCACAGTACCTGACCCAGATCGGCATCAAGACCGAGGTCGATGCGATGACGCGCGCGATCTACTTCCCGCGCCGCGCCAAGAAGGAATTCAGCGTTGCACTCGGTGGCTGGGGTTCCGGCACCGGTGAGGCTGCGTCCTTCCTGCGTCAGTGGCCGCCGACCCCGAACGACGAGAAGACCCTCGGTGGCTCGAACTATGGCGGTTACAAGAACGACGCGTTCGACAAGGTGATCCGCACTGCCGTGACGACGCTCGACGATGCCAAGCGGGCCGAACTGCTGCAGGAGGCCGGTAAGCTGGTGCTCGCAGACGGTGCGTTCATCCCGTTGCACTTCGAAAGCGGCATCTGGGCGTTCAAGTCCGACCTGAATGTCACCGGCCGCGCCGACCAGTTCATGCTGGCGATGTCGGTGAAGCCGGTCGCCAAGTAAGTCCAGTCATTCAGTAAGCGTAGCAGAGTCGATCAAACGCAATGACCGCCTATGTTTTGCAGCGGCTGATCCAGAGCGTCATCGTTCTGCTCGCGGTCTCGGTCGTGGTTTTCTTCGCCGTCTATGGCATCGGAGACCCGATCGAGCTCCTGGTCTCGCCACAGGTCAGTGCCGCCGAGCGCGCGGCCCTGATCAAGCGGCTCGGCCTCGACCTGCCGGTCTGGCAGCAATATTTCACCTTCATGGGCAATGCCCTGAAGGGCGATCTCGGGCGCTCCTTCGTACATGGCGTCCCTGCGATCGAACTGATCCTCGCCCGTCTGCCCGCGACCTTCGAACTGGTGCTGCTGGCGATGACACTGGCCGTCACGGTCGGCGTGCCGCTCGGGCTGCTGGCGGGCCTCGATCCTGACAGCCGTCCGTCGCGGATCATCATGGCCAGCACGGTGCTCGGCTACTCCCTTCCGAATTTCTGGAAGGGCATGATGCTGATCCTGCTCTTTGCCGTCGTGCTTGGCTGGCTGCCGACGGCGGGGCGCGGCGAGACCGTCTCCGTATTCGGGCTGCAGACCAGCCTGCTCACGCTTGACGGGCTGCAGCATCTGATCCTGCCGGCCCTCAACCTCGCCATTCCCAATACTGCACTGATGATCCGCCTCGTCGCGGCCGGCACGACCGAAACGATGACGCAGGACTATGTGAAATATGCCCGTGCCAAGGGCGTGCGCCGCAAGCGCATCGTCGGTCGGCACGTGCTGCGAAACATCCTGATCCCGGTCGTGACGGTCGTCGGCATCGAGTTCGGCAGCCTCGTCGCCTTCTCCACCATCACCGAGACGGTCTTCGCCTGGCCTGGCATGGGCAAGCTCCTGATCGATTCGATCTATCAGCTCGATCGGCCGGTGGTCGTCGCCTATGTGCTGCTGGCGACGCTGCTCTTCGTCACGGTGAACTTCCTCGTCGATATTCTCTATGCCGCGCTCGATCCGCGCGTGAAGCTGACCGGAGACATGGCATGAGCGCGCCGGCGAAAGCTCCAGTCGTGCCGGCCTATGCCGATACGCCCCTGCGCGAGAAGGTGCTGCGCCGGATCCGGAACCGGCCGACAACGCGCGGCGCCGCGATCCTGCTCGGTATCCTTGTCCTGCTCGCCGTACTTGCTCCCGTCATCGCGCCGCAAAACCCGCACGACCTCGCCTCCCTGAGCGTGATGGACAACCGGCTGGCTCCGGGAGACAGCGGCATGACCGGCATCACCTACTGGCTCGGTAGCGATGCCCAGGGTCGCGACATGCTGAGCGCGATCCTCTACGGGCTTCGGACCAGCCTGATGGTTGGTCTCACGGCGACCGCGGGCGCGCTCGTCATCGGCATTACTGCCGGCCTGCTCGCAGCTCAGTTCGGCGGCGCGGTCGATGCCGTGATCATGCGCGTCGTCGACTTCATGCTCGGCTTTCCCTCGATCCTGATCGCGCTCGTGCTGCTCGCCTCGATCGGCCGTGGCGTGGACAAGGTGATCTTCGCGATCGTGCTGGTGCAATGGGCGCAATACGCACGATTGATGCGTGCCGCCGCCCTGGTGGAGCGCCGCAAGGAGTACATCGAGGCGGCGCTGAATTTCGGCCTGCCAACCCGACACATCATGCTGGCCCATCTCCTGCCGAACTCGGTCGGCTCGGTGCTCGTGGTGGCCTCGATCAGCATCGCGAGTGCGATCACCCTGGAAGCGACCCTGTCCTTCCTCGGCGTCGGCGTGCCTGTGACGCAGCCTTCGCTCGGACTCCTGATCGCCAACGGCTTCGAATTCCTCCTCTCCGGCGAATACTGGATTGCGGTATTCCCCGGTATCGCGCTGGTGCTGCTCATCATGTCGCTCAATCTTGTCGGCGACCGCCTGCGCCGCAGCTTCAACGTGCGCTCATGAGTGCTCCGCTTCTCGAGGTCCGGGGACTCAGGACCGTATTCCACGCGCTCGATGGCGCCTGGCCGGCTGTCGACGGCGTCGATCTCAGCGTCGCGCGCGGCGAGGTGCTCGGGCTGGTCGGAGAATCCGGTTCCGGCAAGTCGGTGACCGGTTTCTCGCTGGTCCAGCTCATCGATCCGCCGGGCGAAATCGTTGCGGGCGAGATCACGTTCGCCGGCGAGAACCTTCGCGAGGCGTCCGAAGAGCGGCTGCGCAAGCTGCGCGGCGATCGCATCGCCATGATCTTCCAGGATCCGCTGATGACGCTGAACCCGGTGCTCAGCATCGGCGAGCAGATGAGCGAGGCGATCCTGGAGCATCGCCAGTGCAGCCGCGCGGAAGCGCTGAGCGAGGCGGCCAAGGCACTGGCACGCGTCGGCATCTCCTCGCCCGAGGCACGCCTCAAGCAGTTCCCGCATGAATTCTCGGGCGGCATGCGCCAGCGCGTCGCGATCGCGACCGCGCTGCTGAATGCTCCCGACCTGATTATCGCCGACGAGCCGACCACCGCGCTCGACGTCACGATCCAGAGCCAGATCCTGTTCGAGGTCCAGAAGCTCAGCCGCGAAACCGGTACTGCGGTGCTGTGGATCACGCATGATCTCGCGGTCGTCGCCGAACTCGCGGACCGGGTCGCCGTGATGTATGCCGGCCGGGTCGTCGAGATCGGTCCGGTCGACTCCGTGCTCGACCAGCCGCGGCATCCCTATACGCTTGGTCTGCTGAATTCCTCGGCCGCGATGGTCGAGCCGGGTGAGCGCCTGAACCAGATCGACGGCGTCGCGCCGCGGATCGATGGGCGCCCGAGCGGCTGCCCGTTCCGTCCCCGCTGCAACCGGGTGCAGCCGATCTGCGCGGAGCAGGATCCGACTCCGACCGGGACTGCCGAACGCAGCTTCCGTTGCCATAACCCGGTGCCGCAGGGAGAGGCAGCATGAGTGCGCCCGTCTTCGAACTGAAGGGTGTGACCAAGCACTTCCGCCGCAATCCCACCCTGGCGGAACGCATCCTGATGGCGACCGGCCGTGGCAAGGCACCGCCGGCGCTGCGAGCCGTCGACGGCGTCGATCTCAGCGTCAAGCGCGGTGAAGTGCTCGGGCTCGTCGGTGAGTCCGGTTGCGGCAAGTCGACCCTGGCGCGTGTCGCCACCGGCATCCTCAGGCCGAGCTCGGGCGAGGTCATCTACGAGCAGAAGCCGGTGGCCGGGCTCAAGGGCAAGGACCGGCTCGAGTTCCTGCTCAAGGTCCAGATGATCTTCCAGGACCCCTACGCCTCGCTCGACCCGCGCATGAAGGTCAGCCGGATCGTCGGAGAGGCGCTGAGCGTCCATAAGCTGCTGCCGAAGGCGGAGATCGAGGCCGCTGTCGACCAGGCGCTGACCGAAGTCGGGCTCGATCTCGCCTATCGGGAGCGTTATCCGCACCAGTTCTCGGGCGGCCAGCGCCAGCGCATCGGCATTGCCCGTGCGCTTGCCGTGAAGCCTGATTTCCTGGTCTGCGACGAACCGGTCTCGGCGCTCGACGTCTCCATCCAGGCGCAGGTCGTCAACCTGTTCATGGATGTCCGCGAGCGGCATGGGCTGACCTATCTCTTCGTCAGCCATGACCTTGGGCTGGTCCGCCATATCAGCGACCTTGTCGCGATCATGTATCTCGGCCGGATCGTCGAGATCGGATCCGCGACCGCCATCTTCGCCGAGCCGGCGCATCCCTATAGTGCGGCCTTGATCAAGGCGATCCCGTCCGCGGCCGGTCGCAAACGTGATTTCCAGCCGCTGAAGGGCGAGTTGCCGTCTCCGCTCGCACCGCCGCCTGGTTGCCCGTTCCACCCGCGCTGCGAACTCGCGATGCCCGTTTGCCGCGAGGTCCGGCCAAAACTGACCGAGATCGCGCCCGGCCGCAGCGCCGCCTGCCATTTGCACAAGGCCCCGGAGACCGCATGACCACCGTTTCGCTCACGCCCGTTATCGGCCGCAGCACCCTGCCTTTCGTCGATCGCTTCCATCCCGACAGGCCGCTCGAGGTCAATTTCTATCGCCCCGCCGATCACAAGCCGAACGACCCGGTGGTGGTCGTGCAGCACGGCATGCTGCGCAATGGCGATGAGTACCGCGATTTCTGGATCGATGCGGCCGAGAAGCACGGCATCCTGATCGTCGCCCCGACCTTCTCCAACGAGCATTTTCCGCAGGCCGAAGGCTATAATAACGGGCTGGTACTCGGGGCCGGCGGCGCAATCGCAGCGCGCGACACCTGGCTCTATTCCGTGCCGCAGCGTGTGCTCGAGGCGCTGCGCGCCGGCGGCGTCATCGACAACCCGGTGATCCGTATCTTCGGCCATTCGGCCGGCGGTCAGTTCGTCCATCGGATGCTGGCGACGCAAGGCGCGGAGCCCTTCGAGGCGGCCATGGCCTCCAATCCGGGCTGGTATACACTGCCATGCCTCGACAGGAATTTCCCCGAAGGCCTCGGTGAGCTCGGACTGGATCAGGAGGCGCTGGCGCGTTGGCTTGCCTATCCGATGATCATTTTCGCGGGAGACCAGGACATCGCCACCGCCGATCCGAACTTGCCGTCGCAGGCCGAGGCGCTGGCTCAGGGGCCGCATCGCTACGGGCGGGCCCATTTCATGCTCGATTTCGCCAAGCGCGAGGCGGCTCGGCTCGGGCTGCCCTGCAACTGGCAGTTGATCACGGTGAACGGGATCGGCCATGACGGCGCGGCGATGTCGCGCGCCGCAGCGGCCTACTGGTTCGAGGGCGGCCGTATCCCCTCAGCCGAGGAACTGGGCCAGCAGGCCGTTCCGGTCCTCTGAGGTCATTGTTCGTCGCGGGCGTGCTGCCGCGGCGACTTGAATCCGAAAGCTGTCCCCAGCCGCCCATGGCGGCTGGGGATTGTTTTATGCCTCAGCCGCGCGACATGTTCAGCGGCGGCTTCACTGCCCCGGGCAGTGGCGAGACATAGCCGTCCTTGCCGACACGGGTCTTCAGGTCAGCCTTTGCCGCAGCCAACAGGGCGGGGTCCGAGAGCACGGCGGCTCCGGTCGCTGCCATCGCCTTGGCAACCTGGACCATGGCCTTGTGCGCGGCCGGGCTCTTGCCCTGCGCCACCACCTGCCAGGTGTGGAAAGGTGTGCCGATCGCGACCGTTGGCGCGTGAGCCTGAACCGTCGGCACGACCCAGCTGACATCGCCGACATCCGTCGAGCCGATCATCGGATTGCGCGGCGCGTCGAGCGGGACGACGAAATCGGCAAGCGGAGCCTCTGTTTCAGGCAGGCCGATCGAGCGCCAGGAGGAAGCGATCTCCTGAGGCGAGAGCGTCGCGCGGATATCGCGGGCGAAGGCGCGGTCGGTCTCGTCGAAATGCGGAGCGCCGAGTTCCTCGAGAATGCCGTGCATCGCGTTCTCGAGCGGGGTGTTGCCGACGACGTTCGAGACGGCGCTGATGATGCGCATCTCCATCTTGGTCTCGGTCATCAATGCCGCGCCTTCGGCGATCTTGCGGACGCGTTCGACGAGCTCGAGCATGCCGGGCAGATCGCGCGCGCGAATCGAGTAGCGGACGCGAGCATGCGCCTGCACGACGTTGGGGGCGATGCCGCCCGTATCAAGCAGTGCGTAATGCACGCGCGCGTCGCTTGGCATGTGCTCGCGCATATAGTTGACGCCGACACTCATCAACTCGACGGCGTCGAGCGCGCTGCGGCCGAGATGCGGCGAGGCCGCAGCATGGGCGGCGCGGCCGGTGAAGATGAAATCGGCACGCGTATTGGCGAGCGAGAGGGGAGGGGTGACCTCCCAGAAGCTCGATGGGTGCCAGGAAATCGCGACATCGGCGTCGTCGAAGGCACCCGAGCGGACCATGAAGGCCTTGGCCGCGCCGCCTTCCTCGGCCGGGCAACCATAATAGCGCACGCGCCCCGGGATCTTGTTCTCGGCCAACCAGTTCTTCATCGCTGTCGCGGCGAGCAGTGCGGCGGAGCCGAGCAGGTTATGCCCGCAGCCATGACCATGACCGCCATCCTCGAGCGGCTGGTGCGTGGCAACACCCGCCTCCTGGCTGAGGCCGGGGAGTGCGTCATATTCGCCGAGGAAGGCGATGACCGGGCCGCCTTCTCCGGCCTCGCCGATGACGGCCGTCGGGATGTCGGCGACGTTCTCGGTGATCCGAAAGCCCTGGTGGCGCAACTCGGCGACATGCTCGGCCACGGAACGCTGCTCGGTATAGCAGACCTCGGGCATGCCCCAGACCCGTTCGCTCAGCGCAATGAAGCGCTCCTTGCTTGCGTCAACCTGGCGCCAGAGGTCGTTTCGATTGTCCATTTTTATCTCGCTTCTAAGTGTTTCCGCATTTGAGCAAGCCAGGAGAGTCTCGTCCAGTCAGTTCCAAGCGGGACTGCAAGGCGCTGCGCTGCATGGTTGACGCGCTCTTTGGCACATGCCTTGCTGGCGGCTGCTTGAGGGAAGAGCAGGGGGCGCAAGACCCCCAAAGTTTTGTCAGTTGCCGATTGGCGGAGGGTATGTATGAACGAACACGACCTGCGAGGTTTGATCGCGGATGTGAAGGAAGGTGGCCTGTCGCGGCGCTCCTTCGTGCAGAAGATGGTGGCGCTGGGACTGAGCGCACCGATTGCGACCCAGATGCTGGCCTGGAACGGCGTCGCGATGGCGCAGCCGGCCGACGACTACAAGCCGACCAAGGCCGGCGGTGGCGGGCCGCTGAAGATCCTGCTCTGGCAGGCACCGACCCTGCTGAACCCGCATTTCGCCAGCGGCACAAAGGACCAGGAGGCCTCGCGCGTCTTCTATGAACCACTCGCCGGCTGGGATGCCGAGGGCAACCTCATTCCTTGCCTCGCTGTCGAAGCCCCTTCCAAGGAGAATGGCGGCCTCTCAGCCGACGGCAAGACGGTGACGTGGAAGCTGAAGCAGGGCGTCAAATGGCATGACGGCAAGCCGTTCACGGCCGACGACGTCGTCTTCACCTGGGAATATGCCGCCGATCCGGCGACAGCCGCCTATACGACCGGCTCCTACAAGGACATCAAGGTCGAGAAGGTCGATGACCATTCCGTCAAGGTCATCTTCGCCGAGGCGACGCCGTTTTGGGCCGATGCCTTCGTCGGCGTCGCCGGCATGATCATACCGAAGCATCATTTCGGCGAGTACAAGGGCGCCAAGTCGCGCGAGGCTCCGGCCAACCTGAAGCCTGTCGGCACCGGCCCCTATAAGTTCACCGACTTCAAGCCAGGTGACATCGTCACTGGTGAACGCAACCCCGACTATCACGTCAAGAGCCAGCCGCATTTCGACACGATCGAGGTCAAGGGCGGTGGCGACGCGGTCTCGGCGGCACGCGCCGTACTGCAGACCGGCGAGTTTGACTATGCCTGGAACATGCAGGTCGAGGACGAGATCCTCAAGCGCATGGAAACCGGCGGGCGTGGGCGCGTGCTGGCGGTTCCCAGCGGCAATATCGAGTTCATCATCCTCAACACCACGGATCCGTGGACCGAGGTCGACGGCGAGCGTTCCAGCGTCAAGACCAAGCACCCGACGCTGAGCGATCCGGCCGTGCGCCAGGCGATCAACCTGCTGATCGACCGCGATTCGATCCAGAAGTTCATCTATGGCCGCGGCGGCACCGCGACGGCGAGCTTCGTCAACGAGCCGAAGATGTTCAAATCGAAGAAGCTGAAATACGAGTTCAGCGTCGACAAGGCGAACAAGATCCTCGACGACGCCGGCTGGAAGAAGGGTGCCGACGGCATCCGCGAGAAGGACGGCAAGAAGCTCAAATACGTCTTCCAGACATCGATCAATGCTCCGCGCCAGAAAACCCAGGCGATCATCAAGCAGGCCTGCCAGCGCGCCGGCATCGATCTCGAGCTGAAGTCGGTGACGGCGTCCGTGTTCTTCTCCTCGGACGTCGCCAACCCGGACACCTACACCAAGCTCTACTGCGACATGGAGATGTACACCACGACGCAGCCGCAGCCGGATCCAGAGCGTTTCCTGAACCAGTTCACCTCGTGGGAGATCGCCAACAAGGAGAACAAGTGGCTGGGCCGCAACGTCTCGCGCTACGCCAGCAAGGAAGCAGATGAGGCCTACAAGGCTGCACAGAAGGAGCTCGACCCAGCCAAGCGCGCTGCGCTGCTGATCAAGGTCGACGAGATCTTCTGCGAGGCCAATGTCATCCTGCCGCTGCTGTCGCGCACGCGTGTCGCCGCGGCTGCCAACAACCTGATGCCGAAATACAGTGGCTGGGACAGCGACGTCTGGCGACTGGCAAGCTGGTATCGCAGCTAGTAGAAGCGGCCAATCCGTTCGCGAAAGCGCACTGCTCTCTCGCGAACGGTGAATGCCGACCGTTCCTTGACCGGCCGGAGTCGGATCATCGCAGGGGCGTCTTCGTCGCTCCCTGCATCCTCCGGTTCCGGTTTATGGTCCCGATCCGTACGCTTACAGAGACCTGTGCATGGCGAGTTACCTCATAAGGCGATTGCTCATCGCCATTCCGAGCCTTCTGGGCATCAGCCTGATCCTGTTTACGGTTCTGGCACTGGCGCCTGGTGACCCGTTCGAGGAGCTCGCGACCAATCCCAATGTGCCTCCCGAAGTCCGGATGGCGTTGCGCGCAAAATTCGGCATCGATGATCCGGTCATGGTGCGCTATGTGCGCTGGCTGACGGCCATGGCGCAGGGCGACTGGGGCTTCTCCTTCGCAAGCCGAATCAATGTCGACGATCTCATCCTGCAACGGGTGCCGACGACACTTTTCGTTGTCGGTAGCTCTCAGCTGCTGGCGCTTGCGATCGCGCTGCCGGTGGGCATCTATGCCGCGACGCGGCCCTATTCGGTCTTCGACCAGATTGCCAACACGCTCGCCTTCGTCGGCTTCTCGCTGCCGACGTTCTTCACTGGCCTGCTCTTCATCCTGCTGTTCTCGATCAAGCTGGACTGGCTGCCCTTCGTTTATCGCTCGGATATCGCGGCGACGGGCTGGCGCTGGTACTGGGAAATGGTGCGACAGGCGCTGATGCCGATCCTTGTGCTCGGCCTCTTCCAGGCAGCCTCCTATACGCGCTATGTGCGCTCCGCCGTGCTCGACGTCGTCAGGCTCGACTATGTCACCACCGCCCGGGCAAAGGGCCTCAGCGAGAAGAAGGTGACGATCCGGCATGTGGCGCGCAACGCGCTGATCCCGGTCGTCACGCTGGTTGCGCTGCAGATGCCGGCGGTATTCGGCGGCGCCATCGTTACGGAACAGATCTTCCGGGTGCCCGGCATCGGCTCGCTGCTGATCACGGCGATTCTCGCCAATGACACCCCTGTCGTCATGGCGGTGACCTTCGTCTTCGCCTGCCTCGTCGTTTTCTTCAACCTCATTGCGGATCTCCTTTATGGCTGGCTCGACCCTCGTATCTCCTTCCGCTGAGCCGACTTCCGGCTCGCCGGCGCGGAGCGTGTCGGTCTCGCCAGCGCGCGAGACCTGGCGCCGCTTCCGCCGACACCGCCTGGCGATGATCAGCACGATTGTGCTCGGCCTGCTTGTGCTCGGCGTCGTCATCGGCCCTTGGCTCTGGCCTGTGGCGATCAACGATATCGACTTTGCGGCGCAACTGCAGACGCCCTCCTGGAGTCATCCGTTCGGCACCGATGATCTCGGCCAGGATATCCTGGCGCGGATGATCTATGGCGGGCGCATCTCGCTCGCTGTCGGCCTCGCGGCCATGGTGGTCGCCACGTTCGTGGGCGTCGTCGTTGGTGCGGTCGCCGGCATGTCGCGCGGCTATGTCGACTCCTTCCTGATGTGGGTCACCGATCTCTTTCTGTCGCTGCCGCAGCTGCCGCTGCTGCTGCTGGTGATCTATCTGTTCCGCGAACAGCTCAAGGCCGTTTTCGGGCTTGAGGGCGGCGTCTTCGTCCTGATCGTCGTCGTCATCGGCGGGCTACGCTGGATGCCTGTCGCCCGCCTCGTCCGGGCCCAGTTCTTCTCGTTGCGCGAGAAGGAGTTCGTCGAGGCGGCGCGTGCGTCGGGCGCGACGAAATGGCGGCAGGTCGTCAGCCACATCCTGCCCAACGCGATGGGACCGGTCATCGTTGCCGGCACCATCGAGGTGTCGTCGGCGATCATCGCCGAATCGACCCTGTCCTTCCTTGGTCTCGGCTTCCCGCCGGACATCCCGACCTGGGGGCGGATCCTGTTCGACGCAAAGGATCATCTCGATGTCGCCCCGCACTGGGCCTTGTTCCCCGGCGCCGCGATCTTCCTCACCGTTCTCTCGATCAACTTCATTGGCGATGGCCTGCGCGACGCGCTCGACCCGCGCCGCGTGATCTAGGAAAGACTGGAAAGCCTCAGCATGACCTCTCCCATTCTCTCCGTTTCGCATCTGACCACCTCGTTCCGTGTCGAGGGGCAGTGGCGCTCCGTGGTCCGCGACGTTTCCTTCGATATTGGGCCGAAGGAAACGGTGGCGGTCGTCGGCGAGTCCGGCTCCGGCAAGAGCGTGACGGCGCTCTCCATCATGCGGCTGACACCGCCCGGCTCGAGCAAGATCGAGGGCTCGATCAAGCTTGCCGGCAAGGAACTGCTGACCTTGCCCGATGCCGATATGCGCCATATCCGCGGCAACGAAGTCGCGATGATCTTCCAGGAGCCGATGACGAGCCTGAATCCGGTTCTGACCATCGGCTTCCAGATCGCCGAGGCGCTGATCCTGCATCGCGGCCTGTCGCGCAGTGCAGCCGAAGCCGAGACGATCCGGCTCTTGGAAAAGGTCCGGATTCCGGCGGCGAAGTCGCGCTTCAACGAATATCCGCACCGCTTCTCCGGCGGCATGCGCCAGCGCGTGATGATCGCGATGGCCTTGGCCTGCAAGCCGAAGCTCCTGATCGCGGACGAGCCGACGACGGCGCTCGACGTGACGATCCAGGCGCAGATCCTCGAGCTCATCAAGAGCCTGCAGGATGAGGAGGGCATGTCCGTCCTCTTCATCACCCACGACATGGGCGTGGTCGCCGAGATCGCCGACCGCACGGTGGTGATGTATAACGGCCAGGCGGTGGAGACCGGCGCCACCGAGGATATCTTCGCCCGCGCCACGCACCCCTATACCCGCTCGCTGCTTTCGGCGGTGCCGAAGCTGGGCTCGATGATCGGTCACAAGCGGCCGATGCGCTTCCCTGTCGTCGATCGGGCGACGGGCCTGTCCGATGTTCCGACGGAGACCTCCGACACCGTGGCGCATGCCGAGCGCCCGGTGCTCGAGGTCAATGGGCTGACCACCCGTTTCGAAATTCGCGCCGGGCTGCTCGGTGGCGTCAAGGGCCGGGTCCATGCGGTCGAGAACGTTTCATTCAGCCTGCAGGCGGGCGAGACGCTGGCGCTGGTTGGTGAATCCGGTTGCGGCAAGTCAACGACGGGACGCTCGGTGATGCGGCTGATCGAGCCGCTCTCCGGCTCTGTGCTCCTCGATGGCGAGGATGTGCTGAAGCTCGACCAGCGGACGCTGCGCGACCGGCGCAAGCGCATGCAGATGATCTTCCAGGACCCCTTCGCCAGCCTCGACCCGCGCATGAATGTCGGCGCGGCGATTGCCGAGCCGCTGCTGATCAACAAGCTCGCGACGCGCTCGGAGGCCCGTGACAAGGTCGCCGAATTGCTGCGTCGCGTCGGGCTTCAGCCCGAAATGGCGAGCCGCTTTCCGCACGAGTTCTCGGGCGGCCAGCGCCAGCGCATCTGCATTGCGCGCGCGCTCGCGGTCGAGCCGCGGCTCATCGTGGCGGATGAATCCGTTTCGGCGCTCGACGTCTCGGTCAAGGCGCAGGTAATTAACCTGATGCTCGAACTGCAGGAGCGGATGAAGCTCGGCTATCTATTCATCTCGCACGACATGGCGGTGGTCGAGCGCGTCAGCCACCGGGTGGCCGTGATGTATCTCGGCGAGATCGTCGAGATCGGCCCCCGCGAGGCGATCTTCGGCAATCCGCAGCACCCCTATACCAAGCGCCTGCTTGCGGCGGTGCCGGTGCCGGATCCGGCGCGGCGCCTCGAGAAGCGTCCGGTCTCGAACGACGAGATCAAGAGCCCGGTGCGTGCACCCGACTACGTCCCGCCGATCCGCCAGTTCCGTGAGGTTTCACCTGGCCATGCCGTGATGATCTGGGGCGAGGAATGGGAAAAGCCAGCGGTGGTGGCGAAGGTGGCTTGAGGCCCCTGAAGCGAGGGCCCTTGCCCCCGCTTCCCCGACATAGGTCACGACCGCCGGGCCAGAAGCTGGCCCGGCGGTTTTTTATGCCCCGGGTGCCGGCCACCGACTGATCTGAAGCCGGCCTTCGCTAGCACGATCCGGCAGAAGCATTTGAGCCGCTCGGGCTCGTCGCGCGGGATCGACCGGCCGCTGATCTGCCTAGCTTGTTACGCCTTGAATACGTTTGCGCCACTAATTCCGTGTCGCGCGCAGGCGTTGCGCGTGTCCACGATCAGCTGGGCGTGCTCGACCAGAAGCCGGTAGTCGACGATGTCGTGATCTGTCGCGATGAGAACCGCATCGAAGCCAGCCAGGGCTTCCGCATCGAGAACCGGAATCCCCTGCTTCCCGGTCAGCTCCGGGTATTCGCGCGTCGGCCGGATCACTGGCACATGGGGGTCGTGGAACTCGACATGGGCGCCCCGCCTTTCGATGAGCTCGATCAGCTTGAGCGCGGGGCTTTCCCGCATGTCGTCGATATTCTTCTTGTAGGCGATACCCAGCACGAGGACACGGGCATCGCTGAAATTCTTGCGGCGCTGCGTGTCGACCAGTTCCGCCAGGCGGTTCACCACCAGATAGGGCATGTGGGTGTTGACCTGGCCTGCTAGCTCGATGAAGCGCGTTGTGATGTCATACTCGCGCGCCTTCCACGTCAGGTAGAAGGGGTCGATCGGGATGCAATGGCCACCGAGGCCTGGGCCGGGATAGAAGGGCATGAAGCCGAAGGGCTTGGTCTTTGCCGCCTCGATGACCTCCCAGATGTCGATGTCCATCGCGCTGTAGACCTGCTTCAGCTCGTTGACGAGCGCGATATTGACTGCCCTGAAGATGTTCTCTGTCAGCTTGACGGCTTCCGCGGTCGCGGTTGATGAAACAGGCACCGTTCTGACCACAAGTGCGCCGTAGAGCGCGTCCGCCATTGCCAGGGCATCTGGTCCGTCGCCCCCGACCACTTTCGGGATATCCGACGTGCCGAAGCTGGGGTTACCCGGATCCTCGCGTTCAGGCGAGTAAGCCAGGAAGAAATCCTGCCCGCTTGCCAGCCCCGATACGCTTTCCAGGATCGGACGCATTACCTGGTCTGTGGTACCGGGATAGGTCGTCGATTCCAGCACGATCAGTTGGCCGCGCTGCAATCGGGGCGCGATCGCCTCTGCGGTCTTGACCACATAGGACATGTCCGGCTCGCGGTGCCGCGTCAGCGGCGTCGGCACAGCTATGAGCAGAGCGTCCGGCTCGGACAGCCGATCGAAGTCGGTTGTGGCGGCGAACCGGCCGCTGCTGATGCCCTCCGCGATCGGTTCGGACGGGATGTGCTTGATATCGCTCTGGCCGGAATTGATCAGCGCGACACGGGCCCGATCGATATCAAAGCCGATGACGCTGAAGCCCTTGCGCAGCGCCGTCAATACGAGTGGAAGGCCAACATAGCCCAGGCCAATGATGCCGATGGTCAAGGAGCGATCATGGGCGCGCTCGATGAAGCGCTGCGCGGCTTCAGAATTCACATTGCACTCGCGCTTTACGCCGAACTCGTGGAGCGGCTGTTTCGTGCGTGAGCTTGTTCCAGACTTGCGAAAACGCGTCAACACAAGCTGGGAGGAGGAGCTCCATGGGCCTGTCGGAACGCCGGCTAATCCTTGTAGAGGCTCTTGAAATACCGGTTGATGCCCTCAAAATCGACGGTAGCGCCGTGATTTCGTTCGCAGAGAATCTGGGGGTGGAAGTACCAGTCGTCGAAGCCGACATTCAGCCGATCATAGCCTGCCAGGGCTAGCAGGCGCCTGATCTCCTCCCGGCGGGGTTCGACGAAATTGTGCTCGATGGTGAAGAGCGGGATCCGGTGGCGAGCCAGATCGATGCTGCGCAGGATGTCGAGTTCGGAGCCCTCGGTATCGAGCGAGACATAGTCGAAGCCGTTCAACGCGAAGTCGCCCATCGCCGCGATCTCGTTGAAGGTGATGGTCTCGACCTGGATCAGGCCCTTCTCAGCGATGACCTGGCGACGGTGCCTGGAATAGCCGTCGCTATCGGCGAATTCCTCGAGCGTGCCGATCTCCTGGGAGGCGACGAAGTCGAGGATCCTGCCCGATTCGCGATAGACCGCCCTTTCCAGGCAAATGGCGGTTCGATTCTGCCGGAGCTTAGCGAAAAGATCGGGATTGGGCTCGACTACCACACCTGTCCAGCCATGCTCGGTCTCAAGAAAGTAGCTGTTGCTGTGGAGGACGCCGTCGAAGGCGCCGATCTCGGCAAAGCGACCACCCCGCCTGCCATTGCACATGGCGAAGACCCAGCGCTCCTGCTCGATCTGCGAATTGGTCGGCATCTCGTAAGCAAGGCGTGGATCGAAGGGGCGCGTGTCGTCAAATCCGATCGTCATCTGCTACCCCGTCGACCAGTCCTGGCACCCCGGCATATGCCGTGCTCGCCTTGATCATGTCTTGAAACCACGGCCGGCCCCAGGGCAGGATATTCACCTGCCGCGAGGGCTGCCGCTTCCGTGGTCACAGTAGGTCGGAGGTGGCTCAATGGATCTCCGGTTCCGCCACCTTGGCCGTGCCCTCCAGATAGTCGAAATCGCAGCCCTTGTCGGCTTGCTGGATATGGGCGGCGGACATGCGGCCATAGCCGCGAGCATAATTACGGTCGGGCGGCGACCAAATGGCGAGGCGTTCCGTGATTTCGTCGTCGCCAAGTTCCACGGAGATGCTGCGAGCCTCGACGTCGACGACGATGATGTCGCCGGTCTGAACCGCGGCGAGAGGACCCTTGATATAGGCTTCCGGAGCGACATGGAGCACGCAGGCGCCGTAGCTGGTGCCGGACATTCGGGCATCCGAGATGCGCAGCATGTCGCGCACGCCCTGCTTCAGCAGCTTTTTGGGAATGGGCAGCATGCCCCATTCCGGCATGCCGGGGCCGCCGACCGGGCCGCAGTTCTTCAAGACCATGACGTGATCGGCGGTGACATCGAGGTTTTCGTCGTTCACCGCGCGCATCATCGCGTCATAATCCTCGAAAACCAGGGCCGGGCCGCGATGCCTGAGCAGCCGTGGCTCCGCGGCGGAGGGTTTGATGACACAGCCGTTAGGCGCGAGATTGCCCTTCAGGACTGCAAGCCCGTTGGCAGTCGAGACGGCTCTGTCGAGCGGACGGATGACATTGTCGTCATAGACCTTTGCGAGCGCGATTGTTTCGGCAAGAGGCTTGCCGGTCACCGTCATGGCGTCGGTATGGAGCTTGCTTTCCAGCTGCTTCAACAGAGCGGGGAGACCGCCGGCATAGAAGAAATCCTCCATCAGGAAATCGCCTGACGGCCGCAGGTTCGCGATCACCGGCACCGTGCGCGAGAAGGTGTCGAAATCCTCCGGCGTCAGCGGCACGCCGGCCCGACCCGCCATCGCGATCAGGTGGATGATCGCATTGGTCGAGCCCGCTACCGCCATATGGACGGTGAGCGCGTTCTCAAAGCTCTTGCGGGTCAGGATGCGGTCGGGCGTCAAATCCTCCCAGACCATCTCGACGATACGCTTTCCCGCAGCCGCCGCCATGCGGGGGTGAGCCGCATCGGCGGCGGGGATGGCGGAGGCGCCCGGCAAGGTGAGGCCGAGCACCTCGGCATGGCTCATCATGGTCGCGGCGGTACCCATCACCATGCAGGTGCCGTGCGAACGGGCGATGCCGCTTTCCATCTCGCGCCACTGATCGTCGGAGATGTTGCCGGCCTCCTTCTCAGCCCAGTATTTCCAGACATCGGCGCCCGAGCCTAATACCTTGCCGGCCCAGTTGCCCCGCAGCATCGGGCCGGCAGGCACGAAGATGAAGGGCAGGCCGGCACTGCAGGCGCCCATAATCAGGGCGGGCGTGGACTTGTCGCAGCCGCCGAGCAGCACCGCGCCGTCGAGTGGATGGGAACGGATCGATTCCTCTGCCTCCATCGCCAGGAAGTTGCGGTAGAGCATCGTCGTCGGCTTCTGATACTGCTCGGAGGCCGACATTACGGGGATTTCGACCGGGAAGCCGCCGGCTGCCCAGACCGCGCGCTTCACCGCCTCGGCCCGGTCGCGCAGATGGGTGTGGCAGGGGTTGATCTCGGACCAGGTGTTGAGGATGCCGATGACCGGCTTGCCCATGAACTCCTCGTGATTGAGGCCCATCTGCAGCGCCCGCGAGCGATGACCGAAGGAACGCAGGTCGCTGGCGCCGAACCAGCGCCTGCTGCGCAGCGTCTCGGGCGTCTTGCGGGGGTGGGGCATGGTGCTTCCTCGGATATTTCTTGTTTGTGGTTCTGACCGCCATTGTGCGCGTCGCGAAGCCGTCCGCTAGCGGCAATGCGGGATGCATGCCTTGTCGGGGTGCTCTGCGATCAAGCTTGCGGCTATTCCGCGGCTGCTTGCCGTGCGCCCCAGCCAGCAACGACACGGCGCAGCTCGGTGCGCTCGCTCTCGTTCAGCTCGGGAAGGCCGGGCAGGCGGACGGGGCCGACTGGCGTGCCCAGCAGGCCGAGCGCCTCCTTGACCACGGTCACATTGGCTCCATTGCCGTACTTGGTGCGCAGGGTCTCGAAGCCGACGATCTCATCGACCAGACGTCGGGCGAGTTCATAGTCGTTGCCCTCCAGTGCCCGCCAGATCGCCAGGGAGCGTTCGGGCGCGACATTCACCAAGCCCGAGGTGAAGCCACGAGCGCCGAGCGCGTGGAACGGTGCGGCCCAGCCTTCGGCCAGTCCGCAGATCCAGTTCGCGCTGGTGCCCCCGGTCGCGCGCACGCACTCGGCCAGCAGCATCATGTTGTTCGACGCGAACTTCACGCCGGCGACATTGGCGTGGGTCGCGACGCGGGCGAGGTCCCTCACGCCGATCGCGTCGGAGCGGATATAGGCGACGACCGGGATCGGCAGAGTTTCGGCAATGGCGAGAATATAATCGGCTTGTGATTGCGGCGCGGCAAAGGGGTCGAGCGGGTGATGCACCATCACCCCATCGCAACCGGCCGCAGCTGCGAGTTTGCCGGTCGCGATCGCTTCGCGAAGGGAGCGGCCGATGCCGGCCGTGACCAGCGCCTTGCCAGCCGCAGCTTCGGCGGCGACGGCATGGCTGCGGACGACCTCGTCGGTGGTCATCGGGTAGAACTCGCCGGTATTTCCGGCCGAGACGATATTGTGGATGCCGGCCTCCGCAATGCGCCGGACGATCTGGCCGGTCAGGGCCCAGTCGGCTTCGCCGTCGCCCTTCCAGGCTGTGACATGCACACCGGAAATTCCCCGCAACGCGGTCCGCAAACGGTCATTCGTCATAGGCCAATCCCTCCGCATCGGAGCCGAACACCTGGCGCACATGGCTCTTGGCCGAACGCACGATATGGCTCCTCATTCGCTGCTCGGCGAGCTGCGGCTTGCGGGCAGCCAGCGCCTCGAAGATCCCCTGATGCTCGCCAAAACCCTGGCGGCGTTCGTCCTGCTCACCGAGCAGCGCGATGCGCTGGGCGTGATCATACATGCGCTGCCCGTCGAGCCGGCGCTCGAGATAGGTGCAGCCTGAGATTCGGTGGATCGCGCCGTGATAGGCTTCGTTCAGATTGACGAGGTCCTCTAGTGCGCTGTGCTCGGTCGCGTGCGCCATGTCGTCGATCAGCCGCGACATGTCGCGGATCTCGGTGTCGCTGATGCGATTGGCGGCGATATGCGCCATCACGCTTTCGATCGCGGCGCGGCCTAGCGCCATCTCCAGAGCCTGGCGCGCGGAGAAGAGTACGAATACACCGCGTCGCGCCTCGGTGCGGACAAGCCCCTCGCCTTCGAGCTTGCGGATCGCATCCTTCACGGGTGTCGTGCTGACGCCGAGCATCTCGGCGAGTTGGCGCTCGTTCAGCCTCTCGCCGTTCTGGAAGCTGCCGGCAACGATCGCCCGGCGCAGACGCTCATGCACGTGCTCGCGCAAGGAGCGCAGCAGGTGAGGGGCGACGGGTTCGATCGTTGTGGTCTCGCTCATCATGGTTCCGGCATTCTGTGCGTGAGGGGCTGCCGAATCCCGGGCGGGCTCCGGCGTTCCGCTCTGCATCGCCGCATCAAACACCACAAACATCAAGTCGGAACAAGTCTGAAGTTTCAGATTTCAAATCTGAAATGCTGTGCTATGTGGTGGGGCAACGAACCCGATAAGGGTCGAGCCGGCGCGAATTGCGCAGGCGCTGCAACAAGGGAGGAAGCCCTGATGAGCTTGACGCGACGCGCGGCGATGGCCGCCGCCTGCCTGATGATCGCACCGGCTGCCCTGGCGCAGTCGGACTATCCTTCGAAAGTCGTGACCATCGTGGTGCCCTTCGCGGCCGGCGGCACGACCGATCTTCTCGGACGAATCCTGGCTGAGCGGCTGGCCGTGCGGCTCAATGGCAAGTTCATCGTCGAAAATCGGGCGGGCGCAGGCGGCAATACCGGTGTCGCGGCTGTCGCGAGGGCGCCGGCCGATGGCTATACGCTGACCATGGGCACGGTCTCGACCCATGCGATCAATCCGGCCGTCTACAGCAAGATGCCCTATGACCACATCAAGGATTTTGCGCCGATCTCGCAGGTGGCGAGTGTGCCGAATATCCTGATGGTCAATCTCGACTTGCCGGCAAAGTCGGTGCCTGAACTCATCGAACTGCTGAAGAAGAACCCGGGCAAATATTCCTTCGGCTCGTCTGGCGCCGGCACCTCCACGCATATGGCGGCCGAGCTGTTCAAGGTTGCGACGGGTACCGACATGGCCCATGTCCCCTACCGATCAAGTGGTCAGGTGACCCAGGATCTGCTCTCCGGCCAGATCCAGATTTCCTTCGACAACATCACGATCGCCTGGCCGCATGTGGAAGCCGGCAAGATCAGGGCGCTGGCCACAGCAACGCCAGAGCGGTTGGCCGTCGCCAAGGACCTGCCGGCGCTGTCCGAGTTCATTCCGGGCTATGCCGCGACCTCCTGGCACGGCTTTTTCGCTCCTGCAGCGACGCCAAAGCCGATCGTCGACAAACTTTCTGCCGAGGTGCAGGCGATCATGCGCGAGCCGGTCACGGTCGAGCAACTCAGGAAGCTCGGGGTCGACCCCGTCGGCTCGAACCAGGCCGATTTCACCGCCCATATCGCCGCCGAAACCAAGCGCTGGGCCGAGGTGGCGCAGAAGGCGAATGTAAAGATCGAATGAACCGCGATTGCCGTGGCCTGAACAAGGGCGTTGCTCTGGGGCTGCGCGGTGTAGCGGTGCCGGAGCGGCGCTCATTAACGTCGTATGCCGCCTCCTTTGAGCGAATGAGGATCACCTTCCGATGACGTCCGTGCTGACCCCCGAAAATCGCGAAAAACTGAAGCGCGTCTCCAGTGCTACGCTGACGACTGCTCTGTTCAAGCGTGGCTTCCGCAATGCCTTCATCCAGGACGTGCGGCCGCTCGGAACTGCGGCCCCTCGGATGGTTGGCGAGGCCTATACGCTGCGCTACATCCCGGCGCGTGAGGATCTCGACCATCTCGGCGTCTTCGCGGATTTCGAGCATCCCCAGCGCAAGGCGGTCGAGGCTTGCCCGCCGGGCCATGTCATGGTGATCGACAGCCGCAAGGATGCGCGCGCAGCGTCTGCCGGCGGCATTCTTGTCTCGCGGCTGATGCAGCGGGGAGTCGCCGGAGTTGTCACTGATGGCGGCTTCCGGGATTCGCCCGACATTGCCCAGATGCCGTTCCCGGCCTTTCACAGCCGGCCGAGCGCCCCGACCAATCTGATCCGCCACCACGCCGCCGATATTAATGTCCCGATCGGCTGTGGCGATGTGCCGGTATTCCCCGGTGACATCGTCGTCGGGGACGGCGAGGGAGTCTGCGTGATCCCGGCGCATCTCGCCAATGAGATCGCCGAGGAGGCCTATGAGCAGACGGCCTATGAGGATTTCGTCGAAGAACGTGTCCGCGCCGGCGAGACCATTTTTGGACTTTATCCGGCCAATGCGGAGACCAACGCGAAGTTCGCGGTCTGGCGGACGGGATGGGCCTGAAGCAGGGGCGGTGAGCCAAAGGCAGGGCCTGCTAGTAGCGGGTCGAACAGGCAGAGGCGAAAGTCGGGACGAGATGGCCTAATCGTGCCGCCATCAGTCCACAGCGCTGCTTCATTCTGGGCCGGACAAAGCAATTCCCTGCTTGCAGGGATCTCCCAGTGATTTTCCTGGCTCAATCGAGGCGTTTTGGCCTGCTGCCGGTTCTGTGGACGCTCAGTTAAGCTAATCCCACCTTCTTTTCGAACTCGGCCGGGCTGATTTAGCCGATGGTCGAGTGCCTGCGGATGGTGTTGTAGAACCGCTCGATGTAGTCGAACACGTCCGCCCTGGCGGCGTCGCGGGTTCGGTAGACCTTGCCCCTGATCCGCTCGGTTTTCAGGGATGAGAAGAAGCTCTCCATCGCGGCGTTGTCCCAGACGTTGCCAGATCGGCCCATCGAACAGGTGACGCCGTTTTCAGTTAAGAGCTCCTGGAAGTGCTGGCTGGTGTATTGGCTGCCTTGATCGGAGTGATGCAGCAACGCGTCCGGCTTGCCCCGGCGCCAGATCGCCATGATGAGCGCGTCGATGACGAGTCCCGCCGTCATCTCGGCCTTCATCGACCAGCCGACGACACGGCGCGAGAACAGGTCGATCACGGCCGCCACATAGAGCCAGCCTTCCGCCGTCCAGACGTAGGTGAAGTCGGCGACCCAGCGCTGGTTTAGACGCGTCGCGGTGAACTGACGATCGAGCACATTGGGTGCGATAACCGATGTGAGGCGCGCGCCTTCGTCCTTCGGCAGGCCACGCCGCCTGGGGCGTGCTCGCAGGGGACGCCATCTGCCAGGACATCGCGCCAGACACGGCGGGCACCATAGGTGCGGTCGCTGGCCTTGAAGCTCGCATAGACCTTGGCGCCAACCACCTCGTCGTCCTGGGAGCGCTGGCTCGGCGAGCGGGTCAGCCAGGCATGGAACCCCGAACGAGAGACATCCAGCGCGTCGCAAAGCCATGCCACCGGCCAGATGGAACGGTGCCTCGCGATGAATGAGAACCTCATATCGCTTCCCTCGCGAAGTAGGCTGCGGCCTTTTTTAGGATGTCGCGCTCCGCCTTGAGCTTGGCGACCTCACGCCGCAAACGCTCGATCTCAAGCTGCTCTGGCTTCATCTGGCCGTGCCCAGGAAAGGCCTGCCCCCGGATCGGCTGCAAACTCCTTCACCCATTTGCGCAGGACGTTCTCATGGACGCCGAGATCCCGCACCGCCTGTGCGACGCTCACCCCACGTTCCCTGATCAGGCGAACTGCCTCGATCTTGAACTCACGCCCAAACCGTCTTCGCTGCATACGCCACCTCCGGCTTCATGAAACACCCAATCTCGGTGTCCACGAAACCGGCAGCAGGCCAGAACGCGGGAGATGCCCAAGCTCGTCTAGCTGTCGAAGCTATGAAGATTGTTCATCCGGGGCGGTGCTGAGAGGCTGGGGTTGTGAAGCTCCAACTCCTGGACCGCAGATCCCCGGATGGACGTGCACAACAATGCCCGCCTGACGCCATCCGGTCGAGCCCTGTTGGCCGCACGCGTCGAGGGAGGGTGGCCCGTCAAGGCGGCGGCGCTGGCGGCGGGCGTGTCTACACGGACCCCGCATACCTGGCTGCGCCGGTATCGGCAGGGCGGCGAGCGCAGGCACCACGACCGCAGCTCGGCTCCTCGGCGCTGTCGGCACGCGAAGCGTGCACGGCGGCTCGCCGCGATCGCGGCGCTGCGGCGTCAGCGGTTGAGCGGCCCGCAGATCGCGGCTGTGCTTGGCATGCTGCGCTCGACCGTGGGCGCCATTCTGCGCCGTCTGGGACTGAACCGACTGTCGGCGCTCGAGCCGAAACCCGAGATCGTGCGCTACGAGCGTGCCGCGCTAGGCGAATTGATCCATCTCGACATCAAGAGCCTGGGCCGGATCGACGGGATCGGTCATCGCATCACCGGCAAGCGCAGCGGCCAAAGCCGCAATCGCGGCATCGGCTGGGACCATCTGCATGTCGCGATCGACGACGCCTCGCGGCTGGCCTATGTCGAAGTGCTGCCAAGCCTCAGTCAGGGTGACGCGACCGCCTTTCTCGAGCGCACGCTCGCCTGGTTCGACCGTCTCGGCGTCACGGTCGAGCGCGTGATAAACGACAACGGCTCCGCCTATCGTTCGAAGCGCTTCGCCGCAGCCCTCGCCAAGGCCGGCGTCCGCCAGATCTGCACTCGGCCATACACCCCGCGAACCAACGGCAAGGCCGAGCGCTCCATCCAGACCAGCCTACGCATACGCCAGGCCCTATGCCTCATCAGACGAGCGCCACGCCGCCATCGAGCCATGGGCGAACGACTACAACTGCAGCCGACCTCACTCAGCCCTCGGCGGAAAGCGGCCATGGACAAGGTTGAACAACCTTCTTGGAAACGACAACTAGCGCGCGACTGAGGGGGAATCGCGATGGCGCGTCGCTTCAAAGGCGGGAACCTGCGCGGCGAAGTCGTAGAGCCAGCCCGCCAGGACGGGAAAGGTCGCACGCCAAGCCCCCTCGAAACGAAGATCGAGGTATCCAAGCGCCGCAGCTAAGGAAAAGTCGCCGATTTGCAGCCGATGGCCAGGGCGGACGACAATTTGGCTCGCGCGTGCCAAGCCGCGCGTAATCTTTGCCTCCTGGTGCGCCGTCCAGCGCGGTTCGCGCTTTGCCTCCTGGCGCCAGCGCCGTTCGTAAATAATAAGAACGATCGCCTCCATCACGCCGTCAGCCAGGGCTTCGTAGGCCTGTCCGACAAAGTAGGCGTCGCCCCGCTGAGACAGAGCATGTCCGCTCTGTGCGTCGAGATAGGCGGCAATCACAGCCGAATCGAATAACGCGTCGCCCTGCAGCGTGATCAGCGTCGGAATCTTGGAGAGCGGATTCGCGGCAAGGAAGGCGGCGTCGGGCGTCGCCGTATCGACGAAGCGCTCATCAACGATGCCTTCAAACCCGAGATGGCGCGTCAGCATACGCACCTTACGGGAGAAGGGAGAGGCGGGAGCGCAGTAGAGGATCATCAGGCTGGTTCTTTCGAGGCACGTGTCAGCCGCCCGCGGGCCACCGCCGCGGCGCCGGCGGCGAGGCGGCTGAGCGTATGCAGGGGCCGTTGCGCGAAGGCCGCCACGGCCGGGCGGACAAGAGAACCGAACTTACCCTCGAAGGCGTAGGTGCCTGCCGCCTGCAACCAGATGTCAGCTGTCGCTTTGCGACGGTCGGCCGGCGCGAGGGCGGCGAAGACGTCGCGGTGCTTTGTGAGTAGTAGTACGGCCGACCGCTCCACAACCTCCCCGAGCCGCGCGCGGCGATTATAGACGCGTGCCAGCGGCTCGCGCACCGCGACGATCGATCCCCCGCGAGTGTAGCGGATCAGCCAGTCCCAATCCTCGAAGCGAGGCAGCGTCTCATCGAACGGACCGACGGTGTCGAAAACGGCGCGGCGTGTGAGCTGAGTCGTTCCGGGATTCAGGTCGCAATCCATCGCCAGCCGACGCGCCCAGTCGGGACTGTCCTCAAGCGGTTGCAGCCGCGTAACGGCGTGGTCGAGGAGATGCATCTCGACCCCGGTGCAAGAGACCCCAACGTTGGCGGGCGCGTGTTCAAGCGCTGAAATTTGGATTTCGAGCTTGCGGGGAAACCATTCGTCGTCCGAATCAAGAAAGGCAACGAGCGATCCGCGCGACGCCGTGACGCCGGTGTTGCGCGCTGCTGATGCACCACCGTTGCGCTCGCGACGCAGCAGCCGCAGGCGCGGATCGTTGATTGCCGTAACGATTGCGGCGGAATCGTCGCTGGAGGCGTCATCGACGACTATCACTTCAATATCTCCGAAGCTCTGCGCCAAGGCGCTTTCGACCGCGCGCCGGATGCAGGCAGCGCGGTTGAACATCGGGATCACGACGCTGACATGTGGGGCTGATGCCGTCGTCATGGCTCCTCTTTAATAGCGGCGGGATCGAGGCGGAAGGTCTGGTCGAGAACTGCCTGCCTGTGGAAGCGAGCAGGCAGCAGGGGCGACGCGAGCGCGTGTAGCCAACCGGACAGTGGCTGCGCTGCGGCGTAGGCGAGATGGCCAGCCGCGCGACGTTGCGTGGCGTCGACCGGTTCGGCCCAGCGCGGTTTCAGCGCATAGGATTGCAGGGCGTAGCGCAGGGCCGGTGTGTCCGGCGCGCGAAGGCCGACGAGTGCGGCATGATAATAAGCGGCGCTTAGTGCCTGAGGCCCCAGCTTGCGGATATGTTCGGGAAGGTCGGGGCGCGCCAGTAGCCGTTTGATCATCTCAATCTTCTGGCGCGCCAGACGCGGCCCCTGTCCACGGCGGGTTATACCGCCAGCGTGCAGCCGCCAAGTCGCCAGCACCTGCGGCAGCCGCTTTACTTTTGCGCCGCGTAGGCCGTATCGCAGCCAGAAATCGTAATCAGAGATCAGCGAGGCGCGGGCGTCGCGCACGGGCTCGCCGGCGAGAGCGCCGACCCGAAAGAAGGCTCCCGGTCCGGGGAGGCAGAAATGCTGGCAGAACAGCACCTCATAGTCATAGTCACGCGTCGCAACCTTCGCTAACTGCCGCCCGTTCGCATCGATCTTGAGCCAATCCGGATAGACCGCATCTAGGGTGGCATCGTCGCGGAAGGCCGCGCGCACGGCATCGAGGAGGCCCGGCAGGACCGGATCGTCGGCATTGACGATTCCGATGATCTCACGGTCTGCGCGCGCGACGCCCGCGTTGACGGCATCTGCCTCACCGGCGTTGGCCTGCCTGATCAGCTCAATCGGTAGATCGGCGGCCGTGAGCCGAGCCCGCGTGTCGTCGGTCGAACCATCGTCAACGACGACATAACGGTCCCCTGGACGCAACTGTGCGGCGACGGAGGACGCGGTCTCAACAATATAGTCGGCTCCGTTGAATACCGGCGTAACCACGGCGAGCGAGGGGTCCTGCGTCATGACAGCGGCTCCTGTGCGGCAAGGCGGCGATAGAGGGACTCATAGGCGCGCGTCATCGCGTCGAGCCCGTGACGCGCGCGGGTTTCGGCAAAGGATGCCGCCCACCGCGGATCGCCGGCCCGCGCGAAGGTGAGGGCGGCGGCAAGCGATTGCGGTTCGGCGGGAGGCGCCAGCGCTTCGCGTGGACAGGGCAGTCGCTCTACGTCGCCGACGCGGGTTGCGGCAATCGGCTTGTCCATAGCCAGTGCCTCAAGCAAAGCCATGGGCATGGCCTCGCCATAGCGCGAACCGAGTAGAACAGCGTCGGACGCGTCAAGCAGGCCCGGCATATCGGAAACCTCACCGAGCATTACGACGGCAGCGCCTAGCCCGCGCGCAGTGATCAGGCCGCGCAATCTCGCGTCTGAGCCGTTCATGCCGCGTCCCGCAAGCAGCAGTCGTGCCTTCGGCGTATCGCGTCGGAATAGCGAGAAAGCGTCGAGACAATTGGGCAAGTCCTTCTGCGGATCGTTGCGAGCGCTTAAAAGTACGGCGAAGGCGTCGTCGGCGAGGCCGAACGCGGCGCGGCGCACTGCACGCCGCTCCGCGTCTGGACGGAAGAGGGCAAGATCGACGCCGTTATCGATGACGAGGCCGCGTCGTGGCGCATAGCCCCGCGCCTCATGAAAAGCCCGAGCTGAGGCCGCGCAATAGACGATCGCGTCGGGCATCGAGCGCGAGCGCGCGGCGAGCGTGCGATCGATCAGATGCAACGGTGGATTAGCAAGAAACCGCGGAAACGTAGTGTTGTGGATCGACCACACCAGAGGCACCCGACCACCAACGGCGAGGCTAAGGAAGGCGCCATAATAGAGCCAACCCTGCACTATGTCGGGTCTCAATCGCTCAACCAGAGCGCGTAGACGTCGACGCGATGCCGGCAGATGGGTAACTCCCCCTAATCGGCGCGTCAGGTCAAAGCCGAGATCCTCGACCATTAAATCCGCGCGGTCGAAAAACACCTCCTCCTGCATTAGCGCTACATGATGGGCGACTCCGCCCGGGGCCCGCGTCGCGAGTTCGAACAGCAGCCGCTCCGCGCCGCCCTGGCGCAGATGAGGAGCAATGTGCAGGATCTTTAGCCCAGCCATGCAGCGCTCACTAAGACCTCACTGCTTACGCCACACCGTCCGATTGACGTAGTCGATGTAGCTCAGAACGATGGCGACTACCTTGCGCGAAACAGGGCCGGCGACATAGTCGCTGACTCGCCGCGGCGTCAGCCCGGTAGCCTGGGCGCGCATGACGAAGCGGACCGAGTCAAGCACCGACGCACGCGTGAGCCCGGACATCACGAGCGTCCCCTCGTCCATGCCCTCGGGGCGCTCATGTGCCTGGCGAATGGTCACAGCAGGGAAGCCCAGCAGCGAGCTTTCCTCCGTGATTGTGCCGCTGTCGGAGACGACGCAGGCCGCCGTCATTTGCAGCTTGATATAGTCGTGGAAACCGAACGGCGGCAGGAACTGAACGCGCGAATCGAGCTGTTTCTCGCCGAGAGCCTCCAGCCGTTTGCGGGTGCGCGGATGGGTTGACACGATCACGGGCCAGCTGTGGGCCTCGGCTAGCCCATTGAGCGAGTCAAGCAGATCGGCAAGGTTGCGCTCGCTGTCGACATTTTCCTCGCGATGACTCGAGACGACGAAAAATTGGCGTTTGGTCAGGCCGAGGCGGGTGACGACGTCGGAAGTCTCGTAGCGGGGACGGAAATGCTCGAGCACCTCATGCATGTGCGAGCCTACGTTGAAGGTCAGCTCGGGCGGCAGGCCCTCAGCGAGCAAATAGCGCCGGGCGTGCTCGGTCAGAGTCATGTTGACGTCGGAGAGATGATCAATGACCTTGCGGTTGAGTTCTTCGGGGACACGCTGATCGAAGCAGCGATTGCCGGCCTCCATGTGGAAGACTGGGATTTTGCGCCGCTTGGCTGAGATCACCGCCAGGCCCGAATTGGTGTCACCGTAGATGAGCACTGCATCAGGCTTCTCTAGCTCCATCACCGCGTCGGAGCGCCTGAGCACCTCAGCGATAGTGTCGATTGCCGAGCCACCGGCGGCCTCGAGAAAATGGTCCGGCTTGCGGATGTCCAAATCCTCAAAAAACACCTGATTGAGGCCATAATCGTAATTCTGACCGGTGTGGACTAGGACGTGATGGGTCTGCTCGTCGAGTTGGGCGAAGACGCGACACATCTTGATCAGCTCGGGCCGAGTGCCCACAATCGACATCACCTTGCGCATGTCTAGTTCCGCAATTCGGCCTGGATGTAGTCGAGGCCGAGAAGCAACTTCTTCACCCCCTCAACGTCAAGAATCTCGGTGTTGTCGGAAGTGTAGTCCTCCGCCATCGAGATCGCACTTTCGCCCTCGACGAAATATTTGGCGTAGTTGAGATCGCGGTTGTCCTGGGGGACACGGTAATAGCCACCGTGATCGGCTGCGCGCGCCATCTCCTCGCGTGAGACAAGTGACTCGTAACGCTTCTCGCCATGGCGGGTGCCAATCACTTTGATCGGAACGCGCTTTTCGAAGATCTGCATCACCGCCTCTGCAAGGTGGCCGATCGTCGAGGCGGGGGCCTTCTTGACGAAAATGTCGCCTTGCTCAGCGTTGCGATACGCATAGATGACCAAATCCACAGATTCTTCGAGCGACATCAGAAAGCGCGTCATGTTTGGATCGGTGATGGTGATCGACTGGCCAGCCTTCACCTGCGAGACGAAGAGTGGAATCACCGAGCCACGCGACGCCATCACGTTGCCGTAGCGTGTGGCACACAATGTGGTGTCACTCTGTGAAAGCAAGCGGGCGCGTGCGACCGTGATCTTCTCCATCATCGCCTTGCTGATACCCATGGCGTTGATCGGGTAGACCGCCTTGTCCGTAGAGAGCACAACGACGCGCCGGGCGCCAGCGTCAATGGCGGCCTCAAGCACGTTGCTCGCGCCGAGGACGTTCGTGCGCACCGCCTCCATCGGGTAGAACTCGCAAGAGGGCACTTGTTTTAGTGCGGCAGCGTGAAAGATAAAGTCGACGCCGCGCATCGGGGCGCGCAAGCTGCTAGGCTCACGCACGTCGCCGATGTAGAATTTGACGCGATCGTTCTTTAGCTCGAGGCGCATGTCCTCCTGCTTCTTCTCGTCGCGGCTGAAGACGCGGACCTCGCCGATTCCCTCGCTCAGGAAGCGGCGGAGAACAACATTGCCGAAGGATCCGGTTCCGCCCGTGATGAGCAGGGTCTTGCCCTTGATGTCCATGGGATAGATTACTTTCTTTTGGCGCGCGCTCAACGTGCGGAGCGCATGCGGGCAATTAGCTCTGGCCAAGGCGGAGCGACATATCCCGTCGCCGCGCGGAAGCGCGAGCCGTCCATCGAACGGTCGATCGTCACCGCGTCGTCGGGGACGATATCAATTGACTTGCCGTACTCCAGCGCCACCAGCTTCAAAAGCTCGAATTTGTTGATCTTGTCGGCAGCGACATGCCAGACGCCGCGCAGCTCCGGACGCGGAACAACGACGTCGCGGATAACACGCGCCAACTCGACGGTCGGCAGACCTGTGTAGATCGCCCTGCGATATCCCCTCACGGTGGGGCCGGGCTGGCATAGGAACCAGTCGATCAGCGAGTGGGCGGAGTTAAGCTCATGGCCGATGATCGAGGTGCGCAGCGTGACGGCATTAGAATAGTCGACCTCGCCCAGAAACTTGCTCTTGCCATAGAGATCTTCGGCGTTCGACGGGTCCTTCTCGTTGTAATCACCCTTGCGGCCGTCGAAAACGCAGTCGGTCGAGACGTGCACGAGGCGCGCGCCCGCCACTCCGCAGAGTTCGGCGAGCCGGTGCGGCAGCAGCGAATTCAAAGTGATAGATACGAGCGGGTCCTTGGCGGCGGTGAGCTGTTTGACAACACCAACGCAGTTGATCACCACGTCAGGCTGCGCTTCGCCGATCACCCGGACGAGGCGGTCCCGATCGGTCACGTTGACGTCGCCGAGCAGGCGAGCGGTCGCGCTCTGCGAAAGCGCCGCTGGCGGGCCACCTCGGATCGTACCCACAACCTCGAAGCCTGGCGAAGCGGCAAAGAGCCGATAGGCGGCGTTGCCGAGCATGCCCCCGGCGCCCAGGATGAGGATTTTGATCAACGGCATCTCCGATCAATTTGGTAGAACGGCGTCTTTCCGTCATCACTGACGCCTCGGCCAAGTTCGCTAAGCGCGAACGATTTACTCAACCGACCTGCACTTGTCGAGCCGCCCGATCCGCCGCAGCAGAACGCGTTTGCGAGACGAGGATGCGAGGTGTTACAGGGGGCGCCTTGGCGGACGATCAGGTCCGGCGCGAGTTCAAGGATTGAAGCGTTGACGAGTTGGGGCGATCATCTGCGCCGGACGACGGAACTGACTTTGCGTTTGACTATGCGCGATTTCGAGGCGCGCTATCGTGGTAGCATACTCGGCGTCGGATGGGCGTTTTTGACGCCACTCCTAACCGCTTTGATCTTCACCTTTGTATTCTCCTCGGTATTTCAGGCGCGGTGGGGAACTGGACGGGACGGAGTCGACGCCAACTTCACGTTGATACTGCTCGTCGGCGTCCTATTGCACTCCATGCTCGCGGAGACTTTGAACCGAGCTGCGGGATTGATCCTGGCCCACAGCAGCTATGTGAAGAAGGTCGTCTTCCCGCTCGGCACACTGCCCGTCGTCGTCGTGCTGGGAGCCCTGATCACCGCGGCCTTTGGCCTGCTGATCGTCATCTTGGGCCATGCACTATATAGCGGCCGCGTCGAGGCAACCGCGCCGCTCTTTATCCTCATCATTATTCCCTATCTGCTCCTGCTGCTGGCATCGGCCTATGTGCTATCGGCCTTGGGCGTTTATCTCCGCGACATCGGACAGATCGTGAGTTTTGTCGTCACCGCCTCGATGTTCCTGACGCCGATCTTCTACCCGATCTCTTCGGTTCCACCCAGTTTCCGGACGTTAATGCAGCTCAATCCTCTGACCATCGTGGTCGAGGAGACGCGCAGCGTGTTGCTGTTCGGCCAAGCTCCGAACTGGCAGGCTTTGGCATTTTTGTGGATGGGAGCGTTGGTCGCGCTACCTGCGGCGATCTGGGTCTTCAATCGCTTGCGCGCGGGGTTCGCCGATGTGCTCTGAGATCGCGATCAAGGCTAAGAAGCTCTCGAAGGCCTACCAGATATACCGGCGCCCGTCCGACAGGCTAGCGCAGGCCATAATGCCGCGCCTGAGACGGGCGGCAGCGCCGGCCTTGCGTGCGGTAGGAGTCGATTGGCCCGAAAAGAACTATTACGTTGATCATTGGGCACTGAATTCCATTAGCTTCGAGGTGCCGCGCGGCGATAGCATGGCGATCATTGGCCGCAACGGGTCGGGCAAATCCACGCTGCTGCAACTCGTCTGCGGTACCTTGGCTCCCACCGATGGCGAGGCGCGCGTCAAAGGGCGCGTCGCCGCGCTGCTTGAGCTGGGGTCGGGCTTCAATCCCGAGTTTACTGGTCGCGAGAACATTTATCTCAACGCATCGATCCTCGGCATGTCTAGCGAGGAAACACAGGCGCGTTTCGACGAAATCCTCGCCTTCGCCGACATCGGCGAATTCATCGAACGACCGGTGAAGACCTATTCGACGGGGATGGCGATGCGTCTGGCGTTCGCAGTGATCGCCCATGTCAATGCGGACGTGCTTATCATCGACGAGGCGCTGGCGGTAGGTGACGCCTATTTCCAGCAGAAGTGCCTGCGCTGGCTGCGGCAGTTCCGCGAAAGTGGGACTGTATTGTTCTGCGGCCACGACACCGGCGCGGTGATGAGCCTGTGCAACAGCGCGATTTGGATCGACAAGGGCGATCTTGTGATGCAGGGCTCAGCCAAGGATGTTTGCGAAGCCTATTCGGCATCCATCATGAGCCAGACGCAAGGACTGTCGAATCAACCGATTCTGCGGCCACGCGCCAAGGCAAATGCTCTCGCCGCCGACGCGTCGGCAACGACGGGTGAGCGGGCGGCGCCCGAGGCCAAGGCCAAACCCGTGACGCGCCCCGACCCACCCAAGCCGGATCGGCCGGTAATCTTCGAGAACATGGCAGATAGCGCCGATTTCGGGAGTGGCAAGGCGCGCATCCAACGCGTCAATTTCACTCACGCCGACGGGGCACCGCTTCACTGGATAGAGGGTGGGGAGGACGTACGGCTTCTCATCGAGGTAGCCGTCCTTGCCGATCTCGATGCGCCGATCGTGGGTTTCCATATCAAGGACCGCCTCGGCCAGCCGATCCTGGGCGACAACACCTTCCTGGCGACCCTCGCCCGTCCGATCACGGCCCGGGCGGGCCAGATACTTGAGACGAGTTTCGCATTCCGGTTGCCCGCGCTCGCATCTGGACGCTATTCGGTGACAGCAGCTTGTGCCTCCGGAACGCTGGAAAATCATGTGCAGCATCAATGGATGCATGACGCGCTGATGTTCGACGTCCATTCGCCTTTCCGAAACGGGGTCCTGGTGGCGATCGATATGGATCGCATTCAGATCGATGCAATCGATTCGCACCTTCCGCAAGAACCGACCGATGCCTGACGCCGATGCGCGTCTCCGATTACGGACGCTTCGCGCCTGCTAGCAGGATAAAGTTGGCGGCCCTTCGGTGGAACCCGCAGGGCCGAATCCTGTCTGGCGACGTATACGGACGGGCGAACGAACCGCGGCGACATTCTAGGCTAGTGTTCTCTCGGTTTGTGATCTCGATCATGCCCGCGCGGCTTATCGACCAAGCGACGGCGGCGCGGAATTGACAACATTCTGTATTTCATGGATGGCGATGGGGCTCACGCCTTCCCGTCGAGCGAATGATATGAGTGCTCGGCCTTTGTGATGAGTCGAGCGCAAAGTGATGGAACGTCCAGTGACGCAATTGTCCCCCAAGACCCGTTTCTTGAATCGTCTCCCGGGTTTGCGACGCTATTACGCCACCCTCACCCAGCTCGATTCCGAGCGCATCGGCGCTCTGCGGGCCCTGGAGAAACACCAGATCGAAGCTAACACGCGCGAAAGCCTGCTGCGCGAGGAAGCATCCAGGCTCGTCGCCGAGCGAAACGCGTTGCGCGAGGAGCGCGGCGCTTTGACCGAACGCTTAGCTGCTAAAGCGGCGTTCGAAGACCAGTTCAACCATCTTCTGGTGAAGCTGGATAATGTCTCGGCCCAAACCCTCGGGGTGGGCGCACGTCAGGAGGAGGCTGTCGCCCGCCTCGGACGCCAATTGGGCGGTGACCGCGCTGCCCCGGGAGGCGACGGAAGCGCCGCAGACCTCTATCTTGACCTGCTGGAGGCGTCTCTGACCGGCCTGCTGATCGAGGACGGCTCGCAAGCGCCCTGGACGGAACGCAAGTTCGACCCGTCGTTGCGCGCCATTGGCCGCGACTGGCCCGAACAGGCGATCACGATGATCGGCACTGCCCGTATGCGCAATTTGCGCATGCTGACGACGCAGGCTTTGGAAGAGGGCGTTCCCGGCGACTTCATCGAGACTGGCGTCTGGCGCGGCGGCGCCTGCATCTACGCCAAGGGAATCTTCAAGGCCTATGGCGCGAAAGACCGCAAGGTCTTCGTAGCCGACAGTTTTCGTGGTCTGCCCGAACCCGACGCATCGCGCAATCCGGCCGACACGGGGGACACGCATCACACCTACGCCCAACTCGCCGTCTCGCGTGAGGTCGTCGCCGGAAATTTTCGCCGTTACGGGCTTCTCGACGAACAGGTGGTCTTCCTTGAGGGTTGGTTCAAGGACACTCTTCCCGTCGCGCCAATCGACCGGCTGGCCGTGCTGCGGCTCGACGGGGACATGTATGAGAGCACGATGGATGCACTCCACGCGCTCTATCACAAGGTGTCGCCGGGCGGGTTCGTCATCGTTGACGATTATGTTCTCGAGCCTTGTGCCCGGGCGATTCACGATTTTCGCGAGCAGCAGGGCATCGAGGCGCCGATGCACCCCGTGGACGGCGCCGCGGTGTGGTGGCGTGTTCCCGTCTAGGCACAAGTCTCAATTGCACGATGCTTGCGGCGATGAGAGCGTCGGCTGCAAGCTTGTCTTATCGGGGGGCGATGCTCCACCAATATTTGAACCTGCACCAGAGGCGCTCGACGAGATTACGGGCTCTTGTGAAGTATGGGAAGGCATTGCGCCGGCTGGTCCTGGTGCGGATGACGACCTCGGGGCCTTGACTGGTCATGCCGGCCTGGATGGCGTTCGTTTCATAGCGACGCTCGGCGATCAGCCGTTCGAAGAGGCCAGCGGCGGCGCCGATAAGGGCGCTCGCCATGGTCATATCGTTGATGTTGCCGGTGAGGTCAGCTGAACCCGCGGACGACGTCGACATCTAACAGTCCGTGGAACGTGCTGGTCCGGTCGGCCACGAGGTGCCTATCGCTTGTGTGAAAGCTCCCCTTTGCGCCTACAGTCGACCGGTGCACTTTGATGTGAGTGGCATTGAGGGCGACCATGCCCCGCAGTATTCATGCCGCCCGCGCCAATCAATTTCTGCAAGATGTTGGCGACAAACCTTGGTCTGTAGCACACCCCATCGTCAAGTGCCGCCGTGTTCCATCCGTCCAGTTGACCGCTCGCTGACGTCATAACCAAGAAACTGACGCACTGCACGCTCCATGCGGGGCAGCGTAAAGTCGGCAAGAAATGCGCGCTGCGCAGCAAGGGCTGTCGCCTCATACAACACCGCATCTTCGACCAGATGAACCAGACCATTATAGACGGACGTGGCGTAAGCGTCGCGGCAGAGATAAGCCGCGCCCCGCTCTTTCAGATAGATGTAAGGTGCCGAGTAAGACGGGCCGTGGAACAGGATCGGCCGCCCGGCCGCCAGGTAGGTCGGCACCTTGGAGGGGAAGCTCAAGCGCGAAACCTCCTCCATGTTCGCTGCGAAAGGATAGGGGCAATAGGCGACGTCGCAATTCCGAGCTATTGTCCGGATCACCTCCGGCTGATCCTTCCAGCCCATAAATTTCAGATGGCCGTCGGGAATGTCGCTCGGCGGCGGCTCGTGGCCGAAAGTCATCAGAACGACTTTGCGTTCGCCCACCCTCCACTTGGCGAAGTTGAGGGCGGTCACCAACTGCCTCCATTCCTCGCTCGCGTAGAATTGACCGACCATGCCGACGACGACACTGTCTGTGCTGCCAAGCGCAGTCGGCGGCGTTTGTGCGAGCGTGGGATCGATCGAGGCGATCACCGCTGTCGAAGGGACGCCGTAAATCTCCTGATAGTGCCGCGCCATCGGACCCGAAGCCGCCGCGCAGCTCGTAGCCTGCCGCAGCGTGCGATCAAATTGGGCGAGGTCAAGCCGGCGATTGACCGGATCAACCCCGTGAGCGTCGAGCCACCAGCGCAGGGGATCCCAGACATGAACGCGCAACGGCACACCGAGCTCACGCGCCACCGGCGCGGCGATCCGCACCATAGTCTGTCCCTGCAAAATCGCCCATAGGTCAGTCGCGCCGATCGCGCGGCCATAGGCCACTGCCTGGCGGATGAGGCCGCGAGGTAGGGTCACACGCTTGACCGCCTCGACGGCGGCCGCGCCAACCCTCCCGATCCTGATGCCACGCAGGACTCGGCGTTGCTGTTCGATCGGCTTGGGGATCATCTTCATTTCGACGTCCGCGAGATCGTCATAAAGCTTGGGCTGAAGATGCGGATTGGTCACGCAAAAGACGGCAAGTTCGCTCTTGGGGACGAACCGGCACATCTGTGCCGTCACGATCCCCGCGGTCAGATTGCTGCATGGTGGAATATCAGTCAGGAGAAGGATGCGCTTCCGGGGAGTTTGGCCCGTCATCGCTGCGCCACCTTTCGATAAAGAGCCGCCATCTTGCGCGCGAAATCGCCGTCACTGTAATGCGTCTCTGCCCAACGTCGGCCTGCCGCCCCCCGCCGCTGACGCTCGTCGGGAGAGCGGACGAGACGTTCGATCGCTTCAGCAAGGGAGGCGGCATCACGCATCGGTGTAGCGATCGCTACGTCCGGGGCCCCCGCGACTTCAGGCAGTGCGGTGCCTTCAAAGACGATAATCGGCTTCGCAAAGGCGAGGGCCTCGATTGCCATCATACCGAAGGCTTCAGCCGTCGAGGGCATCAGAAAAATATCTGTTGCGGCGAAGGAGTCCATCATCGTCGCGTCGTCGTTCACCCAACCGAGATCTATGACCTGATGACGACCGATGAACTCATTGAGATGGCCCTTGCCGTGGGTCGTCAGGATCGTCAGTGGGACGCCCATATTGGGCAACCTGCGCAGCGCCTCCACGACATACTCGAACCCCTTGTACGGGCTATCGGCAAAGGCGCGCACGCCGATCACCAGCCGGCCTGGCAGAACTCCCAGCCGGGCCTGCGCCGGCTGCGGATCGACGGGATGAAAGCGCTTCAGATCGATGCCAAAGGGAATGACCTCAATTGACTGTCCGGCAGCGATGGGAGAGCGCGCGGCCATATCGCGCATGTGGCTGGAGGCTACGACGATCTGCGCGCGACTCTCGGCAACGACGCGCTTCTTCCACGCGAACTGCTCAGCCGTGCGGTCCTTCCTCATCGCAAAGGGCAGATCCAGCGACGGGCACTGCCCGCACCCCTTCTGCCAGCGCTCGCACTCCAGGGAATAAATGCAATGCCCGGTCATCGGCCAGGGATCGTGCCATGTCCATACGCTCGGCTTGCCACGCGTCAGAAAACGCAGTGCGTCCAAACTGAAATAGCCGTCATGAATTATATGGAAATGGACTATGTCGGCCGTGCGATAGGCATTCGACAGGGCCAGGGCGTAAGCCTGCCATTGCAGGCGCGAATGGATCGACAGCATGGATTCGAGCCGCCCGATCACCTTGTTGGCCAGGCGCGCGCCAGGAAGGTCGAAGAAGCGCCGGGAGTCGGGGCTGTTGCTTAGCTTGTTCCACACGAGATGCGCAGATTCGACGCCCTCCGCTGCAAGCAGATGGCGAATGTCGAAATTGTTGAAACGACTGCCAACGACGTCGCTTGTGTTGATCTGGAGAACTTTCAGGGTCATTCACTCCCCTCGCGAAGAATCGGCATCCCGAGGGCTTGAAGATAAAAGTTGCGGATCGACGGTTTCATAACCGACAGATCGAGGCGGGAGCGGATAATCTCGAGATTGCGCCCCGCCGCGGCGTCTACCAAGGCATCATCTGTCAGTGCGCGCTCGAAACGCGAGCAAACTTCCTCGAAATCGTCTGGAGAGACCGCGAACCCGGTCTCTCCCTGCACGAACCATTCCTCGCAGCATGACGTGTTGGTCTGAACTGGAAAGGCCCCCATCAACATCGCCTCGAGCACTGAGGTCGAGATTCCGTCGGAAATGCTGACGGCTAGATACACTCGTGCGCGTCCGAAGTATTCGAGAATCTCGTCATGGGTGCCTAGATCGATGACGCGGATGTTGAGGACCCCGGCCGCCTTCAACTCAAGCGCGCGTGCGCGCGGGCGGGCCCCGACAGAGAACATGACGATCTCATAGTCCTTCAGGCGGTCGGCGAAACGCTCGAGCACGGCCAGAGAAACCATGGCGCGGCCGGCGAAATGATCGTAGCCTTTGACCATGATGAGCTTGCGCCGCGACGGCGGGGCTTCACTGCGCAGGCGTTGGGCGGCGTCGACATCGATGCCTCCAGAGTTGGCCAGAACCGGCAACTCCGGGCCGCGGTAGCCGAAGCTGCGTCCAAGCGCGAGATCGCGCCGACACTCGCACGAATAGAGGTCGATCGCTTCGCATACCCGACGGATTTGGCGCGCGTGAGGCTCCTGGCGGCCGAAGTAATAGATGTCACTGCCCCAGTTCGTCGCCAGCCAGCGAGGGAAGCGGCATGATGGGTCTTCCGCAAGCATAAGATCGCGCGCCGCCAGCACAAGATAGGCGTTGTGCTGGAATTCCAGCGAGTGGATGAGGTTCGGCCGTACGTTGGCTATGACCTCGGCCAGCATGCGCGGGCCGTGAAGCGCCATGATGGTTTCCTCGCTTTCGTCGGGCCGGCCGAGCCGTACCCGCGCCTGCGGATCGCCGTCGAACGGCACCGCACGGGTTCTCACGAAGTCCCCATCGCGCGACGCCAGCTCCAGCGCAGGCGGCGATGCCTTGCGACGCCCGAGCTTGTCCCGTAGCAGACGGGCGGCGCCAAACGGATTCCTGAACGCGCGCATAACAAAGCTCGCCGCCCGCCGGCCGGTCGAAAGCCAGGGCACGGCGAGGGCGGGGGGGCCGTCTGCTGTGGCCGACGGCGTCACCGTCGGCACATGCAACGTCAATCCGCGGATGTAGGCGTGCGGGGGCGAGGGGTCGTTCGGAAACAGATGCAGGTCAAAACCCGCGTTGACCACGGCTTCGATCCAGCGCGCCGTATGCACGGAATGATGCATCGCTACGAACAGGATGCGGGGACGCTCGCCATTCGACAGGGGGGACATCCTACCCAATCTCCCCGAGCGCAGCCGAGAAGGCGGCACGAGCTTGTTCGACGCCGAATTCCTGCGCGGCAGCCCGCGCGTTCTTGATCAGATTGGCCCGCAGCGCCGCATCTTCGCTCAGCCGATTCAGCGCCTGGGCGAGCGCTTCGACATCCGGTTGGTCGACCACCAAGCCCGCCCCCCGCGCCGCGAAATACGATGACACGAACGATCCACGCGGAGCGTGAACGACAACAGGTCGTCCGGAGGCCAAGTATTCCGCGACCTTGGCGGGTGCCGATGAGCGCACGACTTCAGGGATCGGAGACTCGAAAGCCAGAGGTAGGAATAGAATGTCGGCCTCGCGCTGGCGGGCCAGCGCCTGCGCCTGCGGCAGGTGATCGTGCCGGCGGACGAAGGGGCCGACAAGACCGTTGTCTCGGACCTGCGCCTCGCCCTGCGCGGTGTGGAGATGGAGTTGGAAGCGTCCCCCGGTTCGCTCCATCGCGGCAATTAGATTCCTGAAGGCGCTAGCCTGTGCGTTATAAACCGAACCCGTGTATAGCACCGTCCAGGGAGCTTGCGCCGTTGGCGGCGGCCCGGCCTGCGGCACCGGGACTGACCCGAACCCACCCGGCTCAATCTGCCCGAGATCGACGGGATTGCGGACGATGGCGAGGGAGGCGCGGGGGACGCGGACGCGCACGTCCTCGGCCAGCACCTCATTGGGGACGATTACTTTCGCGGCGCGCGCCGCCCACCGTTTCTCCCAGAACCGGGCCAGCCTGCGGTAGGGACCCGCCTCCCATTGATAAACGGGATCATCGAACAGATAGGCGACGAAGGGCAGCTTCAGGCGCCTGGCGGCGATGGCCGCGGCCGGTAGATCGAAGGGATTGCCGCTGCACCCTACTACCACCTGCACCCGATGCGCCTTGACCGCGGTCGCGATCTCGTCCGCGCGAGCGACAACGTCCCGCACTAATCCGGCGTAACTGTTGATGCGCTGGACATGTTCATTTCTGAAAGACCGCATTATCTGGAACCGCGGTGACGACAAGGCGACGTAAACGCCAAATCCAGCCTCGCCAGGATCAAGTGCCTGAAGTTGATCGGATAGAAAAAGGTGACGCAATTTGCCGCGCTCTTGCGCCAATAGGGAGCCTAGCACCCGGGCCTGACCGCTGGCGGAGGGCGGCGCAGCAGTTGTGACGATCGCTAGGCGCTTCATATACTGCGTACTACGTGCTGCATCCTGATAGGCCGGGGCAATCGAACTCGCCCGAGCAGGCCGAGCGCATAGCTCAGCCTGATGGCACGGTCAATGTCGGCAAAAAAGTCGCCGCGAATCGCGCAGGAGCTGATCGAATATCAACCTCGCGCATGCGGCTTGATGCATGTGTTGGGTCATGCTGCAATCTCCGGCAGGCGTTTCGCATGCCCTCGGCGGCGAAGCGTGCATTCGATTTATGGACGGTCTTGAGGCTGACGCCGGCAGCCCCGGCTATCCCGGCAGATCCTGTGCCTATCGCCGGCATGCGCGCGATCCGCTCTCAACCAAGCCACGTCAGCCGGGCATCCTTGTGGTTGTTCATCCGGTTCCTCAGAGGGCTCTGAAGCTTCGCAATCTCAGCTTCCTCGCTCGGGACTGGATAAATAACCAATTGAGAGCTCACACCTGGACTGGGGCAAGACGATGGGCAAGGGCGCACGACCTTCGGGCTGTCAGCCGTAAAAGGCGCGGTACCAGTCGACGAAGCGCCGAATGCCGTCCTCGATCGTGGTGGAGGGGCTGAAACCGACGCGCGCTGCGAGAGCACTCACATCGGCATAGGTCGCCGGTACGTCCCCCGGCTGCAACGGCATATGGCGCTTGATGGCCTCTTTGCCGCAGGCTGCCTCGATTACCGCGATGAAGCGGTCGAGCCGGACTGGCGTGTGATTGCCGATATTATAAACACGGTAGGGCGCGGCGGATGTGGCGGGATCCGGCCAGCCGAAGTTGAAATTGGGCGAAGGGGCGGGCGGTTCCCCGACCAGCCGAACGATCGCCTCGCTGACATCGTCAACATAGGTGAAATCCCGGCTCATCTCGCTTTCGGCGTAGACGTCGATCGGCCTACCTTCGAGAATCGCCTTGGTGAAGCTGAAATAGGCCATGTCCGGGCGGCCCCAAGGACCGTAGACCGTAAAGAAGCGTAGGCCCGTGACCGGTATGCTGTAGAGATGCGCATAGGAATGCGCCATCAGTTCATTGGCGCGTTTGGTTGCCGCATAGAGCGAGACTGGATGATTGGCGCCGTCATGTTCACTGAACGGCACCTTGGAGTTGGCGCCATAGACCGAGCTCGATGAGGCGTAGACCAGGTGCTGGATCGGATGGCGCCGGCAGGCTTCCAGTACTGAGAGGAAGCCGTCGAGATTGGCGCTTACATAGGCGCGCGGGTTCTCAAGTGAATAGCGCACGCCTGCTTGCGCCGCGAGATGAATCACGGCGTCGGGGCGAAAGCGAACAAACGCGCTTTGAAGCCCCTCATAGTCGGTAATGTCCAGCTGCTCGAATGAAAAGCCGTTGCGCGGAGCCAAACGGTCGAGCCGCGCCTGCTTGAGTGCAGGATCGTAATACGGAGTGAAATTGTCGATGCCGAGGACCTGAACGCCGTGCGCCAGAAAAGCCTCCGTGACATGAAAGCCAATGAAGCCCGCTGCGCCCGTCAGCAGAATCCGCTGTGGTGAGGCCTTGATCGTCACAGGATGGGCCTCCAGATTGTCCTAGGTGATAGCAGCAGAGCGACTCATTTCGCTCCCCTGGGCGAAACCAATCAAGTTCAGCTTCGAGTGTCTGGCATGGTGGGCGCGCGGCTACAAGGAGATGGAGCTTCAATCAGCGACGGCGAAGCAGCCGCTTCGTCTCGGAAAGGGACGGCAAGTGCGAGTTGTTCTCGATGAATTAGCAATAATTTCGCTAATTCATGTTCGCCACGCGATACTCCGCCGGATAACCGCACCGGATCAGACGGTAGGCTCGCTTCTCGCGGAACTCGGCTGCGGTTGGACGAACCGTAACCCTCTGCTACAGGGGGGCATGCTAGATGTAGAGAATCTACCCGCCGATATCCGCGCGTTCATCTTCGATTGCGATGGAACGCTCGTGAATACGCTGCCGGTTTATGCTGATGCCTGGATGCAGGGTTTTCGCACGTCGGGCAGGGACATGATGCGCGACTGGTACTTCGGTCGTGCCGGTCACTCAGAACATGCGCTCATGGACCTTTTCGAGGCCGAGCAGGACGTGAGGCTTGACCGCGACGCCGTGATCAAGGTCATGCGCGAGCATTTTCTGCAGAATGTCGCGTCTGTCGGTGAGGTGCAGGCGATTACTGCTGTCGCCCGCCACAACCACGGGCGCCTGCCGATGGCTGTTGCATCAGGCGGATCGAGGCAGATCGTCACCGCCACGCTGGAGGCGACGGGCCTGACGCCCCTGTTCGACACGATTGTTACGATCAATGACGTCGAGCGTCCCAAGCCCGATCCCGACTTGTTCCTGGAGGCAGCGCGGCGTCTCGGCATTGCCGCGGCTGATTGCCTCGTCTTCGAGGACTCTCCTGAAGGTATGGAAGCCGCTAATCGCGCTGGCATGCGCTGTATCGATGCCCGGCCGCACCGGGATTAGGTGAGGCTGCAGCCGTCGTCCAACCGTCGTGCGCGAATCGAGAATCGGACTGCTGCCGCTGAAATGGCACTCGACCATCGGCTACATCAGCCCGGCCGAGTTCGAAAAGAAGGTGGGATTAGCTTAACTGAGAGAACCGGCAGCAGGCCAACGCGACGCCTCTCTCTCGCCTTCGACAAATTGCTTCAGAGAGCCAACAATTGCAGGCAGTTCTGTGCCGCGGGCCAATTCAACTGACTAAGAGCTGTCTCTCCTCATGGATCGCCCGAAGGTTTTGGACAGCATCCGTGATCGTTAACTGCGGCCCAGGATGGCTATTCAGGAGGCTGCCAGATCCTCTATTGGGATCCAGCACAACGAGATGCACGAAGCATACGCTCGCACTCCCCCTCCCATTTCTGCCAAATAGGCCCTTGGCGCTCGATTTCCGTGACAATGCTGGCGGCGAGGGCGCGATCGAATATGGATCACGCAGATGCCGCAGCGAGGGGCTGCGGAGATACTCTGTGATGAGCTTGGTGATCGAATTCAACAGCTCACGTCCGGGCATCTGAATTGCTCCCTCAGCTACGGGCAGCACAGGCCGGCTCTCGTCGAGCAACTGGCGGCGCAGTGCGCTCCCCCGCGCTCGCCGAATGATGCCACCGAAGTGGTGGAGTCGCGTCGTTGACAGGGGGGCGGCGGCAGGACTACCTGCGGCCAGGCAGGAGACCCCATGTCCAATTTTACCTTCGCGCCTCTCGCCATTCCCGGGCCCGTGCTCGTCCGCTCGCGACGCTTCGGCGATGACCGCGGCTACTTCATGGAAACCTATAGCCGCGAGCCTTTCGCGGCAGCCGGGATCGCGCCGGATTTCGTTCAGGACAACCAGTCGCTTTCGGTGCAGGCCGGCACGGTGCGCGGTATGCACTATCAGACCGCGCCCGCCGCCCAGGCCAAGCTCGTGCGCGTGCTCAAAGGCGCGATCTTCGACGCGCCCTACGCGCCGCAGAGCGAAGGCGGCTTGTTCTGGGCTGATCCGGCACTTGCCATCGACTGGCCGGTGGTGGCCGGGGCTGCGACACTTTCCGAGAGGGACGCGAAGCTGCCCGGTTTTACCGGCTTTGCCAGCCCTTTCGTTTATGAGGGCGCCTGAATGACGCGGTTTCTCGTCACTGGCGGTGCCGGCTTTATCGGCTCAGCCGTGGTCCGGCATCTGGTCGCCGAGACGCCGCATCAGGTGCTGGTTGTCGACAAGCTGACCTATGCGGGCAACCTCGACAATCTGAAGCCGGTTGAGACCGATCCGCGTTACGCCTTCCTGCAGGCGGATATCGGGGATCTCGCCGCGATGCGCGAGGCCTTTGCGTCATTCCGGCCCGATATCGTGATGCACCTTGCGGCGGAGAGCCATGTCGACCGTTCGATCGATGGGCCGGGCGCCTTCATCCAGACCAATGTCGTCGGAACCTTCGTGTTGCTCCAGGCGGCGCTCGACCATTGGCGAGGCCTGCCGCAGGACGCGAAGGCCAGCTTTCGTTTCCACCATGTCTCGACCGACGAGGTCTTCGGCTCGCTTGGCGCGGAAGGCCTGTTCAGCGAGACGACACCCTATCAGCCGACCTCGCCCTATTCTGCGTCGAAGGCCGCGTCCGACCATCTCGTGCGTGCCTGGCACCACACCTATGTGCTGCCTGTCCTGCTCTCCAACTGCTCGAACAATTACGGGCCCTATCACTTCCCTGAGAAGCTGATCCCGCTCGTCATCCTGAACGCGCTTGAGGGCAAGGGATTGCCGGTATACGGCGATGGCGGTCAGGTGCGCGACTGGCTCCATGTCGAGGATCATGCACGCGCCCTTTGCCTGATTGCGGAAACCGGACGCCCCGGCGAGAGCTACAATGTCGGCGGCCAAGCCGAGCGGACGAACCTCGACGTCGTGCGCGCGATCTGCAGCCTGGTCGACGAGGTCGCCCCCGATGCCGCCATCGGCCCGCGCGACACCCTGATCCGGTTTGTCGCCGACCGGCCCGGCCATGACCGTCGCTATGCGATCGATGCTTCAAAGATCGCCCGCGAGCTCGGCTGGAGCCCGCAGGAGAGCTTTGAGAGCGGGCTGGAGAAGACCGTTCGATGGTACCTCGCCAATCCGGACTGGTGGGGCCGCATCCGGAACGGGCTTTATCGCGGCGAGCGGCTCGGCCTCTCGTGAACGAAGCGCCGATCCTGCTTTTTGGTGCCGGCGGTCAGCTTGGCCGCGAGTTGACGGAGCTGGCGCATGAGCGTGGCGTTCCGCTCGTCGGGCTGGCGCGGGCTGACGGCGACATCACGGACCGTGCAGCTGTGGTAAGGGCCTTGAAGGCCCATTGCCCCGGCCTGGTGGTCAATGCTGCGGCCTTTACGGGCGTGGACCGGGCCGAGAGCGAGACGGTCGCTGCCTTCGCCGCAAATGCGGAAGGGCCCGCCATTCTTGCCGAGGCGACGGCCGAAGCAGGCATTCCGCTCCTCCATGTTTCGACAGATTATGTCTTCGACGGCAGCAAACCCGGGCCTTATGTCGAGAGCGACCCCGTCGGGCCGCTCGGGGCCTATGGTGCGAGCAAGAGCGAAGGAGAGGTCTGCATCCGGGCCCTGCAGCCGCACCATGTCATCCTGCGCACCGCCTGGGTCTACGGTGTCCATGGCGCAAACTTCCTGAAGACCATGCTGCGCCTTGCGGCCGAACGCGATGTCCTGCGCGTCGTTGCCGACCAATGCGGTTCTCCGACCGCGACACGCGATCTTGCCGAGGCGATCCTCGCCGTCCGCGCTGTGCTGATGGCCGGAGCCGAGCCCTGGGGCACCTACCATGTTGCCGGGCAGGGCGAGACGACCTGGCATGGCTTCGCCAGCGCCATCATTGCAGAGCAGGCCCGCTTCACTGGGCGGAGCCCGATCGTAGACGCGATCACGACTGCGGAATTCCCGACGCCGGCGCGCCGACCGGCCAATTCGGTGCTTGAGTCCACCCGGTTCGCCGCGACCTTTGGCTATCGCGCAAAGCCGTGGCAGGAACGCATGCGCGAGGTCGTAGCCTCGTTGATGGCGCAGAGGGTATCATGAAGGGCATCATTCTCGCGGGTGGCACCGGCACGCGGCTGCACCCGGTGACCTCGGTGGTCTCGAAGCAGTTGCTGCCCGTCTACGACAAGCCGATGATCTACTACCCGCTCTCGACGCTGATGCTTGCCGGCATCCGCGAGATCCTGATCATCACCACCCCGCATGATCAGGCGCTGTTCATCCGCTTGCTGGGGGACGGGACCCAGTTTGGCCTGAAGCTCAGCTACGCCGTGCAGGCCGAGCCGCGTGGGCTTGCCGACGCCTTCATCGTCGGGCGCGATTTCGTCGGGGCCGATCGCGTCGCGCTGGTCCTTGGCGACAACATTTTCTACGGCCACGGCTTGCCCGAGTTGATGGCGGAGGCAGTCGCGCGGCCAAAGGGGGCGACCGTCTTCGGCTATGTCGTCTCCGACCCGCAGCGTTACGGCGTGGTCGAACTCGACGCGGCCGGCAAGGGCATCTCGATCGAAGAAAAGCCCGCCGAACCGAAATCCAATCTCGCGGTGACCGGCCTCTATTTCTACGACAATGATGTGCTCGACATCGCTGCCGGCATCAAGCCGTCGGCGCGCGGCGAGATCGAGATCACCGACATCAACCGCGCCTACATGGCGCGTGGCGCGCTTCATGTGCAGATCATGGGGCGCGGCTTCGCCTGGCTCGACACAGGCACGCATGAGAGCCTGATGGAAGCCGGCCAGTTCATCGAGATCCTGGAACGGCGCCAGGGCATGAAGATCTCCTGCCCGGAGGAAATCGCCTTCCGCAAGGGGTTCATCAATCGCGATCAGCTGGCCGAACTGGCGAAGCTGACGGGCAAGTCGAGCTATGGGCAGTATCTGGCGAAACTGCTTTGATTGCGGGCCTTCCGGCTCATGAGGATATGGAGATCGTTATGACCTGGTCGGCGCGGCAGTACACGAAATTCGAGGATGAGCGGACCCGCCCGGTTCGCGATCTGCTTGCCCAGGTCCCGACGGACGCCGTGGCAAACGCGGTCGATATCGGTTGCGGTCCCGGCAACTCGACCGAGCTTCTGCTGGCGCGTTTCCCCGACGCCGCACAAGCGCCAGACCATCCAGCAGAGACGCTTGCAGCATCAGCTGCAGGCCGCATAACCTCAAACCCTGATGAGCCAGAGCCTCCGCTCCTGAGATCCCAAGATAGTCTCAAATCATCTGACGACGTGGCTTGCCCCCATTTGGTGGCCCAGTTCTAATCTAATGCATGGTGGGCTTGGCGGCCACGGTTGAGATGGCCGGCGAAGCGGGTTGGGTTTGCGCGGCCGGCCAGACCACGGCGGTCGGCGCTGGCGGCCGATAGCCGAGCGAGGAGTGTGGGCGCCGGGTATTGTAGTGCTGACGCCAGCCCTCGATGACGATCCGGGCCTCGGCGAGGCTGTAGAACAGCTCGCCGTTCAGAAGCTCGTCACGAAGCTTGGAGTTAAAGCTCTCGCAGTAGCCGTTCTCCCAAGGACTGCCAGGCTCGATAAACGCTGTTTTCGCGCCGACCGCCGCGATCCACTCCCGCACCGCCCTGGCGACGAACTCGGGACCGTTGTCCGAACGAACATGCCCGGGCACTCCGCGTAGGATGAAGAGATCGGATAGCACGTCGATGACGTCGGTGGATTTGAGCTTCCGGTCGATTCGGATCGCAATGCATTCCCGGGTGAACTCATCAATGACGTTCAGCATGCGGAACTTCCGACCGTTGTGGGTGCGATCCTCGACGAAGTCGTAGGACCAGACATGGTCGGGATATTCCGGCCGAAGCCGGATGCATGATCCGTCATTCAGCCAGAGACGGCCTTTCTTAGGTTGACTGGCCGGCACCTTCAGTCCCTCCCGCCGCCAGATCCGCTCGACACGTTTGACGTTCACCGCCCAACCGGCTGTCTCCAGCATGGCCGCGATCCGGCGGTAGCCGTAACGGCCATACTGGGTGGCGAGCTCGACAATGTCGGCGGTCAGCGCCGCATCGTCAGTGCGGCCCTTCGGAACCTTGCGATGCGTAGATCGATGTTGCCCCAGAACCCGGCACGCCAACCGCTCCGACCGAACTTCATCATGGCGTGGTCGATGCAGCGGCGACGACGGGCGGGGCTTAGTAGTTTCCCGAGGCGGCCTCTTTGAGGATCAGCTTCTCCAACGTCAGATCCGAGACGGCTTTGCGCAACCGCTCGTTCTCCTTCTCCAGATCCTTCAGGCGCTTCACCTGGTCGGACTTCAGCCCGCCAAACTCCTTGCGCCAGCGATAATACGTGAACGCCGTCACGCTGATGGCCCGGATCGCCTCCGCGACCGGGCGCCCCTGCGATAACAGCACGTCGACCTGCCGCAGCTTCGCGACGATCTCCTCAGGCTTGTGCTTCTTCTGCGGCATCGCGGGCATCCTCCAAAGGCTCAAAAAGCCTACTTCAGGGAGGGCCACTTTTCAGGGGGCAGGCCAGGCGGACATATGCGGACTTACGGGAGAACGACCCGCCAGAGCGCAAATCGGTCATTCGAAGCGACCCATTCTAAACCGCCGTCGACACTCGGGGACAGGGTATTGTCGGCGAGCAGATAGACGGGGCGCCGCCGGTCCATTGTGGCTGCTATGGCTACGATATCGGACACCGACAGAACTCCACCCGACGCAAGTCCGATTGCCGCATTCATGTGTTGCACGCGCGTTGTCAGGATCCGAGCGAGCGGCTGGGTCGCACTTCCCGGGATGTATGCCAAGGCATAGTCGCTCACTACCTGGAGGGGTGTTTGCACGACAAGCCAGAACGTCTCGCAGTAGAGCTGCCCCGATCTGACTTTCGGAAGCACTACTACGATCGGGTCTGGCCCACCAAGGGAGGCTTTGCTGAACAGATCGACGTCCGCGTCGCGACGACAATCGGCGATCGGCGGGGCAAGTTCGGACTTTCCCGTCATGAGAGCAGTCGAGGTAGCGGCCCAGCGCGCAACAAACCGGGTGAGAACAAGAGATGGAAGTTGCGCCAGGTGAAGGCACGCGAGCAACGCGACAGCTCCGAAGCAGGTCAGGACGGCCGCGCGCCTTCTTCCATGCCAACATCTTCCCTCGATTAGCAACTGGAGCCCTCGCGCACCGAGTAGCGCGAGGGAGACGTTGGCGAAATAGAGAAAGGAAAAGTGGCTATATCCTGGTGCTTCGGTTGCGAACACGGCGGCGATGCCGGCAATTGCAGAGCCCAGCAGCAGGATAGCTGCACTATCCGCCTGCCGCCGCAGAGCAGCAAAGCAAACTGGCAGCGCGGGTGTAAGGAAACCCGCCTGGAAGAAGGCAATAAGGGCAAATGCGAGGGCTCCGGCGAGCAGCTTCCCAAGTCCAGCATCCATCAGCAAGTGAGGCACAATCAGCAGATACTGGGCAGGGGCGGAGAGGAAATCGAAGGGTTGACCGGTGATGCGGACAAAGCCCGTACCGCTGAAACCTGAGCCGAGTGTGAAGAAGAACCAAAGTCCAGCACCAAACCCAACCGTGACCGCAACTAGATCCCACGACTGAAATCGTGGCCATCTCCGGTCCGCGCGCCAAGCTAGGCATAGCCTCAGTGCAAGTGCACACATCAGAATGGGCGGGCAGGCACCGCGAGCGCCGGTAGCCAAGAATGTCAGCATCACAAGGATCAGACTGCGGCCCATCCCTCGTGAAGGCGCTCCCGCCAGCACAAAGCTCAGTACCAGGAAGAAGACGATAATTGCAAGGAAGGGCGATAGGAGGAGTGTTGCTCCGAACGGCATAAACGTCCCGAAGACGCCCGCCGCGATCGGCGGCACGCCCACGATCCAAAATACAGATATTACCGCGAGCGCCGCGATCCACCACTTAAGTCCCAAAAGGCATCGGCCGAACGCCATCATAACCGCTGCAGCGCTGCCACCCAGGAATACCGGCCCGTAGCGGGCCACCAGAACGTCCAATGGCACTCCGGCCACGTGGTTGGCGCCGAGTATCCAGAGATGGGCGGCATAGTTGTACGACCATGGCACGTCAGGGATCAGAAGATTGGGCGGCGGCCAGCCGCGCTCGAGCCCCCGGACAATGACGCCCTGGAATGCGAAGTGAAACGAAAAAGCATCTCCTGGATCGCCGCTCAGCACATTCGCGATGCCTAACAGCGCCGTTAAAACGAGAAAGATGGTGCCTGCCAACCACCGCGCCTCGCTGAGACCTACGCGCCATTCCGCCCATAGGCGGACGAGCCCGAGACGTCGAAATCCGACAACAAGCACCGCTCCTGCGACGAATGGCAGGAGAGAGATGAGGGCCGTTTGGTTCATCGCCCAGAGAGGTATGAGGACTAGCAAATTGACGGAGATACCAAGTGCCAACGCGTTGATCACGAGCACAACTGGCGAGTCTACCTGCGGCAGAAGGATCCGCGCGACGACGATCCCGGGAAGCAAGTTGAACACCAGGACATAGCCGATGAACCGGGTGGCAGCTGCAGCGGACGGATGCACCACAACGAGACTGAGCCATAACAAGCCGAGGCAAGCAAGACTCGTACCGAGAATCGAAACGATGGTTGCGATCGTATTTGCATATAGCGGTGCAGCAGGCGTGCCCGACTGCGTTGTGCTTGCAGGCGTCAGTGCCACGTCTCAGTGCTCCAGTGTGCTTTAGAATCGGCGGTCATGTTGGCGACATTCAGCGCCCAACATGCGACCTGCCTCATACGAAATGTATCACTGCGTATGGGTACGGCCTCCAACGGCGCGAACGCAACGCCCAATATCCAATATGTTGAAATATCGAACCATGCACTGATCACGCCACGCGCGACGCAGCCAACCCGGCTCGGCTCTTCCTTTGGTGGCGGATCAGGTGGCATAGGCAAAATCAAAGACGGAGATCAGCAGCTTCCAGAGCGAAAAATGAATATTGCCTCAATAATTCCATTGGCTAACGTATATGCCCATGACTTGTGAGGCCAGAGCGCGACATCATGAGCGCGTATTTTCGATTGACTCCGAACAAGTCCACATTGGAGCGGCTCAGCGCCAAATACTGCCGGAGCCGAGACATGACTGCCGAACTGAAATTCCCGCTTCGAGGCTACCGTCATTAAGGTTAACGCGTTATGCAAACGGTTCGATTTGCAAACTTAGGGCTGGAATGATAGCAAGCCCGCCCTGAAGCGGCAAGCCGCCCCTAAATAGGTAGATTCATGAAAAATGCGACTGCTCCCGCCAGTCCTAGCGAGGGGGTACATCCGGAGCAGTGCCGGCGCCGCGATTCCGACGAGCCGAAAGTCTCCGTCATCATTCCAGTGTATCGGTCGGAACAGATCCTACCTGACTTGCATCGTCAGCTTTCCGCTGCGATGTCAGAAATCACGCCCCTTTTTGAGATCATTTTCGTCGAGGATGGAGGCGGCGATGGCGCATGGCCGATCATCGTCAGCCTGGCGCAAACGGACAACCGGGTGCGTGGCATTCGGATGAGCCGAAATTACGGTCAACACAACGCATTGCTCTGCGGCATTCGGGCAGCCCGCTACGACATAATCCTAACAATGGACGACGATCTTCAACACCCGGTCAGCGAGATCGCTCCGATGCTCGCAGCACTACGTCCGGAGTACGACGTCGTCTATGGCGCCCCGCAGACGGAGCAGCACGGCTTCCTGCGCAACATCGCCTCCCGACTGACGAAGATCGCACTCGCCGATGCAATGGGCGCAGACACCGCTCGGAGCGTAAGTGCGTTCCGGGTGTTTCGGACTCATTTGCGCGAAGGCTTCCAAACATACCGTAGTCCGTCCGTGTCGATCGACGTGCTTTTGACGTGGGCCACCTCCCGCTTCACCGCCATTAAGGTGAGGCACTCACCAAGAAGCGCTGGCGCCTCGGGATATTCCGTGGGCAAGCTTATCCATCACGCGATCAACCTGATGACAGGCTTCAGCACGTTACCGCTCCAGATCGCCAGTATCATCGGCTTTGTCTTTGTTCTGTTTGGTTTGTCGATCCTCGGAGTAGTGCTCACCAACTACGTGCTCCGAGGCAGCCAAGTGGCGGGGTTCGCCTTTTTGGCCTCCATGATCGCGATTTTCTCGGGAGCACAGCTCTTTGCTCTCGGTATTTTTGGCGAATACCTCGCACGCATGCATTTCCGCAGCATGGATCGTCCCACTTACATTGTTGGGGAGACGGTCGCCATATCGAACACGGAACACGCTGTTTGCTCATTCGCTTCGCAACTGATGCGGACTGACAACCTTGTTTAGTTATACCGAAAAACGAGTGCAAGGACCCGCACTCGATTTGACATTTCATTTGGCGCCCTGGGACCAACCGATCTTCCAGGGCAACACCGCCGCCATCGCCTCGATGAGCTTGCGAAAAGCGGTCGACACCGATATCGCCTTCGACGAGTTTCGCGACTGGTGCACGCGCAACCAGGTACTTTTGGTCAGCTGCCGACTGGCGCAGGATCAGCTGGCCGAATGCGCCTTCCTAGAAGCGAACGGTTTTCGGTTCATCGAGTTGAACTATCGGCCGTTCCTGAGAGGGCTGGCTGGGTTTTCCAGTGATGGCAAGATCGCGATCTGCCCTGCAGTTGCATCAGACGAGCCTGAAATTTGCGGGATCGCCGCCACAATTTTCGAAGCCGGCCGGCTTCACATTGATCCGCAGGTCGGTCCAGAGATTGGCAATCGCCGTTACGCCGCGTGGGCTGCCAACGCCTTCCGCAATCCGTCGCAACATGTCATGAAGTGCGTGATGGATGGTCGGATCATTGCCTTCATGGTAATGGAGGCTCCGACGTCCACGAGTCGCTTCTGGTCCTTGGTCGGCCTTGCTCCCGGCCTGGCGGGGCAGGGGCTTGGTCGGCGCGTCTGGGAAGCGATGCTCGCTTTTCACCACGGCCAAGGAATCGACGAGGTTCATACAAGCATTTCCTCTCACAACACTGCAGTACACAACCTCTACGCCTCTCTAGGTTTCCGCTTTCCGGCACCAACCATCACATTGCAGTGGTGCCCGCTCGGACCGATCAAGCGGCATAAACGATGATTCGTAAGCAATTCATACGCTATGCAGCAATAGGCTTGTTGCTCAATGCATTATTATACTGCGTCTATCTTTTGCTCACCCATACATTCATGCCTAGCCGACTTGCGATGACCTTTACGTATTCATCCGGCGTGCTGATCGGCTTCCTCCTCAACCGCAAGATCACCTTTCGCTACTGTGGCAACAACGCCGGGGCGCTACGGCGCTACGTTGCAAGCTACGGATTCGGCTACATCATCAATTTTGCGGGCCTTTGGTTGCTGGTGGAAAAGGCAGGCATTGCCCATGAAATCGTTCAGGGTGGCATGACCGTGGGCCTGCCGATCATGCTGTTCGTTATTCAAAAGTACTGGGTGTTTCCCGCAGCACCCGCCCACTGTCCATCCCATGCAAGGCTAGCGCCATGAGAGCCCATATCCCCTTCAACAAACCATGCATCGTCGGCTCCGAACTGATCTATGTAGGCCAGGCTGTTGCCGGCGGCCATGCCAGCGGCGACGGTCCGTTCACCAAGCGTGCCCAGAAGTTGATGGAGGACCGGTTCGATGCGAAGCGCGTCCTGCTTACCACCTCCTGCACGTCGGCTCTGGAGATGGCAGCACTGTTGTGCGATCTGGGGCCCGGGGACGAGGTCATTATGCCGTCATATACCTTTGTCTCCACGGCGAACGCCGTCGCGCTGCGGGGGGCCAAGCCCGTGTTCGTGGACATCCGAGTCGATACACTGAACATCGACGAGCGTCTGATTGAGGCAGCGATCACCCCGCGCACGCGGGCGATCTTTCCGGTCCACTACGCTGGGGTCGCCTGCGAGATGGACGAGATCATGGCAATCGCCAGGCGTCACGACCTGCTGGTCGTCGAGGACGCGGCACAGGGTGTTTTCGCAAAGTACAATGACCGGTATCTGGGCACCATAGGGCATCTGGGTTGCTACAGCTTCCATGAAACCAAGAACTTCGGCTGCGGCGAAGGCGGAGCGCTGGTGATCAACGACCCACAGCTCGAGAAGCGCGCTGAAATTCTGCGCGAGAAGGGCACGAACCGCAGCCAGTTCCTTCGCGGCGATGTAGACAAGTACACGTGGATGGACGTCGGTTCCTCGTACGTTCCATCAGACATGCTGGCAGCCTTCCTGCTTGGCCAGCTCGAAAACATGGAGAAAATCACTGCGCGCCGTGGCGAGATTTACGCTCAATACGCCAGGATGTTGGCACCTCTGGACGAGGCACGCACGATTCAAATTCCGAGTGTTCCGCAGCACTGCACCACCAACTATCACATGTTCCATTTGCTCGCGGCCGACATCGACGAGCGCACGGCGTTGATCGGGCATCTGCGCCAGGCCGGCATCCTCGCGGTTTTTCATTATGTGCCGCTCCACTCGTCACCGTTCGCCCGACAGATGGAGCTGCCACAGTCCAGTCTGCAGGTCACAGACGACATGAGCAGCCGGCTGTTACGGCTGCCAATGTATTTCGACCTCAGGGACCATGAGGTGACCGAAGTCGCGAATTGCGTGCTCAGCTTCTATCGCGATAAGGACAGTAAGTGACGATCCTTTCCCCGGTTGTTTCGAAGGACACAACATTGCTGGACCTTGCGACCGTGGCGCCGGGTCTTGAGCTGCGCGATCCTGGCATTTGGTTTGCGAGCAATCAGGGTGCGGTCTCTTACCCCGCGCATGGCAACGCGGCTTGCCTTGCGGTTGAGGATCGATCATTCTGGTTCCGGCACCGCAACCGCTGCGTCGTTAGCCTGGTTCGCCGCTTTTCACCCGAAGGCGTATTTCTTGATATCGGTGGCGGTAACGGCTTTGTTGCCAAGGGCCTGACTGACGCCGGGGTCGCCTGCGGTTTGGTTGAGCCTGGTATCGATGGTGCACTGGCGGCCTATGCCCGCGGGATCGACCCTGTGATCTGCGCGCGGCTGGAGGAATCCGGCCTGCCGCCTATGAGTATCGACGCGGGCGGCATGTTCGATGTGTTGGAACACATCGAGGATGAAGTCGCCGCGTTGCGGCAGGTTCATGCCCTGCTGCGCCCGGGCGGCCGGCTGTTCCTGACCGTCCCGGCTTACCAGTTCCTTTTCTCCACTGCCGACGATATGGCGGGACATTTCCGCCGCTATACGATTGCAAGCCTGTCGCGCGTACTGCTCGGTTCCGGCTTCCGCATTGAGTTCGCCTCGTACATGTTCGCGCCTCTGCCGCCGCCCATCTTCCTCCAGCGTACGCTGCCGAGCCTGCTTGGCCTGCGACGAAGCACGGAAGCCCAGTGTGACGAGGCGGAACACGATCCGGGCGGCTTCGCTGCACGAGTCATGGATCGCCTGCTCGCCTGGGAATTCCGCCGGCTTGACGCCGGTCGATCGGTCTGGTTTGGCACCAGTTGCCTCTGCGTGGCCGTTAAGGTTTGACACACCATCTGATCAGCCCAAGTGAAGCCAGCAGGACAGCTCCGAGAGGAGCGGCGATGACACCGCTAGGCTCCACCGCATGGCGATGGCCGGATGGCATCATAATCGCGGGTTTCGCGATCCTGGGCGGAACAATCGCCTGGGTTCTGGTACACCAGCTCGGGTCGGTGTTTTTTTACCAGATGTTCACGCCCGAGGCTCTGATGTGGGCCTGTGGGCATGGTTTCCGCCATCCCCTCGTTCTCTCTCCCGAAATGGCTAATTTCCTCCTCCATCGCAGTGTTCCTGCCTTTGACTGCGCAACAATTGATCCGGATCTGGCAACAGGCCCTCCCGGTTTCTTCTTTCAATTGCAACTTTACTTCAGCTGGATCGCGGCTGGACTTTGGAGATTTTTGGGTCCTACACAGGTGGCAATCGCTCCTTTGGCCGCGTTTCTGGGGGCGGGTTACGCTACCGGTAGCTTCATACTGGCGCGATCGTTCCTACCAAGGGTTCTGGCCGCTCTCGCCGCGCTCGCGCTCGCGGTGTCCCCCGTAGCACTGGGGCAGATTTTCTCGCTTCGCGACTTTTCCAAGGGACCATTCCTACTTTGGACGATCTCCCTTATCGTATTGGCGGCGCGCATAGGTGCGCCAAGGCGGGCTCTGCTGGTGACGGTGCTGGCGGGCATTGTCGCCGGTATCGGCTATGGATTCAGGTCCGACGTCGCGATCCTGTTACCTCTCGGGGTTGGATTCCTGGCTTTCGCGCCACAACGGCGCATGATCGCCCGGGCCGGCCTGGTCGGCACATATGCTGCCAGTTTCCTGCTACTAGCTTCTCCGATCCTGGCTCTGGGAAACAGTTCCAATGTTGGGTCGCTGATCATGCAGGGAGCCACAGAGCCTTTTCGCGCTTTCTTAGCCCTTCGTCCGGCGCCCTACGCACTTGGCCACGCTTACTCGGATGAGCTGACACTCAGCGGGATCGCCGCGGCGGAGCGATCACGACGCCCTAGCTGGGATGCGGGCGAGCCAGCCCCGATCTATGGCATCAGTCAATCGATCACACTGTCCTCAGAGAACCTGGCCGAGTGGGCGCCACAGTTCGCTGCCGACTTTATGGCGCAAGCCCTGAAGGGGGCGGGATGGATTCTAGGCTATCCGGCCCTCGTCGCCGTGTCGCGTGGCAATCCCGACCCAGGTTCTACGCTGCGGCTCGATGTACCGTTCGTGCGCTGGCCGGAACCGGTCTACGCCTTGTTCGGCCAGCCTTGGATGCCGCTCATCGGGTTTGTGGGAGGGCTGGCGTGGATCTTGCGGGTGGCGGCACGCAACGGGCGGGAGGCAGGGGCCCTGGCCGTGCTGCTGCTGGCGCTGCTCAGCTATCCAGCGATCCAGTTCTCAGTTCGGCACATCTTCTACCTAGAGTTCGTCTGGGTGATCGGCCTTCTATCCATTCCATGTGCCGTCTGGGAATGGCGGCGCCTACTGCCTGTGCTGCCCCGCTTCGTCTGTTGTGTAGTTGTCACATTTGGCACGCTGGCATGCGCCTACATCGGCCTCGCCCAGCTGCAACAACGCTGGTTGACTTCCGGCTTCTCGGACCTCCTCACTTTGCCACGCCAAAGCGTGCCCCTGACGCGCATCATCCAGAACGACGGGGCGGTGCAGCTACGCGTACCCGTCCCGCCCGAAGAGGTCGCGATGGTCGCTGGCACACCAGATTCCATGACCAACCGTATCGCCGAAGTTGGCGTCCAAAATGACGTCCGAGCAGGCGGCCGGCGCATACTGCTGACGCTTGGCGGTCCATCATGCCCTTCTTCCAAGGTCAGCCTTCTCTTGTTTTACGATCATCGTCCCAATGTATGGCAGCCACTCGACACTAAGCTGACCATGCAGATCGGCTCCACTGCCGTTTTCCCGGCACTCTACCGAGCGACCCAGAACTTCGCTGGAATCCTGGTGCCGGCGAGTCACGCCGGCTGCGAGGCCAGCCTGTTTTACCTGCCGATAACGTATTACTTCCCGCTCACCCTTACCGTGGTACTACCGGCTGACTGGCGGTCTCTATCGCTACGCAAAAAGCTTGGCTGGTTCGACGTGACGCCCCTCCCATAAGCCGAACCGTTGCCCGGCGTCGGCGCGATCTACATTAGAGCATCGGACGTTTAATCGGATCCATATCCGGCGTGTCTGAAGAAGTTTCGGCACTGGGCTTGGGTGAGGCAGATGTGCGGCATTAGGTAGCAAAGACCACCCAAGCCTCGGTAAGTATCTGACTCGAAAAGGTTTCCGCCTCCTCGGAGCGACCGAGAATTTCGGTGACGCGTGCCCGCCTCGCCCGGCATCTACCGGCTCCTGGTAGGTCGCCGGGATCTCGCCCCTGAGCAGACGTTCCGAAGGTCGCAGACGGGTGGAGGCTGTGTGGAAACGGGCTGATCTGGTAGGCTTTCTGGAGCGATCCGAGGGCTTGCATGGCGCGCTACATCGAAGGCGAGACCCGGCTGCAGAGACTGCTCCTGCCCGACTGTCTTGAGGACTACGTCAGCGAAGATAATCCGGTCCGGGTGGTGGATGTCTTCATCGACGAACTCGATCTGGGAACGATGGGCTTTGCCGGCCCGGCCTCGACGGGGCGGCCTGGATACCACCCCGCTACCCTTCTCAAGCTGTACCTCTACGGCTACCTCAACCAGGTTCAGTCGAGCCGCCGGCTGGAGCGCGAGGCCGGCCGCAACGTCGAGGTGATGTGGCTGACGGGCAAGCTTGCGCCCGACTTCAAGACCATCGCCGACTTTCGCCGTGACAATGGGGCTGCGATCCGGGCTGCCTGCGCGCAGTTCGTCGTGCTGTGCCGCCAACTCGGCCTTCTGGCAGGCGGCACCGTGGCCGTGGACGGCAGCCGGTTCAAGGCCGTCAACACGCGCGACAAGAACTTCACGCCCGGCGCGATCCGTCGCCGGATGGAGCAGGTGGAGGCAAGCATCGCACGCTATCTGTCGCTGCTCGATACGGCCGACCGGCAGGAGGATGACGTCGCGCAGATGCGCAGCATCCGCCTCAAGGACCGGCTTGATCGCCTGCGTCAGCAGATGCGTGACCTCCAGGCGATGGACCACGTCGTCGCGGTGGCGCCAGACCGTCAGGTCTCGCTGACCGATCCCGACGCCCGCGCCATGGCCACCAACGGCAAGGGCACTGGCCTCGTCGGCTACAACGTTCAGGCGGCGGTCGACGCCAAACATCATCTGATCGTGGCTCATGAGGTCACCAACATCGGCCACGACCGCAGCCAGCTCCGCCAGCATGGGGCGTCAGGCAAAGGATGCGACAGGAGCCGGTGCGCTGACTGTGCTGGCCGATCGCGGCTACTTCTCAGGCGAGGAGGTCCTGGCCTGCGACGAGATCGGCATCTCCGCCATCGTCCCCAAGCCCCTGACATCAGGGGCCAAAGCCGACGGGCGCTGGGGCAAGCAGGACTTCACCTACGATGCTCCGAGCGACACCTATCGCTGTCCCGCCGGCGAGACGCTCACATGGCGCTTCTCATCGGTCGAGAAGGATCTGACACTCCATACCTACTGGGCCGACGGCTGCGGAGCCTGCCTGGTCAAAGACCAATGCACCACCGGCAAGCAGCGCCGCATCAAGCGCTGGGAGCACGAGGTGGTGATCGAGGCCATGCAGCGCCGGCTCGATCGCATGCCCGACGCCATGCGGATCCGAAGGCGCACGGTCGAGCACGTCTTCGGCACGATCAAGGACTGGATGGGCCGAAGTCACTTCCTGACCCGCCACCTCCCCAATGTCGGAACCGAGATGAGCCTCCATGTGCTGGCCTACAATCTCAAGCGGGCCATCGCCATCCTCGGCGCGGCGACGTTGATGAAGGCCATGAGAGCCTGACCCTCAGACCCTGTCGCATCGTCAGAGCACGACCCTGAAAGACGTTTCCACACGGCCTCGGTGGCTTCCAGACATTGCCAGGCAGCCCAAGAGCCGATGCCTCGCCGAGCATCCGAAACCGTTCGCGGGAGCAGACGTCAAAACCGCCAGACGAAGTTTCCTTTCACAGCGTTTTCCTGCGCCTTGTTTCCGAACTGGCCTGAATAGCTCAGGCTGAGGCTGGCCGCGCGGGTCAGGGCCAGCTCGATGCCGGCATCGGCCACGAACGCATCGCGTGCGATCGGCGTGCCGGTGACGGTGAACGGCGAGCCGCCGCTGGCGAAGGCCAACAGCGCCACTGGTGCCACGTCCCCGAAGGCGTGCCGCCAGCCGAGCGTGCCGCGCAGGGTCAGCGCCGTCCCCGCGCCGAGGTCGATACTGGTGCCCAGATGCAGGCCGAGTGTCGTGAAGGCGACGCTCTCGCTGCCGCCGCGGCCGCGCAAGGTCGCCGCCCCGCCCCGCTCGATGAAGCCGTCGCTGTCGAGATGGACAAGGGCGACGTTCGCGAACGGCTCAAGGGCCAGATCGCCGAAACGCATGCCGTAACCGGCCTCGCCGAAGACCTGTGCGCTGCGTGCCTGGTCGCTCGCAATCGTCTGGTCGGAGAAGCCGTGGATGCTGATCGCACGCTTCGTCTCGATCTCGTTCCAGGTGTATGCACCGCCGAAACGCAGGGCCAGCGCACCGAACTGGCCGCCGCCATAGAGCGCGGCATGGTAGCTGTCGATCGTCCCCGACGACAGCCGCGCCTTGCCGTCGAACGTCGTGCGGCCGTAGCCGCCGGCCAGGCCGAGGCGCCAGATCTGGCCGACACTTGCGTCGGCCCCGATCAGGAAGCCGCCAGTCGTGCTCGTGATGCCGGCTGCGTTGCCATTGCCGCCGAAACGGCCCCAGGAGCCGAAGGCCTGGCCCCAGAGCGCATAGGGGGCTCGACGAAGGCCGACCGCGCTCCGGCGGTGAATGGGCCCTTCTCTGCCGGCAGGTTAAGGGCGGCATAGCTCAGCACCTGCGCGGCGACGGGCGCCAGCGCGGCGTTCCCGCCGGCGCCCTGCGCCGCCGGCTGGCGCAGCCGGTCGTTCACGGCTTGGCGGAGATCCCGGCTGCGCTCGATCATCACCCCGCTCGCGGAGGCGTGGATCTCGCCCGAGAGCGCGTCGAAGGCCTGGCGCGCCGCGCCCGCGCTCGCCTGCTGGACCACGGTGTCGTGGAGCGTGTTGCCCTGCCCCAGCGTCTCGATCGCGGCGCCCGTCGCGACTTGGTTGCGCGTCAGGCCGACGGACGCGAACGAGACCTCGTTGCGGGCGATGTCGAGATAGACGCTGCCTGGATCGTAGCTCAGGCCGAGATCGAGGAAGGGCAGGTTCTGGGCCAGGCCGGCGAAGGCGCCGGACACCCCGCCTGCCGCGGTCAGGATGGTGTAGCGCGTGCCGGGCGCATAGGAACCCGGCGCCTTCTCGACGACGACCGTGCCGCCTGTCAGCACCGCCGTGCCGCTCGCCGCGACCCGGTCACTCTCGCCGGTCGGATTGATCTCAACCTGGTAGAACGAACCCGCCCCGATCGCGACATTGCCCGAAACCTTCAGGGTGCCGATCGAATTGCCCGGCGCGACCGTGCCGCCGGATGCGGCAGTGAGCCCGCCGATCGTGCCGACGCCGCCGAGCGTGCCGCCGGCGTTGACCGTGACGATGCTGGCGAGGCTCGCCGAGGCATGACCGGCGCCGCCGACCACCAGCGCGCCGGCCGCCACAATCGTTGCGCCGGTATAGGTATTCTGGCCATTGAGGGTCAGCGTGCCCGCGCCGGTCTTGACGAGCGACACCGCGCCAGGCCCGCCGTTCAGGATGGTGCCGTCGAAGCTGCCGCCGCCCGCGACGGTCAAGGTGACCGGATCGAAGCCCGAGCTGCCGATCCGACCGCTGGCTGCCCCCGACAGCGAGCTCGGGGTGGCATCGAAGCCGCCGGGATCGAGAATGCCGTCGACGATATAGTCGCTGTTCGGCGACAAGCCGGTCGGCGACAGCGCCAGCAGGATGCCGTCGGCCGCAATACGGGTTTGCCCGCGATAGCGGTTGTCACCGCTGAAGACGACATAGCCGCCGAGCGGGCCTCCGGAGCCGGTGACGGTCAATGGTCCGCCGCCGCTGATGCTGCCGCCGATCTCCAATTCGCCAGCGCCCGCATCCAGGGTGCCGCCGGTGGCGCTCAGGGCGAAATCATTCGACAGAGAGATGCTTCCGCAGCCGCAATCGGCTATCCGCAGAGTACCGCCGTTCAGGGTCACCGTCCCCGTGCCGAGCGGTTGGGCGCCGGCGATTGCGAGCGTGCCCTGGGAGATCGCCGTGCCGCCTGTATAGGTGTTGAGGCCGGTTAGGGTCAGCGTGCCAGCGCCGGTCTTCGCTATGCCCGTGCCGCCACCATCGGCGATGGTGGAATCGATGCTGACCGAGACCCCGCCGTCGATATTGAAGGTACTGAGCGTGCCGCTCGCCGGCGCGATTGCGAGCGTGCCGCTGCTCAGGGTGTAGCCATTGGTCGAGAATTGCAGCGTGTCGAAGCTTTGCGTGCCGACGACGGTCACCGCGCCGCCGGCACTGCCGGCGAAGACGCCGACCGAGCCGCCCCAACCCGCATTGGCGCTGCCGGTGCTGGTGGTCCAGTTGGTGCCGAACGAAGCCCAGGTTCCAGCGCCTCCGTTCACGCTGCCGGAGGCGGTGTTGATCGTCCCGTCCCAGAACTGCATGGTCTGGCCGAGACCCAGCACCGCAAGATTGACCTGGCCGGCGATGCCGGTCTCCACCCCTGCGCTGGCAATGGTGAAGCCCGCCGTGGTCGAGGTCGCGCTCTGGCTGGCGAAGCTCCCGGCGAGCGTGCCGCCATAGTCGAACAATCGATAATAGCCGGCCGCCGCGACGCGCGCATCGTGCCCGCCGCCGAGCGTCAGATCGCCTGTGACCTTGACCAAATCGTTGCCGGTGGCGGGATCGCTACCGCCGGCAACACCTGGCCTGTTGAGTTCGAATATCGAGGTCGCGCTGCTGTTGAGCACCAACGAACCAACCGACAGCGTGCCGGGGCTGTGGCCGGCCGAGAGCGTGCCGTCGACCGTCACGGCGCCCGCGATCGAGCCCGCGCCGGACAGGGTGCCGGCCGCGGCGACCGTCACCGCGCCCGAACCGAGCGTGCCCTCGACGCGCAATTCGCCCTGCGAGATCGTCGTGCCGCCGGTATGGGCGTTGCTGCCGGTCAAAATCAGCGTGCCGGTGCCGGTCTTGGTCAGGCGGCCGTTGCTAGCGATCGCGCCGGCGAAGGTCTCGGTGCCCGTATTGTCGACCGTCAGCGAGTTCCCGCCCAGAGTGATCGTCGACCCGGCCACGCCGGAGAGGCCACGAACGGTGCGCCCGCCATTGGCGCCGGATATGTCGAAGACGGCGCTCGTGCCGGATAGCGTCAGGCCGCTGCTCTGAGCGATCGTTCCAATGCTCACAAGCGACAGCGTTCCGTCAGCGACGACCGTACGCCCGGTATAGATATTGACGTCGTTCAGCGCCAGCATGCCGGAGCCGGTTTTCGTCAGGCTGCCGTTACCGGAGATGCCGGGCCAGTCAATGATTAGGGTACTATTAGAGCTGATGTCTACGGTCGTGTCGGAAACCAGCCGGAAGCCAAAGCCAGCGAACTGCGGGGCGTTGTTGTTTGACGCGGCGACATTGATCGCTGCCTGCCCGGAGGATACCTCCATCTGCAACATGCCCTGCTGGAACAGATATGCGCCGGAGCCCGCTCTCCCTCGCCTCGAGGGGAGCGCTGAGCCATGGAGAGACCCGGCCAGCACTTCCTGCTTTCGCCCAAGGTGCGCGACCTGACCATCACCGAACTCTCCCGCATCCAGGAGAGGACGGCGTACAAGTGGTTCCGGCAGGCTCGCTGGCCTGAGACGGACGGCGAGGCTTACTGCCCGCATTGCGGCAACCTGCGCTGCTACGAGATGACCCGGAGCCGCTTCAAGTGCTCCGCCAAGGAATGCGGCTCCGTCTTCACGGTGACGTCCGGAACGGCGTTCGCCTGGCGCAAGCTGCCGTTCAAGAAGATGCTCTTCGCGATCTGGTTCGTCGCCAACTCCGTCAAGGGAAAGGCCGCCCTCCAGCTCTCCCGGGAGCTCGGCGTCCAGTACAAAACGGCCTGGGTCCTGCTGATGAAGCTGCGGGAGACCGTGGCCTCGCGCCGCGAGGACATGATTCTGGATGGGGAGGTCGAGATCGACGGCAAGTACGCCGGCGGCCACGTGCGGCCCAAGAACAAGGCCGAGGATCGCGTCGATCGGCGCCTGAAGGAGAACCGCAGCCCAGACCGCCTCTGCATCCTGGCGATCCGGCAGCGGGCATGTCCGGCCGGACCTTCACCCGGGTGATCCGAGAAGAGGACGGCGATGCCGCTTGGGCTGCCGTTCGCGACCATGTCTCCCGGAACGCGAAGGTCTTCGCCGGCGAGCACGGGAGCTACAACGATGTCGTCGGCCTGAACCGCATGGGCCGGGTCAATCATTCCGAGGCGTATTCCTCCGAGGACGGCACGAACACCAACATCGTCGAGCGTTTCTTCAGCCGGATCCAGCGGGCCTACGTCGGCATCCACCACCGCTTCTCGACGCGGTATCTCGGACTGGTACGCGGCCGACATCGCCTGGCGGGAGGATACGAGGCGCGTGAGCAATGGTGGGCTGATGCGTTCCCCAACTCGGGCAGGCGCTGAAGGGGCCGACGTCGCGGTACCTGTGCGGCTACTGGCGGGGCAACAAGCCGCCCGACCTGATCTGGGAAGGCAGTGCCTAGGCCGCGATCTCCCAGAGGTGCTTTCGGCCGTCGACGGTGCCCGCCTGGCGCACGCGTCCGCGCTTGGTCAAGGCGATTAGGGCGGTGGAGACCTGCGTCAGGAAACGCGGCATGGACGGATCGTCCGTGTCTGCACCGTTGCGCTCTGCGATCCGGGAGGTGCAGTCTGCGGTTGAAAGCGGTTGCTCCGCCTCGCGGAGCACCTCGAGGAGGGCCTCGTTCTTGTTGATCCGTGCGAATTCGGGAGGGAGCTGTTGGGCTGCCCTCGGTCGCTGCGGCTTCGTTGCCGCTGATCCCCGCGGTGCATAGGCCGGATCGTAGATCGCGATTACCTGGTCGATCGCCGAGACCTGTCCATCGATCGCCTGAATCCTGGCCTTCAATTCCTCGACCTCGCCGAGCAGCTCGGCGCGCTTCCGCTTCAGTTCCTCGTCAACTCTCACCGCTCCGCTCCGTTAAAGGGAGCCGGAAGCTACCGAACAAGCTCGATCAGATCTGGTGGTTTTTGCTAATGCCGCAGATGTCTACGACGGCCTTCCAGAGGGTGTCGAAGGTCCTTGCGGCGCTGCGTCTGAGTTGGGTGAGCTTGGCGAAGGCCATCTCGATCGGATTGAGATCGCGACTGTAGGGCGGTAGGAGGAGAAATTGGGCGCCCCTGTCGCCTCCACCAGCCGGGCGACGAGTTCCGGCATGGTGATGTCGGGCTTGGCCTCCACCTGCGCCACCAGGAAGGCGCCGTGCTCATCCAGCCTGCTGCCGGGCGTCCCTGGCGCGCAGGATGCAAAGTCTTCAGACGGGACGCGCGCTGAAGCAGCTTGATCGCGAAACTCTCGCTCACCCCGAAATGCCGCGCTGCCACGAGTGTCCCGCTTCGACGAATCCGGCCACCCGCGCGCGCAAATCATCCGAATAGCTGCGACCCACGATCCACCTCCAGGAAAGGTGAATCACAAACACAGCCTCAAAGGAGTCCCACGATTCCGATTAAACGTCCGATGCTCTAACATTCACGTGAGCCAGCTCCGGTGGCGCAAGGATCTCTGCGATCAGGTTGGGCCTCCCGCGCGGCGGTTCCTTCCGTTGGTGATGGACCCCGAGCCGCGACCAATGCAGACATCTTCCGCTCCTCTGAAAGGGGGAGCGGACCTTTCTGCTTAGGCGGTTTCTGACCCGTCTGCGTTTCGATCTAGCGCTTATAGGCCGGCAACTGCGCTCCCGCTCCCGGTTCGCCTTCCGTGGCCATCGCCACAACTGCTTCTGGACATTGCCACCGAATAGAGCACGATTTGTGCGCGGCCGGCACCAAGAGAGCCGGTGCCGTCCGGTCCTCGTGGAGGGTGTCGGCCTTTGCCTTTGCAAATACTGGTTCATTTGGTAGGCCGCCTGCCGGCGCCGCTGCGCAAGTCGTTGCGGCGCGCCATCGGGGGGCAGGGCCATGTCCAGCACTGGACACACATGCTCTGGGCTTGGCACCGGGCCCGAGGCGACAAGCGTGTCGACCGCATTGCTCCTGGTCTCGCCACCCTGATCCGAGACGCCTGCGGCTCCGTCGAGGGGCATTCGTGCCTCGAATTCGGGAGCGGCCACCTGCTCTCGGAGGCGCTGGTCTTCTGGCTGGCCGGAGCGGCGCGGGTCGTGGCACTTGATTATTATCCCCTCTTGCGCCTGCGTTTCGCGCGCCGCGCATTTGTGTACGCCGACCGCGACGCACTGCTGCGAGCTTTGGCGCCGGTAGCGCCGGCGGTGGCAGTTGCGGAACGGATCGCCCGCCTCGATCAACTCGGCAATTGGACTCCGGAGGCACTCTCAGAGCTGGGGATCGACTACGTAGCCCCGGCTGATTTCTCCCGCGAGACGGAATTCGCCGGCAGCTTTGACCTCGTTCACTCCACCTCTGTGCTTGAGCATCTGCCGCTAGCCCACAGCACGGCCATCGTCGCCAACGTGCAGGCGGCGTTGTGCCCGGGTGGCGTTGCCCTGCACGCTATCCATCTCGAGGACCATCTCGATTTCCGGCGCAATCCGCTTGCCTTTCTCGCCGCCGACACCGACTGGCGAGAAAGTGACGCTGATGCGCGCGGCAATCGTCTGCGCGCGTCAGACTGGCTGCGCATCTTCCGGTCGCTGCCGGCCGCGCAGGTCGAGATTCTGTGGGAGGTCGTGCGCGAAGACGCTCCGCTGCCGCGCACCCTTGATTCTGCGTTCGCGGGCTACGCCGAACGTGACCTGCGTATCGGTGGCATCATGCTTGCTGTGCGCTCCGGCGCCGGCATCGTACCGGAGCCGCAGCTCGTCAAATGAATGACCGGCATTCGTGGTGGCAGTGTGCGCGTGGCTTCGTGGCCCGCCGCCGAAAGGGGGGCCGGCCGTTTTGTGCTGGTCGACGATGGTGCGGAACTTCGGCTGAGCTGCCGCAATTGGATCTGAGGCAACGTCGGAGGCCATGACGGGCATTCCCGAGCTAATGATTATCCTGGTGTGCACGTCGATGATCGGATTTCTACGGCGCTGGTGGGACCGCCTGATCCAAAGTGCTTGGATGGTGGCCGGACCTCTCGATCCGTTAGACCTGTACCGGGGAATGACTGCCCGGCGATTCCCGCTGACCTGCGTGCTACGTTACACCACCGTTGCGAAGAACGAGCCCCCGAAATGGTTGGCGTCTTGAAGATTAGGAGCACTCCACATGTGGGACAGCTTTGAATGAAGGTTCGGTTTCGTGCCAACGAAGTAGGCGGGGAACTCAATTCTCAGTTTTTCGCCGGCCAAGAGCCAACACGCCAGCAGATACTGCTCGCTGAAATACCAATCCAGCCACGCCGGCGGATAGTCATCAGGAATGAAGATGTCGTGAATGCCAAACATGGTGCCGGGCTTGAGCCGTGGCAAGATCTCTGTGAAGAATACGGTCACGTCGCTGTTTTGAAAGGCTCTGTGGCTGCCGTCGAAAAAGACGAAAACGTCTGACTCCAACCCTTCGAAAAAGCCAATGTCCACATCCTCAAGCGACTTGCGTATGACCTCGTCGCAAATCGCATCGACCTCAGCGCGCGGTGCTGGGTCAATCGACGTGATCGTTGTGTTAAGCCCATGATCCTTGATCGCTCGCCTGGCAAATTTGGTCGAGAATCCTGACCCAATCTCAAGGAACCTGCGAGGGCGCCGGTGCGCAATCAGGCCGTATAACGCGATAGCGTCAAGTGCAGGAAAGGCCAGGTTTTGCCAGTTCGGCTCCGCTGCATCCTCGACTGGGTGAGGTGGGATCGTCAACATCGGCTCTATCAATGGAAGAAGAGTCTCGATTTGCGTCTCGTAGCGTGAGGTGCCAGCTTCGAGCACCTTCAGCGTCAGCGGATCCGGAGAGTTTCCGTAACCGAAACGCGCTCTCGGGTTCACCGGGAAATCGATCTCAATGAGCTGTTTGCGCATTTTCAAATAGTTCCAGTGCGCGTACCTCTCCCCGATATCGGCACTCGGAAACGTCGCAAGTTCGGAGGACGGGGCTTGGCTCAGCGAGAGCTCTGCAATCAACGCGGTTAGGCGAGAGATTTCTGAATTAGCCATGTCGCGCTCATAACTGGACTTAAGCGCTGCATCATGAAGTCGCCGAATTGGCGGTACCATGCGGCCAATTGCTCGAAGCGATTCTTTGAACATCAATTCCCCCAGTGGATGCGCACACGGTAGCTGAGCGCTACTGATGAGCATGGGTGATGCTCAGGTACAAGCCCGTAAATGGCGCGCGGCTCGCCGCGACAGTCCACCATCAACGTTGGGCCGGCCGAAACGAATCAACCGGATTGGCTACGAGTGAGCGGCTGGCTGCACATCTATTGCGGAAATCATCGGCTATTGCGCGGACGGTGGTGGCGGAGCAACTGGCACCGCGAACTCCGTCGGTTCAGCTGGCGGAGGCGGCGAGTTCGCCGTAACATTCGGTACGAATTACACCGTTCTCGTCGGTGTTGGCAGGACCGGTGGCATTATCGCCCCACAAGCCGCGGAGCCGGGGGGCACGTCAGCGTTCGGAGCCGTGATATCCGCGATCGGTGACGGAGGTGTATCCTTCGAAGGGCGCCATCCAAGAAGGCTCGGGCGATTCGGGAGGTTTGGGCAGCATCATCGCGCGGCCCGAAGTGGGCGGCGGCATCGCATATGCGGTGGCGTGGGCCAATATGTGCTTGCGCAGGGCGATCCGTCGTTCACTCCGAATTTCACCTACACGATCACGGCGGCCGTGGCGTCCAATGGCGCTCCCGGCGCCTCCTTCGAGTGGCGGCGCATCCGGCAGCGCCTTGAGCGGAAACGGAGGCTTCGGCGCTCAAGGTCAGGTCATTCTTGGATATTGATTGAGGGATTGTCATGGCGCGCTTCGCACGCATCGCAGACGGTCGCGTGGCCGTGATCATGAACTTGATGGCGTCGCAATAGAGCACGCTTTCCATTCGGATGTCGCGGTGACGATTCTCGCTGCTGACGCGACGGCCGAAGTGGGCTGGTCCTTCGCCGCCGGTGCGTTCTCGCCTCCACTGCCGGCTCCGCTTGCGTCCAAGGTCGAACTGACCGTCTATGCCCCCGATCGGGGTTGGCAGCTAGATGTGGTTTCCAAGAAGGTCGTTCAGTTTTGTCCATGGCGGCTTTCCGCCGAGGGGAGAGTGTGGTCGAGAGAGATTGTAGTCAGTTGCCCATTGTCTGATGGCGGCGTGGCGCGCGGCGAACTCTCATAGGGGCTTGCATATGCCCATTCGCGTAGGCTGGTCTGGATGAAGCGTTCGGCCTTGCCGTTGGTTCGTGGGGTATGGGGCCGCGTGCGGACATTGCAAGCACTTGCCTTTGCGAAGCCGTGCGGCCCGAGACGCCCGCCTGCATCGCAGCCGCCATGACGGACCAGCCTCTTCAACCCCCTTTGCCAGTAGGCCTCGACCGCAAGGCGCCAAACGGGCATTCTTGTGCATGTTCATCCGTGATCTCCTGGGCAGGAGTTGGAGCTTCGCAACCCCGACCTCTCAGCGCCGGCCTGGATGAACAACCTTCATAGCTTCGACAGATAGAGCAGGGGGCACGAGCCGTAACGGCCGATTCATACGGATGATCGCAGCCGGGGTAAGTACATCTGCGAACTGCAGTCCATCGCGCACAATATCCGCGTTGACCCGATCCGTGGAAGTTTGCGGATGGCACCTTCCGGCCAGTGAGCAACGAGGATTTCCCGCAGTTCGCCATCGCAACGCGGGAATACGCCGGGTCGGTGTTTCTCATCGAGGTATCGCGGTGGCGCAGATCGAGGCGGAAGAGGTCGCGACGTGCCCACAGATGAGCTGCCACTTTAGTTCACGATAGAGCCTGGAAAAGGAGAGATACTGTAATCTCCGAGATTTACTCGATGGTTGCGCACGACTAATTTGATGCCTCAAACTGGGGGCATGGACGGGTTTGCTGCATTTCGACCGCGGCCGTTGACGGACGACTATTTTGGTCGCGAACTTCAGCGCGTCGCACCTAACTCAATGGTGGCGGCAGAGTTTCTGGGCGTGCCATTGGTGCAGATTGGCAAATGGAGCAGCGGCCGTGATCCTGAGCCCGCAATGGCGAAGCATCTACTGCTGAATTATCTACCCTCAGGACAGGTCAAGAAAATCTAAATGTTAAGTCGTAACCGTAGCCTCGATGGACTTCGAGGAGTGGCAGTAATTTTGACTTTCTTGGTCCACTTTTGTGGGACCTATATGGCGACCTTTCGAGGAGGGAACCCTAATGTTGTCCGTTTCGGCGAGTGGGTGAATCTATATGATCGGCTACTTTACTGGCTCTTTCACTCTCACCACGGCGTGTACATCTTCTTTATGCTAAGTGGCTTTCTCATTTGCCGCATAGCGATCAAGCCTTCCTTCAAATATGTTGGGTTCGTTGGGAAACGGCTGGTCCGCGTCTATCCGGCGTTCCTGCTCGCGATGGCCATCTGTGCTGCGCTGGGCCCGTTCCTGCTGATCCCTCTACCGACATGGCAGGCAATCGGTCTGAACTTGCTCTTCCTGAACGGCATATCCCAGCATGTCCCAGGCATCGTGTTCAACAACGTCACGTGGTCTCTATTCTATGAGATGACGTTTTATCTGACCTTCCCTCTCGTTGTGATAACAGCGCGGCGGTGCGGTGTTCCTCTTATCCCCGCAATTATTTTTGCCGGGCTGGTGATTGCGTATGCCCCTGGCTTGGCAGGGTTCTATGCCGAGTTCTTCGTGTTCCTGTTCGCTGGGGCGCTGGTCGCTGCTCTCAGCCGTACTGGGGTCGAGGCCGTAGCAGCGGCCTTCCCGGACTTTTCTATCGTCGCCCTTTACCTGCTGGCAACTAGCTTCTTTACCGTTGGCCTGCTGACGACCTCGCAGTTCGTTTGGATATTCGCAGGGTGTGGGGTGATTATCCTTTGCAAAGCGATCGAAGGGGAGAGCGTGATGGCCCGGGCGTTAGCCTGGAGGCCTCTGTCCGAGCTCGGTCGCATCTCTTACTCGTTCTATTTGCTTCATTCGGTTGCTATTAGCATGGTGTTCAAGACATGGTGGCTGTTGTACATTCACCGCGTGGGCGCTGTCGCCAATGCAATCTATCTCGGGACGTTGGCCTTTATTTGTTCCGCCCTATTGGCTTGGTTTTCATACCAGGTAGCAGAGCGATTTTACTTCAAAAATCACGCTCCTGTCGACATTTGAGCTGCTGATCCGGCTTGGCAGCAATTTCAACTATTTCAGATCAAATAACCTACTTTCGGCGGCTTTTTCATTTCAGGAATCGACATGGACAAAATCGTTCCCGCCGGAGCGGCGCTTGTGTTCGACTTTATAGGCGGCATTGAAACGTAGGCGATGGCCCGATCGCACCTTCTTTGCGGGGGATGGGGCTCACTCTGACGATTCTGATTTGGAGGATCGCCTTGTGTCTAGTGGAGCGTCAACCGGTTGTCGTTGTCGAGAGCGAGTCTGCTGATGGGCGTTTTGGTTTGGATTCCGCCGTGGGAGGGCGATGCCAGTTGTAGTGATGGAGCCAGCGCGGCAGCTCTTCGGTTCTGCGATCTGAGTGGGTATAAGGTCTGGAGTAGGCCCATTCGCGTAGCGCCGTCTGGATGAAACGTCCGGCCTTGCCGGTGGTCCTGGATGTGTAGGCCCAGGGGAGCAGATCGTCGACATCCAGGACGAGATCTGCCCCTGTTGCCGAGGCGTGCTTCATGCCATCGGCAAAGATCTGTCCGAACGCCTCGACGTCGTGCCCGCCCAGTTCCGTGTGATCTTAACGAGTCAGCCGAAATACGCCTGCCGGGCCTGCGAGGAAGTGTGGTGCAGGCGCCGGCGCCCACCCGCCTCGTCGAGGGCGGCATCCCGACGGACGCCACGGTTGCCCATGTCCTCGTCTCGAACTACGCTGACCACCTTCCGCTCTACCGTCGGGCCCAGATCTATGCCCGACAAGGCGTGAACCTGGATCGATCGAACTTGGCCGATCGGTTCGGCAAGGCCGCTTTCCTCTTGCGGCCCGACCAAGACCGGCCAGCTCTTCGCCTATGCCCGCAACGACAGGCGTTGGTGCGGATCGGAGCCGCCTGGCGTGGTCTATTTCTACGCGCCGGACCGCAAGGCCGAGTAGGCGATCCGGCATGTCGCCGGCTTAGTTGGCACGCTCCAGGTCGCTGGCTACAAGATCCTGGCCGAGCGCAGCGCGGTGAGCCTGGCGTTCTGCTGGACCCACGCCGGTGCAGGTTCTACGAGCTCGCCCAATCCGGGCCGGGGCCGATCGCAATGGAAGCACTCGCGCGCATCGCGGCGCTCTACCAGGTCGAGGGTGAAATCCGCGGTCGCCCGGCCGAGGAACGTCATGCCGCCCGGTAGGCCAGGAGCCGCCCCCTCGTCGCAGGGCTGGAGCCGTGGCTCAAGGAGAAGCTCGCCCTCGTCAGCTAGGAGAGCAACCACGTCTCGTTCTGGCAACGGTGCGCAGTGACCCCGCATGTCGGCTCCGGATAACGATGCCTGGCATCGGGTCGATCGCTGCGCTGACTTTTCGCTCCACCGTTGATGATCCCGGGCGCCTTTTGTACTCCCGATCCGTGGGGCCTATCTCGGACTGACACCCCCGGCGATAGCAATCGGGCGAGATTGACCGGGGTGGGTCGGATCACAAAGGTTGGCAATACTGAGACCCGAGCGGCCCTTTTCGAGACTGCCAACGTCATTCTCAGGCCCTCAACCCGATGGTCTCCTATGAAGGCGTGGGCTGTGTGTGTTGCAGAGCGGCAAGGGACCACGCGGGCGAAAGTCGTTTTGGCCAGGAAGATGGCCGTCGTCCTGCATCGGATGTGGGTCGATCGAACTGATTTCCGATGGACGGCGTCGGCATAGAAGCGCCAACGCCGTCCTCACAGGCGTTCGTCGCGGGGCGTGGGATGGTCGAGTTCGCATGATCCGCCGTGGCGTACACCTTTGAGCGGACGACTACGCCGAAGAGCTTGAACCGACCATCCAACCGAATCCCATCATGTGGCGGCTTCGCCGACCACGGATAGAAGCAAGGAACCCGCGGCGCTCGGCCCCAAGAAGGATTGACGGAGGCGGACCGAATACAGAAGCAGATCATCGCGATCTTGAAGGAACAGGAGTCCGGGATCTCGGTAGCCGACCTGTGCCGCAAGCACGGTGTGAGCGATGCCAGCATCTACAAGTGGAAAGCGAAGTTTGGCGCGATGGACGTGTTCGAGGCCGAGCGTCTTCGAACGCTGGAGGACGAAACGCGGGCTGGCCGATGCGATGCTGGACAACGTCGCGCTGAAAGACCTGCTGGGAAAGAAGTCGTGACGCCCACCGCCGAGCGGAAATGCGCTAAGCCGCCGCGCATCTCGTGGCGCATCACGCGATGAGCGAACTGTGGGCGTGTAAAGCCATTGGCTAATGAGCATCCGATAACAATCCACCCGTCCCGACGATCGCACTCTTCGCGAGCAGATGACCGAGATCGCCGAGGAACGGCGGCGCTTCAACTATCGGGCCGAGGACGACCCGGGTTGACCAAGGCTCGGAGTTCGTCTCCTGCGACCTCGATTTGTGGGCCTGCGTGAAAGGTCCAGGGCGTTTCGGGGGGGCAACATCACCGTCTTTTCAATGCGATTAGCCGCGGCATGACCCGCTCCAGAGCTTGCAACTTGCCACTGCGCTTGCGGTGCGAGCAGCCGCGCCGTCCGGTTCGTTACAAACCGCGCTTAAGCTGCAGGGCCAATTCTGCTTCGATCTCGCGCGCGATCGGCTCTCTATAATGGGTCCGATCGAAAAAATTCCGCGGATCCGTTGTCATGACATTAGTACTCCTCCCGTCAATTAAGATTCCACCCTTGCGAGATTTGATGAAATCTCTCATTGCGCGCTTGCACGATTCTTCAGAGATCAATTCCTGACCTCCCTTGGGGAGGGTGTCAGCCCAAACTGGAAGCAATACCAGAGCCACGGCTGTATGATTGGATGCGGACTTTAGCGTCTCGCCCAACATTTTGAGGGATGGATATTCGCCCGAGAGATTGATCGAACTTATCCAGGGCTTTGAAAGCTCTGCAAGTACCTTTTCTTTGTCCCATATGAAGTCGAGTTCCAGATCCCAGAAACCACGAGGGTTTGGCGGTCGAGCGACTGTCTTTGATGGTGCCCAAAAGCGTTGAAATGCTTGCTCTAAACCGTCGTATCGAAATGCGCTGGCGGCATATGCAATCGGACTTTCGTCAATAAGCCAAGTCGGCTGCGGCGGCTCTTCCATGTATCGAGGTGTGGTTCGACACCAAACATCGTCAATCCCAATGATGATAGCTCTAGGCGGAGTTTCTCGGTGAGTAAGAAACCATTTCAATACGGATAACTCTGGCGCGACCGAAGCGCCGGGTAACGTCAAAGCAACAAATTCAAGACCGGTGTATTCCGAGAGCCGCTGAGGCGATAACGGGGCAACGTGGGAATTCCCAATAATCACCCCGTTGAATTGCGGGTTTCTGCCAAGACTTGCTACGGCCATCCGATTCGATATGGCTGATAATGAACGCTTTGGGAGCAATGCGAAGCGTCCAGTATCGTATGGATCGACAAATAGAACGAACAACCACAAACAAAAGGTTGTTATTATTATTGTGGCGATAATTTCAGCGTTGAATGTTCGCCAAGTTCGCATTTTGGGTCTCCGCGTATGGCCTTTTAATTCAGCCGGTGAGCAAAGCAACTCCACTAATGCGAACGTCGGCCGCCTTTCTTCTGATCCGAGACCATTTGCTGGAGCGCCGGAGGTTGGAGTTTCCGGCCTTCAATCACGGCGGTGAGCTGGGTGCTCCGCCGGGATTCTGCAGCAGGATCGGTGGCTTGTTGCCGATGGCCCCGTGCGGCCGATCCTCGTTATAGTATCTGAGCCAAGCCTCCATCTTTTCGGCCGCATCCGCAAGCGTCAGGAACCAGTGGGTGTTCAGGCACTCGCTGCGAAAGCGGCCGTTGAACGCTTCGATGAAGGCATTGTCCGTCGGCTTTCCCGGACGCGAGAAGTCCAAAGTGACGCCCTCGGCATAGGCCCACAGGTCGAGGTCGCGGCTGACGAACTCGGAGCCCTGATCGACCCGGATCGTCTTCGGATAGCCCAGTTTCGCACAGACCTTTTCCAAGGTGGCGACGACATCCTCGGCCCGGTAGCTGAAGCGCGGATCATCGACATGGCTATGCGCATGCTGAAGCCCGGCGCTTCAGCGTTCTTCTTCGAGCCGTTTGAGGCTGGCAACGCGATCCTGCGATTGATCTGCCAGGAGATTACGCGCGAAGCGAAATACCGCGGCGAGCGGGGGAGAGCGCTCGAATTCGCCGAGTAGCAGATTGCGGAGCTTGAGCCTCAGATTTTCCGGCAGTCCACCGATGGCCGGCGCAACCGCGGCGATAAGTGGGCCTTCCCTCGATCGGTCCTTCAGGATCTGGCGGATAAGGCCGGGGCGGAGTTGCGAGTGTATCCGATCCACGACAATGACGGTCAGTTCAGGAGACACTTCGCGTATCAAATGAAGGCTTATCGGGAAATGGAGGAATCCGAGCTGCCTGAATGGGCGTGGGGTATTTTCGATCGTTACGATCGCAGTACTTTTTCGGCCGACCAGCTTCGCGATCTCCCGATGGCCGGCTGCGCAATATTCACTAAGCCATAACCTCGAAGGAACGGGCATTAGCTCGCACCCAATAGCCGCCCTTCGAGGCGGCTTTATCACACGCGACCGTGAGGGTGCCGATCGAGGATACGACCACCACCACGGCCGAGATCGACGCGGCCTTCGGCTGAGGGGTCTTTACCGATCTCTGGCGCCGGTCTGCCCCTTTGTGGCTGTCGCCGGAGCCGGCGATGATTCGATCAGGCTGCCAAGGAGCATGTCGTCGAACGGCTTGGTCTGGCCGAAATGCGGATCAAAGGGCTTCGCGATGTCGGAGCGGCGTTCTTCGCCGGGCTTTCTTGATTTTTGGGCCACGTTTCGCCTCTGAAGATAAGTCCGTATTTTCGGCCGGACCATTCTGCAAAGTGCGGCTTTGCGCGGATTCTCGCCCAGTCGCAAGTCACCGCGCACTCTTTTCCCCCTCAAAGCATCTGGCCGCCTTCGGGGCGGCCATTTTCAATTCTGGAGAATTTCCATGAACAATCCGAAGCCGGCCGACGGGCCTGTCACGCTGCCGGATGGCGGCGAAGATCTAGAAAGCTAGTCGCGCCAATGGCTGATATGAAGGCGCGGGCCAATATCGAGGCCGTCGACAAGACGGGTAAGACGTTCAGCGATATCGCTGGCAAGATGAAGGCGGTTGACAAAGCCGCTGCTGCGCTTGGCAAGGCCAAGGGCATGAAGGGGATGGCGCAGCAGGTTGACGCTGTCGCGAAGTCGCTGACGAAGGTGAGTGCGATCGACGCATTCCGAGGGTCGCAGGCTTCTTTCGCCGCGGCGCGCACGACCTTTAGAGAGGCGCAGGCCAACGTCTCGCGCCTGGCTGCGGAAATGGCTCGGGCAAAGGCCCCGACCGCGGCTCTGTCGCGAGAGTTCGCCAAGGCACAGCGCGAAGTCCGCGCCGCCTCGACGGCGTTCGAAGCGCAAAAATCTGCCCTGATCGGCAACAAGCGTGCGCTCGAGCAGACCGGCGTCTCACTCTCCAAACTGGTGGCACAGGAGAGGGGGCCTTCGCGCCGCAACGATGCAGACGACCGCCGCACTCGAACGGCGCCAGGCTGCGCTGCTGCGCTCTCAGGGGCGTCGGGATGCTGCGGGCAATCTGCTCGCGATGGGCGGCCTGGCGGTAGGCGCGGGCGCTAAGAGCGTCGGCAAAAAGTCGGTTGTCTCCATTGCCGAATTTGATATTGCCTCGCGCAAGCAGCGCGAATTCACCGATATCAGTGACGCTACGCAACGCAAGGGGCTGTTGCCGCAAGCCAAAAGGATCGACCAGGACACGCAGTTTAGTAACCTAGACATTGTCAAGGCGCAGACCAAGGCAATGCAGGGGCTGCCGTCCACATAAAGGCCGAGGTCGGCGAAGGCATCATCGAGAACGTCAAGAATTACGCTCTCGTCATGGAAGCCGACATGGAGCAGGCCGCGGAGGCTATCCGCAGTTACTTGCAGTCGACCGGCAAGGACATCAGCACGAAGGAAAAGGCGCTTTTCGAGGCCAACAAGGCGACCAACCAGTTGGTCAAAATGGCCAATCTCGGCGGCATGTCCAACAAGTATATCAAATACGCAGCCGCCTCCGGCACGGCTGCGGGGCTCACGCCCGAAAGCATGATGTCGATCGCGGCTGTGGCCCGGCGCGCTAGTCTCCGCGGCGACGAGGCCGGCACGTTTATGCGGTCGACGGCGTCAAAACTTGTCGCTCCGACCAAGGACGGGCTCGCCGCGCTGAACGCTGCAGGCATCGATCACAACAAGTTCGTTCGTATGCCGAGCGCACTGGACGTCAACGGGCTACAGGGCCAGTTCCGGAACGGGATGGGCCTGAACTTCACGCCCGAGACGCGTGCCAATCTGGAAAAGGTCTTGGCGGATAGGAGCCTGATCGGCGACCGGGGCAAGTTCACGACCGCCGTTACCGAGGCGATCGAAGGGCAGATGCCCAAGACCAAGAAAGGTACGATGAAGCCGGCCGATCGCGTCAACGTCGCAAAGGCCGCCGGCAAGTTTCATCAGATGTCTGCGGAGTCGGTCGACGCCGAAGGGCTTCTCGACGCGGTCATGCAGTCCAAAATGACGCTGGCTCAGCTAAACGACTTCCTGACCAACAAGCACGGCGGCAAGGGCGCGATCACAGCGGCCCAGCGCGAGGAATACGTCGCCAGCCGGAAAGGGCTGAACAAGACCGGAGACGACCCGAACTTCGCCAAGAACAAAGCCGACTCGATTATGGCCGGCGTGGGTGGCTCGTATGAGCAGGCGAAGGGCGCAATCGACAACTTCGTTCTGTCTATTGGTGAGGCGAACAAGGGCCTGATTAAGTTCGGCCCGGACGGGTTTTCGACCGTCCTCGATTCCTTTGGGAAGCTGTCCACCGAAGGCCAGCAAGCAGCGACGGCCGTGGCTGCGGCTGGAGCGGCCTACGGCGCTGGTGTCGGAGCCCTTAAGCTGTCTGGCGTCCTTACCGGCGGCGCTGCCCTGTCGGGCTCAGCGGCAGCCCTAGACGCGTCAGCCGCGGCACTCACCGCAGCGGCGGCGAAACTAGCGGGCGGTTCTGCGGTCCCCGAGGCAGTCAAAAAGACCGTGCCTCTGGCGGCGGCGGGTATGACAGCGGCAGGCGCCGCGAGCGTTGCGGCTATCGCCGCCGGCGCCGCGATCATTGTGAACGACTACAAGCCCGCGCAGCCCGGCGTGACCAAGGCGACCGCGCAGCCCAGGCAAGAGCACGACGACGCACGTTCACGCCGTCGGGCCTTTGACGCAAAGCTTCGCGCCGAAACCCAAGCGGTCAAGGCGACGGTCGAGGGACCGGTCACGGCCACGCTGGAAGGGCAGGCCAACGTCAATGTCAGCGTCAAAGTCGATGGTCGCACGGTCACGGGCATGTCGTCGACATCGTCCGGCAACGTCAAAGCGTCCGTCGGAACTTCGATGGGCCATCTGGTAAATCGATGAGATTGGCGGCCTTCCGGCCGTCATGACCCGCCCGTGCGACGTCGGATGTACACGCGCACGGGCGGGCTACTGACATTGACGGTGCGCGCTGTCATCCCGATATCATGAAGATCGCTTATGCGGAGGCTGACGGACTCTTGGCAGGGGAAAATGCCCATGTCGGATCAGCTTATCGCGATAGCCCCGGACGTCGGACGCGCGGCCCACTACGCCGTCAACCTCGCGCTGGACGCCGACACGCTCAACGAGCAATTGTTCGGCGTCGGCATTTGGCTCGCCGAACGGCACATACCTCACCAAGCTAAAGTCAGCATGCAGCCTGACCGGCTCCGCATTCGCGTCAGTTTTTCTGAAAAGCGCCAGGCTCACGCGTTTCATCTAAAATTTGGCGGTGAGATCGCCAACGATTGAGTGTGGGCGGACCTACTGCCCCGCCCGCGCTGCCTCGGATGTACCGCACACGGGCGGGGTTTAGTCAGCCGGGATGAAGGAGACGCTGTTCTGATCACGGGAACAAAGGGCGCTCTGGCGCGCCGCAACTAACCGGTTCCCTTGTCTCCAGCCGCTGCGGCCAACTTCCGAAGATCTTTGGCGCGCGCAAGCATCAAAGTGGCAACCCAACGCTCGAGCTGAGCAATCCGTGCTTCGATCGGAATTGGACTCCGCTTGGCCGCATCGACCGCAATCTGGATTGACTTCTCAATATCATCGGCCTCGGCGATCAGCTCATCTTTGGTGGGTGACACGATAGCCTCCTCCGATTGCGCGTTGATCATCCCTCACTTTTGCATCGCGCGCTATCTGCGCCAGCTCTGTCAACTCACGGCCGAGCCGATGAAGCGCTTCCGGTGACGAGAAACCGCGTCGTTCAGGCACCCTCATAGACGAACGGGCTGGCAAAATCGGCGAAACCGGGCAGCTTTGCGTCCTTCTCGGAAAGCGTCGTGGCCCCGGACACCACCGGCCAGTTGATGGCAAGTGCCGGATCAGCCCAGAACAACCCACCCTCGCCCTGCGGCGCATAGGGCGCGTCGACCTTGTAGGCGACCTCCGTACCGGCCTCGAACGCGACGAACACCTTGCGCGGTGGATCGAGTTGGTGGAGGCGAGAGACGGTAATGCGTCGCAACTTGCGACGCATAGGAAGCGGGGACAGAAGCCCGAGGGTATCAACTTAGCGGCCCGTGAGTTGGGTATGGCCAAGGACGACGCGCATCCGGGACTTGGGCTGTACGTGCACCGGGTGGAGGGGTTTGCATCGCCTTCACGGTGTACGGCGCATCGTGGGTAATCGTGACGTCGCTCTTGGCAGCGAGCGTGAAAACTAAGCGGCTTTCGCGGTCAGCCGGCGAAGTCACTATCCCGATGCTGTCGGGATAGTCTTCCATTTTTAAGTAGGTGTCCCATGGCCCGGGACCGTATGCGGCATTGCCATACTCATCGCCGGGGCCGGTATCTACAAATGGCGCAACCTTCGTGTTTGGGCTCACCACACGAACGGACCCGACGAGCCAATGCTCCGCGCCCGGCCCCGCGACCTTAAAGCGCGTTGGGACGGAACTGCGCCCATCATCGAGATAAGACACACCCTCTACCCGCGGGGATAGGACGCGGGCTGCTCTGCGGCTCGCGGCAAAGCCGACGAGGGCGACGACAACACCGATTACCGCGACAAGCGCGCTTAAAGCTCCCCAAGCCATGCAGCACCGTCACGCAACGTCCAGGCACGGTCAAGGGGTGGGGTCTCCCGCGATCGTCGACATGGCTGTCGCGTTTAAGAACGAGATCGAAATACACAAATTGCAACGATATTAAGTATTGCAACATTTTATATTTGAAACTACGTTTGACGTAATAAATATTTGACAAATGATCGTGGAAGTTTTATTGTTTTTGCCTTCAGTTATCACTTGATGAATCGCTTTTGATTGGCAGTTATATCTACGTAACATTTGGATTGATGGAGAAATTACTATACCTTCGAATATGGATGCGCTGGAGGTTTGCTCGGTTAATTGCGTAATCAATCAGGCCCTCTGTGGGCCGCTGCCGATGGGTGGTCTGCCCCCTGAAAAGTGGCCCTCCCTGAAGTAGGCTTTCGAGCCTTTGGAGGATGCCCGTGATGCCGCAGAAGAAACATAAGCCTGAAGAGATCGTCGCGAAGCTACGTCAGGTCGACGTGCTGTTGTCCCAGGGGCGCCCAGTCGCGGAAGCGATCCGAACGATCAGTGTGACGGCGTTCACCTATTACCGTTGGCGCAAGGAGTTTGGCGGCCTGAAGTCCGACCAGGTGAAACGGCTCAAGGATCTGGAGAAGGAAAACGAGCGGCTACGGAAGGCTGTCTCGGATCTGACGCTTGAGAAGCTCATTCTCAAGGAGGCTGCCTCGGGAAACTTCTGAGCCCCTCCCGCCGCCGACGCTGCATCGACCACGCCATCATGAAGTTTGGCGTGTCGGAGCGGCTGGCGTGCCGGGTCCTGGGGCAGCATCGGTCTACGCAACGCAGGGTGCCGGTGGGACGGAGCGACGAGGCAGCGCTGACAGCCGACATCGTCGAGCTTGCGACCCAGTATGGCCGCTATGGCTATCGCCGGATCGCAGCGATGCTGCGTTCGTCAGGCTGGGCCGTGAACGTCAAACGTGTCGAGAGGATCTGGCGGCGCGAAGGGCTCAAGGTCCCTGCAAAGCAACCGAAGAAGGGCCGCTTATGGTTGAACGATGGATCCTGCGTTCGGCTACGACCGGAGTGTCCCAACCATGTCTGGTCCTACGACTTTGTGGAGGATCGCACCCACGATGGCCGCAAGTTCCGCATGTTGAACGTGATCGACGAGTTTACCCGGGAATGCATCGCGATCCGGATAGACCGGAAGCTCAAGTCCACCGATGTCATTGACGTCTTGTCGGACCTCTTCGTCCTGCGCGGCGTGCCGGGGAATGTTCGTTCGGACAATGGTCCCGAGTTCGCCGCCAAAGCGGTGCGGGAGTGGATCACAGCGGTCGGCGCGAAGACGGCCTTCATCGAGCCAGGCTCGCCTTGGGAGAACGGCTATTGCGAGAGCTTCAACTCCAAGCTTCGCGACGAGCTCCTCAACGGCGAGATCTTCTACAGCCTCGCCGAGGCAAAAGCCGTCATCGAAAGCTGGCGAAAGCACTACAACACCGTGCGGCCCCACTCATCGCTCGGATACAGGGCTCCGGTACCGGCCGCCATTATGCCGCCGCCAAATCCATCTCAGACATGGCCGCAAAGCCGACCATGCATTAGACTGAAACCGGGCCACCCAATGGGGGCAGACCACGAGGGGCGCCAGATCCGGCTGAGTTACTGCCTAGAGCACCGCGAGCCCGATTTGGAGGCGGCGATCTTCGGCCAGCGCGACTTTGCCGCACTTCGGCTGGCCATGGGCGTTCCAAATCCGGAGCGCGCCTTGGATCTGCGCTAAAAGTCGTTCGATGTGACGATGGGCGTGCGGACGAACAAGCAGACAGGCAAGCCGGAGAGCGTGGTTCGGGAATACGTGTTCGGGAGGGTGCAACCCTCACCATCCGAACAGATCTGCTGTTGGCCGCACTCGACGCCCACGAGCCCAGAGCCCTCCTAGACGGGCGCGAGGTGGGAAAGTTAGTCGAGGCCGCTGGTGTCCACCCAAGCCCCGACGGCGCTGAAGCTTTCGACGGACTGGCAGCGGCCGGTTTCAAGCGTGCCGAGTGCGAGGCGATCGTCGCCATTGTTAGGGAAATGCGGCGCGTCCAAAGCTAGGCGAGCCGCATGGCGCGTGTTGCAGCGTGTTGCATGGACTTAATTGCAACACGCGAAAACAGGCGGAATCTGCGGAAATGTTGCAACGTGTTGCATGGGTAGCGAGGCTCTGGTTTAGCCTCGAAATTCGCTAAGTCTTTGATTTTCTCAGCTAAAAATTGGTAGCGGGAGAGGAACTTGGAATATCTATATAACTATCTGATATATATATTTTATTCCACGTTTTTATTTCTAAAAGGCCAACATAAAGGCCAACTTTTCCATTCGCTCCTTGCCTCATGCCCCGGACCCTAGCCCTACATTTTGGGTCTGGCTGTTATCCACAAGACGATCGAAGTGAGACATTAAAACCCCGTCTCTTTGAACAACTCTGCCGTTGCCGGATCGTCGTCTCCCACGCCGGTCTTGTTCATTTGCGCCGTAACTCGCGCAGCTACCGCGGGGCTGCATCACCGGTTCCTTACCGTCATCGGGAGCTGGGTAGCAACGATCTCGTGCCAAGCGAGGGCTTGGCTGATCAGCATTGCAAGCGCACGCCCCGCCAGAGCGGCTGTGCCGCGCCATCGAACTTCTGCTTGATGCGGTGGTCCTCGCTGAGCGGGATGCGCGGCCGTCGAATATCGTGCGGCTTCCGCCTCGATCGAACGTTTCAAAATCACTTCAGGCTCCAAAGCCTGGAACGTAACCGCTGGAAGGGCGCGGTGGCCTTGCCTGTTTGCAGACATTCCGAAGGTCGCAGGAGGGTGGAGAGCTGACATTGCGGCGCTGCCCGTAAGCAGACACTCCTGCCGGGCTTAGCCGGCAGGAGTGTTCGAAAGCGCGCATACTCGACAGAGACCGGTCAGGACGATGATAGCCGGTGCCGTCGTTGCCTACTGCCCTTCGTGCGACCTCATTGCCGCGTCGATTTTCTCCTTGACCGCAGAGAGGTTGAAAGAGGCGGGTGCTTGCATGGGTGGAAACTCGATGGCGGTTCGTGCCAGGTCGGCGACCCTCTCTTGTACCTCCACGAAACGCCAAAACTCGCGCGCCAAGAATTCGTTCATGTAGCCGCCAGCCGAATTGTTCAGCGTCTCGCCGCGAACCGACGGCGTCCGCTCGAACGGGTCCCATCTAAGGTTGACGATCGTCGGGACATCAGTCGTCACCTTTTCACCGGGCCAGCCATATGGCTGCTGCATGAACTGAAACTTGAAGTCATCGAGACGGATAGCGCCGAGATTTGCCTCGGAGAAGTAGAAGATCTCATGCCGCTTCGACGGGCCGGCAGCGGTCAACAGATCCATCTGGTTGTAGCCGTCCAGATGGTTCTTGTAGCTCCGGTCGCCGAGCTGCACGCCGCGGAGAAGCTGCTCGGTGATATTCGGATTTCCCGCAGCAGCCGCGAGCGTCGGCAGCCAGTCAAGGCCGGAGAAGATGCCGTTCTCGACCGTGCCCGGCTTGATCTTTCCCGGCCAGCGAATGAGGCAGGGCACGCGGAAGCCGCCCTCATACGCGGTCCCCTTGGTGGCGCGGAACGGCGTCATGCCGCCATCGGGCCACGTGAACACTTCCGCGCCATTGTCAGTGCTGAAGATGACGATGGTGTTGTCGGCAACGCCGATATCAGTGAGGTGCTTGAGCAGGTCGCCGACGTCGTCGTCAAGCTGCGACATGCCCGCCTCTTCCAGGCCGAGACCGCTCTCCGGGGTCATCTTCGCCTGATACTTCTGGGACAGATACGTAAAGATGTGCATTCGCGTGGTGTTATGCCAAATGAAGAAAGGCTTTCCGGCCTGCTTCGCCTGGTCCATGAAGCGCTTGCTGTTCTCGACCAGCACAGCGTCGAAGGTCTGCATGTTGTACTTGGCTGGCCGGCCCTTCTGCCAGTTCTGGTGATCGGCGCCCATCTCGGGGAAAGGTGGGAGCGGTCCTTCGTCCACGATCCGCTGTTTGCCGACCTTACCCCAGCGCGGCATCACGGTGGCATCGTCAGTATCGGTCGCGTAGGAATGCACGATGTTGCGCGGCCCGTACTTGTCGATCCAGTCCTGACGATAGCTGAACCAGTATGGGTCCGACATCGCATCGAGATGGTACAGGTAGCCAAAGAATTCGTCGAAGCCGTGCAGTGTCGGCAGGAATTTGTTGAGATCGCCCAAGTGGTTCTTGCCGAACTGCCCAGTGGCATAGCCAAGTGATTTCAAGACGGTCGCGACCGTAACCGACTGTTCGGGCATGCCGACATCAGCGCCCGCCTGCCCGACGGTTGTGAGGCCGGTGCGCAACGGTATCTGTCCGGTAATGAAGTTGGCGCGCCCGGCCGTGCAGCTTGCCTCCGCATAGTAGTCGGTGAAGCGCATGCCCTCCGCGGCTATCCTATCCAGGTTCGGCGTCTTGCCGGCCATGATGCCCTGGTGATAGGCGCCGATGTTGAACCACCCGACATCGTCACCCATGATAAACAGGATGTTCGGCCTTTGCCCCGCCGCGGATTGCGCTTGCGCGGGCTGTGCCTGCGCGGTTTGAACTGATCTGGCGGAGCCAAGCGCCGAAGCGGCGGCAAGCGCGGTGCTGCCAAGCAGCACGTTGCGGCGATCGGGCAGGCTGGTCTCTGGCTTCGAGCCGTTGCCTTCTTCCGGGATGCGCGACATTTGATGCTCCCTCCTCACAAGATATCGAACCTCATGCTTCCGGGATGCTTACCGAGACGGAATGAAAGCGTCCCGTTGCGGCTTTGCAGCTTCGGCAATTCTGCTCAGGTTCGCGGATTCCGGCGCAGCGAGACGGCGGGCGATTCACCAAAGGTGCTCCCCCGAGCAGAGAGTGCGCGTTGTTACACGTCCGACTTTCCAGGAATTGGTGCCCGCCGACGCACACTTTCACGTTAGGATTGATGGTCGCAGGATACTCCTGTTGCCGCCCCCCATCAACGCGTGGAGTTCGGCGGCGACTGGCAGGACAACAAGCCGCCGGACCTGATCTGGGAACAGAGCGCCGCGGCCCAAGTCGCGATCTTCGTTCACGCCTCGGAGTCACGCTCTGGCCCAAGAACTCCAGCTTTGGCTCCGTCAGGCACGCTGCAAATCGACTGTCTGAAAGCGGACGTCCCAAACGTCAGAAAAGGGTCGATTTCACCCCTTCGATCTCGGTCCGGAAGCTGACGTTCGATCAAGCCCTTCAACTCGGCGGCTTCCCTCGTATCCTCGCAACTGATCAATCCGGCGACTTCGGCAGCACGCCCATGACCGCCCGCCCGCGTTCAGTCAGCGCGTACGTGTTAAAGCCGGCCCACGCTGGCGCGGGCGTCCTTTCGATCAGACCCTTGCGGATCAGCTCCTCGCGCGACTTACTCGGCCGCAAATCGACGCGGCCGGTGTCTGGCCGAAACAGCTGCAGGATCCAGATTTCATCGCGCGTCAGCATCCGGCTTCCGTCCACTCTCGGCGAGCGCCGACCAGCAATTCTCTCGCCATCTTCTGTTTGATCGCGAAGGGTGCCGCCGCCCCAGTCGGCAGAACATCGCGCGGCCCTGCTCAGTAGAGAGGAACCCGGTTCGAGACCGGGGTGTTACCCTTCGGGTAGAGCTTCTCGATGCCCCAGGCGTCGTAGTCGGCGACGTTGAGGTAGGTAATCTCGTCTGCCTCTGTGGCAGCTATCTTGCCGAGAACCGAGGCCGGCACTCCGACGCTCTTGTAGAAGCGGATCATCAGCAGCGTCGTGCGCGAGTGTTCGACGGACTCGCCCGTTCTCATGTTGATGGCGGAGGCGGAATGGACCCCGATTCGCGAGGTCGGGAACACGACCTTGTTCTTGCCTGCCGCGAACACTGTGAGGCAGGAAGAGGAGCAGGCGTCCGTGGCTCCGACCACAGTGTCGATGTCACCGCTCTTGGCGAGCATCACGCCGAGCTCAAGACCTTCGACCAGGCTCCCGCCCGGCGAGTTGAGGAATAACCGCTCCACGCGGACGCCCTTGTAGGCAGCCCGTGCGATGGCGTTGCTGAGGCGGTAGGTGTCGCCCTCCACAATATCCCCGGTCATGACCAGAGACTTGCCGCCGTGGAGGGGTTTGAAGGTTGCCGCCTCTACCGGAAACGCGGGTGCGGCAGCGATTGCCATCGCCAGGAGGGCGCTGATCAGTCTCATCTCACTTGTTCCAAGGTCTTGGGTTCAATCGATGCGGATGCTGCCGTCCGCGATCAGATTGCGAAGGGCTGCCGCTCAGCAGGAGCGGGACTGATGCTGCAGCTGATCCGGGCTGGTCACGTCGGCGCGCCCAGCGAACCAGCGGACGACGACCACCCCAAGCGCGAGGGTGGCGACGGCGCACGACCAGATGGCGAGGACCATGAGCATTACTCCTTTTTTGGGGTTCCTCTGCCTACCATGCCTCCGCCATGTCGGGCTTGTTGGATCGCGCCACGCCCATGCTCGCCGCCGCCAAATGACACGGACTGCAGAGTAACCTGCCGTTCTCCCGTGCTCGCTCCGGTTCGCGGCGTTCCCGGCGTCTGGGGCCGCCAGTCGCGGGTGTTATTTTCAATAGCAATATTGCATAATCTAGTACGCTCCACGATCTGAGTTCTTGCAAATTTGCCAATTGATTTGGGAGATGGAGGCTCGGATGCGGCCTAATGTACGGGAGCGACTGACCCAAGCCTGACAGAAACGCCGCGTGATCGAGGAAATCCGGCGGTTCAGTAATCGAGGTCGCAGAGGCGCTCTCCTGATGACGCTCACCGTCTTCGGCTTCATCGCATGGATCGTCGCTAGAAGGTTTATCTGATGGCTGGCGCTGAAAATGCAGTGGGAAAGCAGCGGGGCGCGCCCTTCAAACCGGGCCAGTCGGGCAACCCGGCCGGCAAGGCAAAGGGCACCCGCCACAAGGTGACGCTCGCCATCGAAGCCTTGCTGGAGGGCGAGGCCGAGGCCCTCACACGCAAGGCGATCGAGTTGGGCCTGGCCGGTGACATGACGGCGCTGCGGCTCTGCATGGATCGTCTGGCTCCCGCACGCCGCGACCGACCAGTGACGTTCGACCTTCCCAGGATCGAGACTGCCGCCGATCTGTCGAGGGCGACGCAAGCCATCCTGGAGGCAGTCGCGGCCGGGGAACTCACTCCGTCCGAAGCCGCTGAACTCGGCAAGCTGGTCGATGCCCATGCCAGGGCCATCGAGGTCACCGATCTGCACCGCAGGCTCGAGGCACTTGAAGAAGGGCGAGTATGACGAGGCCCAGCACCATGACGCGACTGTCGCAGCGCATTGCGAAACTGGAGACGACACTCGCCAACAATGGTGTGCGCTTCGTGGTCAGCAACCACCCGCCAGGCGATGAGGACTGGACGGCGATTGGGATTGCCGAGGATGATAAGCAGTCGGGTCGATGCCTGACGGAGGAGGAATGGCAGGCCAAGTTCCGCCGCTGAACGGGGCGTCGTCTCGTGGACGAATACGATGCTACTCAGGGTGCGGGGCGAGGGGGCGACGAAGGCAGACCAATAGACGGCGTCTGCGGCGGCGGCGACCGCAAGTCATTCACACCAAGCAATGTCCAGCAAGACGCCAACCAGCAATGGCTCGACAACATCATGACGTTTTTAGAAGCACGCCGAAGCGGGCGAGCACCCCCTGGATAGCGTGCTCAGTCTCAACAGGGATACCCTGGCCATCGCGCTCCGGCGCAAGCGCCAGCATCAACTCATGGCACAGCTCATATAGGTCGTCCTGGAGGCTTTCGAGCAGCATCTGCAGGGTCCTGGGATCAATCTTCATCGCATTGCTCCTTTTCTCGTGAAACGAACGTCCATCGTGGCAATGCTGGTGGTCGAGCGCACAACAAGAACATCGTACGCGGATCGAGTACATCGACGCCAACGCATCGCGCCTGAAAGGCGATGAAAGGATCTTAGCGCGGGTCGCTGATCTCCAGCAGCGCGCCGAAGGGCCTGTGCCGTGCGTCTCGGTGCGGAGCGGTGCGAGAGAGGACTGCAAATCCTTGCACGCCGCCCCCTGGTCAAGGCGAGGCCGCGGTGCGGACCATCCGAGACGGCGAGGGCAGGGGCCGGTGGGGTGAGCGCTGGGCTGTCTGCATCGAGCAAGCAACAATGTCGAAGGCGAAGCCATGACCTCCCGCCCGGCCTCCAACCTCCTCGCTCTTCACGCTTCGGCGCGAGGCAAGGAGACGAGCAAATCAACGTGGCGTGAATATGCCCCGGGTTGATAGGACTACGCAGGCTCCAACTTGTACAACCATGAATGGGGCCGCATCGTCGCCGTCAGGGTAATTCTCGTTGATATGTGTAAACCGGCAAGGCTCCGAACAAATATTGTTGCCCCAAGAATTGAACTCAACCAAATACAAATCCCGCCATTTTGACTTCCCCCGTCCCATCGACAGGAACGGGTACTTGCCGCCACCAGGAATGCCATTGAAGAGTTCTGTTTTGGCGCCGCTCCTCTCTGTAAATGTCATTTTACCAGACATGCTCTCTGCCGAAAGCTCGAAGCTGGATCCGATGTGATGTCCTGGCTCATAAGTGCACCGGAGTGTGAAAGCTTTTGCTTGGACCACAAAGGCCGGAAGAAACACCGCCGCGAGCACAATAATCCTACGCATTGTATCTCCTCCGTAAATTTGTATTATTTTATTCTGTTTATAGCGCAGCTGTCGTTGTGAGCCCGGCGTCCGTACCTCCTCCGCAAGATCACCTATGGCAACTATATCGAAAAGACCTTGAGCCATCGGCATGCGCCCAATTCAACAGACCCGTGACCCTGTCGAAACTAATGACAACCGCATGACCGGCGCGGATGGCAGCGACGCTAATCCTTGATCTGTCAGAGACCAGCTGGATGCTGTCCTTGCTTGCCGCATCATTTTGAAAAATCCAGTTGACCGGATTATCTGTCCCCATTGTTTGAGCGACGCGCAGATCAACCAGGGGGCGCTCGGTATCGAACAGGACTTGGTTTACATCTCGCTCCCTGTCGAGGTCGCCGTTCTCAAACGTACATGCGAGGGTCAGCTTTTCGGCGGATGCAGCGCGCGCGCCTAATACAACAAGGGCACCAATTACGCCTGCAATGACACTGATCCGCATCATCAAATTTGGCCTTCTTGCCTACCGCTCCCGGATCGCTGGCTGGCATGTATAGCCATCCTTACCAAGTGACGGTCACGTCCACCGAAGAGGCAGCAACCGGGCGCGGGAGGTGCTGGCCAACGCCGGCTATCTCGACAAGGTCGAGAAGGTATTGTGACCGGTCAAGCCTATGTGACTAGCCTCCGACACCGCCTACTTCTCGCTGGCTCCGCGCGCCTGCCAGGGCGCGCAGCCGCAGGAGCCGATGCCGCGCCGACATGCTCGTTGACACCCAAGGTCATGGCGATGGACGCGGCCGCCTCTCTGGAGCAGCGCGCCGAGCTGGCCGAGGTCGCCCTCGAAGCGATGCGCAAGGCACATGACGCTGTCGAGGCCCGCGCCGCCAGGATGGCGCAGGCGCTTGATGAGGTCAGGGCCGCGGCGGTCGCCCATCTGCTGCGCACCAGCCTCTCGGCGACGGAAAGCCTTCGCCTCGTTGTTGCCGCCACGGACGGACCGGAGATCAACGCAGCCACGCGCTTCTTCCGGAGGAGCAAGGCATGAGCGAGCACTGCCGGCCGCTGCCGGGGCAGGGTGTCCGACTACGCTGACGGCATCATTACCCGCATCAGGGCCGGCAAGGTCCGTCCGAGCGCCTATGAAGGGCTGATCCTGTCTTTTCTTGACCAGGCTGCCTAGCGGGAGCACCGTGCCGCATTGCACGCCCTCGCTATGACACGCCTCGACGGCAGGAGCCGCAGCAGCGGATAGGCCGGCTCCCCGGCGACGGCCTCCCCCAGGAGGGTTGGCCGGGTGCAGAGACCCCGTAGAGCCGAACATTCCAGCTGGTCTCTACGGGGTTTTTCCCACGCTGATGTGCATTTAATTTCACTAGAACCGGACGTAAATCCAAGCTCGGCTGCTGCAACGCGGCGACGGACGGCTCGCTGAGATCGCGCTCTACCGCCTGATGGCATGGGAACCACGGATCGAACACAGGTCGCGGGGTATCCTCGGGTGGGGGAGCAGGGCGACCTGACGCAGGATCTCGCCTGTGCCGAGCACCGTCCATGCCGGGTCGTTCAGGGCGTGGATCGTGAAGGCACGGCGGGTACAGCCAACGACGCGGGAGTTACGTAGACATGCCGGCCAGAGAACTTCGATATCGACTTGGCGCTGGCGGTCCTGCCAGTGCTGCATAATGAAGCGCATCGGGGGGCTCATGTGCTTCGGGCCAGAGCTTGGCTTAGAATGACAAGGGATTGGCAGCGGTTAACATCGACCCGCGAGCGCCGGTCACACATGGTCACTGTCGATGAAAGTCCCCGAACCCCGCTTCCTCAACGACAACGACCCAGACGGCCCGATCATCTACAACGACCCGGATGCGCCGAAGCCCATGTCTCAGGTACGGCGGCTGGTGTGCTTCTTGATAGGCACCGTCTTGGTGGGATGCTCCTTGATAACGTTAGTTGCTGGGGCTGAAGGCCCGAAGCGCGGCCTAATGTTCATCGCCGCCTTCGGCTTCGCTTTCGGCGGGGTCGTCTTATCGTTCTCAGCGCTGTTCCCGAACTTTTCGCTTGCCCGTGAAAGACGTGGCCGGGCGGGGAATTGATATTGTGACCAGATTGGAGAAGTTTGTGGAAGGTAAAATTGAGATATTGAATATCAATCAGGGCAATATGCTTGGATTTTGGTCGACAAGGATATGGATAAATAAGACAAAAAAAGGCACGTTTACGTGCAGCGCGAAGGAAGATCTCCAGGAATGTGGGGTATCTCGTGATCTTACAGCCAATACAGGCCTCCGCCGCGGCAGCGAAATTTACGAAGCCGTCGCCAATTTCACGGACAACTACGAATTGTGCCTCGACGATGCCGACTGCCATGACGTAGCCCGAGCGCTAGCAACATTCAATCAAGAGCTCGAGAGCGAGTTTCTGGTGGCTTGGCAGGAAGACAGCAAGTCACGCTAACTGCAGCTATGAGCCCTATGATGGCCAGCTCGCAAGGGCAAATGGGCCGCGACGCAGGTGCGGGACATCCTTCTCCGCGCATAGGGGCTGTGGGTTGTGCTGAGCGGTGTGAGAAAGGACTGCAAATCCTTGCACCTCTCCGCCAGGGCCGCTGGAACGCCCCCCAGGTAGAGGCGAGCAAATCTTTGGCGGAAAGCAACAATCGGCGGGCGCCGCAGCAGTGTTATCGACCGGATGTTGTAGTGAAGTAGTAGGGGCGCTGCTTAATGAACGCGACCGACTTTTTCTTCTTCTCGCTTTTCATAGCCCTGGGGGCGTTCCGAGCGCCGCCCGTAGCCACCCTTCTTGCAATGGGCGTGTCAGGATTTATCGTATTCGCGCGGGTTCACCAGAGTTCAGGTCCCTGGGGTCTTATTCCTCCCAGTTGGTCAGACACGATCATAGTGGTTTCTTTGATGACGATAATTCATCTTGCGATCTACGTCACAGCTCGCCTGGCTCGCCGCTCCGTAGTACGTCGGTCCGCAAATCCCTGAGCTACACCAAGCTTCCACTTCTGTTCCCACTGCGCTGCTCACGCTTCGTCGCATGCAATACTTTCGCCATGCGGCTTGGCACGCTGCGAATCAGTGGGAAGTCCGTTCGCCTGAACGGCGTCGGAGCCAAGGAGATCGGGCATTTTGTCTATGACAGCGAGTTGAAAACCGTGCAGCGGCACGGCACCCGCTCCCTCAAATCTTCCTGATCCACTCCTTGCAGAGTAATGCCCGGCGCCTGCTCGACCGGGCCGCCCGCGCTGCCGCCCGGCATATGCCGCGCAGGCTCGCCGGCATCGCCTCCGCCTATTGGTTCGCGTGATCCGTAGAGGTGACCCGGTGCACCGACCGCCAGCCCGCGACGCTAATCGCGCCACCCTCGGTCAGCAGGTGCAGGGCAAAGCCGGGCTGCGGCGTGCCGATAAGCCGGCCGGCCACCATGTCGCCGATCCCCTGATGCCGGATCACAACGAGCCTGCCATCAAGTGCCGCCAGATCGCGCTCCGGCTGATTATCAAAATTCAGATCACCGGCCGCAGTTGAATACACTCCCATCGCCCCCCTCCCTGATGCAAGCCCCAGAACGCACGTCCGGCAGACGCAATCCTGCTTGCGCCGAGGCTGCGAGTAAAGAAGCCGAATTCGTAAGCGACTGGACGGGGAGGGAAGGCCGTGGCCGACCACCCGCCGAGGGGGCTGCCGCCGGCGGCCGGGACTGGCCTCAGGTCGAGGGGCGTTTGCCTGGCCGCCCTCGTCACCCGAGCCGCAGCCGGTAGGCGAGCTGGCGGCAGAGATTGGAGCAGTACTTCGCGTCGGCGCGACGCTTTGGAAAGAAGAACGTCGCGCACACGTTGCACTTCAAGGGAGGACGCTCGCGTTGGATCCGCGCCCGCCGGGCGCGCTGCCAGCAGGCCGTGGAACAGGTCGCCTTCTTGTCACGGGGGTGAACGAACTTGCGATCGCCGCATCCTTCGCAGACCATCTCAGCCGTGCACCAGGTGCGTTCCCCGTCGGTAAGACACGCTTCGCACACGGGGGCGGACGCTTTCACCGTCGCAATGCGCCCGATGCGAGGGATAGACGGATCGAGATAATCCCTGGCGACCGTTTCTGAGACGATAAAGGGGGCGGCGTCTGCAGGGAACGCCACCGAGCAGCGCGTGCAATGGCCGGGCTGGAGCGAATAAACGGTGGACGTCATGCGTTACAGCTAGCCAAATAGTGAGCCGCGGGACAATCACTGCTTTAGCACTAAGACCGGCGGGTTCTCCGTTTGAACTCGCCGTTCTGCAACTGCGATCCTCGCTGTTACGGGTAGGAGGAGACCGACGTGCGAATTGCTACGGATATCTGTAACATAACGCCAGAGAAGAGTTCTTGTCGTTACAGATAAATGAAAGACCGGCTCGGACTTCAGCCGCTTATCTGTAACCACGCCAAGAAGGCCGGATTTCGGCTATCCGTAACGCCTCAGTGCTGCATGATGAAGCGCACGGGCGGCTCGCGCTCGCGATGGGAGCGGATCGAGACCGTGGAGGCGAGGGATAACTCCCGTCTTTGTCGGTTCCCAGGGTAGCTTCAAGCAAGGCGTACCACCCCGCGAATGAAGTGCCTCTTCCTTGGTATCATCCCGCAGGCGGCGGCGTTTGCGCTGGGCTAGGCGCGTGATCTGCTCGGCATCCTGGTCGGGCCGCCAATTTCATAGCGCTCTCTATCCCACCAGCCGGTTCCGCCAAGGGGTGGACGGCGTTGCAATCGGCGCTCCCCGCCTCCTGCACGCCCGTAGAGCTCCGGCCGGATCGCTATGGCCGGATGATCGGTGTCTTCACAGGCGGGATGCTTGTCGATGCTCGTGTTTATTCCCGTTCCTTTAGTAACTTCCGCGCTTCCTCGAGATTTATACGAAAGCCGTAGCCGTGATCCTGCAGTAATTGGAGGAGGTGCGGCCCATCAATCAATGTAAGCGGCTTGCCTTTGACGAAAGCGTGCGCATCTGGTCCAAAAGAACTTGTAGTCACTAAGAAACCGCGGTTTGCACCCTCATTTTGTACTGTTCCATATAAATCACGGACAGCCGATACTTCAACCTTATTGACATATCGTTTGGCCTGGATGACGAATTTACCTCCATGAATGGGATCAGGGTCGTGAACCAAGGCATCAACGCCATAGTCACGGCTCGCTCGCGTAACATGGACTTCGGCCGACGAGCCGCGAGCAGTGAACATCTTTGCGAAGAGTTCGCGAACCACGTGCTCGAAATCCTCCCAATCCAACGCCGCGAGGTTTGTAGTTTTGTCAAGTTCGTCCACAACATTGCGCCCTTCAACGATCCGCTTGTCGGGCGTATCGAAGGTTAAAACTGGACGAATAGGTGATATTTCCTTGAATGACGGCGACGCAACACCTTTCAGCATCCGGAAACATTGCTTCGGGTCAACATGCGCGATGTTTATGGAGGCAAATTCGTTCCTCGTTGCGGCGAGAGAGCCAATAATTTCGTTCATTCGAACGCCATTGCTTCGGTTAGTGTACTGCAGACGAGCGTTCACGCCAACCATTTGCACCGCAGCCATTTCGAATGTGGCGAATACCTCGAAGATCAACCGAAGGCACAAAGCGTGGACAATGTATTCTTGTGCGAGCAGGTTTTCTTTCTGATTTGCAGGCCGTAATCTTGCCTTCGCGGCCGTCGAGCGTCGACCAACTGTAGGCTTGGAGTGGTTTAAAACCCAGAAGCCCCCGCGACGCTGTTTCCAGTTCACCGCGGGCCGCCGCCTGTGACAGCATCGCGATTGCAGTGCCGACGATTGTTTTGCCGAACTCAGTTCTCTGCGCGATTAATTGGGGGCGCCATTTGTCGCGAGCTACAATTGTCGCGGCCCGCACGACAGCCCGGCCGAGAAAAATATGCGTTGCGGTATCTAGGGGCCACGCTTCGGGCTGTTCCCAAAAAAGATCGATATCGATCTGCATCCGTCGCGCTCCGCGACGCACCGTGCGGGGCACGGGGAAATTGGGCGGTGCTTCCCAACTTGTCGCCTGGCCGGGCTATCCCCATGCGTCTCGGTTGGATGTCAGCCCGTGTCCTTGGCTGGCATCGGAATGATGGTTGCGCCGTTGCGAAGCGTATCGAGATAATCGGCCCACCACTGCGCCATCCGTACGCGCTCCTGCCAATGCTCTCCGCGAGCATAGGCGCGGCGAACGGCGTTCCGCTCTTGATGTGCAAGGGCTTTCTCAATCGCATCCGACGACCACTTGCCACACTCGTTCAAGAGAGTGCTGGCGGTTGCGCGAAAGCCATGAGGCGTCATCTCGTCCTTGGCGTAGCCCAGCCGGCGTAGCGCGGCATTCATCGTGACGTCGGACATCGGACGTGAGGCGGAGCGCAGCGAAGGAAAGAGGAGGGGGCTGCGGTCAGATATCTCTCGTAGCTCTTCGAGTGTAAGAAGCGCCTGTCGCGGAAGCGGAACGGCGTGTTCGCGACGCATCTTCATCCGCGCCGCCGGGATGAGCCAGACAGCTTCGTCCAGATTGAACTCCGACCACTCCGCCGATCGCAGTTCGCCTGGCCGCTGGAAAAGCAAGGCCATGAGCTGGAGCGCTGCACGTGTTTGGTTCTGCCCCTCATAGCCGTCGATGGCGCGCAGCAGTGCTCCCAGCCGCTTCGGATCAGTTATGGCAGCTCGGCTTGTGGGTTTCGGCATCGCGAGCGCGCCGCGCAGCGCCAAAGTCGGGTCGTTGGCGACCTTTCCGGCTGCGATCGCGTAACGGAAAACCTGCCCAATGACGGAGCGCAGGCGTTTCGCGGTTTCGAGATGGCCGCGCTTCTCGGACTTGCGCAGGACAGACAGAACTTCGGCCGCGCTGATTTCCGCAACAGGACGCTTACCTAGATCCTTCTCGGCCATGGAAAGCAGCCACTCGAATTTCTCAATTGTGCCTTCCGCTTTTCCCTCGCGCTGCTTCTTCGCTTTCAGCTCGGCGGCGAGGCTCGTGAATGTCGTGGCGCGGGTTTCCTGCTTGGTGATCCGATCTAGCCGCTTCTGCTCGCTCGGGTCGCGTCCGGCACGTAGATGTTCCTTGGCTTCCTCGCGCGCCGCCCGCGCTGCCTTCAGGTCGATACCAGGATAAGCGCCGATCGACAGCTTCCTCTGCTTTCCGTCGAACCGATAGGCGAGGCGCCAAAGCTTTGCACCGGTTGGCATCAGCCACAGCTGCAGGCCGCCGCCGTCTGACAGCTTCCTCACCTTGGATAGCGCTTTCGCGTTCTTGATGGCTGTGTCGGTCAGCGGCATGTTGGCCTCGGAATTGATGGCCTCGGGCTGGGGACATCAGAAGGGCCAACAAAACCGCCGACTGTCAACGCACAGCGGCGCCCCCCGGCACACTGCATGTGCCGAATAGATCACACACTTTCTGGCGCTTTTGGATGTGGGCGCATATCGACGCACCGAAGTTTGGTAGCGGGAGAGGGACTCGAACCCCCGACACGCGGATTATGATTCCGCTGCTCTAACCAGCTGAGCTACCCCGCCCCAAGGCCAGCGACAGTGGCGCCAGCGGCTTGCGATGGCGCGGATATAGGGGGCGCAGCAGGGAGCCGTCAAGCCTTCTGGTGAATGCTTCACATCCTTTGTGCTGATACGGCGGCTTTCCCCGGGGCGCGTATGGCAATTGCTCGGGGGCTGCCATGCATTCCTGCAATGGCGGGATGCTTGATCCCGGTTCGGGCATGCCTAGCTGAGGGGAAGAGGGGCATCCATGTTGGTCGTCGCAGGCTGAGCCGGCATCTTGCCGTCGGCTGCTCAGGGCAGTGTTGCCCGCGAGGCCATGATGCAGGAAGCCTCGCTAATGAGTTCGCTCGTACTAAACCGGTCCAGCTTCCCGACGCGTTTGAAGCTGTTTGCCCGAAGGAGCCTGCTCGCTGATGCAGCTGTGCTATCGCTGGTGACGGCGCCCTTCGTGATGGTTACCCCCGCCGCGGTGCAGGCAGCCGAACCCTGGCAGCAATCCTGCGCTTACAAGACCCAGTTCGGCGTGCTTGGCTCGGGCATGGGAATTGCCGCCGACTACTGCACGCGGCTCACTTTCTGTCAGAGGATGGCTGAGCAGAACGATCCGAATATGGCGCAGAAGGGCTGCTTCGGCTTTGCGCCGCAAGCGGCGAGCGTGCCTGTCTCCGCCAGCAAGTATCGCTGAGCGCAAATCTCGCTGAGTGACTGCGCCCGGCCGGGCCTTCAGGCCTTTGCCGGGCGCTTTCTCAGTCTCACGACCTTGAAGTAGCCCTTGCCGACATGGACGGTGTCGTAGCGGCCTGTCCGCGCGGCCCAATCCGTCAGGCGGCGGACCTTGAAATCCGTGCTCCAGCCGATCGCCTTGGCGATCGGCGCGAGCGCGGTCCAGAGCGGCGCGGTCAGCGCACTGTCGTCGACCAGGCGGCTTGAGATGATGATCTCGCCGCCCGGCTTCAGGACACGGTCCATTTCGTCGAGCGCCTGTTCCGGGTTTGGCACCAGCGTGATGACGAACTGCGCGGTCACAGCATCGAAGCGCTCATCGCCGAAGCCGAGGCGGCAGGCGTCCATCACCATCAGCCCCTTCACATGCTTCAAGCCCTGACTGGCAACCTTGCGGTTCGCCACTTTCAGCATGTCGAGCGAGAGATCGGCGCCAAGCACCCGGCGGTCCGGCGTGAAATAGGCAAGTGTCAGGCCGGTGCCGACGCCGATTTCAAGAATATCGGGGCCACAGGCGCAGGCGGCGGTAACGGCCTCGCGCTGGGCGCGGGCGAGCAGCCGCAAATAGACCTTGTCGTAGAACTTTGCCCAGGTGGCATAGACCCGCTTCTGGCCTTCGAGGTCATAGGTCACCGGCATAGGGCAGCTCGACTGGATCGGAGTGGAGTGGGTGGAGGAGGTGGGGCCGCAGTCACGGTGCGGCGAGGACAAGCTCGAGCCGGGCAGCTGCAGCCTGAGCCGCGGGCGAGATGATGGTGCCGCCACCCAGGACGCGAGCACCGGAACCGGCATGGTCGTAGATCACGCAGGCCTGGCCGGGAGAGACGCCTTCCTCCTCGCCCGCGAGCACGATGATGAGGCCGGAATCGTCACGCAGCAGCCGGGCTTCGCGCGGGGCGCGGGTCGAGCGGACGCGCACCGCCACATCGAGGCCTTCAGGCGGCAGGGCGTCCAGCGCGACATCGCCGATCCAATTGAGATCGCGCAGCCGGACTTCGCGCACGCCGAGCGCCTCGCGCGGCCCAACGATGACGCGTGCCTGGTCGGCATCGAGCCTCAGCACATAGAGCGGTTCCGCCGTGCTGATCCCAAGCCCCTTGCGTTGTCCGACCGTGTAGCGAAGGACGCCTTCATGGCGGCCCAGCACGCGCCCGTCGAGATGGACGATGTCGCCGGGGCGCGCGGCACCGGGCTTCAGCCGTTCGATGACGTCGGCATAGCGGCCATTCGGCACGAAGCAGATGTCCTGACTGTCTGGCTTGTCTGCGATGGCGAGGCCGAGTTCGGCAGCAAGCGTGCGGGTCTGGGCCTTGTCGATCTCACCGAGAGGGAAGCGCAGCAGGTCGAGCTGCTCCTGCGTCGTCGCATACAGGAAATAGCTCTGGTCGCGCGCTTCATCGGCGGCGCGGAAGAGGCCGCGATGGCCGTTGCCAAGCGCCCGGCTGACGACGTAGTGCCCCGTTGCCAGCGCATCGGCGCCGAGTTCGCGGGCGAGCCCGAGCAGATCGCGGAACTTGACCGTGCGGTTGCACTCGACGCAGGGAATTGGCGTCTCGCCGGCGAGATAACTCTCGGCGAAGCGCTCGATCACCGCGTCACGGAAACGGCTCTCATAATCGAGAACATAATGCGGAATGCCGATCGTCTCGGCGACGCGGCGGGCGTCATGAATGTCCTGTCCCGCGCAGCAGGCCCCGGCCCGATGGACGGCGGCTCCGTGATCGTAGAGCTGCAGGGTCACGCCGACGACATCATAGCCTTCGCGCTTGAGGAGGGCCGCCACCACGGACGAGTCCACGCCTCCGGACATCGCCGCGACGACGCGCGTCGCCGCGGGCGGCTTGGCGATGTCGAGGGAGTTGAGGGGGGAGGTCATGGCGAGCGGGATCATCCTGGCGAAGGCGGCTATGTGGCGGTTCTATACCGGCTTTGACAGGGGCGGGCCAGTGAGCGATCGGCAAATCCTGCCGGCTCACCGGAGAGGGCAAGGAGAATCTTGCCGCGAACCGTGTGGGCAGGGTCGCTACCGCCTTGAAAACAAAGGAAGGACATCCTGGCGCGAGACTTGCTGCTCGCGGCATGGGCATGTTCCTGCTCGCGGTCCGGATTTACCTGATGTCTGCCGTCTCCTCCTCAGTCGCCTCGCCCAATGCCGAGCAGGCTGCGTCGCGCCGCCGTGCGCCAGAGCGCGGCTCCGATGGTGCGGCCGCGCCATTCAGCCTGCCTGAGGGCGGCGGCGACCAGGAGGTGCCGGCCGCGGCGAAGGACGACGCTGCCGCGACGAAGCCGGAGACAGGCGGCAAGGCCGGTGCGACACAGGAGCAGAAGGCAACCGCCTCCGCGCTGGCGACGATGCAGCCTGCGGTGCTGCTCAAGGGGACCACCGCGGTGGTGCCGGCGGCGGAGGCCGCCGAAGCAGCTCCGACCGCGACCCAGCCCAAGCCAGATATCGGCGCGCTCGTCGCCATTGCCGTTGCCGAACAGGCCGCCGCCGGCAGGACCGCCATCGCTGGCAAGCCAGGTGCCGAAGAAAAATTGACGGATTCCGAGCCGAAGGAAGCGGCCTCCGCTAACAAGGCTGCTGAGGCAGCGGTCGTGATGCCAATTCCCGCGCCGGTGGCTATTCCGGTTGTCGTTGCTCTGCCGTTGGTCGGCGGCGATGTCGCCGCGGCAGACATCGGCAATGAAGCCGTCCCCGGTGATGCGAAGGCGGCTCAGGGGATTCCCGCCGGGATGGCGCAGGCCGCCGTGCCGGCCCAAGTCATCCTGCCAGCCGCCCCGGCTGCCGAGGCGCCAGTGATCGCCGCTGTTTCCGCAACCGATGCCGCCGGGTCGACCTCCGAAGGCGACGAGGTCGGCAAGCCGGCGGAAAAGCCGCATGCGGGACCGACGATCGCCACATCAAAGGAAACTGCGTCCAGCCCGGCCAATACCACAGTCGCCGCGGGACAGCCGCTTGCCGACCTGTTCAAGCCCGTCGAAGCCGTGCAGCAGGCTCCGGTACCGATCGAGCTGTCCGCGGCCGTGGCGCCGCATTCCGGCAAACCGGAGGGCATTGCCGGTCTGCCTGATATCGACCCGGCCAAGGGGGCGCAGCAGCCTTCGGCCGGCATGCATCGCGGCATGGCGGACGGCCAGCCGACACCACTCCATGTCGTCCCGATCGAGATCGGCCTGCGTGCCCTTGCCGGCAGCAAGCGCTTCGATATTCGGCTCGACCCGCCTGAACTTGGCCGCGTCGACGTCAATCTCGAGATCTCCGAGAAGGGCGAGGTCAGTGCCAAACTGGTCGTCGACCGTGTGGAGACCCTGCGCTTGCTTCAGCGCGATGCGCGGACGCTCGAGCGTGCCTTCGAGCAGGCCGGTCTCAAGCCCACTGATGGCGGCGTCGACATCACATTGCGCGATCCGAACGATCAGCCCGGTTTCCGCCAGCAGCGGCAGGATGACGAGGCGCCGCGCCGTGCCCGCATCCAGCCTGATGCCGCCGAGCTCGGCGATGCCTCAGCCATTCCGGCGCAGCCCGCGCCCATCCGCCGCCTCGTCAGGCTCGGCGGCGTCGACCTCAGCATCTGAAGGGCGCGGATCATGACCGTTTCCAACACCTCATCGAGCACCGGCGCCAGCTCCGCCACCAATGTCAGCGGCGGCGGAAGCTCGATCGCCAATAATTTCGATCAGTTCCTGACGCTGCTGACGACCCAGCTCAAGAACCAGAGCCCGCTCGATCCGCTCGACACCAACCAGTTCACGGCGCAGCTCGTTCAGTTCGCCGGCGTCGAGCAGCAACTCAAGACCAACGAGACGCTGGGCTCGCTGCTTGGCCTCAGCGCCGCCAGCACGGCGACCAATGCGGTGGGCTTCATCGGCGCGACGATTACGGCCGAGGGCGCGACGGCGCGGCTGAAGGACGGCGCCGCCTCATGGAAGATCAACGCGCCGAGGGGCGGTTCCGCGACTATCACCATCAAGAATTCCACCGGTAGCGTCGTCCAGACCCTGACCAGAAACCTCGATGCGGGCGACCAGACCTACAAGTGGGACGGCAAGACCTCGACCGGCGTGAATGCGCCCGAGGGCGACTACACCATCAGCATCGATGCCAAGGATACCACCGGACAGGCCATGACCGCCAAGACCCAGGTCAGCGGCGTGGTCGACGGCGTGGACTTCACCAGCTCGATTCCGATGCTCAAGATCGGCACCATCAGCGTTCCGATCGACAAGGTGAAGACCGTGGTGCGGGCGCAGTGAGCATTCGTGCCGATACCGAAATCCGACGCTATCGCTTTAGGCAATTCTTAAAGCCGCGGTCTTAAGGTCAACACAACTAGGTCTGTTGAGTTGTGTGAGTGTATCATGACCGAGCCGTTGCGACCGCGGGTGAAGTATGTGATCGGCCCGGACGGAAGTCCGCTGACGATTGCCGATCTTCCGCCAATGAATACGCGCCGCTGGGTCATCCGGCGTAAGGCTGAGGTGGTTGCTGCCGTGCGCGGCGGCCTGCTCAGCCTTGAAGAAGCCTGCCAGCGCTATACCTTGACTGTCGACGAGTTCCTGAGCTGGCAGATGTCGATCGACCAGCACGGGCTTGCCGGGCTGCGCACCACGCGCATCCAGCATTATCGTCAGTAGGCCGGAGGAAGCGGAGCGCTCGCGCTTTGCCAGATCGGTCCTTCCGGGCACAAAGGGCGCGCTGCGAGGCGCGCCTTTTGCGTTTCAGTCGAGCTCGAAGGCTTCCTTGTAATCGAGCTTGAGGCCGGGATCCTGCACCTCCTTGCGGAGGATGCAGTTGCCGGCGACGAGGACCTCGATCTCCGAGCCCATGAAGCAGCGAAAAGCGTCGGTGGCGTTGCAGATGATCGGCTCGCCGCGCACGTTGAAGCTCGTGTTGACCAGCACCGGGCAGCCGGTCAGGTCCTTGAAGCGGCTGAGCAGCGCATGATAGCGCGGGTTGGTGTCCTCATGCACCGTCTGGATGCGTGCGGAATAATCGACATGGGTCACGGCCGGAATGTCGGAGCGCGGCACGTTGAGCTTGTCGATGCCGAAGAGGGCCTTCTCGGCTTCGGTCATCGTGCGGCGGCGCTCTTTGCGCACATCGGCGACGAGCAGCATATAGGGCGAGTCCGTATCGAGCTCGAACCAGTTTCCGACATCCTCGCGCAGGATCGATGGCGCGAAGGGGCGGAAGCTCTCGCGGTACTTGACCTTGAGATTCAGCGTCTTCTGCATCGCGGGAGACCGTGGATCACCGAGGATCGAGCGGCCGCCGAGCGCGCGCGGACCGAATTCCATGCGGCCCTGCATCCAGCCCACCGCCTTGCCCTCGGCCAGCGCCTGCGCGGTCGCCTCGATCAGGGCGTCGTCACCGAGAACCTCGAAGCGCGCGCCGGCTGCCGTCAATTCGGCCTCGATCTCGGCCTGAGCGAAGCTGGGGCCGAGATAGCTGCCCAGCATTGAATCGCCGCCGCCTGGATTGAGCCTTCGCGGGTGGCCACCGAAAAGATGATAGCCGGCAAGCGCTGCGCCAAGCGCCCCGCCCGCATCGCCCGCCGCCGGCTGGATCCAGAGGCCGTCGAAGATACCCTCTCGCAGGAGCTTGCCATTCGCGACGCAGTTCAGTGCGACGCCACCAGCCAGGCACAGGTTCTTCTGGCCGGTTTCAGCCCGCACCGAACGGGCGAGGCGCAGCACGATCTCCTCGGTCACTGCCTGGATCGAGGCGGCCATGTCCATGTGGAACTGGGTCAGCAACTGTTCGGGCGCACGCACCGGCTGGCCAAACAAGGCGGCGAAGCGCTCGTTCGTCATGGTCAGGCCGGTGGCGTAGTTGAAGTAGCTCTGATCGAGCTGGAAACTGCCGTCCGGCTTCAGATCGACCAGTTTTTCGAGCATCAGGGCGGCGTAGCGCGGCTCGCCGTAGGGCGCCAGGCCCATGACCTTGTACTCGCCGGAATTGACCTTGAAGCCGATGTAATAGGTGATGGCCGAATAGAGCAGCCCGAGCGAATGCGGGAAGTGCAGCTCCTTATGGATCTTGAGATCGCTGCCCTTGCCGATCGCGAGCGTCATCGTCGCCCATTCGCCGACGCCATCCATGGTCAGGACGGCCGCTTCTTCGAACGGCGAGGGGTAGAAGGCGGAAGCGGCGTGCGAGAGATGATGCTCGGTGAAGAGCAGTTTCTCGGCATCGAAGCCGGGGGCGATCTTGCGCAGCTCTTTGCCGATGAGGTGCTTCTGGAACAGCTTCTCGCGCAGCCAGAGCGGCATCGCCATCCGAAACGAGCTGAAGCCGCGCGGGGCGAAGGCGAGATAGGTTTCGAGCAGCCGCTCGAACTTGATGAAGGGCTTGTCGTAGAAGACGACCGCGTCGAGCTCGTCCAATCCGCAGCCGGCGACCGAGAGGCAATACTCGACCGCGCGATGCGGAAAATCGGCATCGTGCTTCTTGCGGGTGAAGCGCTCCTCCTGAGCGGCGGCCGCGATGGTGCCATCGACGACGAGCGCCGCGGCGCTGTCGTGATACAGGCCCGAGATCCCCAGAACGCGCATGCGGGCCCGATCAGAACAGGGTGTAGACGAAGGGCGCCACTGCACTGCCATGCGTCAGCACGAGCAGGCCGCCGAACAACAGGCTGATCAGCAGGATCGGGATCAGCCAGAATTTCTTCCGGGCCTTCATGAAGCGGAAGAACTCTTTCAGAAACGACATCAGGGCTGTCCCACTAGAATTGATCTTTCATCGAGAGCGGTTCCGGACCCGGGGGATCGCGGCGGATCCAGTAGCTCGCGGCGTCTGGCTTGCGTCGAAGCTTCAGGAAATCCTTGCCGAGGAGCCGAGCCAGCAGACCGATCGGCGTGAAGACGGCGAAGAACAGAAGCCCGAGGACGATCGGGTTGACGACGCTGGCGAGCAGCAGTCCGAAGCGGGTCCACAGCTTGTTCAAAGGTGCAAGCAGCGAAGCACGCACCAGCGTGATCCCGAGAAAGACCGCGGCGATTCCCGCGAGCCATGGCCAGGCTCGGCCGTGGTGCCAGCCATTATAGAGGGCCAGCAGCGCAAATACGCCGGTGAAGACGAACCCGAACGAGCGATCGGTCGATCCCTCGACTGCCCCGTGCCCGGAGCGGAATTCGTGATGTTCGCCTTGGCCTGCCACCCGGTTCTCCTCCGACGTTGGGTGCTGTCTAGACGATAATCGGGGGCGGAGGAAACGGGATTTGCCCGGCCCCGGCTCCTGAACGCCGGCCCGCAGGGCGCGGGGAGGCTGCAGAGGCGCAGGCCCATCAACAGCATTCTTTACAGTCCCGTCTCGGAAATTAACGAGTTGCTAACCATGCACTGGGAAAAACTTGCCTAGTGAGCGGCGTTGCGCGCGTTGCTCTGACGGGGTTGTGAAACGGATGACGGCGTGAACGGGATCGTCGAGCAGTTTGCGAAATTCGGGGCGGCCCGGCTGGCGGCAATGCTGGCCGTCACGCTCGCACTCGTCGGCTTCTTCGGCTTCGTCATGCTGAAGATGTCACAACCCGCCATGAGTGTGCTGTTTTCGGATCTCTCGACCCAGGATGTGAATGCCATCCTGAAGGATCTGGACACCCGCGGCATCAAGTACGAGCTGCGCAGCGACGGCCAGACCGTGCTGGTCGCCAAGACGGATGTGCCGCGCCTGCGACTGGACCTTGCCGGAAAGGGCATCCCCTCCGGCGGCGGCGTCGGCTATGAGATCTTCGACAAGGGCGATGCCTTCTCGTCGACCAGCTTCGTCCAGAACATCAACCATCTGCGGGCGCTCGAGGGCGAGTTGTCGCGGACCATCCGCTCGATCGGCCGGGTGCAGGCGGCGCGCGTCCACCTCGTCATCCCGGAGAAGCGCCTGTTCGAGCGCGATCGCGAACCGCCGCGCGCCTCGATTGCGCTGAAGCTCGCTGGCGAACTCGATCCGGCCCAGGTTCGTGCGGTTCGTCACCTCGTGGCCTCCGCCGTCGACGGCCTGAAGCCGGAGCGGGTCTCGATCGTCGACGAGCGCGGCCGCCTGCTGGCCGATGGCGCTCAGGGCGAGCAGGGGCTGGCCGGACTTGGCCTCGACGAGCGGCAGACCGCGATCGAGAAGCGGATCAAGACACAGATCGAGGACATCGTCGCCAGCATCGTCGGCCAGGGGCGGGCGCGCGTGCAGGTTTCGGCCACACTCGACAGCAATCGCATCGAGAGCCGGTCCGAGACCTTCGATCCCGAGAGCAAGGTCATCCGGTCCAGCCAGAATCGCACCGAGAATTCCGCCAGCAACGAGGCGCAGAACGGTGCCGTCACCGTCGGCAACGAATTGCCCGGCGCGCAGCAGCAGGGGCAGAACGCCCAGAACCAGCGCGACGTCTCCGCCAAGAACGAAGAGGTGGTGAATTACGAGATCTCGCGCACGACCCGGACCGAGGTCTTGGAAGGCGGGAGGGTCAAGAAACTCTCGGTCGCGGTGCTGGTCGATGGCAGCTATACCCGCGGCCAGGGCAACGAGCTCGGCTATCAGCCGCGCAGCCCGGAAGAGCTCGAGCGCATCAACCAGCTGGTTCGCACCGCTGTCGGTTTCGATCAGGCCCGCGGCGACAAGGTCGAGGTCGTCAATCTGCGCTTTGCCGAGGCCCCTCCGGCCGTTGCCGACCTCACCGAGCAGACGATGCTGCAACAGCTGATGTCCTTCACGCGGGAGGACGTCATTCGGCTCGTCGAGATGGGGGTCATCTCGCTGCTGACCCTGATCGTGCTGATGGTGGTGGTGCGTCCGCTGCTGAAGCAGGTGCTGGCAAGCGACAAGTCGGTGCGCCCGATCCCGACATTCATGCGCAACGGCATGGCAATGATCCAGGATGACGGGACAGGCGATCCTGCGAGCCCACGGGTCGTTGGTCCGAATGGAGAAGTGACGGCCGTCGAGGTCGAGGCGCCGTCCGAGCGGATGCTGGCGATCGCGCAGATCAAGGGCCAGCTCAAGGCGCAGTCGGTCGAGAAGATCGGGGCAATGGTCACGCAGAACCCCGCCGACACGGTCGCGGTGCTGCGCGGCTGGATACACGAAAAAGCGCCGGCGTGACGGGGCTCTGAGGCATGGCAGAAACCCGATCCATCGCGACACGCAATTCCGGGAGCGACGGAGGCGATGCCTCCGACTACGATCCCGCGCCGATGCCGATGAACTATGCGGGCATGAGCGGGCCGCAGCGGGCTGCCGTCATTCTGCTGGTGCTCGGCGAGGATCACGGCCGGCGCATCTGGCAGGAGTTCGACGACGAAGAGATCCGCATCATCACGCGCGCGATGGCCGAGCTCGGAACGGTCGATTCCGACATGGTCGAGCGGCTGATGCTCGATTTCGTCAGCAAGCTTTCGAGCGCGGGCGCGATCACCGGCTCCTTCGACCGCACCATTTCGCTGCTCGAGAAGATCCTGCCGTCCGATCAGGTTGCGCTGATCATGGAGGAGATCCGCGGTCCGGCCGGGCGAAACATGTGGCAGAAGCTCGGCAATATCGACGCTGTCGTGCTCGCGAATTTCCTGAAGAACGAGTACCCGCAGACCATCGCCGTGATCCTGTCGCGCATCCGGCCCGAGCATTCCGCCAATGTCCTGCGCAACCTTCCGAACGAACTTTCGATCGAAGTGGTCGCCCGCATGCTGCGGATGGAGTCGGTGCAGAAGGAAGCGCTCGACCATATCGAGAACACGCTGCGCTCGGAATTCGTCGCGACCCTGACGCAGACGCGCAGGCGTGACCCGCACGAGATGATGGCCGAGATCTTCAACGGCTTCGACCGCCAGACCGAGATCCGTTTCATGTCGGCGCTTGACGAGTCCAACCAGGAATCGGCCGCGCGTATCCGCGCCCTGATGTTCACCTTCGAGGATCTGGCCAAGCTTGACCAGGCCGGGCTGCAGACCCTGATGCGGCAGGTCGACAAGGATGTGCTGGCCCGGGCCCTGAAGGGCGCCAGCGAGGACATGCGCGCCTTCTTCTTCGGCGCCATGTCGCAGCGCGCGGCCAAGAACATGCAGGACGACATGCAAAGCCTCGGGCCGCTCCGGCTGAAGGAGGTCGATGAGGCCCAAACCAAGATGGTGACCCTGACGAAGGACCTTGCCGACAAGGGCGAGATTGTTCTGTCCAAGGGCAATTCCGAAGACGAGTTGGTCTACTGACGATGAGCACCGCCAAGAAATTCATGTTCGGAACCGATTTTCGCGAGGGCAACCGGCGTGCCGTCAGCGAAGCGGATCTGGCGGCGGCGCGCTCGGAAGGGTTTGCTGCCGGGCACGAGCAGGGCCGGCGCGAGGCCGACGCGCAGTTGAACGGGCTGCTTGCCCATCTCGTGCGATCGGTCGAGCGGCTGCTCGTCGAGGAGGACAAGCGTGCCTTCGCCATCGAGGAGCAGGCCGCCCAGGTCGCCATCGTGACGGCGCAGACCCTCGCCGGCGCGGCCTTGGCCGATCGGCCGCTGGCAAGGATCGAAGCTGTAGTGCGCGAATGCCTGAGCCACGCCCGTCTCGCCCCGCATCTGCTGGTGCGTGTCCACGAGAGCGCGGTCGAGACGATGGAGAGCATGCTCGCGGGGCTCGCCCGCGAAACCGGCTTTGCCGGCCGCCTAGTCGTCCTCGGCCAATCCGATATCGGGCCAGGTGATGGCCGCATCGAATGGGCCGATGGCGGCATGGCCATCGACAGCGCCGTGATCGGGCAGAAGGTCGAAGAGGCCGTGCGCAGCATCTTCGGCCATATGCCCCAATCCAACGCCGCCCAGGGAGGATCGCTATGAGCCAGGAGAACGATCTGAACCTGCCGCCGCTGAACCCGGCCGACCTCTCATTCGACCACAACGCGGCCTCCGTCGCTCGCTCCGGGCCCGTTCCGATCAAGACTGCCGAGGACCTGGAACAGGTCTTCGACGTTCCCGTCACGGTCTCTGCCGTGCTCGGTTCCTCGCGGATCGCGGTCGGCGATCTGCTTCAGATCGGCCCGGGCGCGGTGCTTGAGCTCGACCGGCGCGTCGGCGAGGCGATCGATATCTTCGTCAATGAGCGCCTGGTTGCGCGCGGCGAGGTCGTCGTCGTCGAGGATCGCCTGGGCGTCACGATGACCGAAATCATCAAGGCCGACCGGTGATGTTCGCCCGGCCTGTTACGCACTCATCCGGAAAGGCCTGAGCCATGCGCCTCATCATTGTCGGCGGTCTCAAGGGACAAATCATCGCTGCGGCCAAGATCGCCATCTCGCATGGCGCCGCCGTGACCCATACCGACGGCCTCGATCAGACCCTGGCGGTGTTGCGTGCCAAGGGCGCGGACCTGCTGATGATCGATGTCGCCCAGCCGATCGCGCAGTTCGTCGCGGCTTTGGAGAGCGAGCGCATCCGCACGCCGATCGTCGCCTGCGGTACGTCGACCGATGCCCGTGCGGCGGTTGCCGCGATCCAGGCCGGCGCGCGCGAATATGTGCCGCTGCCGCCTGATCCGGAGCTGATCGCGGCGGTGCTGGAAGCCGTCGCAGCCGACCAGTCCAGCCTGATCTGGCGTGATCCGGCCATGGAGCGCGTGGTGCAGCTCGCCGGCCAGATTGCGCGCTCGGAGGCGCCTGTTCTGGTGACCGGCGAGAGCGGCACCGGCAAGGAGGTCATTGCCCGCCATCTGCATCAGAAGTCGCTGCGCAAGGACAAGCCCTTCGTTGCCGTGAATTGCGCGGCGATTCCAGACAACTTGCTGGAATCGGAACTGTTCGGTCATGAGAAGGGCGCCTTTACCGGTGCGATCGCGCGGCGCATCGGAAAGTTCGAGGAGGCTCATGGCGGCACGCTCCTGCTCGACGAGATTTCCGAGATGGATGTCCGCCTGCAGGCGAAGCTGCTGCGCGCGCTTCAGGAACGGATGATCGACCGCGTCGGCGGCTCGCAGCCTGTGAAGGTCGATCTCAGGATCATCGCGACCTCAAACCGGAATCTCGGCGAAGCCGTCCGCGAAGGCTCCTTCCGCGAAGACCTGTTCTATCGCCTGAACGTCGTGCATCTGCGGCTTCCCGCCTTGCGTGAGCGGCCGGGCGATATCCTTGTTTTGGCGGATCATTTCGCCAAGAAATATGCCGAGATCAACGGCATGCCCCTGCGTCCGATCGCGGCCGATGCCCGCAAGGCACTGCTGGCCAATGGCTGGCGAGGCAATGTGCGGGAGCTCGAGAACACGGTTCACCGCGCGGTCCTGCTGGCCCAGGGCGCGGAGATCGGACCTGATGCGATGGTGACCCCGGAAGGCGAGCCCCTGGGCCCGTCGTCAGGTCACGACGTTGCAAGCCGTGTCGTTCAGACGGCAGAGGCCGTCACGCGCGGCCTGGTGGGCCGGACTGTTGCTGATGTCGAGCGCGACCTCATCCTCGATACGCTGGACCACTGCCTCGGAAACCGCACGCATGCGGCCAAGATCCTCGGAATTTCGATCCGCACGCTCCGCAACAAGCTCGGCGAATATACCTCGGCCGGTATTGCGGTTGCCGAGCCGGGACAGGCGCGCGTCAGCGTCGCCTGACCCGGAGGTGCTCCCGAAGAGGCCGTCAGTAATAGTACCGACGGCGGTAATAGGGGCGATAATACCGCGGGCGGTAATAATACCGGGGGCGATAATACCGGGGTCGATAATAGTATCTCGGGCGGTAATAGGGGCGGCGATACCCATAATAGCGCCGCCTGTAATAATAACTGTACTCGGCGTCCGCCTTGTCCAGCGCTTCGCTGGTTTCGGCGGCAAGCTTGCCTTCATCCTCGGCCGGTTCAGCAGGGGGAATGAGCTTGGGCTCGGCCGCTGCGGCGCTGGCCATCCCGCCAAGGCTGGCCACAGCCATGCCGCCGAACAGGGTCATCATGAACGAACGTCTATCCACGGCGTCCTCCAGACAGGGTTTCGGCCACCCTTTCGGCATCCCCGAAATGGTGCCAGATGCTAACGCATGCCGCAGCGTATTGTTCCAATCGATCGCGCTCCCTCTCGCACCGGCCAGGTCGTCCAGCGGACTCAATCCACCGCATTCAAGGGCCGGGCGATGCTTTCCAGCGACCGGCGTTCAGCCCTGACCGCATAGAGGGCTGCAATGACGGCAGCAGCCAGCATGAGGGCCGCGCCAAACAGGTAGCCGCCGAAGACGCTTGCTCGCGACCCGGTGTCGATCAGCGCACCGAACAGCCAGGGGCCGGCAATGCCACCCGCGCCGGTGCCGATGGCGTAGAAGACCGCGATGGCAAGCGCGCGCATCTCGACGGGGAAGGTCTCGCTGACCGTCAGATAGGCCGAACTTGCGGCTGCGGATGCGAAGAAGAACACGACGCTCCAGCACAGGGTGAGCTGGGAGGCCGTCACCAGATTCCGCGCGAACAGATAGCCGGTACCGGCCAGCAGTAGCGCCGACAGGGCATAGGTCGCGGCGATCATGGTGCGCCGACCCAGCGTGTCGAAGAGGCGTCCGATCAGGAGCGGACCGAGGAAATTGCCGGCGGCGAAGGGCAGGATGAACCAACCGATCAGATGCGAAGGCACCTGGTAGAAATCGGTCAGGATCAAGGCATAGGTGAAGAAGATCGCATTGTAGAAGAAGGCCTGCGCGACCATCAGCGCCAGCCCGACCAGCGCTCGCTGGCGATGCGTCACGAAGAGGGAATGAAAGACCTCGCCAAGTGGCGTCGCCGAGCGTGGTCGCAGGCGGATCTGTGCCAGGCCCTCGCTGGCGCTGTAGCTGACGCCGGCTTGCGTCTCGATGCGCGCCACGATCGCGGCTGCCTCCTCAGCCCGGCCATGGCTGATCAGCCACCGCGGGCTTTCAGGGATCCAGCGCCGCAGGACGAGAATGATCAGGCCAAGCGCCGCGCCGATGAAGAAGGCGAGCCGCCAGCCGAGTTCGGGATTGATCGTGGCCGGGTCGAGCAGGATGATCGCTCCGATGGCGCCCAAGGCTGCGCCGACCCAGAACGAGCCGTTGATGACGAGATCGACCCATCCGCGCACGCGCGCCGGCACCAGCTCCTGAATGGTCGAGTTGATCGCGGTGTATTCACCGCCGATCCCCATGCCGGTGAAGAAGCGGAAGATCAGGAAGCTCGTGACGCTCCATGAGAACGCCGTCGCGGCCGTGGCTGCGAGGTAGACGAGAACGGTGATGCTGAAGAGGCGCTTGCGGCCGAGCCTGTCGGTCAACCAACCGAAGAACAAAGCGCCGAAGACGGCGCCGGCGATGTAGCTGGCACCGGCAAGGCCGATCTCCGTGTTGGTGAAGCGCAGGGCCGGGCTTTCCTTCAGGGCGCCCGAGACCGAGCCGGCAAGGGTCACTTCCAGCCCATCCAGGATCCAGGTGATCCCGAGTGCCACCACGACCAGCGTGTGGAAACGCGACCATGGCAGGCGATCGAGCCGGGCCGGGATATCCGTCGCGATGACCGCGGGCAGAGCCGCATCCTGCGGCGACATGGCGAGCCTCCCTCATCGTCCGGCGTGCCGTCATGGCTTCGCCTCATGCGAAGAAGGCGGTGCCCTTCGGCACCGCCTTCTCCAAATCCTGCGTCTCAGCGCACGATCACATTCCGGCGCACCACCACGGGACGGCGATAGCGCGGGGCGGGCCGGCGCACGACGACACGCTCGCGCACCACGACCGGACGCCGGTAGGCCGGGCGCGGCCGCCGAACGATGGTGCGTTCGCGCACCACCACCTGATTGAAATCGGCATCGGCACGGTCAAGCGCGGCCTTGGTCGCAGCATTCAACTCGTTCGCGCGCAGCAACTCCAGGGTCGGGGTGACCTGGCCCGTCGCCGCCCGGGCAATGGCGGTCCCACCAAGGCCGGCCGCTGCGAGGCCACCGAAAAGGCTCAAAACAAAAGAACGTCTATCCACGAATATCTCCAATCAAATCGGCCAGAGAAGGCAGTATGTCGACCCCGCCCGCGAGTTGTTCTGCCGAATGGGGCCTGAAGGCGGCAGTTCAATAACGATCCATTCAGGAAGGGGTTCCACGGCCCCATTTTCTGGCCGGCTTAACCATTCGTTCACCAAGAACCCGGCAAGAATTGCCGGGTATCGTCGCGGAAGCTGGAGGGGCACGGTTGCCTGACGGCCGCGTCGCGACGGGGAGTGGACTGGTCGATGACGGACATGACGGCGGGCGCCGGTGGCGGCTTCAAGATGCCCAGTGGCGGTGCCATGGGGAATTTCCTCAACCGGCCCGACCTGTTTCTTGCCATCGGCGTCATGGGCATCCTCGTGGTGCTCATCTTCCCACTGCCGGCGTTGCTGCTCGACATGCTCCTGGCCTTGTCGATCATCCTGTCCGTACTGGTGCTGATGACGGCGCTCTTCATCGAGGAGCCTCTGGAGTTCTCAGCCTTTCCCACCGTCCTGCTGATCGTCACGATGCTGCGGCTGGCGCTGAATCTCGCTTCGACGCGCCTGATCCTCGCTCACGGCCATGAAGGCAGTGCCGCTGCCGGCCATGTCATCGAGGCCTTCGGCAACTTCGTGATGAGCGGCAATTTCGTGATCGGGGTGATCGTCTTCACCATCCTGATCATCGTCAATTTCGTAGTCATCACCAAAGGTTCGGGCCGCATCGCCGAAGTTGCGGCGCGGTTTGCCCTGGATGCGATGCCCGGCAAGCAGATGGCGATCGACGCCGATCTCTCGGCCGGCTTGATCGATCAGGACGTCGCCAAGGAGCGCCGCAAGGCGCTGGAGGACGAGGCCAATTTCTTCGGCTCGATGGATGGCGCCTCGAAGTTCGTGCGCGGCGACGCCATTGCTGGCCTGCTCATCACCTTCATCAACGTCCTCGGCGGCATCATCATCGGCGTTGCGCAGCAAGGCATGAGCTTTGGCGATGCGGCGCGCGCTTACACGCAGCTCACCGTCGGCGACGGTCTCGTCAGCCAGATTCCGGCGCTGATCGTCTCGACGGCGGCGGGCCTGCTGGTCTCCAAGTCCGGTGTGCGCGGCGCGGCCGACAAGGCACTCGGCAGGCAGCTCTCAGGCTACCCGAAGGCGCTCGGCATGTCGGCGGCAGTGATGCTGCTGATCGCGGTCCTGCCCGGTATCCCGATGCTGCCTTTCCTGCTGCTCGCCGGCGGTTCGGCCTGGCTCGCGCGCCATTTCGGCCAGATCGCCAAGGCCAAGGAGGTCGAGGTGGCGCAGGCTGCACAGGCGGCATCGCCGCTTGCCGCCGACGGCACGCCGAAGGAGGAGACGCTCAACGATCTGCTCAAGCTCGACGAACTCAAGATCGAGATCGGCTACGGGCTGCTGCCGCTGGTCAATGCGGCGGGCGGGCAGGATCGGTTGACCGATCAGGTCAGGGCACTGCGCCGCCAGCTTGCTGCAGAGCTCGGCTTCGTGATGCCGGCCGTGCGCATCGTCGACAATGTCCAGCTCGAGGCGAACCATTACTACATCAAGATCAAGGAGATCGATGCGGGGCACGGCATCGTCTATGCCGGCCAGTTCATGGCCATGGACCCGATGGGCGGCAGCGTGAACCTGCCCGGCCATAATGTGCTGGAGCCGACCTTCGGCCTGCCTGCCACCTGGATCGACGCGTCACTGCAGGATGAGGCGCAACTGCGCGGCTTCACCGTGGTCGATGCCGCCACGGTGATCTCGACGCATCTGACCGAAGTGCTGAAGTCGCATATGCCGGAGCTGCTCTCGCATGGCGAAGTGCAGAAACTGCTGCGCGAATTGCCCAAGGACCATGCCGACCTCGTCAAGGAGATCGTGCCGAGCCAGATCTCGACCACTGGCATCCAGCGCGTACTGCAACTGCTGCTCGCGGAGCGCATCTCGATCCGCGATCTCGCCACCGTCGTCGAAGGCATCGCCGAAGTCGCCGGCGGCATCAAGAACCCGCGCGACATCGCCGAACATGTCCGCGTGCGGCTGGCCCGGCAGATCTGTGCCCAGTTCTCGAACCAACAGGGGCATTTGCCGATCATCACGCTCTCGCCGGCCTGGGAGAGCATCTTTGCCGAGTCGATCGTCGGCCAGGGCGAGGACCGGCATCTGGCCATGCAGCCCTCGCGCCTGCAGGAATTCGTGCATCAGGTCCGCGACAAGTTCGAGGACGCGGCGCGTATCGGCGAGATGCCGGCGCTGGTCACCTCCGGTATGGCGCGACCGTTCGTGCGCCAGATCATCGAGCGCTTCCGCCGCGAGACGCCCGTGCTGTCGCAGGGGGAAATCCATCCCCGCGTCCGTCTGAAGACGGTCGGAAGCGTCTGAGCCGCCCTCAGCGGCGCACGACGACAACGAGATAGCGCACCGGTTCCGGTCCGGGATTGCTGAAGCTGCAATCGCTGGGCGCCCCCAGTTCAAGGCAGTCGCCGGCCTGCAGTCGCTTCATCATATCGCCTTCGCGAAAGTCGAGCGTGCCGGACTGCACCCAGATCTGCTGCCTGATGAACGCGTAGGAGCTTGCGGGATACGAGATGCGTGCGCCGGGCGGCAGCTCGGCATCGACCAGTTCGATGCCCGCTTCGCCCGCCGGCGAAATGGCGCGCCGGGTGAAGCCGGTTTCGGGATCGCGCCAGAATGGTTGATCCGCGCAGCGTCGGAGAAACTCGCTCGGCGTCTCGGCTCGCGCCAGGAGGTTCGACAAGGTCAACCCGAAGGCGCCGGAAAGCCGACCGAGGAGGACAGCGGTTGGGCTCGCCTCTCCCCGCTCGATCTTGCTGATCATCGCGCGGGACACCCCGGATTTGTCGGCGAGATCGCTCAGGCTCCAGCCGCGGCTTTCCCGCTCGATCCGCATGCGTTCGGCAAGCCTTGACGTCAAATCGTCCATTATCATAGCGTTGATTCTTCTATAGTAGATCGATCAGAGTGCAACCCATGACAGACGGCGCGCAAGTGCAGGACGCACGCCTGCGTCGTGCGCATGCAGCCGTCGCCAATCCGGCCTTGGCCCTGCCGTTTCCGCATCGCTAAGGACCGTGGCATGTCGCGTAACGCCTTCTATTTTGCCCTGATGTGCCTGGTCTGGGGGCTGACCTTCCTGCCGGTCAAGATCGGCTCCGCTCATGTTCCGCCGATCTTCCTTGCAGCGGCACGGTTCTCGATCGCCGGCGTCCTGATGCTGCTCTGGGCCGGGCGCGACGTTCTCGCCGTTCCCCCCGCGGCGCGGCGCCGCCTGCTGATCACCGCGCTCCTGGTGAATACCGGCAACTACACTTTCCTGTTCTGGGGGACTGCGCATGCCCCATCAGGGCTCGCCGCCATCGTCAATCTTGCGACAATCCCGATCTATACACTGATCGCGAGCCGCCTGATCGAGGGACAGCGGATCACCGGCCAACGTATTGCGGCCATCGTGCTCGGGCTCACCGGGCTGTGCTTTCTGTTCGCGACGCGCGCCTCCAGCGGCTGGAGCGCGGCACATGGCGATCCGATGGAGATCTGGGGGCTGGCGGCCGTGGCCTTCGGCACGCTGCTCTACTGTTTCGGCGCCGTTCTGACGCGGCGGATCGCCGGCACGATGCCGACGCTGACACTGGCCGGCTGGCAGACGGTCATTGGTGCGCTCGGCCTTGCTGCTGTGTCGTTCGCTGTCGAGCCCGTCACACTGGCTGACATTCGCGCGCTCGGAGAGTGGCCGGTCTGGCCGGCCGTTGCCGTCCTGGTGATTGGCGGCTCGCTCATCGGCTTCACCATCTACATGCGGCTGCTGCGCGACTGGGGCGCCTTCCATGCCGGGCTCTATGCCTTCGTCAGCCCTGCCATTGCGGTCACGGCTGGAGTTGTCGTGCTGAACGAGCCCTTCGGCCTGTCGGAGGCAATCGGCGCGGTGCTGATGTTCGGCGCGGCCGCGATCGCGCTGAGGCGCTGAGGCTGAGTTCTAGCCGATGCTGCTGCCCGAAGGCCGGTTCCCACCTTTCGGCACCATGCTTGTCAGGGCGGGGGCGCGATGCGGGTGTTCTTCCTGAGCTGACCGCGCTCGAAAGCCAGCACGATCGGCAGCGAAATCACCAGCGGCAGGATCAGGTAGAACAGTCGCCAGATCAGCAGGGCCGCAAAGACGGCCGGCGCCGGCACGCCTGGCATCACCGCGAGGAAAACCGCTTCCATCACGCCGACCCCGCCCGGCACCTGGCTGAGCAGCCCGGCCGAGAAGGAGAGGAGGAAAGCGCCGAGCACGATGAAGAAGCCGGGGTTTCCCTGATCGGGCAGCGCGAAATAGATGATGCCGGCGGCACCCATCAGCTCCAGAGGCGCAGCGAGATATTGCCGCGCAACGACCGGCAGCCGGGGATAGATCAACTCGAACTTGCCGATCTTGAGCGGCCTGAACTTCAGCCAGGAGCCGACCGTGTAAAGCCCGACGAAGGCGAGCAGCCCGAAGCCGATCAGCCGGGCAGTCGTATCGCCGAGGGTGAACCAATGCGAGAGCCGGCCGAGCGGGCGCAGGATCTGAGGCTCCCCGATCAGGACGAGCCCAAGCAGCAGAATGGTTCCGAAGGCGAAGGTGAAGGAGCAGAGCGCCACCAGAACTGCGACATCGGCCGTTGTCAGGCCCTTCGCGGTATAGGCGCGGAACCGGACCATGCCGCCCGAGAAGACCGAGGCGCCGATATTGTGCGAGAGCGCATAAGTTACGAAGGAACAGAGGGCGATATAGGGCCAGGAGATGCCCTTTTCCTTGCCGAGATGGATCAAGGCAATGCGGTCATACCAGGCCAGCGCAGCGTAGGCGACGAGCGTTGCGAGGGCTGCGTGCAGGAAGGCGTCCGGCGAGATCAAGGCGATCTTCTGGCCGATGCCGGCCGCAATGATCTTGATGTTCTGCCAGAGGGTTCCCTGCTCCAGCAATGCCTGGACGGCGGCATCCGTGCCGGCCTCGGCCTTGAGCTTGTCCCAGAGCAACTCGACCGACCAGACGACCGCGACGAGACCGATGAGCGGCCAGAGATAGTCGAGATAGCGTTTCATGAAACCGGCAGGCTGCGAGGAGGCGTCGAAGGCGGTGTCGCGGCGCGCAGGGGAAGGCCTGGGAAGCCGGCCGGAGCGAACCTTTGCCTGTGTGCCAGCGAGGGAGGGCGAGGGCAAGCGGCGTTGCCCGTGCCAGGCTGCACGGACGGCCTATTTTCCGTTTTTCTTCAGCCAGTCCTGCATGAAGGCGATCTCCTTCTCCTGGGCGGAGATGACCTCAGTGGCCAGCTTCCTGATTTCCGGATCCTTGCCATGAGCAAGCACGACCTTGGCCATGTCGATGGCGCCCTGATGATGCGGAATCATGCCACGCACGAAATCGGCATCGGCGTCGCCGGTGAAGGAGGTCGCCATGTCCTTGTGCATCTTGTCATTGGCCGCCTTGTAGGCGGCCGTCGCCGGCGTGTCCGCAGCCCCGGTCGCCGAGCCCTGCATTGCACCATGACCCTGGTGCTGCTGCGCAACGGCGACACCGCCCAGCGCCGCGATGCCGAAGAGAGCGGCGGCAAGCTTCAGCTTTATACGTCTGGTCATCGAAAGAATCCTCATTCGTTTGACGCGGCGCGCCACAGCTTCTCCTGGCGGGAATGGGGCATGCACCGTACGAACTGATCCTTCACCCCGGATCATGTCATGATCGCGGCGATATCCGGCAGCCTCGAGGGCGCAGGCTTCGAGCGTCGGTCACACGGCTAACGTACCGCAGACAGGACCATGAGCGACAGCATTTCCATCAGCCTGACCGGCATCACCGACCTTCCGCCCGGCAAGATCGCGGCGATCGTCACATCTCTCGAGATGTTTGCGCCACCGGCCAAGCGGGCCGATCCGCCTGGCCTTTCGGGCTTCTCCCTCGAGCCGATCGGGAGAGATGATGTCGCTCGCTATCTCGCGATCTACCGTGTGCTCGGTGAGCGCTGGATGTGGTTCAGCCGGCTGGTCAAGCCCGTGGCCGAGATCGAGGCGATCCTGGCGGATCCAGCCGTCGAGTTCTTCGCCGTTCGGGCCGATGGCCGCGACGTTGGATTGCTGGAGCTTGATTTCCGCGTGGCGGGAGAGGGAGAGCTCAGCTTTTTCGGGCTGGACGAAACCGTGCTCGGCCGCGGAGCCGGCCGCTGGCTGATGAATCGGGCGCTGGAACGGGCCTGGGCCCAGCCGATTTCGCGCTTCTGGGTACACACCTGCACGCTCGATCATCAGAGCGCGCCGGAATTCTATCAGCGCTCGGGGTTCACGGTCTTCAAGCGCAGCGTCGAGGTCGACGATGATCCGCGGCTGGCGGGGCATATGCCGCGCGACTCCGTGCGGCATCATCCGGTGATCGAATGAGAAAAGGGCGGGAGGCTAGCGGCCTCCCGCCCTTTTTCGTGCAAGATCCCTGAAGCCAAACGGTCAGGCGCGCGAGCGCAGCCCGATCGAATCCATCATCGACTGGTCGCGCGCTGCTTCCGCGGCCCGCTCGGAAGCGCGCTCGCGATCGTCGAGAATCTCGACCTTCTTCATGTCCTCGAAGGCTTCCTGAAGCTCGGCCTTGGCCTCGTCGAGCTGGCCCTTCAGATTATCCGCCGACTGCCGCAGGTTGTCGCGGCGTCCGAGTGCCGCCTTGGCATAGGTCGGGTAGGCGAAATGAGCAGGGTCGGAGATACCGGCCCGTGTCTCCTCGCTCTGGATCTCACGATCCAGATCGGTCGCCATGCGATGGAAATCCGCAATCATCATCTCAATCTGGCTTACCCGGCGACGCTTTTCGTCCACCTGGAAGCGTTTGAGACGCAAGAGGGTCTCTCGCGACTTCATGTCGTGTCCAACTCCTGGTTACGCATGGCGGCTCCCCGACCCCTCGGTTCGCCGCCGGAACTTGATCCGCGAGACGAAAAGTACAATGGCGCAAGGAGGTTGACCGTTTCTTACCGAGGCCGCCCGCTTTCGACGCATATTGAGCCCGCGTCGCCGCTGCTGCCGTGCCGTGTGTGTCCCCTATAATGTCTACACCGGTTACTAGGGCGTTCGCCCATCTTTCCCTCCCGGATCGCTTTCCGTTGCTCGCCTCATCACGCCTTCCGGAGCACTGGCCGCTGCTCTGCGGCCTTGCTCTCACCCGCATTATCGGCTGGGGATCGACCTATTACGCGCCGTCGGTTCTGGCCGCCTATCTCGACCGAGATCTCGGGATGAGCGGGGAGGTCGTCTTCGGAGGCATCACCATCCTGCTCGTGACCGGTGCGGTGGTCGCGCCGATGGTCGGGCGACATCTCGATCGTCGCGGAACGCGGCGTGCCATGTGTGCCGGGGCCGTGATCTGCGCACTGGGCCTGGCCTTGCTCGCGGCGGCACAGGGGCCGATCAGCTACCTGGCAACCTGGTTCGTCATCGGTATCGGCCACTCGCTGACGCTCGCCAATGTCGGCAATGTCACGGTCGCGCAACTGATGGGAGAGCGAACGCGTCGGGTCATCGGCGTGATGATGCTGGTCACCGGGCTTGCCTCGAGCGTGTTCTGGCCCTTATCCGCAGCCCTTTGCGCTGCCTATGGCTGGCGCGCGGCCCTGTTGATCTTTGCGGCGATCCAGATCGTGATCGTGCTGCCGATCCATCTCGCCATCCCGGTGACAACGCCTCACGCACCCGCTGCCGGCCCGGCAGCGGCGGCTCTGCCTGCCGATGAGGGCAGGGTGCCTGCGCAAGAGCGTCGCCCGATCTTCTGGCTGCTGGCTTTCGCCTTCTCGGCAAGCGGATTGGTCTCCTGGGGGCTGCCGCTCCACCTCATTGGCCTGCTGGAGAATTCGGGACTGACCAGCGCCACGGCGGTCACGATCGCTTCGCTGGGCGGGCTTGCAACGCTTGTGGCGCGCCTGGTCGACGTCCTGGCCGGGGAACGCTTCGCTGTCGAGCGTGTGGCCTTGGTCGGCCTCGTGCTCGGGCCGCTCTCCTGCCTCTACATGGCGCTGGCGTCAGGAACCGCGCTTTCGGCCATCGGCTTCGTCGCCGCCTTCAACGCTGCCATGGGCGTCATTGCCGTGGCACGCGCCACCTTGCCGCTCTCGCTGTTCGGTCGGCGCGGCTTTGCGACCATGCTCGGGCGGCTGACGGTTCCGCAGAACCTGACTTTCGCAGCCGCGCCGCTGCTCTTTGCCGTGATGATCGAGCGCTTTGGCAGCAGCGCGACGCTGATGATCTCGGCGGCGATCCAGACCGGTGCGCTGGTGGCGATGCTGATCCTGGTGCGCCGCGTCAGCTCGCCATGATGGCTGCGAGCCTGGCGTAGCCTTCCCCCAGTGACGTCGCCTCGTCCTTGGCCTGTTTCAGGAAGGCTTCGAGCTGTGGGTTGAGGCGGATGGCCTCGTCGACCTCAGCCGATGCGCCCTGGCGATAGGCGCCAAGCCGGATCAGTTCCTCCATGTCGGAATAGGTCGCGAGCGTCGCGCGAGCCTTCTGGACGACAGGGTAGTAGGACGGGTCGCAGGAGCGCGGCATGGTGCGTGACACGGATTTCAGCACGTTGATTGCCGGGTAGCGCCCACGTTCGGCAATCGAGCGTTCCATGACGATATGGCCGTCGAGAATGCCGCGCACTGCGTCGGCGACGGGTTCATCATGGTCACCGCCGTCGACCAGCACGGTGAACAGTCCGGTGATGGCACCTTCTCCGATCCCGGGGCCGGCGCGTTCGAGCAGGCGCGGCAACTCGGCGAAGACGGTCGGCGTATAACCCTTGGTCGTTGGCGGCTCCCCGGCGGCAAGGCCGATTTCGCGCATCGCCATGGCAAAGCGCGTGACCGAGTCCATCAGGCACATCACCTGCGCGCCCTGGTCGCGGAAGTATTCGGCCAAGGTGAGGGTGGTGAGAGCGGCCTGCTTGCGCATCAGCGCCGGCTCGTCGGAGGTGGCGACCACCACGACCGAGCGCGCCAGACCCTCCGGACCGAGGTCGTCCTGCAGGAACTCCTGGACCTCGCGGCCGCGCTCGCCGACGAGCCCAATGATGTTGACATCGGCGCGTGCGTAGCGGGCCAGCATGGAGAGAAGAACCGATTTGCCGACGCCCGAGCCGGCGAAGATACCCATGCGCTGGCCAAGGCAGCAGGTCAGGAAGGCGTTGAGGGCGCGGACGCCGAGATCGAGCGGGGAGCCGACGCGGCGGCGAGCATGCGCGGGCGGCGGGTCGGCGCGGAAGGCGCTGAGATGTTCTCCCTGAGGCAGGGGCGGGCCGCCATCCACAGGTCTTCCGAGCGCATCGACAACTCGGCCGAGCCAGGCATTGGTCGGCCGGATGCCCGGAGCCGCCTTGTCCACATAGGCGGGGCAGCCGCGGCGGACTCCGTCGAGGCCGCCATAGGGCATCACCAGCGCCTTTTCGCCGGAAAAGCCGATCACTTCGCAGGGGACACGCGTTCCCGGCGCGATCTCGATCTCAATGCGCCCGCCAAGGCTCATGGCGCCGATCGGTCCGGAGACCTCGACCATCAGGCCACGCACGCCCGTCACCCGGCCGAATGTCGTTACCGCATCGAGGTTGCCGATTGTGGCGGCGAGGTCGGATAACCTGTCTGTGCCGTGCTTTGCGCCGCTCATTCCCCGTCCCGTCAATCTTTCATTTACCTCTGTGATTAACACTGTGCATCGAGGCTGTGTCGTGTCGCAGGGGCTTTTTGCCCCTGTTCCTCGGAACAGTCCTCCGCGAAAGGCGATTTCGCGGGCGAAGGTCTCCCGATCCGTGTCAATTTCGACTCACCTCGACAAGGATCGTTCACTTTCTCCCTGGAAGCGCTTGCGCTCGGGAATCACGGTTTGTTAACCATTTTCCCAGTAGCGTGTCGCGTGGCGTTTCATCGGGCAAGCGCCTGGTCGTCCAGAGCCATGAGGGTTCGGATGAGAATGTGGTCGAGCTTGCCTCGGGGCGAAATTGGGGACGTGACATGCGGGTTCTGCTGATCGAGGACGATAGCGCAACCGCCCAGAGCATTGAGCTGATGCTCAAATCAGAGAGCTTCAACGTCTATACGACCGATCTGGGCGAAGAGGGTGTCGATCTCGGCAAGCTCTACGATTACGACATCATCCTCCTCGACCTGAACCTGCCGGACATGTCGGGCTATGAGGTGCTGCGCTCCCTTCGCGTCGCGAAGGTGAAGACGCCGATCCTGATCCTCTCCGGTCTTGCCGGCATCGAGGACAAGGTGAAGGGCCTCGGCTTCGGCGCCGACGACTATCTCACCAAGCCCTTCCACAAGGACGAGCTCGTCGCGCGCATCCACGCCATCGTGCGCCGCTCGAAGGGGCATGCGCAGTCGGTCATCACCACGGGCGATCTCGTCGTCAATCTCGACACCAAGACCGTCGAGGTCGATGCCGCCCGCGTGCACCTGACCGGCAAGGAATACCAGATGCTGGAGCTGCTTTCGCTCCGCAAGGGCACGACGCTGACCAAGGAGATGTTCCTGAACCATCTCTATGGCGGCATGGACGAGCCGGAACTCAAGATCATCGACGTCTTCATCTGCAAGCTCCGCAAGAAGCTCGCCAATGCGTCGGACGGAAAGAACTACATCGAAACCGTTTGGGGGCGCGGCTATGTGCTGCGCGAGCCGAACGATGTCGAGGAACGCATTCCGGCGTGATCGGTGTCATCCGGTCGTCACGATCGGATGCGACAAGAGATACAGCCTGATCGTCGGATGTACACGACAGGTTGACGGGACCCCGCCGAGAGGCGGGGTTTTTGTTTATGGCAACGGCGGCCCAAAGCATCGGCCACGAAAGTGGATTGCGGTTTTCGGGCGAGCTGATGCAAGCATAGAAGGTTCGATCGTCGACCGGATACGATATCCAGTCCGATGATCAGAGGCGGGAGCCGGCCGTGGGCAGCGGGCGCGGCCGGTCGAAGGGATAGCCGAGACCGGGCGACTGTGCCTTGGCGGAGCGGCCGTCGCGGTAGAGGCCGCGATGCTGCTTGTCCGGAACGATGCTGGTGGTGATCCCAATCACCGTCTCGGCGGCGCCGAGCAGGAAGGCTCCATCCGGGGCGAGCCGCTGGGCCAATGCGGCCATGACCCGCGCCTTGGTCGGAACGTCAAAATAGATCAGCACGTTGCGGCAAAGGATCACGTCGAAGAGGCCGAAATGACCGCTCGAATCGAGCAGGTTGTGCTGCCGCAGCTCGACCATCGCGCGAATTTGCTCGGAGATGCGCCACTTGTCGCCTTCCTGCCGGAAATGCTTCAGCAGGAGTTGGATCGGCAGGCCGCGCTGGATCTCGAACTGAGTGTAGAGCCCACCACGGGCGCGCTCCAGGACGTCGGCGGAGATGTCGGTCCCGACGATCTCGATCCTCCAACCCGTCAACTGCGCCGCCATCTCGTCCAGGATCATGGCCAGCGAATAGGCTTCCTGTCCCGTCGAAACTGCGGCGCACCAGATCCGCAAGGAGCGGTGGGCAGCATTCGCAGCGAGTTTCTCGGGGAGGATCACATTGCGGAACAGATCGAATGGGGTCCGGTCGCGAAAGAACAGGGTCTCGTTGGTGGTCATCGCCTCGACGACGGCATGCTCCAGGCCGCGATCGCCCTCGAGCCGGAGGCGCTGCACAAGCGGACCGAGCCCCGCGATATTTCGCTTTCGGCAGAGGATGCCGAGCCGGCTCTCGACGAGGTAGCGTTTCTCGGTACTGAGGGAGAGACCCGAGCGCAGATGCAGCAGCGTGCGCAGGAAGTCGAAATCGGCCTCCGTCATGCCGAGGACCCTCCACGCACGAGCGCACGAATGGCGGGGCCGATGCCGTCGAGCGCGACAACGGTGCTGGCATGGCGGGCGCGCACGACGGAGCCTGGCATGCCCCAGATCGTGCTCGACATTTCGTCTTGTGCGATCACGGCGGCGCCGGCGCGGCGCAACGCGCCCGCGCCGTCCGTGCCGTCACTGCCCATCCCGGTCATCACCAGGCCGAGCGCGGCCGGACCGAGGTGATTGGCAGCTTCGCTGAAGAGTACATCGACGGCCGGCCTGCAGAAGCGTACCGGCGGCCCGTCGCCGATGCTCGCGACGATATGGCCGAGTCTGCGATCGATACCGAGATGACGTCCTCCCGGCGCGATATAGACCGTGCCCCTGCTCAGTCTTTCGCCATCGAAAGGCTCGCGTGCCCTGACACTGATCTGCCCGGAGAGCTGTTCCGCGAAGGACGCGGTAAAGAGCGGAGGCATATGCTGGACGACGAGCGTCGTCAGGTCGTGGAGGCCATCGCCAATATCGGTGAGGACCTTGGCCACGGCGCGGGGGCCGCCTGTCGAGGCGCCGATGACGAGGTAGCGCGGCATCATCGAGATCAGCGGCCTGAGATCCATGATGCCGCTCGGCAGACCCGGCTCAGGCGAGATTTCGCTGAAAGGCAGCAACGCCTCGTGCGAGGATTGTGCGATGCTGCTGAGCTTGATCAGGAATTCGCTCCGGAAATCCAGCGACAGCGTCATGCCGGTGCGACTTTCGGGCTTGGGCAGCACGTCCATGGCGCCCATGGTCATGCCCTGCAGGGCAAGGCGGGCATTGCGTTCCGTTAGCGTGGTGGCCAACAGGACCGCAGTCTTCGGGCTCTCCCTGACGATCTGGGGCAGCGCTGCAAGACCGTCGAGGCCGGGCATGTCGAGGTCGAGGACCATGATATCCGGTCGGTAGCGCGTGGCATGCTCCACGGCCATCTCACCGTCGCCCGCCACCGCGACGACATGAAAATGGCCGCTCTCGCCGAGCCAGCGTGCGAACAGCCCGCGCACGACGACGGAGTCGTCGGCGATGACGACGGTCTTCGGACGGATGGCTGTTCTGCCATGGCTGGATGAGCGAGGGCTCATCATTCGGCACGACCCCTGTGCGTCGAGAGCAGGGCTGGCTGGGCGGGCCACCAATGGGTCGCCGAGATATGTGCCGCGACAGCACGGGCCGCGGCGCGACTTGTCACAGCAGGCCGACCTGATGGAACTTGGAGGCGACGATCTCCTTGTCGAACGGCTTCATGATGTATTCGTCGGCGCCGGCGTGCATGGCGCGCGCGATATGGGCAATGTCGTTCTCGGTCGTGCAGAAGACGACCTTGGGCCGTTTGCCGCCTGGCATCTGCCGCAGGGTGCGCAGGAAATCATAGCCGTCCATGATCGGCATGTTCCAATCCAGCAATACAGCGTCCGGCATCTCGCCCTTGCAGGCATCGATCGCCCGGGCGCCGTCTTCGGCTTCTGCGATGCGGAACTGGAGACCCTCGAGAATGCGGCGCGCGACCTTGCGGATCACCGCTGAATCATCGACGACGAGGCAATATTTCATGGTCATTCTCCAGAATGGGCGCGCCGCAGCTCAGGCAGCCAAAGGCAGGTCGATCTTCAGCACTGCGTCGATGTCGAGTACGACGAGAAGGCGGTCTTCGAGGCGGTGAACGCCGGCTGCCAGGGAGGCCCAGGCGCGGTCGAGATGAACTGGCACGGGCTCCAGCGTGGAGTGATCGAGACGGAACACCTCGCCGACCGCGTCGACGATCAGGGCGTAGGCCTCTCCACCATGATCGATCCCCACCGCAACCAACTCCTTGGCTCCGCTCAGCAGGGGCTCCCGGCCGAGCCGCTTGCGCAGGCAGAGTGCGGTCACCACCCGCCCGCGCAGGTTGAGCAGGCCGATGATTTCGGGCGGGGCCAGCGGCACCGGAGTGATGCGGCTGGTATTGAAGACGTCCTGCACGCGGCCGATCGGCAGCCCGAGCAACTGCTCGCCAATGGTCACGGTGACGTAGTCGAGGGACTCCGTGAAACCCGCTGCGTCAGGGGCGGGACGTGCGTTGATCTGCTGTGAGCTCATGCCGCCTGCCTCAGCCTGGAGCGGTTGTCTGCCAGCTCGGCGAGCAAGGCGCGGCGGTCGAATTTCGCGACGATGGCGTCCATGCGCGCCTGCGTTGCGAGCGCATAGAGCTCCGGGGTGGCGAGGGTCGTCATGCCGAGGATCCGGAACGCATCGCCGTCTTCTCCGTCACGCAATTCGGCCGCAAAGCCGAGCGCTGCTTCGGTGTAGCGGTCGAGGTCGATCAACACGCCGTTGAGCCCGCCGGCGGCGACATGCTGGCGGGCGCTGGCGATATCGGCGGCCAGTGTGACGCGAAGTCCTGCGGCCTTCAGGACGGGGGCCAGCATTTCGCGCAGGAATTCGGAAGGCTCGACCATGAGGACATGCGCGCTGCTGGACATGCCTTCGCGGCGGCTGGCCCGCAACCAGTTCGGATCGCCCTTGGGCAAATAGTGCGCCAGATCGAGGATCTCGGTGGCGCGCCCCCTGATGATCGCCGACCCAACGGCGCCCTGGTCGAGCATGGCCTGCAACTCGACATCGAGAACCTCGTCAACGATGTCGACGATCGCGTCGACGGCGAGGCCCATGGTCAGCTCGCCTTCCGCGATGATGACGAGTGCCTGCAGGCCCTTGCTCTTCACCTGTGTCTCGCCGACGGGGATGATCGGCATCAGACGGCCGCGATAGTTCAGCAGCACGCGACCTCCGCTGATCTCGAACCGCTCTGCCTCGACCTCTTCCAGCCGTGTGACGAGCGAGAGCGGTACGGCTTTCAGGCTGTCGGCACCGGTGCGAAACACCAGCATGGTCGTGCGCTCACCGACGGGGGAGGGGCCGCTGGCCGCGTTCTGCTCGGGGGCATCGGCAGAGGTCGTCGCTCCGACGAGGCTGGCGACGCCATTGGGATCGACGATCAACACGACCGCGCCATCGCCAAGGATGGTGTTGCCGGAGAAGATCGGGATGTGACGCAGCTTCGTCGACATCGGTTTGACGACGATTTCTTCGGTGTGGAACACGGTGTCGACCAGAATGCCGAACTGACGTTCGCCGATCTGTGTCACCACAATGAACCCGTCATCTGCTTCCGCGGGACCGTCGTTCAGCAATCCGGCAAGTGCGATGATCGGTAGCAATCGGCCGCGCAGCCGCAGGACAGGTGTGCCGTTGATCTGCTCGACGCGGTGATCGGCCCCGGCCTTCACACGGACGAGCTCGCGCACGACGATCTGAGGGATGGCGAAGCGCTGTTCGCCGCAGGCCACGATCAGGGCTGCAACGATGGCGAGCGTGAGCGGGATCTTGATGGTCAGTGAGGTGCCGGCACCCGCGGTGCTGGCTATGTCGATCAACCCGCCAATGGCGTCGATATTCGACTTGACCACGTCCATGCCAACGCCGCGCCCGGAGATCGCGGTGACATTCTCCGCGGTCGAGAACCCGGGATGAAAGATCAGGCGGCTGAGCTGCGCTTCGCTCATGCGCTCGATCTCGCCCTCATGGGCAAGGCCTTGCTGTAGCGCCTTGCGGCGAATGCGCTCGAAGTCGAGGCCGCGACCGTCATCCGAGATGGAGATGGTGACCGACCCGCCCTCGTGATAGGCGGCGAGGCGAATGGTGCCATGGGCCGGCTTGCCAGCGGCGACACGGTCGGCCGGTGGCTCGATCGCGTGATCGGCGCAGTTGCGCACCATATGGATCAAGGGGTCCTTGATCAGGTCGAGGATCTGCCGATCGAGCTCGGTATCGGCACCTTCGGTGACCAGCTCGATGCGCTTGCCGAGTTCGCCGCTGAGGTCGCGCACGATGCGCGGCAGCTTCGACCAGGCATTGCCGATCGGCTGCATGCGGGTCTTCATCACCCCGTCCTGCAGTTCGGCGGTGATCAGGGACAGACGCTGGAGCGGCGCCTTGAGTGCGGCGTCATCCTGGCGACGCGAGATCTCGAGTAACTGGTTGCGGGTCAGCACGAGCTCCGAGACCATCGTCATCAGATGCTCGATCGTGTCGACATTGACACGCAGGCTCGCAGGACCCGCCGAGCGGCTCTCGCGGGGGGAGGCGTCTTCGGCGGTAGCGTCGTGGCGCGCCGCGCTTTCGATGCGCCCGTCCGGTCCGCGCTGCGGTCCGGGGGCGCTCTGGAAGACGAGGTCGAGGCCGTCATCGGTCGCAGACAGAGCGTGCCGGGCCAGGTAGGCGGCGACCGGGTCCGATGGGCTGACCGCGGGGGACCGTGCCAGCTCCTTCTTGGCCTGGTCTGCCAGCGCCTGCAATTCGCGGATCAGGACCTCGTCGCTGCCGGCTGGCTCCTGGCCCTTGTCGGCCAGCTCCGCCATGATTTCCTTGATGCGGTCGATGGTTTCGAGAACCGCGGTCACGGCGATCGCGTTCACGGTTGCGCCGTCGCGGAACTGGCCCATCACGGATTCTGCCGCATGCGTCAGGGCTTCGAGGCGCGGCAGGCCAATGAACCCGCACGTGCCCTTCACGGTATGAACCAACCGGAAGATATTGCGCAGAATATCGCGGTTATTGGGTTCCTGCTCGAAGCGCACGAGCTCCCTGTCGACGGTGTCGAGATGCTCGCCAGTCTCGCCAAGGAACTCTTGGAGCAATTCGTCCATGCCGAAGACCATTACCCACGCAACAATGCAGCGCCCATCTATGCAGCGGAAGGGTTTATGATCGGTTGAGACAGGACTGAAAGCGCGATGTTCCTGCGCTCTCGGCCGAAATGGCTCAGTCCGCCTTGTCGGCCGTGATCGTCACGGTGTCGCCGTCGATTGAGAAGGCGACCTTCATGTTGGCCGCGCGGGCGACCATGCCGGCGTAAAGCGGCTGCACGGCGTGGGCGTCGATCGTGCCCGTCTCGGAGCGGCCGGCGAGTAGTTCCTCGACATGGGCCGGAATGCGGGCATGAGAACCGGTGGCGGTGATATGGAAGCTGCCCTGCTCGCCCTCCAGGGTGGTGCGGGCGACGAGGCGTCCGCCGCGCGGCACCGCCTGCGTCGCGAGGATCAGCAGGTTGAGCACGAGCTTGACCTGATTCTTCGGCAGCAACGCGCGCGGGGCCTCCCAGTCGAGCGAGAGCTTGTCATCGTTCAGGAAGCCATTCGCGACCGTGCCGGCATCGCCGAGGTCGATCATCGCGCCTGCCGACCCCGCCGCGCCGAAGGCAAGCCGGGCAAATTGTAGGCGGGCGGACGCGCTGCGCGCGCTCTTCTTGATCAGCTCGAGTGCGAAATCTCGCATCGAGGGGTCGTCTTCCTCCAGAACCTCGAGCGCGTTGACGATGGCGCCGACCGGGCTGATCACGTCATGGCAGACCCGGCTGCAAAGAAGCGCAGCCAGATCGAGCGGCTCGAGCGAGATGTCGGTCATGGCAGATGTCCTGGGAACAGCGTTTCGGGGCGCTCATGGCAAATGAAGCGCCGATAGGATAAGGTATGAGGCGATCTTGGTTTGCATGTGGTTAACTGTGTTTTGGCCAGCAGAACAGCGAATGGGCGCCCAATCCGCATGATAGCGCCCGATGATCCGCGCCTTTCCGACCGCAATGCGCTGGCTGAGAAGCTGGCCGAGGCGGCGCGCCTCAGCGGCGCCGTGCTTTTGGCCATGCGCGCTGCAAGGGACGTGCGGAGCAAGGCGGACGGTTCGCCGGTCTGTTCCGCTGACCTCGCCGCCGATCACGCCGCGAAGGCGGCCCTCACGCGGCTGCTGCCGGATTTCCCCGTGATCAGCGAAGAAAGCGTCGAAACCGCTCAGCCTGCCCCCGTCTTCATCCTGCTCGACCCGCTGGATGGCACGCGCGAATTCCTGGCAGCTGGTGGCAGCTACTGTGTCGCGATCGCCATCATCAGCGGCACGCGGCCGATCGCGGGGGCGATTGCCGCGCCGGAGATCGGACGGCTCTGGTTTGCGGGGGAAGATGCTTTTGCGCAGGCCATCGCGCCGGACGGCTCAACGCTCGGTGCGGCGCAACGCATCGTCGCCCGTCCCACTCCGGCGACCGGTCCGGTCGTGCTGGTCAGCCGCTTTCACGGAGACGCACTCAGCAGCAGCGTTCTCAGCGCGATGTGCAAGAGTGAACAGATGCCGATGTCCTCGGCGGTGAAATTCGGCCTGATCGCCAGTGGCGAGGCCGACCTTCATGTCCGCGGAGGAACCACGATGGAATGGGATATTGCCGCAGGCGACGCGATTCTGACCGCGGCGGGCGGCGTCGTCCGGCAGCTCGACGGCAATGTGCTGCACTATGGCGGCGCCGAGCGGCACTATCGCAATCCGTCCTTCGTGGCGGCCAGCAACGAGGGATTGGCCGGGCGCGCGATCGCACTTGCGAAGGAACTGACGCCTGTCGGCAAGACGAGTACCGTTGGTTAGACCTTAGGACCGGACAATCGTATCCCGTTTCCTAATCTTCCTTGGTTGCGTCGGCTTGTCCGAAAACCGCAATCCGCTTTTCGGGCCGATGCGTTAGCGAGCGATCTGCTGGCTGACGCGCTGCCAATTGGATTCCGCAAGCTGGCGCAGGGAGGATTCCTGGGTAAAGCGGCGCCTGTTCTCTTCGCTTCGGAAGAGGAAGAGCCGCGAATCAATGATCGCGAAGCGACGCGGGTCGGTCTCGACCGCGCGCCCATCGGCAACCGCGAGCGGGTCGAAACCTGCAAAGGCCGGCTCGTAGATATCGGGCGAATCGCGAAAGGCTTCGCGATTGCTGGCCGTGCTGAAGCGCCAGACTGCTCCGTCATAGACCAGCTCATAGTCCGGGCGACCGGAAACCGCGCGGCCTTCTGCCTGGTAGGCAACGGGGTCAAAGCCGCGCAATGCCAGCCCGGAACGGATGTCGCGCTGCATTTCCTCGCCAATTGCAGGCAATTCCGGAAGGCCATAGGGCAGCGCCGCCGGCTGGGCCAGCACCGGCTGGACCGCGATGGCAAGGGCGAGGACACCGACCGCGATCGAAATCCAGCGCTGCCATTTTACGGCCTTCATCACAGATTCCTTTGCTGGGTGACGGCGGGGAAGCACCTCCGCGCAATCTTCACGGGTTGGATACTCTTGGGGCGTATCAAACTGGTTACTGAATTGTCGCGCATTCGCGTGATGCCGTGCCCCGCCGCGCATCCGGCCACCCGGCCGGGATGCGACGCCTAGCCCGGAGTTTCCTCAATGGATCTCACTCGCCGTTCCCTTCTGGCCGGTGCGGTTGTCTCGGCCACCCTTGGCCTGAGCAGCCTGCCGGTCCTGGCGCAGAGCCAGAATCCGAAGTCCTTTTCCCAGACCGAGCTCGTCAGCTCCGGTCATCAGTTCTTTGGCAATGTCTCGCGCGGACTTGCGCTGACGATCGAGGAGGCGGTCCGTCGCTGGGGCGAACCCAATGGCTATGTTCTCGGTCAGGAGGCGTCCGGTGCCTTCGTCGGCGGCCTCCGCTTCGGCGAGGGCACGCTGTTCACGCGCAATGCCGGCGATCGCAAAGTGTTCTGGCAGGGCCCGTCCGTCGGCTTCGACTTCGGCGGAGAAGGCGCCCGCACCATGATGCTGGTCTACAACCTGCCGGTCGTCGATGCGCTCTATCAGCGCTTCGTCGGCATTGACGGCTCGGTCTACTTTGTCGGGGGCTTCGGCTTCACTGCAATGGCAGCCGAGGGCGTGACGCTGGTGCCGATCCGGACCGGCGTCGGCTGGCGGCTCGGCGTCAATCTCGGCTATCTCAAGTTCACGCCGCAGGCGACCTGGAACCCGTTCTGATCGGGAGGGCTCGTTTTGCTGGCCATGGCGCTGTTGTCATGGCAGGGTTTCGCTCTTGGAATCGTTCCTGATCGGAGCCCGGTGATTTGATCGAAGCCGTCATGCTCGTCACGCTCGGCTTCCTGACAGCCATTCTGCTGGCGCTGGCGGCATTGCCGGCGCTTGCCCGACGGGCCGACCGCCTGGCTCGCAAGCGGGCAGAGGCGGCGTTCCCGCTCTCGCTGGCGGAGATCGCAGCCGATCGAGATCATCTACGGGCGGAACTGGCGATGCAGGCGCGGGCTCTCGAGCAACGGGCGGAAAGCGGGTTTGCTGCAAGGGCTGGGGCGATGGAAGAACTCGGCCGCCGCGACATGGCGATCGGGCGGCTCGAGCGGGAGCTCGGTGCCCGCGAAGACCGCATCAGCGGGCTCGAGGGCGATCTGGCGGCCACGCGCACCGATCTCTCCGAAACCCGCGACGCGCTGGCCAGGGAAACCGCGGCGGTGGCGCTGGCCACTGGTACGATCCAACAGCGGATCCATGATCTTGGTGCATTGGAGCACAGCCTGAACGAGGCCAGGCTTGCGTTGCACGGCACCGGGTCCGATCTCGATGCACGCACCGAAGAGCTGGCAGAATTGCGCGCGGCGCTCGAGCGGACCGAAGCACTGCTTGCGGAGCGTGAGGCTGAACTCGCGCAATCCCGTCAGGAGGGTGATGCCTACCGCGTTGCGCAGGTCGAGGGCCGCACGCGCATCATGGTGATCGAGGGAGAGCGTGGCGAACTCGCAGCCCAATTGGCAGCGAGCCGGCGCGCGGTCGATCAGGCGGCGGCGGCGCTGAAGGCAATGGCGACCGATCGAGACAGCGAAAGACTGCGCGCCGAGGCCCTCGCCGCACGCGCGATACAAGCCGAGGCAGGCCTTGCGGCTGCGGATTCCGGCGCGGTTGAGGTCGCTGCGGAGGCTGGTCGTCTCGCAGCACTCGCCCGCAAGGTCGAGGAGGAGCGCGACCACCAGGCGCGCATGAAGCAGGAACTCGAAGCGGAATTGGCGCAGGAGAAATCCATGAACGCCTCCAGAAAGCAGCGGGCCGCCGCCGAGGTCGCGCAGGCCCAGAACGAGTTGCGGGCTCGGGATGCCCGGTTTGAAACCGAGCATGCGGAAGCGCAGACCCTGCAGGGGGCACTGGCTCAGGTGCGAGCCGAGCTTGCGCGCACCAAGCAGGAACTGTCGCAGTTGCGACGGGAGGCGAAGTCCGTCGATGATCCGGCTGTGCGGAGCGACAATGCCGCTCTGCGGCAGGAGATCGTACGGATCGCCGATCAGCTGCTGGCGCCGCCGCCGAGCCGGGAAGCGGCGGAATAGCGCGTAACCCCGCGGAAAAACCGTTTCCCCCTTGGACGTCTGATGCTTTAGGAAGGCGCGCAGGCTTTTCGCCGCGTCCAACAGCTCTGGCCTGAGACGGTGCCGTGACGGATAAGACACTCGATATTCTCTGCATCGGCGAACCGCTGGGCGAGTTCAATGCGACCCGCGGCGAGGCCGGCTCCTTCCGCTTCGGACATGGCGGCGACACCTCCAACTGCGCGATCGCCGCGGCGCGGCAGGGGGCTAGCGTCGCCTATGTCGGCGCTTTGGGGGATGACAGCGCAGGCCGCTCATTCCGTGAGCTCTGGGCCAGGGAAAACGTCGATGACAGCCATGTCACGACCCATCCAACTGCGCCGACCGGGCTCTATTTCGTCGATCACGGACCGAGCGGGCACGTGTTCTCGTATCTGCGTGCGGGTTCGGCCGCGAGCCTCTGCGGACCACGCGACCTGCCTCTCGACCTTGTTCGCTCGGCCAAGGTGGTGCAGGCGTCGGGGATCAGCCAGGCGATTTCGGCAAGCGCCTGCGATGCGGTGTTCGAGGCTTTTGCCGTGGCTCGTGCGAGCGGCGTCACCACGGCCTACGATACCAACCTGAGGCTGAAGCTCTGGCCGCTGACCCGGGCGCGGGCGATCATCCATGCCGCCTGCGCCATGGCCGATATCGTCCTGCCAGGTTTTGACGACGCGACCCAGTTGACCGGCCTGAGCGACCCGGATGCGATCGCGGATTTCTATCTCGGCCTTGGCGCAAGGATTGTCGCGCTCACGCTGGGCCACGAGGGCTCGCTGGTTGCGACGCCGGAGCGGCGCCGGCGCTTCGTGCCGATCAAGGTCGACGCGATCGATGCGACCGGAGCCGGCGACTGCTATGACGGCGCCTTCCTCGCCGAATATGTGCGCACGGGCGATCCCTTTGTCGCTGCCGCCTACGCCAATGTCGCGGCGGCAATTTCCACGCTGGGTTATGGCGCAGTCGCGCCGCTGCCAAGGCGCGTCGATGTCGAGGCGCGGATGGCCGTTGAGGCAAGGGCTTGATTGAGATGAATGTTCCGATCCTGAGCCAGGCCGGCGATCTGCTCGCCGGCTATGACGTGCTCATCAGCGATGTTTGGGGCGTCGTGCATGACGGTGTCTGGGCCCTCGAACCCGCTTGCGATGCGTTGATCAAGTTTCGGCAGCGTGGCGGGGCGGTCGTGCTGCTCTCGAATGCGCCCGGTCCCTCGGAGCAGATTGCCGGCGTTCTCGACGACAAGCGTGTTCCTCGCGAGGCCTGGGATCGGCTGGTGACCTCCGGCGATGTGACCAAGGCGCTCATCGCAGCGAGCCCGACGCGGCAAATCTATCATATCGGCTGGCATGCGGACCAAGCGGTGTTTGCGGGCCTCGGTGTCAATCTCGTCGACGAAGCGGATGCGGAACTCGTCGTCGCGACGGAGCTGAACGACTATCGGCGCGAGAGGCCCGAGGATTATCGCCCGCTGCTGACGCGGCTTGCGGCGCGCAAGCTTCCCTTCATCTGCGGCAATCCCGATCTCGTCGTGCATGTCGGCGAAGATCTGCTGCCTTGCGCTGGAGCGCTTGCGACGATTTACGAGGAACTTGGCGGCTCGGTCGCCTGGGCCGGCAAGCCACATCGCCCCGCCTATGACCTGGCGCTCGCTGCTGCCCGGGAGGCTCGCGGGGGGCGCGAGATCGAAGCCGACAAGGTTCTGGTGATCGGCGATGCGGTGCGGACTGATCTCGCTGGTGCGCGCCTGATGGGTTTCGACAGCCTCTTCGTCGCCGGCGGCATACATCGCGAAGAGACGATCCTGGATGGAGAGGTCGACCCGGCCGGCGTCACCCGCGTCCTGGCCGGGCAGCCAGCCGTGCCTGTCGCGGCCATGGCCGCGCTCGCCTGAGCGCGCTTCAGACGGGAGGCGCCCGCTGCGCCTTCAGCCAGGCTCCGATATCGGCGTAGAGCCCCTCGAAGGGACGGAAGACGAAGCGGATCTTCGATCGCCCTGGCGGCACAGCGACCGCTCGGAACAGGACATTGGCGCGAAGCAACTGAGCTGGCTTGCCGTCGACTTCGACCTGCCACCAGTGATGCCAGACATCATTGAGCACGACATAGCCGCCGCGCGGTGCATCCGCTTCGAGAGCCACTTCGGTGGTGCCGTAATCGACGATGCGGACCGAGCCGGGCTGAGCCGGCCCGGCGGGCAGGGACGGCGGGGCCCTCTCCAGAAGGACCGTGGTTCTCGGGTCGAAACCTGCCGGCCATTGGCCGCTTGCCAGGATCGCGCCGAAATCGGCCCGCTCGGCCTTCTCTACGAGCAGAACGCGCGGCAAGGCGCGTGGGTTCTCGTAGACATAGCCGTCACGCGTCCGGGCGATCTGAACGAGGTCGCCGGGCTTCAGGGTTTTGTCGATCTGTTCGACGGGGACGCCGGTCGCGATGAAACGCAGGCCGAGCATGTCGGCGAGCAGCGAGCGGTAACCCGGCATCAGCGGCGAGAACGTGCGTTGGTCCGGTAAGGCGACATGGTCGCCCGCGCCCGTGGCCTTGCTGTAGAGACCGAGCCTGAGGGGATTGTAGCCGAGCGTATTGTCGAGTTGATGGACGAGACTGGCGTTGGGCCAGTGGAAATCGATGCCCGCGAGCTCGATGCGGTCGCGGCGATCCGGCGCGGCGGTGCGGGCCGTCTCGCGCTTGAGCAGGGCAATCGTCTCGTTCGTGCTGTCGGCGCGCAGGACGTCATAATTCTGCGAGGGCAGGGCGGTGGATTCGCTCGGACCGTTGTTGACGGAGAGATCCACCGTCAGCGTCGCCGCCAGCAAGGCAGCGGCCGCAAGCGTTGCCCCTCTCAGCGCGAGCCCGCGTGCCGCAACCAACGCGCCCGCGCTCAAGAGGGCGCAGAGGAGCGCCGTGACGAGCGGGATCGTCGCGACACCGATACGTCCGACGGTCCAGGCGAGCCAGAGGGCGAGCCCAAGGGCGCCGATCAGAAGCGCGGCCTCGACGAGCACTTGCCAGAGCCGCGCGGGTGGCGCCGTGTCGGTCATGACGAGATGGGTCAGGTAGCCGCCGAGGATCGCGAGCAGCGCCCCCAGGATGAAGAGCGCATCGGCCGGCCGCCGATAGAAACTCACGCCCGGCAGCGCCTCGAAGATCAGCCGGAAACCGGGGGTGTAGCGACCGAGTGCGTAGACCAGCACCAGCAGCGCTGCGATGGTGATCGCGATGATCTCACGCCGCAGCAGCGCGCCACGCACCAGTCCGACGGTCAGGATCAGCAGCATCGGCAGGAAGCCGAGATAGAGCTCGCCCATGTTGCGGGCGAGATAGAGATCGAGCGGTCCGAACCGCTGTTCCCAGGCAGGGCTCGGCGGTCCCCAGAAGTTCTCGAGCGGCCCTGCCGCGCCATAGAGATTGGCGATCAGCCCGGTGAGCAGGGATGCAGGGTGCAACGAACCCTTTCCGGCACCGATGAGATCGATTGCGGGACGGTTCGATTCCTGGGCCAGGAAGGCAGTGAGCAGGATCGGGACGGTCGCGACGAGGATGGCGCCGAGCGACCCGGCGAGGAGCGGGAGGATGCTTGCGCGCAAGGCCCGCAGCGGCCTGTCGGCCATGGCAATGGCGGCGATCACCAGCCCGGCCAGGACGTAGACGCCGAGCAACGCAACCTGATCGCGGCCAAGCACCATGAGGCCGGCCACGATGCCCGCCGCCAGGCCGTAGATCAGCGAGCTGCGTTCAAGCGCACGCGACAGCAGCAATAGCGTGATGGCGAAATAGCCGAGACTGAGCACCTGCCCGATATGCTGGATGCGCCAGGCTGCGGAAGCGCCGAAGGCGAAGGCGAGAGCGGCAACGACAGCACCGGCCGGATGCCAGTTGCGATCGCGAAACAGCAGCACAAGCGCGACGGCGCCCGCCAGCAAGGTGGCGAGCACTGCGCCGTCGCTCCAGCGAAAGCTCGGCGCCGGATTGAAGATCGCGATCAGCGCGAAGGGGGGTGAAAAGATCAGGGATTGCGGGTCGGCGACCTGCGGCGATCCGGCAAAGACATAGGGCGTCCAGAACGGGGAAAGGCCGCGGTTCAGCGCTGTCGCCAGGAATTGCAGCTGTGGATGAAAATGGGCCTTCGCGTCCCAGGGAATGGTGACGATTCCCGAGAGCCAGGGCCAGGACAGGGCCAGCCAGGCGCAGAATACGATGCAGAACACGCTGGCCAGCGGCCAGCGTGTCGAGGGAACCGGAGGGGGGGCGGTGCCGGGCTCGGACATCAGTGAGCTCTGCCCGAAGCCGCAGCCTCGATCAATCCGTCGGGGCGGCGCGCGCCATCAGCGCGTCCATGTCGATGAAGTGACCGGCACGGTCCCGCTTGGAGGCGAGATAGCGGACATTGTGGACGTTCGGCCGGCCGAGCACGCGCTGGGTTGCGGCGACCTCGAGGCCCGCAGCCTTGATCGCGCCGATCTTGAGCGGGTTGTTGGTCAAGGCCGTGACGCTGGTCACGCCAAGCTGCTTCAGCATCGTGGCGGCAAAATCGAAATGCCGCTGGTCGAGGTCGAAGCCGAGCACTTCGTCTGCGTCATAGGTATCCCAGCCCTGACTCTGCAGGCGGTAGGCGCGCATCTTGTTGGAGATGCCGTTGCCGCGGCCTTCCTGGTCCAGATAGAGCAGAATGCCACCCTCGTTCTCCGCCATCCACTGCACGGTCTCGCGCAACTGGTCGCCGCAGTCGCATTTCAGCGAACCGAAGAGATCGCCCGTCAGGCAGGCCGAATGCAGGCGCACGGGCACGGCCGTGTCGAGATCCGGCTTGCCGACGATGATCGCAACCTGATCACGCAGGCCTTCGCCGCCGCGGAAAACGACGAACTCGGTCTCCGGCGCACCTTCCAGCGGCACCGGCGCCCGGCCGACGATCGCCAGCGATGCGACCTGTTCGCCCCGGTAGGCGTTGATCGCCTGAATGGTGACCTCGACCAACGGTTCTCCGGCGATCTCGTCGGGCGCGACCGGAACAAGGATCGTCGCTGGCAAAACCAGCGAAAGCCTGGCGAGCTCGATCGCGGCTTCGTCGAGCGAACCGGCTGGCGCAACGGGCGCATCGACCTTGGCGTCGATCTTCAGGGCAAGGGTTTCGATCCGGGCAAGGTCGAGCGTCGGCATCGCCAGGATGCCGGTTTCGCTCCGGCCCTTGGCTCCGAGCCTGCGCAAACGCGCGGCGCTGAGAATGAGGTGCGCTCGGCCACCGGCAAGTTCGTCGAGACGCTGAACCAGATCAGCGTCCGCGAGCTCCGCCGACAGAGCCAGAGCCAGACTGACGCCATCGCGCAAGAGCACCGGTCGGGCGGCGCGAAATTCTGCGATCGCACGATCGACCGTCACGAGGCTGGTTTCTTGCGAGCGGCCGAAGAGCGTACGCGACCTAGACATCGGCGACTTGAGCATCGAACTGTCCGTCAGATTGCACCGGCGAGCGGCGGAGGAATGTTTATTCTACGATCAGGAAATCGCTAGGGATGCGCGACTGACCCCGGTTTCGAAACGTTCCCGGGGGCAGACGGTTCCCGTTGCCAAAACCCTCACGTCGGCTGAACTTAGCAGCCATCCAATCTGTTGCCGCCAGCTGTATAGGAAGGCGAGATTGAACGCGAGATGAATGGGCGAAGGTAGCGGCATACCCAACCACAGCAGGAAGCCTCGGGAGAGCAGGGTGATCAGTCACGACGCCAAGGCGGGCAAATCGGGCATGGCAGAGATCTACAGCCCGGTCGCACGGGGGTTCCACTGGCTGATCGTCGCGCTCGTCCTCGTGATGATCCCGCTTGGCCTGGCGATGACCTATCGCGGCAAGACGCTCGATATCTGGGATGGACTGACCAACTCCCTCTACAGTGCGCATAAGCTGATCGGCTTCACGCTGCTCTGGCTGATGGCCGGGCGACTGGCTTATCGCCTTTTGCATGGTGCTCCGTCCGACGAGCCGACCCTGCTGTGGTGGCACAAGGCCGGTTCGCATCTGGTGCATTGGCTGCTCTACTGCCTGCTGCTCATCGTGCCGATCCTGGGCTGGATCGGTGTGTCGCTCTTTCCAGCGCTGACGGTCTTCGATCTGTTCGATCTACCGGCACTCGCTGCGCCGAATGAGGATATGGCGAAGAGGGTGCTCAATATCCACGGGTGGCTGGCGCTCGGCATGGCCTTGCTGATCGCAGCGCATATCGCAGCCGTGATCTATCACCGTTTCATCCGCAAAGACGGCGTGTTGCGGCGGATGTGGCCGGGGGCGCGCTAGTCGACCGGCTTCAGACGGGCCGGGCCCAGAGGTCCTGATGGCCGACGAGCCCGGAGATGGTCGCGCGCTTGGCCTCCAGCCAGTCTGCGACCGTGGCGGGGTCGACATGGCCGGTTTCGGTGACCGCTTCGGCGATGCCCTTGGTCAGGGCCTCCGCCAATTCGCGCTGGCTCTCGTCGATCAACCACGGACTTTCGCCGGTGGAAACCGCGAAGCCGGATTTGCGGAAAGCCTCGGCCATCGCCTCCGTAGCATCCGGTCCAGCGGCTGGACCAAAGCCCTTGTCGCTGTGCTGATGATGGTGAAAGGCCGCCAGGACCCTGGCGTCGGCGTCATGTTTCGGCTGCCACTGCTCGCGGCCGTCATAGGTCAGCACCGTGTAGAGCGGGACGTTCTGGCTCACGAGTGCGGCGACGAAACGTTCGAGCCATCGCTTCGAGGTGAGGTCGAACAGGGCAGCGGCGGTCACCAGATCCGGCTGCCAGCCCAGGACCCATTCGAGATCCTTGTTCAGGTCCGCCTTGCGGGTATCGACGGTGATTGTCTTGCCACCCTTGCTCAGGACGAGCTCCTCGCCCTGCTCGCGGACGTCATCGGCCCAGGCCGCGAGGCGCTCGCGAGCGACGCCAAGCAGGCGCTCATCGAAATCGACGAGCGTCCAGTGCTGCCGGGCGGGGAGCGCGGAATAGGTGCCGCGTAGGTTGGAGCCTGCGCCGCAGCCGAGATCGACGATGGTGAGCGATGGGCGGCTGGAGAAATGGGCGCCAACGGCTGCAAGCAATTGCGGGTTGCGTGCCGCGTGATCGGCCGGCTCGCGCAGGGCCAGCCAGTCCGGAGAAAAGCCGCTCATGCAAACACCTTTCGGCAGGTCTCGGCGACGATCGTCGCGGTGTCTTGCCAGCGAGGCAACGTCTCGGCCGCGGCCCAGGAGGCATCGGCGAGGCGCTTTCTGCCAGTCGATTCGGCCAGAAGCTCGCTCAACGCCCGGGTCAATGCGCCGGCATCGCCGGGAGCAACCTTGATGGCGGCGGCATCCGGCACAGTTTCAGCTGCTGCTCCGCCGGTCGTGCACAGGATCGGCAGCCCTCGCGCCATCGCTTCGGTCAGCACCATGCCATATCCCTCGAAGAGGGAGGGCATGACAAAGATGTCGGCCTTGTCATAGGCCTGCGCCAACTCGGCCTCGCCGACGGCTCCCGCCAGCGTGATCCGGTCCTGAAGCCCGGAAGACGCGATCTGCGCCTTGAGCGCGAGCGTTGTCGCGGGCGCCCGGTCGGCTGAGCCGATAATCGTGAGCCGCCAGGCTACGTCCTGCAGCGGGCGCAAGGACTCAACCAGGATGTCGTAGCCTTTGCGCGGGACGAGGGACCCTACAGCGAGCAGTTGCAGCGGCTCGTCCGGGCGCCCGCCGGCAGCACGCGGTGCCCGATCGACGCCGGGTTCGGCCACTGCGATGCGTCCGGCGGAGACACCGAAACCGGAGACCAGAAGGCGCTTGGTCGCCGGACTCGTGACGATGATGGCGCTCGCATGACGCAGCGCGGCGGTTTCGCGCGCAATCAGCCGGCGGGCGTGCTCCGTTTCAAGTCCGGTCTCGAAGCCGAGAGGGTGGTGCACCAGCGCGACCACGCGACCGGCCAGATCGGCTGCGATGCTCTCCGGAAAGGCTCCATAGGCCAATCCGTCGATCAGCAGGACGTGATCGGAAGGCTGTGACAGGAGCAGCCGCCCGGTCTCGTCGAGATCCTTCGGCGTCGGGTTTGGGAAGGAGCCGGGCAGGGGGAGATGGCGCGCTGCGACGCCGTTCCCGCGCCATTCCTGCAGCAGGCGACGATCATAGCCATAGCCGCCCGTAGGCAGGTCGATCTCGCCGGGGATCGCGAAGACGATCTCGCTCACGCGAGGGCGCCCTCATAGCTGGCGCGGGCGAGGTCGGTCTCATGCAAGGTGACGCGGATGCGGGACAGCCCGGCGCCATCCTCGCCGAGGGCCCCGGACTTCGCGGCTCCGGCGATCGCGTCGAAGATGTATTTGCAGAGGAATTCGGTGGTGGTGAGCACGCCAGAAAACTGCGGCAGCGCATCGAGGTTCTGATAGTTCAACGGCTTCAGCGTCTTGTTCAGCACGTCGAGCGCGGCGCCGATATCGACCACGACATTCTGGCGCGTGAGCCGCTCGCGGAAGAAGGCGACATCGACCACGAAAGTTGCGCCGTGCATGTTCTGCGCCGGGCCGAAGAACGGATCGGGCAGCGAGTGGCCGATCATGATGCGGTCGCGGACTTCGACGGAAAACATGTGAAACTCCCTTGAGCCGGCGCGTCGGCAGGCTCCTGTCTTGGCCAACCCGCCTGTGTCAGGTCAATAGTGCAGCACTGCGGCAAGCCCGCGCCAATCGGCCGACAGCACGCCGGGAAGCTGCGCCGGAGCATCGGCGAAGAGGATTTCCTGCGTGATCAGCCCGTCCAGACGTTCGTCGGCGAGGAGGGCCATCGCGGCCTGAGCGCGCCTGGCGTAGTCCCATCGGGAACGGCGCGAAGGGGAGACCTGCCCAACCTGCGAGGAGACGATCTGCAATCGCTTGGAATGGAAGGCGCCGCCGAGCGGGGCGGACACGGCGCCCTCGCCATACCAGCTCAGCTCGACGATGCGGGCCTCGAAACCGGCCGCTGATATCGCCGTGGCAAGCCCTGGCGCCGAGGCGCTGGCATGGAAGACGAGATCGGCATTCTCAGGGGCGGCGCCGGGCTGCGCGAAACCGAAGCCGAGTTGCTCCGCCAGCGTCGCGCGGCCGGGGTCGATATCGACCAGCGTCACGTCGGCACCGGGTATCCGTGCGGCAATCCAGGCAACCAGCAGGCCGAGCACGCCGCCTCCGACGACGACAATGCGGTCGCCGGGACCGGATGCAGCATCCCAATGAGCATTCAGCGCGGTTTCCATATTGGCGGCGAGCACCGCGCGGCGAGCAGGAACGGCATCGGGCACGACCGTCAGGCGTTCGCGCGGCGCCACGAAGTGGCTCTGATGCGGATGGAGGCAGAACACCGTCTTGCCAATGATATCGGCCGGCCCGTCTTCAACCAGCCCGACGGCGCAATAGCCGTATCTGACCGGGAACGGGAACGCGCCTTCCTGGAACGGCGCGCGCATGCGCTCGTGCTCGGACGGCGGCACGCGCCCCTCGAAGACCAGGCGCTCGGTGCCACGGCTGATGCCGCTCCAGAGTGTACGAACAAGGCAATCGCCCGGTCCCACCGGGGGCACCGCAACGGTGTTCAGGGCGCATTCACGCGGCGCCACATACCAGAGGCCCATCGCCGTCGAACTTGCGCCGGCTGCAAATGCCGGCTTTAGCTCCTGCGCCATGTTGAGCAGACCCTCGCCTTGCACCATCGCATGACGGAAACCGCCATGAACCAGCGCCCCGCTCCGACCACGTTCCAGCCGGTGGCGCAAGAGGCAGGCGACACTCTGCCGGGGCTGACCCCCGCCGGGCTGCAGACGATCGGCGTGCTGAGGGCGCGTCGGCTGCTGGTTCTCGTGCTCAATCTCTTCACCCTCGCCGGCCTTCTCTTCGGGCTGTCGCGCGTGCTGGGGGCGGGCGGCTGGACGCTCGCCGATATGGTGATCTTCGTCGCCTTCCTGTTTGGAGCTCCCTGGACCGTGCTCGGCTTCTGGAATGCTGCCATCGGGCTCTGGTTGCTGCATGGCGTCGAGGACGGGCGCGAGCAGGTTGCGCCTTTTGCCGCTGACGGCGATGTCGCGACGCCGCTGGCGGTTCGCACCGCAGTATTGATGACCCTTCGCAACGAGGACCCCGCGCGGGCCTTCCGTCGCTTGCGCGTGATCAAGCAAAGCCTTGACGCGACAGGGCAGGGCGGCTGGTACGACTATTTCGTGCTCTCCGACAGCAATGATCCTCGTGTCGCCGCTGCGGAGGAGGCGCTCGCCGAGGGGTGGGCGAGCGAGATCGGCGAGAGCGGCCGGGTAACCTATCGCCGCCGGACCGACAATACCGGTTTCAAGGCCGGCAATGTCCGTGAATTCTGCGAGCGCTGGGGCGATCGCTACGAACTGATGCTGCCGCTCGACGCCGACAGCGTGATGTCGGGCGAAGCGATCGTCAGGCTGACCCGCATGATGCAGGCCCATCCGCGGCTCGGCATCCTGCAGAGCCTCGTCGTCGGCATGCCGAGCAGATCGGCCTTCGCTCGGATCTTCCAGTTCGGCATGCGTCACGGCATGCGGCCTTACACGATGGGCTCGGCCTGGTGGATTGGCGAGTGCGGGCCCTTCTGGGGGCACAACGCCATGGTGCGGATCGCGCCCTTCCGCGATGAATGCCATCTGCCCGTGCTGCCTGGCGGCCCGCCGCTGGGCGGGGCGGTGATGAGCCATGACCAGGTCGAGGCGACCCTGATGCGCCGCGCCGGCTATGAGGTGCGCGTGTTGCCGGAGGAGATGGGAAGCTGGGAGGAGAACCCGCCGACCATGCTCGAATTCGCCAAGCGCGACCTGCGCTGGTGCCTGGGCAACCTGCAATATCTCAAGCTGCTCGATCTGCCGGGCCTGAAGCCGATGAGCCGCTTCCAGCTCGTCTGGGCAATCCTGATGTTCCTTGGCCTGCCGGCCTGGACGCTGATGATCGCGCTGCTGCCCTGGAAGGTGATCGAGGACGGCGCTATCGCCGGGTACCCGACGGGGCTCGCGGCTTTCCTCTACGTGTTGTTCTTCACGATGTATCTCTCGCCCAAGCTGGCGGGCTTTGCCGATATCCTGCTGACCAGCGGAGGTGCGAAGCGCTACGGCGGCACGGGCCGTTTCATCGCCTCGTCGCTGATCGAGATCGTCTTCGCCTTTCTGCAGGGCGCGGTCTCGACCTTCCGCACGACGCTGTTCATGATCGGCCTTGCTTTCGGGCGAGCGAAGATCGGCTGGAACGGCCAGTCGCGCGATGCGCACGCGCTGTCGTTTGCGACGGCATTCGCAGGTTTGTGGCCGCATCTGCTTTTTGGGCTCTATATCTTCGTTACCCTCGCCATCCTCTCTCCCACGGTACTGCTCTGGTCGCTGCCGCTGACCGCCGGCTACGTTCTGGCGATTCCCTTTGCCATGCTGACCGCCGCCCCGGCGCTGGGCGAATGGTTCGTCGCCCGCGGCCTCTGCGGCGTCCCTGAGGATTTCGATCCTCCGGCCGAACTCGTCGCCATCCAGGCGGAGACGCGCGCGTGATGGGCGTGGCCTATCCCAGGGGTACGGCCAAGGCGATCGCACGTTCGCTCAGGGTCTATCACCGCGATCGTGGGCACCATGACGCGATGGATGCGCTCTATTCCGGCTTCCTGAAGCCAGGCGATCTCGCATTCGACATCGGCGCCCATGTAGGTGACCGGGTTTCCTCCTTCCGCCGGCTCGGTGCGCGGGTTGTTGCGCTGGAGCCGCAACCTGGCCCGGCGCGTGCGCTTCGCCTCATTCACGGGCGGGATCCAAATGTCACCCTGGTGCAGGCCGCCTGCGGCGATCGGGCCGGCACCGTGACGCTCAGGATCAACAGTGCGAATCCCACCGTCTCGACCGTCTCCGAGCAATTCGTCGGTGCCGCCCATGGCGCCGAGGGCTGGGCAGACCAAGTCTGGGATCGCGAGATCACGGTACCCTGCACGACGCTCGACGCTTTGATCTCGCGCTATGGCGAGCCTGCCTTCATCAAGATCGATGTCGAGGGTTTTGAGGCCAATGTCCTTGCCGGGCTCTCGCGGCGGGTACCGGTGATCTCGTTCGAGTTCACAACGATCCAGCGCGATGTCGCTGAGGGCTGCCTCGCATTGCTTGAGACGCTGGGGCCGTATCGCTTCAATGTCGCACTGGGTGAAAGCCAGTTCCTCGAACTCTCCGAGGAGGCCAGCGCCGAAGCAATGGGCGGCTTCCTGCGTGATTTGCCGCATTCGGCCAACTCGGGCGATATCTACGCCGTCCTGCACGGCTGAGCGGCGGGCATCGTCGCATTGCTCAAACGGCCGGCTGCCCGAGCCAGGCCAGCGCTGCCGCCGCAAGAAGGCCCAACCAGCCGGGATGCCTGCCCTTCGTCGCAACCAGCACGAGGGCGGAACCGACGGCCAGCGATACCGCCAAGACGCGGACGACGAGGGCTGGCGCCACGGGTTCGCCTGCAGCGGCTGCGATGGAGATCAACAAAACGCCGAACGCCCAGCCGAGAATGCTCGGGAGATGCCAACTCGCCCAGATGATACGGACATGCCGTTCCCGTAGCAGCGGCTCGCCCATCGTCGGGATGAGGCCACCCCGGCGCATGCGCCGGAAGATCAGCACTTCGCCGAGAACGGAGTGGACCAGCCCGATGAGGAGCACCAGGGCTCCCGCCAGCAGAAGTTCTGTTTGCACGCGTCCCCCGATGGCACGAGTGATCCGCGCATCAACGCCTATCATCGGTTGAAATGGCGGCCTGCCGCAACGTCCGTCTCTGCAGGCGCATGCTTTCATCGGCTGCCCGCACGCCCTAAGAGGGAACCAGCCAGCTTGCATTCATCAGGCCTGCGCCATGCTGGCGTCGAAAGCCGTTTTCGAAGGATGGTCATGTTCAGCCTCGCCCGCCCAATCGCTCTCTCGCTCTCTCTCCTGCTTCTCGCGGCGCCGGTGCACGCTGCGGGCGATGTCGCTGTCGAGGTGAAGAACGAGTCGGAGCCGGTGCTTTGCGCCGAGAAGGACAACGTCACGATCAAGGCGATCTCGCCTGAAGTGCGGCGGTTCCAGATCGAGGCGGCACATCCGGCCTATATCGCCGGGCTGGTCCGCGATAACTGGGACGCTGACTGGACCGCCTGCGACATGACTGGCGACCCCGTCTTCACCGCGCCGACATCGCCGCGCCGGGTGACATTCTACGAGAGCATCGATTACTGGCTCGTCGGTTACACCTTCCCGACCTTCTGGCGTCCGGCGGACACCACTTTCAAGGTTGGAGACCGGGTCGAGAAGGGCCTGCATCTCGTGCAGCTCTGGAAGCTCGGCAAGGACAAATCCTATGAAGTCCTCGTGGTCTATCCGCAGGACGGCTACTGGCGGGCCAGGCCGATGCCGCCGCAGCATCTCGGCTTCTCCTCCTACGGCTCATCCTTCCTGTTCGGACCGATCGAGCAGGATGGCGCACGGCCGGTGGTGAACATCAAGGAGATCGAGTTTGACCCGAAGACGACCTCCTTCAAGATGAATTTCAAGGATGGCTCGGCTGCGACGCTCAAGCTCGACAGTGTCGACGAGAACCGCATGGTGCTGGATGGCGTGCTCGACAAGCCGGTCACCGGCGGCAAGGCCTTTGTAGCGCTGCGCTCAATGTACGTCACCGAGTTCAACAACGACGTCGCCCGCATCGCCATCCGCGAGCCTGGAGCCAAGGGCTGGCGCGAGGAGCTGCTGATGCCCTTCAGCGGCGGCAAGGCGAGCGATATCTGGATGGGCCGCACGACCCACTCGCGTCACAATACCTCTTCGCCGGACATGGTCTTCCGCAATTTCTCCAGGGATCCGAACCCGCCGGCGGCGCCAGCCAAGAAATAGCGGCGCTCCCACGTCCCTCGGGATGTCGCCGGGGCCTGATGGTGATCCGGGATGACTTCGCGACGAGAAGGCTGATCTCCCATTGGAACGCAACGCGCCTCTGTTGCGTTCTCACATGACGCAGGGCGTGCGGCCCGATAGGTTGGCGCGCGTTTCGTTTGCCTGAGGATGCCATGCCGCGTTTTGCCGCCAATCTGTCGATGATGTTCAACGAGTGGGAGTTCCTCGACCGCTTCAAGGCGGCTGGGGAAGCGGGCTTCGAGGCCGTGGAGTTCCTGTTCCCCTATGAACACCCGGTCGAGCAGGTGAGCCTTGCGCTCGCGGGGGCTGAACTCGAGCAGGCGCTGTTCAATCTGCCTCCCGGCGACTGGGCCAAGGGCGAGCGTGGCATGGCCGCCATTCCGGGCCGCGAGGCGGAATTCCGCGCCTCCGTCGAAACCGCGTTGGCCTATGCGCATGCCACCGGGGTCAAGCGCCTGCATATGATGGCCGGGCATGCCGATCCCAAAGACCCTGCAGCTCAGGCGGCCTATCGCGCCTCGCTCGCCTATGCCGCCGACAAGCTCGCCGAGCATGGCATCGATCTTCTGCTCGAGCCGATCAACGGCAAGGATATGCCGGGCTATTTCCTCAATGATTTCGATGCGGCCGCAGCTTATGTCCGCGAGTCCGGGCGGCCCAATGTCAGGCTGCAGTTCGATATGTATCACTGCGAGCTGATCCACGGCGACGTCTCGGGCAAGCTGAAGGCACTCTATCCGCTGGTCGGCCATGTCCAGATCGCCAGCGCCAATGGCCGCCATGAACCGGACGCGCTCGGCCCGGATTATCCGCGTTTGTTCGCTGAACTCGACGGTCTAGGCTATACTGGCTTTGTCGGCTGCGAGTACCGGCCAAGGGCCGGGACGCTCGAGGGGCTGGGCTGGTTCTCCGACTGGAAAAAGCAGGCCTGAGCGATGCGCGCCGAGCCCTTTGCCTACCCGGTCCTTGTTGCTGATATTGGCGGGACCAATTCCCGCCTTTCACTCGTGCAGCATGCCGGTGCACGGCCTGAGCCGCTGGCGCGTATCCAGACCGGCAGTTATCCGACACCTGATGCAGCGCTGGCCTCGGTTCTGGCATCCCTCGATCCACGCCCTCGCTCGGCGGTTCTTGCGGTTGCAGGGCCGCTCGATGGCCGTACGGCCCAGCTGACCAATGCCAATTGGCATTTCAACGGGCCTGGCATGGCCGCCGAGCTTGGGCTGGTGCAGGGGTTGCTGGTGAATGATTTCGAGGCACTCGCCGCCTCGCTCGCTGTCTTGAAGCCGCAGGACATGGTCACCTTGGTGCCGGGGCAACCCGAGGCGGAGGGAGTGCGTCTCGTGCTCGGACCCGGGACCGGCTTTGGTGCGGCAGCTCTGGTCAGCCGGAATGGCAGGGGCGCATTGATCCCGACCGAGGCCGGGCATATCGGCGTCGGGCCCGAGGATCAGGCGGAGGAGAAGATCTGGCCGGCGCTGGCGGCCGGTCTGCCGCGCGTCACGGTCGAGGCGCTCTTGAGCGGTGACGGTCTGGTGCGCCTGCATCGCGCCATCGCCAGCGAAACAGGCATGGAGGAGGCGAGGGTCAGCGCCGCCGATGTGACGACACTGGCGCTGGACGGCAACCCTGCGGCGCTGATGGCGGTCATCCGCTTCTGGCGATTGCTGGCGCGTGTTGCCGGTGATCTCGCCCTCATCTTCAAGGCGACGGGTGGCGTCTATATCGCCGGCGGAATCGTGCCACGTCTCCTGCCACTCGCCGGCAACGCTGCACTCCATGCCATGTTCAATGGCAAGCCGCCGATGGAGGAACTTGCGGCGCGCTTCGCCCTGCACGTCATCACGGCATCGGACGCTGCCGAGCAGGGGCTTGCAGCCATTGCGGAATCTCCGGTCCGCTTTGGCCTCGACGACAAAGCCCGATTGTGGTTTCCGTGAACTGCGGATAGCAGCTGTGCTTCGCGACGAGCGCAGAGCGCCGCTTTCTCTTCTTCAGGGCCTTCCCGCTCCTTGTCTCAGCTCTACGGCATCCAGGTTCTGCGCGCCTTCGCGGCATTCATGGTCGCCGTGCATCATGTCCAGCCGGACGCGCTTGCTCTGGCCCAGCGGTCGGGTGCGAGTTTCACGCCCTCCTATCTCGTGCCGTGGATGGCCGGCGTCGATATCTTCTTCGTCGTCTCCGGCTTCATCATGGTGCATGCGTCCGGTGAGCTCTTCGGCCGCAAGGATGCGCCTCGCCTGTTCCTGACGCGCCGGCTTGCCCGCATCGTGCCGCTCTACTGGGCCGCGACGACGCTGTTCCTGCTGGCAGGATTGCTGCTTCCCGGCGCGCTCAATTCGGCTGCGCCCGATCTCGGGCACATCATGGCCTCCTATCTGTTCTGGCCGGCCGTCTCGTCTGCCGGTCTCGTCCAGCCCGTCTACTCGCTCGGCTGGACGCTGAATTACGAGATGCTGTTCTACGCGTTGTTCGGCGCGGCGCTGATCCTGCCGCGGGCCGCAGTCGTCCTTGTGGTGACGCTGGCGCTCGCGGTGCTGGTTGCGACAGAGGCCCTGTCAGGCCCCCTGCCATTGCCATTTGGCTTCTGGGGGCAACCGATCGTGCTGGAATTCGCTGCGGGCATGGGGTTGGCCCTGTTGAGGCGGCACGGTTTCCGGCTCAACGGCGGACCGCGCTGGCTTGTTGCTGCCCTGGGCGTCGCAATCCTGCTGCTGGCGGCGTGGCTTCCCGGGGCGGACGCGCCCTGGATGTCCTTCATGCTGCGAGGGTCGGCCGCAGTGCTGCTGGTTGCGGCGGCGTCATCCGGCAGCGGCAATTCGGCACCATCGGCTCTGGTTCGCGGCCTCGCCGGCCTCGGCGATGCGTCTTACGCGCTCTATCTCGTTCATCCATTTGCGATCCGGGCGCTTCGCGAGATCTTTGCGCGCGTGGCTCCCGGCTGGCCCGGCCTGTATGTCCTGGCGGCACTGAGCGCTTCGGTCGTCGCTTCGGTGCTGATCTATCGCTGGTTCGAGCGGCCGGCGACGCGTTGGCTCAGGACGCGGCTTGAGGCCTGAATCAGGCTCCTGCGTTTGCATAGGCTCTGCTGAAGACCCCAATCCAGTTTTCGGGCGGAGGCTTCAGTCGCGCGGCCGCTTCAGGCGCATCCCCTTCAGGGACTGGCCGACGATGCCTCCGGCCTTACGTCTCTCGGCCCGCTTGGCGACAATCGCCGTGACATCCTCCGGCTGCGGAAAATAGCCGCGCTCCATGACTTCGAGCGTGTATTCCTCGTAGGTCAGGCCGAGTTCCTCGGCCCGCTCCTGACGTCGCATGGCTATCGAGGGCGGCTTCTTCCAGGCCTTGCGCGAGGCGAAGCGCCAATCGAAATAGCGGCCGATCTCGCCCTTGCCCCATTCCGGCTGGCGCTGGGCCGTGTCTTCGAGCGGCGGGCCGCCATTGTCGCCGATCCTGGCATTGCGGGCTCTGCGGGAAGGAGGGCGCGGCACGGTGCTCTGTCCATTAAGGGATACGGATTGTATCCTATGATGGATATTGTGTTGCGCAAGGGGCCGTGACGCCGTGGCGGAGTGACAGGCCGGGCGTGCCAGTCTATCCCGACCGCTCGACAATCAACGGGTATCGAATGGCTCCTCTGCTCCACCTGCGCGACGTCGCCCTGACCTTCGGCGGCCAGCCCCTGCTCGAAAGCGCGGAGATCGCGGTATCGCCGGGCGAGCGGGTCTGCCTGGTCGGCCGCAATGGCTCGGGCAAGTCGACGCTGCTCAAGATCGCAGCCGGGCTGGTCGAGCCCGACAGCGCCGAGCGCTTCCTGCAGCCGGGGGCGACCGTCCGTTACCTGCCGCAGGAGCCGGATTTCACCGGCTTCAGGACGTCGCTGGCTTATGTCGAGGCTGGCCTCGGCCCCGGCGACGACGCCTATCGCGCCCGCTACCTCGTCGAGGAGCTGGGCCTGACCGGCGATGAGGATCCGGCCACCATGTCGGGTGGCGAGTCTCGCCGTGCGGCGCTGGCGCGCGTATTGGCGCCGGAGCCCGACATCCTGTTGCTCGACGAACCGACCAACCATCTCGACCTGCCGGTGATCGAGTGGCTTGAACAGGAATTGAAGTCGCTGCGTTCGGCGATGGTGCTGATCAGCCACGACCGGCGCTTTCTGACCTCGCTTTCGCGTGCGACGATCTGGCTCGATCGTGGCCAGACTCGGCGCATGGATCGCGGTTTTGGCGAATTCGAGGCCTGGCGCGACGAGGTGTTGGCGCAGGAGGAACTCGACCGGCACAAGCTCGACCGCAAGATCGCGCGCGAGGAGGACTGGCTGCGCTACGGCGTCAGTGCGCGTCGCACGCGCAACCAGCGCCGCCTCGGCGACCTCCATGCGCTGCGCGATCAGCGCCGCACGGCGCGCGGTGCGGTTGGTTCAGTCCGGCTCGAGGCCAGCGAGGCCCAGATGTCGGGCAAGCTGGTGATCGAGGCGATCGACGTCGCCAAGGCCTATGAAGATAATGTCGTGGTCAAGAATCTCTCGCTGCGCGTGGCGCGCGGCGACCGGATCGGCATCGTCGGACCGAATGGCGCCGGAAAGACCACGTTGATCAACCTGCTGACCGGAGCGCTGCAGCCGGATTCAGGCAAGATCAAGCTCGGTGTCTCGCTCGAAATGGTGACGCTCGACCAACGCCGTGAAAGCCTCGACCCGGCGACGCCGCTCGGCGATGCGCTGACTGGCGGCGGCTCCGACCAGGTCATGGTCGGCGGGCAGCCGCGCCATGTCATCAGCTACATGAAGGACTTCCTGTTCCAGCCGATCCAGCGCGGCACGCCGGTTGGAGCGCTCTCGGGCGGCGAGCGCGGGCGGCTGATGCTGGCGCGGGCTCTGGCAAAGCCGTCGAACCTGCTGGTCCTGGACGAGCCGACCAACGATCTCGATCTCGAAACGCTGGACCTGCTTCAGGAGCTGCTGGCGGACTACCAGGGGACGGTGCTGCTGGTCAGCCATGATCGCGACTTCATCGACCGGGTCGTTTCCGCGACGCTGATCTCGGATGGGGACGGAATCTGGACCGAATTTGCCGGTGGCTATTCCGACATGCTTGCGCAGCGTGGCCGCGGCGTCGGCGCGAAGGCGCGTGCTGTGGCGGAGAAAGCGGTGGCTCCGGCCGCCAAATCGGCTTCTGCTGCGACGGCGGCAGCCGGCAAGCGGAAGCTCTCCTTCAACGAGAAGCATGCACTGGAGACGCTGCCGAAGCGTATCGAGGCCCTTCAGGGGGAAGCCGCCAAGCTCAACGCGGCCGTGTCCGGCGATCTTTACACGCGCGATCCCAAGCTCTTTGCCAAGGCAACGACCCGGCTGGACGAGGTCACACGCGAGATCCACCAGGCCGAAGAGCGTTGGCTGGAGCTCGAGATGCTGCGCGAGGAGCTCGGCTAGACCCAGGGTTCTCCGGCCTGCCTGAAGCGCGATCGGCCCGGCCATAGGATTTCGGTATCCGGGCAATCGCAAAAACGCATTTTTGGCGGGCCACAAATCGTCCCAATGTCATCACCTCAAAGAAGATCACGAGGAAACAGCATGAGACTGAAGGGCAAGACCGCGCTGGTTACCGGCGCTGCGCAAGGGTTCGGCTTCGGCATCGCCGAGACCTTCGTGCGCGAGGGCGCGCGGGTGGCCGTGCTCGACATCAATCGCGAGAAGGCGCAGGAGGCGGCAAAAGCGATCGGTCGCAAGGCTTTTGCCGTTGTTTGCGATGTCGGCAAGGGAAAGAGTGTCGACGCGGCCGTGGCCAAGGTGATCACCCGGCTCGGCAGGCTGGACATCGTCGTCAACAATGCCGGCATCAGCCATCGCAACCAGCCGATGCTCGAGGTCTCTGAGGCGGAGTTCGACCGGGTCTTCGACGTCAATGTGAAGTCGATCTATCTGATGGCCAAGGCGGTGGTGCCGCATTTCCGCGAGCATGGCGGCGGGGTGATCCTCAATATCGGATCGACGGCGGGCTTGCGTCCGCGCCCCGGGCTGACCTGGTACAACGGGTCCAAGGGGGCCGCGAACCTGCTCTCGAAGTCGATGGCCGTCGAACTCGCGCCTGACCGCATCCGCGTCAATGCGATCGCGCCCGTTGCCGGCGAGACGCCCCTGCTTGCGACTTTCATGGGGGAGGACACTCCCGAGAAGCGCAAGGCCTTCACCAGCACGATTCCCTGGGGCCGCTTCTCGACGCCTCAGGACATCGCCAACGCGGCGCTCTTCCTCTGCTCTGACGAGTCGGAAATGGTGACGGGCAGCGTGCTTGCGGTGGATGGCGGCCGCTGCGTTTGAGCGGTCTTCCCTGCCAGACCTCTGAAGGGCGCCGCCATGGGGCGCCCTTTGTCATTGCGCTGCGGCGCTCTCCATGGAGAGCGGGGCGTCAAACCGGCTTGGCGTGAAGCGCAATTTCCTGACGCATCCTGACGGTGCCGTCGGGCTCGAAGCCACGTTGCTCGACGCTGATCGAAGGAGCCTTGGCATCGCCCTCGATCTTGATGAGATGCCAACTCGCCATTTCGCCATGACCAAGCGGCCCGATCGAGGCCGAGGGCACGCCGACGATGGGGATATCGTGATCCGGCCCCGGCCGCCAGGCGAGTGAGAAGCGGTGGTTATGGCCGTGCAGGACGAGGTCGGCCCCCTTGCGTCTCAGCATCGACTCGAAAGCATCCGCATCGAGCAATTCGCGGGTGCGTCGCGCGCCGCCGAGATAGGGCGGATGATGGATGAGCACGACGCGGATCAACCCGGCTGCCTTGGCCCGGTCGAGGAGAATCTCCACCTTGGCGATCTGCTCGCGCCCGACGCGGCCCGTCGCCATCAGCGGCAATGTCGGAATGCCGCTGTTCAACCCGATAAGCGCGACCGGACCGCGCTCGCGATACCAGGGATACCCGGCCATGCCGTCATCGTTGCTGGACCATGGGCCAAGCAGGGTCGCGAGTGGCTTTAGCGAGGAGCGGGCATAGGCATCGTGATTGCCTGGCACGAAGCTGACATCGGCGCGCGGACCCAGCGTGTCGAGAAAGGTGACCGCGGTCTTGAATTCGTTCGGCAGGCCGATATGGGCGACATCGCCGGTGCAGGCGACATGATCCGGCGTCTGCGCGCGGATATCCGCGACGATCAGCGCCAGGATTTCCATGTCATGGGCGTGCCGACGCTTGCGGTGCCAATTGACATAGCCGGTCGCGCGCTTGCCAAGCAGCTGATGCAGAGAAAACTCGGCAAGCGGGCCGAGATGCGGGTCGGACAGGTGCGCGATCTTGAACACGCCCTGCGCTTGCCCTCAGAGCATGGCAGCCGTCAAGCGCATCCGCGCGTCGGCTCGCCTCAATCCGTTCCCGAACCCGATCAGGTTCGAGCCCAAGGACTCAGTTGAACGAGTCGGTGAGTTCCGAAACGATGCGCGGGTCGGTGAGGGTGAGGGCGGGCTTCCAGACGAAAGCGCGCTTGGCCCGGAGGCGAGCGGTGATGAAAGCGAGAAGCATTGTGGTAACCCCAGCGGTGATGGCGCTGGTTTCTACCTGCTTTGCGGCGCGTTTGTGACGTAACGGCAGTGTAAACGGTGGTCTGTTATGCGTTATTTGCATAGGCAAATACGCGGTGGATGAGGGGAGCGCGAGGCGTGTCGCATGGGCCCGACCCCAAAACTGGCGGCAAAACAGGGCATGCCCGCGAGCCACGCCCCATCTCGGGGCCCGTTCGCCGGCTGCTGCATCTGTATTTCTGGCTGACACGCGGCATGACGCTGGGCGTGCGCGCGGCGGTGCTCAGAGATGAGCGCGAGGTCCTGCTGGTGCGCCATACCTACACACCGGGGTGGCACCTGCCGGGCGGCGGGGTGGAGACCGGCGAGACATTGCGAGACGCGCTCGACAAGGAACTGCGTGAAGAGGCGCTGGTCAGGCTGACCGGCCCGCCGCAACTTCACGGCGTCTTCTTCAACCGAACGGTGTCGCGCCGCGATCATGTCGCGATCTTCGTGGTACGGGAGTTTGTTGTGGACGGTGTCAGGCAACCGGATCGCGAAATTGCCGAGGCCCGTTTCTTTCCGCTCGACGCGCTGCCGGACACCACCACAGCGGGCACCCGCCGCAGGCTCGACGAGATATTCGGCAGGCGTCAGCTTACTGCCGATTGGTGAGATCGATTTCTGCGGGAGCGGGTGCCTGCGCGGGCTCGCCTCCCGCCAACCATGATCTCAACGTAAAGGGTTCACGGCGTCGCCGGTCCTCTCATCCGCCAGCGCTTCGCCCTGCCATCAGCGCTCGCGAGGTGAGACACGAAACAGCTCGTCATTTCCAACATGGACGCCCGCCCGTGCCTCTGCTACAGGCGATTCATGGCTGACCGGCAAGACCTCTCCATCCTGCGACGACCGGCGCGCTGAGCGCGCCCTTCCGCTCGGCTGCTTCACGGCGCCTGAGCTTCTTGCCCCGCTGCCCGTTCGCAGGTTTGCCGTCGCCATGACTTCGCTTCCCCTGACCATTCGCCACGAACTCCCCGCCGATCACGCCGCCATCGAGCGCCTGCACGAGCGTGCCTTCGGTCCCGGCCGTTTTGCCCGCACGGCATTTCGCCTGCGCGAGGGCGTGCCGCAGGACCCGGCGCTATCCTTCGCCTCGCATGTCGGGACCTTCCTTGTCGGTTCGGTGCGGGTGACCCGTGTCTCGGCGGGTGGGCAGCCGGCGCTGATGCTGGGGCCGCTTACCGTTGATCCTGCCTTCGAAGGACGTGGTATCGGCGCTGCCCTGATGAACGCTTCAATCGAAGCCTCGCGGGCGGCCGGACACGACCTCATCATGCTGGTGGGGGATGCGCCCTATTATGCCCGCTTCGGTTTCAAGCCGATCTCGCCGGGCCAGCTGACCTTGCCGGGGCCGGCCGATCCAGCCCGATTCCTCGCTCTCGAACTGGTCGAGGGCGTGCTGGCCAGGCGCAGCGGAGCGGTCATGGCGTTGCGTCCGGGCTCCGCCTGAAGCGCCGGCCGGTCTCGCCGAGCCAGCCGGCCACCAGCGCGCCAAACAGCAGCGCGAGGCCGATCAGCCCGATGAACACAGGCGAAATCGAGACGCCACGCACGATGCCGGAATCGCTGATGCGCAGCCCCATCCAGTCCGCACCGGCGAACTGACTGCCCGAACGGACCGGAACGATGCGCGGCACGGTCACGCTCGAGCCGCTGTCCTGGCCGATCCGGCGGGAGGAGCCGCCGGTCGCCTCGGCAAGCTGCTGAAGCTTTGCAGGATCGCTGACGACCTCCATGAGTTCGCGCGGGTTCTCCGGGCCGACGCTGGCAAAAGCCGTCAGATTATCCCCTGAGATGCGGTGCAGGCCGAACTCGGTGGTGGGGACGCGGGCGCTGAAGATGCCGGGCCGTCCGGCTTCCAACTGAACTGTGCGCGACGTGCCGTTGGGGTCGGTGACGACAATCGGGGAGGGCGCGTCGCCGAGCGTCTGGCGCTCGATCTCGATGGTGCGGCCGCGCGCGGTTGCGCGGAGCGCCTCTTCCTCGAGTTCTGGCTCCTTCATCAGCCAGTGGCCGAGGCGGCGCAGCAGGTCGAGATGCGGTCCGCCATCGCGGAACCCCCGCGCCCAGAGCCAGGCATGATCCGAGAGGAAAAGTGCAACGCGGCCCTTCTGCTCGCGGCTGAGCATGAGCAACGGTCTGTCACCCGGGCCCGTCATGATGGTCGAGCCCGTGCGGGCGCGGGCGCCGACCATGCGCAGCCACTCGCCCCAGCGCGGCGGCTCGACCTCAGAACCGGGGAGGTCGCGGGTGACCGGGTGGCGGCGGCCGGGTTCGCTGACGCGGGCGCGATAGGCCTCGTCGATGACGCTGCCATCGGGCAGGGCGGGCAGGATCTGGCCGAGCGGGGTCCGTGCAAGCGACTGCGAGCCGGAATATTCTGGACCGGCTGCGACCAGCAGGGCGCCACCCTCGCGCACATAGCGGACGATATTGTCGAAGTAGAGCAGCGGCAGGATCGACTGGTTGGCGTAGCGGTCGAAGATGATCAGGTCGAATTCCTTGATCTTGACCTGGAACAGCTCGCGCGTTGGAAAGGCGATCAGCGAAAGCTCGTTGATCGGCGTGCCGTCCTGCTTCTCCGGCGGGCGCAGGATCGTGAAATGGACGAGGTCGACATTGGCGTCGGCCTTGAGCAGGTTGCGCCAGGTTCGTTCGCCGGGATGCGGCTCTCCGGAGACCAGCAGCACGCGCAGCTTGTCGCGAACGCCTTCGATCGTGATGACGGCGCGATTATTGGCAAGCGTGAGCTCATTCTCGAGCGGTGCCGCCTCGATCTCGACGACATTGGGCCCGCCTCGGTCGATCCGAACCGGCACCTGCACGATCTGACCCGAGGTGACCTCGCGGCGGGCGACGATCTCGCCGTCGCGGCGGATCGTCAGCCCGGCGCGCCCGGGGCCGCCCTTGTCGACGACGCGCAGGCGAATGACCTGATCCTTGCCGACGATGCCGAAGCGCGGCGCATCGACAAGCACGATCCGGCGGTCGATCTCGGCGTTCCGGCCGGTCGTGAGAACGTGTAGCGGCGCCTTGAGACCCAGAGCCTCGGCATTGGGAGGCGCATCATGAGCGAGGCCGTCGGTGATGACGATGGCGCCGGCGACGCGCTCCGATGGTACATCCGCGATGCTGGCGGCCAACGCCTCGAAGAGACGGGTCCCGTCGCCCGAGCCCTGCATGTCGGTGACGTCGACGATGCGTGGCTCGACGCCCGGAACGCCGCGCAACTGCCGTTCGACATCGGCCAGGGCGGCTTCGGTCTGCACGGTCCGGTCCGCGAGGCGGTTCGAGCCGGAGCGATCGACCACCACCGAGACGACGTCCTTGACCGGTTCTCTGTCCTCGAAGACGAGTGACGGGTCGGCCAGCGTGAGCGTCAGAACGATCAGCGCGAGCGCGCGCAGGATGGCGCTGCGGCCGGCGAGGACGAGCGCGGCGCCGGCAGCGACCGCAGCCAGCAACGCGAGCCCGATCAGCAGCGGCAGAGGCACGAGCGGGGCGAAGGAGAGGCTCCACATGGTCTATTGCCCCAGACGCTCGAGCAGGGCCGGCACATGGACCTGGTCGGCCTTGTAGTTGCCGGTGAGCGCGTACATCACGAGATTGACACCGGCGCGGAGCGCCATTTCGCGCTGGCGGGGATCGGAGCCGGACATCGGTACCAGCCCTTCGCCGCGGCGATTCACGGCCCAGGCCGAGGCAAGATCGTTCGAGGTGATGACGATCGGCGAGACGCTGTCGCCGGCCCGCGCCGGCCGACGCCCGTCTTCGCCGGCGGGCGGCAGGATCTCGACCCAGGTCGTGCCGGTGTCATAGCGACCGACGAAACCGTCGAGGATGTAGAAGGTCTTGGTCAGCACGTGGTCGCGCGGAATCGGTTCGAGCTCGGGAATGTCGAGCGTCTGCAGCATCCGCTTGAGCTGATCGCCCTCGGGCGTGCTGCCCCCATCCGGGCGGGCGCTCATGGCATCGCGCGTATCGAAGATCACGAGGCCGCCGCCCTTCATATAGGCTTCGAGCTTGCGCAGGGTTTCGGGCGCCGGAATCGGGCGCCCGGCGACCACCGGCCAGTAGAGGATCGGGAAGAAGGCGAGCTCGTCGCGGGCTGGGTCGAGGCCGACAGCTTCGCCGGGTTCGAGTGCCGTGCGTGCGCCGAGCACGATATTGAGGCCTGCAAGCCCCGCCTTCGACATGTCGTCGACCGCCTTGTCACCGGTCAGGACATAGGCGAGGCGGGTGACGGCACCTGCGGCGAAAAGTTCACGCGGGATCAGCGGGCGGGTGTCCTCCGGTGCCGCCGGGACAGGTTGGGCCAGGGCCGGAGTGGCCGAAAGAGCGGCGGCCAGCGCCAGCCCAAGCAGGAGCGCGGCGGCGGCAGCCTTGCCAGCACGCGTCATGCGGAGTCGACCGCCGAGCCAGAGCGTCGCCAGCGTGTCGAGGATCAGCAGCAGCAGCGCGATGACCAGGAGCTGCGGCCGGATGTCCTGCGCGACCGGCTTGTCAATCGGCAGGATCGGCGCGCCGAGCGAGCTCAGATCGAGTGCGTGCAGCGTGTCGGCGGGAGCCAGAGCATTGACCGCCAGCGAGCCGTCGGCCGGCCCGTAGATGCCCGGGGGGTGGGCCAGGGTGGCACGTCCGGTGAAGGTCCGCGGGACCGGTTGAGCGGTCGCCGGTGGTGCACGGAAGGAGCCCTTGCCGTCCAGCACGCGGGTCGGCGAGAGCGTCTCGACCTTGGCATCCTCGGCCTGGGCCTCGGCCGGGCCTGTTCCGGCCAGCGCCACCACCTTGCGCAGCATCTCGACGAAGAGGCCCGACAGCGGCAGGTTCGACCAGGTGGTGTCGGCGGTGACATGCATCATGGCGATCACGCCATCGCCGCGGCGTTCGCCAGTGACCACAGGCGTGCCGTCTTCGAGCGCAGCCCAGGTCTTGCGTGCAAGATCCGCATCGGGCTCGGCCAGGATCTGGCGATTGACGCGGACGTCGTCGCTGATCTGCGTGCCGAAGAACGGACTTTCCCGGGTGAAGGGGGCGAGCTTGCGCGGGGTATCCCATGAGAGGCCTCCGCCAAGAGTGCGCCCGCCGCGGCGCAGCCGCACGGGTGTCAGCTCGTCGGAGGCGGTGGCGAGGCGCACGCCGGCAAAGCGCAAGAGAACGCCGCCTCGCTCGACGAAATTGCTGATCTTCGTCGCCGTCTCCGGGTCGAGTGCGCCGATATCCGCGAGAACGAGGACCGAGAGATTTTGCGCGAGCAACTCGCCGACGGGGTCGTTGGAGCCGGGGCGCGGCTCGCGGATCTCTGCGAAGGGCGAGAGGGCCCGCGAGACGTAGTAGGTTGGAGACAGCAAGGGCTGCGCCGTATCGGTGGTCGTGCCGGAGACGATACCGACGCGGCGGCGTTTGGCGCGGTCGTCGAGCAGCGCCACCGCACCCGCGCTTGGTTCGCTCACGACCTCGAGTCGCGAAACGGCGTTGCGCACCTCGATCGGGAGGGTGAGCCGGGCCACCGTCTGCGTTTCCGTTGGGCCAAAAGCGAATGGAGCATCCCCCAGTGGCAGGCCCTTCAGATCGAGTGCGCGAACATGGCCGCTCGCAGGGGCGCTGGTGGCTGGCCGCAGCACCTTGACCGTCAGCGCGCCGGAGAGGTTCTCTGCGGCCGTCAGCGCGAGCTGGTCGGCGGGGATGGCGTGGATGGAAAGCCGGCGTGCATCGGCTTCCTGCTTCAGACGCGCCAGGAAGGCGCCTTCGTCGGTCAGGCCGAGTCCGTCGGAGACCCAGACGATTTCGGCGTCAGGCGTGGCACGGAGAAAGGCCTCGATCCGGGGCAATTGGGTGGTGCGGTCGGGCGCGTGCGGCTGCAATGCCAATGCACGCAGCTTGTCGAGCGCCGCGCGCGGCTCCGACAGCGTGACCTCGCCCGGCGTTTCCGCGAGCCCGACGATCGCCACCGCACGTCCCTCGCGGGCTGCGGCATTGACCCGCGACTCCGCTAGCGCCACGCGCTCGGGCCAGTCGGTCGCCGCGCCGAAGCCGTTGTCGACCAGGAGCAGCACGGGCCCGCGCGTGGGCGCCGTCGCGACCGGTGGGTTCCAGACCGGGCCGGCAACGGCGATGATGGCGAGTGCCGCAATGGCCATCCGCAATGCCAACAACCACCAGGGTGTATGCGCCGGCATTTCACGCTTGGCGATCAGGTCGGCCATAATCTTGAGCGGTGGGAAATCGATGCGGCGCGGGCGTGGCGGCGTCACCCGCAGGATCAGCCAAAGCGCTGGCAGCAGCGCAAGCGCGGTCAGCGCGAGCGGGGCGGAGAAGGCGATGGGCAGCTGCGTCAGCATCGTTGGCGCCCTCCTAGCGGCCCTGGCCGCCGCGCGAGGCGGCGATCAGGCTCGCAATCCGGAGTACGCCTTCGCTGGCGGGCCGGTCGGTCCGATGCAGGGTCAGCGTCCAGCCCGCCTTGCGGCAGGCCTCCCGAATGATATCGCGATGGGCTTCGAGGCGCCGGCGATATTCCTCTCCCCAGGCCCCGGCATCGCCGACGCGCAGAGTGAGGCCGTCTTCGAGGTCGAAGAGCTCGGCCTGGCCGCTGAAGGGGAACGTTTCTTCGATCGGATCGGCGATCAGCAGGATATGGCCGCGCGCGCCGCTGCTCGCCATGGTCGCAATGCGTTTGGCCAGGGACTGGGCCGGCGAAAGTCCGTCGGTGATGATGATGGCGTCGGCCAGGCGTGGAAGTGGCGCGTCCGGCGGCAGATCGGCGGTCTCGCCCTTGCGGTCGATCACGAGCGCTTGTGCCAAGGTCTCGACGATACGTCGCGAGGCGAGCGCCCGCGTCAGGCCGAGATGCCCGACCCGCTCGCCGCCTTCGACCAGGGTCTCGGCCAGGGCGAAGCCGGCAACAAGTGCACGGTCGACCTTGGAGGCCATGGCGAGCGACGAGGAAAAGCCCATCGAGGCCGAGCGGTCGATCCAGAGCCAGATCGCATGCGAGGCCTCCCATTCGCGCTCGCGGACGAAGAGATGGCCGTCCCGCGCCGAGCGGCGCCAGTCGATGCGTGACGCGGCCTCACCGGTCACAAGAGGGCGGTACTGCCAGAATGTCTCGCCGGGGCCGGCGCGCCTGCGGCCGTGGATGCCATGTACGCTCGCCGAGACGCGCCGGGCCTCGAGGATCAGGCGCGGCAGGCGTGCCGCGAGATCGAGAGAATCCTTCAGGACCGGCGGGGCCGGCTGGCGTTCGGATGGGCCGAGGACGCGCGTGCGCAGCATCACTGAAGTCCCTATCCCAATCGTTCCACGAGCCTCGCGATGACGCTCTCGACCGTCTCGCCATCGGCGCGTGCAGCGAAGGTGAGCGCAATACGGTGCTTGAGTACGGGGGTAGCAAGCGCAACGACGTCATCCACGGACGGTGCGAGCCGGCCTTCGACGAGCGCGCGGGCGCGGGCGGCAAGCGTCAGGGCCTGGCTGGCGCGCGGGCCGGGGCCCCAGGCCAGCTTGCTGGTCAACGCCGGATCGCCATCGCCGGGGCGAGCCGAGCGCACCAGATCGAGAATCGCGTCGACGACGTTCTCGCCGACCGGCAGGCGACGTACGAGGCGCTGTGTCGACATCAGCGTCTCTGCCGTCATCGCCTGGACCGGCTTGTGCTCGGTGGCTCCGGTGGTCTCGAGCAAGATGCGCCGCTCCGCCTCGCGGTCGGGGTAGCCGACGTCGATCTCGAGCAGGAAGCGGTCGAGCTGGGCTTCCGGCAGCGGATAGGTGCCTTCCTGCTCGATCGGGTTCTGGGTTGCCAGCACGTGGAAGGGCGCAGGCAGGTCGTAGCGTTCACCGGCGACGGTGACGTGATGTTCCTGCATCGCCTGCAGCAGCGCCGACTGCGTCCGCGGGCTGGCGCGGTTGATCTCGTCTGCCATCAGCAGCTGGGCAAAGACCGGCCCCTTGATGAAGCGGAAATGGCGCTTGCCGTCGGCGCTCTCGTCGAGCACCTCGGAGCCGAGAATGTCGGAGGGCATCAGGTCCGGCGTGAATTGCACGCGTCTTGCGCTCAGGCCCAGGACCGTTCCCATCGCCTCGACCAGCTTGGTCTTGGCAAGGCCGGGCACGCCGACGAGCAGACCGTGGCCACCGGCGAGCAAGGTGATCAGCGAGAGGTCGACCACCTCCTGCTGCCCGAAGATGACCTGGCCGATCTCGCGGCGGGCGGCGCCGATGGCACCGAGCGCAGCTTCGGCCGCTTCGACGATCCCGGTATCGAGATTGACGGGTTGACCGGCCTCGCTCTTGCCATCCGTCGCACGGACTTGCGCCACCATGTCGATCTCCTTCACCCTCGTCGTCGCGCCTTGCGCTGCTTCACGCCCCGCAAGCTTCCCGAACCGATGACTGTGGACGGGCTATCCAACCGGCTCAAGGGGCTACAGGCTCTGGTGCACAGAACTCGGCTTCACGATTATGTAGAGTTCAAGGCGAAACGGGTCATGCAACCAATATGCCGCGGGCGACGATTTCAGGTAGTTCGATGAACCATTCGACGCAGGCGATGGAGCGATTGCTGGTCGCGCTGAAGGACAGCCGCACGCGAGCCTTGCCGCCGGTCGAACGCTGGAATCCACCCTATTGCGGCGATATCGACATGCGGATTGCAGGGGATGGCACGTGGTTTTATCTCGGAACCCCCATAGGCAGACCGGCGCTGGTCAAGCTCTTCTCCTCCGTCCTGCGTCGCGACGGCAGCGATTATTTCCTGGTGACACCGGTCGAAAAAGTCGGAATCCAGGTCGACGACGCGCCGTTCCAGGCGGTCGAGATGACGGTCGAGGGGACAGGCGACGAGCGCGCCATCGCGTTCCGGACACTGGTTGACGATATCGTGAGCGTGAGCCCGGAGCATGCGATCCGCTTCGTCCGGGATACGAATGACGGGCTCAAGCCCTATGTCCATATTCGCCGGGATCTCTGGGCGAGGGTGACGCGAGCCCTGACCTATGACCTTCTGGCCCTTGGCGAGATCAGGCCGGTCGATGGCGTCAGCATGTTCGGGCTGGCCGTTGCCGGTACATTCTATCCGGCCGTGCCGGCCAGCGAGATCGAAGGACTCTGATGCAGGCTCTGAAGCTGACGGCGGCAGAGATCGTCGCCCTTGCCGGGGCGCGGCTGCGCCACGAACCGCCGGACCTCGGCGACCTGATCAGCAGGCCGCGCGGCGACCATGATCTCCAGCCGGAAGCGATCGAGCCACCGGACGAGGCGGCCGCGATCCAGGCCGCGGTGCTGATCCCGATCGTGCTGCGCGAGGACGGGCCGACCGTATTGCTCACACAGCGCGCAGCGGCGTTACGCAGCCATTCCGCCCAGGTCGCCTTTCCCGGCGGACGCGTCGATGCCGTCGACGGCTCGCCGGTGGTCACGGCGCTGCGCGAGACGGAGGAGGAGATCGGTCTCGCCCGCGAACATGTGCGCGTCGTCGGCTTTCTCGACGCCTATCTCACCGGCACCGGCTACAGGGTCGTGCCTGTCGTGGGGCTGGTCGAGCCGCCCTTTGCGCTGACCATCAATCCGCACGAGGTCGACGAGGCCTTTGAGACGCCGCTCGCCTTCCTGATGGATCCCGCCAATCATCGCCGCGAAGGCCGGGAATGGAAGGGGCGCTATCGTACCTACTATGCGATGCCCTTCGGAGATCACTATATCTGGGGTGCAACCGCCGGCATGATCCGTAACCTTTACGAGCGACTCTCCGGCTAGTCTGATTGGATGGCGCGCCCATGCTGCGTTCGGTGACCGAAGAGATTCTGCTCTTCGTCCTGCCCTTTTGTATCTTCGCAAGCTATCTGATCGTCAGGCGGCGCAACCCCTTCGACGTCGAGCACTGGGACGGGCACGTGTTCTGGCTGTCGGTCGTGGGGCTCGTGATCTCGATCGGCTTCGTCGCCTATACCGGTTGGATCGCTCCGCGCAGTCAGGGCGCTTACGTGCCGCCCCATATGGAGAACGGGCAACTCGTCCCTGGCCAGTTCAGATGAGCGAAGCGCAGCGGGCTCGGGTCGAGCGCTTTCTTCAGGGGCCGGCGGTGACGGAGGTGCTGGCTGCGTTCAATGGCGGCGGCGAGGAAACGCGCGTCATTGGCGGTGCTGTTCGCGATCTGCTGCTCGGAGAGCCGGTCGGCGATGTCGATCTGGCGACGACGGCATTACCGGAGGAGGTGATCCGGCGCGCGGCGGCGGCGGGCTTCAAATCGGTTCCCACGGGAATCGAGCATGGCACGGTGACCATCGTCGCCCATGGCGTTCCCTTCGAGACCACGACGCTGCGTCGCGATGTCGAGACCGATGGTCGCCGCGCCAAGGTGGTCTTTGGGCGCGATTTCGCAGAGGACGCGATCAGGCGGGATTTTACGGTCAACGGGCTTGGGCTCGGGCGCGACGGCACCGTTCACGACTATTGCGACGGACTTGTCGACCTTGCGGCGCGTCGCATCCGCTTCATCGGCGATGCGAACCTGCGCATCCGCGAGGACTATCTGCGCATCTTGCGCTTCTTCCGGTTTCACGCGCGCTATGGCGAAGGCGCACTGGACGCGACGGGACTGGCGGCCTGCACGGCCGGCCGGGCCGGGCTCGACGGGCTTTCGCGTGAGCGGGTGCGCGCCGAGTTGCTGAAGCTGCTCGTTGCGCCACGCGCGGCCGACGCATTGTCGGCGATGATGGGAGCGGGACTTCTTGTGCCGGTGATCGGCGGCGTGCCCCGGCTTTCGCGCTTCGCGGCGATCGCGGCGGACGGGCCCGCGGGAGCAGTCTATCCGGCTTTCCGGCTCGCGGCGCTGGCTATTGGCGTGCGCGAGGATGCGCTGCGCCTGCGGGACGGATTGCGGCTATCGAACGAACAATTCGGCAGGATCGAGCGTATCGCGCTCGCCCTTGAAGGGCTCTCGGGGCGTGTGACGGATTGTTCGATCGCCATGCTGCGCCATCTGGCGCATCGTGTCGGGGCGGATGCGGTCGCCGGCGGCCTCGTTCTGCTCACGGCCAGCGAGAATTCTCGAGGGCACGCCAAGGTGCAGGCTGCAATTGCCGAACTCGGCCGAACGCCGCCCTTCCTCCTCAGTGGTCGCGATGTACTGAAGCGCGGTGTTGCCGCCGGGCCTGATGTCGGGCGCGTGCTCGATCAGGCACGGCGCGACTGGATCGAAGCCGGATGTACCGGCGAGCGGGCGCAGCAGCTTGCCTTTGTCGAAAGCGCAATCGCGCAACGCGAGCGCTGAGAGCGCTCAGGGCCAGCGTACGGTCGGCGGCAGCGAGGAGAGGATCGAGGCGACATTGCCGCCGGTCTTGAGGCCGAAGATCGTGCCCCGGTCATGGAGCAGGTTGAACTCGACGTAGCGACCGCGCCGGACCTGTTGTTCGTAACGCTCGGCCTCGGTCCAGGGCTTGCCGATATTGGCCCGCATGATCCGCGGGTAGATATCGAGGAACGCACTGCCGACGGCCTGGGTGAAGGCGAGATCGGCCTCAGGCTCGCCGGACCAGACATAATCGTAGAAGATGCCGCCGATGCCACGCGGCTCGCCGCGGTGCTTCAGGAAGAAGTATTCGTCGCACCATTGCTTGAAGCGGGGATAGTCGGCGACAGGGGCAAAGTTTTCGCAGGGCGCGCGCATCGCGGCGTGGAAGGCGATGGCGTCGGCGTCCTCTTGCGTCCGCCGGTTGTCCAGCACGGGGGTCAGATCGGCTCCGCCACCGAACCACGGTTTCGTCGTCACCACGAAGCGGGTGTTCATATGCACTGTCGGTGCATGCGGATTCCAGGGATGGGCGATCAGCGAGATGCCCGTGGCATGGAAGCGCGGATCCTCGGCCGCACCCGGAATCTGCCCCGCGAATTCGGGCTGAAAGGTGCCGTAGACCGTCGAGACATGGACGCCGACCTTCTCGAAGACGCGGCCCTGCATCATCGACATGACGCCGCCACCGCCTTCGGCGCCATCGTGGTTGCGACGCTGCCAGGGCGTCCGCTCGAAGCGGCCGGGAAGGCGCGCTTCGGACGGGAAGGGGCCGCTGGCTTCATCCTCCAGCGCCTCGAAGGCCGAGCAAATCTGGTCGCGCAGGGCCTCGAACCAGGCTGCCGCGCGCGGCTTCATGGCCTCCGCGAGGGCGAGGGAGGAGGTCGTGGAGGCGGGGTCAGTCGCTCGGGTGGTCATCGATCCGTTTCCGTTCCGCTCGCCGCGAGGTGTCTTCATCCGCGGTGACGAGGAATTTCGCGCCTATCTCGGATAAGCGTCCAGCTGCCGCAAGGCTTCTCCCATAACCACGGCTGCGGCAATTGCGACATTGAGCGAACGCAAGCCCGGGCGCATCGGCACATGGACGCTGCCGTCGACGGTTGAGTAGAGCTCGGCGGGAACGCCCGCCGATTCGCGTCCGACGAGCACGATGTCGCCGGGAACGAACGCAAAATCGGTATGAGCGGTGGCCCCATCCGTCTCCGCCAGGATGAGCCGGTGGCCGCCGGCAAGCCGCCAGGCGTCGAAAGTTCTGAACGAATCATGCCGGGTGATCGCGGCGCGCTCGAGATAGTCCATGCCGGAACGCCGGAAATGGCGGTCCGAGACATCGAAGGCCGCGGGTTCGATGATGTCGACCGCGATGCCGAGGCAGGCGGCCATGCGAATCATCGTGCCCGAATTTTGCGGGATATCCGGCTGGTAGAGGGCGAGGCGCAACATGCGCTGCTGTCATGCGGTGACGTCATGACATGCGTCAAGCCTCTGGCCGCGACCTGACTGCTGCCCCATATGTCGCCAAGATTTCGTCGTCATGCCGGTTCATGGAGGGCGGTACGCCATGTTCGCCTCCCTGTTCCGTTTTCTCGAAAGCCGCATCGACGTCTTCGCGCCCTTTGACGAGGGCCAGACGCCGCCCAAGGGCGTGTGGCCATTCATGTGGCACCACATCAAGGGCGTGAAGGGCTGGATGGCCCTGATCATGCTCACCGGCCTCGGCTTCAGCGGCATCGAAGCGGCGATGTATCTGATGGTCGGCTGGTTCGTGGATCTGTTGGCGACCCAGTCGCCCGAGACGATCTGGCGTGATCACGGCACGGTGCTGCTCGGCGCGGCCTTCCTGCTCGTCGTGGTCCGCCCGCTGATCTATTTTGCCAATCATGCGATCGTGGACCAGGTCGTGGTGCCGCAGATCACCAATCAGATCCGCTGGCGCAACCATGTCTACACGCTTGGCCATGCGCTCTCCTATTTCCAGAATGATTTCGCGGGACGGCTTTCGGCGCGCGTGATCCAGGCGGGGCAATCGATCCGCGGCGCGACGATCGAGGTCATCGACGATCTCTGGTACGCGCTGATCTTCGCATCAGTGGCGATCGGCTTCTTCGGCTCGACCAGCCTCTGGCTGGCGCTGCCGGTCATCGTCTGGTTTGCGGCCTATATCGTGCTGCTGATCTATTTCGTGCCGCGTGCGAAGAAACGTTCCGAAGCGAACTCGCTGGGTCGTTCCTCGACGACCGGACGCATCGTCGATTCCTATACCAATATCCTGACGGTCAAGCTCTTCGCCCGCGCCGATGCCGAGCGCTCGTCTGTCCGCGACTCGCTGTCGCGCTGGAACGCCTCGTTCCTGCATTTGTCGCGCCTGATCACCGGTGTCAGCGTCATCCTGCAGACCATGAACAGCCTGCTGGTCGTGACGACGGCATGGATCTCACTGCATCTCTGGAGCCAGGGCATCATGTCGCCCGGAGCGGTCGCGGCCGCGATCGGCCTCGTGCTGCGGCTGGTGCAGATGTCGAGCTGGCTGATCCATCTGGTGCGCGGCGTGTTCGAGAATATCGGCTCCGTGCAGGAGAGCATGGAGACGATCGCCAAGCCGCATGACCTGACCGACGTGCCCGATGCCAGGCCCTTGTCGGTCGGCGAGGGGGCGATCCGCTTCGAGCAGGTGCGCTTCAATTATGGCCGCAACGGCGGTCTTTTCGAGGGGCTCAACCTCGATATCCGTCCGGGCGAGAAGATCGGCCTCGTCGGCCCGTCCGGCGCCGGCAAGTCGACGCTCGTCAACCTGCTCTTGCGGCTCTATCCGCTGGAGGCCGGTCGCATCCTGATCGATGGGCAGGATATCGCCCGCGTGACGCAGGACTCCCTGCGCGCACAGATCGGCATGGTGACGCAGGATAACTCGCTGCTGCACCGCTCGATCGGCGATAATATCGGGTATGGCCGGATCGATGCGACCGAGGACGAGATCATCGAGGCAGCCAGGCGGGCATCGGCGCATGAGTTCGTCGCGACCCTCAGCGATCAGGATGGGCGCAAGGGGTTCGAATCGCGTGTCGGCGAGCGCGGCGTCAAGCTCTCGGGCGGGCAGCGCCAGCGCATCGCCATCGCCCGCGTGCTGCTCAAGGATGCTCCGATTCTGATCCTGGACGAGGCCACCTCGGCACTTGATTCAGAGGTCGAGGCGACGATCCAGGAGCAGCTCACGGCGCTGATGCAGGGCAAGACCGTGATTGCGATCGCACACCGACTCTCGACCATTGCGGCGCTCGATCGGCTGATCGTGCTCGACAAGGGGCGCATCGTCGATCAGGGCAGCCATGCCGAGCTCGTCGCGCGTGGTGGCCTCTATGCCCGGCTCTGGGCGCGCCAGTCGGGTGGTTTCCTGGCCGTTGCCGACCCGGAGACGGTCACGGCCTGAGTCCCGCTGAGGGCAGGCCGCGATGCACATTGCCGCCGGCCGGAACAGTAGACTTCGTCCAAAGTGCATGCCAAAGAGCGCGGCGGCGACGCGCCGCCGCATTGCGGCTGCGAAGGGGCGCACCTATGAGGGGCGTCAGACGATAATTTACAGCCGTTCCAGGCTGGGCGAAGAGCAGAGGAATCGATCGTGGCTCACGCGACCGAGACGACCCAAACCACCCGCCGCGACTTTCTGATGCTGGCGACCGGCGCTGCCGGTGCCGTCGGTCTCGGTGCTGTCATTGTTCCGCTCGTGAGCCAGCTGGCTCCGGACGCGCAGACCGTTGCTGCTGGTGCGCCGATGGATGTCGATCTCGGCCCGATCGCGGAAGGCCAGGCCATCAAGCTGTTCTGGCGCGGCAAGCTGATCTTCGTGCGTCACCGCACCAAGAAGGAGATCGACGAGGCGCGTGCGGTCAATGTCGCGACGCTGCCCGATCCGCAGACCGACCAGGCCCGCGTCAAGGAAGGCCACGAGCAGTTCCTCATCGTTTACGGCAATTGCACCCATCTCGGCTGCGTGCCGCTCGGCAATTCTCCCGGCGACCCGAAGGGCGACTATGATGGCTGGTTCTGCCCGTGCCACGGTTCGCACTACGATTCGTCGGGCCGCATCCGCAAGGGGCCTGCGCCGCTCAACCTGCCGATCCCGCCCTATGCGTTCAACGCAGATACGAAGATCCGAATCGGCTGAGCTATGCGCTTCTCCATGATTTCCAATGATACCGAGAAAGCCTTGAGGCATTCGTCATGAGTGGTCATAGCACCTACGTTCCGAAGACCGGCTTTGAACGCTGGCTCGATGCCCGTCTGCCGATCGTTCGCCTCATGCACGATTCGGCCGTGTCCTATCCGGTCCCGCGCAACCTGAACTACCTGTGGACCTTCGGCGGCATCCTGGTGTTCATGCTCGTCGCGCAGATCGTGACCGGCGTCATCCTGGCGATGCACTACACGCCGCACGCGACCATGGCCTTCAATTCCGTCGAGCACATCATGCGCGACGTGAATTTCGGCTGGCTGCTGCGCTACCTGCATTCCAACGGCGCCTCGATGTTCTTCGTCGCGGTCTATGTCCACATCTTCCGCGGCCTCTACTACGGTTCGTACAAGGCTCCGCGCGAGGTGCTCTGGATCCTCGGCGTCGTCATCTTCCTGCTGATGATGGCCACCGCCTTCATGGGCTACGTGCTGCCCTGGGGGCAGATGTCCTTCTGGGGCGCCACCGTCATCACCAATCTGTTCTCGGCGCTGCCGGTGGTTGGCGAAACGATCGTGACCTTCCTGTGGGGCGGCTACTCCGTCGACAACCCGACGCTGAACCGCTTCTTCTCGCTGCACTATCTGCTGCCGTTCATGATCTTCGGCGTCGTGATCCTGCACATCTGGGCGCTCCACGTCGTCGGACAGAACAACCCGACCGGCGTCGAGGTGAAGAACGTCCAGAAGGACACCGTGCCGTTCACGCCGTACGCGACCATCAAAGACATCTTCGGGATGGTCTGCTTCATCTTCGTGTTCGCTTATTTCGTGTTCTATCAGCCGAACTTCATGGGCCATGCCGACAACTACATTCCGGCCAACCCGGCGGTGACGCCGACGCATATCGTGCCTGAGTGGTACTTCCTGCCGTTCTACGCGATCCTGCGCGCCATTCCCGACAAGCTCGGCGGCGTCCTGGCGATGTTCGCGGCGATTGCGGTGCTGGCTTTCCTGCCCTGGCTCGACACCTCCAAGGTGAAGTCGATGAGCTACCGGCCGGTCGCCAGGGTCCTGTTCTGGGCGTTCCTCGTGGTCTGCATCGTGCTCGGCTATCTCGGCGCCATGCCTGCCGAAGAGCCCTACGTGACCTATTCGCGGATCTTCACGGCGCTGTATTTCGGCTACTTCATCTCGCTGGTGCTGGTCGGCATCTTCGAGAAGCCGGCGAAGCTGCCGAACTCGATCGCGGACTCCGTGCTGGCCAATATCAAGGGTGGCTCGGGCGCGAGCCTTGCGGCTGCCACCGCCTCCGAACCGAACGCCAAGGGCTGACGAAAGATGAGCACCACCCCGTTTCGCCTTGCCCTGGCGGGGCTCAGCTTCGGCCTTGCCCTCACTGCCAACGCGCTGACGGCCCAGGCCGCCGGCGACCGTGTGATCCCGCCGCAGCAGAAGTGGTCCTTCTCGGGCCCGGTCGGTAAGTTCGACCGTGCCCAGCTCCAGCGTGGCTTCAAGGTCGTCAAGGAGGTCTGCGCCAGCTGCCACGCGATGAGCCTGATCCCGATGCGGACGCTGTCGCAGCCCGGCGGCCCGGAGTTCACGCCCGCGCAGGTCACCGCGCTGGCGGCGACCTACCAGATCAAGGACGGCCCGAACGACCAGGGCGAGATGTTCGATCGTCCCGGCCGTCCGGCCGACCGTTTCCCGTCGCCGTTCCCGAACGAGCAGGCGGCGCGAGCCGCCAATGGCGGCGCCTTCCCGCCGGACCTTTCCGTCCTGGCCAAGGCGCGGACCTATGAGCGCGGGTTCCCGCAGTTCATCATCGACATCTTCTCCCAGTACCAGGAGCAGGGGCCGGACTATATCGCGGCGCTGCTGGCCGGGTACAAGGAACCGCCGCAGGGCTTCCCGCCGCTGCTGCCGGGCCAGAACTACAACACCTATATGCCGGGTCACCTCATCGCGATGCCGCAGCCGCTCCAGGACGGGCAGGTCGAGTATCCGAAGGGACCGGACGGCAAGTCGCCGGTTCCGGAGACCGTGGCGCAGTATGGCAAGGACGTCGCGGCCTTCATGGTCTGGATGGCGGAGCCGCATCTCGAGGCGCGCAAGCGCATCGGCATGCAGGTGATGCTGTTCCTGATCTTCTTCGGCGGTCTGCTCTACTACACCAAGAAGAAGGTCTGGTCGCGCATGCCGGATGGTTCAACCGCGCACTGAGCACCAACGAGAATGGGAAAAGGCCCCGGAAACGGGGCCTTTTTCGTTTGGCCTTGCGCGGCTTCGGCTGAGCAGTGCCTTTGTACGGCCGTCACAGAAGCCTGCTCCTGTCCGGCCACTATGAAAGGAAAACGATCATGAGCGAAGCTGTGCTCGGAATCATCGGTGGGTCGGGCATCTACGACCTGCCGGGCCTGACCGATCTGCGCGAAGAGCGTGTCACGAGCCCCTGGGGTGAACCCTCGGACATCCTGCGGATCGGCCGGATCGGCCAGACCAAGATCGTCTTCCTGCCACGCCATGGGCGCGGTCACGTCCTGCCTCCCTCCGAGATCAACTACCGCGCCAATATCGACGTGATGAAGCGCGCGGGCGTCACCGATCTGGTCTCGCTCTCGGCCTGCGGCTCCTACAAATCCGAGCTCTATCCCGGGCTCTTCGTGCTGGTCGACCAGTTCGTCGACCGCACCGTGCGCCGCGCCAGCTCCTTCTTCGGCAAGGGCTGTGTTGCGCATGTCCCGATGGCGCGTCCGGTCGGCCCATTGCTGCAGGCGCGGCTTGCAGATGCCGCAGCGGCGGAGGACCTGCCCTTCGTGCGCGGCGGGACCTTGGTCACGATGGAAGGCCCGCAATTCTCGACCTATGCGGAGTCGCTGACCTACAAGGCGCTCGGCTACGATCTGATCGGCATGACCGCGATGCCCGAGGCCAAGCTCGCTCGCGAGGCCGAGATCACCTATGCGACCGTCGCGATGGTGACGGATTTCGACTGCTGGCATCCTGAGCAGTCCTCGGTCGATGTCGCGTCAGTCGTCGCCGTGCTGAAGGAGAATGCCGAGAGGGCGCGCCGGCTGGTTGCGCGCCTCGCCGCGGATTTCCCTGCCGAGCGCGAGTCATGTCCGGCCGGCTCCCATCACGCGCTGGACAACGCCATCATCACGGCGCGCGAGTTCCGCGACCCGAGCCTGGTGGCAAAGCTCGACGCGGTCGCGGGCAGGGTCCTCTGACGGCTGCCTGAGATCGAGGGGCCGCCGGCCTGGGGGCTGGCGGTTCCCTTCGCGCGGCCGCGGCGCTAAGAGAGCGCGTCGCCACAGCGAGCTGTTTCCGCATGGACCGTGATACCCTCCTCGACCTGAAGAACGCGATTCGGTCCATTCCGGATCACCCGAAGCCGGGCATCATCTTCCGGGATATCACCACCCTGCTCGGCGATGCCCGGGCCTTCCGGCGTGCGGTCGACGAGCTCGTCCAGCCTTTCGCCGGGCTGAAGATCGCGAAGATCGCCGGCATCGAGGCGCGCGGCTTCATCCTCGGCGGGGCGGTCGCCCATCAGCTCTCGGCCGGCTTCGTTCCGGTGCGCAAGAAGGGCAAGCTGCCGCACGAGACGGTCAGCATCAGCTATTCCCTGGAATACGGCACGGACGAGATCGAGGTCCACAAGGATGCGGTCTCGCGGGGCGAGCGCGTGCTGCTGGTCGACGATCTGATCGCGACCGGGGGCACCGCAGAAGGGGCGGTCAATCTGCTGTCCTCGCTTGGCGCAGAGGTCGTGGCGGCCTGCTTCATCATCGATCTGCCGGATCTCGGCGGTGCGGATCGGGTCCGCCGCCTCGGCGTTCCCGTGCGCACACTCGTCTCCTTCAGCGGACACTGAGCTCATGAAGATCGGCGGCAAGGCCTATCGGACGATCTGGCTCGCGCAGGATGGCTGGCGCGTCAGTGTGATTGATCAGACCAAGTTGCCCTTCCGGTTTGAGACCGTCGCGCTTGGGAGTGCCGAGCAGGCTGCCGAGGCGATCCGCAGCATGGTGGTGCGGGGAGCACCGCTGATCGGCGCGACAGCGGCCTATGGCGTCGCCCTGGCCATGCGCGCGGATCCGTCCGACCAGGCGCTGGAGGCGGCGGTCGCCTTGCTAGGTGCGACCCGCCCAACGGCGGTGAACCTGCACTGGGCGCTGGAGCGGGTGAGCGCCAGGCTGGCAGGCCTGGATCCAGCTTCGCGCCTCGCGGCGGCCTATGACGAGGCCGCTGCGATCTGCGACGAGGATGTCGCGCTCTGCCGCGCGATCGGCGAGCACGGCTTTGGCGTGATCCGCAGCCTGGCAGCGGGCAAGGCTCCAGGCGAGCGCCTCAATATCCTGACCCATTGCAATGCCGGCTGGCTTGCCACGGTCGATTGGGGCACGGCGCTGGCGCCGATCTATCTGGCGCATGATGCCGGCCTGCCCATCCATGTCTGGGTCGACGAGACGCGGCCGCGTAACCAGGGCGCGGCGCTGACGGCCTATGAGCTCGGCGCCCATGGCGTGCCGCATACCGTGGTCAGCGACAATGCCGGCGGGCATCTGATGCAGCGCGGGCAGGTCGACATGGTCATCGTCGGAACCGACCGGACGACCGCGACCGGCGATGTCGCCAACAAGATCGGCACCTATCTGAAAGCGCTGGCGGCGCATGACAACGGCGTGCCTTTCTATGTCGCGTTGCCGTCCCCGACGATCGACTGGCGGCTGTCGGATGGGCTCGGCGAGATTCCGATCGAGGAGCGTTCGGCCCGCGAGGTCACTCATCTCGCAGGCCTGGGCGAGGATGGCGAGGTCGGCCAGTTCCGGGTGGTGGCGCCTGGCAGTCCTGCCGCCAATCCTGCCTTCGACGTCACCCCGGCGCGTCTTGTCACAGGCCTCATCACGGAGCGCGGCGTCGCCCCCGCGAGCTCCGAGGGGCTTGCCCGTCTCTTTCCTGATCTGGCGCGCGGAGCTGCGACATGAGTGAAATGGCGCTTCGCGCAGAAATCGTCGCTGTTGCCCAGGCGATCGACAAGGCCGGGTTCTGCCCATCGAAATCCGGCAATGTCTCGGCCCGATTCGAAGGCGGATTGCTGATCACCCCCTCCGGCCTGCCCTATGCCCAGACCAGGCCGGAGGATCTGATCCATCTCTCGCAGGACGGCACCATCCTGAATGGTGCGCGCAAGCCTTCGTCCGAATGGCCGTTCCATGTCGAGATCTACAAGGCGCGGCCGGACGCCCAGGCGATCGTGCACACGCATTCGCCGCGCGCCACCGCATTGTCGTCAGCAAGGCGCGGCATTCCGGCCTTCCATTACATGATTGCGCTGTGCGGTGGGTCCGACGTGCGTTGCGCGGATTACGCGACCTTTGGCACGCCTGAACTCGCCGAGAACGCCGTGAAGGCGCTGCAGGGGCGCAAAGCGGTGCTGCTTGCCAATCACGGTGTCATCGCGCTTGGACAGACGCTCGCGGGCGCACACACGATCGTCGCCGAGGTCGAGAATCTCGCGGGGCAATATCTCGACCTGCTCGCCTCCGGATTGGAGCCGGTCATACTTGGCGAGGCCGAGATGGCGCGCGTTTCCGCGAAGTTCGCCGGCTACGGCAAGGTCGGCTGACCCAAGGACGCGTCTTACCGCTTGTTAACGCCTCCCGGCTAATGACGGGGGATGAAGCTCTCGCGCTATCTGCACGATTCGCTCGACGCGCTCGGTATCGGCGCCTGCGAATACGATGCCGATATGCGGGCTGTGGGCTGGAACAGCACCTTCCTGCAATTTTTCCCCGAGGACGAAGGCGTGATCTACGTCGGCGAGCCCTATGGGGACAACCTGCTGCGCTTTTACCACGGCCGCCTGGCGCCCGAAGAGCTGCCTGACATCGAGCGACATGTCGCAGAGGGCGTGGCACGCCACGAGAACCAGACGCAGCCCTTCGAGTTCATCCATCACGGCCGCAGGCTCCGCGCGTCTTCGCTACGCGCGCCCGATGGCGGCCGCGTGCGCATGTGGCAGCGGCTCGACGTCGAGAGCCATGCGGAGACGGCCCCTGAACTCGTGTTGCCGCTCATCGACGCGCTTCCCTTCATTCCCGACGGGGCCACGATCCTGGATGCGAGGGAGAGCGTGCTGGCGGCGAACGATGCCTTCCGGCGGCTATACGATCTGCCCCGCGGCAGTCCGGTCGTCGGCCGTACGCTGAACGAGATCATTGCATGGTGCTGGCGTGGAGCCTCGCCCGCGGGGGCCTGGCGCGCGGCGATCAGCAACGGCTTGCGCTATGACGGGGTTCCCTTTGAAGTCGAGTTGCCTGGCCAGCGCTGGCTCAGGTTGATCGCGCGGCACAGCACCGGCGGTCTCAGCTTCTTCACCCATGCCGACATCACGGTCGCCAAGCGCCAACAGATGGAATTGCTGGAGGCCCAGGAGGCGCTTCGTCGGGCCAATGCGGCGCTGGCGGAACTTGCCGAGACCGACGGGCTGACGGGGCTCGCCAACCGCCGCCGGTTCGTTGCGGGTCTCGCGGAGGCGGTCGCCCTGCCGCAGCCGCTTTCGCTGATGATGATCGATGTCGATCACTTCAAGACGATCAATGACCGCTTTGGCCATCTGGTGGGCGATGCCTGCCTCAGGGCTATCGCCGAGGTCGTTGCGGGCCAGGTCAGGCCGGCGTCGGCGCTCGTGGCGCGAATCGGAGGTGAGGAGTTCGGTATCGTGCTCGGCGGGATGCGGCTCGAAACCGCCCACGATATGGCGATCGCGATCCGCCGTTCGCTGGCGCTGATGCCGTGGCATACGCTCCATGCGGATCTGAGCGGAGTGACCGTGTCGATCGGTCTCTGCGGAGGAGAGGGGCCGCTGGACGGCACGAACCTGCATGCCCGTGCCGACGAGGCGCTCTATGTCGCCAAGCGCAACGGCCGCGACCGCATTGAAATCTCGAGTCTGCCGGGGGCGCCGTTGTGTATCGCCGGCTGATCAGCTCTGGCGCTCGACAAAGACGCAGCCCTCGAAGCTGAAGACCTCGTCGCCATGCTGGTTCACGCCGGCATTGCGATGGAAGAACAGGCCCCATTGCGGGCGGCTGGCGCTGGCGCGGGTTTGAATGACGGTCGAGCTATAGGTGATCCTGTCGCCGACAAAGACGGGTTTGGACCAGCGCAGATTCTTGAAGCCGGGGGAGGGTCCAAGGCGTGGCGTCTTGCCGGGCGTGGCGGCAAGCTGGCGTTTGCGGTGAGCGACCATCGTCGCCATCCAGACCGATGCCGTATGCCAGCCCGAAGCGGCGAGACGCCCGAAGGAGCTGCTGCGCGCCGCAGCATCGTCCATGTGGAAGGGCTGCGGATCGAAGGCGCGGGCGAAGGCGACGATTTCCTCGGTGGTGAAGACGAAGCTGCCGAGCTCATGGCTCTCGCCGATCTCGATCTCCTCGAAGAAGCGCGCCGGCTGCGTCTCACCTGCGGGAATCCCGAGCGGGCTCAGCGCTGCCGGCTGCACATAGCGGGGCGGGTGGGCCAGCCAGTCGCCCTTGGCCAAGGCGAAGCTGGAACCCTTGCGACCGAACATGATCCAGTTGGTCTGCTCGAGAACCGGCTCGCCGCGCTGGTTCAGGAGCTCGAACCGGAACTTCACCAGACCCATTTCGGGGCGTGAGCGCGATTCCTTGGTTTCAACCACGCTGCGCCGTGCGCTGAGGACATCGCCCGGCAGCACCGGCCGGAGCCATTTGACCTCTTCGATGCCGGGGGCGCCCATCGAGGCGGCGTCGAGGACGAAGTCCTCGGCGAGCAGCCGCATCAGCAGCGAGCAGCTATGCCAGCCGGACGCGATGAGCTGGCCGACGAAGCTCTGCCTCGCGGCCGCCGGATCGGTGTGGAAATCCTGCGCATCGTAGCGCGAGGCATAGGCGATGATGTCGTCCTGCGAGACGGCGACCCGGCCGCTCTGCTTCACTTCTCCGACGACGAAGTCTTCGAAATAGCGCATGGGTCGCTCGCAGTCCGGCTCAGTTGGCGAAGCGGAAATGCAGCACGTCGCCATCGGCGACGACATATTCCTTGCCTTCGAGCCGGAACTTGCCGGCTTCGCGCGCACCACTCTCCCCCTTGTGGGCGATGTAGTCGTCATAGGCGATGGTTTCGGCCCGGATATAGCCCTTCTCGAAATCGGTATGGATCACGCCGGCGGCGGCGGGGCCCTTGGTGCCGTTCTCGATCGTCCAGGCGCGGGCTTCCTTCGGGCCCACGGTGAAATAGGTGACGAGGTTCAGGAGCGCATAGCCGGCGCGGATGACGCGGTTGAGACCCGGCTCGGCGAGGCCGACGGCGTCGAGATAATCCTTCTGCTCTTCGGCCGGCAGGACGGCGATCTCGCTCTCGATCTTGGCCGAGACGACGACGGCGACTGCGCCTTCCTCGGCGGCGCGGACCTTCACCTTCTCGGAGAAACCGTTGCCCTTGTCGGCGCTGGCTTCCTCGACATTGCAGACATAGAGCACCGGCTTGGACGAAAGCAGGCCGAGCATCTCGAAGGCCTTGCGTTCCTCGGCGGCGACCTGGACGAGGCGCGCGGGCTTGCCGTCGCGAAGCAGAACGAGGCAGCGGTTCATCAGGTCGGCCAGTTCCTTGGCTTCCTTGTCGCCCGACTTCGCCTTCTTCTCCAGCGGCTGCACGCGCTTTTCGAGGCTCTCGAGATCGGCGAGCATCAGCTCGGTCTCGATGGTCTCGATATCGTCGATCGGCGAGATCTTGCCCTCGACATGGGTGATGTCGCCGTCCTCGAAGCAGCGCACGACATGAGCGATGGCGTCGCATTCCCGGATATTGGCGAGGAACTGGTTGCCGAGGCCTTCGCCCTTGGAGGCGCCGCGCACGAGCCCGGCGATATCGACGAAGGTCAGACGCGTCGGGATGATCTCCTTCGAACCGGCGATGGCGGCCAGCTTCTCGAGCCGGTCATCGGGGACTGCGACGTCGCCGACATTCGGCTCGATCGTGCAGAAGGGATAGTTCGCCGCTTGTGCCGCAGCCGTCTGCGTCAGAGCGTTGAACAGGGTCGACTTGCCGACATTCGGCAGGCCGACGATACCGCATTTGAAACCCATGATGGCTGGTCCGTTGCGTCGCCGCCGCAAGGGGGCGGTCGCGAGATGATGATTGGAATGTCCAGGGCCTTATTGGGGTCCGGGCGGCAAAAGACAAGATGGCAGGGGCCAGGGACGGCTCACGCGAACGTGCATGGCGAGGCACCGCGCGGGAGCGCAGGACTTCGCGAGACGGCGATCTGTCTGCGCCGGCCCATTCGACGGAGCTCTTCCATGCGCGCGCTCTCTGCCAGTCTCTTCGCGGCAGCTCTCGTCCTGACCAGCAGTATCGTGCAGGCTCAGGCGCCCGCGACACGGGTGCGCGGCACGGTCGAGAAACTCGAAGGCTCGGCGCTGATCGTGAAGACGCCGAGCGGCGAGGACGTCGTGGTCGCCCTGGCCCCCGGCTACTCGGTTGGAGGGGTGGTCAAGGCCAGCACAAACGACATCAAGAAGGGCAGCTTCGTGGGCGTCGGTGCGCGGCCGCAGGCTGACGGCACGCTTCTCGCCGTCCAGGTCCTGATCTTTCCCGAGGCGATGCGCGGGACGGGCGAAGGGCACAGGGCCTGGGGAGTCCTGCCAGATAGCACCATGACCAATGCGACCGTGGCAGAGACGGTTTCGCGCGTCGACGGCGCCAATCTCGTCCTGACCTATCCCGGTGGCGAGCAAAAGGTAACGATCACGCCTGAGGCCAATATCATCATGGCCGCCCCCGCCGAAGCGTCCGAGCTGTCGCCGGGGGCGCAGGTCGCGTTCACGGCGACGCGCCAGGCTGGCGGCGGTCTTCTTGCCAACCGAGTCACGATCGCGAAACAGGGCGCCCAGTTGCCGCTCTGATCCATCGCCCGAAAAGTGGATTGCAGTTTTCGGGAAAGCCGATGCAAACACGGAAAGGCTCGTTCGTCTCACCCGATACGAGATCCGGTCCGATGAACGAGCCTCTTAGTCCTCGGCCTTCTCGCCGAGGCGCTTCACCGCGGCGTGGCCGCGCGCGTCCATGAAGAGATGCACCTTGTTCTGGAAGCCAGCATCGTCGCCGGCGGCGAGCAGAGTGGCGTAATCGGCGCAGGCCGTGCAGAGATCCTCGACCCAGGGCTGCTCAGCCTTGCCGAAATCGTTCAGCACATAGGCATGGACGAGGGCCTTGTCGCCGGGATGGCCGATGCCCATGCGGACGCGGCGGTAGTCGTTGCCGATCGCGGCCGTCATCGAGCGCAGCCCGTTATGGCCGGCATTGCCGCCTCCAAGCTTCACGCGCAGCTTGGCCGGAGCGAGATCGAGTTCGTCATGGAAAGCGATCACGTCGGCGGGGGCGATCTTGAAGAAGCGAGCCGCCTCGCCGACCGCGCGGCCGGATTCGTTCATATAGGTCTGCGGCTTGAGCAGGATGACCTTCTCGCTACCGATCGTCGCCTCGCAAGCCTCGCCCTGGAAGCGCGAGCGCCAGGGGGAGGCCCGGTATGTCCGGGCAATCGTCTCGACCGCCATGAAGCCGATATTGTGGCGGTTGCGGGCATAGCGCGCGCCAGGATTGCCGAGACCGGCAAAGATCAGCATGGCAGGTCACTCCGGCAGTCGGGAGGGGCTGGCGGTGCTGTGCCTCCCTCCAAAGCAAGACGGCCGGGAAACCCGGCCGTCCAAGTGGTCTCGCGAAGGCAGCGCCGAAGCGCGGCATCCTCAGGCCTTGGCGGCCTCGGTGCCTTCGGCTGCGCCCTCGGCAGCAGCATCCTCGATCACCGACGGCGCCACGATCGTGACCAGCGTCAGGTTCTCGCGGGTGGTCAGGCTGACGCCTGCCGGCAGCTTGATGTCGTTGACATGGACGGAGGTGCCAACGCCCAGGCCAGCGACGGAGACGTCGAGGGCTTCGGGGATGTTCTCAGGCGCGACGTCGATTTCAACGTTGTGCTCGACGATCTGCAGGGTGCCGCCGGACTTCAGGCCGGGGCAGGCCTCCTGATCGACGACGTGGACCGGAACCATGACCTTGATGGTCTGGCCGGCGGCGACGCGCAGGAAGTCGACGTGAATCGGGAAATCCTTGACCGGGTCGAGCTGGTAGTCGCGCGGAATGACGCGCGTCTTCTTGCCGCCGACATTGACCTCGAAGATCGTGGTCAGGAAGTGGCCGCCATAGATCAGCAGGCGGGTCTGGTTGGCGTTGAGCGCGATCGCCTGCGGGGCTTCGCCCGCACCATAGATCACAGCAGGAGTCTGGCCTTGACGACGAACTGCCCGGGCGGCCCCCTTGCCGACCTGGGTGCGCGCCGAAGCCTCGATTTGCTTCACGGCGGTCATGATGATGGTCCTCGTTTTCTTGATAAAGACACGGCCGCCCGATGGCGGCCGTCTTGGTCTCGCGCCCGTGCCTCCAAGGGTGTCAGTCGGGCGCGAGGAGGCTCATAGGCGAAAATGCGGGAAAGCTCAACCCGGGGAAGGGTGGTTCCGCTCAGGCGGCGACCAGTCCCAGGCGCTCGTCGCGCCGGCGCAGCAGGTGCATCAGCGGCAGCGCCAGCAGCACCATCCAGGCCTTGCCGATGATCTGGCCCGCCAGGAAGTCGAGGCTGCCGAAGGCGAGCCAGAGGAAGACGATGCTGTCGATGACGAGGCCGACCAGGCTGGATGCGATCACGGCCGTGACGAAGCGGCGGCGCTGCAGCGGCGTGTAGACGGCGAAGTCCGCGAGCTCCGAGAGCAGGAAGGCCGCGACCGAGGCGACGACGATCGCCGGCGGTGCCAGGAAGCCGGAGATCGCGGCGCCGACGAAGATCGCACCGAGTCCGACCTTGGCACCGAGGCGGCGCTGGACGATGTCGCGCAGCACGAGGGCAAGGCCGATCATCAGCACGCCGCTCGGCGCCTTGATGCCCGGCGCGACCGGCACGAGGCAAGGACCGTTCGGCACGCAGACCGTGCCGACATTGCCGAGCATCCAGTTCGCGGCGGGGATGGTGAGCGTGAAAAGGACGAGGGCGACCAGCCCTTCGGTCCAGCGCTGCTGATCAGGATTCATAGGATGGTCCAGTGTCGTCCGGTGAACAGAGAAAGCCGGCATAGCCCTTCGCCCGCAGCTCGCAGGCAGGGCAGGTTCCGCAACCATAGCCCCAGGAATGGCGTGTCGTCCGGTTGCCGAGATAGCAGCTATGGCTGTCCTCGACCACCAGATCGAGCAACGTCTCGCCGCCAAGCTCGCGGGCCAGTACGAAGGTTTGCGCCTTGTCGCGCCACATCAGCGGCGTGTGCAGCACCAATCGGCGATCGAGCCCGAGATTGAGCGCGACCTGCATCGCCTTGATGGTGTCGTCACGGCAATCGGGATAGCCGGAATAATCGGTCTCGCAGACGCCAAGCACGATGTGCCTGCAGTTTCGGCGATACGCCAGCGCAGCGGCGAAGGTCAGGAAAATCAGGTTCCGTCCCGGCACGAAGGTCGTCGGCAACCCGGTATCGGCGAAGGCGATCTCGCTCTCCCGCGTCAGCGCGGTCTCGGAAATCGAGCCGAGCGCAGCGAGGTCGATGATGTGGTCCGGCCCCAGCCGTTCGGCATAGGTTGACGACAGGGTGGGCAGCCTGTCGCGAATGGCGAGCCGGCAGTCCATCTCGACGCGGTGCCGCTGGCCGTAATCGAAGCCGACGGTCTCGACCGAGCCGAAGCGTGCAAGGGCCCAGGCGAGCGTGACGGTCGAATCCTGCCCGCCCGAGAACAGGACGAGTGCGCGGCCTTCGCCGGTCGTGGCTGCCGTCATCATGCCAGCCCGTTCAGTCGAACAGGCTGGAGACGCTCGATTCGCTCGCGGTGCGCTCGATCGCCTCGCCCATCAGGTTGGCAATGGAAATGACGCGGATGTTGCGCGCCACCTTCACGGCCTCGGTCGGCATGATCGAATCGGTGATCACCAACTCCTTGAGCTTGGAATTGGCGATGCGTGCGACTGCGCCACCCGACAGCACGCCATGGGTGATGTAGGCGTAGACTTCCCTGGCGCCTTCCGCGAGCAATGCTTCTGCGGCGTTGCAGAGCGTTCCGCCGGAATCGACGATATCGTCAAGCAGGATGCAGGAGCGGCCCTCGACCGAGCCGATGATGTTCATCACCTCGGATTCGCCCGGCCGGTCGCGGCGCTTGTCGACGATGGCGAGCGGAGCGTCGATACGCTTGGCCAGCGCCCGGGCACGGACCACGCCGCCGACATCCGGTGAAACGACCATGGCGTTCTTGTAGTCGAGCCGTTCCTTGATATCGCGCGCCATCAATGGCGCGCCGAACAGGTTGTCGGTCGGGATGTCGAAGAAGCCCTGGATCTGCCCGGCATGGAGATCAAGCGTCAGAACGCGGTCGACGCCGGCATGGGTGATGAGATTGGCGACGAGCTTGGCCGAGATCGGCGTGCGGCCCGAGGCACGGCGATCCTGCCGGGCATAGCCGAAATAGGGGATCACCGCGGTGATGCGCCGTGCCGACGAACGGCGCAGGGCATCCGTGATGATCAACAGCTCCATCAGGTGGTCATTGGTGGGGAAGGAGGTCGATTGGATGACGAAGACGTCCTGCCCGCGAACATTCTCCTGGATCTCGACGAAGACCTCCATGTCGGCGAAACGCCGGACCTGGGCCTTGGCAAGAGGGATTTCGAGGGAGGCACAAATCGCTTCGGCGAGCGGCCGGTTCGAGTTTCCGGCGACGACTTTGAACGAAGAGGGCATGCCGTGGCGCACCGTGGGGACTGGCTGGGCGGGAGTCGTGAGACCGGCTGAATTCGCAGCGCTCATAACAGCGCCATGACAATGAGTCGACCGCTGCACTGCAAAAACAGTGCGCGAATCACACCTCACCCCACTGCGTTCAGCGGGATGCTCCGCTCAGGAGCGCTTGCCGTTGGTCGCAGCAGCCGTCTTTGTTTTCGCCTTGTCCTTATCCTTGGCGCTGTCCGCGGCAGGCTTGTCCGGCACCGGAGCGGTCACCAGGAAACTCGCGATCGCGTCCATCGAATCTGACGCTGCCTTGGCGACGATGGTCTGGTCGATGCTCGACCAGGGGTCGCCGCCGCCGCCGCGCCTGCCGAGGCTCTCGCCCTGCACGCGCTGCGCGCGCTTCTTGCTCTCGTCATAGACGTCCCAGACGAAGGCCAGCGCGGTCTGGCCGTCTTCCGTCGGCTGGGCGGTCAGATAGCCGCGAACCCGGAAACGGGCGGGCGCATTGCCGGCGACGATCTCCATCTTGCGTTCCGCCGCTGCCTCGCCGAGCAGGCTGGCGAAATTCGTGGTGACCTGATCGGGCGCACCGGAGATGCTCTGGACCGAGACCGGGACGCCAGGCGCGTCAACGCGCGGACGCGCAGCCGTGCTGGTGGTTTCCTGGCAGCCTGCGAGCGCAAGCGCGAAAGCTGGCCCCAGAACGAGGCCACTTGAACGATTAAACATGACGCCTCCCGCTTATTGCGTACGGGTTTGCTGAGGATTCCCTGCGTGACCCTTGTAGGGTCAACGGATCGCAAGGTCCAGATCGGGTAAGTTCAGGGTTTCTGCTGCTGTTTCGCCGACGAGATAGGTGCGGCCGAGGCACATCGCGGTCTCGCTTGCCGAATCCATCAGAATCATATGGGCGAACATCACCATGCCCGGAACGATCGGCCTGTCGTTGCTCTCGTAGAACATCGGCCAGTCCATCCAGCTCGGCGTGAACTTTGCGCCAAGCGAGTAGCCGCAGGCATTGAGTCGGTGGCTGGAAAGACCGTGTTCGTCGAAAACCCGGGCATGGGCGGCGAAGACATCGCCTGCCGTCCGCCCTGGCTTCAGTTCAGCCTCGCAGGCGAGGAGAGCCGCCTTGGCGGCTTCATGATAGCGCAGATGCAGCGGGCGGGGCTCTCCGACCACGACGGTTCGCATGATCGCAGCATGGTAGTGCCTGTCGACGCCCGCGAATTCGAGCGTGATCTGGTCCTGCGCGTCGAGCGTCCGGCGGCCCGATTTGTAGCGGCAGAGCAGGGCGTCACGGCCGGAGCCGATGATGAACTCGTTGGCCGGATAGTCGCCGCCACCCGCGAAGATCGCGTTGTGCTGTGCGGCCAGGATCTCGCCCTCGTCGGCGCCAGCCCGGATCAGGCCGAGCGCCGCGCTGTCGGCCGCGTCGGATAGAGCGGCCGCGCGTCGGACACAGGCAATCTCTGCAGCCGATTTCACGGCGCGCAGCCGTGTCACGATCGTCGAGCTATCGATGAGATCGCTGACGTCTGCGAAGGCCGCCTCCAGCTTGCGGCCGTTTGCCGCGACGAGGCCGTAGGATTCAAACTCCACGCCGATGCGCTTGCCGGTCAGGCCGAAATCCTGTGCCAGCATGAGCAGGTCACGCGCGGGGTTCGCGTCGCGGCCATCCTTCCAGATGCGGATATCGGTCAGATTCGAGGTGTGCTGGGCTTGGCGCAAATCGGCGGAGCGGGTCAGCAACGCCATGTCGCCATCGGCCTTCACCACAAGGCACTGGAAGAAGCAGAAGCCGAAAGTGTCATAGCCCGTCAGCCAGAACATCGATTCCTGCTGGAACAGGAAGAGCGCATCGAGCCGCTCGGCTTGCATCGCCGCCAGCAGGACAGCACGCCGGCGGGCGAATTCGGCGGGTGAAAAGTGCAGGGCCATGGCTCGCGAATCCCCTGTGCTGACGTGGGCCTCATGTTTAGGCCGGGCTCGCTCGGGCTCAAAGGAGGTGGACGATGTGCTGCTGCGATTGCGGGCGAGGCCTTCGTCGCCCATATCAGGCGTGCTATGGAGCGCCGGCATCCGGCCCTGGAGATTGATGATGGCCACGACCTCGAACCGCATACTCGACGATCTCGCTCGTATGGTCACCGACGCCGCGGGAGCCGCCCAGGGTGTGCGCCGCGAGGTCGAGACGGTTGCCCGCACGCAGATCGACCGCCTCCTGCGCGAGATGGATGTGGTGACACGCGAGGAATTCGAAGCGGTGCGCGAGATGGCGGTTCTGGCGCGTGAAGAGAATGACAAGCTCGCCGCACGGCTGGCTGCACTCGAGGCTGGGCGCGACAAGGGCTGAGCCGGCCCGTGTTCCGGCTGTGGACAGCAGCCGGCAGGGATTGAGCCCAGCCCCCGAATCCGCCGAGCCTGCATCAGGTGTTGGGAGCGTCGTCGCGCCTGCGCTATCGTCGAAGGAGAGGTGATTCGCCGGTCGCATCCGCTTGCGGTGCGTTTGGCGGTCAGGAGGCCATCTAGCGGCTTCCGCAGTCTTGTTGCGTCCCGCGCTTCCCCGTCGCCGTGTTCCCGTTCTCGAACGAGCTGGACCCGCATTCCCGCGGGGAGCTGGCAGTTGGACCCTGGGCATGATGGACCTTGACCTGGACGCAGAAGCCGAACGGCCTGCCAATCCTCTCGACCTGATCGAGCGCCTCGCCGCACTCAACAACTGGACGTTCGACCGCGACAGCGATGACGAGCTCTCCGTCTCCGTCACCGGAGGCTGGTCTGACTATCACGTCGCGATCACCTGGCTCTCCGAAGTGGAGGCGCTCCATATCGCCTGTGCCTTCGACCTCAAGGTGCCGGAGCGCCGGCGCGGCGAGGTTCTGCAGCTTGTCAGCCTCGTCAACGAGCAGCTCTGGCTCGGCCATTTCGACCTCTGGAGCTCGGAGAACGTGGTGATGTACCGCCACGCGCTCCTGCTTTCGGGCGGTGCGGAGCCGACCGACGAGCAGGCCGCCGCGCTGATCAAATCGGCGATCGACGCCTGCGAGCGCTATTTCCAGGCCTTCCACTTCGTGGTCTGGGCCGGCAAGAGCGCGCGCGAAGGGCTCGAGGGGGCGATGCTCGAAACAGTTGGGGAAGCCTGAGACCCTGGTTTCGTCATGCCCGGGCTTGACCCGGGCATCCGTTGCCGCTTCTGGTCGTGCGATGCCCGGTTCCAGGCCGCGCAAGACGTCACATATCGTTCCTCGTGAGGCCTCCATGTCCCGTTCCCTGCCGCAAACCCTTGTCCTCATTGGTGCGGGCAAGATGGGAGGCGCCATGCTCGAGGGCTGGCTCCGCATCGGCATGGATCCGACCGGGATCACGCTGATCGACCCGAAGCCCTCGGACGAGATCGCGACGCTGGCGGCCGAGAAGGGCATCGCGCTCAATCCCGAGACGCGCTCGGTGCCGCCGACAGAGGTTCTCGTGCTCGCGACCAAGCCGCAGATGCTCGATACGGCAGCGCCCTCGGTCCAGGCGTTCATCCAGCCGCAGACCCTGCTGATTTCCATTCTGGCCGGCAAGACGCTCGGCGATCTCTCGGCGCGCCTGCCCAATGCCACGGCGATCATTCGCGCGATGCCGAACCTGCCGGCTTCCGTGCAGCGCGGCGTCACTGCGGCTGCCGCCGGACGGGGCGTCAGTGCTGATCAACGGGCGATGGCGGATGCGCTGCTCGGCAGCATCGGAAAGGTCGAATGGCTCGCGACCGAAGGTCTGATCGACGCGGTCACGGCCGTTTCGGGCTCCGGTCCCGCCTATGTCTTCCATCTCGTCGAGTGCCTGGCGGCGGCTGGCGTCGCAGCGGGACTTCCGGTCGAGACGGCCGAGCGCCTGGCGCGGGGCACCATCGAAGGAGCAGGGGAGATGCTCTATCAATCGCCGCTGTCGCCGGCGACCTTGCGCCAGAACGTGACCTCGCCTGCCGGAACGACAGCGGCAGCACTCGAAGTGCTGATGGCCGATAACGGACTTGCGCCGCTGATGCGCCGCGCGGTCGCTGCCGCCAAACGTCGCGCCGAAGAGCTTTCCGGCTGAATGACCTTTCCTCGGCCGTGATCCAGACCTACCTTTCCGTCATCGCTTTGCGAATGGAGAGGTCCGATGGCCCGCAAACCCGCTTCAACCAAAGCTGAAAAGCCTGCTGCAGGCGCGCCGCCCGCCGACTCGCGGAAGGCGGTGGTGGACGCGCTTTTCAATCTTGCGGCCGCGCGGCCGTGGGACGAGATCGAGCTCGGCGATATCGCTGGCGAGGCCGGCGTCTCGCTTGCGACGTTGCGCAACCTGTTTCCGTCCAAGCTCGCCATTCTCGGCGGGCTGACCCGTATCGTCGACGATGCGGTGCTCGCTGGCCAGTCCGATGACCTCGCAGACGAATCCTATCGTGAGCGGATGTTCGACCTGGTCATGCGCCGCCTCGATGCTCTTGCCCCTTACAAGACCGGCCTGCGGCGCGTGATGCCGGCGCTGCGGCGCGATCCCCTGGCACTCGCGGCTCTCAATCGCGGTGCGGTCAATTCCTGGCGCTACATGCTCGCTTCGGCGGGGATCCCGACGGAGGACGCGCTGGGAGGCGTGCGCGTGCAGGGTGCGGTGTTGCTGATGGCGCGTGTCGCGGACGTCTGGCTCGACGATGACGAAACGGAACTCTCCCGGACGATGGCGCGTCTCGATCGCGAACTGAAGACTGCGAGTTGGGTGATGTCGCGGGCCGAGGACATCCATCGGCTCACGGCTCCGTTGCGCGGACTTGCCCGTGCCTTCTGCGGAGCCCGTCCGCGGGTCCGCCGTAGGGAGCGCGGGGAGGATGGCCGCCGGGGTGAGGATAACGAGGATTTCGCCCCCGCCATCTAGCGTAGCCGTGCGCCCGTAAAATGAGGCGAAAACGAGGCAGAATTAACAAGGCCTTAGTTGTTGCCCGCGAAGTGTGAAGAATCACACGTCGCGAGGCTCATCCATGCCGTTTCTGAAGAAGCTTGCTGCCTTGTCTATCGGCCGTTCGTTCGGTCTCATCGCCATTCTTTCCGCCGTCCTAGCCATCGGCGGGGTGAGCTTCACGCTCGTCCAGGCCCGCAACGAGATGATCGCCCTCAAGCGCGTCGAGATGAAGAACGCAGTCGAGGCGGCTGCATCGACGGTCAACAGCTATCTGGCGCGGGCTGAAAAGGGTGAGCTGAAGGATGCCGAGGCGAAGAAGATGGCGCTCGACGCCATCTCGGCCGCGCGCTTCGACAACGGAAATTACTATTTCGTCGTCAACTTCGACGGCATCAGCGTTCTGCATGCCAACAAGAAGATCGAGACGACGGACATGATGCCGTTGAAGGATGCGACAGGAAAGTTCTTCGTCAAGGAGATGGTCGAACTCGCCAAGGCAAAGGGCACGGGATTTCTCGACTATTTCTGGCTGAGGACGAGCGACAAGGAGCCGTCTCTCAAGATTTCCTATGTCGTCTCGGTGCCGAAATGGAACTGGGTCGTCGGTTCCGGGCTGCATGTCGACGATGTCGACGCGGCCTTCCGTGGCATGATGCTCGACGTGGCCAAGGTCCTGGTTCCGCTTGGGCTGCTCATGCTTGGCCTGGTCGTGTTCCTGAGCCGCCGCTCGTCGAGCATGCTGACCTCGCTCGCGGACACGATGAACGAACTTGCGACCGGAAACCTGAAAAGCGCGATCGCGCATCAGGAGCGTGGCGACGAGATCGGCAGCATGGCGCGTGCTCTCGTCGTCTTCCGCGATGCGGCTCTGGCGAAGGAGGAGGTCGAGGCCGACAAGCAGCGCGTCGAGGCGCAGGCGAGCGCGCATCGCGACGCCACCGACCTGGAACGTCGCCGCAACGAATCCGAGCGAGCCCAGAGTTCCGCCCAGCAGGAAACGGTTGTCCGTGCGCTCGGGGCGGGCCTCGAACACCTCGCCGAGGGCGACCTGACCTACCGGATCGCGGATGTCTTTGCCGCCGACTACGTCAAGCTCAAGGACGACTTCAATGGCGCGATCGCCCGACTTCAGGAGACGATGCGCCAGATTGCGACCAATACCGAAAGCATGAAGGCAGGTTCCGGCGAGATCAGCCAGGCGGCCGATGACCTCGCCAGCCGGACCGAGCAGCAGGCCTCATCGGTGGAGGAGACGGCGACGGCGCTCGACGAACTCACCGCTACCGTGCGGCAGACCGCCGAAAGCGCGCGCCTCGCAAGCCAGGCGACCACTCAGGTCAAGACCGAGGCCGAGCAGTCGACCCAGATCGTGCGCGACGCCGTTTCGGCCATGGGCGGCATCGAGAAGTCCGCGGATGAGATCTCGCAGATCGTGGGTGTCATCGACGAGATCGCCTTCCAGACCAATCTGCTGGCCTTGAATGCCAGCGTCGAGGCGGCGCGCGCGGGCGATGCCGGCAAGGGTTTCGCGGTCGTGGCTTCCGAGGTCCGGGCACTGGCGCAGCGTTCTGCCGAAGCGGCCAAGGAGATCAAGGGACTGATCACGGCTTCGACCGTCGAGGTGGACAAGGGGGTTGCGCTGGTCGGCCAGACCGGGAATGCGCTTCAGCGGATGGCTGGCGAGATCACCCGCGTCACTGCGCTGGTCGCCGAGATTGCGTCGGCAGCGCAGGAGCAGGCGGCTGGGCTCCAGGAGGTCAACAACGCCGTCAACGAGATGGACCAGGCGACGCAGCAGAATGCCGCCATGGCGGAGGAGTCGACGGCGGCGGCGCATGCGCTGTCGCAGGAGGCCGATCGCCTGGCTGCCCAGGTCGCGCGCTTCAGGCTTGGCGGAGACGTTGCCGGATTGCAGGATATGGCACGCAAGATGGCGAGCGTCGTCCCGCCCGCTCCTCGCGCAGCCTCCCCCAGCCGCAAGCCTGCCGCCCACCACGGGGCGGCGCCCGCCCGCAAACTCGAGCCGAGCGCACATGATCGCGCCTGGGAGGAATTTTGAGTACGAAGTCCGTATCGCCAGAGACGATCAGCTTCGACGATTTCCTTAAGGTCGACATTCGTGTCGGCACCATCGTCGAGGCACTGCCCTATCCCGAGGCACGCAAGCCGGCCTTCAAGCTGGTGATCGATTTCGGCGGGGAGATTGGTCTGAAGAAATCGTCGGCGCAGATCACCACGCACTATCGCTGCGAGGATCTTCCGGGCCGCCAGATCCTCGCCGTGGTCAATTTCCCACCGCGTCAGATCGGCAAGTTCATGTCGGAGGTCCTGACGCTCGGCATGCCGGACGGCAACGGCGAAGTCGTATTGATTGGGCCCAGCCTCGCCGTCCCGAACGGCGGCAGGCTCTACTGACATGGGCTCAGGCAGCGGAACGGTCCCGCTGCCATGTCCCGGTTTCCAATGTGGTCGGCGCCGGTTCTGCTGCCGACCAGTTGAAGGGCAGGGCGCGCTTGCGCCGCCAGGCGCGTGCGACGCGAAAGCGCCAGAGCCGCTGCGAGCCAATCAAGGATCGGAGCTCCGGGCCGTTCCAGACGATCTCCGTTTCGCCCTGAAGCTGAATGATGTCGCCCGTCGCGAAATCGGGAATGAGCAGCGCGGCGCGCGGCTCCAACAGCAGATTACCGAACGTGTTGAAGTAGCTGTTACCGGTGAAATCGGGGATCGTCAGGACGTCACCGTCGATCCGGACAAAGCCCGGCCGGCCACCGCGATGCGAGATGTCGACACCCGCGGCTGATCCGCCCTGCGGCCCCGACGAACTGGCGATGAACAGGGTATCTACGGCTTCGATCACAGTCCGGGCAGCCGCATCCAAGCGGGTCAGTGGCTCCACCACCTCCGGCAAGCGGGCAATAGCTGTCGGGACGCGGGTCTGGATGTATTTCGCACAGTTCCCGAAGCTCTGAGAAACCTCGACCGATAGACCGTCGGCATCGCGTGCGGCAACGATGCCGTTGGCGCGGTTACGTCGCCTCGTCGTGAGTTCGAGGCCAAGCAGGCCGACGGGACGGTCCGTTTCCAGCGCTGCGGCCGCCGGATCGGCTGCCGAGGGCAGCGCGGCGATGCGCAAGCGGGTTGGCGCAGGGCTTTGCACGAAGCCGGCTTCTCCGCACAGCACGGTTGCGATCGGCCAGCCGTCGCGATCGAGCCCGCCGACGAAAAGATAAGGTAGGAGCGGAAAGAAGGCCCTGTGCTGGTCCGGCATGAGGGGGCGGATGCCGGCTCCGCGCGAGAACAGTCCCGCGCGGGCCTGTGCATCGCGCTCGCCTCGATGGAAGGGGGACGCGTCCATGGCGCATCATCCCTCGGCGGGGAGCGGTGAGGGAGGGATCGGCTTGAAGAAGGGCAGAGCCTCGATCCGCGCGGTCCAGGCTCTCACGGCCGGGTAGGGCTCAAGCGAGATGCCGCCTTCCGGAGCGTGCGCCACATAGGAATAGCAGGCAAGGTCGGCCAGCGTCGGCTGCTCCGCCGCGAGGAAGGCGCGCTCTTCCAGGTGACTTTCCATGAAGGTGAGCAGCCGCGTGGAGATCCGTTCGGCGCGGGCGGGATCGTCCTTCAGTCCAAACTGGGCGATCAACCGAGCGGTCGAGGGACCGTGCATGACCTCTCCGGCTGCGATCGAGAGCCAGCGCTGGACCTGGGCCGCGGCGAGTGGCTCGCCTGGCAGCCAGGCGCTGTCCGGAGCGTAGCGCTTCACCAGATAGACCATGATCGCGTTGCTGTCGGCCAGCGTTAGCGCCCCATCCTGAAGCACCGGGATCTGGCCGAGCGGATTGAGCGCGAGAAAGGCTTCGCTCCTGCGCACATCAGCCGGAGCCGAAACGACGCGATAATCGAGTCCGAGTGCCAGCAGCAGCAACTCAACGCGATGGCCGTGGCCAGAGAGCGGCGTGCTGTGAAGGGTGATGCCGGTTTGTGACATGGGGTGACCTCCAGAGGTGAGGCCACAGTCTCTTTGTTTCAGTTCACGAACAAAATACGCCATTCTTGAAAGTCAGAATTCCAATTATAGGAACATTGATTGGACCGCCTCGACGAACTGGCGATCTTCGTCGCCATCCTGGATACTGGCAGTCTCGGGGGTGCGGGTCGGCAATTGCGGCGCTCGCGTCCGGCGGTGACGCGGGCTCTTGCCGGGCTCGAGGAACGCGTCGGTGCACGTCTGATCGCCCGCACCACACGCCAGCTCACTGCGACGGATGCCGGGCGCGAACTCGCGACCTCCGCCAGACGGATGCTGGCCGATTACGAGGCGTCGATGTCGGGTGTCGCTGCGGCCCCGGTTCGTGGCCTGCTGCGCGTCACTGCGCCGATGGCCTTTGGCCGGCGCCATGTCACGCCGCTGGTGACGGAGTTCCTGGACCTGAATCCCGAGGTGCAGGTCGAACTCGTGCTGGCCGACCGTAATCTCGACATGATCGATGAAGGGCTGGACGTCGCAGTCCGGATCGGACCCTTGCCGGATTCGCGGCTGGTCGTGCGAAAGGTCGGCGAGGTCAGGCGCCTTCTGGTTGCGGCTCCATCCTATCTCGCAAGCCGTGGCGTGCCGGCGCGCCCCTCGGACCTGCTGCAGCATGACACCATTGCCAGCGTGGCAGCAGGGCAGGGCATGCTCTGGCGTTTTGGCGGATCGGCGCGCGGGTCGAGCGTTGCAGTCGCGCCTCGGTTCATCGTCAACGAGATCGAATCGGGCCTGATTGCGGCCCGCGCCGGTCGCGGGCTGGCACGGCCGCTTTCCTATCAGGTGGCAGACGACATTGCCGCGGGGACGTTGGTGCGGCTACTGCGCGAGTTCGAGCCGGCCCCGCTGCCTGTGCATCTCGTTGTTCCGAGCGGGCAGCATCTGGCGGCTAAGGTAAGGGCCTTCCTTGATCAGGCGGCCGCGTATTTCCAGCGCCTCGGCGTGATCCGGCCCGAGGGCGTGTCATAAGGTCCAGCGAAGCCCGAGATGGCCGAGACGACAGCGCTCCCCCGCGAGCTCACGGGGCGTGATGTCGCGCAGATCAGACCGGAAGTCGGACGGTGGCGCGCAGGCCGCCCAGCGGCGAGTCCGCCAGGATGATGTCGCCGCCATGGGCGCGGGCGATGTCACGGGCAATGGCAAGGCCGAGGCCCGTGCCGCCACTGTCGACATTGCGGGCTTCATCCAACCGGAAGAACGGGCGAAATACGTCCTCCCGCAACCCAGCCGGGATGCCTGGGCCGTCATCGTCGATCATCACGATCAAATAGCGGGCGTCGTGCGTGGCGCGAATGGCGATGCGATCACCGAAGCGCGCCGCGTTGGAGACGAGATTCGTCAGCAGGCGGCGAATGGCGTCCGGCCGAATCACGACCAGGGGATCGCCGACGACTTCAAGCTCGGTCTGATGGCCCTGCCGTTCGGCATTGGCCTTCAGGTCTTCCAGAAGGGCGCGAATATCGGTCTCGACCGCAGCCTCGCCGGCGTCGCCGCGGGCGAAGGCGAGATAGTCCTCGAGCATACGGCTCATCTCGTCCACATCCTTCTCCACCGCGTCGATCTCCGAGGAGCGTTCGAGCAGTGCGAGTGAAAGCTTGAAGCGAGTGAGGATCGTGCGCAGGTCGTGGCTGACGCCGTTGAGCATGGTCGTGCGCTCGCCGACCGAGCGTTCGACGCGGCGTTTCATTTCGATGAAGGCGTTGCCGGCACGCCGGACCTCGCGCGCTCCGCGCGGCCGGAAATCGGAGTCGCGTCCCTTGCCAAAAGCCTCCGCAGCGTCGGCCAGGCGCAGGATCGGCCTGATCTGGTTCCGCAGGAACAAGACGGCGATGGTCAGCAGGATCAGCGACGTACCAATCATCCAGATCAGGAAGATATGGCTGTTCGAGGCATAGGCCTGGCTGCGCCGCGTCAGCACCCGCATCACGTTCGGCCCAAGCTTGATCCTGATCTCGATCAGGCTGGAGCGGCCGACCGTATCGAGCCAGAAGGGGCGTGCGACCTGCTGGCTCAGCTCCGTCGAGAGTGCACTGTCGAGCAGCGAGAAGAACGGCCGGGGGCCCGGTGGCGGCAGATCGGCATCGGGGATGATGTCGACATCCAGGCCGAGCCGCTCCAGCGCGATGCGGCTGAGCACGCTCGCCTGCGCATCCTGCGGATAGCTCTCATAGACGTCGATCAGCGCCGCGATATCGGCCGAGACGGCCGAGGACAGGCGTTGCGTCACCGTCTGCCAGTGCCGTTCCATGAAGACATAGGCGATGACCGACTGCAGCAGCACGACCGGCGCAATGACGATGACGAGGGCGCGCGGATAGAGGCCCTTCGGCATGTAGCGGCCGATCATCCGAAGCGGCCGGCCGCCGAGCTTGAGCACGGGCCTGAGCATGCGTGCGAGCCCGGCTCGCATGTATTCCATCGCGGTCCCGACCCGTCGAAGACCAAGGCCGACAGCCTGAGCCCAGCGCATGCCACGCGCGCCGCCTTGCATCGATTCAGCCCCGATCCGTGACCAGCCGGTAACCTACACCCCGAACGGTCTGGAGATAGAGCGGGTCGGCTGGGTCGCGCTCGATCTTGCGGCGCAGCCGGTTGATCTGGACATCGATGGTGCGGTCATTGGCCGCCGAGCCCTGCGCCGCGAGCTGCTCGCGCGGGACATGCTCGCCCGCGCGCTCGGCCAGGGCCGTCAGGATCTCGCGCTCGCGCTCGGTGAGGCGAATGGTTTCCTCGCCATGGCGCAATTCGCCCCGGGCGAGACCGTAGATGAAGGGGCCGAAGCGGACGAAATCGGGGTGGCTGCCCGATTGCGGAGCATCCACGACGATGGTTCGCTTGAGGATGTTGCCAAGCCTCAGGATGAGCTCGCGCGGCTCGAAAGGCTTGGTGAGATAGTCATCGACACCGATTTCCAGCCCATTGATGCGGTCGGCGCTATCGGCGCGCGCGGTCAGCATCAGGATCGGGGCGTTGGAACCGCCGCGGAAGCGGCGAGCAAAATCGAAGCCGTTCTCGCCGGGCATCATGATGTCGAGCACGATGGCATCGAAGACGAGATGGGCAAGGCGCGAATCGGCCTCGGCCGCATTGGCGGCCGTGGTGACACGGTAGCCGTGATCGCCGAGAAAGCGCGCCAGCAGGTCGCGCAGGCGGCGGTCGTCATCGACCACGAGGATATGCGGGGCCTCGTCGGGGACCGGCTTCAGGGCCTTGGCTGCGGTCATCGGGCTTGGTCCTCTTCGTAGCCGGAGCGCGATCCCCGCTGCCGGGAGACCAGGATCCCCCGGTTTGGCGACGGAGCCATGTCCGGCTTGGATGCTCTTCGCCGCGCAGCTCACACCGGCGTAGCGAGAAAGCCCAGTACCTTCTTGCGTTCGGCGGGATCGATCAACCCCGCGAGATAGCGCGCCACCTGCTCGCCTGCCTCGGGGCCGACGGCGCTGAGCGCCGCATTGATCCGTTTGCCCTGGAGACGCGCCAGCCTCACGGCCAGCTCCTTGCCGGTATCCGTCGGATAGAGGTTCCGCTGGCGCTTGTCCTGCGTGCCCATGCGGGACTCGACGAAGCCGGTCTCGACAAGCTCCTTCAGCACGCGGTTGAGGCTCTGCTTGGTGATCTGCAGGATGTCGAGCAGTTCGGCGATCGTCAGGCCTGGGCGCCTCTGCACGAAATGCAGCACGCGGTGATGCGCCCGCCCGAAGTCGTAATCCGCCAGGATGCGGTCTGGGTCGCTGACGAAATCGCGGTAGGCGAAGAAGAAGAGTTCGATCAGGTCGTAGGGTACGTCCTCGGCGGGCGCGGGCCGGGGCGCATCGGTCGATCGGACTTGCGTGTCAGTCACGAGGCGCTCCATATTTTACGTCAGCTATGTTGACATATCTCAGACGGAAGATTACCGGTCAAGCATCCGGGGCGATTGATTATGTCGCTTTCGGTTGCTGCAGCGCAGTAATTGTTCAGTGCTTGCGCGCCCTACGCCCCTTGTGGCCCAGTTCGGCGCATGAAGACTCGCAGAGGAGTTGCCCCATGTCTGTCATTCCTTTCGACCAGCGCGACGGCGTGATCTGGTTCGACGGCAAGCTCGTGCCGTGGAAGGACGCCAAGGTGCACGTACTGACCCACGGATTGCATTACGGCTCCTGCGTCTTCGAGGGCGAACGCTCCTATGACGGGGTCATCTACAAGTGCACCGAGCATTCGCAGCGCTTCCACAAGTCGGCCGAGATCATGGATTTCACGATCCCCTATTCGGTCGCCGAGATCGACGCGGCCAAATATCTCTGCCTCAAGGAGAACGGCCTCAAGGATGCCTATCTCCGTCCGGTCGCCTGGCGCGGCTCGGAGATGATGGCTGTGTCCGGCATGAACAACCGCATCCATACCGCGATCGCGGTCTGGGAGTGGCCGAGCATGTTCGACATGGCCCAGAAGCTGAAGGGCGTGCGGCTCGACATCGCCGATTATCGCCGTCCCGATCCGGCCTGCGCGCCGGTCCATGCCAAGGCTGCCGGGCTCTACATGATCTGCTCGCTCTCCAAGCACAAGGCGGAGCGGGCCGGCTATGCCGACGCGATGATGCTCGACTGGGAAGGCAATGTCGCCGAATGCACCGGCGCCAACATCTTCTTCATAAGGGATGGTGTGGTTCACACCCCGACCGCCGACAGGTTCCTGAATGGCATTACCCGCCAGTCCGTGATCGATCTGTGCCGGGCACGCGGTTTCGAGGTGGTTGAGCGGCGCATCCGCCCGGAGGAGCTCGAGGGCTTCTCGGAATGCTTCATCACCGGCTCGGCCGCCGAGGTGACGCTGGTCTCAGAAATCGGGCCCTACAAGTTCATCACCGGCAATATGGGCAAGGTGATCATGGAAGATTATTCCGCTGCGGTGAGGCCAGCCTCCAAGGCAGCGTGAGCGATCGAACAAAGGCCCGGTCGAGAGACCGGGCCTTTTGCTACTTGGCGAGTTTCACATCGCTTCGATAAAGCGTCGGCCAGTCCTCCGGATCCACGCCGCGGCATTCCGGCATCTCGCTCAAGGCGGTCAGAACGAAGCCCGAGCCGGTCCAGGCATAGTTGCCGGCACTGCCGCAATCCCCGATGCCGCGCGCCTTGCCGAAGAAGCCGACCTGTCCGGTAGCGGGGTCGAAGCTGGCATTGATCAGGAGATTGTCGCTGTTGGCGCCAGGTTGAGGGAACGCGACCTTCTTGGCTTTTGCGACATCAGTGCCGGTCACGCTCCAGAAGCCGGTCGTGGCATTGTAGGCGCCGCGCGAGCAGAGCAGGCCAACCAGCTTCGTGGAGGCGTCAAGCGACCAGACATTGTCGGAATCGGAGTCCGCGTCGTCGCAAAGGTCGGGGTCGCGCTGCTTGAGGTGTTTGCGCAGCGCAACCGCCATGGCCTTCGTTGCCTTGGCGTCAGGCGCAGGAAACCCGGCAGTCGCCCGCGCGGCGATCACAGGCAGGGCCGGCGCCGCAGGCACGGTCGTGGCCGGGCCTTTGCGGATCAGTGCGCTCGTGCCGCCAAGCCTGCCCTGTTGCTCGTCGACCCAGAGCATGGCGGCGACCGACCCCGCGAGCGAGATATCATAGGTCTTGCCGGCAAGCTTGGCCGTCAGCCGGGTGGCCTTTCGCGCTGCGGCGATAAGGGCCTCGGTATCGGCGTCGGACAGCAGTAGGGTTGCGCTGTCCTCACCCTCGCGACGGGCGGGCAGGCTCTTGCCTGCGGCAGGGAAGGGGGCGCCATCCAGAAGCAATTGTACGGTGAGCGGGGCCTTGAGCTGCTCACCTCTGAGACGCAGGGAGAGCGAGGCTGCGCTGGCCGGTCCGGCAGAGCGCTCAAGCTTCAGGAAGCCGACATCGCTCGCTGCTTCCGCGGGCAGCGACAGGGCCGTGCAGCCCCTGAGATTGTCGCATCCGGCGATCCAGTCACGGAAGGTCCTGGTGCCGGTTTCGGCGGCTTGGGCGTGGCCCAGGCCGAGCAGGGTGGTTGCGGCGATCGCGGAGATCAGCGGGGTCGTCGGTCGGCCAGGCATTCATTCAGTTCCAGCGTGCTGCGGCGGTATCATCGTCGGCCTTGGCTTCGACCCATCCGCCGATGGTGCCGTCGCTCAGGTGCTCGCGCTTCCAGAACGGAGCCCGGGTTTTGAGATAGTCCATCAGGAATTCGGCGGCCTCGAAGGCGGCGCGGCGATGACGTGATGCGGCGACCACCAGCACGATCTGCCCCCCCGGCCTGATCAGCCCGTAACGATGGATGGCGACCAGACCAGTGAGCGGCCAGCGCTCGACTGCCTCCGCTGTCACGCGCCCGATCTCGGCCTCGGCCATGCCGGGATAATGCTCAAGCTCGAGCGCTGCCAGTTTGCCACCTTCATCGCGACAAAGCCCGGCGAAGGTGACGACCGCGCCGATATCGGTTCGGTCGCGGGTCAGCGCAGCGACCTCGGCGTTGAGGTCGAAATCCTCGCGCTGGATGCGGACGACCGGAGTCATGGCGTGGGTCCGGCTTGCCTCAGCCGCCCGTCATCGGCGGGAAGAAGGCGATCTCCCGGGCGCCTGCGAGGGAGGTTTCCGGCTTGACATGGACATGGTCGATCGCCGCACGCACGATCGCGGCGTTCTCGAAGGCCATCTCGTAGCCCTCGTCGCGGCCTCTCAGCCAATCCACGAGATCTGCCACGGTTCGTGCCTCGTGGGGCACCTCAACCGTCTCTTCCGCAACGCCGATGCGTTCACGGACCCAGGCGAAATAGACGAGCTTCAGGGTTCGGGTCTCGGTCAAGCTGTCGATCATGATGCGCGTTCGTCCTCGTCCACCAGATGGCGGATTCCGGAGTTCAGATAATCCCACCCGGTATAGATGGTCAGGATTGCCGCCAGCCACAGCATGACGATGCCGATCTGCGTATTATAGGGCAGAACCTTGTCGCCGGCGGGGCCGGCAACGAGGAAGCCGAGCGCCAGGAGTTGCGCCGTGGTTTTCCATTTCGCCACTTTGCTGACGGGAACGCTGACCTGGAGTTCGGCCAGGAATTCGCGCAGGCCCGACACCAGGATCTCGCGACAGAGGATGACGATGGCTGCCCAGAGCGACCAGCCATAGATCGTGCCGTCTGCGACCAGCATCAGCAGCAGCGCACAGACCAGAAGCTTGTCGGCGATCGGATCGAGCATACGGCCGATCGCCGAATGCTGGCTCCAGGCCCGGGCGATCCACCCGTCGAGATAGTCCGTCACGGCCGCTGCGACATAGATCGCCAGGGCGATCCAGCGCATCCAGTCGTCGCGCGGCCAGAACAGCAGCGCCACCAGCGCCGGAATCGCTGCGATCCGGCCGTAGGTCAGCAAATTTGGCAGGGACCAAGGACCCCGCCGCCTGATGGCATCTGGAAGAATCGTCACGGGGAACACCAAAGCAGCGCGCTTGTGACAGCGTCAACACGCAATCCCGCGAGGCGTGCACGAGCCTTACGCATCGTGAAAGAAATCGTGCACCGCCTTGGCGGTGGCGGCATTGACGCCGGGCGTGCGCATCAGGTCGTCGAGCTTGGCGCGCTGGATCGCCTTGACCGTGCCGAAATGCAGCAGAAGCGCCCGTTTTCGCGAGGGGCCGATGCCTGCGATCTCGTCGAGCGGGTTCTTGGTGATGTCGCGCTTGCGCTTGGCACGATGCGTGCCGATGGCGAAACGATGGGCCTCGTCGCGCAAGCGCTGGATGAAATAGAGGCCGGGGTCGCGCGGCGGCAGCTTGAACGGCTCCTTGCCAGCCATGAAGAACGTCTCGCGCATGGCGTTGCGGTCGGCACCCTTGGCGATGGCGACGAGCGGAATATCGGTGACGCCGCATTCGGCCATGATCAGGCGCGCGGCCTCGAACTGGCCCTTGCCGCCATCGACGATGACGAGATCGGGGCGCGAGGGAAAGGCGGTTTCGTCCTGAGCTTCGGGGGGAGAAGCAGGAGATTCAGCGACAGCGATATCGGCAGCGTCGCCGCCCTCCGCTGCGGCGCTCTCCTTCGCCAATCGCGAGAACCGCCGTTTCAGCACCTCTCGCATCATGCCGAAATCGTCGCCGGCAATGGTGTCGGAGGAGATGTTGAAGGTGCGGTAATGGCTCTTCATGAAACCGTCGGGACCGGCGACGATCATGCCGCCGACCGCATTCGTCCCCATGATGTGGGAGTTGTCGTAGACTTCGACGCGGCGCGGCGGCTTTGGCAGCCCGAAGGCTTCGCCGAGCGCGGCAAGCAGACTCTGCTGCCCGGCGTTGTCGGCGAGCTTGCGGGAGAGCGCCTCATGCGCATTCTTCCCGGCGTGGGCGACGAGATCGAATTTCTCGCCACGTTTGGGCGCCGCGATCTCGACCTTGCGGCCGGCGCGAGCCGAGAGTGCTTCGCCGATCAGTTCGATCTCCTCGACCTCATGCGAGAGCAGGACGAGGCGTGGCGGCGGCTTGTCGTCGTAGAACTGCGTGACGACCGAGGCCAGCACCTCGGCGGGCGTGAGGCTCTTGTCGGCACGGGGGAAGAGGGCGCGGTTGCCCCAGTTCTGGTGGTTGCGGAAGAAGAAGATCTCGACGCAGAAATGCCCGGCCTGTTCATCGATGGCGAAGACATCCGCCTCTTCGACGCCCTGGGTGTTGATATCCTGGCCGGCCTGGACCGCCGAGAGTGCCGCCAGCCGGTCGCGGTAACGCGCGGCCTGCTCGAATTCGAGCGCCTCGGCCGCCGCCTGCATGCGCTCCGACAGCGTGCGCTTCACGGTCGAGGAGCGGCCTGACAGGAAATCGCGCGCCTGATCAGCCAGTGCCTGATAATCGGCGTGCGAGATTTCGCCCGTGCAAGGCGCGGCACAGCGCTTGATCTGGAAGAGCAGGCAGGGCCGCGTGCGGTTCTCGTAATAGCTGTCGGAGCAGGAGCGCAGCAGGAATGCCTTCTGCAGTGCGTCGATCGTGCGTTTCACCGCCTGGGCCGAAGCAAACGGCCCGAAATAATCGCCCTTACGGTGCCGTGAGCCGCGATGCTTGGCGATCTGCGGGGCAGGGTGATCGCCCGTCAGCAGGATGTAGGGAAAGGACTTGTCGTCGCGGAGCAGGACATTGTAGCGCGGCCGGAGCTGCTTGATCAGGTTGGATTCGAGCAGCAGCGCCTCGGTTTCCGTTCCCGTGGTGACGAATTCCATGTTCGCCGTCTCGGAGATCATCCGGGCAACGGCGTTGGTATGGGCTAGCCCACGCGCATAGGCCGTGACGCGGTTCTTCAGGCTCTTGGCCTTGCCGACATAGAGCACCTCGCCGGCCCGATCGAACATACGGTAGACACCGGGCTTGTTCGGCAGGTGCTTGGCGAAGCCGGCGATGACCTCGATGCCGTGCTTCAGTTCGGAGGGGGGTGTCTCGCCGGCATCGATGGTTGCGTCAGGGAGCGGGAGGCCATCCTCCTCGTCCTCGATCTCGTCTTCCGGCAGGTCGTCGGTGCGCTGGCGATTCATGAGCCCGATGTAAGATGCCCGAGGCGTTTCGTCATGTCAGGAGCGTGCTCCACGATGTCGCAAAATGCACGGGTGAGGTGGTGCTCCCGGAGCAGCGTTGCTCCCATATGAACTGACCAATCCAAATGACGCGCCCCAGGGAGGACGAAACCCCATGCCCCAACAGGATAATCTCCGGATCGTTCTGGCCGCTCGCCCGGTCGGCCGGCCACGCCCCAGCGATTTCAGGCTCGAGCACGCAGCTGTTCCCGAGGCTTCCGACGGCCAGGTGGTTCTGCGCATCCTCTATCTCTCACTCGACCCCTATATGCGCGGGCGCATGAGCGATGAGAAATCCTATGCCGCTCCGGTGGCGATCGGCCAGGTGATGGAAGGCGGGACCGTGGCGGAGGTTCTGGAGAGCCGCCACCCCGACTTCAAATCGGGCGATATCGTGCTTTCGCATTCCGGCTGGCAGTCCTACGCGGTGGCCGACGGCGCTAATCTGCGCAAGATCGATCCGGCCGCCGCGCCGATCACGACGGCGCTGGGCGTGCTCGGAATGCCGGGGTTCACTGCCTATGCTGGTCTGTTGACGATCGGCCAGCCCAAGGCGGGAGAGACCGTGGTCGTGGCCGCCGCCAGCGGGCCTGTGGGATCGGCCGTGGGGCAGATCGCGCGGATCAAGGGCGCCCGCGCCGTCGGGATCGCCGGTGGCGAGACGAAATGCGCCTTCATCCGTGAGACCTTCGAATTCGATGCCGTCGTCGATCACAGCGCTCCCGATTTCGCCGACCAACTGGCAGCGGCCTGTCCGAATGGCATTGACGTCTATTTCGAGAATGTCGGCGGCAAGGTCTGGGACGCGGTGTTTCCGCTGCTGAACGGCTTTGCCCGCATTCCGGTTTGCGGCCTGATTGCGCAGTATAACAGCACGGGTGATTTCGAAGGCCCGGACCGGCTGCCCATCGTCATGCGCCAGGTCCTGACCAAGAGCCTGACGATCCGGGGCTTCATCCAGCGTGAGTTCGTCGCGCAGCGCCCGGCCTTTGAACGGGAGGCGTCCGGCTGGATCGCCGGAGGCGCCCTGAAATACAAGGAGGACATCGTGGAGGGCCTCGCCCAGGCGCCTGAGGCGTTCATCGGCCTGCTCGACGGGAAGAATTTCGGCAAGCTCATCATCAAGGTCTGAGCGGGGCAGGCGGGTACGCGAGCGCCCTTTTTGCTTGACCACTCTGCCTCCCCCCGGCCATGTCGCGGCAGGTTTTCCATCGTGCAGTCATCCCGGCCGTCCCTTGGGTCGCCCGGGATGACGTGTGACGGGCGGTGCGCCACCGCCCGAGCGAGACCGCGACTTCCGCCACCGGACCCTTGCCCATGCCCGTATTCGCCATCCCTTTCCCGGTGATCGACCCGGTCGCGCTGCAACTCGGACCGCTGTCGGTCAAATGGTATGGCCTCGCCTATGTCGTGGGGCTGATTGGTGGCTGGTGGTATGCGCGCCGGCTGGTCTCGACGCCGGCGCTGTGGGGGGGCTCGAAGCACCCCGCGGCAGAAGAACTCGATGACATGCTGCTCTGGGTCGCGCTTGGCGTGGTGCTCGGCGGGCGCATCGGCTTCGTGCTGTTCTACGACCTTGAGCGCTATCTCGCCCGGCCGCAGGATATCATCGCGGTCTGGCAGGGCGGCATGTCCTTCCATGGCGGGTTACTGGGGGCGGCGACGGCGCTGTTCCTGTTTGCGCGCCGGCGCGGGCACCCGGCGCTGAGCGTCTTCGACCTCGCCGCCGCCGTCGTTCCGATCGGGCTTTTCCTCGGGCGCATCGCCAATTTCATCAATGCCGAGCTCTGGGGGCGGCCGGCACCGGGATTGCCCTTCGCCATGGTTTTCCCCAATGCCGGGCCGCTGCCGCGCCATCCGAGCCAGCTCTATGAGGCGCTGGGCGAGGGCATCCTGCTCTTCATCCTGCTCGCGCTCGTCGTCCGGGCCGGCGGCTTCAAGCGACCCGGCCTCGTCGCGGGTGTCTTCGGCATGGGTTATGCGGTCGCGCGCATCGTCTGCGAGTTTTTCCGCGAGCCGGATCCGCAGCTCGGCTTCCTGTTCGGCGGAAGTGTCGATGCGCTGAGCGGGGGCATCACCATGGGCATGCTGCTGTCCGTGCCGCTATTCCTCGCCGGGCTCTATCTGGCGCTGCGCGCCAGACGGGCTGGCGCGTGAATGCGCTCAAGGCGGAGATCATCCGCCTGATCCAGGACGAGGGCCCGCTCAGCATATCGCGCTATATGGCGCTTTGCCTCGGCCATCCCCGTCACGGCTACTACATGACCCGCGACCCTTTCGGTGCCGAGGGAGACTTCACGACGGCGCCCGAGATCAGTCAGATGTTCGGGGAGCTGATCGGGCTGTGGGCGGGTGCGGTCTGGCGGATGATGGGCGAGCCTGCGAGCCTGCGCCTCGTCGAGCTTGGGCCGGGCCGTGGCACGTTGATGGCCGATGTGTTGCGGGCCGCGCGGATCGTTCCGGGTTTTCGGGAGGCGGTCTCCGTGCATCTCGTCGAGATGAGCCCCGTGCTGCGGCAAGTCCAGGCTCGGACCTTGACCTCCGCGGCCGAGCCGGTCTGGCACGACAGCATCGGGACTGCGCTGGACGGGCCGACGATCCTCCTCGCCAACGAGTTCCTCGACGCGTTGCCGCTCGATCAATTCGTGCGCGCCGGAGATGGCTGGCGCGAACGTCTGGTCGGAATCAATGCCGCAAGCGATCTGGCATTCGGGCTCTCCCATGCGCCGGAGTCTGCACTTGGCGTTGCCGCTCCGGAGGGAAGCATCTTCGAACAGCCGACCGCAGCGCTTGATGTCGTGACGACGGTGAGCGGCCATCTCACCGAGCAGGGCGGCGCTGCGCTGTTCATCGACTACGGTTCCGGGCGTTCGGGCTTCGGAGATACGCTTCAGGCGGTCCATCGGCATCGAATGGTTGATCCGCTTGCCGATCCCGGTGAGGGCGACCTCACAGTTCATGTCGATTTCGAACGGATGGCGCAGGCTGCGCGGCGGGCCGGGGCTGCGGCGCATGGACCGGCGATGCAGCGTGATTTCCTGTTGGCGCTGGGGCTGGCGGAACGTGCGCAGGCGCTCTGCGGCAGAGCGCGACCGGAGCAGGCGGAGGCGATCCAAGCGGCTTTCGCACGGCTCACCGCCATCGGCGCGACCGAGATGGGTGAATTGTTCAAGGTTCTGGCATTATCGGATTCACGACTGCCATTGCTGCCCGGATTTGACCTTCATCAGATGCCAGAGCAGGGCTGACGCCTGAGCCGGAACCCGCCATGTTCATCACTTCGCCTGATCTTTCCGCCGAACACGGCATTGCGCATGCCTTCTTCACCCGCGAGGGCGGTGTATCCTCGGGCATCTACGCCTCGCTCAATGGCGGCCTCGGTTCGGACGACGACAAGGCGCTGGTCACGGAGAACCGGGCGCGCATGGCGGCTCACCTCAAGGTCGAGCCCACGCATCTCGTCAGCGTGCACCAGGTCCATTCGGCAGATGCTGCGGTCGTCACCGGCCCGTGGCTTGGGGAGAAGCCGAGGGCCGATGCCATGGTGACCACGGCCCACGGCGTGGCGCTTGGCGTCTCCACCGCTGATTGTGGCCCCATCCTCTTCGCCGATAGCGAGGCGGGCGTCATCGGCGCCGCCCATTCTGGCTGGAAGGGGGCATTCACGGGGATTGTCGGCGCGACTGTGACCGCGATGGAGAAGCTGGGCGCGCGTCGCGAACGCATCCTGGCGGTGCTTGGGCCAACGATCAGCGCCAAGGCCTATGAGGTTGGGCCGGAATTCATCGAGCGCTTCAAGTCGGAGAATGCGACCTATGCGCGCTTCTTCCATGCCTCAGAGCATCCTGCACGCGCCATGTTCGATCTGCCTGCCTTTATCGCTTTCAAGGCACAGGAGGCCGGCATCGGCCGCTTTATCGACCTCGATCTGTGCACCTATGGCGATGAGCGGCGCTTCTTCAGCTATCGCCGGACGACGCATCGGCAGGAGCCGGACTACGGTCGATTGATCTCGGCGATCACGTTGACGCGACCGAAATAGGCCGGCTTTCGGCCGGTTCAATCTCAAGTTGCTTCGAGAAACGGCCGGAGTCATCCTCCCAAAGCCATGCATCATGGCTTTGGGGGTCTCATGGAACAGCTTCTGATCAACCTCGTCGCAGGCGCGCTGGGTGGCAATGCTGCGGGTAAAGCCTCGTCCAGCTTCGATCTCGGAACTCTCGGAAACACCATCGCCGGTCTGGTCGGCGGCGGCGTTCTCGGCCAGTTGGTACCCATCGTGTTGCCAGCCATCACGGCGGCCGCGGCGGGCGGTAATCTCAGCGTAGGCGGTATTCTGTCGAACCTGATCGCCGGCGGCGCCGGCGGCGCGATTCTGACCGCCATCATCGGCGCGATCAAGAACAAGGCCGCAGCCTGAGTTTCACAGTGCCGACGTCGCGCAGCTCGCGCGGCGTCGGCAGCTTGCCGGTTCAACGAGCGGGGCCGCCTTTCCGCTCATCGTCTTGCAGATGACGTGGGTGGTGCGTCAGGTCACGATATCAGGGGTTCGCCAGGCCAGGTGCTGGCCGTTGTCGACGGCGATCATTTGCCCCGTGACCGATCGGGCGCGGGCGAGATAGAGCACCGCCCCGGCGATATCTGCCGCGTCGACCTTCCTTTGCAGCAGCGATCCCGCGGCCTCGCGCGCGAGCAAGGCCTCGCCGTCCTGCGGATTCGGAAAGGTCGGCCCTGGTCCGACGGCGTTCACGCGAATCCGCGGCGCCAGCGCCTGCGCCATGGTGGTCGTTGCCGTGAGAAGCGCCGACTTGGTCAAGGTATAGGAGTAATATTGCGGCGTCGGCTTCCAGACCCGCTGGTCGATGATGTTGACGATGCAGCCTTCGCGATCCGCCGGAAGATGGTTGGCCATCGCGCCGGCGAGCACCGAGGGCGCGCGCAGATTGGTCGAGAACTGCCGGTTCCAGGTCGGCACGTCGATCGTGCGGATGTCGTCGACCAGAAAACTGGAGGCGCTGTTGACCAGCAGGGTCACCGGGCCAAGTGCTGCTTCGGCCGCCGGAATGATGGTGTCGACGGCCGCGGGATCGGCCAGGTCGGCAGCGATGGCGATTGCCTGACCGCCCCGACCGCGCACGTCCGCTGCGAGCGCTTCGGCCTCGACCTGCGATGTGCGGTAGTGGATCGCAACCGCGTAGCCCGCATCCGCAAGGTGCTCGACGATGGCGCGTCCAATCCGGCGGGCTCCACCGGTGACGAGCGCGACCTCAGCCATTGCGTGCATCTCTATCGGAGTGACGCTTGAGGCGCCGTTCCCAATGTTTCGCTGCGCGCAAGTAGCGGTAGAATGCGTAGTTCATCGCTGTCATGAAGCCATAGACACCGCGCAGGGCGTGACGCCGGCCGATATAGGCCTTGACGAAATTGGCCGGGAACTCGGCGACCAGCCGGAATACCGAAAGGGTCTCGCCGCGCTTGTCGAGATCGTCGGCCTGAGCGTCGCTGTAGTTATTCAATTTCGCCATCTGCTCGCCAAGCGAACGCACGGAGTAATGATGCACCGTGCCCTTCAGCCTGCCGATGCGGGCATCCGGGGAGAGATCGACGCGGTCGTGGACCGGCGACGGCGAGTAGCGTCCCTTATCCTTCCGGTAGAGCCGTACCGGCGACAAGGCATAGGTGAAACGATGCGGCGCGCGCTCGCCAGGGAAAATCTCGGCGATGCGGGTCCGGTAGGCATCCGCCGGTGGATCGCCATGAGCAAAGAGCGCTGCAATCTCGACGGCCATCTCCCTGGGCACGACTTCGTCCGCGTCCAGGTTCAGAAGCCAAGTATAGCGGCACTGGTCTTCCCCGAAGCGCTTTTGCTGACCGTAACCCGGCCAGGCATTGAAGATCACGCGGGCGCCGCATTGCTCGGCGATTGTCTGCGTACCATCGGTCGACCCTGAATCGATCACGACGATGTCATCGCTCAGCTCTCGCACGGCCGCGATGGTACGACCGATTCTGTCGGCTTCATCCCGAGCAATTATGAATATAGAAAGCGGCGGCACCGATCTGGTCCATTCCGTGATTGGGCTGCAAGGCTTAAGCACGCAAGCTCAGAACGAGCAAGCGAAGGGCAGTGCCAGATTGTGGCCGCATTTTGTCTGGAACCTTAGGATAAGTCGCGCGTTCCCTGCTTGCTTCCACTATATGGTCAACACGTTGTTAGTATTCGGTTTACCATTCACAGTGGCTTAATAATAATTAACGCGCGTTGAACAATTGGTCTTAGTCATCCCCATTCGTGCCGCATTTTTGCCGCGGTCTGCAATGTACCTGTGCTTTAGCCGCAACAGACATCGACGCCATTGCGGGCTATAAAGGCGTCATCGACATCACCGCCGGGCCACGCCGGCACCAGCGACGACTAAAGGAGTCAAAAATGAAGAAGTACCTGCTTACGAGCGTCGCGGCCCTCGGCCTCGTCGTTGCCGGCGCCGCCTCCGCTGCCGACCTGCCGTCCCGCAAGGGTCCGGTTGCCGCCCCGATCTATCTGCCGCCGGTGTTCACCTGGACCGGCTTCTACGTCGGTGCCAACGCCGGTTATGCTTGGGGTCAGATCGACTCGACCACGGGCGCTTTCGTCAACAACCTCGGCAACTTCAGCGATCCCGATGGTTTCACCGGTGGCGCGCAGATCGGCTACAACTATCAGATCGGCCAGTGGGTCCTCGGCGCTGAAGCCGATTTCCAGGGCGCTGATCTGAAGTCGACCTCCTTCAACACGGTCAACAACCTCCGCGCCTCGAGCGAGATCAACTGGTTCGGCACCGTTCGTGCCCGCGTCGGTTACTCCTTCGACCGGTTCCTGCCGTACCTCACCGGCGGTTTCGCTTACGGCAACGTGAAGAACCAGATCTCCAACGGCGTGTTCGCTGGCAGCAACGACAACACCCAGTACGGCTGGACCGTCGGTGGTGGTCTTGAGTACGCCTTCACCAACAACCTGACGGCGAAGCTCGAGTATCTCTACGTCGACCTCGACAAGGAGTCGTTCAACGTTCCCGGCGGCACCTTCACCTCGAAGGTTGAGACCAAGTTCTCGGTCGTCCGCGCTGGCCTGAACTACAAGTTCTAGTCCGATCCCCTCGCGGGGCTCAGAATGAACCCGGTGGCTTCGGCCACCGGGTTTTTTGTTGTGCGAGACAAGCTCGGAGCCGGTCAGCCCTTGAAGCGGGTGGTTTCGAAGGAGGGTACCCTCGCCGCGAAATCGTCGAGCCAGGCGACCAGCTTGGGGTGAGCCGCCCGCCACGTTCCGTCGAAGCGCAGATCGAGATAGCCTAGCGCACAGGCCAGTGCGATTTCACCGATGCGGGGTTTGCCAGACCAGGCTGGCGGCGCTGCCTCAAGTGTGGCGAGCGCCCGCGCGACCTTGCCGGCCTGATTCTCAACCCAGGCCGCATTCCGCATCTCGGGCGTCCTGAACCGGCCCTCATAGACCTGAAGCAGCGCCGCATCGCAGATACCGTCCGCCAGCGCCTGCAGGCGCAACTGCGCAAAGCGCGCTTCACCTGGCGGGATCAGGCCGCCACCGGCGAGATGATCGAGGTACTCGGCAATGACGCGGGAATCGAAGAGTGTCGATCCGTCCTCGAGCACCAGCGCCGGAATCTTTCCGAGCGGGTTCTGGGCGCGCAACGTGTCCTTGGGATCGGTCGTGTCCGCGGCAACGATCTCGATGCGATCCAAGAGATCGAGTTCACAGGCCGCGATTTTGACCTTGCGGCCGAAGGGAGAGGCGGGGGAGGTGCGCAAGGTCAGCATCGGTCATATTCCGGTCAGTTCTGGAGATCTCAGCCGTCCGGGCGGATCGGCTCGCAAAGGTAGCGCGGCCGCGGGCCTTGCGCGAGGCGTTCGCATAATGCCGGCAACAGGAGGAGGGCCTCCTCTGCCAGTTTCCAGGGCGGATTGACCACAAGCAGGCCGGTGGCTCCGAGGCCGCCTGCAGCTTCGGGGCGATCGACATCGATCTCGAGCCTGAGCAGGCGGCCGATGCCGGCATCCTCGATCGAATTCACGAGGCCGTCGGCGGCCCGGCGCTCCTTGACCGGATACCAGAGCGCATAGATGCCAGTCGGCCATTTCCGGTGCGCGGCGATGAACTCGGTCGCCATCGTCGTGAATTCGTCCTTCTCCTCGAAGGGCGGGTCGATCAGCACAAGCCCGCGCCGTTCCTTCGGCGGGACATTGGCGCGCAGCGCCGTCCAGCCATCGATCGCAAGCGTCTTGCAACGCGAATCGCGACCGAGCGCGGCAGTGAGCTTCTTGTAAGTGGTTGGATGGAGTTCGGCGGCGATAAGCCGATCCTCCGCCCGCATGGCGTGTCGACAGAGCCAGGGCGAGCCGGGATAGCTGCCGGTGCCATGGCGTTCCCGGGCGGTCGCGACAGCTTCGCGCCACGGTGCCAGCAACGTCTCCACGCTGGAGGCGAGCGGCGACTGGTCGAGCCGGGCGACGCCGTCCTTCCATTCATGTGTGCGCAGCGCTTCCTCCGAGCCGAGATCGTAACGGCCGGCACCGGCATGAGTGTCGATGACGCGATAGGGCGTATCCTTGGCGCCGAGATGGGTCAGGATGCGCATCAGCACGACATGCTTGAGGATGTCGGCGAAATTTCCGGCGTGGAAGCTGTGATGGTAATTCATGAAGCGGTCTTAGCCGCCTCGCAGCGCTCTGTCAGCGTTGAGCCTTCACGGTGATGTCGCGCGTGCGGCAGCCGGAGCGGTCGACCTCCTGGCAGGTGCGGAAATTGCGCAGGTCCTTGCTGAAGCAGATCCTCACCTCCTGCAGCACGCCGCGTTTGCAGGCGATCGACATCATGTCGCTGCGCAGGCCTGGATTCGCGGCGGCGAAGGCGCGCTCGAGGTCGATCGCGCTCCAGTTCTGATCGCGATCCGCCTTCTGCAGCGGCGGGGGGATCGTCACCTTCTGGCGGGCGCGCCGGACATCCGAAAAATAGTCGTTCGGGCTCGAGCCCGAACAGGTGCCGTGCTTGCGCCATTCGTAGCGGGCAAGCCCCTCGGACGGGAACAGGCCGTCGGCCTGGTCGAGAGCGATGCGAGAAGGCGTGCGGCCGGTCGGTCCGCAATCGGTGGGGTAGCCGCGCTCGTTCTGCGGCCAGAGGCCATGCACGACGAAGCCGAGATTGGAGCCGCTCTCGCATTGCTCGCGGGCGCGCCCGCGTCCGCCGTCCAGTTCGCAGAAGCCTGGCGACCATGACAGGGCGAGAACGTAGAAGTCGAAATCACCGGGAACGCCGCCACGGCCATATTGCCCCTGCGCTTGTGCGCCCGGAGCCATAAGGCCTAACAGCGCCAGCATCGAGAGCCAGGCGCGCACGAGTCTCACGGCTCGATGCTACCTTTCGGGGCCGGGCCGGGCCATCTGGCAATTGGGCGCGTAGGAAAGGCCCCGATCGAGGCCATTGACGCACCAATTGACGTTCCAGGTGTAGCCGAAGAGGCCCAGGTTCTCGCGGACGGAATAGTCGATGCGGTGCAGAGAGCCGTCATTCAACGCGATCCGCCCAGTGCAGAAGCGGCGCGGGATGAAATCGTCGCCCCAAGGCCGGAAGCCGATGGGCCGGATGCGATCATAGGCGACCGCCTGCAGCGGCCCCCAGAATTTGGCCTCACGCGAGTTGAACCAGCTTGTGATCTCGCTGAGGACGGCGGGGTCCTCACAGGCTGGCAGGTTGCCGTACATCGGAATGATCCGTGCCTCCGCCCGATCTGCCGGGTCGACATAGCGACGGCTCGTGGCCTCGACGCTGATGGTCGCAGCAAGGCAAGTCGCTGCAACGAGGGTGATCTTCAGCAGGGCGCGGCGCATGGGGCAAGCCTCGTGCAGGCTGGGTGAATCTGATGCCGCACGATGACGTTCGGACGGGGGAGGGTCAAGGTGATTGGCGCCAGTGAAGGGCAGCCGGACCGAGACTGTGTCATTTTCGATCCGGCTGCGGCGGGTGATCCGCTGCTCAGAAGGAGGCCTCCAGCATCGCGACATAATCGGTGGCAGCCGCCGCGCGCGGGTTGCTTGCCGTCGAGTGATCCTTGACCGCAGCTTCGGCGATGGCCGGGACGACGCTGCGCGGGACGCCCATTTGCGTGAGCGAGGCCGGCATGCCGAGGCGCTGGCTCACGTCGGCGATCCAGTTGGCGAGGTCAGTGTCGGGGGCGAGATCGAGCGCGCGGCGGATCTCCATGTATTTCAGGCCGCATTCCGGCTCGTTGAAGCGCAGCACCGCCGGCAGCAATACGGCGTTCAGCGTGCCGTGGTGAAGCGAAATGTCCTTGAGGCCGCCAAGCGGGTGGGAGAGCGCATGCACTGCGCCGAGGCCCTTCTGGAAGGTCAGGCCGCCCTGAAGTGCCGCCATCATCATCTCCTTGCGGGCTTCGCGATCGGATCCATCCGTCACGGCACGCTCGATATGTGCGACTGCGCGCTTCAGCCCGTCGAGTGCGATCGCCTCGGCGGGCGGGTTCTCGCGCGGGCTGAGATAGGTCTCGATGCAATGGGTGATCGCATCCATGCCGGTTGCGGCGGTAAGCCAGGCAGGCAGGGCAAGCGTGAGCTCGGGGTCGCAGATCGCGAGCCTTGGAATCAGATGTGGCGAGATGAAGCCGAGCTTGCGTCCATCCTTCAGGGTGATCAGCGCGGCGCGCCCGACTTCGCTGCCGGTGCCCGAGGTGGTGGGGATCGCGATCACCGGCGCGACGGCCGCGGTCACTTTCGGAATGCCGCCGAGGATCGCCGCATAGGTTTCGAGTGGTCCATCATGACCTGCGAGCAGCGCCACGCCCTTGGCCAGATCGATTGGCGAGCCGCCGCCAATGGCGACAAGCCCGTCGCATCGGCCTTCGCGATAGAGCGCCAGTGCTGCGAGCACAGCCTCCTCTGTCGGGTTGGTCGGCGTGGCATCGAAGATCGGGGCGGCCTGCAAGGCTGGAGAATGCGCCCGAAGCGTGCCGACGAGACCGACAGCGACGACGCCCCTGTCCGCAATGATCAGCGGCTTGCGCATACCCAGCGCGGTGAGATCGGCATCGATGCCGGCGACCTCGCCGAAGCCGAACCGGGTCGTGGTGAGATAGGTGATCAGGGCCATGGGCGTCCTCACGGGGTGGCCTCGTCTCGTCTAGCGGCTCGGCCTCATTGAGATGAACCCTTGGTGTGGCATGGCCACCGACGGGCGTCGACTGCCGCGTCCGCGCGGGGAGGGCGAGGCGAATGCATGAGAATTTCCGGGACCTGCCTCGTCGGCGGGAGCGCGTCGCGCCTCAGGGCGGGTCGAGCATCTCGGTGGTCTTTCCCGCCCGCCGCTCAAGTACGAGCAGGGCGAGGCCGGCAACAACGATAAGGCCTGAGCCGATCAGCATCGAGAGCGACGGCCAGTCGCCAAAGATGAACCAGCCGAAGATCAGGGCCCAGACGATCAGCGTATACTGATAGGGCACGACGACAGAGGCCTCCGCCAGCTTGAGCGAACGTGTGACGCAGAGATGCGCGGCCATGGCGACGATGCCGAGCAGGCCGAGCAGGCCGATATGGGCGAGGCTCGGCGTCGTCCAGCCGAAGGGCAGCAGGATCAGCCCCATGACAAAGGCGCCCAGCGTTTGCCAGGCGACGAGCGTCACATCCGGCGTGCCGCGCAATTGGCGGGCCATGATCATCATGGCCGCGAAGGAGACGCTGCCGACAAGAGCGATGATGGCGGGAAGGGTCAGGCTCTGGCCGGACGGATTCAGCGCAACGGCGACGCCGATGAAGCCGACGACGACGGCCAGCCAGCGCCCGGCATCGACGCGTTCTCCGAGCAGCAGCGCAGCCAGGATCACCGCCCAGACCGGAGCGGCGAGCCAGAGCGTCATGGTGTCGGCCAAAGGCAGGTAGGATACCGCCCAGTAGAACAGCGCAACTTCGCAGGAGCCAAGCGTCACGCGCAGCACCTGCAGCCACGGCCGCTCCGGGCGCAATGTGCGACCAATGCCCTGCTTCACCACGAACGGGGCGATCACGATCAGCGCTGCGACGCTCCGCAGCAGCACCACCTGGCCGACCGTATAGGTTGCGACCAGCCATTTCCCCAGCACGTCATTCACGGAGAACAGCAGGATGCCGAGCAGCATCATGGTGATGCCGGTCAGGGTGGCGCTTTTCGTGGGCATGGTGGTCTGCAGGAATACCTATCGCGTGGGCGTCTCCTGTCGCCTTTCGCGCTCTGCGAGGCAAGCGGTGCCGCGCGCAGGGGTTGTGCGCCCAGGGCAGGGGGAATTTTATTTAATCATTGACTTAATTAAGCGATCGGCTAATCAATGATCCATGGACCGCTTCATCGCTCTCGCTGACCCGACGCGCCGCCGCATCATCGAGATGCTCGGTGAAGGTGCCCTGGCCGCCGGTGAGATCACGGCGCGGTTCAGCATCAGCGCACCGGCGATCTCCCAACATCTGAAGGTGCTGAAGGAGGCTGGTCTCGTCAGGGTCGAAGTCAGCGGCCAGCGTCGCATCTACCGGCTCGATCCTGACGGGCTCGATGCATTCGATCTCTGGGTGAAAAAGGTCCGCGGCTTCTGGGGCTCGCGCCTCGACATATTGGGGCAGAAACTGGCGCAAGCCGACAGTCATGAGGGAGAGAAGGATGCATGAGGGAGAGACGGATGAGTGAGTACGGCACTGTTCTTGAAAGTGGCGCGGTGCGGTTCGAGCGGCTCCTGCCGGGGCCAGTCGAACGCGTCTGGGCCTACCTGGCGGAGTCCGGCAAGCGCGGCACCTGGCTGGCCTCTGGTGATTTCGACTTGCGCGTCGGCGGTGAGACGAAGCTTCTGTTCAAGCATTCGGAGATCACCGATGAGCCGCCGCCCGAGCGCTATCGCGAGGTGAATGACAAAGGATTTCTCGCGACCGGGACGATCACCCGCTGCGAGCCGCCACATGCGCTTGCCTTCACCTGGGACGGGGACGGCAATCCCCTCTCGGAGGTGACCTTCGAGCTCAGTCCAAGGGATGGCAAGGTGCTGCTGGTGCTGACCCATCGCAAGCTCGCCGACAAGGCTGCGATGACGAATGTCTCCGGCGGTTGGCACATGCATCTCGGCCTGCTCGAGGACCAGCTTGCGGGGCAGACGCCGCGTGGTTTCTGGTCCCGGCAGGCGAAGCTCGAGAGTGAGTACGCCGCACTCTTTGCGAACCTGCCCGAGTAGGGCGGGGCCTCATGCCGCCCGCGTGCCGGGCACGGGCCGCTCTCGAGGCGGCGCGGCCCGCGTCAGGCAAGGACGCTGGCCGCGCCCGATCCGCTTTGCGGCGTGTGTCGGCGTACATTGCGAGCTTGATCGAGCGACGGTACTCGTCGCAAAGGGGGGCTGCCTGCCGCTCGACGATGCCAGTCAGATCGACGATTGCCGGCAATCTCAGCCTATCTCCCTCCAAAAAACCGCCTTGGCGGCCAGCTCCAGCTCAGGCTGAGTTTCTGAGACGCAGCGGGGGATCGTCGTGTGGTTTCACATGCCTCCGGCGCCCGACGGAGAACCGCCGCGCGCGCTTCTGGCAACGATTGCGACGATCGTCTCGAAGAGCTCGTCCTGAGCCTGCGCGGCCGTGATGTCTCCCGCCGCGGCGGCAGAAGACAGGGCCTCGGCTGAACCGAGCAGCGCCCAGAGGCCCGCTGGAGCAATCGTACTGGAGCCGGCGAAGGGCGCGAGCGCGGCTCGGCACTTCTCCATGAAGATCGCTTCGTAATCACGCTTGAGCTTTGCGAGCTCGGGCGCGCCGGCAAGTGCCGCGATCACGCCAGGGATCTCACGGCCCTGGAGGAGTACGCAGTCGACATAGGATGACGCGATGACCGCTGCCCTGCCTGCCAGGGTCGGCTCGCTGGCGTCGAGCGCGGCATCCATGAGTGCCGTCTGGCGCGCGTCGAACTCCTGGTAAAGCGCTGCCAGCAGCCCGCTGCGTGTGCCGAAATGGTCGTAGACGACGGGTTTTGTCACCCCTGACCGCTCGGCTAGCCGACCCAGCGTGAGCGCTTCGGTTCCCTCCTCCCGGATCAGTCGCCACGCGACATCCAGAAGCTGGCGATAGCGGTCTTCCCTCGCCAGTCGCCGACGCGGCGGCAGAGCTGGTGGGTGATCGTTCGGTCCGGCACTTGACATGTTTATATACCAAAAGTAACTTACTAAAAGTATATATCACTCAAGTCCCCCCCGCAATCACTCAGCCGGAGTTCTTTAAATGCACGCGCTCATTGTCGTCGCCCATCCTGATCGCGCGTCGCTCAGTCATGGCGTCGCTGCGCATGTCGGGGAGGGAGTGTCCCTGTCCGGGCCGGGCAATTCCTTCGAAATAGCTGATCTCGCGGCCGAAGGTTTCGACCCACGCTTTACCGAGGCCGATCTCGCAGTTCACCGTCGCGAGGTGCTGCCGCCGGCCGACATTGCCGCCGAACAGGTGCGGATCGATCGCGCCGATGCCCTTGTCCTGGTCTATCCCGTTTATTGGTGGTCGATGCCGGCGCTTCTCAAGGGCTGGATCGATCGCGTCTTCGCCAATGGATGGGCCTATGACGAAGGCCCGGATACACCGATGCTAAAGAAGCTCGGCCATCTCCCGGTCCATCTGGTCGCCATCGGTGGCGCCAGCCTGCGAACCTATGCCCGACACGGCTATTTCGGGGCGATGAAGACGCAGATCGACCACGGAATCTTCGATTATTGCGGCGCCCCTGTCGTGACGTCCGAGCTCCTGCTCGGTTCCGGGCAGGACGCTCCGGCTGAACATCTGGAGACGGCGCGGGCAATCGGTCGCACTCTTTTCAAGGCCCACCGGCCTTCCTCGCGGCAGGTGGCCGCATGACGGGCATCACGCACCGCCGTGGAACCTGAGCGTCCCTCTGGGAACCCAAACCATCTGAGGACGCGGTGCCTTCGGTTCTTCCGCTTTAGCCCCGCGTCTGCCGCCTGCACGTGCGGCGAATATCGAGAAACCTCGCACCAGGACATCAGCTCACGCCGTCGCCGTGATTCCCTGCGAATTTTGGCTCTCATCAACGGAGGGCCTTCGCATGAACAGGCGGTCATTGGTTCTGGCGCTGCAGGTGCTTGCCTCCAGCAAGCAGTAGCTCCCCGCGATGCCGGCCTGACCAGCATCGCGAGAAGTACCGATTATGCATGTTTCCAGAGGCTAGGACCGTTCGCTTTCCGGCCGACTAATGGCTCGCCGGCCGATCCCTGTCTGCGCAGCGTCACGCGGTATAGCGCGCGGCGGGCTTGCGGTGGGACAGGTTGGGGCGCAGCGAAGCGCGCGCAGTGAGGAAGACCTCGAGATCGGCCGGGTCGGGCAATGATGGGATCGTGATCGTCTCCCCGAGATCAAACCCGGCAAGGGCCGCATCGACCATGTCATGGACGTCCATCACCATTTCTGACGGGATCTGAGCAATCCGCTCCTCCTCCCAGATCGCTGTGCGGGTGATGCCGGGCAGCACGGCCTGAACGCGCACGCCCTTCGACCCGAGTTCCGCCTGCAGCGCCTCGGAGAAGGCGAGTACGAAGGCCTTGGTCGCCGGATAGACGGCGGTGAAACCGTCCGGCATCAGGGCAGTGACCGAGGTCATGTTGATGATCGTGCCCTCGCCGCGAGCGGCGAGGCGCGGCGCAATGGCGGCGGCAAGCCGCGTCACCGCGACGATATTCAGGTTGATCATGCTGCTGAGATAAGCCGGGTCGGCGCCGACGATCGTCCCCTCGCCGGCGATACCAGCATTGTTGACGAGGCCGGTGATTGCGCTGTCGTCGCGCAGCCGGGCCTCGACTTTGGCGAGATCGGCGGAGTCCCCGAGATCGGCGGCAAGCACCTCGACCGCGACGCCTGCCTGTTTGCGAAGACGCTCGGCCAGTGCCTGGAGCTTGTCGCCGCTGCGGGCGACCAGGATCAGGTCGTGGCCGCGCTTTGCAAGCCGGTCGGCATAGACGGCGCCGATGCCGTTCGATGCGCCGGTGACGAGAATGGTTCCCTTGGTCATGTCATGTCTCCCGAGAGGATAGGACGGAGGGTGGCGGGGTGTCGCCCCGCCTGCTCCGATCAGCCCTTGATGAAGTCGAGGAGGTCGGCGTTGAAGCGATCCTGATGGGTCTGTGTCAGACCGTGATCGGCGCCTTCATAGACTTTCAGGACGGCATGCTTGACGATCTTCACGGTCGAGTGCGCCGAGGCGTCGATCGGCACGATCTGATCGTCGTCGCCGTGGAGGACGAGCGTCGGCTTGTCGAACTTCCTGAGGTCCGCGTTGAAGTCGCTTTCCGAGAAGGCACGGATGCTGTCGAGTTGGCCCTTGAGGCCGCCCATCATGCCTTGCAGCCAGAAGCTGTCGCGGATGCCGTCCGAGAGTACCTTGCCCGGCCGGTTATAGCCGTAGAACGGCACCACCAGATCCTTGAAGAACTGCGAGCGGTTATCATAGGTGCCCTTGCGGATGCCGTCGAACACATCGATCGGCAGCCCGCCGGGGTTGGCCTCGGTCTTGAGCATCAGCGGCGGGACCGCGCCGATCAGTGCGACCTTGGCTATCCGCGCCGTGCCGTGCCGGCCGACATAACGGGTCACCTCGCCGCCGCCGGTCGAATGGCCGACCAAGATCGCTCCGCGCAGATCGAGTGCTTCGATCAGTTCGGCGAGATCGTCGGCATACTGATCCATGGTGTTGTTGTCCCAGACCTGGTCCGAGCGGCCGTGGCTGCGCCGATCATGGGCGATGACGCGAAAGCCCTTGCTGGCAAAGAAGACCATCTGAGCGTCCCAGGCATCGGCCGAAAGCGGCCAGCCATGCGAGAAAACGATCGGCTGCGCGTCCTTGGTGCCCCAGTCCTTGTAGAAAATGCGAGTGCCATCCGTGGTGGTGATCGTGGCCATTTTCCTATTCCTTCAACGGGTGCGAGCGGTGTCTCGAATGTGTGCGGGGCGTCCGCGCCCCGTGGTTGAAGGATTAGCCCGCTTGCGGAATGAGCGGGATTGGCGGATCTGACATTAACCGGGTTGAAACCGACAAAGAGGCGCTGTCATGGACCAGAGAGCGACGCAGGCACCAAAGGCCGAGGTGGGCCTGATGCTCTACTCCGGCTGCCAGATGGCTATGGTCCATGGCATGACGGACCTGCTCGATATCGCCGGCACGTTCTCCGGCAAGCATGGCGGCCCGGTTGCGCGGGTCAGCCATTGGCGGCTGCAGGACGATGGCGGCTTCGCGCGCTGCTTCGATACGCATCCCGAGCTTGGCACCAGGAACACGCCGGCAATCCTGCTCATTCCCGGCCGCCTGTCGGGGCCGATGGAAGCGGAGGAGGCGACGCCCTATGCACGCTGGCTGCTCGACCGGCACGCCGACGGCGCGACGCTTGCCTCAAATTGTGGCGGCGCCTTCGTGCTGGCGGCAACAGGCCTGCTCGCCGGCCGGCCCGCGACGACGCATTGGCTGTTCGCCAATGCCTTCCGCGATCGCTTTCCCGATGTCCGGCTGGATCCGGACAAGATCGTGATCGAGGATGGCGACATCATCACGGCGGGAGGGCTGATGGCCTGGACCGATCTCGGCCTGCGCCTTGTCGACCGGCTGTTCGGACCGACGGTCATGATCGAGACAGGGCGCTTTCTGCTAATCGACCCCGCGGGCCGCGAGCAGCGGCATTACTCAAGTTTCTCGCCGCGCCTCACCCATGGCGACGAAGCAATCCTCAAGGTGCAGCACTGGCTGCAGGCCCGCGAGGCGCGCGCGGTGAGCGTATCGGAGATGGCGAAGGTCAGCGCGATGGAGGAGCGGACGTTCCTGCGCCGCTTCAAGGCCGCGACGGGGTTGAAGCCGATCGAATATGCGCAGCATCTGCGTGTCGGCAAGGCGCGCGAACTGCTCGAATTCACCAGGCGCTCGATCGATCAGATCGCCTGGGCGGTCGGGTATGAGGACGCTGCCGCCTTTCGTAAGCTGTTCCATCGTATCGTCGGACTGTCGCCCGGCGACTACCGGCACCGCTTCGCGGCCAGGACGGCGCAGCAAGCCGCCGCCTAGCGATGGATTCCAGCCCAGCGCTGGCGGCTGTTTCCCGGCGTGCGCGCCCTTACAAGCTCGCCGCGGCCCGCGCGGCCTGGTCGTAATGACCTGAGAGCGAGCGCATGGTCGCCGCGATTTCCGAGAGCCGTGCCGGATCCATGCCGAGCGCCAGCACGGATTTGACCAGGAGCTGCTCGCGGATCTGAGCGTAGCGGCGGCAGGCATCCTCGCCCGCCGAGGTAATTGCGACGGTCTTTTCCTTACCCTTGCGGCCGCTCTTGATCAGCTTCAGCCGTTCGAGTTTCTTGAGCGCGTAGTTCACCACATAGGTGTCCTCGATATTGAGGACGAGGCAGATATCGGCGAGGCGCTTCGGTTTGCCGCGGTGATTGACGTTGTGCAGCACCAGCACGTCCACCGGCGTGAGGTCCGGAATGCCGGCCGAGGTCATGGCGCGGAGCATCCAGCGCTGGAAGGCGTGAACCGTCATGCTGAGCGCGAATTCGAACTCGGAGAGTGCGGGCATCGCGCCCGAGGCAAGATGGCCTGACGAGACGATCGGGCCGAGCAGTTCAGCGAGTTCGGCCGGTGGTTTCGGGGGCGGGGGAGCTGATGTGGACATCGTCTCTGGCGCTCTCATGCAAGGCAGCCGTCGTGGCGCCGGACGTGCGAACGGCCGCACGAAGCGGCCGTTCGTGAGGGATCGGGCCGGTCAGGCTTACATCTTCTTGTAGGCGTCGATCACGGCCTGGCCGTCGGCACCGGCTTTCTTCAGCCAGTCGGCGGTCAGGGTTTCGCCGGCCTTCTTGAAGCCTGAAGCGAGTTCCGTGCTCGGCGCCTGCACCTTCATGCCTTTGGTCTTGAGCTGGTCAAGATACCAGCCGGTCTTGGCCTCCCAGGCCTTCCAGCCGCGCTCCTCGGCTGCAGCAGAGGCCTTGAGCAACGCATCCTGCGTCGGCTTGTCGAGGGCGTCGAAGGCCGCCTTGTTGACGAAGGTCGCATCCTTCGGGATCCAGGCCTGCACATCATAGAAATGCGTTAGCGATTCCCAGACCTTGGAGTCGAAGCCCGTGCCGCCCGACGACATGAAGGAGTTGACCACGCCGGTGGCCAGCGCCTGCGGCAGTTCCGCCGCCTGGATCGTCACTGACTGCATGCCGAGCATTTCGCCCAGACGCGCCGTACCGACATTGTAGGAGCGCCATTTCAGCCCCTTCATGTCGTCGGTCGAGTTCAGGTCCTTCTTGGCGTAGACGCCCTGCGGCGCCCAAGGGACCATGAAGAGCAGCTTGATGCCCTGGCTCGCGAGCTTCTTCTCGATTGCCGGTTTCGATGCGGCATAGAGCTTTTTCGACTCTGGGAAGCTGGTCGCCAGGAACGGTACGACGTCGATGCCGAAGATCGGATCCTCGTTCTCGTGGATCGACATCAGCACTTCGCCCATCTGGGCCTGGCCGGTCTGGACGGCGCGTTTGATCTCGGGCGCCTTGAACAGCGCGGCATTGGCATGAACCGTGATCGTGAGCTTGCCGCCGGTCGCTGTCTCGACATCCTTGGCGAAGGCGACGAGATTTTCGGTGTGCGGGTTGTCTGTCGGGTAGGCGTTCGGGAGGTTCCATTTGGTCTGTGCCGAGACCGCTGTCGCGCCTAGCGCCAGCGCGCCGGCCGCAACGCTGACCGCAAGAAAGCCCTTAATGAAGTCGCTGCGTTTCATGATGGTGTCTCCGTTCCCTTATTGTTGACGCTGCATCATCCCGGAAAGGCCAGTTGCGGCAGGATCATCACGATTTGCGGGAAGATCGTAATGATCGCGACCGCCACGACCAGTAGAAAAAAGAAGGGTAGGGCGGCGAGCGCCACCGTATTGGAATCCTTGCCCGACATGGTCTGGAGCACGAAGAGGTTAAAGCCGACCGGAGGCGAGACCTCCGCCATCTCGACGATCAGCACGAGGAAGATGCCGAACCAGACCAGGTCGAAACCGGCCTGCTTGATCATCGGGATGACGATGGCCGTGGTCAGGACGATCATCGAGATGCCGTCGAGCGCCGCGCCAAGCACGATATACATCACCGTCAACGCTGCGATCAGCGCGTAGGGCGAGAGGTGCAGGCTGTCGACCCATTCCGCGAGGGCGGCGGGGATGCCGGTATAGGCCATCGAGGTCGACATGAAGGAGGCGCCGGCCAGGATCAGCATGATCATGCAGGTGATCCGGGTGGTGCCCATCACGCTGGCCCAGAAGGCTTCGCGGGTCAGGGAGCCCGACCACCAGGCGACGCCGAAGGAGCCGAGAACGCCCCAGGCCGCACATTCGGTCGCTGTCGCCCAACCCATCAACAGCGAGACGAAGACGAGCGCGATCAGCAGCATGCAGGGGATGAGATTGGCGGATTCCCGCAGCTTCTCGCGCAGCGGCATGCTCGGCTCCGGCGGCGGCGCCTTGTCCGGGTTCAGCATGTGCCAGACGATGATGTAGCCGGAGTACAGCGCCATCACGAGCAGGCCCGGCAGGAAGCCGGCGAGGAAGACCTGGATGATCGAGACATTGGCCGCGACGGCGTAGACGACCATGGTGATCGAGGGCGGAATCAGGATGCCCAGCGTGCCGGCACCGGCGAGAGAGCCGAGGCTGACCGTCTCGTCATAGCCGCGCTTCTTCAACTCCGGCAGGGCGATCTTGGCCACGGTGGCGCAGGTCGCAGCCGAGGAGCCGGAGACCGAGCCGAAGATGCCGCAGGCCAGCACGTTGACATGCATCAGCCGGCCGGGGAGCCAGTTGAGCCAGGGGGCGAGGCCGCGGAACATCTCCTCCGAGAGTTTCGTGCGGTAGAGGATCTCGCCCATCCAAATGAAGAGCGGCAAGGCGGCTAGCGTCCAGGAGGCGCTGTTGCCCCAGATCGTCGTTGCCAGCACCGACCCGGCAGGGATGCCGCCGCCGACGAATTGCATCGCGACCCAGCCGCAGGCCATCAGCGAGATGGCGATCCAGACGCCGCCGGCGAGGAAGACGGCCAGCAGGATGAGCAGCAGTCCGGAGATTTCGATCATCGCCATGGTTCAGACCCCGCTCTGCATGGCGCGCTCGACGACTTCGTCGTCGCTCTGCGGGGGCGGCTTCTCATAGCGAGGTTCATTGCCGCGCAGGACGACATGAACGAACTCGTCGAGGAATGCGATGAAGAGGATGACCAATCCGCCGGAGAAGCCGAGTTGCGGAATCCAGAGCGGCATCGGCACGACACCGCCGGCAACGTCGTTGAATTCATAGGATTGCCAGGTCATCACCACAGCGTGCCAGGCGAAGAAGCCGGTGAAGCCGAGGCCGAGCACCAGCGAGAAGGCCTCGAAGGCCCAGCGCGTGCGGCCCTTGAAACGATCGATCAGCAAGCCGACCCGGATCATCTCGCCAGATTTGAATGTATGGGCGAGGCCGAGAAAAGCGAGTGCTGCCATGCTCCATGACGCGAAATCATCGCCCGCGGGAATGTTGAAGCCGATTTCACGTCCGATGGAGAGGCCCATCATCAGGACGAAGATGGCGACGAGGAAGAAACCGGCGGCATAGCCGGCGAAGAGATAGAGCTTGTCGAGGACTGCGCGGATCATCTGGCGCTCCGCCGCGCACGGCCGGATAGCAGCTTTGCCGTGCGGGGCTGACGGCGCATGCCGAGCCCGATTGCCAGGGTCGATCCTGTCATCGCATCCTCCCTCGACCGGCCCGGCCCCTCAGCCATGTTCCGGTCACAATTGCGATCGTAGCCGCCGAATTCGCCTTGTCAATATTTCATCGACGATTTATCGATGAATTGTTCAAACGACTTCGCGCCACGCTGGGGAGAGTGTCATGACGGCGAGCCATTGGGATTTCTGGATCGACCGCGGCGGCACCTTCACCGACGTGATCGGCCGCGATCCGGCAGGCAAGCTTCACGCCAGGAAGCTGCTCTCGGAGAATCCGGGCGCCTATCGCGACGCCGCCGTTCAGGGCATCCGCGACCATCTTGGCCTCAAGGTCGGCGAGCTCATTCCCGCCGGGCATATCGGCGAAGTGCGCATGGGCACCACGGTTGCGACGAACGCCCTGCTTGAGCGCAAGGGTGACCGTACGCTGCTCGTGACCACGAAGGGCTTCCACGATGCGCTCCGCATCGGCTACCAGGCGCGGCCGGACATCTTCGCCAAGGAGATCATCAAGCCCGAGCAGCTCTACGAGGCGGTGGTCGAGATCGCGGAACGCGTGCTGGCCGATGGCGTGGTCGAACAGGCTCCGGACGAGGCCGCGATCCGCACGGCGTTGCAGGCACAGTATGATGCCGGTTTCCGCGCCGTGGCGATCGCCTTCATGCACGCCTATCGCTACCCGCAACATGAGCAGCTCGCAGCGCGTGTCGCCCGGGAGATCGGATTTCCGCAGGTGTCGGTCAGCCATGAGGTCTCGCCGCTGATCAAGCTGGTCGGGCGTGGCGATACGACCGTGGTCGACGCCTATCTCTCGCCGATCCTCGGGCGCTATGTCGCGCAGGTTTCCGAAGAGCTCGACATCGGGCGCACAGGCGCCCGTCTGATGTTCATGATGTCGTCCGGCGGCCTCACCGCCGCCGAGCTGTTCCAGGGCAAGGATGCGATCCTGTCAGGCCCCGCCGGGGGCGTCGTCGGCCTGGCCGAGACCGGGCGTTCGGCCGGGTTCGACAAGGTGATCGGCTTCGACATGGGCGGAACCTCCACCGATGTCGCGCATTTCGACGGCGAATATGAGCGCGCTTTCGAGACCGAGGTCGCCGGCGTGCGGATGCGCGCGCCGATGATGCTGATCCATACGGTTGCGGCCGGTGGTGGCTCGATCCTGCATTTCGACGGCGCTCGCTTCCGCGTCGGTCCGGACTCCGCTGGCGCCAATCCGGGGCCGGCCGCCTATCGGCGCGGCGGCCCGCTCGCGGTCACCGACGCGAACGTCATGGTCGGCAAGCTGATCCCGGCCTATTTCCCTGCGATCTTTGGCGAGATGCATGACCAGCCGCTGGATGTAGAGGCGGTGCGCGCCAAATTCGCCATGCTTGCAGCTGAGGTCGGCGATGGCCGCAGTGCCGAAGAGGTCGCCGACGGCTTCATCCAGATTGCTGTCGCCAACATGGCCGAGGCAATCAAGAAGATCTCGGTGCAGCGCGGCTATGACATCACCCGCTATGCCTTGAACTCCTTTGGTGGTGCGGGCGGGCAGCATGCCTGCCTCGTTGCCGATGCGCTCGGCATCAAGACCGTGCTGCTGCACCCGTTCTCCGGCCTGCTCTCTGCCTATGGCATGGGGCTCGCGGAAATCCGCTCGACGCGGACGGCTGCGCTGGACGTGCCGCTCGATGCCGAGGTCCGGGCCGCAATTGCGGAGGTGGCCGGGCGGCTGGGCGCCGAGACGCGCGCCGAACTGATCGGGCAAGGTGTGCCGGATGGCGAGATCGCCATCCATATCCGAGCCCATATCCGCTATGCCGGCACCGATACGGCGATCGCGATTGCGTCCGGCGGCCGGGCGGAGATGCAGGAGGCCTTCCAGGTCGCACATAAGGCGCGCTTCGGCTTCATGGATGAGACCAAGGCGCTGGTTGTCGAGGCGGTCGAGGTCGAGGCCGTTGGCGGGGGCGCCAGGTTCGAGGAGGCGGCGGCGGGCGAGCAGGCCGGCGAACCGGCGGTCGCGGAACGCACACGCCTGTTCTCGAAGGGGCAGTGGCACGAGGCCGCGATCGTGCGGCGCGAGGCGATGGCTCGCGGGCAGAGCGTCGCGGGGCCTGCCATCATCATCGAACCGAACCAGACCGTCGTCGTCGAGGATGGCTGGAGTGCGAAGCTGACGGCCAAGGACCATCTCGTCCTGCACCGCAGCAAGGCGCTGGTGCAGAATGCCGCGATCGGCACCAAGGCCGATCCCGTCATGCTCGAGATCTTCAACAACCTGTTCATGTCGATCGCCGAGCAGATGGGCGTGACATTGCAGAACACCGCCTATTCCGTGAACATCAAGGAGCGGCTCGATTTCTCCTGCGCGGTCTTCGACTCGACTGCGAGCCTCGTCGCCAACGCGCCGCATATGCCGGTGCATCTCGGCTCAATGGACAAATCGGTCGAGACGGTGATCCGGAACAATCCCGTGATCCGGCCGGGCGACGTCTATTGCCTCAATGCGCCCTATAATGGCGGTACGCATCTGCCCGACATCACGGTCTGCACGCCGGTCTTCGATGCCGAGGACAGGAACATCCTGTTCTGGGTGGCAAGCCGCGGCCACCATGCCGATGTCGGTGGCGTGGCGCCCGGCTCGATGTCGCCGCTGGCGACGCATATCGAGGAAGAGGGCGTCTATATCGACAATTTCAAGATCGTCGATCAGGGCCGCTTCTGCGAGGAGGAGCTGGTCAAGCTGCTCACCGGCGCGCGCTATCCCGTCCGCAACGTCGTGCAGAACGTCAACGACCTCAAGGCGCAGATCGCCGCCAATGAGAAGGGCGTGGCGGAGCTGAAGAAGATGATCCGCTCCTTCGGGCTCGACGTGGTCCAGGCCTATATGGGCCATGTCCAGGACAACGCCGCCGAGAGCGTCGCGCGGCTGCTCGCCAAGCTGCATGATTGCGAGTTCACCTATCCGATGGATCAGGGCTGCGCGATCAAGGTGAAGATCACGATCGATCGTGAGAGACGCGAGGCGACGGTCGATTTCACCGGCACCTCGCCGCAGCGCGAGGACAATTTCAACGCGCCGGCGCCCGTGACCCGTGCGGCGGTGCTCTATGTCTTCCGCGTCATGGTCGATGACGCCATCCCGATGAATGCGGGCTGCCTGCGGCCGATCAGGATCGTCGTGCCGGAAGGCTCGATGCTGGCGCCGCATTATCCGGCAGCTGTCGTTGCCGGCAATGTCGAGGTCAGCCAGGCTGTCACCAATACGCTGTTTGGTGCGCTCGAGGCGATGTCGGCCTCGCAGGGGACGATGAACAACCTGACCTTCGGCAATGATCAGTATCAGTACTACGAGACGATCTGCTCCGGGTCGCCGGCGGGGCCGGGCTTCAACGGAACCTCCGGCGTGCATGTCCACATGACCAATTCGCGCCTGACCGATCCGGAAATCCTGGAGACGCGTTTCCCCGTCGTGCTTGAGGATTTCCATATTCGTCCCGCCTCCGGCGGCAAGGGCGAGTGGAATGCCGGTGACGGTACCTGCCGTACCATCCGGTTCCGCGAGAGGATGGACTGCGCCATCCTCGCCTCGCATCGCCGTGTGCGCCCCTTCGGCGTCAAGGGCGGCGAGGCCGGGCAGCTCGGCAAGACGATCGTTCGCCGGCTTTCCGGCGTCGTCGAGGAGCTGAAGCCAAGCGACCAGACGTTGCTTGAGGCGGGTGAAGCTGTGACCGTGATCACGCCGACGGCAGGTGGTTATGGAAAAGCGAAGAGCTGACGCTTAGGTCCTGTTCCACACGGGAGATGGATATGCCTCAGACCTGGATGATCACCGGCGCCAATCGCGGCATCGGCCTTGCTCTTGCTACCGCCCTGGTGGCGCGCGGCGACCATGTCATCGCTGCCGCGCGCGATCCGGCAAGCCCTGGCCTTGCGGAGCTCGTCGCCAAGCATAGCGGGCTCGTTACACCGACCGCGCTGGATGTGACGTCCGATGCGAGCGTCGCCGCTGCCAAGGCAGCGCTCGCCGACCGACCGATCGATGTCCTGGTCAACAATGCCGGCGTCTACGGCCCGCGCGACAAGCAGGGCGCGCTCGATATGGATTTCGACGCCTGGCGCGACGTGTTCGAGGTCAATGTCTATGCGCCGCTGCGCGTGGCGCATGCATTCCTGCCCAATGTCGAGGCCTCGCAAGGGCGCAAGATCGCGACGATCAGCAGCCGCATGGGCTCAATCGCTGGCAACCCGTCGGGCGCGCTCGCCTATCGCTCGTCGAAATCGGCCGTGAACATGGCCATGGTCGTGTTCGGCAACGCCGTGCGCGAGCGCGGCGTCAGTGTCCTGCTGTTCCATCCTGGCTGGGTGCAGACCGATATGGGCGGTGGTGGAGCCGATATCCCGCCAACGGAAAGCGCCGCCGGCCTGATCGGAACGATCGATCGCTCCGGCATCGCCGAAACCAACAGCTTCCGAACCTGGACGGGCGAAGCGATTGCCTGGTGAGGCCCGAGGCGGCGGATCAACTGGCGCGCGACGAGGCGAGCCAGAGGCCGCCGCCGATCAGGAAGCCGCCGCTGACCCGCGAGATGAGCCGCACGCGCTTCTGCGACAGGAACCGTCCGGCCCGCCCCGACAGCAGCGCATAGCCGCTGTCGCTGAGCGCGGCGAAGAGCATCGCGGTCACACCCATGATCGCGATCTGCGTGACGTGATCGCGGGCCGGGTCGAGAAATTGCGGGAAGAAGGCACCGAAGAAGAGCAGTGTCTTCGGATTGCTGAGTGCGACCAGGACGCCTTGCAGGAAGAACCCGCCGCGCGGTGCTCGGGCCTGTATGGCGCCATCCTCGACGCCGCCGGCCCGGAACATCTTCCAGCCTAGCCAGATCAGATAGGCGGCGCCGGCGAGCCGCACCCAGTCGAACCAGTGGCCCATCGCCGCGATGACAGAGCTCAGGCCGATGCCGACGATCGCTATCATGATCGCGAGGCCGAGCTGGGTTCCTGCCGCATTCAGGAGCCCGGCGCGGGCACCATGCTTCAGGCTGTTGGCGATGATCAGTGTTACCGTCGGGCCCGGCACGATGACGATGACGAAGCAGGCAACGAGATAAGCGGCAAAGAGCTCGAAGGACATGGCGGCAGTCTCCATCTCGAATGCTGAGTCATCTCAGTCCGGCGCAGATGAGTCGAGCCCCCTTGTTCCGCCACCGAAGGGGACAGGGAGAATGTCGACCTCCGACTTCAGAGTTTTGCCGCTGGCATTCGAGCACTGGCCGGATCTCGAGGATCTCTTCGGTCCCAAGGGAGCCTGCTATGGCTGCTGGTGCAACCATTTCCGCATGCCCCAGAAGCAGCGCCTGCCGCTCTTGGGCGAGGGGGCCCGGCAATTGTTCGAGGAACGGGTTCGCCGGGGGCCGCCGCCTGGCGTCCTGGCCTATGATCAAGAGGCCTGTGTCGGCTGGCTCCAGGTCGGTCCTCGGCGCGACATTCCCGAATGGAACAATCCGCGCCGCGCCTCGACGCCGCTTCCGGATGCGCCGGCCGAAGATGAGCGGGTCTGGGCGGCGTCCTGTTTCTTCGTCCGCAAAACGTGGCGGGGCAGGGGTGTCACGGCGGCGCTGCTCGACGGCGCCGCCGCGTTTGCTCGCGAGAGCGGCGCCCGCCTGCTCGAGGCTGCCCCCATGGACCATGAATTCAAGCGGAGCATCGAGGGCCTCTATGTTGGCCCCGAGCGGGTCTTCCTGCGGGCCGGTTTCGTCGAGGTCGCGCGGCAGAAGGAAGGCCGGCCGCTGATGCGGCTCGCATTGTGAGCGATTTCACGATTCGTCGAGGATGAAATTCCGGATCGTTGCGAAAGCGGCCTCTGGATTGTCGCCGACGATGCCGTGGCCGCAACCGGCGAAACGCTCGAAGCGAACCCATTCGGGCGGAAGGCTTGCTGCAATCGTCTCGCTGAAGGCAATCGGTGTGATGGGATCTTCCTCGCCCCCCATTACGAGGACAGGGCAATTCACCGTTTCCAGCGCAGCGCGAAAATCAAAGCGACCCTGTTCGTTGTGCGGGCCATTGAACCAGACGCCTGTCTCGTTGCGCGAGATGAGCCTTTGGATCCAATCACTCGAGCCGGTTTGCGGCTGCGCTTTGTAGAGCGGAAAGCAAATCTCGGTATAGGGCGCACGTGTCTCCGGCGCGGGCGCCGACCAGTAGTTCCGGGCGGCCTGACTGGCTCTTGGACCACCCAGACGCTCGAAGGCTGCGTAGACCGCCGGGAAATCGAACTTGGCGGCCGTGGAAATCAGGATCAGCTTGGCGGCATGCCCGGGATGGCGCGTCGCATAGGCCTGCGCCACGAAGCCACCGAAAGACGTGCCGAGAATGATCGGTCGTTCGATGCCGAGCGTGTCGCAGAGCACCTTCAAGTCATCGGCCCACTGGTCCAATGTCCAGCTCGCACGCGGGCCGTCTTCGCTGCGGCCGCAGCCGCGATGGTCGTAATAGACGATCTGGACGATATCGCTCAGCCCGGAGAACCCGGGTTTGTACATGCTGTGGTCGGCGCCTGGACCGCCATGGAGCAGGATCAGGGTTGGCTTTTCCCGCATGGCCGGGCCATCGGGCGCGAGCCCCGCACCTTCGATGTCGACATAGAGGCGCACTCCGTTGACAGTGACACGCATCGGTTCGATTCCCCCCAGCCTCATCGAGGCCTTGAACAGTAAGGGGCGGTTGATCGAACTCAATTGTTTCCAGCCTCATGTTGGGAGTTTCCCATGATCCGCATCACGCTTGCCGGTTGCACCGGCTGGGTCGGCAAGGCGCTCGTCGCCGCAATCGAGGCCGCGTCCGATCTCGAGTTGGTGGCGGGCGTCTCGCGCAAGGCGGCGGGCAGCGATCTCGGCGAGGCGGCCGGGCAGCCTGCGAATGGCAAGCCGATCTTTGCGACCGTGGCGGAGGCGCTCGCGGTGCCGTCGGATGTCCTGATCGACTATACCAAGCCCGACAGCGTGAAGGGCAATGTGCTGGCAGCGGTCGCGGCGGGGCGTCATGTCGTCGTCGGCGCATCGGGAATGACCGGCGAGGACTATGCCGAGATCGAGGCCGCTGCGCTCGAGGCCGGCGTCGGCGTGCTTGCCGCGGGCAATTTCTCGATCACCGCGACGCTGCTGCGCCGCTTTGCCCGCGAGGCGGTGAAATATGTGCCGGATGTCGAGATCATCGACTACGCCTCCGCGTCGAAGCCGGATACACCGTCGGGAACCGGGCGCGAACTCGCCGAAACGCTCGGTGCCGAACGTATGGCGGGAACCTCGAAGCCGGTCGCGGAACTCGGCGGTGCCCGCGAGACACGTGGCGCTGCAATCGGTGCGCCGCACCCGGTGCAGGTCCATTCGCTGCGGATGCCGGGCTTCGTCCTCTCCTGCGAGGCGGTCTTCGGCCTCCCGACGAGCGGCTGGTGATCCGGCATGATGCCGGCACGTCGGCCGCGCCTTATGTGGGCGGCACCTTGCTGGCGGCGCGGCGGGTTGCGGATCAGGCCGGGCTTCGGCGCGGCCTGGACAGCCTGATGGCCTGATCCGTTGGCGTTGCAGGTTGCTTTTCGCAAGCGAGGCGGCTTCGGCAGTTCGATCCATATCCGGCTAACTTATTGATTTTTATTGGGTTCCTCTGCTCGTGTTAACCTAACGTTCGTTCGCATCTGCGAAGGGAAGGGCGCGCTACGACGAGGGGGAACGCGATGCGGCAATTGGGGCTGACTGCGAAGATCACCATGCTGTTTGCGCTCATGGGGATTGCCGCAGGCCTCGGGCTGTTCAGCGCGGTTCGGGGCTTTGATGCGGTCCGTGAAATCGATCGCGACGCCTTCTCGAGCATGGCCTTGGTCAACCGCGCAGCGCTGCTCTCGAGTCGCGTGGCGCAGGCCTCGCTGCTCAGCCGTTTCGATGACGCAGTCACGCCGCGTGAGATCGAGACGGCGCTCGATTCCCTTGATGGAGCTGTCGAGCTGGTCGATGCGGCGCGAGCCAGCCTGATCTCTTCGTTGCCGGGCGAGCTGCGCGACGCCAATCCGACCTTGGATGCCCGGATCAGGACTTTCATTTCGTTCCAGCGCGACATCGTCACGATGGGGCGTGAGGTCTCGGCAAAGGCCGCACTCATCGAGGCCTCGGCCGAGGCGGCGCGCGAGAATGTCCGCCAGATCATCCTTGTCACGTCGAAGCTCGCCGATGGCCTCGACAGGCGCGCTCAGCTCGGCGCTGCAGAGGCTGCGGGGCTAGCCCACGCGCTGCGCCTGCGGGTGATCGCAACGGCAGTTGGCCTGCCGCTCGCCTGTGCGCTGCTGGCGATGTACCTGCTCAGGACCCAGCTCACCCGCCCCCTGCGCGATCTGATGGCCGCTATCGCCACTGCGACGGCGACCTCTGCCGTCATCGCGGTGCCGCATGTCCGGCGTCGCGACGAGATTGGGCAGCTTGCCCGCACCGTGCGGGCGCTGAGCGAAGTGCGGGCGACCCTGGTCACGCGCGATGCCGAAGCCGACCGGGCTCTGTTCCACCAGAACCAGCGAACCGAGGAACTCGGCCGCATCGCAGAGGAATTCGAACGCCGGATCGGTGCCCTGCTTCACGACATCGCCGTGTTGAGCGAAGCGCTGCGCACCGCACAACAGGATTCTGCGGTGCGGGCACAGCAGGTCTCGCAGAGCACGGGCACTGCCGCTTCCGCCGTCGACGGGGCGGGGTTGGAGGCGCGGCGCATCACCGAGGCGGCCCTGCACCTGGAGCAGGTGATCGGCCAGATCAATGCAGAGGTGCACCGGGTCTCACAAACGGCGACGGTGGCGACGCAGGATGCGGCTGGCACCTCGGGCCTTGTCCGGCGTCTGACCGAGAATGCGGGGCAAATCCGCGATGTCGTCGATATCATCGAGACGATCGCCCGGCAGACCAATCTGCTCGCGCTGAACGCAACGATCGAGGCGGCGCGCGCCGGCGTGCATGGCCGCGGTTTTGCCGTCATCGCGAGCGAGGTCAAGGCGCTCGCGGGCCAGACTGCCGACGCCACCGCGCAGATCGTGCGGCGCATTGCAGCGGTCAACGCGGCCCTGTCGCAGGCCGCGCAGGCGGTTTCGGGGATCGTCGCCAGCGTCGGTGCCGTCGAACAGGCCAGCACCGAGATCTCGACCATGGTCGCCTCGCATTCCGAACTGATGGGCTCGCTCGGGGACACGGTTGCGCGCATTTCGGGCGTGACGGAAACGGCTGCGGGCGCAATGGCGGAGATCGCAGAGGCGAATGCGCAGACTGTCGAGCAGGCCGGCCGGGGCGCGTTCGGGGCCCGCGACCTCGACGAGCGCATCGCGGCGCTGCAGGGCGAGGCGGAAGAATTCGTCAGGCGCCTGCGCGCCGCCTGATCCCGTTCTGTTCTTGCGCTTGCATTGCGCGAGCGACTCGCGCCTTTGTGCGGCATGGTCGCATATCGGATTCCTCCGCGATGAGCTGGTCGCCGCAACAGGATGCCGCGCTGAGCGCGGTCGCACGCTGGCTGCAGGCTGGCGAACCTCAGGTCTTTCGGCTGTTCGGCTATGCCGGCACGGGCAAGACGACGCTCGCGCGCCATATTGCCGAGGGCGTCGATGGCACGGTCGTCTTCGCCGCCTTCACCGGCAAGGCGGCGCTGGTGCTGCGCAACAAGGGCTGCGATGGCGCCCAGACCATCCACTCATTGATCTACCGCTCGCGTGGCGTCGATGAGGAAAGCCCGACCTTCGTGCTCAACCGCGAGAGCAACGCGGCCAAGGCCGGGCTGATCATCATCGACGAGTGCTCGATGGTCGACGAGGAGCTGGGCAAGGATCTGCTCTCCTTCGGCACGCCGGTCCTCGTGCTGGGGGACCCGGCGCAATTGCCCCCCGTCAAGGGCGGCGGGTATTTCACCGAGACCGAGCCGGACGTGATGCTGACCGAGGTGCATCGCCAGGCTGCGGACAATCCCATCGTCAGGATGTCGATGATCGTCCGCGAAGGAGGGCGGCTCGATGTCGGCGACTATGGCCAGAGCCGGGTCATTCGCCGCGATGCGGTCAATTCCGAGCTGGTGCTCGGCGCCGATCAGGTCCTGGTCGGCATGAACAAGACGCGCCGGCTTTACAATGCGCGCATCCGGCAGCTCATGGGGCGGGATTCCACCGTGCCGGTTGCGGGCGAGAAGCTCGTCTGCCTGCGCAACGACAAGAGCAAGGGCCTGCTCAATGGCGGCTCCTGGATCGTGCAGGAACTCAAGACCTCGAAGAAGGGCCTGATCACGATGCGGGTCACGCCGGAGGACGATACCGGGGGCAAGCCGGTCAAAGTCTCCGTGATGCCGAATTTCTTCGACGGCACCGAGGAAGAGGTGCCGTGGGAGCTGCGCAAGCACACCGATGAATTCACCTTTGGCTACGCCCTGACGGTCCACAAGGCGCAGGGCTCGCAATGGGATGACATCGTCCTCTTCGACGAGGCCTTCGCCTTTCGCGAGCACCGGGCGCGCTGGCTCTATACCGGCCTGACCCGTGCGGCCGAGACGATCACGGTGGTGGTGTAGCGGCAGACACCGCAGGGTTCACAGGGCCTGCGCCGTGGTCCCCTTGGCAATGATGGGGCCGGTAGGCCTCCCTGTCGGCGAGCCTGTCGCCGGCTCCAGCGTGATCTCGAAGAGCTGATCCTTGCCGAGCGGCAGTTGGTCCAGCCTGAGATGGGTCGAGCGGGCGCGTTCGATCAGCCCCACCGAGCGCGGACCCACGGCGCGGTCCCACAGTGTCCAGATTTCGAGGGCCTTGCCTTCGGGAACATGGATCGCCTGCAGCGGCACCATCTCGACCCTGCCGTCGGCAAAGGTGTTGACGACTGCTGCCGCGACGCTGGCCTCGGTCATCAACACTGCGACCATCACGGGCTGGCGCCTCGCCCGATCGAGGGCGTTCAAGAGGCCTGCAGCAAGAACGATTGTCGCCAGCGCGCCGGCGAGTGCAGCCCCGCGCCAGACGAAGAGGCTGTTCCACCAATCGGACAGGCGGCTGGTCGCCGCCGCGGCGGGGCGGGACGCCTGAACTGGTGCTGCGCTGCTCATGCTTGCGGGAGCCGCCTGCTGCGCGACGGTCGCCAGCTCGGTCTCGATCCGGCTCCATAGCGCAGCTGGCGGCTCGATGGGCGCGGCAGTGGCATCGATGGCCGCGAAGTGAACGCGCCAGCGCTCGACCGCTGCAGCGAGATCGGGATCGATCGCGAGCTGCTGGTCGAAGGCTGTGAGGTCGGCCCCCTCGATCAGGCCAAGCACATATTCGCCCGCCAGCGCGGTGCGCTCCTCCGGGCCGAGAGATCTGGTGGAGGAGGGGCTCATCCGAGGCACTCCTTGAGCGAGATCAGGGAGCGGCGAATCCAGGACTTGACGGTGCCGATCGGCATTTTGAGGCGGCCGGCGATCTCGCCATGGGTCAACCCCTGCACGAAGGCGAGCAGCACGATGCCGCGCCGCTGCGGTGGCAGCGTCTCCAGGCAGGCGCGGAGTGCCTTGGCATCGGACAGTTTCGACATGACCGTCTCAGGATCGTCCTCTTCGCTCGCGGTTTCCTCGGCGACAGGCATATCGGTGGTTTCCGTGCGCTTCTCATCCCGCAGGATCGAGAGCGAGCGGTTGCGCAGGATCGCGTAGATCCAGGTCAGGCCGGCACCGCGCTGCGGATCGAACCGCGTCGCATGTCGCCAGATCAGGACGAAGGCATCCTGCACTGCCTCCTCGGCCAGCGCGCGCCGCTTGAGCAGACGCTGGGCCACACCGATCATACGCGCGGCCTCGGCGTCGTAGATGCGCTTGAGCGCAAGTTTATCTCCGGAGGCACAGTCACGCAGCGCGGTTTCGATGTCCGTAGCCTTTGGCGGCACTACGGCGTTCATCGCCATCCCTGTCTCCTCCTCGGCGCAGCGCCCAAGGCGTGCGCGAATAGATGAATACGCGGCTCGGCCAGCTTCGGATGCGTCTCAGCTTTTTGTTTTTTCCTTCGCATCCGCCCCTGTGCCGCAAGCTTACCCAGATTGGGTGCCGCGCCAGATCAGGCGGCGAACAGCCCTCGAAACAATGCGACAGACGATTCGGAGGATAACATGCAGATTGCACGCGCCACACGCCTCGCGCTGATTGCTTCCACGATTCTGGGGGCTTCCTTCGCCGCGACCTTGGCAGCCCCCGCGGGAACCCTCGCCGCCCTGACGGGCGACGACACGCTGACAATAATCGATACGGCGACGCAGAAGGCGGGCAAGTCCATCAAGGTCACCGGCATGACCGGCAAGATCGCCGGCATCGATGTCCGCCCCGCTGACGGAACTCTCTACGCGCTGTCGACCGACGGCACGATCTTCACGGTCGATACGGCGAGCGGGAAAGCGACGATGAAGTCGAAGATGGATACCACGCTTGCCGCCGGCACCATGGCGACGGTCGATTTCAACCCGGCCGCCGACCGGTTGCGCGTCATTGGCGCCGACGGCACCAACCTTCGCGTCAATGTCGAGGACGGCAAGACCACGGTCGACGGCAAGTTGAAATTCGCCGAGACCGACATGCACAAGGGCGAGACGCCGATGGTCGTTGCCGGCGCCTATTCCAACTCTGTGAAGGGCACCAAGGAGACGGCGCTCTACGATATCGACGGCAAGATCGGCGGGTTGCTGAAACAGGCACCGCCGAATGACGGCGTGCTGGGCGCTGTCGGCAAGCTCGGCGTCACCGCGAAAGCGATCGCCTTCGATATCGAGACCGATGCGTCAGGCGCCAATACCGGCTGGCTGCTGGCGGATGGCACCCTGCATAAGGTCGATCTCGCAACGGGCAAGGCTTCGATGGTGGGCAAGGTCACCGGGCTGAACGGGCCGGTGCGCGACGTCGCGGCGCTGCCGGCGATGTAGGCAAGCGGGACCAAAACCGCCTCGGAGGGGCCGCCACGCCGCAGGGTGTGGCGGCCTTTCGATGCTCTATCTCGGCGCGCCGCGTCGGGGCATGCGATTTTTGCCATAGTTGACCCAGATGCTCGGCTTTGCCTGCTCAAGGCGAGGGAGTCGTCGATGGCGCGCGATTCGCGGTTGAATATTCTCGGGTTGCAGCGCTTTGGCCTGGGGCTCCGTCCCGGCGATCTGGCGGCGATCGGCGGCGACGCCCGGGACCTGTTTCTCGATGAGGTCAAGCGCAGGAGCGTTCCCGTTCCGATCGGCCTCGATCTCGTCGGGCAGGCGCAGATCGGATCGGCGTTCTATGCCTTCCAGGATAAGGAGAAGGCCGAGCGAGAGGGCCCGCGCCCGGCCATGCAGGCGGCGATGATGCCTGCCCCGGGCGGGATGAACGAAGGGCAGGGGGCGTCGGCGCCGCCGCCCGAGCCTCCCTTGCCGCAAAGGATCTACCGCGACGAAGTGGCCGCGCGGATGCGTGCCGGCCTGGAACCACTCGCCGGTTTTGGCGAACGGCTGGCGCAGTTCTGGTCGAACCATTTCTGCGTCTCCGTCTCGCAAGGCAACTTCGTGCGGGTGCTGGCCGGGGCTTATGAGCGTGAGGCGATACGCCCCTATGTGTTTGGCCGGTTCGAAGACATGCTCCTGGCCGTCGAGAGCCATCCGGCCATGCTGATCTATCTCGATAATCAGCAATCGATCGGGCCGAACTCTCCGGCGGGCAAGCGCCGTGGCCGCGGGCTCAACGAGAACCTCGCCCGCGAGATCATGGAACTGCATACGCTGGGTGTCTCCGGCGGCTATTCGCAAAGCGATGTGACCAGTCTGGCCCGCATCATCACGGGCTGGACAATTGCCGGCCGCGACGGCCGGCTCGGTTTTCCCGGCGTCTTTGCCTTCAATGCCGGCGTACATGAGCCTGGCATGCACCCGCTGCTCGGCAAGGATTACGAAGAGGCCGGGGCGGAGCAGGGGAGGCTCGCGCTGCTCGACCTCGCGCGTCATCCCGCGACAGCCCGGCATGTCGCGTTGAAGCTTGCGCGGCATTTCGTGGCGGATGATCCGCCGTCGGCGCTCGTTTCCCAGCTGGTGGAAACCTGGCGCCGTACGGAGGGCGATCTCGCCGCGGTATCGGCCGCGCTCATTCAGTCGAACGAAGCATGGGGTGCGGAGGCCGCGAAGCTGCGCCAGCCGCAGGAGTTCTTGCTGGCGATGCTGCGGGCGCTTGGACGCAAGCCGGAGTTCGGTCCCATCGCAGGAGCGCTCGCGACGATGGGCCAACCACTCTGGCAGCCCTCGGGACCGAATGGCTTTCCCGGAAACAACGATGCATGGGCGACACCAGAAGGCATCAAGACACGGATCGACGTGGCGGCCGCGTGGGGACGTCAGGCGGCTGGAGCCGCCAGCGACCCGCGGGCCCTGCTCGAGGCCGTGCTGGGCCCGCTCGCTTCAGCCGAGACCAGACAGGCGGTGGCCCGCGCCGAGAGCAAGCCGCAGGCGATCGCGCTCCTGCTGATGTCGCCCGAATTCCAGCGGAGGTGAGCCAGATGTCAGACGCAATCCGCGACCATGACGACGATTGCGAGGCGATGACACCATCGCGCCGGTCCGTGCTGGGGGCGGCGAGCGCGCTCTTCGCCTGGTCATTCATGCCGAAATTCGCCCATGCGGCGGCCGGCAGTCGGGATGTGCGCTTCATCACCGTGGTGCTGCGTGGTGCGCTCGACGGCCTCGCCGCCGTTCCGCCGATCGGCGATCCCAACTATGCCGATCTGCGTCAGGATATCGCCCTGCAGCGCGACGGAGCGGATGCGGCCTTGCCGCTCGATGGCTTTTTCCACCTCCACCCCGCCATGCCCAACCTCGCCCGGCTCTACGGCCAGGGGCATGCCGCGATCGTGCACGCGGCAGCGACGGGGTACCGCGAGCGCTCGCATTTCGATGGGCAGGATGTGCTGGAAAGCGGCCAGCAGGGGCCGGGGCGCGTCGATAGCGGCTGGCTCAATCGCATGATTGCGGCGCTGCCGGCTGGTGAGGCGATCGCGCGTCACGGTGTGCTCGGGGTCGGTGTGGTGCCACCATTGATCGTCAGGGGCCAGGCCCCGGTGCTGGGCTGGGCGCCGCCGGTGATGCCGCGCGCCGGAGATGATCTGATCCAGCGGCTGGGCGACCTTTACGGACAGCGTGACCCCATGCTGGCAAACGTGCTTGCTCGGGCGATCGAGACCGAGACGATCGTGCTCGGCCAGGGCATGGGCGGCGACAGGATGCGATCACGTGGCGGCCCGGGCAATCCCCAGGGCATGTTCCAGATCGCGGAGGGAGCGGCACGGCTCGTTGGTGCCGATGACGGTCCCCGTATTGCGGCGCTGGCCTTCGAGGGCTGGGATACCCACGCCAATGAGGGCGGCGCCAAGGGGCGGCTTGCCGGGCTGCTCGGCGGGCTCGATGGTGCGTTCAATGCGTTCGAGACCGGGCTGAAGCGGGTCTGGAAGGACACGGTCGTGATGGTCGTCACGGAGTTCGGTCGAACCGCCAGGATCAACGGCACGGTCGGAACCGATCACGGTACCGGTACCGTCGCGTTCCTGGTCGGCGGCGCTGTCAGGGGCGGTCGTGTGATCGCGGACTGGCCGGGGCTGAAACCGGAACAGCTCTGGGAGCAGCGCGACCTGAGGCCGACCACGGATATCCGGGCGGTCGCAAAGGGTGTCGTGACCGATCTGTTCGGCCTGTCGGGACCGGTTCTGGCCGAGAAGGTATTTCCCGGCACCGGCGATATTGCGCCGATGCCGGGCTTGGTCGTCTGATCCCGATCAGGCCCAGGCGCGCTTGGCGAGCTTGGCCTCGAAGGCGTCGATCTTCGGCGCCTTCTCCATGGTCAGGCCGATATCGTCGAGCCCGTTCAGCAGGCAGTGCTTGCGGAAGGGGTCGATGTCGAACGTCACCGTGCCCCCGTCTGGGCCCTTGATTTCCTGCTTTGCGAGATCGACCGTCAGCGTCGCGTTCGAGCCGCGATCGGCGTCGTCGAAGAGCTTCTCGAGGTCTTCGGGCGAAACCACGATCGGCAGGATGCCGTTCTTGAAGCAGTTATTGTAGAAGATGTCGGCAAACGAGGTCGAGATCACGCAGCGGATGCCGAAATCGAGCAGCGCCCAGGGAGCATGCTCGCGCGACGAGCCGCAGCCGAAATTGTCCCCTGCGACCAGGATCTCCGATTTGCGGTAGGCCGGCTGGTTCAGCACGAAATCGGGGTTCTCAGCGCCATCCTCGTTGTAGCGCATCTCGGCGAACAGCGCGGTGCCCAGCCCGGTGCGCTTGATCGTCTTCAGGTACTGCTTGGGGATGATCATATCGGTGTCGACATTGATCACCTTCAGCGGCGCCGGGGTGGAGGTCAGGGTGGTGAAGGGCTGCATGGCGAGGGCTCCAACAGGTCTTTCTGGCTAGGATATCGTGAGGTGGCCAACAACGCGCTTCACAGCTGCGCCGTCAGGAGTTTGAAGCTGGCGAAGGTGAAGAAGGCGGCAAGGCAGGCCTCTGCACGACGGCGGATCTTGCGATAGCCCGCGATCATGGAGGCGGTCGAAAACAGCAGGGCATATCCCTGATTGATCAGAAGCGAGATCAGCATGCAGCCGATGATGATGGCATGCACCACAACCACGGGTGTTTCCGGGCGCAGGCCGAGCGCGATGATCGCGGTCCAGCTCAAGATCGCCTTCGGGTTGGTCAGGTGCATGAGATAGCCGCGCAAATAGATGCGATGCCCCGAAACCGTGGCTTTCGGCGGGGGCATGTCCACTTGCATCGCTGAACGCGCCGAGCGCCAGGCCAGATAGAGCAGATAGACGCCGCCGACGATCTTGATGGCATAGAGCGCACCGGGACGGGCCACGATCAAGGCCGAGACGCCAATGGCGGCCAGGATGCCCCAGGTCAGGGAGCCGGTCGTGACGCCGAGTGCGAGCGTCATTCCGGCGCGCCGACCGCGCTCCATCGAGGTCGCCATCACCGCAAGATTGCTCGGGCCCGGGCTGGCAACTGCGAGGAAGAACGCGGAGTAGACCAGGGCCAGGCTCGGCAGATGCCGGATCAGATCGTCCATCATGGTCTATCGCTCCGCCCCGGCCTCGATCGCTTCCATGTCTTCGTCAGAAAAGCCGAAATGATGGCCGATCTCATGGACCAGGACATGGGTGACGATGGCGCCCAGGCTCTCGTCATGTTCGGACCAGTAGTCGAGGATCGGACGACGATAGAGATGGATCATGTTGGGCATCTGGCCCGTTTGCGGGCCCGAGCCCTGCTGTGGCAGGCCGACACCGGTGAAGAGGCCGAGGATGTCGAAGGGGCTCTCGATCTCGAGCTCCTTCAGCACATCATCCTCGGGGAACTCGGTGACGTTGATGATCAGGTCCGCGCAGAGCGCGCGGAACTCGTCGGGCAGGCGATCATAGGCGGTCTGTGCGAGGCTTTCGAAATCAGCGGCGCTGGGCGCCCTGACCTCGTCCCAGGCAACAGTGGACGACACCTCGGCAGATGCCGAGGCGCTGGCGGATGCTTTGATCGAAGGCACGGTTCCCATCACCAGATCTTGAGCTGATGCCCCAGCCACCAGGCGAGCAGCACGACACCGACGAGCGACAGCGCGCGACCGATGCGTCTGCCCCAGAGTTCGACAGCGTCGCCCTCAGGTGCGTCCCGGCCGGAGAAGTGATCGGCGGCGCGGCCCATGGAGGAGCTCAGCAGCCCCTCCTCGTCGCGCTTGACGCGCTCCAGCACTGCCTTGGCTTCGGCAGCCCGGGCGGCTTCGCGGGGATCGCCGGTCATGACCTGTGTCCCCGCTCGCGCATCAGCCCATCTGCCTCACATCGACGAAATGACCGACGAGCGCAGCGGCTGCGGCCATTTGCGGCGAGACCAGATGAGTACGGCCCTTGAAGCCCTGACGACCCTCGAAATTGCGGTTCGAGGTCGAGGCGGCGCGCTGGCCGGGCTTGAGCTGGTCGGGGTTCATGCCGAGGCACATCGAGCAGCCGGGCTCGCGCCATTCGAAGCCGGCGGCGAGGAAGATCTTGTCGAGACCTTCCTCCTCTGCTTGCTGCTTCACCAGGCCGGAGCCGGGGACGATCATCGCATAGTCGAGCGAGCCGGCGATCGTCTTGCCTTCGACGATCTTGGCGACGGCGCGGAGATCCTCGATGCGGCCATTGGTGCAGGAACCGATCCAGATCACGTCGAGCGGGATATCGGTCATCCTGGTGCCGGGCTTCAGGCCCATATAGTCGAGCGCGCGCCATTTCGACGAACGCTTGGTCTCATCGGCGATGTCATCCGGGTTCGGCACGCTTCCCGCGACCGAGATCACGTCCTCGGGGCTGGTGCCCCAGGAGACGATCGGCGGCAGGTTGGCGGCATCGAGCTTCACGATACGGTCGAAATGCGCGCCCTCGTCGGTGCGCAACGTCTCCCAGTAGCGCATGGCCGCATCCCAGGCCGCACCCTTCGGGGCCTTTGGCCGGCCGTTGAGATAGGCGAAGGCCTTCTCGTCCGGCGCGATCATGCCGGCACGTGCGCCGCCTTCGATCGACATGTTGCAGACCGTCATGCGGCCTTCCATCGACAGGGAGCGAATCGCCTCGCCGGCATATTCGATGACCGAGCCGGTGCCGCCCGCCGTCCCGATCTCGCCGATGATGGCGAGGGTGACGTCCTTGGCGGTGACGCCTTTGGCCAGAGTGCCGTCCACCTGGACGAGCATGTTCTTGGCCTTCTTCTGGATCAGCGTCTGGGTCGCGAGCACATGCTCGACCTCCGAGGTGCCGATGCCATGCGCCAGCGCGCCGAAGGCGCCATGGGTCGAGGTGTGGCTGTCGCCACAGACGATCGTGGTGCCGGGCAAGGTGAAGCCCTGTTCGGGGCCGACGATGTGGACGATGCCCTGGCGGATATCGAGTTCGTTGAAATACTCGACGCCAAAGTCCTTGGCGTTTCTGGCCAGAGCCTCGACCTGGATGCGGCTCTCCTCCTCGGCGATGCCGGCCTTGCGGTCGGTCGTCGGGATATTGTGGTCGACGACGGCCAGCGTCTTTTCAGGCGCGCGCACCTTGCGGCCGGTCATGCGCAAGCCCTCAAAGGCCTGCGGGCTCGTGACCTCATGCACCAGATGCCGGTCGATATAGAGCAGGCAGGTGCCGTCTTCCTGGCGGTCGACGATGTGGTCGTCGAAAATCTTGTCATAAAGCGTGCGGGGGGCGGTGGACGACGTCATGTCGATAAGCCTCGGTCGTGGAAATCTGTGATGCCGGCGCTCAAGGCCGGCTGGCGCAACGCAAACAGCCTGTCGCCGGCCAGGGGGCCGGTCTCAGGCGCGCCTAAGGCCCGCTGCCGCCGAGGTCGTGAAACGACCAAAGAAGCGCCAGGGCAGGCGCGCATGGTCATGCAGCGCCGCAAAATCCTGCGTCGTCGGGATGCGGCGCAGGTTCGCCTCGCGGCGCACGATGCGGCAGCAGTCATCCTCACTGGGCAGGACAGTGTTCATGACGATGTTCTAGCAGTTCCAAACTGTGCCGGCAACGAAGCCGACGCCGGGCCGCCCAACGCAAAACGCGGCCCCGAGAGACCGCGTTCCGGTATTCACAACAGCGCAGTGGCGCTTACTTGGCAGCCGACTTGTCGCCCTTGGCAGGCCGGGCTTCGACGCGCTCGGCGATACGGGCCGACTTGCCGCGACGATCACGCAGGTAATACAGCTTGGCGCGACGGACCTTGCCCTTGCGCACAACCTTGATGGAATCGATGTTCGGCGAATAGAGCGGGAAAACGCGCTCGACACCTTCGCCATAGGAAATCTTGCGGACGGTGAAGGCTTCGTTCAGGCCGCCGCCGTTGCGGGCGATCACGACGCCTTCATAGGCCTGAACGCGGCTGCGCTCGCCTTCCTTGACCTTGACGTTGACCTGCACGGTGTCGCCGGGCTGGAAATGCGGGATTTCCTTGCCTGCGCTCAGCTTGGCGATCTGTTCCTGGTCGATCTGCTCGATGATGTTCATGGGTCTCTCCATGGCCGTTGTCGCGTGTGTTCACGCGGGCGTTACGGCTCGCTGTTTTCAGTTGAGTGGCTGGCCATACAGGAGAGGTAGGGCCTTGTCGAGCGGAATGAGGCGCTGGTGTAGCGCGCTATTTCGCTGCCATGCCAGCTTGCCCCTGCCTAAAGACCAGCCAGCCGAACAAAGCCATGTCGACCAGCACCGTCAAGGCGCCCACGCCGGCAATCGGATCGCCGATCGCGTTTCCGGAATGAACCAGCGCCACGCCAACAGTCAGGACGAGCGTTCCGACGATCCAGATCCAGACCTGGATCCGCGCGCTACTGGCGAGGTCCAGGGATGGATGCAGCCGATAGAAGATGCCGAACAGAAACAAGGAGACCCATCCCAAGAGATTGAGATGGGCATGCGCCGGCAACGCCGAATGATCGCGCGAGATTGCCATGACGATGCCCCATATCATGCCAGCGAGGGCGATGAGGACGGCGGCGCGGAAGCTCAGAGTCGATGCTTTCAAGGCAATCTCCCTCGGAGGTCAGGGATCAGAATGCAGTCGGCCGGGCCGTCTTCGGTCTATTGGGGCAAGGGTTTTCTGGTCAGGATAGAAAGCGGGCAGGTGGGTCGCGCCAATTCAATGCAAACTCAATGAAATAGCGAGCAGCCTAGAGTGAGGATGTCCCGATCGAGGCAACAACACAAGGTCTGCTTACTTCGTATTGTGACGTCTGACGAAAGCCGGTTCTATGCGACAGATCTCAGGGGGAAAACCGAAGATCTCAGGGGGAGCGCAGACATGTGGGCTGTTTGCGAGGGCGAGCACGGCTCCATGGGTGCGCGAGGGGCGCAGCGCCTGATCGCAGGTCACTCCGTTCGCGATTTCCAATCGCATTCGGAATACCGTGCCCGCATTCACGCGCTTTGCTGGGGCGCTCCCAGGGCGCATAGCGTAGACGGACCCTGTTCGTCTCTGTTTCGGATCGCTTCAATGCCTCAGGACATCGCCAAAGTCGCTCTCGTCACCGGCGCCGCGCGCGGCATCGGGTTGGCGACCACGAAACGCTTCCTGGCCGAGGGCTGGCAGGTCGCCTTGCTGGATATCGACGGGGCGACGCTGGCATTGGCGATGGCGGAACTCGATGCACCGGACACGACCTTGGCGCTGACCTGCGACGTTGCCGAGGCCGCCGCGGTCGAAGCCGCCTTCAAGGCGTTGATGCAGCGCTTTGGCCGGCTCGATGCCCTGGTGAATAATGCGGGCACCGCCGTGTTCAAGCCGATCCTGGAGACAACGCTTGCGGAATGGCAGCGTGTGCTTGCGGTCAACCTCACCGGACCCTTTCTCTGTACGCAGGTTGCGGCTCCGCTGATGGCGGATACGGGCGGCGGCGCGATCGTCAACATCACCTCGATCTCCGGGCTGCGCGCCTCGACCTTGCGTGTCGCCTACGGCACCAGCAAGGCGGCTCTCGCCCATCTCACCAAGCAGCAGGCCGCCGAACTCGCCAGCCTCGGAATCAGGGTCAACGCGGTGGCGCCGGGCCCGGTCGACACCGCAATGGCCAAGGCGGTGCATAGCCCGGAAATCCGGGCCGACTACCATGACGTCATCCCGCTCAACCGCTACGGGCGGGAGGACGAACTCGCCGAGGCGATCTTCTTCCTGTGCTGCGAGAAGGCCAGTTACATCACCGGACAGATTCTTGCGGTGGATGGCGGCTTTGATGCGGTCGGGATCGGTCTGACGACCTTGCGTGGCGAAAGGCGCAATCGCTGATGTCGTGACGGGCTGCGCCGAGGGCACGCTTGGGGAAGCTCAGGAACACGGGCAAGCGGCTGAGGGGGCGGGGAAGTACCCCCTCGGAGGGAGAGGGGTTCCCGCGCTTTCAATGAACGGAGCCTCAGCGCTCCGGGCTCGATCCGTCGGTTCGCTCCTCAGCCCTAACCTCGCGCTGCAAATGGCTCCATCAGGATGTAGGTGCCGTCCGCCCGTTGATGCTTGTCGATCAGGGGGACGAGCCGCACGAAATGCTCGGCGCGGCAATGCGCATCGAGGGCAGCGCGATCCGGCCACTCCTCGATGAAGATGAAGTGCCCAGGGTGCTTCTGGTCGATGAAGAGATCATAGGAAATGCAACGCTCTTCAAGCCGGGTCTTTTCGACGAGCTCTGCATAGAGAGGCATGACAAGCCCGATGGCCTCGGTCTTGATGAAATCCTGGGCGATCACCTTCAGCACGAGCATTCCTCTTCCGTCATGAGCGCCGCCGATCGGCAGCAGTTTGCAACCATCACCGGCGGGCGTCCTATCCTGCACCGGCCGCCTGTCTGAAAGGTGGGCCATTCGCAGGATGCCGGAGGGATATCGAGCGGCCTCCGACACCATTCAAGACTGTCCGGCAGCGCTGGCCTCCGGGCCAGCAGAGAGATCGTGCCTGGAACATTCTGCTTGCGCTGCGCGGCCAACGGCGCGAACCTTTGCCTCGACATCCCTCTTCGACGGCCGCCCGACCCAGTCGGGGCCTGAGCGACCGCCGCCTTTCCGGCGTGGGCGCTGTGACATCGTTCTCGTCGGTTCTTCGCCGCGTTGCGCCGGGCGTCAGCTCTGGCGCTGGTGCGCGGCCACAACCCGAAGGAGGACGCTATGGCTGCGACATCAGGCAATGGAGGTTCGGCCGCCGGCAAGAGAGCTTCGGGGCCGCGATGCATCGCCATCGTTGGTCCCTTTCAAAGCGGCAAGACGACCTTGCTCGAGAGCATTCTGGAGCGCTGCGGCGCGGTTTCACGGGCCGGCTCCGTCAAGGCGAAGAACAGTGCCGGCGATGCGTCCGCGGAGGCACGGGCTCACCAGATGAGCACGGAGCCGAATGTCGCGACCGTCGATTTCCTCGGGGAGAGCTACAGCTTCATCGATTGTCCCGGCTCGGTCGAGTTCCTGCACGAAATGCGTCACGTCCTGCCTGTGGTCGATGCCGCGGTGGTGGTGTGTGAGGCTGACGACCGCAAGGCGCCGGCGCTCGAACTCGTCCTGCGCGAGCTCGAGGAGGCGGATATTCCGCGTTTCCTGTTCCTCAATAAGATCGACACGGCGACGCGCCGGGTGCGCGAGACACTTGGCATCCTGCAGCGCGCCTCGCGTACGCCGCTGCTGCTGCGTCAGATCCCGATCTGGCAGAAGGGCATCGCCGTTGGTTTCATCGACCTCGCCCTCGAGCGGGCCTTCATCTACCGCGAGCATGCGCCGAGCGAGATCGTGCCCCTCGGGTCGGAGGAGGTCGGCCGCGAGAAGGAGGCGCGCTTCTCGATGCTGGAGAAGCTTGCAGACTATGATGATGAGCTGATGGAGGATCTGCTTGGCGATATGGAGCCGCCGCAGGATCGGATCTTCGATGATCTCGCGCGGGAGCTGCAGCACCGCCACGTCGTGCCGGTGCTGATTGGCGCGGCCGAGCGGGGCAACGGCGTCACGCGGCTGCTCAAGGCCCTGCGGCATGAAGCGCCTTCGCTTCCGGAAACCCGCGGGCGCATCGGCGTCGTCGAGGACGGCGCGCCGTTGGCGCAGGTGATGAAGACCTGGCATTCGAGCCAGGGTGGCAAGATCTCACTGGCCCGCGTGTTGCGCGGGCGGCTCGCCGAGGGCGACGTCGTGACCTCGTCCAGTGGCGTCGAGACGCGCATCGGCGGTGTCATCGAGCTGAAGGGAGCCGAGCAGACGCGCAAGCCGGCCGCAGAAGAGGGACAGGTTGCCGCCTTTTCCCGGCTGGAAGGCGTGCGCACAGGGGATGCGCTGGCGGCTGGCAAGGTCCGTCCAGGCGTCGTGACGTCGGTTGCTCCGCCCGAGCCGGTCCACGCGCTCGGGATCAGCGTCAAGGATCGCAAGGATGATGTCCGGCTCACGGCTGCGCTCGGGCGCATCGCAGAGGAGGATCCTGCGCTGACCGTGTCGCATCTGCCGGAGTTCGGCGAGGTGCGGCTCTCGGGGCAGGGCGAGATGCATTTGCGCGTGACGATGGAGCGGTTGTCAGGGCGTTACGGCGTTTCGGCTCAGAATCATCCGCCTGAGATCGGTTATCGCGAGACCATTCGCGGCAAGGCCAGCGCGCGTGGGCGGCATCGCAAGCAGAGCGGGGGGCATGGCCAGTATGGCGATGTGGTGCTCGAGGTGGCGCCGGTCGAGCGTGGCGAGGGCATTCGGTTCGTCGACCGCATCACGGGCGGCGTCGTGCCGAGACAGTACATCTCTTCCGTCGAGGCCGGTGTGCGGGATTTCTGCCAGAACGGGCCGCTTGGCTTCCCGCTTGTCGATATCGAGGTGACGTTGACCGACGGCTCCTACCATACCGTCGATTCCTCCGACATGGCGTTCAGGCAGGCAGCGCGGCTGGCCATGGCGGACGCAATCCCGCAGGCCAGATCCGTGCTGCTCGAGCCGATCCTCGCAGTCGAGGTCGTCATCCCATCGGACGCGATGTCGCGAGCCTCGGCCATCGTTTCTGCAAGGCGCGGCCAGATCCTGGGCTATGACGCCCGGCCGGGATGGCGTGGCTGGGATCAGATCAACGCCCTGATCCCGGAAGCGGAAATGGGTGGTCTGATCGTCGAGCTGCGCTCGGCGACCTCAGGCGTCGGTTCCTTCAGCGTCAGGTTCGACCATCTTGCAGAACTCGCCGGCAAATCGGCCGATGCCGTCGTGGCCGCGCAGGCCCTCGCGCATGGGCGCTGAAACCCAGGTGTGACCTAAAAGGTTCATATATAAACCTTGTGGTAATGACAAAGCGGCGGGCGCTTGCGCCCGCCGCTTTCGTTCCGCACTGTATGGTTACAACAAGGCAGAAACGCTCGCATGAGTGGGAAAATGCCTGCGAGACGGGAGGAGCGACGATGAAGGTGACGAGCGCCGCACAGGCAGCAGCGGATCCGCGGCCCTGGCTGGCGCATTATCCGCCGGCGGTTCCGCCGGTGATCGATCAGGCCAAGGTCGGAACGCTCGCCGATCTGATCAGCCATGCCGTCACGACCTATGCCGCGCGCCCGGCCTTCGAGAGCTTCGGCAAGGCGATCAGTTTCGCCGAGGTCGGGAAAGCCGCCCGCGCCTTCACTGCCTGGCTGCAGGCCCGCGGCTTCAAGAAGGGCGACCGCATCGCGTTGATGATGCCCAACATCCTGGCCAATCCGGCCGCGATCTTCGGAACCCTGCTCGGCGGCTACACGGTGGTGAACGTCAACCCGCTCTATACGGCCCGCGAACTGACCCATCAGCTCAACGACTCGGGCGCCCGCGTGCTCGTGGTGATCGAGAATTTTGCCCATGTCGTCGAGGAGGCCCGACCGAATCTCAAGCTCGACCAGATTGTCCTGGCGACGGCCGGCGACCTGATGGGCTTCAAGGGGGCCATCGTCAATTTCGTGGCCCGCAGGATCAAGAAGGTCGTCAAGCCGTTCAACCTGCCGGGCGCGGTCCCGCTGAAGACTATTCTCGCCGGCCCATCGACGATGGCACCGGTCGTCGTCCTGCCCGAGGATGTTGCCTTCCTGCAGTACACCGGCGGTACGACCGGCGTCGCCAAGGGCGCGACCCTGACCCATCACAACGTCGCATCCAATGTCGAACAATGCGCGCTCTGGCTGGGCTGGGGACTCGAGCCGCCGCTCGGCCGCAGCGACTACCAGCATGTCATGGTCACGGCCCTGCCGCTCTACCATATCTTCGCGCTGACCTGCTGCTGCATGTTCATGCTGCGGATCGGCGCCAAGGGGCTCCTGATCGCCAATCCACGCGATATCGCGGGCTTCATCAAGATCCTGAAAACGAGCCGCTTCACGCTCTTTTCCGGTGTCAACACACTCTACAATGCGTTGGCCAACCATCCAGAGATCGAGAATGTCGATTTCTCGGAATTGCGTTTTGCGGTGGCGGGCGGCATGGCGACGCAAGCGGTGGTCGCCAAGCGCTGGCGGGAGGTCACCGGGCGGCCGATCGTCGAGGGCTACGGTTTGTCCGAGACCTCGCCAGTCGCCTCGGCCAACCGGCCCGACATTGCCGAGTTCACCGGCACGATCGGGTATCCGCTGCCCTCGACCGATTTCGCGATCCGGGATGCCGACGGCAATGACGTGCCGATGGGCGGTCCAGGCGAGGTCTGCATCCGCGGTCCGCAGGTCATGCGCGGCTATTGGCAACGACCGGACGAGACCGCGAAGGTGATGACCCCGGACGGCTATTTCCGCTCAGGCGACATTGGTGTTCTGCTGCCTGACGGGCAGATCAAGATCGTCGACCGGATGAAGGACATGGTGCTGGTCTCCGGCTTCAACGTCTATCCTAATGAGGTCGAGGACGTGCTAGCCGGCCATCCGGGCGTGCTCGAATCTGCCGTCATCGGACTTCCCGACGAGCATTCCGGTGAGGCGGTGACGGCTTTCGTGGTCAAGAGGGACGCCAGCCTGACAGCCGAGGAATTGCGCAGCTTCTGCAAGGATAATCTCACCGGCTACAAGGTGCCGAAGCAGATCATCTTCCGTGACAGCCTGCCGAAGACCAATGTCGGCAAGGTGCTGCGCCGCGCCCTGCGCGAGGAGATCACAGCCAAGGTCTGAACGGCACGACTTGATCGAGCCGGCGGGCTTGACTAGCGTTTGCATCGAATCCGGTTGCCGTGATCGTGCAGCGCCGACCTTCCCGCCGCTCGGAACAAGGTAGCTGTTTGCCCCGTCGACTCATCGAACTGCCGCTGCTGCGCCGCCTCAAGCCCGGGCTCTATGTCCATGACGAGGAGGCGCTGAATGCCGAGCCGGCGATCGGGCTGCTCGATACTCCGATCACGCCGGTCGACGCCTTCTTCATTCGTAACAATGGCGCCTTGCCGGAGATTGCGGCCCCTGAAGCATGGACGCTGACGCTCAATGGGGAGGTCGAGCGGCCGACGACCTGGACGCTTCCGGAGCTTCAGCAGGAGTTCGAGACCGTTACCGTCACCGCCGTGCTCGAATGCGCCGGCAACGGACGCGTGCAGTTCTCGCCCGTGACCGACGGACTGCAATGGCGGCTCGGCGCGGTGGGCTGCGCGCGCTGGACCGGGGTTCGGCTCAAGGACCTTCTGGCTCACGCGGGCTTGCTGCCCAGGGCTGTCTATACGGCGCATTACAGTCCCGACCGGTCGATCAAGGACGAAACCAAGGATGCGCTCTCGCGTGGCCTGCCGATCGCCAAGGCGATGAGCGATGAGACGCTTGTCGCCTTCGCCATGAATGACGAGCCGTTGCCGCGTCTGCATGGCGGACCGCTGCGCATTGTCGCGCCCGGCTTTCCGGGCTCTGCCTGGCAGAAATGGCTGGACCGGATCACCATCCGCTCTTGCGAGCATGATGGCGAGAAAATGCGGGGCACCGATTATCGCATGCCGGTCGTGCCGATGCGCCCGGGTGAAGCGATCGACGAAGGCCTGTTCGCCGTGCTCACCGACATGCCGGTGAAGTCTCTGGTCACGGCGCCCCTCGAGAGCTTCACGGTTGCAGCGGGAACGCCATTCGCGGTTCGCGGCTTTGCCTGGAGCGGAGCGGTCGCGATTGCGGCGATGGAACTATCGTCCGATGGCGGCAAAACCTGGTGCGACGTCGCACTCGAGCCGGCGGAGGGCGCATTCGCCTGGCGCCGTTTCCAGACGATGTTGACCATTGCGGTGGCGGGGCCGGTGACGATCATGGCGCGCGCGCGGGATGTCGAAGGCCGGGTTCAGCCACTCGAGGCGCCCTGGAATCCGCGCGGGTACTGCAATAATCAGGTCCACCGCGTGGCCGGAATGGTGCACTGATCGCGCCATTTTGCGCCTTCGCCGTCAGGCTGCCAGCAGGGCGTTGCCATTGGCGCCGGTGGCCCGGGCTTCGACGATCTCCCCAGCCGCCACATCGCGCGCGAAACGGAGCAGTGTGAAATCCTCGGCGCGGCCGGTATTGCCGCGTTCCGTCAGCACGCTGAGCGGCCGGCCGATGCGGGCCTGCAGATGGCGCGTATGGGCGGCCTGTGCCGCGGCGCGCAGGCGTGCGGCCCGGTCGCTGACGATCTCGCCGGGCAGTTGCGGCATTCGGGCGGCCGGGGTGCCGGGCCGGGCCGAATAGGGGAAGGCGTGAACATAGCTCAGGCCGCACTCGTCGATCAGCGAGAGTGAGCGGGCGAACATCGCCTCATCCTCGGTCGGAAATCCGGCAATGAGATCGGCGCCGAAGACGATGTCGGGGCGCAGCTCCCGCATCTCCGCGCAAAACCGGACGGCGTCTTCGCGGCAATGGCGCCGCTTCATCCGCTTCAGGATGAGGTCGTCGCCGGCCTGGAGCGAGAGATGCAGATGCGGCATCAGCCGTGGTTCGGTCGCGATGGCCTGGCGCAACGCATCATCGACCTCCACCGCGTCGATCGAGGAGAGACGCAGGCGCGGCAGGGCGGGCAGGGCGCGCAAGATGGTCTGCACGAGTTCGCCGAGTGTCGGGAGCTCCGGCAGATCCCGGCCATAGCTCGTCAGGTCGACGCCGGTCAGCACGATTTCGCGGGCGCCATTCTCAACCAGCTTGCGGCACTGGCCGAGGACCGCCGCGACGCCGAGCGAGCGTGAGTTGCCCCGGCCGTAGGGAATGACACAGAAGGTGCAGCGATGGTCGCAGCCGTTCTGGACCTGAACGAAGCCGCGGGTATGGGCTGCAAAGGCGTTGGGCGACAGCGTTTGCAGCGTGGACTCGCGCATGATGTCGGAGACGGTCGTCTTGTCCTCGGGATTGACGTCGGCGTCCGAGACCAGGCTGTTCGAACGGGCGAGCGATATCCAGGTCTCGGCCCGCATCTTTTCGGCGTTGCCGAGGACGCGCGCGGTCTCCGGCATCGCCGCGAAGACGCCGGCCTCGACCTGCGCGCCACATCCGGTCACGATGACGGGCCTGTCAGGCTGTTCGTGTTTGAGACGCCGGATGGCCTGGCGTGCTTGCCGCATGGCCTCCGTCGTCACGGCACAGGAGTTGACGATCGCGACGTTGCCAAGGCCCGCAGCTTCCGCTTGCGTCCTGATCGCCTCGCTCTCGACGATATTGAGGCGACAGCCGAAAGTGACAACTTCGAGCGCCATCAGGCCGCGCTTTCGAATAGCGCCGGCTCGAGCACGCCCTCCCACTCGAATGCGACCGGGCCGGTCATCAGGACATGGTCGTCGCTTGCGCGCCATTCGATGATGAGATCGCCGCCCGGCAAGCTGACCACCGCCTTGCGCTCCGACAGTTCGCGCCGCACGGCGGCGACGAGCGCGGCGCACGCGCCCGAGCCGCAAGCCTGGGTGATGCCGGCCCCGCGTTCCCAGACGCGCAGCACGATATGGTCGGGAGCCTTCACCGCGGCCAACTCGATATTGGCCCGATCGGGGAATATCGGGTGGTTTTCGAGCAGCGGGCCGATCTGCTCCAGGTTGAAGGCGTAGGGATCGTCCACGAAAAAGACGGCGTGGGGGTTGCCCATATTGACCGCGCAAGGCGTGTGCAGGATCGGCTCGTCGATCGGCCCGATCTGCAGCTCGAAACGGCTGGTATCGTGGAACGGGTCCGCCAGCGGGATCTCGTCCCAGGCCAGCTTCGGCCGGCCCATGTCGACAGTGAAGACGAGATCGCTGATGCGCGAGGCGGGGAGCAGTCCCGACTTGGTTTCCAGCAGCAGCTCGCTCCGGTCGCTGTCACTCATCCGGGGATCGGCCAGCATGGCCCAGGCGACGCAGCGAGTGCCATTGCCGCAAGCACCGGCTTCCGAGCCGTCCGTGTTGTAGATACGGATGAAGGCATCCGTGCCGGGCGTGCGCGCATCGTGCAGCACCATCAATTGGTCGAAGTGCGCGCGCGGCTCCGCGGCGATGGCACGCGCCTCCGCTTCGCTGACTTTCAGCTTTGTGCCGCGCAGGTCGAGCACGGTGATCTGGTTGCCGAGCCCGTTCATTTTCAGGAACCGGCGATGCGCCAATGCGTTCATTTGGTCACAGGTCCAACAAAGAGCGGCTATATGAGGGAGCTGACGCGAAAAAGCCACCCTTCCAGCCGTTCCTGCGCGCTCATGGACATTCTATGCTGCGGCGCAAGGGCGCGAATCGCTCCTCTCTGTCAGGGCTAAGATGATGCGGCATTTCCGGGTTGGAATTCTGGCTGTCGCAGGCGTGTTCGCCGCCGGCTCCTTCGCAATCGCACAAACCCGGGTGGCTCCGCCCACGCCGGTGGAGGCTGCTCCCCTTGCGCCGCCGCCGGGCGCTGCGTCGCCTAGCCCGGCTCCAGTCCAGGCCGTGCCCGTGCAGGCGCCGACACAGGCCCCGGCAGACAGTCTGACACCCCCGCCCGTGCCGCTGCCGGCGCCGCCAGTCACGCCGCCGCCGTCGGCGGGCCAGCCGGTGCCGAGTGGGCCGATACCGCAGGGCGCTGCGCCGCCACCCCCCGCGCGGCCTCCGCCTCTGGTCCCAGCCCCGGCCACGCCGGGGGCTCCGCCTGCTCCGCCGCTTCCTGCTCCTCCGGTCGCGCCGCAGCAGCGGCAGTCGACCGTTGTGCCCGACCCGAACGCGACGCTCGCGGGCAAACCGGGCGATCCGAGCGATGTCGACGAGGTGCAACTGGTGCCCAAGCCGGTGCTCGCGATCTCCGGCCAGTCGAGCTGGGATCAGGGCTTCCAGCGTTTGGTCGAGAGTTTCCGTATCCTGCGCGAGCAGGCCTCACGATCGGCGCTTTCGGTCGCGGGCCGGCCGCTGACGCTCTTCATCGAGACGGACGATAACGGCTTCCGCTTCGAGGCGATGCTGCCTGTAGACCGGGCGCCCGACGGCGCGGTACCGCTCGCCAACGGCGTGCGGTCGAGCACGAGCCCGGCCGGGCTCTCGCTGCGCTTCGTGCATACGGCGCCCTATGACGACATCGATTCCACCTATGAGACGATCACGGCCTATCTCGAGGCCAAGAACATCAAGGTGAAGGACGCTTTCCTCGAGGAATATGTCACCGATCTCAAGGACCCGGGCGATCCCAACCTCGAGATCAACGTCTACGTGCAGCCGCAATAAGCCTTGGCTTTAGCGAGCACTTGCTTCGGCCGGCAGCTCTCAGCCGGCCGCGGTGTGCCGCCAGCAGATCGTTCTCAGGCGTTCCAGCTGAGTCCGGGGCGCATCGGCCGAAAGCGCTCCTCGGGCAGGTTCGCTTGCACAAGGGCGAGTTTCAGGGCCTCGGGTGGGCGCTCGATGCCTTCGTCGGTCAGTTGGAATGTGCCCCAGTGGTGGCCGAGCGCCTGCTCGGCGCGTAGCGAGAGCATGACCCTGACGGCTTCTTCCGGATTCATGTGGTTCTCGCCCATGAACCAGCGCGGTTCATAAGCGCCGATCGGCAGCACGGCCAGGCGGAAGGGGCCATGCTCGGCACCGAGCCGCTCGTAGAGCGAGCCGTCGTGATAGCCGGTGTCGCCGATATGGAAGACCTTGCCCGCTGGGGTTTCGATGACGAAGGAGCACCAGAGCGCCATGCGGCGGTCGAGCGCGCCGCGCGCGGACCAGTGATAGGTCGGAACCAATGTCGCGGAGACGGCGTCGGACAGGGCGACCTTCGCTGTCCAGTCATAGGCCTCGGCGTGGATGGCGGGATTGCGGGCGCGGATGATCGTGTCGTTGCCGAGCGGCATGATCATGCGCGGCTTGTCGCGCCGGTGGAGCGCATCGAGTGCCGCGAGGTCGAGATGGTCGTAATGATTATGCGTGATCAGCACGACATCGATCTTCGGCAGGTCGTCGAAGGCGACGCCCGGAGCGTTCACGCGTCGTGGGCCAGCGAAGGAGAAGGGGCTGGCGCGCTCGGAATAGACCGGGTCGACCAGCACATTGAGCCCGGCGACCTGGTAGAGGAACGAGGCGTGGCCGAGATGGACGATGCGCAGGCCCTCGACGCGCGCAGGTGGCTTGTCCTGCGTCGGGGCCGGGTAATGCGCCGGAAAGGCCTCGCGCTCGCGCTTCGAGGTCTGCCATCTCAGGACGTCGAGCAGGCCCTTGTTAACCGGCCGGCCGTCGGTGAAGCGCAGTCCGTCGAAATTCTCGCTGACCGGCCCTTGGTAATAGGGGTTGCGCGAGCGTGAGAATGCGGCCCAGGCCATGCCAGTCGAGCTGAGCAAGGCGGAGACGCCGAGAAGCGAGAGGAGTTTGCGGCGGTTCATGGCGGGAGAAGTGGGGCCTGTTGCGGCGGGGTCAAGCCCTGCGATCCTGCCTGGGAAAGAGGGCCCCGCCCACAGGAAACCGCATCGTCACGGCATCTTGAACGCTGTGACATGCAGCCAATCGGTCGGCTCGCGGTCATAGCCGCTCCCGGTTTCCTCGACGATGTCGAGCCTGGACCAGCGTCCGCTGCCGTAGGCGCCGCGCAGCCATTCGGGCGACGGATAGTTGAAATAGCGGCCGAAGCGGTCGCGGCCGTCCTGCTCTCCAGCCTTGAAGCTGGCATAGAAGACGCCGCCAGATTTCAGCGCCGCATGCACGCGTGCGATTACGGCAGGCAGGAACGCGCGGGGGACGTGGAGCAGGCAGGCATTGGCCCAGATTCCGTCGAAGGCCTCATGCTCGGCGAGGTCCTCGAACAGGAGGACGGCGACCGGGCGACCGAGGCGGCGCTCGGCCTGCGCCGCGAGTTCTGGAGAGCCGTCGGTCGGCACGACGTCGAAGCCCTGCGCCAGCAGCGCCTCACTGTCCTGTCCGGCGCCGCATCCAAGCTCGAGCACGCGTCCGCCGGGCGGCAGCAGCGACATGAAGCCCTGAAGCTTCGCGCGGCTCGCCTCCTGGCCGCGCGAAGCATAGGCTTCGGCCTCGCTCGCGTAGAAATCGAGCGTGTGGCTGTCCTTGCCGTCGCGCATGCCGGCTCTGCCCATTGTCAGTGGTTGCCCGAGCGCATCGCCACGGTCGCGATGCCAGCACCGATCAGGAGCGTTCCGCCGGCCTTGTTGAACAGGCCGATCGCGCGCGGATTGCTGACCAACGAACGGGCACGCGAGGCGATCAGCGCGTAGCCCAACGCATTGGCGAAGGCGAGCGTGATGAAGGTTGCCTCGAAGATCAGCATCTGTGTCCAGAAATCGGCCTTGGCGTCGAGGAACTGCGGCAGGAAGGCGACGAAGAAAGTGATGCTCTTCGGGTTGAGAGCTGTCACCAGCCAGGCATGGCCGAGCATCTTCAAGGCCGAGGTAGCATCCTTGCGGGGCTCGGCATTCAGGCTGCCGCCGGCGCGGAAGAGTTTTACGCCGAGATAGACGAGATAGGCTGCGCCAACCCATTTCAGCGCGGTGAACACAGTCGCCGAGGCTGCCAGCAAAGCGCCGACCCCGAGCATCGAGAGCGTCATTGCGGTGAAGTCGCCGAGCGCGACGCCGACTGCCATCGGGAAGGCGGTGCGCCAGCCCTGGCCGAGGGCATAGGACATCACGAGCAGGATCGTGGGGCCCGGGATAACGAGCAGGACGGCAGTTGCGGCCGCAAAGGCGGCCCAGGCTTCGAAGGTCATGGCGAGGCTCCCGAGATTGCAGCCCGAGCAATCCCGAGGCGCGAAAGTTTGTAAAGAGGCCGCCGCATCCTCAGCCGCCGCGGCCGCTACGAAGCGCGCAATGCGGCCTCAGCGACGGGCGCTCGAGATGATCTTGCACATCGCCGCGCGCGTGCCGTTTTCCTCCGCGATCTGCCCCGGCTGCACGGTGAAGACGATGTCGACCCGCGTGCCCTTGCCGCTTGCGCGCGCCGTCACGCGAAGCGTTTGCGGGCGGCCGGATCCGGTCACTTCCTGGAGGGCGGAAATCGTACCGAGGGATTTGTCGACCTGGATGCTGTCGAAACCGTCGGCCGCCACGCCCTTGGCAAGCGCAGGCAACACCGCTGCCGGCGCCCGGTTGGGGATGAGGTCCCAGGTCCGATAGGTGAGGGCGGTGAGCATCGGAACGCCGGCCGACTTGAAGTTGCTGGCGCAGGGCTGGGCCTGAGCTTGAGCCTGGGACAGGCCGATAAACAGGGAGGCTGCCGCAAGGGCGATCGATTTCGGCGCAGCGTAAGGCATCTCACATCCGTATCCAAAAGGGGGACGCGACAACTACCGCCCTGCAATCTGCCTGTCACCTTCAGCGCGAACCCTGAGTAAACTCTCCACCGGAACGAGCGGCCCGGCATCCACTGTCCTGCGAGGTTGCGGGTCAGCTGCGACAACCAGGGCCCAATAGGCGCGGTACTGAGTGCGTGGGTCCTTTGCCAGCGCGATGCCGAAGCGCGTCGCCTCGGGCATGCGCAGATTTGCGTCATGTCCCGACGATTGGCGCCAGCCCGCAAAAGCCTCCTCGGTGGAATAGTAACCGCCACCCAAATTTTCGGCTGCACGGCCCGTATTCAGCCCGGCCGCATGCACGCGGGCCGTGAAATTGCCGCCGACATCATGCGAGAGCGTGTTGCCGGCGACCATCGCGTCGGCCTGGCGCTGGGCCATCGCCGTCAACGCCGGGTCGAGCCGTACGGGGCCGAGGCCGAGACTGGCGCGGTAGTTGTTCAGGATTCGCGTTGCTGCGGCGCGGTCGACCTGCACCGCGGCCAGCTTCTCGGCGGATTTCGGATTGATGGGGCCCGTGCGCAGTGGTTCGGTGGCGCAGCCAGCGGCCAGGAGGGCGGTGGCGAGAAGGGCGGCAGCGGCGGTTCGGGTCATGCGATCAGGACGATTCTGTTGTTGATCGGATCAGATCAGCTAGTGGTCAATCGCGGCGAGATTGCCACCATGCGTCCGCAATCTTGACTTTCGCCACATTTTGACGCTTTAACCCCAGCATTCGTTTCGCCGACACCGACGAGACCGCATCCGCCGACCGAGCCGCTCGCTTGAGCCATGAGAGCCCGGAGGTCAACGCCCGACAGCGCGTCTGCGCCCTCGGGCGCGAAACCGCTTGGGGGGTGATGTCTGTTCTGTCGGATGAAAGAGCCGTACAAAACCGACAAGGGGCCGCATGTTCGGCACATTGAGCGACAGACTCTCCGGCATCCTCTCGGGCCTGACCCGCAGGGGTTCGCTGACCGAGGACGACGTCAACGCAGCTCTGCGCGAGGTTCGCCGGGCGCTGCTGGAGGCGGATGTCGCGCTCGAGGTCGTGCGCAGTTTCACCGACAAGGTACGTGAGCGCGCGGTCGGCGCCGAGGTTCTGAAATCGGTCACGCCCGGCCAGCAGGTCATCAAGATCGTCAACGACGTCCTGATCGACACCCTTGGCGGCGAGGGCGAGGGCATCACGCTCGATTCGGTGCCGCCGGTGCCGATCCTGATGGTCGGCCTGCAGGGCTCCGGCAAGACGACCTCGACTGCCAAGATCGCCAAGCGCCTTAGCGATCGCAACAAGAAGCGTGTGCTGATGGCCTCGCTCGACACGCGCCGCCCCGCCGCCATGGAGCAGTTGGCCATTCTCGGCCAGCAGGTCGGCGTCGATACGCTGCCGATCATCGCCGGCCAGTCTGCCGTCCAGATCGCGCGCCGCGCGATCGAGGCCGGCAAGCTCGGCGGTTTCGATGTCGTGATGCTCGACACCGCCGGTCGCGTCACGCTCGACGAGGCGCTGATGGCGGAAGTCGCCGATGTGAAGGCTGCGACGAACCCGCATGAGGTGCTGCTCGTCGCCGACGCGCTGACCGGCCAGGACGCGGTCAATACGGCGCGCGCCTTCGACGCGCGCGTTGGGCTCACCGGCATCGTGCTGACCCGCATGGATGGCGATTCGCGCGGTGGCGCGGCGCTCTCGATGCGCGCCGTCACCGGCAAGCCGATCAAACTGGTCGGCACGGGTGAAAAGACCGATGCCCTCGAGGATTTCCATCCCTCGCGGGTCGCCAATCGTATCCTCGGCATGGGCGACATCGTTTCGCTCGTCGAGAAGGCGGCTGAGACGATCGATGCCGAGCAGGCGCAGGCTGTCGCCCAGCGCATGGCAAAGGGCAATTTCGATCTCTCCGACATGCGCACGCAGTTGCAGCAGATGGAGAAGATGGGCGGGATCGGCGGCATCATGGGTATGCTGCCCGGGATGAAGCAGGCTCAGAGCCAGCTCGCCAGTTCTGGCGTGGGCGACCAGATGTTCAAGCGCATGATCGCGGCGATCGACTCGATGACGCCGGCCGAACGCAAGAACCCCGACCTTCTCAAGAACAGCCGCAAGAAGCGCATCGCGGCGGGGTCAGGTACCTCGGCAGAGTCGATCAACAAGTTGCTCAAGATGCACCGCGGTATGGCCGACGCAATGAAGGCGATGGCGAAGCAGAAGGGCGGCATGCTCGGCAAGCTTGGCCAGATGTTCGGCATGGGCGGCGGCGGATTGCCGCCGGGCATGCCGGATCCGTCCAAGATGGACCCGGCCCAGCTCGCCGAGCTGCAGAAGCAGCTCGGCGCTGGCGGCGGCCTGCCTTCGCTGCCGCCGGGCGGTTTCCCCGGCCTGCCCAAGGGCGTGACGCCGCCTGCCGGCATGATGCCGAAACTGCCCGGATTGGGCGGCTTGCCCGGTCTCGGCGGCAATCCGTTTGGCGGGAAGAAGAAGTGATCCCCGTCCTCGAGACCGAGCGCCTGGTGATGCGCGGCTGGGCCAAGGGCGATTTCGATCGGGTGGCCGCGTTCCTCGGCGACGAGCAACTGACCCGTTTCGTCGGTGGCGCCAGCGGGCGCGACGATGCGTGGCGTCGCTTTGCCAGCATGGCCGGCCATTGGTCCCTGCTGGGCTTCGGTCTCTGGGCCCTCGAGGCCAAGGAAGACCGCCGGCTCGTCGGCTGGTGCGGGCTGCTCTCGCCGGAGGGCTGGCCCGAGCCGGAGATCGGCTGGAGCCTTTTCGCAGGTGAGCATGGGCGCGGTTACGCGACCGAAGCTGCCCTGCGCGCCCGTGACTATGCCTATCGTGACTTGGGTTGGACGACGCTGATGAGCTTCATCCACCCCGACAATCGACCCTCGATCCGGGTCGCCGAGCGCCTCGGTGCCAGATTCGAGAAACCCTTCGTGATCCGTGGCTGGGAGGTTGGCATCTACCGCCACCCGGCTGCCGAGCCTGCGAAACTGAAGCCTGCAAACCTGAACTGACTGGAGAATATCATGTCCCTGAAGATCCGCCTCACCCGCGGCGGCGCCAAGAAGCGCCCCTATTACCGCATCGTCGTCGCCGACGCCCGTTCGCCGCGCGATGGCCGCTTCATCGAGAAGATCGGCGCCTATGATCCGATGAAGGCGAAGGATTCGCCGGAGCGCGTCGTGCTCGACCTCGAGAAGGCCAAGGCCTGGCTCGCCAAGGGCGCCCAGCCGACCGATCGCGTCCTGCGTTTCCTCGACGCTGCTGGCCTGCTGAAGCGTCCGGCCCGCAACAACCCGGCGAAGGCCGTTCCCGGCGAGAAGGCCAAGGAGCGCGCCGAGAAGAAGGCTGAGAAGGCCGCTGCTCCGGCTGCTGCTGAGTGATCCTTTCGAGGCGCGGCCGCCTTTCGAGGCAGCCGCGCCTCTTTCTTCCTTTACCCCTTGGTGAATATGGGTTCCGGGCTGCTCGCTTCGCGGTGCCCCGGAATGGCGTTTGATGGCTGATAACGAACTCGTCCTGCTCGGCATCGTCGGGGCGCCGCATGGCGTCAAAGGCGAGGTGCGGATCAAGGCCTTCACGGCCGATCCGCTCGATATCGCGGCCTATGGTGCGCTGATCGACGATCACGGCCGCCGGTTCGAGATCGCGGAGATCAGGCCCGCCAAGGAAGTGGTCATCGCCCGCCTGAAGGGCGTGACCAGCCGCGAGGCGGCCGAGACCCTGAACGGGCTCAAGCTCCATACCGAGCGAGCAAACCTGCCACCGGCCGATGATGAGGACGAGTTCCTCCAGGCCGACCTCGTCGGCTGCGCCGTGTTCGGGCCGCAAGGCGAGCCTCTCGGCGAGGTCACGTCCGTCGACAATTATGGCGCTGGCGACCTGCTTGACATCCGCACTCCGGATGGCCGCTCCGTGCTGATGCCGTTCACCAAGGCGTTTACACCCCGAATCGATATTGCAGCGCGACGGATCGAAGCGGATCCTCCGGCCGGATTGTTCGAGGATGTCGATGACAAGTGAGACCTCGATCCGCGCCCTAATCTTCGACATGGATGGCACCATCGTCGATAACATGCGCTTCCACGATGATGCCTGGGAGGCGTGGCACAAGACCGAGAACCTCGCCTTCGACCGGGCAAGCTTCTTCAGCCGCACCGCCGGCAAGGCCAATCTCGAAATCCTTTCTGCCTATTTTCCGGAGGCCGAGGACGCTGAGCTCGAAGCGCGCGGCCTGCGCAAGGAAGAACTCTATCGCGCGGCCTATCGTCCCCATGTCACGGCGCTCGCCGGTCTGCTCGATCTGATGGCGCGCGCCGAGACTGCCGGGATTCCGATGGCGGTCGCTTCCGCTGCGCCGCCGGCCAATATCGACCTTGTGCTCGATACGCTTGGTCTGCGCTCGCGCTTCGCCACGATCGTCTCCCCATCGCAGGGGTTTCGGGGCAAGCCGCATCCCGACATGTTCCTGGCGGCCGCCGAGCGCATGGGCGTGGCTCCCGAAAGCTGCCTCGTCTTCGAGGACGCGCCGCTCGGCGTCGAGGCCGCGAAGCGTGCCGGCATGCGGGCTGTCGCGATCCTGACGATGCTCGAGGCGGGGGCCTTCTCCGGCTTCGATAATGTCATCGGCAGTGCCAGGGATTTCGCAGCGCTGGACGGGCATCCGTCGCTGCGCTTTGCTTCGGCATGAGCTTTCGCGCCTCGATCCTGACCCTTTATCCCGAGATGTTTCCCGGCCCGCTCGGTGCTTCCCTGGCGGGGGAGGGATTGCGCAAGGGATTGTGGCAGCTCGATACCCACCAGATCCGCGACCACGGCATTGGTCGTCATCGCAATGTCGACGACAATCCGGCTGGCGGCGGTGCCGGCATGGTGCTCCGCTGCGACGTTCTGGCGGCTGCGATCGATGCGGCGGTTCCGGTCGACGATCCAAGGCCACGCCTGCTGATGTCCCCGCGCGGGCGCAGACTGAATCAGCGTCAGGTCCGCGACTGGGTGGCCGGCGATGGTGTCGTCATCGTCTGCGGGCGTTTCGAGGGCGTGGATGAACGGGTGATCGAGGGGCGCGGCCTGACCGAGGTCTCGATCGGCGACTACATCCTCTCCGGGGGCGAGATGGCGGCGATGGTGCTGCTGGATGCCTGCGTGCGCCTGATTCCCGGCGTGATGGGCAAGGAAGCCTCCGGCTCGGAGGAGAGTTTCGAGAACGGCCTGCTCGAATATCCGCACTATACGCGCCCGCGCGAGTGGGAGGGCAGGGGGCTGCCCGAGGCGCTGCTGTCGGGAGACCACGCACGGATCGCCCGCTGGCGGCGGGAGCAGGCTGAGGCGCTCACGCGCGAAAGGCGGCCGGATCTGCTCTCGGCCCGTAAATCTTAAGGGTAGGCCGTCACCGGCAACTGCTCGGCCAGCCAGCCCTTGTCGCCGGGATTGCCGAGCAGGCCGCCGCGGACATCGACAATGTCACGCCAGCCGCGGCCGGCGAGCTTGCGCTGCAGCGAGCCGCTGCGGTTTCCAGTCCGGCAGATCAGCGCGATGGTCTTGCCGGGGTTCTCGAGCCGTAGCGCAGCAAGCCGCGGCTCGAAGGCGCTGGCCTCCATATCCAGTCTGGTAGCGCCGACCGGCACGCCGGTATCGGCCCATTCCTCTGGTGTCCGGATATCGACGAGAATGAGCGTGCCGGCCTTGGCTCCGTCATAGGCCTGACGGACGGAGAGCGACGGAGGGCCAGATTGCGCAACGGCCGCCCCCGCGAGGAGCGGGGCGGCTGTCAGGATCAGAAAGGAGCGCCGGTTCATGCCGCAAGCGCTAGCCGAGTGGCGCGCCCGCGGCAATTCACGATCGCTGGCTCAACGCAACTCGGCGCAGAAGCGCTGAATGCGGCGGCAGGCTTCTTCCAGCTTCTCGTCCGAGGTGGCGTAGGAGATGCGGAAATTGGGCCCAAGGCCGAAGGAGGAGCCGTGGACGGCCGCGACGGCTTCCGTCTCGAGCAGGCCCATGACGAGATCTTCGTCGGTCTCGATCACCTTGCCGTTCGGCAGCTTCTTGCCGATCAGCGCCGAGCAATCGGGATAGACGTAGAACGCGCCTTCCGGCGTCGGGCACTTGAGGCCGCGCGTCTGGTTCAGCATCGAGACCACGAGATCGCGGCGACGCTCGAAGGCCTTCCGGAACACCGGAATATGCTCCTGCGTACCGTCGAGCGCCTCGACCGCCGCCCATTGCGAAATCGCCGAGGTGCCGGAGGTCTGCTGGCCCTGGACGAGGTCCATGGCGTTCATCAGGTGCTGCGGGCCGGCAGCGTAGCCGATGCGCCAGCCGGTCATCGCGTAAGACTTCGAGACGCCGTTCATGGTCAGCGTGCGCTCGTATAGACCGGGCTCGACCTGGGCGGGCGTGACGAACTGGAAGTCGCCATAGACCAGGTGCTCGTACATGTCGTCGGTCAGCACCCAGACATGGGGATGGCGCATCAGCACATCCGTGAGCTTCTTCATCTCGGCGTGGCTATAGGCGGCGCCCGACGGGTTCGACGGCGAATTCAGGATGACCCATTTGGTCCTGGGGGTGATCGCCTTCTCGAGATCCTCCGGCTGGAGCTTGAACTCGTTCTCGATGCGGGTCTCGGCGAAGGTCGGCGTGCCGCCGCAGAGCGCAACCATCTCGGGATAGCTGACCCAGTAGGGCGAGATGCAGACGACCTCGTCGCCGGGGTTCAGGGTGGCGAGGAGCGCGTTGTAGATGACATGCTTGCCGCCGGTGGAGACGATCGTCTGGCTCGGCTTGTAGTCGAGGCCGTTCTCGCGCTTGAGCTTGCGGGTGATCGCCTCGCGCAGCTGCGGAATGCCGGAGACCGGCGTGTACTTCGTCTCGCCGCGCCTGATCGCGGCGATGGCGGCTTCCTTGATATTATCGGGCGTGTCGAAGTCCGGCTCGCCGACCGAGAGCGAGATCACGTCCTTGCCCTGGGCTTTCAGATCGCGCGCCTTCTGCGTGATGGTGATGGTCGCGGACGGCTTCACGCGCTTCAGGGCATCAGCAAGAAAGGCCATGATCGATCTCCGGCGGAGCTTTCGGATAGCGCCACATGGCGCGCGCGTGGTTTAGGGCGCGCGAGCCGGCACCGCAAGCAAGAGTGCGTCATGGCTGGCAGCAGCAATGTGAATGATGCGCCTGTCATAGGCTTGCGAGGGAGGGCCAAGCCCATCAGTGCCATCCGGGTCCGAAAGGTGCATGGTGCCGGACGCCCCTTGGGGGCCAACCAGTGACCAGCGCGGAGCGTCGCGCAGAAGGCATCACGTGAAACTCAGGATCGGCTACGAGCTCGATTACGACTTTCCGCAGCCGACCCCCATGATCCTCATGCTGCATGTGCATTTCAGCCGGGTGTCCGAGCTGGACGAGCCAGACCACATGCGCCTCGATCCACCGGTCCGCGTCAGCGCTTATCGCGACGGCTTCGGCAACTGGTGCAGCCGGTTGGTGGCGCCGCAAGGGCGCGTGCGAATCTCGGCCGATGCCGTGATCAACGACAGTGGACTGCCTGAAACGATCCGTCATGACGCAGGGCAGGTCCCGGTCGAGCTGTTGCCGGAGGAGTGCCTGGTCTTCCTGCTCGCCAGCCGCTTCTGCGACAGCGACCGCCTGCTCGATCTGGCCTGGCAGCTCTTCGGCCATGTGCTGCCAGGCGCGCCGCGTGTGCAGGCGATCTGCGACTTCGTGCACCAGCGGATCGCCTTCGACTACAATGATGCGAGCGTGACGCGAACTGCATCGGAGGCCTATCGCGAGGGGCGCGGTGTCTGCCGCGACTATGCCCATCTCGCGATCGCGTTCTGCCGGGCGATGAACATCCCGGCGCGCTATTGCACGTGCTATCTCGGCGATGTCGGCACGCCTCCGCCGTTTCCGCCGGGCGATTTCGCGGCGTCGTTCGAGGCTTATCTGAGCGGGGGCTGGGAGATGTTCGACCCGCGCAACAACGTTCCGCGGGTCGGCCGCGTGCTGATCGCGCGCGGTCGCGATGCAGCTGATGTCGCCATCACGACCACGTTCGGTCCGAACACGCTGGTCGGTTTCAGGGTCTGGACCGACGAGGTCATCGAGGCCTGACGAGCAGCTCCCCGGATCTATTCGTCGAAGAGCCGGGCCGCGCCCTGTTTCTTCGCCCGGACGGGCTTCTGAGGGGGCAGCTCCTGTGCCGCTGTCTCAGCACTGCTGGCGCCAGCCGCCAATGCCCCGGCCTTGGCTGGTGCTGGCTGGGCGGCGGCTGCCGACGGCGCAGCGAGTTTCGCCGCCGCCTCCGGTTCGATCGTCCTGAAGCGTATCATCTGTGTCCTGTCGGCGGTGCGCTGCGATAGGGAAAAGCCGGCCCTGCGAGGCAGGGCAGCGGCTGCCGCCGCCTCACTTCTTCTTCGGAGCGGCTGCTTTCGCGACCACGGCAGCGAAGGTCGAAGGGGCCGCTGCCGAGACCTTCGGCTTGTCCTTCTTCGGCTTCTTGGCTTCGCGGTTGCCGCGTTGTTCACCCTTTGCCATCGTCTCATTCCTCGCTTCGAGGGGCGCGGGTTGCGCCCCTTCTCAGGTCATACGGGCAGATCGGCAGTCCTGTTCGGACACCGGCATACTCGTGGTGTTGCGCGAAGGCGGCGCTGTGTCGTGAAGCTCGTGCTGTCTTCTGTCATCTTGCGGCCGGCTTTCGGCTGCCGCGGTCGGCCCGGGCGGTAGCCGGACTCTGTCACATCGAAGCAGAGTTCGAGCCTAGGCCAGAGCCAGGCGAAGTGCACGCGGTTTCTCGGGATATGCTGCGCAGCCCGGTTGCTGCCTGCGCGACCTCGTCATCCGCCGCCGCCATGCGCCGGCGCCGCGTGATTGTTGCGACGCTTCCCATGCTCCAGCGCGGGCGGCCCCAGCAGGGAAAGCCGCGACGATTCAGCCGCCGGGCGATATCGCCGGGATCGTCGATGCCGACCTCGACGAGTTGATCGATCAGCGCCCCGGCTGCTGCGAGAAAAATGGCGTAAAGTTCCCTTTCAAGCCGTCGGTCCCTCGGCCGTGGCAGGTTCTTTCGGGCGGCTGCTTCAACGGTTGAGATGTGCTCCCAGAGGGAGCGGCCGGTGTCATGAAGCAAACGGCCGGGCTTGCGCCCGGCCGAAGCAGATACGGCATCGTCAGACTGGATCAGGATCAGCGTACTCCCATGCCGAAGCTGGGCTCGACCGCGTTGGGCGAAAGCATCACCGCGTTGGGATGGCCGCCCTCGAACATGGCGAACCGGACTGCATCCTTCTTCTCGCGAAAAATGCCTTCGGACTGGCCTTCGAGGTCGCGGGCGACCCAGAAGCCGTGCTTCGACTGGCCGACGAGGAAGAGATGGCTTGCTCCGTCCTGCGGATGGATCGGCGTGGATTGTCCCATGTCACAGCGCTCAATTCGGCAGGAACAGCCAGGCGCGCAGGCTGATGAAGCCGGCGGCCGCGAGCGCAAAGCAGGCCAGTGCGGCAAGCTCTGCCGCGAGCAGGCCAGTCGCCGGCCGCTTCTTCGCTACGGTGCGATAGACCGTACGGGCGCGGCGCTGGTGAGAGGTATGGGCATAGGCGGTATCAGTCGTCATCTCGACCTCCATCGATGGTCGAGATGTAGGTCCGCTCCCGCTAAGCTTGCGATGTGGAAGACGCGCCGCCGCATAAGGCCGGCATAAAGCCGTCCTTGCATGCCCTGCCGTTCCCTGCGATGCGCTGACCCCCATGGAACCAAGCCCCAGCACCATCGCGATCTATGTCGATGCCGACGCCTGTCCGGTGAAGCCGGAGGTGTATCGCGTGGCCGAGCGGCATGGGCTCAAGGTCTTCGTCGTCGCCAACAGCTTCATGATGGTGCCGCGGGAGAGCTGGATCGAACGGGTGATCGTATCCGACGGGTTCGATGCCGCCGATAACTGGATCGCCGAAAGGGTGGCGCGCGGTGCGATCGTCATCACCTCCGACATCCCGCTTGCCGACCGCTGCATCAAGGCCGGGGCCGATGCCATCGGGCCGACAGGCAAGCCCTTCACCGAAGCCTCGATCGGCATGGCGCTGGCGACGCGCGACATGATGGAGGATCTCCGTGCCGCCGGGGCGGTGACCGGCGGGCCGAAACCCTTCTCGCAGAAGGACCGCTCGGCCTTTCTGCAGGCACTCGACGTTGCGGTGCAACGCCTGAAGCGGGCGGGGTTCGGCGGGTAGGGCCTGGCGGCCGAGCCGACGAGAAGGAGGCAGCCTTCAGATATCCTCGAAGTCGCCGCCACGCCCTTTGCCGCCGGCGAAGCGTCCGGCCCCGGCCGCACCTTCCCGGGCGATGGTCTCGACGGCTCCAGCCCATTCCCGCGCCAGCGCCTCGCGGACGGCAAGGCCGTGCCCGGCAATCGCGTTGCGACGGTCGGCCAGCATGGCGCCCTGTGGAAAGCGGACGATCTGCTGCGCCATTGCCTCGGCGGCGGCGCGGGCTTCTCCGCGCGGAACTACTGTCTCGCAGAGCCCGATCCGCAGGGCTTCGTCGGCTGCGACCTTGCGCCCGGTCATGATGATCTCGAGCGCACGGCCCTGGCCGACAAGGCGGGGCAGACGCACTGTGCCGCCGTCGATCAACGGGATGCCCCAGCGCCGACAGTAGACGCCGAAATAGGCATCCTCCGCCATGATCCGGACATCGCACCAGAGTGCGAGCTCCATCCCGCCAGCCACGGCCGGGCCCTCGATAGCGGCAATCACGGGCTTGCCCATCTCCAGCCGCGACGGGCCCATCGGGCCGCGTGGGGCTGGACCGTCGCCATTGGGAAAAGCCAGTCCCTCGACGATCTCCGTGCGGAAACGTTCCGCATCGGTGAAGGCTTGCGCATATTTCAGATCCCAGCCCGCGCAGAAGGCGCCGCCTTCGCCCCAGAACACGATGGCGCCGGTTTCAGGATCGGCGTCGAGTTCGCGGAAGGCAGCCGTCAGCGCTTCGGCGCTGTCGGGATCCATCGCGTTGCGGGCCTCGATGCGGCTGTGGATGACGGTCGCGACCTTGCCGTCGCGTTCGATGCGGATGGTCATGGGCTGCTCGCTCCCCGTTGCTCGCTGAGCGCAGGCTACAGCCTCCCGCGGCGCCGGCACCTGCCGCTGGACGCATGGCGCCTTTGCCCGTAATTCTCGCGGCAAGCCCTGTCTCCAAATCGGGCACCCCGGAGGACCGTCATGTCGTTTACCCGCCGCACCACGCTCGGCATCATTGCCGGCGCCGCCTTTGCGCCGACCATTGTCCGCGCACAGACGTTTCCGTCGAAGCCGATCACGCTGGTCGTTCCCTATCCGGCGGGTGGACCGACCGACGCCATCGCCCGCTTCGTCGCGCAGGATCTCTCGACCTCGATCGGTCAGAACGTGCTGGTCGACAACCGTGCCGGCGCTTCGGGGGCGGTGGGTACGCGCGCTGTGGCGAAGGCGGACCCGGACGGCCACACCTTCATCTTCGGCAACAACCAGACGCATGGGAACAACATGTTCCTGCTGAAGGAGCCCGGCTACGATGCGGTGAAGGATTTTGCGCCGCTCTGCGGCGTCGGCGCCTTCGAGCACGCCTTCGTCGTTCGCAACGACCTGCCGGCCAAGTCCATTGCCGAACTGATCGCGCTGGCCAAGGCTGATCCCGACAAGCTGAACTATGGTTCGACCGGTGTCGGCTCAGGCTCGCATCTGGCGATGGAGCTGTTCATGCAGCGCACCGGCATCAAGATGACACATGTGCCCTTCCGTGGCGCTGCGCCGCTGGTGCAGGAGATCATCGGAGGGCGCATTGACATCGCGAATTCGACCCTGCCGAGCGTGTTGGAGCAGATCAATGCCGGCAGCATGCGCGCGCTGGCCCTGGCGAGCCCGGAGCGCAATCCGCGGGCCAAGGATATTCCGACCCTGCGCGAACAGGGTGTCAGCAACGCCGACGCCGATTCCTGGGCGGCCTTCTTCGCGCCTGCCGCGGTTCCGCAGCCGATCCTGGACACGCTCTCGAAAGCAATCATGGCCTCGATCGCCAAGCCTGCCGTAACCGAGGCGATCCTCAAGCTCGGCTTCACGCTGAAGGTGCGCGATCCTGCCGCGTTCAAGCCCTATCACCTCCAGGAGATTGCTACCTGGAAGCAGATCATCGCCGATGCCGGCGTGAAGCCGGAATAGCTGGCGTTATCGTTCGGTCCGTCTCCGTCATTCCGGGCATGTGACTTGGCTGCTCTTGCCCTGAATCCGTCGTGCATCCCATGACGGCTTCGGGGCTGGCGGCTTCGCTGTTGCCGGATCGACGCGGGTGACACTGCCCGCGATCATTGAACACCGGAGCGTCGTCGTGAACCTGATGCCACTTCTCGCCACCCGCCGCGACGCAGGAAAGCCCGTACGTGTCGCACTGATCGGGGCTGGAAAATTCGGTTCGATGTTCCTGTCGCAGGTGCCCCATATTGCGGGGCTGGAGGTCGCTGTCATTGCCGATCTCGATCCTGAGCGGGCGAAGCGCGCGTGCCGGCAGGTCGGCTGGGACGAGGCCCGCATCGAGGCGACCCGCTATGTCGCTGATGGCACTGAGGCGGCTGCGATGGACGGTATCGAGGTCGTCATCGAGGCAACCGGCCATCCGGCCGCCGGCGCACACCATGCCCTGGCGGCGATTGCGGCCGGCAAGCATGTGGTGATGGTCAATGTCGAGGCTGACGTGCTTGTCGGCCCGGTGCTCGCGACCCGGGCTAGGGCTGCGGGCGTGGTCTATTCCATGGCCTATGGCGACCAGCCGGCGCTTGTCTCGGAGATGGTCGACTGGGCGCGTGCGACCGGATTCACGGTTGCCGCGGCCGGCAAGGGCACGAAATATCTGCCGGCCTACCATCAGGTCACGCCGGACGATGTCTGGACCCATTACGGGCTGACGCCCGAGGCGGCCAAGGCGGCGGGCATGAACCCGCAAATGTTCAATTCCTTCCTCGATGGGACGAAGTCGGCGATTGAGATGGCGGCGATCGCCAATGCCTGCGGGCTCGATGTGCCGGAGGCCGGCCTCGCATTCCCGCCCGTCGGCGTCGACGACCTCGCCCATGTGCTGCGACCGAAGGCGGTCGGGGGGCAACTCGATCACGACGGCATGGTCGAAGTGGTGTCTTCGCTGGAACGGGACGGGCGGCCTGTGTTTCGCGACCTGCGCTGGGGCGTCTATGTCGTGTTGAAGGCGCCGAATGACTACGCTGCGGCCTGCTTCAAGCAATACGGCCTGCCGACCGATTCCACCGGCCAGTATGCGGCGATGTATAAGCCGTTCCACCTGATCGGGTTGGAGCTTTCGATGTCGGTCCTCAACGCGGCCCTGCGCGGCGAGCCGACCGGCAGCACCCGCGAGTGGCGCGGAGACGCTGCCGCAGTGGCCAAGCGCGATCTCAAGGCCGGCGAGATGCTGGATGGGGAGGGCGGCTACACGGTCTATGGCCGCTTGATGCCGGCGCGAGCGAGCCGCGAGGTTCGCGCCTTGCCGATCGGGCTTGCGCACCACGTCAAGCTCAAGCGGGACGTCGCTGCCGGGCAGGTTGTCACCAGCGACGATGTCGCCCTCGACGAGACCCAGGCCATCGTTTCACTTCGGCGTGAGCTCGAAGCAACCGAGTGGTGATTCCGCGCGTTTTGCCTCACTGACGTTCCGCAACGACAGGGAGATTTCCATGCGCCACACCGTTCTTGCCGCCTGCTTCGGCGCAACGCTTTCAGTTCTGGTCCTGCCAGCGGCGGCTGAAGCCCAGCAGCGCTTTCCCTCGAGCGCGGGCGAGCTGACCGTCGAGACGGTGGCGAGCGGTCTGGAGCATCCCTGGGGCCTCGCATTCCTGCCTGATGGGCGCATGCTCGTGACTGAACGGCCAGGGCGGCTACGACTGGTTTCCGCCGCGGGTGAGATTTCGCGGCCGATCGCCGGCGTGCCGGGCGTCGTGGCACGCGGTCAGGGTGGGCTGCTCGATGTCGCTCTCGATCCGCAATTTGCCCAGAACCGGCTGATCTATCTCGCCTTCGCCGAACCGCGTGCCAATGGAAATGGCACCAGCGTCGCGCGCGGGCGCCTCAACGCCGGTGGCACGGCGCTGGAAGGGATGAGCGTGATTTTCCGGCAGATGCCGACGATCAACAGCAATATGCATTTCGGCTCACGATTGGTCTTCGACCGGACGGGCGCGCTGTTCGTCACGGTGGGCGACCGCTTCAGCCAGCGCGATCAGGCGCAGAACCCGGGCAATCACCTTGGCAAGGTCCTGCGGATCAGCCCGGAGGGCAAGGCGGCGGCGGGCAATCCGAAGAAGGAGGGCTGGCAACCGGAGATCTGGTCGCTCGGCCACCGCAACGTGCAGGGCGCGGCGCTGCATCCGGAGACCGGGCAGCTCTGGACGGCCGAACACGGCGCGCGCGGCGGCGACGAGATCAACACGCCCAAGGCCGGGCTCAACTATGGCTGGCCGGTGATCACCTACGGGATCGATTATTCCGGAGCGAAGATCGGTGAGGGCACATCGAAACCCGGTATGGAGCAGCCGCTGTTCTACTGGGACCCGTCGATCGCGCCGTCCGGCGCGACTTTCTATACCGGGCAAATCTGGCCGGCCTGGAAGAACTCGCTCTTCGTTGGCGCCCTTGCCGGGCAGATGCTGATCCGCCTCTCGACGCAGGGCGAGACCGTCACCGGCGAGGAGAGGCTGCTGACCACGCTCAGCGAGCGCATTCGTGACGTCAGGCAAGGCCCCGACGGTTATCTCTACCTGCTGAGCGATGATGCCAACGGCAAGATCCTGCGGGTCAGGCCGGCGCGGTAAGCGCCGGAGCGGGCGCGTCAGGGACCGCAATCCCATTCGTTCTCGATCACGAAGGCATTGCGCGTCGAGAGCTGACCGCGCGTGTCATAGAGATCCCCGACATAATATGAGGTACCGGCGTCGTCGCGGGCGTTGCGCTTGACCTGCAGCGACCAGCCGTAACCGACATGTTTTCCGCCGCGCCAGGTTGGGTGGACGTCGCCTGTGCTGGCGGAGGCGAGGATCCTGGCGCGGTCGTCGCTCGGGCTGCAGGTCGGGCCGGCGAGAGCCGGCGTCGAGAGGCTCAAGATGGATAGGGCGACGAGGATCGCTTTCTTCACGGCGGTCTTCCTAGGTGGTCGGGAGTGATACGGTCATCCCGGCGCAGCGAAGCTGAAGGCGGGAAGAAATTCTTGAGCCCGGCGCCGACGTGCCGGGCGGCAGCGCTATCGCGGCGTATCGGGAATGACATACGGCAGGCTGTGCGCCGGCAGCTCAGGTGATGTCCGCCAGCCGGGTGTCGAGCGACAGCACCAGGCACCAATGCGGTTCGAAGTCGGCGCCCAGCGGCCAGATCTGCTCCTTGAAGATATCGAGCATCCGAGCCTGATAGCGCTCGAACCAGTGCTGCTCGCAGAGCACGAATTTGGTCGCGCCGACAATCGTCTCACGGTCGATGATGCAGAGCGGCACAATCTGAGGGTGTGCATCGAGATAGGCCTGCACCGCGACCATCAGGGTAGGGTAGCCGGGATGGAGCATGTCATCGAGAACGATCAGCCCGCCATCGGCGAGGCAGGCTGTGGCGAGCGCGAGATCCTTGGTCAGCGCCGCGCGGGAATGCTCGCCGTCGATATGGATGAGACGCAGCTTTGCGCCGCCGGTCTGCTTCAGCAGATCGGCCGGGGTCATCGCTCCCGCATCGCCCTTGATCGTGACCCGTTGCTCCGGGGCGATGCCGTGCCTCAGGCAATTCGCCTCGAAGCGTTGCTCAACCTCCGGATTCGGCCACTCGAAGATATCGATGCCGAGAGCGATCTCGCCCGGTTCAAGCGCATGCGCGAGCGCGATGAAGAAGCGCCCTTCGAAGGCGCCGATCTCGGCGATCGGTCCACGGAGCCCCTCCTCGGTTTGCAGGCGCAGCAGCCGTGCGCAGATCGCTGCGGCAAAGCGCGACGACATGCCGACGACACTGTCATAGCCATTGGCGAGATAGGCGGAGACAGCGGGATGTCCGGGCGAGGGGAGATTGGCCATCCTGATCACGCCTTACCCTGAAAGATGAAGAAGGCGCCGGCGGCGATCAGCACGAAACCGATGGCATGGTTCCAGCCGAGCGGTTCCTTGAGCCAGACCACGGTGCTCTTGTCGCTGAGATGGCCATACCAGGCGAAGGTCATGAAGACATTCGAGCCGACCAGCATGGCGATCGGCAGGAAATGGGCGGGGGAGAGGCTTGGCATAGGGATTGGCGGTCCGGGACTGTGTCTACAGAAAGCCTAACCAGCGCGCGAGGTTCCCGATAGGGCCGGCTCAGCCGTGGCGCAGCTTCATGGTCAGGATGACGAGGACCGGCACCAATGTGACGGCATTGGCGCCGATCAGAGGCCAGGACATCAGCAGGAGCCCATAGACCAGCCACAGAATGATGCCGAGCGCGAAGAATATCTGCGTCCAGAGCGAAATCGCACGTGTGTCGCGAGTGCGGACCGTGTGCCAGGCCTGGGGCAGCCAGCACAGGGTCGTCAGCGTGGCTGCGGTGAAGCCAAGGAGTTCGGTTGTGGCGACAGGCATGGGCGGAAGCGCCTCGAATCAGATTATGCCCCTGCCATAGCCGTCTTTTGCGACTTTTGCGCGCAGTTCGCGCATGGTTAATCTCCCTTAACCATTCGGCCCTAGTTTTGCGTCATTCCTCGGCTTTCGGTGGGTTCATGCGCGCACTTAAACTGGCTTTTCCGCTCATCCTCTTCGCGTCCGGCGCCCAGGCGGACTTCCAGTCCTGCCTTGCTGGCCTGCGCTCGGAGGCTGCAGCGAAAGGCGTGTCAGGCGCCACCTTCGATCGGGCCATGGCGGGCGTCACGCCCGACATGAAGGTGATCGAGGCGATGAACAACCAGCCGGAGTTCAAGACTCCGATCTGGGATTATCTCGGCACGCTGGTCGATGACGAGAAGGTGGCGGAGGGGCGCAACATGCTGCGCCAGCACGCCTCGACCCTCGCTGCGGCCGAGCAGCGCTTTGGCGTCGACCGCCATACCATTGTCGCTGTCTGGGGTGTCGAGAGCGATTTCGGCAAGGCTCGCGGAAAGATGCCCCTCGTCCAGGCGCTCTCGACCGGCGCCTGTCTCGCACCGCGTCGCAACGCGTTCTTCAAGGGCGAGCTGATCGCGACGCTGCAGATCATCCAGCGCGGCGATGTCCGGGCCGACCGCCTGATGGGTTCCTGGGCCGGCGCCTTCGGCCACACCCAGTTCATCCCTTCGACCTATATGCGTCTTGCTGTCGATGGCGATGGCGATGGACGGCGCGATCTCGTCGACTCGATTCCCGACGCGCTGCATTCAACCGCCAATTTCATGGCCAAGGCGGGCTGGGTGACCGGGGCTCCCTGGGGCTACGAGGTCCGTGTCCCCAACGGCTATTCGGGTCCGACCGGGCGCAATCCGAAGCAGCCGCTCTCATCCTGGGCTGCGCGCGGGGTTGTCAAATATGACGGCTCGGCACTGTCCGGTTCGGGCAATGCCGGGCTGCTGATGCCGGCCGGCCGTGATGGTCCGGCCTTCCTGGTCTTCAAGAACTATGACGCGGCCTACAGCTATAACGGCGCAGATTCCTATGCGCTCGCCATCTCGCTGCTCTCGGACCGCATTCGTGGCAGGCCCGGCATCCAGGCCGACTGGCCGACCGACGATCCGCCGCTGTCGCGCGAGCAGCGCCGCGAACTGCAGCGCCTGCTGATCGCGCGGGGTTACAATGTCGGCGAGCCGGACGGAGCCGTCGGTTCGCTGACCAGGGCTGCCATCAAGGAAATCGAATCTCAGATCGGCATGCCGCAGACCGGCCGGCCGGGCGCCAAGGTGCTGCGCGCGCTCAAGGGGGGACGGGGATGACGATGCTGGACCCGGTGCGACGCCTGATCTCCACCGGTTCGCCGTTCGAGCTCGCCTTCGGCTATTCGCGGGCGGTGGTCGATGGCGACTTGGTCTTCGTCTCGGGCACGACGGGCTATGACTACGTCACCATGACGATGCCGGAGGATCCGGCGGAACAGGCGCGCAACATCTTCAGGACGGTGGGCGCAGTCCTGACCGAAGCGGGCTCTGCACTCGCCAACGTCGTGCGCGCTCAGTATTTCGTCACGGATCGCAGCTATTGCGAACCGGTTCTCACCGTCTGCGGCGAGGTCTTCGGGCAGATCCGGCCAGCGGCCGGCATCTATGTCGTATCCGGGCTGCTAAAGCCCGAGATGAAGATCGAGATCGAGATCACGGCCCGACTTCGCGGCTAGATCATCTGACCGGATAATTGCATCGGCTCTCCCCGAAAACCGCAATCCGCCTTTCCGGCCGATGCTTGAGCCGGACCGGCATTTCAAATGCCCAGGAAGCGCCTGACAGGCTCTGGTCCGTCCGACGCCGTCAGGCGCGTCCACGGGCCGGATGCTTCGACGCGGCCATTCCTAACGAAGGCAAAGAGGTCGGCATGGCTGGCCGCCTCTTCCGGCGTGTGCAGTGTCATCAGCACGGTGAGGCCGTGTTCACGGCGCAGGGCATCGACGCGCTCGATCATCTCGCGGCGTAGCCCGGGGTCGAGTGCGCCGAACGGTTCGTCGAGCAACATCAGCGGTTTGCCGCGCAGGAGGGCGCGGGCGAGGGCGACGCGCTGACGTTGACCGCCCGAGAGTTCCGCCGGTCGGCGGGCTGCGAAGCCGGCGAGATCGACCGCGGCCAGCGCAGCTGCCACACGCTCGCGCTCGGAGGCGTCGAGCCGCAGTGACGGTTTCAGTCCAAGCCCGACGTTTTCGGCTGCCGTCAGATGCGGGAAGAGATTGTGATCCTGGAACAGGATCGAGACTGGTCGTCTGGCTGGTGCGAGCGGTAGCAAATCTGCGCCGGCGAAGCGGAGGGTTCCGGTCGTGGGCTGTTCGAAGCCGGCGATGGCATGGAGCAGGGTGGTCTTGCCACCGCCTGACGGGCCGATGACGGCGCAGAGCGCGCCCGCTGGAATGACGAGGTCGTAGCGCGCTGCAAATCCGGGATAGTCGAGGGACAGGCCCGCCAGCTCAAGCATGACGCGCGCTCCAACGCTCGGTCAGGTAGGCGAGACACCCCGCCGAAAGTACCAGCACGAGCGCCAGCGCTCCCGCTTCATCCATGCGATAGGCGCCGAGGCGGTTCGCCAGCAGATAGGGCAAGGTGGTGAGCTCGCCGCCGCCGAACAAAGCAATGACGCCGAAATCGCCAAGCGAGAGCGCCGTGGCAAAGGCGAAGGCGGCCGCCAGCGGCGCGCGCAGGGCCGGCCATTCGACGAGACGCAGCCGGGCCCAACCGGCAATGCCGAGACTCTCTGCGAGCTTTCCATGGCGTTCGGCGCTGGTCGCGAGTGGCGGCGCCAGCAGCCGGTAGGCATAGGGCAGCGCCATCAGGGCGTTGACGAGCGGCACGAGCAGCAGCCCGAGCGTTGCGGGATCGGCGAGGTTGCGGGTCAGGACGTAGAGCCCTGCCACGAAGGCGAAGGGCGGCAGGCCAAGCATGGTGAAGGCGGCAAGATCGGGGAGCCCCGGGCGCGGCCGGCGTCCGCGCGCGGCGCTGGAGAGCAGTACGGCAAACAGGCAGGCGAGGAGACCTGCGCCAAGCGCAATGGCGGCACTCGTTGCGGCGGCCCATGCGAATTCAGCAGTCGCCAGCGTCGGCAAGGCGGTGACGCCACTTGCGATGCTCAGGAGAGGCGTTGCGATCCAGGCCGTTGCCAGAATGAGGATAAGGCAGTCGAACCGCCGCAGGCGGGGGACGAAAATATCGGGGCGGGGGGCATGGCGCTCGGCGCTTGCCTCGTCGCGCGCTGCCGGTGTGAGTACGGCAAGCGCGGTCGCAAGCCCTAGGCAAAGTACAAGCTGGATGCCGCTCAGAGCGGCAGCCCGGGCAAAATCCGCCTCGAACCGGACCGCTTCGTAGATCGCGACTTCCAGTGTCGCATTGGCGGGGCCGCCGCCGAGCGAGAGCACGACGGCAAAGCTGGTGAAGCAGAGCAGGAAGACGAAGGTGGCAAGCGCCGGGGCCTCGCGCCGGATCACCGGCCAGTCGAGATGCCGGAAACAATCGGTGGCGGAAAAGCCGAGCGCCGAGGCCAGGCGCCGCCGTTCGCCAGGTTCGCGCCCGAAGGCCTGAAGCAGAGCGCGTGTTACGAGTGGCGTATTCATCAGCACATGCGCGATCAGGATGCCCTGGAGTCCGTAGATCGCCGGCGGTTCGGTACCGGCGACACGCGCCAGGCTGCCGAGCAGCCCGGAACGGCCATAGATCGCGATGACGCCGAAGATGATCACGATCGTTGGGGCGACGGCGGCGGCGGTCAGCACGGCAAGGAGGAGGTCGCGACCGGGGAAGCGGCGGCGCAGCAAGGCAAGCGCCACTGCCGTGCCGAGCAGGAGTGAGAGCAGCATCGACAGGCCCGCCTGCGCGGCCGCGCCTGCGACCAGACGAGCGAGATAGGGGCCGAGCGACGACAGGGCGGCAAGGTCGCCTCCGGCTCGCGCCAGTCCGGCGAGCGAGGCGCCGGCGAGCGCTAGGATGGCAAGCGCGGTGAGCGTGGCCGGGCGGAACAAGGCCTTAGCGGCTCGCTGCGGCGAGCCAGGCGTCGATGAAGGCTCGGCGCTGCGTACGCACCTCGTCCGGCGTGAATAACAGGCTCCGCTCCGGCTTGATGACATCGGCGAACGAAGCCGGCAGTCCACCTGCCGCCTGTTTCGCCGGCATCATCCAGTTGCCTTCCGGGATCAGCGATTGGAAGGCGTCCGACAGCGTGAAGGCGAGGAAGCGTTTGGCGAGTTCCGGCTGCCGCGTCGTGCGCGTCATGCCGGCGAGTTCGACATGCAGATAATGGCCTTCGCTGAAGCGGGCGGCCTTGTACTGCGTCTTCTTCTCGGCGCCGATGTGATAGGCCGGCGATGTCGCGTAGGAGAGCACCATGTCGGCCTCGCCCTTGAGGAACAGTCCGTAGGCCTCCGACCAGCCCTTGGTGAAGGTGACGATGCGCGGCTTGAGCCTGGTCCAGGCGGCGTCTGCGCCGTCACCATAGACGGATCGCATCCAGAGCAGGAAGCCAAGCCCGGGTGCGCTGGTGCGCGGATCCTGCAGCACCAGCTTTGGCCCATTGGGGTCGTCGACAAGCTGCTTCAGGCTGGTGGGCGGCGCGGCAAGTTTGGTTGAATCATAGACGAAGGCGAGGTGCCCCCAATCGAAGGGCAGGAAGGTATCGTCGGTCCAGGCGATGGGCAAAGTGAGCTCGGCCGGATACTGGCCATGGGGCTGGAACAGCCCCGTCGCCTTGGCTTCTGCAGCAAGGTTCATGTCGAGGCCGAGCACGGCATCGGCCTTGGTCGCCTCACCCTCCAGCTTCAGGCGCGCGACAAGGGAGCCGGCATCATCGCTTGCGACCCAGTTCAGCGTGCAACTGCATTGCGCCTCGAACGCCGCCTTCACCTTCGCGCCGGGACCGTATTTCCCGGTGAAGGAGGAATAAGTGTAGACCGTCAGTGCCGGCTTCTCCTGGGCCATGGACGGCGTCGCAAACAGGAGCGCTAAGAGCGCAGCGGCGATCCGGGTCACCCGGCTGTTCAGAAAGGTCATGGCGTCACCCCGCATGCGTTCGACGGCGGGCCATGACGGTCGAGAGGGAAGGCCATCTCCGGTTGCGAGACGCCAGTGCTCAATCCCTCCGCCGGCACGATCCGGATCAGGTTCGACGGGTTGAAAGCCTTGCGCTTCCCTCTCAGCCCGAAACCGCCGGGCACCCCGTTGAGACGGTCAAGGGAATAGCGAGCAGGCCGGGGCGAGTCCAGTTGATGCCGCCTGGCCATCGCAAGGAGCATTGCGTCCGGCAGCATGATCGTGCTGGTATATCTCTTGCTTAACAGAAGGCAGACGCGCCTGGCGCGAAAGCTCAAGAGCAAGGGGATGCCGCATGCGACTCAATCGCCGTCAGATTCTGGCCGGAAGTTCCGCTTTATCCGCTTCCAGCCTCGTTGGATTTCCGTCGCGCGCGCAATCGCGCGCCAATACGCTGCGCTTCATTCCGTCGACGCCGTTGCCTTCGCTCGATCCGATCGTCGCCACGAGCTATGTCATCCGTAATCACGGCTATCTGATATATGATACCTTGTTTGCGACGGACGCGCAGTTCCGCATCCAGCCGCAAATGGTCCAGAGCTGGGAGACTGCGCCGGACGGGCTGCGCTGGACCTTCCATCTGCGCGACGGACTGATGTTCCATGACGAGCAGCCGGTCAGGGCGCAGGACTGCATCGCCTCGATCAAGCGCTGGTCGGCGCGCGATGCCTTCGGGCAGACTTTCGCGACATTCGTCGAGGGTTACGATGTCGTCGATCAGCGCACCTTCGTCATCCGCTTGAAGAAGCCCTTCCCGATGCTGCCGGACGCGCTCGGCAAGCTCTCCTCGAACGTGCCCTTCATCATGCCCGAGCGCGTGGCCATGATGGAGCCAACCAAGAACATCACGGAGGCGATCGGTTCCGGACCCTGGCGCTTCATGGACAAGCAATGGGTGCCGGGCCAGAACGCGATCTATGAGCGCTTCGCCAAATACAGGCCGCGAGAGGAGGCCCCGTCCTGGGCCGCTGGCGGCAAGGTCGCCAAGATCGACCGTATCGAATGGTTGCCGCTGACCGAGGTTTCGGCCGCAGTCGGCGCGCTGATGCAGGGCGAGGTCGACTGGTACGAACAGCCGCCGGTCGATCTCCTGCCCCTGCTCAAGAGCAATCCCGAGATCGCGATCGAGAATGTGCCGCTCGGGCTGATCCTGCTGATGCGTTTCAACCATCTGCAGCCGCCCTTCAACAATCCCGGCATCCGCCGGGCGGTGATGATGGCAATCGATCAGACCGACTACATGGAGGCGGTCGTCGGCAGCAAGGATTACTACAAGGAGTGCAAGACCTTCTTCACGCCGGGCTCGCCGATGTCGACCGGGGCGGGCGGACAGGCTGCACTCGGCAACAATCTGGAGCGGGCCAAGGCCATGCTGCAGGAGGCCGGCTACAAGAACGAGAAGGTGCTGCTGCTGGCGCCCGCCGACCAGCCGATCGCCTATAACCAGTGCCTGGTGACACAGGAATTGCTGAAGAAGCTCGGCATGACTGTCGATCTGGTCGCGACCGATTGGGCCAGCTTCATCGGCAGGCGCTCCAACCGCGGATTGCCGGACCAGGGCGGCTGGTCGGTCTTCCATACGCTCTGGTCGGGCGCCGACGTGCTCAATCCCGCGCTGCATCCGCTGCTGCGCAGCAATGGCCCTGCCGCCTGGTTCGGCTGGCCGGAGGATGCCACGCTGGAAGGTCTGCGCGATCAGTGGATAGCAACGCCTGACGTGGCCAAGCAGAAGGAGCTGGCCGCCTCGATCGAGAAGCGCGCCTTCGAGACGGTGCCCTATGCGCCGGCGGGGCTGGTGCAGCAGCCAATGGCCTATCGCAAGAGCCTGACCGGCATGGTGCTCTCGCCCGTCCAGTTCTTCTGGAACATGGAGAAGAAGGCCTGAGGGCGGAGCAGCCATTGCCGTCGAGATACCGGCTGATGCCAAAGGCCCTGCGCCAGCGGCTCCGATCGGGAAACCATCGCCACGCTCTGCAACGGCTTCCAGATCTCCGCTTCACTCCGGCCGGAGTGAAGCGGAGCCGTGCCGATGCCGATGCCGATCGGCACAGCTTCTGCTTGCCGCGCAGGCGCGCTGCCCCGCGGCTGCGCTTGCGTCACTCCCGTTCCCCGCCTAATCAGCCCGGCAAGGCCGCTCTGGCCCCAGCAACGTCCGACAAACGCGTGAGGCGACCATGGCGACCCACAAGCTCCTCCTCCTGCCGGGCGACGGCATCGGCCCCGAAGTGACCGGCCAGGTCGAGAAGATCGTCGGCTGGATCGAGAAGCAGGGCCTCGCCTCCTTCGCCATCGAGCGCGGACTTGTCGGCGGCGCTGCCTATGACGCGCACAAGGCGGCGATCTCGGAAGGCGACATGAAGCTCGCCCAGGATGCCGATGCGGTGCTGTTCGGCGCGGTCGGCGGCCCGAAATGGGCGGATGTGCCCTATCAGCATCGCCCTGAAGCCGGCCTGCTGCGCTTGCGCAAGGATCTTGGCCTGTTTGCGAATCTGCGGCCTGCGATCTGCTATCCGGCGCTGGCTTCCGCCTCCTCGCTCAAGCCCGAGGTGGTCGAGGGGCTCGACATCCTGATCGTGCGTGAGCTCACCGGCGGCGTCTATTTCGGCGAGCCCAAGGAGATCGTCACGCTGGAGGACGGTTCCAAGCGCGGCGTCGATACCCAGCTCTACACCACGCCCGAAATCGAACGCATCGCGCGCGTCGCCTTCGAGCTGGCGCGCACCCGCCGCAACAAGGTCTCCTCGGCCGAGAAGCACAATGTCATGAAGACGGGCGTGCTCTGGAAGCAGACGGTCACGGCCCTGCACGCCAAGGACTACCGGGATGTCGAGCTCGAGCATGTGCTCGCCGACAATTGCGCCATGCAGCTCGTGCGCTGGCCGAAGCAGTACGACGTCATCGTCTGCGACAACCTGTTCGGCGATATTCTCTCCGACGTCGCGGCGATGCTGACCGGCTCGCTCGGAATGCTGCCCTCCGCTTCGCTCGGTGCCGAAGATCCGGCCACCGGCAAGCGCAAGGCGCTTTATGAGCCTGTGCATGGCTCTGCTCCCGACATCGCCGGCAAGGGCCTGGCGAATCCGATCGCGATGATCGGCTCCTTTGCCATGGCGCTGCGTTACTCCTTCGGCGCCATCGAGGCGGCCGACCGGCTCGAAGGTGCGATCGCCGACGTGCTTGGCGCCGGCACCCGCACCAAGGACATCGCTGCGCCGGGCGCCAATGCCGTCTCGACTACCGAGATGGGCGATGCGATCGTCAAGGCGCTGGAAGCGCGCGGCTGACGCGTTCACGCCCAGCACTCCGACGTCATCCCGGTCCTGCGCTTCGCTTCAGCCGGGATGACGTACATGGATCAGCGCGGCGAGGGACCTATGCCTCTCCCGCTCGTGAATTGCACTTGATGCTCATCTGTGGACTAAGCTTCGCTCTCTGAAACGGAGCATGTCCGTCGATGCTGATCAAACGCCGCCCTGGCTGGGAACTGCCCGAAAGCCAGGCCACTCCCGAGCATATCGCCATGAACCGCCGTGCCTTTCTCGGCGGGAGCGCGGGGCTGATCGCAGGTAGTGCATTGCCCCAGATCGCAGCCGCGCAAGGCGCGGATCCGACGCTCGATCTCTATCCCGCCAAGCGCAATGCGAGCTACACGCTCGACCGGCCGGTGACCGACGAGGAACTGGCGGCGAATTACAATAATTTCTACGAATTCGGCATGTCCAAGGATGTCGTCAGTGCAGCGAAGAAGCTGCCGACGCGGCCCTGGAACATCGCGATCGACGGCATGGTCGAGAAGCCGTTCGAGATCGGTTTCGACGATCTGGTCCGCAAGATGCCGCTCGAGGAGCGGCTCTATCGCTTCCGCTGCGTCGAGAGCTGGGCAATGGCCGTGCCCTGGACCGGTTTTCCGCTAAAGGCCCTGGTGGCGCTGGCGAAGCCGCTTTCGAGTGCCAAATACGTCAAGTTCGAAACCTTCCTTAACCCGCGCGTCGCCTCCGGGCAGACGCAACGCTGGTATCCCTGGCCCTATACCGAGGGGCTGACCATGGCGGAGGCGAATAACGACCTGGCGCTGATGGTGACGGGGATCTACGGCAAGCCGCTGCCGAATCAGCATGGTGCGCCGGTTCGCCTGATCACGCCGTGGAAGTACGGCTTCAAATCGGTGAAGTCGATTGCGCGCATCAGCTTCGTCGCCGAGCGGCCCAAGACCTTCTGGGAGGCTCTGCAATCGTCGGAATACGGCTTCTGGGCCAATGTGAACCCGGAGGTGCCGCATCCGCGCTGGAGCCAGGCGAGCGAGCAGGTTCTCGGCTCGCGCGAGCGTCGGCCGACCCTGCTGTTCAACGGCTATGGCGAGCAGGTCGCAGCGATGTACAAAGGGCTTGAAGGCGAGCGGCTCTACGTCTGAGGCCGCCGCTTCCGTCGGGAGGCGTGATGAGCCAGGGTTTCTGCCTGTTCGATACGGCAATCGGCGCCTGCGCGCTGGTCTGGAATGCCGAACGCCTGATTGGTGCGCAATTGCCGGAGCAGGATGAGGCGCGCGCCCGCCAGCGGCTGGCCCGGCGCTATCCGGAGGCTGTCGAAAGCTCTCCTCCGCCGTTCGTGCAGGATGCGATCGGCGCGATCATGGCATTGCTGCGGGGAGAGAAGAGGGATCTTGCTCACCTGCCGATCGAGATGGACGGTCTCTCGGCCTTCAACCGAAAGGTTTATGCCGTCGCGCTGAGTATCCCGCCAGGTGAAACGTTGACCTATGGCGAAGTAGCGGCGCGGATTGGCGAGCCGGGTGCAGCGCGCGCTGTTGGTGTCGCGTTGGGAGAGAATCCCTTCCCCATCATCGTGCCCTGTCACCGCGTGCTGGCTGCCAATGGCAAGACGGGCGGCTTCTCAGCCGATGGCGGGGTGGAGACCAAGCTGCGCATGCTGACGATCGAGAAGGCGCGCACCAGCGATGTGCCAAGCCTGTTCGAGTCGCTGCCGCTGGAAGCGCGGCGGCGCTGACGACCTGCGGCTGCCAGATGTGCCCTGCCATCCCGATCGGGCGGGCGCCGGATAATCGGAGCCTCATACCGGATTGCAAGCGGCGATGCTCCAGCATGGCCCATGGCCCTGCGCCGCACCTTCGCCGGGATGACTGCGCATGCACGGAGCAGTCCGGCGCAAGACGAAAAAAAGGCCAGCGTCCCGAGGGAGCTGGCCTTTGAAGTTTGAAACATCCGGCGTTACCGCCAAACATCTCAGAGGGGAACGGCTGGAACGAACTCAACGCCGGGAGGAGAATGCGGAGCCCGTTCCGAACAACCGTGATTGCTATATCGGGCAGCACGTGCCGTTTTGCAATGCAGCATAGCTTGGGGCCGCTATGCGGAAACTGCATGACCTATAATCATGTGCGACAAATTTTAGCCTAAATGGCTGAAAGCATGCGTTCGCCGCAGCGCGGGATACCCGCGCTGCGCGCATAGCCGGGATATCCGGCCGTTTAGTAGGTCCAGCGCTGGGCCTTCTGGATCAGGAAGTCGCGGAATGCCTGCACCCTGGCCACCGACTTCATCTCCTCTGGATAGACCAGGTAGCTTTCGAGCTGCGGCATCTCGGTCTCGCGCATGAGCTGGACGAGGGGCGAGCCGGTCTCGATCAGATAGTCCGGTAGCACCGCGATGCCTGCGCCGCTGTCGACTGCCCGCTTCATCGCCGTGATGTTGTTCACGGTGAGATGGATCGGGCGCGGGTTGCGCTGTTCGCGGCCCAGGGTTCCGAGCCAGTGCACGGCCGTCAGATAGGACGGCGAGGTGCTGCCGAAGGACAGGAGCCGGTGATTGTCGAGATCCTCGTAGCTCTTCGGCTCACCGAAGCGCTTGATATAGGCCGGCGAGCCATAGACGTGGAAATGCACGGTGAAGAGCTTGCGCTGGATCAGGTCCGGCTGCTGCGGCTGGCGCAGGCGAATTGCGATATCGGCCTCGCGCATCGAGAGGTCGAGTTCCTCATCGGTGAGGATGAGGTCGACCTTGATGTCCGGGTAGAGATCGAGGAACTCCGCCAGCCTCGGCGTCAGCCAATGGCCGCCGAGACCGCGCGTCGCGGTGACCTTCAACTCGCCCGATGGATGCTCGCGCGTCTCCGAAAGCTGGGCGCGCGTACGCTCCAGGCGCTGCGTCATCTCGCGAGCCGCGCGCCAGAGCAATTCGCCCTGCTCGGTGAGAATGAGCCCCCGTGTATGTCGGTGAAACAGCGGTGCACGTAGCTCACGCTCGAGCGCACCAATCTGCCGACTAACGGCGGATTGACTCAAACCAAGTACGTCGCCAGCCTTGGTAAAGCTGCCGGATTCTGCGACGGTATAAAAAATCCTGATGCGGTCCCAATCCACCGCGTTTCCCCCGTTATGCGTTTCGTGCATGTTGGGGGGTAAAACGCAGGAACGTCAACGATTGCTTTGCCGACGGGGCCTCTTTTCACACTGAATCTCGTGAGACAACCCATCAACAATCGTGATGGGTTGTCTTTTTCGGCCTATTCGGCCGCTTCACGCTGTTCCGTGACGTTGGCGGCAAGCCATCTTTCGGCATCGAGCGCGGCCATGCAGCCCAGGCCCGCAGCCGTCACAGCCTGGCGGTAATGCTCATCGGTGACGTCACCTGCGGCAAAAACGCCGGGGATGTTGGTTTGCGTCGTGCCGGGCGTCACGTCGAGATACCCCGATTCACGCATGGCGAGCTGCCCGGTGAAGAGTTCGGTCGACGGCTTGTGGCCGATGGCGATGAAGACACCGTCGGTCTTCAATTCGCTCTCAGCGCCCGTCTTCAGGTTGCGGAGCTGCAGATGCGTGACTGACGGCGGTTGCGTACCGCCGCAGATCTCAGCGATCTCGCTGTCCCAGACGACTTCGACCTTGGGATGCTTGAAAAGGCGATCCTGCAACACCTTCTCGGCCCGCAGCGAATCGCGGCGATGCACCAGCGTGACCTTCGCAGCAAGGTTGGCGAGATAGAGCGCTTCCTCGACTGCGGTATTGCCGCCGCCGACGACGACCACTTCCTTGCCGCGGAAGAAAAAGCCGTCGCAGGTGGCGCAGGCCGAGACGCCAAAGCCCTGGAACGTCTGCTCCGAGGGGATACCGAGCCACTTCGCCTGGGCGCCGGTGGCCACGATCAGAGCATCGCAGCTATAGGTCGCGCCGCCATCACCCCAGAGCCGGAACGGGCGCTGTGACAGATCGACCTTCGAGATATGGTCGGAAACCATCTTGGTGCCCATGTGCTCGGCCTGGGCGCGCATCTGCTCCATCAGCCACGGTCCCTGAACCACATCGGCAAAACCCGGATAGTTCTCGACATCGGTGGTGATCATCAGCTGGCCGCCAGGCTGGAAGCCCGAGATCATCACCGGTTCAAGCAGCGCGCGGGCCGCATAGATCGCGGCGGTATAGCCGGCGGGGCCCGAGCCGATGATCATTACGCGGGCATGGGTATGAGCCATGGTTTCGGTCCTTTTCGCGCAGCGTGGCGCTGCGTCCTCGTTCCGTCAGATACGGTCTCGCGCGGCGGACGCAAGCCCAGGCCCGCTCACGCTCAGGCGAGGCCGAGTTCGGCGCGGTGCCGCAACCAGCCCTGGCGCACCGCTTCCGCGATGACGCCGGTGGAGTCTATGGGGTCATAGCGGGTGCCATCAAGCCGTCCCTCGAAATGATGCACAACGCCTTGCCGCTTCAGCGCCTCGATGAAGCGAGCGAACTTGCTGTGGCCGCCATGCGGCTCGAAGACGAGGAGGGGGGCGCCGGTCGCTGCAGCCTCGCCGACGATATTGGTCGAGTCGGCGGTGACGACCACGGTATCGGCATTGGCGAGCAGCGGCACATAGGGATTGGCGCCCGTGCCATCCCACCACCAGCCGCCGTGGCGTGCGAAGACCTCGGCAATGGCCTTGTCGAGGGCATCCGGCGTACGTCGCGAGCGCGAGCCCATCAGTGCCACGCCCGAGCCCGCGAGCGCATCGAGTGCGTTCGCAAATCGGACGATGTCATCGGGCTGGAAGGTGTGATGCCGGCTGTCGCCACCGACCATGACCGCAGCGCGCGGTCGGGGCAGGGCGGCGATGGCTGGCGGCGGGCTCTGCCTGGCCTGGGCGAGCCGGCCCGGGGAAAGCCGGTGCGGCGATGTCACGGTGACGAGCACGTTGGGGCCACGCAGGCGATCATGCTCGGAGACCCAGATCAGATCGGCTGCTCCAGCTCCGATCCTCGGATCCTTGAGAAAGACGGTGAAGGTCTTGCCCTTCGAGGCCTTCTTGACCGCTCGCAAATAGGCGGCGGCGCGCCGGCCCGAAGCGACGACGATATCGGGGAAGGGCGGGCGGATCGGGCTTTGAGCCCTGTGAGGGGCCTCGCGCGGATCGATCGGCCCGCGGGGCATCAGCCAGCTCCAGGGGCGACCCGGGGCGACGTGCCGGATCTCTGGGGTGATGCCGAGCCGTTCGGCGACGCCAAGGCACTGTATCTCGTCGCCAGCCTTGCCGTCGGTGAGGACCCAGATCGTCGGGATCGGTTCAACTGACAAACGCAGGCTCCGCGGCAGTGGTCGGGATGCCTTGTATCGCGTGGGAGCTGCGTCTACACCAGCGCGACTTTGCCCTGGGGATCTTTGTGCGTTCCAAACTCGACGAAATCGATCAGCGTATCCTGCGCGAATTACAGGCCGACGGGCGCATGACCAATGTCGAGTTGGCGAGCCGGGTCGGCATCTCGCCGCCGCCCTGCCTCCGGCGTGTCCGGGCTCTCGAGGAGGCGGGGCTGATCACCGGCTATCGGGCGCAGCTCGATGAGCGCAAGCTCGGGATCGAGGTTGTCTGTTTCGCCTTCGTGCATCTCGCCAGCCAGGCCGAGGCCGATCTCGCGACATTTCAGGAGCGCATCCGAAATTGGGGTGCCGTGCGCGAGTGCTGGACGCTCTCGGGCGATATCGATTTCATCCTGAAATGTGTGGCGCCTGACCTGAAGGCCTTTCAGGATTTCGTCGGGGAACTGACAGCTCTGCCGAATGTCCGCAATGTGCGCACGGCCCTGGCGCTTGATCGCGTCAAGGATGAGCCGATCGTACCGTTCAGCTAGCGAGTGCCGGGATGCCGGTCGTGATCCGCAAGGCGGGCATCGAACATCTGCCTTCCATTCTGACACTCCATGCGCAGTTGAATCCTGATGATCCGATCCCGGATGCCGAAATGGCGGTTGCGGCCTGGCACAGAATCCTGGGCAGCAGCCTGATCACAGTGCACATCGCCGAGCTGGACGGCGCTGCCATCGCGAGTTGCGTGGTCGTGATCGTGCCCAATCTCACTCGGAATCTCAGGCCCTTCGCGCTGATCGAAAATGTCGTCGCCGATGCGCGGTTTCGGGGCCAGGGGCTTGGAAAGCGGGTGATCGGCGCGGCCATCGAACAGGCCTGGTCGGCAGGATGCTACAAGGTCATGCTTCAGACCGGCCGCAAGGATGCGGCGGTGCACGGCTTCTACGAATCCTGCGGTTTCTCGCGCGGCAAGGCCGCCTTCGAGATCAGGCCGCCCGCGGCTCATTCCCCGATATAGCGTCTGATCCACGCGGCGTTGGTCCGGACCAAGGCGGCGAGCCGGCGGGCATCGAAGCCCGGTTGGAACCAGGCGCCGCCGGATGAGGCGGGCGAAGACGAAACGATCGGGTAGCTCGCCAGGACCCGGCCGTCGGCGCCGATCACCCGGGCTTCGGATTCCATCCCGTCCGTGGTGCCGCCGGTTTCTTCCGCGTCGCCGCCTGAATAGCTCGGCATGTTGATGCGAAGCACCGAGACGACGAGGGTGGAGCCCGCCCGGCCAGTGCCGGCAAGCTCGCGCTCCAGCTCTGCCTTCACAAGGGTGGCGTTGGGGCCCCAGCCCTGTTGAACGAGACGGGAAACATCGACGCGCACACCGCCCGTCGCGGCCTGGATCGGAACATCGGTGAACACAGCAGCGGTCCCGCCGAGCGCGGCGGCCAATAGGGCGCGACGATCCAGCATGGCTCTCTCCTGTCAGACAGGGGTGCTGCGCTGCATTCCGCAGCGACGCAACTGAGGCTGAGAACTACGCCGCCGCCTGACTTGGCGCCATATGCGGCAACGACAATGCCGACCTTGTGAACGGTCTCAACCGGCGACGTAGCGCCGGATCCAGGCCACGTTGTTCTGGATCAGGCTGACAATGCGGCGCTGATCGATATCCTGCAGATACCAAGGGCCGGAATAGCTGGCGGAAATCGTCGAGAGCACCGGATAGGATGCAAGCACGCGATTGCCTGCACCAACCAGAAACGCCTCGCTGTCGAGATTGTCATTGCTCGAGCCGCCGCCGCCGCCCCAGCGGCCACCGCCGCCGCCGCCGCCAGCGTAACTCGTCAGGAAAATGCCGCGGACCCTGACGACGAGAACCGGGGCGCCGCGCTGGATGGCGCCGGCAAAGGCGGTCCGAAGTTCCCGTTCCATCCCGGCCTTGATCGCATCGGCATTGGGCCCCCAGCCTTGCTCGACGAGGCGGGAGACATCGACACGGATGCCGCCGATCGGCCCTTGCGGCTGGGCAAGGGCAGATGCAGCTCCGAGCGGCGACAACGCGAGCGCAGTGGCCGCCAATGATGACATGAGAAACGCGCGACGACTGGTCATGACAGTATCTCCCGATGCCGATGCATCACCGACGAGATAATCGTCCGGGGACGACAATTCTATGCCCCCGGAAGCCTCAGCGGAAGCTGACGCTCACGACTTCGTAGGACTTGCCGCCGCCCGGCGTATTGACCTGCACGGAATCGCCGACCTTCTTGCCGATCAGAGCGCGCGCGATCGGCGAGCCGATCGAGACCTTGCCGGAACGGACATCGGATTCCGGCTCGCCGACGATCTGATAGATCTTGGCTTCCTCGGTGTCGTCGTCGATCAGTTGGACGGTCGCGCCGAATTTGATCGTGTCGCCACCGAGCTTGGTGACATCGATGATGTCTGCCCGCCCGATCAGCGATTCGAGCTCCAGGATTCTGCCTTCATTGAGGGACTGTGCCTCCTTGGCCGCATGATACTCGGCATTCTCGGAGAGGTCGCCAAGTGCGCGCGCTTCCGATATCGCAGCGATGATGCGTTGACGTTCGACCTGCTGGCGTTGCTTCAGCTCGACCTCGAGGGCGGCAAATCCGCCCACCGTCATAGGAACCTTATCCATCTTCTCGTCCCAATTCCGAAAGCCAGAACCCGCCGGCCGCGTCCCCCGCGGCCTGCGTTCAGCTTCCGATCGTTTTCAGAACTGCTTCGGCCGCGCGGCCGTTCAGGCGGCGCGGACGAAGTAGGATTGCAGCGATCGTACTTCGAGATCGCCGCTGCAATAGGCCTTGATGCCCTCGGCAGCCGCGATCGCTCCGGCCAAGGTGGTATAATAGGGCACCTTGTGCAAGAGGGCCGTGCGGCGCAGCGAGCGTGAATCCGCGAGTGCCTGTGGGCCGTCAGTCGTGTTGAAGACGAGCTGGATCTCGCCGTTCTTGATGGCGTCGACGACGTGCGGCCGGCCCTCCAGAACCTTGTTGATCTTGGCGGCCGGAATGCCTTCCTCCTGCAGCAGGCGCAGCGTTCCACCGGTGGCAAGGATGCGGAAGCCGAGATCGGACAGGATGCGCATGGAGGGCACGATGCGCGGCTTGTCCGCGTCGCGCACCGAGACGAACACAGTCCCCTTGATCGGCACCTTGGAGCCGGCACCGAGCTGGCTCTTGGCGAAGGCGATGTCGAAGGAACGGTCGAGGCCGATGACCTCGCCGGTCGAGCGCATCTCCGGACCGAGCAGCACGTCGACGCCGGGGAAGCGCGCGAAGGGGAAGACCGCTTCCTTGACGCCGACATGGGTCAGAGCAGCGGGCTTCAGCCCGAAGCTCGCGAGGCTCTCGCCCGCCATGATGCGCGCGGCAATCTTGGCGATCGGCTCGCCGATGACCTTGGCGACGAAGGGCACGGTGCGCGAGGCGCGCGGGTTGACCTCGAGGACGTAGATGACGCCGTCCTTGATGGCGTATTGCACGTTCATCAGCCCACCGACATCGAGCGCCAGCGCCATGGCCTTGGTCTGACGCTCGAGTTCCGCGAGGGTCGCCAGCGAGAGCGAACGGGGCGGAAGAGAGCAGGCCGAATCGCCCGAGTGGATCCCAGCCTCTTCGATATGCTCCATGATGCCGGCGATGAAGGCGTCCTTGCCGTCGCTGAGGCAGTCGACATCGACCTCGATCGCGTCCGAGAGGTAGCGGTCGAACAGCAGTGGGTTCTTGCCGAGCACCGTGTTGATCTGGCCGGTCTTGTCGTTCGGGTATTTCGCCTTCACCTCGGACGGGATCAGGCTCGGAAGCGTGCCGAGCAGATAGTCCTCGAACTGCGGCTCGTCGCGGATGATCGCCATGGCACGACCGCCGAGCACATAGGACGGACGCACGACGAAGGGCAGGCCGAGTTCGCCCGCGATCATGCGTGCCTGTTCGACGGAATAGGCGATGCCGTTCTTGGGCTGCTTAAGATGCAGCTTGTCGAGCAGGCGCTTGAAGCGGTCGCGGTCCTCGGCGAGGTCGATCATGTCGGGCGAGGTGCCGAGGATCGGGATGCCGGCCTCTTCGAGCGCATTCGCCAGCTTCAACGGGGTCTGGCCGCCGAACTGGACGATGACGCCATGCAGAGTGCCGCTGCGCTTCTCGGTCTCGAGGATCTCGAGCACGTCCTCTGCGGTCAATGGTTCGAAATAGAGCCGGTCGGAGGTGTCGTAGTCGGTCGAAACCGTCTCCGGGTTGCAGTTGACCATGATGGTCTCATAGCCGGCATCACGCAGCGCGTAGCAGGCATGGCAGCAGCAATAGTCGAACTCGATGCCCTGGCCGATGCGGTTCGGGCCGCCGCCGAGGATGACCACCTTCTTGCGGTCGGAGGGGTTGGCCTCGTCAGCCAGCGTGCCGGCGAAGGGCATGGCATAGGTCGAGTACATATAGGCGGTCGGCGAGGCGAACTCGGCGGCGCAGGTGTCGATCCGCTTGAAGACCGGACGCACTTCGAGCGCATGCCGGCGCTGGGTCACCTCGGCCTCGGTCAGGTTCGCGAGCGCGGCGAGGCGCTTGTCCGAGAAGCCCATCGCCTTGATCTGGCGGAAGGCGCCGGGCGTCGTCGGCAGGCCGTGCTTGCGCACCTTGTCCTCGGTCTCGACCAACCCACGCATCTGCGCGAGGAACCAGGGATCGATCTTGCAGCTTTCGTGGATCTGCTCGTCGGTGAAGCCGAAGCGCATCGCCTGAGCCACCTGCAGCAGGCGGTCGGGCGTCGGCGAGGAGAGCGCAGCCTTGATCGCGTTCTTGTCGTCGCCCTGGCCCAGACCCTCGATCTCGATCTCATCGAGGCCGTCGAGCCCGGTCTCCAGCGAGCGCAGCGCCTTCTGCAGCGATTCCTGGAAGGTGCGGCCGATCGCCATGGCCTCGCCGACCGACTTCATCGCGGTCGTCAGGGTCGGTTCGGCGCCGGGGAATTTCTCGAAGGCGAACCGCGGGATCTTGGTGACGACATAGTCGATCGTCGGCTCGAACGAGGCCGGGGTCGCGCCGCCGGTGATGTCGTTCTCGATTTCGTCGAGCGTGTAGCCGACGGCAAGCCGCGCGGCGACCTTGGCGATCGGGAAGCCGGTGGCCTTCGACGCCAGCGCTGAGGAGCGCGAAACGCGCGGATTCATCTCAATGACGATCATCCGGCCAGTGGCAGGATCGACCGCGAACTGCACGTTCGAGCCACCAGTCTCGACGCCGATCTCGCGCAGCACCGCCAGCGAGGCGTCGCGCATGATCTGGTATTCCTTGTCCGTCAGCGTGAGCGCCGGGGCGATGGTGATCGAATCACCGGTATGGACGCCCATCGGATCGATGTTCTCGATCGAGCAGACGATGATGCAGTTGTCCGCCTTGTCGCGGACGACCTCCATCTCGTACTCCTTCCAGCCGAGCACGCTCTCTTCGATCAGCACTTCGCTGGTCGGCGAAGCGTCCATGCCGCGCTCGCAGATCTCGATGAATTCGCCCTTGTTGTAGGCGATGCCGCCGCCTGTTCCGCCCATAGTGAAGGAGGGGCGGATGATCGCCGGCAGACCGATGTCCTCAAGCGCCTCGAGGGCCTGGCCGAGCGTTCTGACATGGTGCGAGCGCGGCGTATCGAGACCGATCTTGGTCATCGCCTCGCGAAACAGCTCGCGATCCTCGGCCTTGTCGATGGCTTCGGCGGTGGCACCGATCATCTCGACGTCGAATTTCTCGAGCACGCCCATTTTCTTCAGCGAAAGCGCGCAGTTCAGCGCCGTCTGGCCGCCCATGGTCGGCAGCAGCGCAAAGCCGCCGGGCAGGACGTTGCGCTCCTTCTCGATGATCTTGGCGACGATCTCGGGCGTGATCGGCTCGACATAGGTCGCATCCGCGAGATCCGGGTCCGTCATGATCGTGGCCGGATTCGAATTGACCAGGACGATGCGGTAGCCCTCGGCCTTCAGTGTCTTGCAGGCCTGGGTTCCGGAATAGTCGAACTCGCAGGCCTGGCCGATAATGATCGGGCCGGCGCCGATGATGAGGATCGTCTTGATGTCTGTGCGCTTGGGCATGGGTCCGGCCAGTGCTTGTGCGGGCGCGCGCCTGACGGATCCCCGTCCGCGAGGAAAGGGGAGTCAGCGAGCGCCTGAATGAATGCTAGGCGCTCGCTATAGAGGGAGGTTGCCGCGGAAGGAAGGGAAAAGCGCGCTTACCCCTCTTCAACGCACAGACGTCGCCACGGGGGCCCTGCCGATTTCCAGTTCGCGGCGCGTGGTCCGGCGTCGCCGGATGGAGATCCAAAGCAGGGTAAGTGCACCGATCTCGCAAATCGCGCCGACGAAACCGAGTTGCCATGAGGCGCCGTGGCGCAGCGTCTGCTGGCCCAATGCCGAGCCGGCGGCGATGCCGATATAGAGCGCGGACGCATTGAGCGAGAGCGCGACGACGGTCGCGTCTGGCGCCATCGCCGCGAGCCGCGACATCTGCGAGGGGTGGCCGGCCCAGCCGGCCATGCTCCAAACGAAGAGGATCGCCGGAGCGACGAAGATGGCCGCCGCGGGGGGCAGCGTGATCGCCATGAGCGAGGCGGAGGCGAGCGCCAGTGCGAGCACCGTGAGGACGAGGGCGAGGGTGCGCTCCGGGCCGAAGCGGTCGCTCGCCATTCCGCCTGCCTGGTTGCCGATGGCCGAACCGATGCCGGAGACGATGAGGGCGGCGCTGAGCCAGGGGCCGCTGATGCCGGCATGGGTGGCGAGGAAGGGCGCGACATAGGTGTAGAGTGTGAAGGCGCCGGTGGTCCAAAGCGCAGTGGTGCCGAGCGCCAGCAGCACATCGGTGCGGCGTGCGACCTGCAGGCGCTCGCTGAGCGAGTTGGTGCCGCGGGGCAAGTTGTCCGGCAGGTTCAGGAGCAGCCCGGCCACGGCGAAGGCGCCAATGAACGCGACCAAAAGGAAGGCGAGATGCCAGCCGCCATAGGAGGTGATGGCGGTGCCGAGCGGGACGCCGAGAATCAGTGAAACCGTCATGCCGCCGGTGACAAGCGCAATAGCCCGGCCGCGCCGCTCCGCCGAGACCAGCGCGACCGCCACCGCGTTGGCCGACGGCATGAAGACGCCGGCCGCAAGCGCCATGACGATGCGCGCGACCATCAGCCAGGCGAAGCCTGTGGCGAAGGCGGCAAACAGATTGGCAACGGCGAAGACGCTGAGCGACCCGGCGAGGATCATCCGGCGGTCGATGTCGCCCAGCAGGGTGGAAAGGACTGGCGAGCCCAACGCATAGGCGACGGCGAAGATCGAGATCAGCAAGCCGGCAGTATCGATCGAGGTGCCGAAGGCGGCCGCCAGATTCGGCAGGATGCCAGTGATCATCAGGCTTCCCGTGCCGATGACGAAGGCGCCGCCGGCGAGCCAGACGAGACGCGTGTCCATTGGACATTCCTTCAAAATTTCAATGATCGTTGAATTTAAGGTCGCGTGCGAACTTCCGTCAACCTTAATTTCAATGAACGTTGAATATTGTCAGGAGTACCGCAATCTCCTATGTCCGGGGGATGAAGCCGATCTTTCATCCCGACATGGACGACATTGACGCCGCGACGGTTTTTGGCGCGCTCGCCGATCCGACGCGACTCGCCATCGTCCTGGCGCTGGCCGATTCCGAGGAGTTCGAGGCGCGCTGCGGAAGCTTCACGGATTTCGCCTCACCCTCGCTGCTGGCCTATCATTTTGCGAAGCTGCGCGAGGCCGGCATCACCCGGGCCCGGGCGGAGGGCACGTCCCGCTTCATCAGCCTGCGGCGTGGCGAACTCGACGGTCGCTTCCCCGGGCTGCTCGACAGCATCATTGCCACGGCGCGGCGCGATTCGTCGCTTCCCCGCTTTTCCGAAGACAAACTGCTCGCTCCGTAGGGGGCATCAGCCCATTCCGGTCGAAACCGGCTTGCCAACCTTTCGCATCGCTGTCTATGTTATGTTGTAACATAACATAATGGATGCCGAATGGATTCCCGCCTTCCCGTCACCGTGCTCTCAGGCTTCCTCGGGGCCGGCAAGACCACGCTCCTCAATCACGTCCTCAGCAATCGCGAAGGCCGCAAGGTTGCGGTCATCGTCAATGACATGAGCGAGGTGAATATCGACGCCGATCTGGTGCGGGAGGGCGGGGGCAATCTCTCGCGGACCGACGAGAGGCTGGTCGAGATGAGCAATGGCTGCATCTGCTGCACCTTGCGCGATGACCTGCTCGCCGAAGTGCGTCGCCTCGCCGGGGAAGGGCGCTTCGACTACCTGCTGATCGAAGGCACCGGCATCGCCGAGCCTTTGCCGGTCGCCGCGACCTTCGCGTTTCGCGACGAGGATGGCGCCAGCCTTTCCGATCTCGCGCGGCTCGATACGATGGTGACCGTCGTCGATGCCATCAATCTGATGAAGGATTATGGCTCGCGCGACTTCCTGCGTGAGCGCGGCGAGACGGCAGGCGAGGACGACGAGCGCACCCTGGTCGATCTCCTGGTCGAGCAGATCGAGTTCGCCGATGTCGTCGTCCTGAACAAGGTGTCGGAGGTCACGCCGGAAGAGCGCGATCTGGTGCGCAAGATCATCCGGGCGCTCAATCCCGATGCAAGGTTGGTCGAAACCGATTTCGGCCGCGCTCCGCTCGCAGCGATCCTTGATACGGGGTTGTTCGATCACGAGAAGGCCGAACAACATCCGCTCTGGTACAAGGAGCTCTATGGCCACAGGGATCATGTTCCGGAAACCGAGGAGTACGGCATCTCCTCCTTCGTCTACCGCGCCCGGCGCCCATTCCAACCGGAGCGGTTCAGCGCCTTCCTGGGGCGCGACTGGGGCGGCCTGATCCGTGCCAAGGGCCATTTCTGGCTGGCGACCCGGCCGGAATGGGTTGGCGAGATGAGCCTTGCTGGCAGCGTCTGCCGGACCGAGGCGATGGGCTTCTGGTGGGCGTCCGTGCCGCGTAGCCGTTGGCCCGACCATCCCGAGTGGAAAGCAATCCTGAACCGGCACTGGCACTCGGTCTGGGGCGACAGGCGGCAGGAACTGGTCTTCATTGGCTCGGGCATGGACCAGCAGGCCATCACCAGCGCGCTCGACGCCTGCCTGCTCGGCGAGACGCCGACCATCAGCTTCAAACCGGAACGCTACCGCGACCTGCCTGACCCATTTCCGGTCTGGCGCCGCGCCGCTGCGGTCTGAGAGATCCGGTCCGCGCACCGGCGGACCTCTGCCCTTCGTTCACAGGAGACAACGATGCGCTTTCAGTTCGCAGCGGGAGCTGCGCTTACCCTTGTTCTGGCCGCAGCAACGGCCGCTGCCCATGATCATGCCACCTTGCGTGGCCGGCTCGTCCTTGCCGACCACGAGAAACCGGTCGTGCGTGTGCTCGACCTCGACTCCGGCGAGGTGACGCATAGCTTCGATGTGCCAAAACCCAACCCGTCCTTCGCCAGCGCCGAGGGGGGGCGTTTCATCGTCATCAAGACAGGCGACGAGGCTGGCACCATCCGCTTCCTCGATAGCGGACTGCGCTACGAATCCCATGGGGATCACGTCGATGTCGACAAGGGGCCGGTCAGGCTGCTCGACTTCGCCGTGAAGGGCGACCGCCCGGCCCATGTGGTTTCCAGGCATGGACAGATTGCGCTGTTCTTCGACGGAGACAGGCCCTGGGAGCGCAAGAGCGAGCCGAAGGCGGTGCTGGTCGATCTCAAGAGCCTGGATGGCAAGTCTCCCGCCAGCGAGACATGGCCCAGCCCGGCGCCGCAGCACGGCATTGCCATTCCGCTCGGGCGCCGGCAGTGGCTGATGTCGGTGCCGAACGCGGTCTACGCCAAGGGCGAGGACCGCAGCGCCTCGTCTCGGCCGGACGGCTTTGAAATCCTCGAGCGCAACAAGGGCTGGAAGCGGCTCGCAAGCTTCAACGATCTGGCGCGCGCCGATGCCTCCTGCAAGCTCTTCCACGGTTATGCCGAGAGCAAGGGGCGCCACGTCTTCGGCTGCAATGACGGGGTGGATGGCGGCGTTCTCGTCCTTGCCCGGGATACGTCCGGGCGCTGGACTGCGCGCAAGATCGGCTATCCCGACGAGCGGCGCGTCAGTGCGATCAAGGCGCGCACGGGCGCCCGCTATGCCGTCGCCAATTACGGACTGAAGGGGCCATACAATGCGCTTCTGCGGATCGACCCTGCCGCAGCCTTGCTCTCGGCCCAGGATGTCCTGACGGTGCCCGGCGGCCAGCCGGCCTGCCAGTTCGATCTTGATGCCAGCGGCAACCGCATGGCGAACCTCACGCCGGACGGCAAACTCCGCGTCTATGAGATCGCGCCGACCTGGCGGGAACTCGCAACGTTCGACGCGGTACCCGCCTTCGATTGCCAATACGGCGCGAAATCGCCGACACCGAACCTGGGTATCGTCGGGAACAGCGCCTTCGTCAGCGATCCCACGAGCGGTCGCATCCGGGAGTTTCATTTGGATACGCTGAAGCAAGGGCTCGACATGCCGGTCGGCGGGATGCCCGCCAATCTCGCCGGCGGTGGCGATGCCGGCTGAGGGGCTGCGCGGCGCGTTCCGGACGGAATTCCGGGAGCCATCACGGCACCCCGCGCTCTGATGACGTCCGGACCTGCGCGGTCTCGCGCCTTGTCCGGACTGCCTTGATTGGGGGGCGAGGCGGGGCTTGCGCGAGCTTTCACGCGAGCCGGTACTGGCCAGCAGGAAAATGCTGTAGAGGGCGGGGATGTCTCTCTCCCGCCTTCCCCGTCAGTCGCGCCAGATCGTGGCCTATGTTTTCTCCGGTGGCGTGACGGCGGTGGCGCATTACGCGCTGCTGATCGGACTGGTCGAGCTTGGCGGGGTCGCGCCGGTGCCGGCTACGCTTGCCGGTTTCACGCTCGGCGCGGTCGTGTCCTATACGCTGAACCGCTGGCTGACCTTTGACGCCACGCATAGCCATGCCCAGGCGACCTGGCGCTTTGCGCTGATCGCGGCGGGCGGTTTCGTGCTGACCGGTATCCTGATGCATCTTTTCGTGGCGCGGGCCGGTCTGCCCTATCTGCCGATGCAGATCGTCACCACGCTGATCGTGATGGTGTTCTCCTTCCTCGGCCACAAGTTCTTTTCCTTCGCGGATCGCGAAGGCGTCTAAAGCGGCGGCTCAGCCCGGATTGCGGGCGCGGAAGGTCATGCGGTGCGGGTTATGGCCGAAGTTCGGCTGGCGCTCGATTTCGTCGAACCCGCCCTCTCGGATCAGAGTGACGATGGCGGCAGCGCTATAGGTCGAGAGCCCGTACTCGGCGCGCAGCTTCCGATAATCGGAGAACGCGGTGCGGACGAGCCCGCCGAGCGCGGCAATCAGGAAGCCGCCGCGCCAGGCGAAGGAGAGCAGTTGCGTGGCGTCGGTCAGCGCGCTGACATCGGGTGGAATCACATCGGCGATGACGAGATGTCCGCCGGGCTTCAGCTTGCGTCGCCAGAGCAGGAGCAACTGCGCCAGCTCCTCACGGCCGAGATACTGGATCAGCGAGTTGGCGACGACGAGATCGAGCGCGCCGTCGTCAAGTGCCTCGACCTCCTCCGGCGAGACGACGGTGATCGCCGGGATCGCGCCAAAGGTCGCACGCAGCTTTTCACGCACGCTCGGGGCCGCCTCGCAGAGATAGAGCCTGGCGCAGGCTGCGGCGACGCGATCGGCGGCCAGCGCTTCGCCGCAACCGTGATCCAGCACGACCGCCTCGGGCGAGGGGATATGGCGAATCAGGTCGGTGGCGATCTGGCGGTAGTGCAGCAGCTTGTGACGGGGCGAGACATAGATCGCGTGCTCGCTGTTCCAGAAATCGCGCCAGGACATCGTCTCGCCGTCATCCGCTCAGTGACGGGCGCACGCGCGCCCGTTTCGGCCTCAGGACTACGCTGTCGCTGCGTGTATCGGCAACCGCCGATATGGAGTTCGCGCAACACCTCGCCAGTTCCGCGTTCTTCTGCCGGCTCGGCATTTCCCTGCGCCGATCGCTCGGCTTAAGGTCGCACCAAGGCTGGGAGGCTTGCATGCTGCTGTTGCCGCGACTTCTGAAACGCTTCGTCAGGCAAGGGCGCCTGACGGTGATCACCCCGGACAACAAGCGCCATGTCTTCGGGCCCGGCCCGGGGCCAATCCTGTTCGCTGGTCAGAACAAGACCGCGCCGGCTGTCACCGTGCGCTTCTCTGACGACAAGATCGAGCGCGAGATCTTTCTGAATCCCGAGCTGGCCCTGGCCGAAGGCTACATGGACGGGCGGGTGAATTTCGAGGACGGCTCGACGATCCACGACCTGCTCAGTCTGTTCTGGCTGCAGCGCAAGGAGATGCGCAAGCATCCGCTGCAAAAGGCGATCCGCAACATCCGTTTCCGCATCCGGCGCTTCCGGATGCACAACCCGCTCGGCGTGGCCGGCAAGAAGGTCAAGCACCACTACGACATCCCGACCGATTTCTACCGTCTCTGGCTCGACGAGACGATGACCTATTCCTGCGCCTATTGGCATAGTCCGGAGGTGGGGCTCGAAGCTGCGCAGAAGGCAAAACTCCGCCATATCGCGGCCAAGCTGAAGATCGAACCCGGCATGACGGTTCTGGATATCGGTTCGGGATGGGGCGAGCTCGCGATCTATCTCGCCAAGGCCTGTGGAGCCAAGGTGACCGGGCTGAATGTCTCGCCCGACCAGATGGCGGCGGCGCAGAAGCGGGCCGAAGCGGCCGGGGTCGGCGGCAGCGTCACTTTCATCAACAAGGACTATCGCGAACTGACCGGCAGCTTCGACCGCGTCGTCTCGGTCGGCATGATGGAGCATGTCGGCGTTGCGCATTACCTCGAATATTTCGAGAAGATCCGCGATCTGCTGACGCCGGACGGGATTGCGTTGGTGCACTGCATCGGCCGGGTCGGCCCTCCGGGCTTCACTGGACCGTTCTTCGACAAATACATCTTCCCGGGCGGGTACGCACCGGCGATGTCGGAGGTGTTCGCGGCGGTCGAGCAGACAGGGCTCTGGTCGTCGGACTGCGAGTTCTGGCGCCGGCATTACCACTGGACGCTGGCTGCCTGGCGCCAGCGGTTTCTCGCCAAGCGCGAGGAGGTCGTTGGCATGATGGGCGAGCGTTTCGCGCGGATGTGGGAGTTCTACCTCTCGGCCTGCGAGATCTCGTTCGATATCGGGGGGGACATGGTTTTCCAGCTCCTGCTCGGCCCGCACAAGAGCGCCGTGCCGGTGATCCGCGACTACATCACCGAGAATGAGAGAGCTCTGGAGGCGCAAGGCTTCTGAGGCGGGCGACATGCCGTCCCGTAGGCCTCGAATGCGGGTGGGAAGATCTCCCGCCCGCACTCAGGCATGGATACCGGCTCTTTGCCGGGGCCTGAACGGGATGAGCTCGTATCACGCCTCGGCCGGCGCTCTTTGGGTCATCGCCTCAAGGCTCGGCGGCTTGCGTGAAATCCAGCGCCAGAAGCGCTTCGTCATAGAACTGGCCGTCGACGTACAACGCTTTGGATTCGATGCCATAGGGGGCAAAGCCGAGTCGGGTGTAGAGCGAATGTGCGGCGCGGTTCGTCGTCACGACGTGGGCCTGAAGCACCAGGACGTGCCGCGCGGCGTGCCCGATGAGGGCATCGACGAGCGCGCGGCCGACCCCATCCCCGCGCCAGCCAGCCACAACGTAGACGCCCCAGAGCACGCCCTTGTGGCGCGACTTGGCAGAGAAGGTTGCGCGGAAGCCTGCGATCCCGATCAGGTCACCGCTGTCGGAGAAGGCCCCGAAGACCCTGTTGGGTTCCTCGGCGGCGAGGCGCGAGCGGAAGAAGCTGTCCGGCTGGGCGGCCTCTTCGGCGTGGCTTGCGCCGAAGGCCTCCGGCGTGTCGGACAACGCAACCAGGCGCAGCGCGCGGAATGCGACCCAGTCTTCCGCCACCAATGCTCGTATGCGAACGCCAGCGGCCGACGGAGATGATTGAACGACACCGGGCTGATCACTGGTCATACGCATCCTCGCGGGGCAGGCGAGGAACAGTATTGCAGCGGGCGCCCGTGGGGGGAAGCTGGTGCTGTCAGCGCTTCAGATTGACGATCACGACACCGCCCAGCGCCATGACCCCACCGAGGACGCCGAGTGCAGTCGGAGCCTCGCCGAGCCAGAGAAAGCCCATCAAAGTGGCGACCGGTGGTACGCAATACATGAAGTTCGAGGCGCGGCCCGCAGGCAGCCGTGCGAGCATCATCGTCCAGGTCGCATAGGCGAGCAGGCTTGGCACAATCCCGAGATAGATGACGGCAAAGAGAGCTTCGCTCGACGCAGAGGCCGACTGGCTGACGGCATTGGGCAGGAACGGGGAGAGGGCCAGCGCGCCCACGACCATGTTCCAGGCCGAGACGGTGAGCGCCCTGTGGCGGGCGAAAAGCGGCTTCTGGACGATGGCGGTGACCGATTGGCAGAGTGCGGCGCCAAGGATGAAGAGGACACCGGTGCTGAGCTCGATGCCCTGGCCTTCGCCCAATGCGATCAGGCCGATGCCGGCGAAGGAAATCGCAGTGCCAAGCCAGGCGAGCGGCCCGAAGCGCTCGCCGAGGATCAACATCGCCAATCCGGCCGTGATGATCGGATTGATGTTGATGATGAAGCTCGCGGCGCCGGCAGAGACGGTCTTCTCGCCGAAATTCAGCAGGGTCGTGTAGAGCGCGACATGAACCAACCCGCCAAGAAGGAAGCGCCAGCCATCGGACCAGCCGGGCAAGGCCGGGCGCATGATGGCGAGGAAGATCGCGCTCGGGACGGCCGCAATCGCGAAACGAGCGGCGCCGAGCTCGATCGGCCCCAGCGCCGTGAGCCCGGCCCGGATCGCGGGAAAGGCGGAGGCCCAGGCGATAACGGTAAAGGTCACGACGGCGACGGTGGCCGGATCGAGGCTGCGCGGCGTGGAGACGGCTGGATTGAGCGAGTTCATGTCGAGCCTCGGTGGTCAGGGGTCGACAGGTGATAGATACCCGGACGAGCTGATTGACAAACGAGTAATTCGAGCATGATCTGTGAGCATGGATCACAGCTCAGGATTGCCCCCGCTCGACACCCTGCGTGCCTTCGAGGCGGCGGCCCGCTCGGGAAGCTTCTCGGCGGCGGCCGAGACGCTCAACCTGACCCATGGCGCGATCAGTCGGCAGGTGGCCAAGCTTGAGCACTGGCTCGGCACCCGGCTCTTCGCCCGGCAGGCGCGTGGCGTCGCGCTGACGCCAGAGGGCCAGCGACTGATGCAGCGCACGCAGGAGGCTTTCGCGCTGATCGCGGACACATCGGACCGCTGGACCGAACCGCGCGGTGCCGCGGTCGTGCGCTTCAGCGCGATCCCGTCGGTGTGCAGCCTGTGGCTGATGCCGCGCATGAAATGGCTCGAGAGTGGCGATCCGGATTTGCGCATTGTGCTTCAGGTCGACCATCGCCGGGTTGATCTGGAGAGCGAGGGCATCGACCTCGCCATTCGCTGTGGGCGCGGCGGAGCGCCGGGGCGGGTCTCGGTCCAGCTTTTCGAGGAATGGTGTTTTCCGATCGCTTCGCCGGAGCTTGCGCGGGAAATTGGTGCCGGCAAGGCCGCGCGGCTGCTCGACCAGCCGCTGATCCATGATTCCGATGCATCCGGCTGGCGCGCCTGGTTTGCCGCGCAGGGGCTGGATTACCGGCCCCGTCCGCAGGATCGACGTTTCGAGGATTACAATCTCGTGCTCGATGCCGCTGCCTGCGGGCTGGGAGTGGCGCTCGCCCGTCCACCGCTGGCGCAGGCGCAGATCGCGGCAGGGCGCGTGGCGGCCGTTGATCCGCGCACCGCGCTCAATCCGGTTTCCTATTGGCTCGACCGTCCGATCGGACAGCCGCGCCCGGCAGCCGCTGCGCTGGCGACGCGGATCGCGCAAGAGGCGGGCTTGCCTGCGGCACGGCTCACTGCGTTCCTGAAAACGGAAGCAAAGGCAGCGTAGCGCACGGCGTGACGTATCTGCATGCTGGGGAGGGGGCCGCGGCCATTCCAGCGATGGGCCATTCGGCGGAGGGGTCGGGATCCCGTCTTGACCCATGCCTGCTTCGGCACATCCTACGCTTGATGCGGGACCGAAACCGGACTCGGTTCAGTTGGCGATCTTGCGTTCGACCAATTGATAGAAGTCATCCTTGGCGGGATCCGCAGCCAGTTCCGTGGCCAACGGGTCGGAAGGGACGCGCAGGCCGCCCAGATTGACGTGAAAAGCCCGGGCGAACCTCTCATCGGAAAAGCAGATCCGGATCGCCCCGTTGTCGCGTGGCACCGAGACGGCACGATAGGGAATTTCCCATTGGCTGAGCCACGCATCCATCGCATGGAGCCTCGACAGGAAATCGTCGCCCTCAACAGCGATCAGCACTTGATGTGCCCATGATCGCGTGCGTTCGCTTCCTCTACGTTCCATCGCAATGCTCCGGATCGTTCTCTCACGACAGCAGCTTGGAGATTTTCAGCCGTGAGTTGTGTTGGATAGTCGGATATTGAGATAGGAGCAATGCAAAAAGAGCAAGTTACTATTTGAACTGGGCGCATTTCCGCCGCGATATCATAAGGGAACTGCGGCACCGACTGAGAGCGTATAGCCGGATCGGTTTGCAGCAAACCCTCGGCTTCAGTGATCACCTCGCGCTATGGCGTGGTTTTCCGATTTCGCCGCGCTGCGACGCCCGCGCCATTTCGAAGCTGTCGGCAATCCGGCGCGCCCGCACGATGAAGGCCTGGGCGATGGCAGGCGGACAGAGTTCCTGCGCAGTCGCCTCGAAAAGTTCGAGCCAGCGGTCGAAATGCCTGCCTTCCAGCGGCAGGATCAGGTGCGGTCGCATCGGCCGGCCGCCATAGCGGCCGGTGCGCAGCATCACGCTGCTCCAGAAGTCGCTGATCTTGCCGATATGGTCATCCCAATCATCGACGGCGGCCTCGAAGACCGGTCCGATCACGTCGTCCAGCCGCGCCCGACTGTAGAATGTGCGCACGAGCAGGCCGATTGTCGCTTCGTCGAGATCGGGATGGGCGATGGCCGGATCGGCCAGCGGATTGTCGGTCATTGTCGTCCTGCGTTCCAGCCGCTACTCCGCGCCAGGGCGTGCTGGCGACTTGCGGCGTGATCTATGCGGCGTGGTTGATTGTTCAAGCTCTGTCTAGGCACTGGCTTCGGCTGGGGATTTCCGAGACGGGGGCAGCGTGGGCTGGGCGAGGTGATCGTCTTCCAACAACTGCCGCATCTCCTCGGCAATGGCAAAGAACCTGTCGCGGACTGCCCTGGCATGGGGATTGGCGCGTTCGATCGCCATGAAGACGTTCGGCGCATCGTGCCGGACCATCTCGGTCGCCTGCATCAGGAGATCGAAGCTGGCCGTCGTCATGCGGTGCGGCAGTGGCTCCATCCGCACCAATATCTTGGCAATCAGATGCGTCAGGCCCTGAACCATGGCTGTTTCGCGGTCATGTGCGTCGGGCGTGGTCATGACCACCTTCAAGCCGAGCACCTTGCGCAGGAAGGCTGCGACGCGCGGACTACTGCGCCCGCGAACCGGGCACAGCGCAATCTTCAGCCCCCTGATGCCATGACGCGCGCTTTGCGGACCAAACAGCGGGTGAGTGCCGAGGATGTCGACGTCTTCCGGAAGCTCGACCTGCATGGCGCGCGCCGGGCCAATCTTGACCGAACCGACATCGAGCACCAGCGTACCCGCCCGCAGATGCGGTCGCAGGGCCACAATCGCGGTCGGGATCCGATCGACCGGCACGGCGAGGATCACGACATCGCAGGCACCGACTGCCTTCACATCCGATGGAGCGAGACCCTTGCCCGATCCGTCGACCGCGGGCGGCTGTTCGGAATCGCAGACCAAGAGCGGGAAATGTGGCTGGAGATGACGAGCCATGAGACGGCCGAAGGCGCCAAAGCCCATGATGCCGATAGACGAGACGGTTTTGCGGGAGGAATGCATCGCGTTTTTCCTAAAGGAGGCCGCGATGCCGGGTGACTGCCTGAATTCAACCGCCAGCGCGGCGGTTGAACATGGGAATGCCACCGCCTTATGAGGACGGGGCGTAATAGTTCCGCGCGAGGAGGCAGGACATGGTCATGGCGCGCTTAAACCGCGGGCCGGTCGGTCTGTCAACTCAGAGCCTGGGGGAATAGTCGGTCAGCACCATCAGGCGATCCTCGATGGCGCCGACGAGGTCGCCATGCTCGATCGCGGTGACGCGTTTGATCTCGGTCCATTCCGGATCGGCCATGAAGCTCGCCCAGCGCGCCGCCTTGGTCTCGGCATCGGGCCAGGCAAGGATATAGGCGAATTCCGTTCGCGTTGCGCTCCTGGTTTCCCACATCCCCACGATCTCGAAGCCGTGGCGCGCCATGATGCGCGCCGCGTGATCGCGGAAGCGCACATGGAAAGCCGCCTTGTTGCGTTCGAATATCTCGTAGATGCGCAACTGGTGGAGCATCGTGTCGCCTCAGGCTGCGGCCTTGGCCTTTTCGGTTTCCATCAACTCCACGAAGCGGGCGAAGAGATAATGGCTGTCCTGCGGACCGGGGGACGCTTCTGGATGGTGCTGGACGCTGAACGCCGGGCGATCGTCGAGGGCGATGCCGCAGTTCGAGCCGTCGAAGAGCGAGACATGCGTCTCCTTCGCATTGGCCGGAAGCGTGGTGGGGTCGACCGCAAAGCCGTGGTTCATCGAGACGATCTCGACCTTGCCGGTGGTCTTGTCCTGCACCGGATGGTTGGCGCCGTGGTGCCCCTGCTTCATCTTCATGGTTTGCCCGCCAATGGCGAGCGCAAGCATCTGGTGGCCGAGGCAGATGCCGAAAGTCGGAATCTTCCGGTCGAGAAGTTCGCGAATGACCGGCACGGCATATTCGCCGGTCGCGGCCGGGTCGCCCGGGCCGTTGGAGAGGAAAACGCCGTCGGGGCTCAGCGCCAGGATGTCGGCGGCGCTGGTCGTCGAAGGCACCACGGTCACCTCGCATCCGGCCTTTGCGAGCAGGCGCAGGATATTGCGCTTAACGCCATAATCGATTGCGACGACCCTGTGTGCCACGCTCTCGCGCTTGCCGTATCCGGCGGGCCATTGCCACGGCGTCTCGCTCCAGTCGTAACGCTGGGCGGCGGTGACCAGCGGCACGAGATCGAGCCCGGCCATGTCGGGCAGGGCGGCTGCCTGCAGCTTGAGACGGGGAAGATCGAAGACGCCGTCGGGATTGTGGGCGAGGATCGCGTTCGGCATGCCGTTGTCGCGGATCAAGGCGGTCAGGGCCCGCGTATCGACGCCGGCGATGCCGACGATGTTGCGAGCCTTCAGCCAGGCATCGAGATGCCGCGTGGCGCGCCAGTTCGAGGGTTCGGTGATGTCGGCATGGATCACGATGCCGCGCACGCCTGAGGACGCCGCGGCGTTCACCGTCTCGGTATCCTCGTCGTTGACGCCGACATTCCCGATATGGGGGAAGGTGAAGGTGATGATCTGCCCGGCATAGGACGGGTCGGTCAGGATTTCCTGATAACCGGTCATCGCCGTGTTGAAGCAGACCTCACCCGGCGCTTCAGCGACGGCGCCGAGGCCGAAGCCTTCCAGCACGGTGCCGTCGGCTAGCACGAGGAGAGCGGTCGCGCGCGGTTCTGTCCAGCCGCCGGTGGCGGGGTTTCCTTCGGGAGCGGTCATGTCTATGTCTCGTCCAGGCCGCGACGAGGCGGCAATGTGTGGGGCGGGGCAGCGGCTTCGCGCTCCGCCGATCTGGAACGCGAGCCTTAAAGACGCCGGTCCACGTCGTCAATCGAGGCCTGCGCCGGCCTGATACAAGAAAAGGGAATGACGAACATGACGAGCCTGCGCGAGCGCTTCACCAGCGAGCTGAAAGAAGCGATGAAGGCCGGCGAGAAGGGCAAGGTCGGCGCGATCCGCCTGATCCAGGCTGCCTTGAAGGACAAGGACATCGAGGCGCGCGGCGCCGGCAAGGGCGAGGCCTCTGCCGACGAAATCCTCGCTCTGCTGCAGAAGATGATCAAGCAGCGCCAGGAATCGATCGCGATCTACGACGCCAATGGCCGCCCGGAACTTGCTGCCGGCGAGCGTGCCGAGGTCGACGTCATCTCCGCCTATCTGCCGAAGCAGATGGATGAGGGCGAGGTGAAGGCGGCGATTGCGGCTGCGGTGACCGAGAGCGGCGCGGCCTCGGTCAAGGACATGGGCAAGGTCATTGCGATCCTGCGCGCGAATTACGCGGGCCAGATGGACTTCGCGAAGGCGAGCGGTCTGGTGAAGGCTGCGCTCGGCGGTTGATCGCAAGCGAGCGCCGGGGCCGCCGGTGCTGTGGATAGAGCCGATAAGCCGGTCCGCTTGCGGATCGGCGATTGGCTTCCTGTGCGCCAGGCCCCACATAGGAAGCCATGAAGTTCCCCCCATCCGTCCTTGAGGAGATCAAGGCGCGGCTGCCGGTCTCGGCGGTCGTGGGCAAACGCGTGCGCCTCGCCAAGGCCGGGCGGGAATGGAAGGGGCTTTCGCCCTTCAATGCCGAGAAGACACCGTCCTTCTTCGTCAACGACCAGAAGGGCTCCTTCTTCGATTTCTCCTCCGGCAAGAACGGCGACATCTTCAAATTCGTGATGGAGACCGAAGGGCTCTCCTTCCCTGAGGCAGTCGAGAAACTGGCCTCCCAGGCCGGCGTGATCCTGCCGACCGTGACGCATGAGGCGCAGGTCCAGGAGGAGAGGCGCAAGGGGCTCCACGAGGTCGTGGAGCTTGCGGCGTGCTTCTTCGAAGCCGAGTTGGCGGCCGAGCGCGGCGCCGCGGCGCGGCGCTATCTGTCGGGTCGCGGCCTCGACGGCGAGCCGAGGAGGCAGTTTCGCATCGGCTACGCGCCGCCCGACCGTTTCGCGCTGCGCGACCATCTCGCCGGCAAGGGGGTCGATGCCGCCTTGATGATGGAGGCGGGGTTGCTGATCCATGGCGATGAAATCGCCGTGCCCTATGACCGCTTCCGCGACCGGATCATGTTCCCGATCCACGATGCGCGCGGGCGCGTGATCGCCTTCGGCGGCCGGGCGATGAGTGCCGAGGTTTCCGCCAAGTATCTGAACTCGCCGGAGACGCCGCTATTCCACAAGGGCCGGCTGCTGTTCAACCACCACAATGCCCGCAAGGCCGCTCATGATGTCGGGCAGGTCATCGTGGTCGAAGGCTATGTCGACGTCATCGCCATGACGATGGCGGGCTTCCCGCAGGTCGTTGCTCCGCTTGGCACGGCGCTGACCGAGGACCAGATCGGCCTGCTCTGGCGCATGGCCGACGAGCCTGTGATCTGCCTGGACGGCGACAAGGCCGGGCGCAAGGCGGCGAGCCGGGCGATCGATATCGGCTTGCCGCTGCTCGAGCCCGGGAAGTCGCTCGCCTTCGCCCTGTTGCCGGACGGGCAGGACCCGGATGACCTGGCGCGCTCCGGCGGCAAGGTCGCGATTGCCGAGGTGCTCAAGGCGGCGCGGCCGCTGGTCGACATGCTCTGGAACCGCGAGGTCGAAGCCGGGTCGCTCGATACGCCCGAGCGCCGGGCGGCCTTCGAGCGTCGTCTGAAGGAGGCGCTCGGACATATCCGCGACGAGGTGACGCGGCGCCATTATCGCATCGAGATGGAAGAGCGGCTGTCGCAGCTCTTCACCAGTGCCGCTCCTGCCCGCGCCGAAAGGAGTTTTGGCGGCGAAAGGAATTTTGGTGGAGGCGGGCAGTCGCGCGGACGAGGCGGTGCTCGCGGGCAGGGAGGGGCCGGCGCGAACCGCCAGGCCCTGCCGCTGAGGGCCAGCTCGCAGCTTTCGCGCTCGCGCATCGTGTCGCAAGGGCGCGGCGAGGATAAGCGCGAGGCCTTCATCCTGCTCGCATTGGCGAGCCATTCCGGATTGATCCTGCGCTGCGCCGATGAATTGTCGGAGCTTTCGCTCGACGGCATGGCGGCCGAGCGTTTCAGGCAGGTGCTGCTCGATGCCGCCTTCGGCGATGGGCTGGATCAGGATGCCCTGGCGAATCGGCTCGACCAGCCGAAGGTCCAGGACGCGAGGGCGGCGCTGATGGCTGTCACCGGTCCGGCCGAGCGGCTTAAACTCGCCCAAGCGGCTGATCCGGAATCAGTTTTTGAATCGATTCGTCAGGCAATCGTCTTGCATCATCGGGCGCGAACGTTACATAGCGAGTTGAAGGCAGCCGAGCGCGCACTGGCTGACGAAGCGACTGAAGCAAATTTCGCCTGGATCAAAGACGTCAAGGCCCGGCTCGAGAACCTCGAGGGCACCGAGGCCATGGCAGGTGATTGATCGGAACATAGCTTTCGCTGTCGTCGTCACTGTCGAACGGGGCATGGATGGTTCACGATTCCTAAGGAGGATCGGGTCCATCTGGTTGAGATGATTTGGGTGGGGTGAGCGCGCCGGACCAGCGGCCGCGCCGCCCTTTTATGCGTCGACATGGGGCACTTCGCGCCTCCTGCCACGCGAGAGTGCGGAGCGCTGATTGATGGCGACTAAAGCGAGCGAACGGGAAAAGACCGATCAGGTCGCACCGGAAGCCCCCCCGACCACTGATGGGCCGCTGCTGGATCTGACGGATCAGGCCGTACGCCGGATGATCAAGCTCGCCAAGAAGCGCGGCTATGTCACCTATGACGAACTGAATGAAGTCCTGCCTTCCGAGGAATTCTCCTCGGAGCAGATCGAGGACGTGCTTGGCCAGCTCAGCGAGCAGGGCATCAACGTCGTCGACAACGAAGATCCCGAGGCCGCCGGCGAGGAACGCGCCCAGCGCGGCAAGGACGGCGGCGGCGACGACGAGGAAGGCGAGGGCGATCTCGTCGAGACCTCCCGTTCGGCGCTGCCGGTCGAGGTCAAGCGCAATCTCGAGCCGACCGAGCGCACGGACGATCCGGTCCGCATGTATCTGCGCGAGATGGGTTCGGTCGAGCTCCTGTCGCGCGAAGGCGAAATCGCGATTGCCAAGCGCATCGAGGCCGGCCGCGAGGCGATGATCGCCGGGCTCTGCGAAAGCCCGCTGACCTTCCAGGCCATCATCATCTGGCGGGACGAACTCGTCGATGGCAAGGTTCTGCTGCGCGACATCATCGATCTCGAAGCCACTTATGCCGGTCCCGACGGCAAGAATCCGGTGCAGTTGCCGGGTGAAGAGGGCGAAGAAGGCGAAGGCCAGCCGGCAGGCGCCCCCCCGGCCTTCGGTGGCGAGGGTGGCGAACCGCCGCCCGAGATGGACGACGACGACATCGAGAACAATGTTTCACTTTCGGCAATGGAAGCCGAGCTGAAGCCGCGCGTGCTCGAGACCTTCGATTCGATCGCCGACAACTACAAGAAGCTGCGGCGCCTGCAGGACCAGGATATTGCCAACCGGCTGGAGAACACCAAGCTCTCGCCGTCGCAGGATCGCAAGTACAAGAAGCTCAAGGACGACATCATCACCGCGGTGAAGTCGCTCTCGCTCAACAACAACCGCATCGAAGCGCTTGTCGAGCAGCTTTACGACATCAACAAGCGCCTGATCTCGCATGAGACGCGCCTGCTCCGTCTGGCCGAAACCTATGGCGTCGCGCGCGACGATTTCCTCAAGCAGCATGTCGGCGGCGAACTCGACCCCAAATGGGTCCTGCGCGTCTCCAAGCTCGGTTCGCGCGGCTGGCGCGAATTCGTCGGGTCCGAGAAGGACCGGATCAAGGAGCTGCGCGAGGACATCCACACGCTCGCCTCCGAGACCGGCCTGGAGATCCAGGAATTCCGCAAGATCGTGCTGATGGTCCAGAAGGGCGAGCGCGAAGCCCGGCAGGCGAAGAAGGAGATGATCGAGGCCAATCTGCGTCTCGTGATCTCGATCGCCAAGAAGTACACGAACCGCGGCCTGCAATTCCTCGACCTGATCCAGGAGGGGAATATCGGTCTGATGAAGGCGGTCGACAAATTCGAGTATCGCCGGGGCTACAAGTTCTCGACCTACGCTACGTGGTGGATCCGGCAGGCGATCACCCGTTCGATCGCCGATCAGGCCCGCACCATCCGCATCCCGGTGCACATGATCGAGACGATCAACAAGATCGTCCGGACCTCGCGCCAGATGCTGCACGAGATCGGCCGCGAGCCGACCCCTGAGGAGCTGGCCGAGAAGCTCGCCATGCCGCTCGAAAAAGTGCGCAAGGTGCTGAAGATCGCCAAGGAGCCGATCTCGCTGGAAACGCCGATCGGCGACGAGGAAGATTCGCATCTCGGCGACTTCATCGAAGACAAGAACGCGATCCTGCCGATCGATGCGGCGATCCAGTCGAATCTGCGCGAGACGACGACGCGGGTGCTGGCCTCGCTCACGCCGCGCGAGGAGCGCGTGCTGCGCATGCGCTTCGGCATTGGCATGAACACCGACCACACCCTCGAAGAGGTCGGCCAGCAGTTCTCGGTGACGCGCGAGCGTATCCGTCAGATCGAGGCCAAGGCGCTGCGCAAGCTCAAGCACCCGAGCCGGTCGCGGAAGCTGCGCAGCTTCCTCGACAACTGAACCCGGCACTCGGGATCAACATAAGGGCGGCGCAAGCCGCCCTTTTCTTTTGAGCGGAACATTCAGCCTTGGCTGGGCGCGGCGACGACACGTGCCACCAGCCGTCGGGGTAGCACGACAAGCAGAGTCGGGAAGGCGACCCGCCAGGACACTCCCCAGGAGGCGGGCCAGGTACGGAGCGCGGTCATGGAAGGACCGAGCGCCTTCAAGGTCGAGATGCCCGAGACGACGAAGGTCATTACGATCGACAGGATGAAGGGCATGACGATGCCGGCATTTCGTGCCGGCAGCTTGCGGCGCGGGCGTGAGAGGTCAGTCGGAGACATGGAGAACAAGCTCTCAGGACAGGCGGCGTCGCTTGGGAGGCGCTTTAGGCATCCATCGGCGCAGCGCCGCGGTGGATGCGTTGCCTGACGTGAGACGCTTACGACCACTCCCTGGAGCGATGCGGGCCTTCTAACCGCTGCCTGGCCTCCTGCCAAGCACCACATTCCTTCCCCGATTCAGCGGCCGGCAAAGATGTCGGGCCTTGGCAGCGGCTCCCATGAGTTGCCTGCCGAAATCAGGCAGCTCTTGCCTTCGGGCGTGGTCGCAAAAATGGTCCAGCTGCCGGCCGGACCCGTAAAGAGCTCAAGTATATAGCCGCCCTCGGCGAGACCGTTGCCGACAAGATGTTCACCGTAGATCTCGCGCAAATGTCCGACGACCTCGCTTCGCGCTGCGCAAGGCGGCCCTCGCGGCGCCTGTGCTTGCGCAGGACCCGTGTAACTCAGTGTGGCGAGTGCGAGCAGCAGGGACGACAGCGTCCTCATCCGTCTCATGGCCACCTCCCTATTCAGAGGCGCCGCGAGAGAAGAACCTGGCGTCAAGGGGCACAACGGTCGCCCTGAACCCTTAAAACGTGGGATCCGGGCTGCCTGCTTTCAAGAAACGCCGAAAGTCGATGGGGGGATCACTGAACGGTGAGGTCAAGGTCCAGCCCTTCACCATGCGGTGGTCAGGTTCTGCCGGTCAGCTTCAGGAGCAACTGATAGCTTTCGGCCGCGCCGGCGCTGCCGGCGCCTGTGTCGATCTGCTGAAAGCCAATGAAGGCTGCGTATTCGAGACGAGCGAGAGCGAGCGCATTCTTGTCATCGAAGCGCCCGGAGGCTCGGTGCAGCCCGGCGAGATAGGCGATGCGCTCACGGTCCACCTCGGTGCAAACGCGCATCACGGCGGTGTCGTTGGCGCCAAGCCGGCGCATGCCTTGCTCGACGCGGCTGTCGAGGCGCAGCGCCATCTGGTCGAGGAGGGAGAGCCTCGCGTCGGGCTGTTCGCCGGTATCGGCGGCTTCGACGAGCTGGCGGGTGTAGCTCTCGCGCCAATGCTCCGCGAGTGCGGTGAGATAGGCCTCGCTCGTCACGAAATGCGCGTAGAATGAGCCCTTGGTCTTGCCGCCGCGTCGGCAGAGCGCTTCGATGGTCACGCCGGCTGGGCCGGCTTCCGCAAGCGCCTCGAGGCCGAGGTCGAGCCAATCCTTCAGTGAGAAGCGACGGGCGGCCGCCTTTACCACCACAGGCCCAGTGCGCCACAGGCGGCCATGGGAATGAACAGGGCCCATTGCGGGAAATGAGCGGGCCTCAGCCGGAAGCGGCGGATCATGGCCAGGCTCCAGAGGGCGAAGAGCCCAGCGCACCCTGTCGCAAACGCCCCAAGGTCGCGGCTGCCTGCGTGCCAGGCAACGAGACTGAAGGCGAGTGCGAGCCCCGCCAGCACGATCGTTACCAGGTGCCAGCAATAGTAATTGGTGAATTTGGGCACTTTGCCCAACCCGCCGGAGGCAAGGAGCGGCTGGGCAACCTCGCGCCCACCGAGCCAGACATGGATCACGCAGGTCAAGACTGCGATCGCTGCAGCGGCCAGGAACCAACCATTCATCCGAGTGCTCTCGATGTGCATTTAATACCATACAGTATGGTATTAAATGCGATGTGTGGCAAGGAGGCAAGAGGACACACGCGATGGGGAGTTGTACGATGGCTGAGGAGCGCCCGCGTCGCTCAATATGTGTGAAGATGCGGGAGGCTGGCTCCCTCTCGGGCTGTTTGTGCCCTATAGAGATCGAGATCGCGATGGAGGCCCCATGTCATTCCTGAAATCCCTGTTCGGTCTTGGTGAGAAGGCCGAGAAACCGGCCCCTGGGCCGCTCAAGACTTTGGAGCACAGAGGCTTCACGATTCACGCCACGCCTTACCAGGAGGGCGGGCAGTATCAGCTTTGCGGCGTCATCGAGAAGGATGTCGGTGGTGACCTGAAGACGCATCGCTTCGTGCGGGCGGATCGTTTCCCTGGTGTGGCGGAGGCCGCCGACTTTACCTTGTTGAAGGGGCAGCAGCTCATCGATGAGCAGGGCGAAGCCATTTTCAAATAGAATGACTGCTATCTCGATGGTTATTGTTCCTTACTCTACGATATTATTGCTTTTTATCTGAATTTATTCCTCTGTCGTTTCGTATATATTTGATATTATGCGATGTATTCCGCCGTAGTATGTTTGCAAATCTAGGTATTTTGTTCGAATTAGTTCTGTCTGTCGGTTTTTCTCCGTCCCATTTGATCGGGGGTTTAATCTTTTATTGGCAACTCCGTGCTGTCATCGCTCAGTGACCACAGAATGAGGCGACACGGAATTCTCGATGCATCGAGCTGCTGCCGACCCAGAAGCTCCTGAACACGCCTCGCAAACACAGCGGGCGCCGTGATATCCGGGCTTGCGACCTTCGCCGGGAGCGACGTGGATCTCGCGCCCCTTGTTGCTGCAATGCCGCTGCTAGGCTCTCGCGCCGCGGATGACGCCTGGCTTGCGAGCGTCCTCGATCAGCTTCCTGCTGCCGTCTATATCACGGATGCCGATGGGCGCCTGAGCTACTTCAATCGCGCTGCTGCCGAGTTCGCCGGCCGCGAACCGCGCATTGGCGGGGATTTCTGGTGCATCTCGCACCGCTTGCTGACCAAGGACGGTGAGCATCTGCCGCATGACCAGTGCCCAATGGCGATTGCGCTGCGCGAAGGCCGACCCATCCGGGGCGTCGAGGCGCAGGCCGAGCGGCCGGATGGGAGCTGCATCCCTTTCATGCCATTTCCGACGCCGCTCTTCGATGCCAGCGGCAGGCTCGTCGGGGGCTTCAATCTGCTGGTCGACATCAGCGAGCGAAAGCATGCCGAGAAGAAGATCGCCCATCTATCCCGCAATGATGCCCTGACGGGGCTCCCGAACCGTTTCGCCCTTCGCACATATCTGGCCGAGCGCATGGAGCGCGCGAAGCATGAAGGCGAGAGCTTCCTTGTGATGCGGATCGATCCCGACCGCTTCAAGTGCTTCAACGAGGAGTATGGCCAGGCGGCTGGAGACGGCCTCCTGATCGAACTCGCCAGGCGTCTGGGATCGATCGAGGGCAGCTTCGCGGCGCGAATGGGCAGCGACGAATTCGTCCTGGTGTCGCGACACTCCCCTGGTGGAGAGCATGGTCTCTTGCAGGCCGAACAGGTGCGACTTGCCCTGGAAGCGGATTTCATTAACGGAACGGCCCGTCACGCGGTGAGCGTCAGCATGGGCTGCGCCCGCTTCCCCGAGGACAGCGACAGCGAAACTGGATTGCTCGACGCCGCCAATGCGGCCTTGCGTCTCGCCAAGACCGAAGGGCGCAGCCGCATCCGGATGTTTGACTTTGCCGAGCAGGAGCGCGAGCGCGAACGTCTCGACCTGCGCGCTCATCTGCGCCAGGCCATCGAGACCGGGGCGATCCTGTTGCATTATCAGCCGCAGTTCCGGGCGGATGGCAGCGTCGTCGGATTCGAGGCATTGGCGCGCTGGCGCCATCCTTCGCGTGGTGTCGTCTCACCCTCGTTGTTCATCCCAGCAGCGGAAGAGGGCGGGCTTATCGCCGCGCTCGGAGCTCACGTCCTTCGCGCGGCCTGCCGCGAAGCGGTGCGTTGGAAAGAGCCTCTCAGGATCTCCGTCAACATCTCGCCGCTCGAATTCGCCGCTGACGCGCTGCCCGGCCTCGTAGAGGAGGTGCTGAGGGAGACCGGCCTCGATCCGGAACGGCTGGAACTCGAGATCACCGAAGGGGTGATGGTCACCGATGCCGTCCGCGCCATGGCAACCCTGTCGCGCCTGCGCGCACTTGGCGTGCGGATCGCGCTCGATGATTTCGGCACGGGCTATTCGTCGCTGTCCTATCTTCACCGCTTTCCTTTGACGACGCTGAAGATCGACCGCAGCTTCGTCGCAACGCTCGGCGTCACGCTCGAAGCCGTTGCGATCACCCGCGCCATCATCCAGCTTGGGCATGCCCTGGGCATCGAGGTGGTGGCGGAAGGCGTCGAAACACCCGAACAGCTCGACTTCCTGATCTGCGAGGGTTGTGACTCGACGCAGGGCTATTTGCTCGGCCGGCCACTGGATGCCGCAGCCTACGCCCCGCTGACTGGTAGCGCCTGAGCAGCGGCGCACGCTCATTCCGACCAGCTATTGCCGAAGGGCCCGCTTCTCCTACGGGCCTGCCGCCTGCAGCAGTTCCGCGAGCAGGGATTCTCCGGACCAATGCCGGCGCGCGGCGCTGCTCTCGGCCGCCTGCACCAATGCATGCAGCCGCTCGTTCACTGGCGCGTGTGTTCCGTGCTGCTCGGCCAGGCGCAGCACCTCGCCATTGATCCAATCGATCTCGGTCGGGCGGCCGGCAGCAAGGTCATCGGCCATCGAGGAGCGCGCGACGGGGTCGATCGCCAGCATCTTGCTTGCCAGCCTCGCAAACAGCCAGTCAGGCGTATCGAGCAGCTGGGGAAGCCAGTTGGCCGGCAATGGCGTCAGCCGTGCCGGACGAATGCCTGAGCGGTCCAGCAGGGCGAGTGCCTCCGCTTGTGCCAGCGCAAGGCAACGCCGGTAGGGGCGTTGTGACAGTTCCTCCTTCAGAGGGACGTTGGCGAGTGCGTTGATCGCATTGTTGAGGTTGAACAGCAGTTTTGCCCATTGAACCGGCACGATGTCCGGGTACTGGCTGAGCGGCAGCCCGGCGGCTGTGAAGGCTGCGAGATAGGGAGCAAGCTCCGCATGCGCCTTGACCGCAAGCGCGCCTTGCGACGCCTGATGAAAGGTGCCTGGCCCCGACGCCACCACATTGAACGGGACCATGCCCTCCAGCACGGTTCGGCCTGGCAAGGCGTTACGCAGACGGTCGGCATGGCCCAGGCCGTTCTGGAAGCTGATGACGACGGTCTTGGGGCGGAGAATCGTTGCGAGTTCGGCAGCGGCAGCATGTGTCGCGGCCGATTTCACGGTCACCAGTACCAGTCCAGCTGCCCTTGCAGCCCCGGCATCGGTCGAGAAGTCGATGGCCGATGGCGGGAGCTGCCAGCGTCCACCCTGGTAATGCGACAGTGCAAGGCCATGCCGGCGAATCTCGGAGGCGATGCGCTCACGCCCAACGAATCCGACATCGGCGCCGGCCGCAAGCAGTCGCCCGCCGATATAGCAGCCGACCAAACCGGCGCCGTGTATGCAGATCCCTGCCATCGGGAAAGGATGCCCAACGCCCCCATCCGCAGCAAGCCGGACGCCAGCGCGCTTCGCTCCTATTTCTCCGGGAGGAGGAAGGTCAGCGTGGCACGAACGCCCCAGCGCGGCCCTTCGGTCGGTCTTACCGCATAGTACTGGAAGCCTAGTCCGGCACTCATCGCCTGATTGCCGAGCTTGAACACCTGGCCGACGCCGACATTGATCGGAACCGTCCATTGCCTGGCGATCCAGTCGTAACTTGCCTCCGTATTGAGGGAGAGGCTGAGGCCCTTGCCAAGGCTGTACGACAGGAAGGGCTGCAGGAAGGTCGCGCTGACATCCTTGCGTCCTTCGGGGCCGGCATAGGACCAGATGTGATTGGCCAGCCCGCCTACCGTCCATGCTCCGTCCTGAACCAGCATCAGGGCGGTCGGCCCCGCTCCCCATTTGCCCGAGCCGAAGCGGTCACTTGTTGCGGTCGGCCACATGAAGGCCGGCCCGATACCCCAGACGAAACCGTTCTTCGGGGTCTTCGGCGTGAAGAAGAAGCTCTGGGTGGTGTCGCCAAGGCCAACACCATCGGCCGGGCCGTAACTTTCACGGTGTATGACGGGCAGGATTGTCCTGACGATCAGGTTCCAGTCCTGATTCAACGACACCGGGATGACCGGCTGGATGTTGCTGGTCGACGAAAAGCCATCACGATCGGGCCCGCCACGGAACTGGAAATTGCTTTGGATCGGTACGCTGATCATGCTCGCGACCGGGTTCTGCAGCTTTTTCGAGAGCTCCTCGGCATCCTGCGCGCTTGTGGTGGCGATCGCGATCGGCGCGCTCGCGGCCATCAGGGCGAGCAAAAGTCCCCGGTTCATCGTCAGTTCTCCGGGGTCGGCCAGGCCAGCGAATCGGAAAGTGGGCGTGGCTAACCTAGAGACGCTGCGTCAACCGCTGCCAAGCCTGCACGTTTGCCCGATAGTTTCCGTGCACCGGAATTGCTCGCCGCCGATGCTATTCGGCATCTGACCTTTAGCCATGAGAGGCGACTGCCGGCGCGCTGGTCGGCTCCCCTGGCAAGGAATGCCCGCGCGACGAATACCGAGGCAACCTGGCCGATGATGCTTTCCCTTCGCGCTGCGGCGCTCTAGCCTCTGCCCCTGGGGCAGTGCTCTTGTGAAAGGCAGCAAGTGATGAAGAAGGGGTCCGATCTCCTGGTCGCGGCGCTCGAGAATGAGGGCGTCGACTGCATCTTCGGCGTCCCGGGCGAGGAGAATCTCGATGTCGTCGAGTCCCTCCGCAATTCCGGCATCAAGCTCGTCCTGACGCGGCATGAGCAGGCTGCGGCCTTCATGGCGGCGACGCATGGTAGGCTGACGGGCCGACCGGGGGTCTGCATCGCGACGCTCGGACCGGGCGCCCTGAATTTTTCGACCGGCGCGGCCTATGCCCATCTCGGTGCCATGCCGATGATCATGATCACCGGCCAGAAGGCGATCATGACCGCCAAGCAGGCGCGTTTCCAGATCGTGGATGTCGTCGCCTCGATGAAGCCGCTGACCAAGATGACACGGCAGATCGTCAGCGCCGCCAGCATTCCGGCTGCTGTGCGCGACGCTTTCCGCGTTGCGATGGAAGAACGGCCGGGGCCGGTGCATCTCGAGTTGCCCGAGGATGTCGCCGCCGAGGAGATCGACGACATTCCCGTCATCCCGGTTCATCCGCTCGAGCGACCGGTTGCGCAGACCGGGGCGCTCGACCGTGCGGCCGAGATGATCCTGGCGGCAAAGAGGCCGCTGGTCATGATCGGTGCTGCCGGCAACCGGCCGCGCCTCGTTGAGGCACTCTCGGCCTTTGTGCGGCGTACAAGGCTGCCCTTCTTCAACACCCAGATGGGCAAGGGCGCGGTTACCGGCGGCTCGAACCTCTATATGGGGACCGCTGCCCTCTCCGAACGCGACTATGTCCATGAAGCCGTGAACCGAGCGGACCTGATCATCTCGATCGGTCACGACACGGTCGAGAAGCCGCCCTTCCTGATGCAGAGCGCCGGCGGTCCGAAGGTGATCCACATCGGCTATCAATCCGCCAATGTGGAGCAGGTCTACCACCCCGACGCCGAGGTGATCGGCGATATCGGGGCGACCGTGACGCAGCTCGCGGAACGGCTTGGCGGCAAGCTTGAACCCGATGTGTCGCTGCTCGACCTGCGCCAAAGGATCCTGGCACGGATCAATGATCGTGCCGACGAGGACCGCTTTCCGATCACGCCCCAGCGCATCGTCCATGATGTGCGCCAGGTGATGCCGGAGGATGGTATCGTCTGCCTCGACAATGGCATGTACAAGATCTGGTTCGCCCGAAACTACCGCACCCATGTCGCCAATACGCTGCTGCTCGACAATGCGCTCGCTACGATGGGGGCAGGGCTGCCCTCGGCGATGATGGCGGCGATGCTGTATCCCGAGCGCCGCGTCATGGCCGTCTGTGGCGATGGCGGCTTCATGATGAACTCGCAGGAGATGGAAACCGCGGTCCGACTCGGCCTCAATCTCGTTGTCGTCATCCTGAACGACAATGCCTATGGCATGATCCGCTGGAAGCAGGCGGTCGATAATTTCCCGGATTTCGGCCTGACATTCGGCAATCCGGATTTCGTCCGCTACGCCGAGGCCTATGGCGCCAAGGGGTCACGCGTCGTCGCGGCGGAGGATCTTGCTCCAACGCTGGAAGCCGCGTTTGCAGGTGGCGGGGTTCATCTCGTCGAGGTGCCGATCGACTATTCCGAGAACACGCGCGTTCTGGTGGACGAGTTGCGCAACCGCACGCCCGATATCGAGCTGGCCTGACGGGAGGGGGACGATGCTGCAGGTTGTTCAAGCCTTTGACCGCGCTCCTATCGCCGAAATCGAGACCGATGACGCTGCTGCGCTTGAAGCCAAGCTGCGGGCGGCCGAACATGTGTTCCGGGATCGGGATGGCTGGCTGAAGCCCCATGAGCGCATCGCCATTCTGCGGCGACTGGCCGGTCTCATGGACGCCCGACGCCATCATTTTGCCATGCAGATCGCGCGCGAGGGCGGCAAGCCACTGCCGGACGCTATCGTTGAAACCACCCGCGCAATCGACGGCGTGCACAATGCTGCAGACGAATTGCGGAATTTTGCCGGGCGCGAGATTCCGATGGGCCTCTCGGCGGCGGGAGCGGGCCGCTGGGCCTTCACCACCAAGGAGCCGATCGGGATCGTCGCCGCGATCTCGGCCTTCAACCATCCGCTGAACCTGATCGTGCATCAGGTCGCTCCGGCGATCGCCGTCGGCTGTCCGGTGATCATCAAGCCGGCCGGCCCGACGCCGCTTTCCTGCCGCGATTTCGTGGCCCTCGTTCACGAAGCCGGCTTGCCGGAGGACTGGTGCCAGAGCTTCATTCCTGAGAGCAATGCGCTCGCCGAGAAGTTGGCGACAGACCGGCGCATCGGTTTCCTGAGCTTCATCGGCTCGGCGAAGGTCGGCTGGTATCTGCACAGCAAGCTTGCCCATGGCGCACGCTCGGCGCTGGAACATGGCGGGGCGGCACCCGCGATCGTCGATCGCGGCGCCGATCTCGATCGGATCATCGAGCCGATCGTCAAGGGCGGCTATTATCATGCGGGGCAGGTCTGCGTGTCGACGCAGCGCATCTTCGTACATGAGGACATCGCTGCGGCGTTCACCGAACGCCTGGTCGCGCGGGTCGCGAAGCTGCGCGTCGGAGATCCGACGCTTGCCGATACCGAAGTCGGGCCGCTGATCCATCCCCGCGAGGCCGACCGGATCGCCTCCTGGGTCGAGGAGGCCGTGAGCGGTGGGGCGAAGCTCGCGATCGGCGGCGGCCGCATCTCGGAAACGACCCTGCAACCGACCGTGCTGCTTGACCCGTCCACAGAGGCAAAGGTCTCGCGCGAAGAGGTCTTCGGGCCTGTGACCTGCGTCTATCGCTACCGGCGGCTCGATGACGCGATCGCACAGGCGAATTCGCTCCCGGTCGCGTTCCAGGCCAGCGTCTTCGCGCAGGATATCGATGTCGCGATGCGGGCCGCCGACCGTCTCGATGCTTCCGCGGTGATGATCAACGACCCGACCGCATTCCGGACCGACTGGATGCCTTTCGCGGGACGACGCGAGTCCGGCTACGGAATTGGCGGCATTCCCTTCACCATGCGCGAGATGGCGCAGGAGAAGATGATCATGATGCGGCGTCCGTAGCCTGGTCCGCGGGCGAACCGAGGTCTCGCGGGCTAAAGGGGTAGGCACCCCGCGCGCCGCCTCCCTTTGGTATGCCGGAACTGCCGCGTCGCGCTGCGGACGCCGTGCCCCACTGCGGCCGGCGCGCTTGCCGCCTGGGTTCGCGGTGCCTAATCATCGCCGCGTCATAAGAGAGCCGTTCTCCGAAATCGGCCGGCGAGGAAACATGTCTCTCCAGCACGAGCGCTACGCGCCTGATTCCTCCTATGCCTGGCTGCGGCTGGCGATGGCGCTACTTGTCGGCACCGTCGCCTGCGTCGGCACCTGGTCGGTGGTCGTCGTGCTTCCCTCCGTTCAGGCTGAGTTCGGCACTGCGCGGGCGGGTGCTTCGCTGCCCTATACCGCCGTCATGCTCGGTTTCGGCCTCGGCAATATCCTGATGGGCCGGATCGCCGATCGTTACGGCATCGTCGTTCCGATCGTGATGGGCGGGATCTTTCTCGGTGCGGGCTATGTGCTTGCGGGTCTTGCCGGCACGCTCTGGCAATTCGCGCTCGCCCACGGCCTGCTGATCGGGATCGGCGGCGCTGCGGGGTTCTCGCCTCTGATCGCCGATCTCTCGCACTGGTTCCGCAAGCATCGCGGGCTCGCCGTGGTCTTCGGCGCATCTGGCAGCTATCTCGCGGGTGTGATCTGGCCGCAGGTGATCACCTGGGGATTGCAGAACCATGGTTGGCGCGCCACGCATATCGGAATTGGTCTGACGGCGCTGGTCGTGCTGGTGCCGCTTTCCCTGTTCTTCCGCAGGCGCCCGGCCGCGGAAGCGCTGGCAGCGGCCGAGGCTTCGAGTGCCGGGGCTCGCGGCGATCTCGGTCTTTCCGCGAACCAGCTGCAATTGCTGCTTTCGGTCGCCGGCTTCGCCTGCTGCGTCGCAATGGCGATGCCGCAGGTCCATATCGTCGCCTATTGCGGCGACCTCGGCTATGGCGTCGCGCGCGGCGCCGAAATGCTCTCGTTGATGCTGCTGCTCGGCATCGTCAGCCGCATCGGTTCCGGCTTCGTCTCTGACAGGATCGGCGGAGCGGCAACCCTGGCGCTTGGCTCGGTGATGCAGGGTGTTGCGCTCTTCCTCTATCTCTTCTTCGACGGGCTGACCTCGCTCTACATCGTCACCGGCATCTTTGGCCTGTTCCAGGGCGGGATCGTGCCGATGTATGCGGTGATCATCCGCGAGTACCTGCCGGCCAAGGAGGCCGGGGTGCGGATCGGCATCGTGATGTCGGCGACGATTCTCGGAATGGCCTTCGGCGGCTATATCTCCGGGCTGATCTACGACCTCTTTGCCTCCTATAGGGTGGCCTTCCTGAACGGGCTGGCCTGGAACCTGATCAATCTCGCCGTGGTCTCCTGGCTGATGCTGCGGGCAAGGCCACGGCTGCAGGCAGCCTGATCACCCCGCCATCGGTCCCGGCCGATAGGTGCCGAAGCACCAGACATGGCCCTCCGGATCCTTGCAGATGAAGTCGCGGCTGCCATAGGGCTGGTCGGTCGGCTCCATGCAGATGTCGGCACCGGCCCTGCGGGCGCGCTCACAGCGGGCATCGATATCGTCGGTTGCGACATAGGGCGAGGCTGTGGTGCCACCGAGCTCAGCCGGGCGTGAGACCAGCTTGCCGAAGGGATTGTTGTCGGCAGAGCCGAGCATCACGAAACTCTCGCCCATGCGAAGCTCGCCATGGAGCAGGGTCTTGCCGTCGTCCGAGTAATAGGCAGCGTGCTTCTCGAAGCCGAAGGCCTCGATCAGCCAGTCATACATGCGCGGAGCGTCGGCATAGCGCAACGAGATGCAAATCATGGTCGGTGCCTCGTCATGACGTCCTCCTGAACGACTGATCATAGCGCAGGAGCCAGGACCGGTGTCTCTGCGATCCATGGATCGTCAGCGCCACACTGAGAGCCTCTCCAGCAGCGGTTGGTCTTTCCCCGCAAGGATGATGCCGGAAGGATCTTCGCCGGCTCCTGCGCAATTGTCTCGAGGCTGTTCGTGGGGATTGCCACAGGCTTCGCGCTGGCGCCGATGCTGCATCGTGTGCTCCATTCCTTCCATGTCGGAGAGGACAGGAGCGGAAATGATTGAGCCAGGCTTAAAGCCGGACGAGGAGCCGTTGGGCGATTTGACGGTTCGCACCATCGCCATGCCGGCCGATACGAATGCCAATGGCGACATCTTCGGCGGCTGGGTGATGTCTCGAATGGATTCGGCGGGCGGAATCGCGGGCGTCGATCGGGCACAGGGCAGGGTGGTGACGATCGCGGTCGAAGCCATGACTTTCATCCGCCCGGTCAAGGTCGGCGATGTGCTCAGCGTCTACACCCATGTCGAATCCGTTGGCCGGACCTCGATGAAGATCCATGTCGAGGCCTGGGCGAAGCGCTTTCGGACGACCCTGCACGAGAAGGTCACCGATGCGACCTTCACCTTCGTTGCGATCGACGAAGAGGGCCGTCCGCGGCCGGTGCCGCCGCTTCCCGGCGCATAGGCGCCAGGCTGCTGCCAGATTTCTGCGATCTCGCTAAAGGTTTCTTCACTGCGCCAAGAGGTTGAGGCAGCGCATTAACGATTGTGACAGGGCCAGATGGTTCCTTCCATGGGTCAAATTCCATTGGACAACCATCGCCATGCATCGCTCGGTCGTTCTTCGTCTCCGCAAACTGACCGTTCTGTCGTCACACCTGCACAGTGACGAACGGGGTGCCGTTGCGATGATCTTCGCGATCCTGCTGGTACCGCTGATCGCGCTCATCGGCGTTCTCGTCGATACCTCGCAGGCCCAGAATGCCCGCATCGATCTGCAAAGCGCACTCGACTCGGCGGTTCTGGCCGCGGCCAAGCTGAACGAAAGCGACAGCGAGCGGCTTGCCGCCGCGAACCGCTACCTTACGGCAGCCCTGCCGCCGGGCTTTCCCGGCACGGCCGTCATCTCGAGCTTTGCCATCGTCGACGGCGCGGCGGCGGTGAAGGGGGATGCGAGCGCGAACGTCAAGACGATGTTCGGCAACTTCATCGGAGGATCCACGACCAAGGTCGCGACCACGGCGAAGGCACTCATCGCAAAGCCGCAGGTGCGTCACCTCGATCTGGTGATGTGCATCGATGCGACCGGGTCCATGCAGAACACGCTCAACGCGGTGAAGAACGCTGCCCTGAACTTCGAGAAGAACCTGAACGATGAGCTGAAGGCGAAGAAGATCGATCCCTTCGAGTCGATGCGGGTGAAGCCCATCTTCTACCGTGATTTCGGGGGCAATAGCGGCACCAAGAAGGACCCTCGGGACTATGGTGACCGGCCTCCCATGGAAATTGGCGAGTTCTGGAGGCTGCCCGATCAAGCGACACTCTTCTCGAGTTTCGTCTCGCCCGAAAAGGCCAGCGGTGGGGGCGACCTGCCTGAATCGGGCCTTGAATGCGTCAATGAGGGCATGAATTCGACCTGGATCAAGAAGGGCGCGGCCGTGGTCGGTGGAGCGAGCGCAGGCCAGCTGATCACGGCGTCGTTCAACGTCATTGCCGTCTGGACCGACGCTGATGCGCATCAGCCATCCCACAGCCAATCCCTGAAGAATCCCGATTATCCTGCCGCTGACATCATGCCACGGACCTGGACCGGTACGCCGCCAGCTGCCCCCGGCCTCAATTACAAATGGAGTTCCAGCGTCAAGATGGATCAGGAAAACAGGATGCTGGTCTTCTTCGGCGATTCAGGCACGACAAACTGGTTGCCAGTGAGGAAATGGGCCGGTTTCTTTCAGGGGGGAACGCTGACCGAAGGCAATACGCAGCTCGTCAAGAAGCTCGCGGAAGCCATCGCAACCAAGACAAAGATACCGACGCTGACGCACTGAGCCGGCACCGGTGCGAGCCAGCCTTTCGAAGAGGTTAACGGAAGCTGAATCGGCCGCTCCATCGGGCGATTCAGAACAGGGCGCTCACTTAAGCGTTTTTTAAGCGCATGTCCCCGATCTTAGGGTTCAAGAAGCCTAACTCTAAGGGCTGACCTAAAGAGAGCTGGGGAACTGTTCATGCCTGATCAACGAGGCTCCTGCCGAGCCCCGCTGTCTGCGTCGCGGTTTCCTTCCTGAGGCCCCGCCGTCGCGCGCTGCATGCATCCCGGAGAACGACTATGAAGAAGGTCAAGAAGCCCACGCGGCAGCGCACGCCGCTGCGCGTCGGCATTGCCGCGCGCATCTATGCCGCGCTCGGCATTCTGACCGTATTGACGATCGTCGCATCCGCGGTCGCCTGGTTTTCCTATGGCCGGGTGAACCAGACGGTCAACGACATGATCGAGAACAAGATGCCGGTGGTCGAGCTGGCGCTCGAGCTCTCGCAGGCAGCAACGAAATCCACGGCACTCGCCGCACGCTTCAGCGAAGTCCAGAATGCCAAGGAGCGGTCCGAACTGACGGGGGAGCTCGATCTCATTGAAGCCAAGCAGTTCGAGCTGCTGCGCAAGGTCTCCGATCGCGGGCAGGACAAGGCAAAGGCCCAGAAGGCGATCGATGAACTCTCGCGGCAGATCAACGATCTCAACGACCTGACGGGGCAGAGGCTCCGTAACGCCAGCGAGGCGCAGATCGCGGTCGAGACTCTTGGCAAGGCTCGGGAGGACTTCGTCAAGGCCGTCGGCACCGAAGCTGAGGAGGCGAAATTCAATCTCGCCTATGGCATCGAGAATGCGGCCAATCTGTCGGGCGACGAACTGACCTCAGCGCTGAAATCCCTTGCCGGCCGCGACTTCACGGCCTTCGACCTGGCCAGGAGCCTGCAAGCCGATGTTAGCGAGCTCAGCGGCATCCTGCGCGAAATCGCCCAGATCAGCGACAGCTCGCAGCTCGGAACCGCGCGCGAACGCTTCCAGGCGATTGCCAAGCTCGTCCGCACCGGCCTTGCCGATGCCGAGAAGATCGTGCCGAACCAGGGCCGTGTGCGCTCGGTCAATGCGATCCTCAACGTCGCCGAAGGCAGCAGCGGCCTGTTCGACGTGCGCGACCGCGACATCGTGACTCAGGGGGCTATTCGCGCCGGCCTGTCGGACCTCAATCGTGCGGCTGAAGTTGTGCGCCGCGAGGTCGAGACGCTGGTCAAGGCGGCCCGCGACGAGGCGCATTCCGCGGGCACGTCGACCGGCAACCTGATCGAGGACAGCAAGTGGTGGCTCGGCGCAATCGGGCTCGGCTCGCTGCTCGTCGCGCTGGCGCTCTCGCTCTTCTATGTCCGCCCGATGATCGTCGGCCGTCTCAACAAGCTGTGGACGGCGACACGGGCCATTGCCGATGGGCAGCTGGACGCAACCGTAGAGACCAAGGGCAATGACGAGATCTCGGACATTGCGCGCAGCGTGCTGCTGTTCCGCGACAATGCCTTGGCGCTGCGAGCCGCCGAAGCGGCGAAGATCGAGGACGAGGCCCTGGCGCAGCAGCGCCGTCGTGAGATGATGCAGGAGCTGGGCGAAGCCTTCGGCCAGGTGGTCGAGGCCGCGGCCGCCGGCGACTTCAGCCGCCGCGTCTCGGCAAGCTTCGCCGATGCCGAACTCAATGCGCTTGCGGGTTCCGTCAATGCCCTGCTCGAAACCGTCCAGGCCGGGCTCTCGGAGACCTGCGAAGTGCTGGCCGAACTGTCGGCCGGCCAGCTCTCGACCCGGGTCGAGGGCAGCTATCACGGCGCTTTCGCCGAGCTCAAGGACGGTGCCAACGGCCTCGCCGACGAATTCGAAAGCACGCTGGCGCGTCTTTCGGATACGGTTTCGGCCGTGCGCAGTGCGACCAGCGAGATCCTCGATGGTGTCACAGACCTCGCCGAGCGTACGACGGAGGAAAGCAACGCTGTCTCGATGGCGACCAATCAGCTCGGCGCCTTCGCGGGCACCGTGAAGAAGACGGCTGACGAAGCCTCGCAGGCCATGGGCATGGCCGAGAGTGCCGAGCAGCGTGCCCAGCAGGGCGAAAAGGTCGTCGCCTCGGCGCTGGACGCGATGCGTCGCATCCGCGCCTCGTCCGACAAGATCTCGGAAGTCATCTCGATGATCGACGAGATCGCCTTCCAGACCAACCTGCTGGCGCTCAATGCGGCGGTTGAGGCGGCGCGCGCCGGCGATAGCGGCCGCGGTTTCGCGGTCGTCGCGGCCGAGGTGCGCAGTCTCGCGAAGCGCTCGGCGGATGCCTCGAACGACGTCAAGCGCCTGGTCGAGGCCGCGCATGGCGATGTCGCGGTCGGAGTCGGCCTCGTCGAGGAGACGTCGGCGATGTTCGAAAGCATCGTGTCCTCGGTCAATGATCTCTCCGGACTGATGAACGGCATCTCGCAAACGGCGCGGAGCCAGGCGAGCGACGTATCTGCCATCAACAACGAGATCGATGGCATCGGTACGATGGCGCACCAGAATGCTGCGCTGGTCGAGGAGACGAATGCCGCGCTCGCGCTGACGGATGAGCAGACCCGCGCGCTGACCGAGCATATCGGGCGCTTCCAGTTCCGTGAGGGGCACGTCGCCGGGCACGGCGGGATGTCGGTCGCCCGGGCCGCCTGAGCGCTTCCCCCTTCATCCATCGTGACAACGGCCCCGCTTGCGAGACGCAGTGGGGCCGTTTCAGTTTGCGGGCCGTGCTGGGGTCTTGCGGGACAGAAGGCGAGGGTGTTAGGCGAAGAGTGGGCCGGTAGCTCAACGGTTAGAGCTCGCTGCTCATAACAGCGCCGGTGCCGGTTCGAATCCGGCCCGGCCCACCATTTCCCTCTCAATCGCCTGGCGACGGCCGCCCTCGGGATTACGCCCCGTGCGATCGCGCATGCCGCTTTACAGCGATATACCAACCGCTTATCGCGATTGTGACGGATCGATGACATGACGAGGCGCCGATGCTCGGCTGGTTTCAGAAGCTCCTGCCCAAGGAGCCCAAGTTCTTCGACCTGTTCGAGAGCCATTCCAGGACATTGGTGGCAGGTGCCGCGGCCCTGAACAGCCTGCTCAAGGGCGAAACCCCGGTGGAGGCAGGTTGCGCCGAGGTGCTGTTCCAGGAAAATCGTGCCGACGAGATCGCCGCGGAGGTGATGCTGGAAGTCGGCCGCACCTTCATCACGCCCTTCGACCGGGGCGATATCGAGGAACTGATCGGTTCGATGGACGATGCCATCGACCAGATGCAGAAGACTGCAAAGGCGATCACGCTGTTCGAGGTTACGAGCTTCGAGCCCTGCATGAAGGAACTCGGGGCGGTCATCGTCCAGGCGTCCGAGCGCGTCGTCGTGCTGCTGCCGATGCTGCGCGATATCAAGAAACATGCGATTTCGATCGGCGCACTGGCCAAGGACATCCGGGCCATCGAGGAGCGATCCGACGAACTGTACGACCAGGGCCTGAAGGCGTTGTTCAAGGCGCACCAGACCTCGGACACGATGGGTTTCATCGTCGGCGCAGAGATCTACGATCATCTCGAGAAGGTGGTGGACCGTTTCGAGGATGTCGCCAAGCGCGTCAGCCGTATCGTCCTCGAACATCTCTAGGCGGTTGGCCCGGTGGATTTCTCAAGCGTCGCCTTTGCCCTGGTCTTCCTGATCGCGGTCGCGCTTCTGTTCGATTTCCTGAACGGACTTCACGATGCGGCCAATTCGATCGCGACCATCGTCTCGACCAGGGTTCTGGCGCCGCGTTGGGCGGTGTTCTGGGCTGCCTTCTTCAATTTCATCGCGTTCCTGTTCTTCGGCCTGCATGTCGCCGAGACCGTCGGGTCCGGCATCGTCCAGACCGCGATCGTCGATGACCGTGTCATCTTCGGTGCCCTGACGGGCGCCATCGTCTGGAATGTCGTCACCTGGATCGCAGGCATTCCGTCGAGTTCGTCGCATGCACTGATCGGTGGACTGGTCGGGGCCGGGCTGAGCAAGGCCGGCTTCTCGTCGATCGTCTGGTGGGGGCTCGGCAAGACCTTCGTCGCGATTTTCATGTCTCCGGCCATCGGCTTCGCCCTGGCGCTGCTCCTCGTCCTGATCGTCTCCTGGGTGTTCCTGCGCGTGGCCCCGATCAAGGTCGACAGTACCTTCCGGGTGCTGCAGTTCGTTTCGGCTTCGCTCTACTCGCTCGGACACGGGGCGAATGACGCGCAGAAGACGATGGGCATCATTGCAGTGCTGCTGTTCTCGCATGGCATGATGGGCGAGACGTTCTCGGTGCCGTTCTGGGTCGTCATCTCCTGCCAGGCGGCCATGGCATTCGGCACGCTCTGTGGTGGCTGGCGGATCGTTCACACCATGGGCTCGAAGATCACCCGGCTTTCACCTCAGCAGGGTTTCTGCGCGGAGACGGGCGGCGCGATCACGCTGTTCATGGCGACCTATCTCGGCATCCCGGTCTCGACGACGCATACGATCACGGGCGCGATCATCGGTGTCGGTGCGGCGCGGCGCGTGACGGCCGTGCGATGGGGGGTCGCTCGTGGCATCGTCTTCGCCTGGATCGTGACGATGCCGATGGCGGGGCTGATCTCGGCTATCGCCTATCTTGTCTCTGGTCTGTTCCTGACCGGGCGGTGACGGGGATCAGGAGGCGCGGCTGAGGGTACGGCGCCGCGCCTGCGCACTCCGCCGCGCTGATCAGTTCAGCTCCAGCGAACGGATTGCGGCCTTCAGGCCGGGCTCCTCGACAATATCGGCGGCATCTTCAAGCGTGAACCAATGCGAAAGCCGTTGATTGTGCTCGGCCCATTTTTCAAGCCGACGCTCGACGTCAAGAATATAGAGCGCCACCTTGCAGAGCACGAAGTGGTCGTTCATCCGCTTCCAGTAGATATAGCGCCCGGCGGGTTTCTTGTGGGCCTTGCCGATCACGCCGGCCTCTTCGCGCGCTTCGATCGCCGCAGCCTCATGGTTCTTCTTGCCCTTGATGGGCCAGCCCTTGGGAACGATCCATCGTCGTGTCGTGCGTGTCGTGACAAGGAGGAGCTCCGGCTCCCCTGTCGGCGATCGGCGGATGGGGAGCGCGGCGATCTGCGATCGCGGCTTTCCCAATCCTGACTTCGCCTTCTTCATCGAAACCTGAGTCCTCCCCAAAAACAGAACCTATGTTAGAAAGCCGGCAAATCAATATCGAATAGCCGTCCAATGCCTACAAGGCCGTGGATTGACCGCCTCAGCGGCGATGGCGATGCGCTTCAGTGCAGCGAAATGAACGCTCGAAGCCCTTGAGAGCCCGAGCGTCGGCTCCAGTCGGCAAGCGCTCTCCCCGATTGGCGGGTGCTTCGCGCGCCAGCGTCCAATACAGGAATCCGCTGCCTTTCCCTAGCCTGCTGCTTCGGCAGGCGTCGATCAGGCGGGGAGAAGGCGTGCCCCGATGCGCATGGCAGCATCCTGCAAGGCATCGAGATGGGCCGGGCGCCCTTCTGGTGCGACGATCGAGGTCAGCGACGAGATGCTGAGTGCGCCGGCGAGCGCGCCGCCGCGATCGAAGATCGGCACGCCGACACCCGTCAAGCCGATGAAGAAGTCGTCGGCGGCCAGCTCCCAGCCTTGCGTGCGAATACGATCCGCCTCGCGCCAGAGCAGCTCAGGGTCCGTCTGACTTGCCGGTGCGCGCTTTGGCAGTTCCAGGGCCAGTGCCTGTCGCCGCTGCGCCTCGTCGAGATAGGCCAGGATCACCCGCGGGCCGCCGCCGCAGTTCAGCGGCGCCTGAGCGCCGACCGCGAACCATGTCGCGTCGACATGCGGCAGCGAGGCGCGGACCCGATCCACGCACAAAGCCCTGCCCGAGATATGGACCCATAGGAACGAGGTCGCACCGGTCTTCTCGGCGATCTCGGTCAGATAGGGGCCGGCCACGTCCCGAAGCTCGCGCCCGGTCGTGACGGCGCTGCCGAGTTCGATCAGCCCGACCGCCAATGCGTAGGTCTGCGAGCGATCGTCATGCTCGACCAGTTCGTTGAGCTGCAAGGTCTGCAGCAGCCGCCGCGTGGTGCCCTTGTCGAGTCCGACCTGGCGCGCGAGCTCGCTCAGCCCAAGGCGCGGTTGCTCGGGGCGGAAGGCACGGAGCAGGGCAATGGCACGGTCGAGCGCCCTGACGATCGGGACGCCCGGCGGAAGTTTCGCGGTCCGGCTGTCGCCTGCGCTGTCCATCGGCCCTCTCGCAGCGCCAATCGCCTGAACTTTCATCGTGTCGTCTAATAACACGTCATGTCAGCCATTGACACGAATTTTGACTCTGGCTTTCAATGGCGTGGAGCTTGCTAATCGGCACATGTTCGGGTGCGATCCCGCCAGGCCGCGATGCCAGTCGAAAAGAGAGGCCGTACCCGGTGTGCTCATGCAGCTGCCGGAACCGGCACAGGGGAACGGGAGAACAACAATGACCGGATTGAGACTTGGCCTGGCGCTTGCCGCCTCAGTGCTCGCGCTCGGCGCAGCCACCGCGCAGGAGCCGAAGAAGGGGGGCACCGTGCATGTCGTGGTGCAGCCCGAGCCTCCAATGCTGATGCAGGGGCTGAACCAGAACGGCCCGACCAACATGGTCGCCGGCAATATCTACGAGTCGCTGCTTCGTTACGATGAGAAGCTCAATCCGCAGCCATCGCTCGCCAAAAGCTGGGAGATTTCTCCTGACGCGAAGGTCTACACCTTCAAGCTTCAGGAGGGCGTGACCTGGCATGACGGCAAGCCCTTCACGGCGGACGACGTCGTGTTCACGCTCGACAAGTTCCTGCGCGAGGTCCATCCGCGCTGGCGGCCGATCGTGAACGCTCAGGTTGAGAAGATCGAGAAGGTTGACGATCTCACGGTCAAGATCACGCTGAAGCAGCCCTTCGGCCCGTTGATCATGACCCAGGAAGTCGCCTCGGCGCCGATGATCCCGAAGCACATCTATGACGGCACCGATTATCGGGCGAATCCGGCGAACAACACGCCAATCGGCACTGGCCCGTTCAAGCTGAAGGAGTGGAAGAAGGGCTCCTATATCCACCTGGTCAAGAACGAGAACTATTGGCTGAAGGGCAAGCCGAACCTCGACGAGATCTACTGGCAGATCATCCCGGATGCGGCGGCGCGCGCGGTCGCCTATGAGACCGGCAAGGTCGACGTGCTGACCGGGGGCTCCGTCGATGTCTACGACGTGGCGCGGCTCTCGAAGCTGCCTAATACCTGCGTGACGACCAAGGGCTGGGAGATGTTCGCCCCGCATGCCTGGCTGACGCCGAACGTGCGCAACGGCATCCTCGGCAACAAGCAATTCCGCCAGGGCCTGATGTACGCGATCGATCGCGAATTCGGGAAGGATGTGGTCTGGGGCGGGCTCGGCAAGCTGCCGACAGGGCCGATTTCGTCGAAGACGCGCTTCTACTCGTCTGACGTGCCGACATATGCTTTCGATCCGGCGAAGGCGAAGGAGCTGATCAAGGCGTCCGGCTACAAGGGCGAGACGATCAAGCTGCTCAACCTGCCCTACGGCGAGACCTGGAGCCGCTGGTCCGAGGCGATCAAGCAGAATCTCGAGGATGTCGGGGTCAAGATTCAGATCGAGAACACCGACGTGCCCGGCTGGACCCAGAAGGCCAGCAACTGGGACTTCGACCTGAATTTCAACTTCCTCTACCAGCTCGGCGATCCGGCGATGGGTGTGGCGCGCAGCTACATCTCGAGCAACATCGCCAAGGGCAATCCCTTCGCCAATGTCGGCGGCTATTCGAACCCGGAAGTCGACAAGCTCTTCGCCGAGGCGGCCATCGCGCCGACGGATGCGCAGCGCCAGGAGCTGTACACCAAGGTGCAGAAGCTGCTGGCAGACGAGTTGCCGGTACTCTGGCTGCTAGAGATGGATTTCCCGACGATCTATCGCTGCAACGTCAAGAACCTCGTCACCACCGGCATTGGCGTGGATGACGGCTTCCGCGACGCCTGGAAGGAGTGAGGCCATTGCCGTCCCGGACGTCGCGCAGCGGCGATCCGGGACGGCATGACGCCTGCACTTCGCAACGCGCCTCTTCCTGAAGACGATCCCGAGTTCGAGCCACGCTCCGTTCGGGATGACGCAGGCGGGCCATATTGCCTGTCCGTAGCGCCGAAGGCATGTGATGAACCTCGCTCAATTTCTCGCGGGCCGGCTGGTGAAGGGGATCGTCGTCCTCTTCGCCATCGCGATCCTGAATTTCTTCCTGATCCGCGCCGCCCCGGGCGATCCCGCGCAGGTTCTGGCGGGAGAGGCCGGTGCGGCCGATGCAGTGTTGCTCGAGCAGTTGCGGGCGCGCTTTGGCCTCGATCAGCCGCTGATCCAACAGCTCTGGATCTATCTCAAAGGCTATGCCTCGCTCGATCTCGGTTTCAGCTATCGCCAGCAGAGGCCCGTGCTCGAGCTGATCCTGGACCGGCTGCCCGCGACTCTGCTGCTGACCGGCGCGGCATTTCTCGTGTCGCTGGGTCTGGGTGTTCTGATGGGCGCGCTTGCGGCGCGACGGGCCGGGCGCTGGCAGGACAGCGTCATCACCACGCTTGCACTCGTCTTCTACGCGACGCCGCTCTTCTGGATCGCGCTGATGAGCCAGATCGTCTTCTCGCTGAAGCTCGGCCTCGTGCCGAATGTCGGCTTCGAGACGATCGGCGCGAACTATACCGGCCTCGCTCGGGCGCTCGATATCGCGCAGCATCTCTTCCTGCCGGCGCTGACGCTCGGATTGTTCTTCACGGCGCTCTACGCGCGGATGATGCGGGCCTCGATGCTCGAGATTGCCGGCGCCGATTTCGTCAAGACGGCCCGCGCGAAGGGGCTTTCACCGGGGGTCGTCTCGCGCCGGCATGTGGCGAGGAACGCGATCCTGCCGGTCGTGACGCTGGCTGGCCTGCAGGCCGGTCAGCTCGTCGGCGGCGCGGTACTGACCGAGACGGTCTTCGCCTGGCCCGGCATCGGCCGCTTGATGTTCGACGCCCTGGTGCAGCGCGATTACTCGGTGCTTCTTGGTGTCTTCTTCGTCTCGTCGGCCATGGTCGTCGGCTTCAATATCCTTACGGACCTGGTCTACCGGCTGGCCGATCCGCGCATCGAGGCGACATCATGAGCTTCCTCAAGCGTTTCGCGCGCAATCGCGGCGCGGTGGTCGGGTTGATCATCCTGCTTGTCGTCATCGTCTTCGCATTGCTGGCGCCGTCGCTCTTTCCGCAATCGCCGTGGCGCACAGTCGGCCGGCCGTTCCTTGCTCCCTTCGTCATGGAGCGCTTCCCGCTCGGCACAGATACGCTAGGGCGCAACATCGCTTCAGGGCTGGTGCATGGGGCGCGGGTCTCGTTGATGATCGGCGTGGTCTCGACGCTGGTCGCGTTGCTGATCGGTGTGCCGCTCGGCGCAGTCGCAGGGTATGCGGGCGGTTTCGTCGATGATGCTCTGATGCGCTTCACCGAGTTCTTCCAGACGATCCCGAGCTTCGCACTCGCCATCGTCATGGTCGCGATCCTGCAGCCGCAGCTCGGTTCGATCGTGCTCGCGATCGGGGTGGTCAGCTGGCCGCCCGTGGCGCGGCTGGTGCGTGGGGAGGTCCTGTCGCTGAAGACGCGCGAATATGTGCAGGCTGCCGTGACGATCGGCCAGTCGACGCCCCGCATCATCTTCAGCCAGGTGCTGCCCAACACCATCGCGCCGATCATCGTGATGGGCTCGCTGATGATCGGCTCGGCGATCCTGCTGGAATCCTCGCTCTCCTTCCTCGGGCTGGGCGACCCGAACCTGATGAGCTGGGGCTACATGGTCGGTGCCGGGCGCACACGCCTGATCGACGCGTGGTGGATCAGCTTCTTCCCCGGCCTTGCGATCTTCCTCACGGTTCTTGCGCTCAATCTTGCGGGCGAGGGGCTGAACGACGCGCTGAACCCGCGCCTGGCGCGGGGGAGGGAGTGATGACGACGCCCGTTCTCGCCATCGAGGGATTGAAGCTAGCTCTCCCGGCACTCGCCGACCGCGCCTTCGCGGTCGAGGATGTCTCCTTGACCATCGCTCCCGGTGAAACGCTCTGCGTCGTCGGCGAATCCGGCTCCGGCAAGTCAATGATCGCGCATGCGGTGATGGGGCTGCTGCCGAAGGCCGTGAAGCCCGCTGCGGGCGCGATCCGCCTTGCGGGGCGTGATTTGCTGGCGCTCGACGAGGCTGCGATGCAGGACGTGCGCGGCCGTGAGGTCGGCATGATCTTCCAGGAGCCGATGACCTCGCTCAACCCCGTGATGCGGGTGGCCGACCAGATCATCGAGACGTTCGAGGCGCATGGCCTGCACAGCAATGCCGAGCGCCATGCCCGTGCGCTGGCGTTGCTGACGGAGGTCGGCCTGCCCGACCCCGAGCGCCTGGCCAAGGCCTATCCGCATGAGCTCTCCGGTGGCCAGCGCCAGCGCGTGATGATCGCGATGGCGCTGGCACTCGAACCCAAGCTGCTGATCGCCGATGAACCCACCACGGCGCTCGATGTGACCACGCAGGCGCAGATCCTGAAGCTGATCGACAATCTGCGCCGCAAGCATGGAACGGCGGTGCTCTTCATCACCCATGATTTCGGCGTCGTTGCCGAGATCGCCGATCGCATCGCCGTGCTAAAGCAGGGCAAACTCGTCGAAGAGGGCACGGCCGACGCCGTGCTGTCGCACCCGAGGCACGACTACACGAAGCGGCTGCTCGCGGCCGTGCCGTCGATGACGCCACCGGAGCGCCCGCCGATCGCCGAGACTGTGCCTGTGCTGAGTGTCGAGAAACTCGGCAAGGTCTATCGCAAGCGCAGCTTCTTCCGGCCCGGGCGCGAGGTGAAGGCTGCCGACGATATCAGCTTCACCCTGGCTCGCGGCGAAACGCTCGGGCTGGTTGGCGAATCCGGGTCGGGCAAGTCGACGGTCGGGCGCTGCTGCCTCAGGCTGATCGAGCCCGATGGCGGGCGAATCGCACTGGGAGACCTCGTCCTGAGTGATCTCGGTCCGGCTGCGCTGCGCGAGCATCGCAAGCGCATCCAGATGGTCTTCCAGGATCCGTTCGCCTCGCTCAATCCGCGCCAGACGGTTGGGCGGATCATCTCGGACGGGCCGGTCGCCCATGGCACGCCGCGCGCGCAGGCGCTCGGGCGGGCAAAGGAACTGCTCGAGCTCGTCGGGCTCTCGGCCAATGCGATCGACCGCTATCCGCACGAATTCTCGGGCGGGCAGCGCCAGCGCATCGGCATCGCCCGTGCGCTCGCACTCGAGCCCGACGTGCTGGTTGCGGACGAGGCTGTCTCGGCGCTCGACGTCTCGGTCCAGGCGCAGATCCTGACGCTGATCAAGGATATCCAGCAGCGACTCGGCCTCGCGATCCTGTTCGTCACGCATGACCTGCGTGTGGCTGCTCAGATCTGCGACCGCATCGCCGTGATGCAGCGTGGGCGTATCGTCGAAACCGGCCCGACGGCTGCGCTCTTCGCCAATCCGCAGCATGAGTACACGCGCCAACTGCTCGCCGCCGTGCCCGGCGGCCGCCGCTTCGCGCTGTGAAACCGCCTTGCCTGCCATCGCCTCGTCGTCATGGCCGGGCCTGTCCCGGCCATCCATGTCCTCACCTGCCATCCGCGTCGCGAGACGCGGATGCTCGGCACACGGCCGAGCATGACGGCGAGCACCTGCTTACCGCCTAACCGACCGGAGATCTGCCCATGCCTCTCGATCCCGCGCTTCGCGACCGCATCCTTGCTTCAGTGGAGGCCGGCTTTGCCGAGCAAATCGCCTTCACGCAGGAGATGATCCGCTTCGGCTCGCTGCGCGGGCAGGAACACGCGGTGCAGGATTTCGTCTTCCGGGCGCTCAAGGGGCGCGGCTTCACGATGGACCGCTTCGGAATGGACCGGGAGGCGATTGCGGCCCATCCCGGTGGCGCGCCGTTCTCCGATGAGCATTCGGATGCGCCGATCGTCGTCGGCATCCATCACCCGCGCGAGGAAAAGGGGCGCTCCCTGATTCTGCAGGCGCATGTCGATGTCGTGCCGACCGGGCCGGGCACGCTCTGGACGCATCGGCCCTTCGACCCGGTGATCGAGGGCGACTGGCTCTATGGCCGCGGTGGCGCGGACATGAAGGCTGGGCATGCCGCGAACCTGTTCTGCCTCGACGCGCTCCGGCGCATCGGCCTGCAGCCGGCAGCGACTGTCTATGTGCAGTCGGTGGTCGAGGAGGAATCGACCGGTAACGGCGCGTTGATGACGCATCTGCGCGGCTACAAGGCCGACGCGGTGCTGATCCCGGAGCCTGAGGAGGAGATGCTGGTGCGCGCCAATACCGGTGTGCTCTGGTTCCAGATCGAGGTGCGCGGCGTGCCGATGCATGTGCGCGAAATGGGCGCAGGCGCGAACGCGATCGACGGGGCCTATCGCGTGATCGGGGCGTTGCGGAAGCTGGAGGAAGAGCTGAACGCGGAGAAGGCCGGACGCGAGCATTTCGAGGACGTCGCCCATCCGATCAACCTGAATATCGGCAAGATCGAGGGTGGCGACTGGGCCTCCTCCGTACCGTGCTGGTGCAGGATCGACTGCCGCATAGGCCTCTATCCCGGTGTCAGCGCCGAGGAGTTGGCGAAGCGGATCGAGGCTTGCGTGCTGACGCATGCGCGGGGCGATTCGTTCCTCGCCAACAATCCGCCGAGCGTGACCTTCAACGGCTTCTATTCGGAAGGCTATGTGCTCGAGCCCGGCAGCGAGGCGGAGGCGGTGCTCGGCCGGGCGCATCAGGGCGCGACCGGCAAACCACTGAAGAGCTTCATGACGGCGGGCTATCTCGATACCCGCGTCTATGCGCTCTACGACAAGATTCCGGCGCTGTGCTACGGCCCGATTTCGGAGAACATCCACGCTTTTGACGAGCGCGTCAGCCTAGCCTCGCTGAAGCGCATCACCGGAACCATGGCCCTGTTCGTGGCCGAATGGTGCGGCGTCGAGAGCGTCCCGGAGTGACGCCGCGCGGCGGCCGGGGCGATAAACGTGCATCCGCTCCTGCGCGATTTGGCATGACGATGGCGCCGCCGGTTCGGCCATAGTCACACCATGTCGCAAAGCCCTGGTCGTTCGCTTCTGCTCGTTCCGCTGCTCGGCCTGCTCTGGGGCTTCAACTGGCCGGCTGTCCGCATCTCGCTGACCGAGATCGCGCCCTGGACGCTCCGGGCCGGCGGCATGAGCTTTGCGGGGCTGGCTCTGGTCGCCATCGGACTCGCACGCGGGCACTCTCTGTCAGTGCCCAGAGGCCAATGGTTGAGGCTGGCGATTGCCGGTTTCCTTTCGATTGCCGCCTTCAACGTATTGCTTGCCTTCGCACAGCTCGCCGCGCCGACTTCGCGGGCGGCGATCCTGACCTTCACCATGCCGATCTGGGCGACTTTGCTCGCACGGTTCGTCCTTGCCGAGCCCTTTGACGAAAGGCGCCTGCTCGGCCTCGGCCTCGGCGCCGCGGGATTGCTGTGCCTCGGCCTGCCATTGCTCGCCAGCGGCTCGTTCTCCATCGGCCTGCTTTACGCGCTGATCGCCAGCGTGAGCTGGGCCCTGGGCACGATCGTCACCAAGCGCTGGCCGGTTTCGGCACCGGCACTGACCATCGCCGCCTGGCAACTGCTGATCGGCGGTGTCGTCGCCGGCATCGGCATGCTGGTCTTCGAGGGCTTGCCCGTTCCCAAGATGCTGGAGGCGCGGACCTTCGCCGCGCTGACCTTCCATATCCTGGGAGCACAGGCGCTGGCCTATTTCCTGTGGTTCACGGTGATCGCGCGGCTGCCCGCGGGCATTGCCAGCCTTGGCACGCTGATGGTGCCGGCCGTCGGCGTGCTGGGTTCCGTGCTGCTGCTCGGCGAGCGACCGACGCCGAGCGACTGGCTCGGCCTCGTGCTGGTGGTCGCCGCATCCGGGACGATCATGCTGCCGCAGCGGCGGCGCGAGGCCAAGGCCCTATCGTAGCGGCCAGACCAGCATGATCAGCGGCACGCCGAGCAGGATCACCAGCAGCGACAGCGGCGCGCCAAGCCGGGCGTAGTCGCCGAAACGATACCCTCCCGGCCCCATCACCAGCGTGTTGCACTGGTGGCCGATCGGCGTGAGGAAGTCGCAGGCCGCACCGATCGCCACCGCCATCAGGAAGGCATCGGGGCTGTAACCGAGGCTCTTCGCAAAGCTCGCGCCGATCGGGGCCATGACCAGCACTGTCGCAGCGTTGTTCAGGAAGGGCGTGACCGCCATAGCGGAGACGAGAATCAGCGCCACCGCACCCCAGCCGGGAAGATGTATGCCGACACTCGCGAGCCAGCCGGCGAGCAGATCCGTGGTTCCGGTCGAGCGCAAGGTGTCGCTTACCGGGATCAGGGCCGCCAGCATGACGAGGATGGGCCACTCGATCGAATCATAAGCGTCGCGCGGTGAGATCGCCCGGAAGGTGACGAGCAGCGCGGCTGCCGCGAAGAACGCGACCGAAACCGGGACGAGGCTGAAGGCGATCGCGATCACGGTCGCAAGCAGGATCGCGCCGGTAACCCAGCCCCTGCGGGCGCTGCCGAGCGTCAGCGCGCGTTCTGCGAGCGGCATCAGTCCCAGTTCGCGCATTCGCTCCGGCAGGATTTTCTCGTCTCCCTGGAGGACGACGACATCGCCGGTGCGCAGGGTGATGTTGCGCAGGCGTTCCCGGAAGCGCTCGCCGGATCGGCTCACCGCGAGCAGATTGACGCGATAGCGCTCGTGAAGCTCGATTTCGCCAACGGAGCGTCCCGTCAGCAACGAGACGGGGCCGACGATCGCCTCGCTCACCGTGATCTGATCGAGCGCGCCCGTGCTATGGGTCGGGCGCTGGTCGGCATCGAGTTGGAGGCCGCCCTGCGCGACCACGCGCTCGAGCGCCTTGGGCTCGCCGCGTAGCAACAGGATATCGCCGGGACGCAGGCCTGCATCCGGGAAGGGGGCGGACAGCCGCGTCTTGGAGCGCAGGATGGCGACGACATCGACCTCGCCCTCCGCAATGGCCTTGAGCTCGGAGATGGTCTTGCCGGCCGCTGGGGGACTTGAACCTCGGTGACATAGTCGGAGATGTCGAGCGCCTGTTCGAGCGAGGCTGCGCCTTGCCGGTCGCGCGGCAGCAGGCGGTAGCCCACGCAGAGAAACAGGCAGCCGGCGAGCGCCAGGCCGAGGCCGACCGGCGCAAAGTCGAACATCTCGAAGGGGCGGCCGGTCAGTTCCTCGCGGACGCGGGCGACGATGATGTTCGGCGAGGTGCCGACCAGCGTGACAATGCCGCCGAGCAGCGAGGCGAAGGCCATCGGCATCAGGAAGATGGATGGCGATTTTCCACCCTTCCGGGCGAGCTGGTAGGCGATCGGCAACATCATCGCGAGTGCACCGATATTCTTGATGATCGCCGACATCACCGCGACGGAGAACACGAGCAGCGAGATCTGCATCTGTGTCGAGCGGACATAGGGCGCGACATGGCTGAGCGCGCGCTCGATGATGCCGGAGCGCGCGACCGCCGCGCTGACCACGAGCGCGCTGCCGACAATGATGACGATATCGTCGGAAAAGCCCTTGAAGGCATCCTTGGCCGGTACGAGGCCGACGGCCAGCGCGGCGAGTAGTGCCAGCGCTGCGACGACATCATAACGGAGGCGGCCCCAGACGAAGAGCGCCATCATCATGGTGATGACGGCGATGGAGAGCGATTGATCGAGAGTCATGCAACGCCTGGAGGCCGCGCCCGGGCCGGCGCCTTGTTCAACCTCCACGTCAGCGGATCGTTCCGCAAGCCTGCAATCGGATGTTCAGTCCTTCAGCGACGTGCGCCGATTCGCCTCTTCCGGGCGCTGGGTCCAGGTGTCGACCGACATCGTGGGCAGGTCGAAATAGTCGCGTGTGGTGGCGTAGCCGTGACCGCCCATGCGGCCGATGGCGTCGAGCCCGACCGGGTCGACATGGAGCCGTTCGTCGACGATGTCGGCCCGGAAATGGGCGTAAACGACTTCGCCCAGGATGATCTCGCGGGAGTTGCCGATGCCAAGCGTGGTGTGGTGGCGACATTCGAAGGCGGCGGGCGCCTGGCCGATCCAGGGGCAGGGCACCTTGACGCCCGGAAGGGCGTCGAGCCCCGCTTCGCGCAATTCGTCGATGCCGGGCGCGAAAGGCACCGCGCAGACATTCATGCCGGCAATGAGCGCGTCAGAGACGATGTTCACGGTGAAGGCGAGGGTATCGCGGACATTGCGACCGGTATCCTTCTGGCCGCCTGTCGGGCGATACTCGACGCCAAGGGCCAGGATCGCAGGATCGGCCGAGAGGCAGTTGAAGAAGCTGAACGGAGCGGCGTTGACGACGCCCTGCGCATCGACCGTCGTCACCAGCGCGATCGGGCGTGGCACGACCGCGCCGATCAGGAGTTTGTAGCGCTCGCGCGGCGTGAGCGACGCGAAATCGAAGGTGACGATCGAGGGTTGGGTGTCGGACTTGGGCTGGACGCGCGGCTGAGCGGTCATGGGGGAGTCAGTCCTTCGCTCAATGCGTAGGGGGCGAGCAGGTCGCGGATGTCGCGCTCCGCCCGGGGAGTGAGCAGGGCGCGCGTGACGACGGCCTGCAGGTGATGATCCATCAGTTCGGCGGCCTGCTTCGCATCGCCGCGCTTCAGCGCCTCGATCAACTGCCGGTGCTCGGAGACGGCGCATTCCGATGAATGCGGACGACCATAGATCGCCAGAACCAGCGAGCAGCGCGAGCTCAGCTCCTGAATATAGCGCAGCAGCAGGACGTTGCCCGTCATCTCGGCGAGCCGGATGTGGAAATCGCCGGAGAGCCGGATCGATTCCGGACCGTCCTGGCCGTGCGCGGCTTCCTCCTGCCGGACGTGGTGCTCCAGTTCGGTGATCTGTGCCGGGGTCAGCCGGCCGGCAAGGGTCTCGGCGACCAACCGTTCGAGGCTGCGGCGGACGTCGAAGACGTCGCGGGCTTCTTCCAGGGTCGGATAGGCGACCGAGGCGCCGCGATTGGGCTTGAGCTCGACCAGGCCTTCGACGGCGAGCCGCCCGAAGGCCTCGCGCACCAGGGTGCGGCTGACGCCGAGCTGTTCGCCGATCGAGTCTTCGGGAAGCTTCATGCCAGGCCGCAGGGCCTGCTCGATGATCGCGCGTCGCAGCGCCTTGTACACGGATTGCGCACGCAATCCATGAGGGCGGGGTTCCGTCGGCATGGTGCGTCTCCGCTCTGGCTCGGCCGTCTCAGCCTCACTCCATGTCACGGGTTCTCGCTCCACTCCAGTTTCCCCTTGTCTGCGATAATCGTATACAATACGATATCTCTATCGTATGCAATATTGATTGTTGATTGCGCACGAGATGCCGCACAAAGTGCCAGGGTGGCGCGGGATTGGGCATTCACGAGGGGCAGCGAGCCTGACCGAGCGCCAAAGATGCGCCGCAGGTTCATCGAGAGGAGAGATCGATGAAGAAGCACTGGTTGTTGGCGGCCGTCGCGGCTCTGGCGCTGAATGGCGCCGCCGAGGCGAAGACCCTGAAATGGGGCGCGTCGCGCGAGATCGCCTCGCTCGACCCCTATTCCTACGGCGAGACGTTCACGCTCTCCGTGCTCAATCATGTCTATGAGGGGCTGGTGCGCTACACCGGCGACCTCAAGATCGAGCCGGCCCTGGCGGAAACATGGGAGACGGTCTCCCCCACGGTCTGGCGCTTCAAGCTGCGTCAGGGTGTGAAGTTCCACAATGGCAATCCCTTCACCGCCGATGACGTGATCGCCTCGCTCGACCGCGTCACGCATGACACCTCGCCGCTCAAGGGCAATCTGCCGGCCTACAAGAGCGCCAAGAAGATCGACGACTATACCGTCGAGATCGAGGTCAATGGCCCGTACCCGCTGCTGCTGAACGATCTCACCAACATCTTCATCTTCGACAAGGAGTGGATGGAGGCGAACAACACCTCGCTCCCGACCGATTCCGGCAAGGGCATCAAGGGCTACGCAACCGATAACACCAACGGCACCGGCCCGTTCAAGGTCGAGAGTCGCCGCGCCGACGCCAAGACGATCTTCGTCAAGAACCCGACCTGGTGGGACAAGCCGCAGCACAATATCGACGTCATCGAGTTCACGCCGATCACCTCGGCCTCGACCCGTGTCGCCGCGCTGCTCTCCGGCGAGATCGACTTCACCAATGTCGCGCCCCTGCAGGATCTGCCGCGGCTCGCGGCTTCGCCCGACGTCAAGGTTCTGCAGACCAACGAACTGCGCTCGGTCTTCTTCGCCCTTAATCTCAAGGATGCGCTGTTCGAGAGCGATGTGAAGGACAAGAACCCCCTCAAGGATATCCGGGTCCGTGAGGCGCTCTATCGCGCGATCGACATCGATGCCGTCCAGAAGCGGGCCATGCGCGGCCTCTCGCGCAATACCGGCGCGCTGGTCGCTCCGGCGATCCCCGGCTACGAGTCGTCCCAGGATGTGCGCCTGCCCTTCGATCTCGAGGGGGCCAAGAAGCTGCTGGCGGCCGCCGGTTATCCCAACGGCTTCTCCTTCCAGTTCAATTGCCAGTCCGACAGCCTGGTCAACGAGGAGGAGTTCTGCCAGGCGGTCGCTTCGATGTGGTCGCGCGCTGGCCTGAAGCCCAATCTCAGCCTCGCCCCGCGCAGCCAGCAGACACCGAAACGCGTCAAGGGCGATTTCGACGTGATCTCCTTCGGCTGGGCCAATGAGCCGATGATCGACGCCTACTCGTTGCTGGTGCAGGTGCTGCGCTCGAAGAGCGGCACGGGCGGCGTGTTCAACTGGGGCAACTGGGGCGATCCGCGCATCGATGCGCTGATCGACAAGGCCGGCGTCGAACTCGACAACAGCAAGCGCATCCCGATGATGATGGAGGCGCTCAAGATCGCCAAGGCCGAACATCTCTTCATCCCGCTGCATCAGCAGCCGATGGCCTGGGCGATGCGCAACACAGTGGCCTCGACCGTGCAGGCCTCCGACAACAAGCCGCGCCTGTGGCTGACCACGCTGAAGTGAGCTGAACCGCATCGACCGGCCGGGAGCGTTCAGGCGCGCCCGGCCCATTGTGACCGGAGGGGACGATGCCGGCTTTCCTGCTGAAACGACTGCTGAACGCGGCTGGCGTGATGCTCGCCGTCGCCTTCCTCGCCTTCCTGATCTTCCGCTTCGTCGGCGACCCCGTGGAGTTGATGCTGAATGAACAGGCGAGCCAGGCGCAGCGTGACGAGTTGCGCGTGCGGCTCGGTCTCGACCGGGGCTTCGTCTTGCAATTTGCGACCTTTGTCGGCAACGCCGCGCGCGGCGATTTCGGCATCTCCTATCGCAATCAGCAGGATGTCTTCACGCTGATCACGGAGCGCTTCCCGGCCACTTTCGAACTGGTGCTGGTGGCGACCTTCCTGTCGCTCGCAGTCGGGATTCCGCTCGGCGTCTACACGGCGATCAGGCGTGACAGCCTGCTCGCCAAGTCGCTGCAATTCGTCTCTGTGCTCGGCGTCTCCCTGCCAAGCTTTGCGCTCGGCATCCTGTTCATCCTGCTCTTCTCGGTGACGCTGCAATGGCTGCCGGCCTTCGGCCGCGGCGAGGTGGTGCAGATCGGCTGGTGGAGCACAGGTTTCCTGACGCCGTCCGGCAGGCGCGCGCTGATCCTGCCGGGCATCACGCTCTCGCTCTTCCAGATCACGCTGGTGATGCGGCTGGTGCGGGCCGAGATGCTGGAGACGATGCGCACCGACTTCATCCGCTTCGCCCGGGCGAGGGGCCTGCCGGCTCGCGCGGTGAATTTCCGCCATGCGCTGCGCAACTGCCTGATGCCGGTGATCACGGTGACCGGCCTGCAGATCGGCAACCTGATCGCCTTCGCGCTGGTGACCGAAACTGTCTTCCAATGGCCGGGCATGGGCATGCTCTTCGTCCAGGCCGTGACCTTCGTCGATATCCCGGTGATGGCGGCCTATCTGATCGTCGTCTCCTTCATCTTCGTGTCACTGAACGCGCTGGTCGACCTGCTCTATGCCTATGTCGATCCAAGGCTGCGCGAAGATGCGATTTCGGGAGCCGCCAATGCCCGCTGATGCCACTGCCAAGCCCAGCCGCCTGCGCCGCTTCCTCGACAGCGATATCGGCTGGAGCTTCTGCCGCACTCCCGCCGCCTGGCTTTCGACGCTGGTGCTGGTGCTGCTGATCGCGACCGCGTTTCTCGCGCCCCTGATCGCGCCGCAGAACCCGCATGATCTCGCTCAGGTCTTCATCGACAAGGCCGAGATCCCACCGATCTGGCAGGCCGGCGGGGAGTGGCCGTTCCTGCTCGGCACGGACCCGCAGGGACGCGATGTGCTGTCGGCCATTCTTTACGGTACGCGGGTCTCGCTGCTGATCGGCATCGCAGCGGTGATCGTCTCGATGGGGCTCGGCGTCACGGTCGGGCTGGTCTCGGGCTTCTATGGCGGTCGCATCGACAACCTCCTGATGCGCCTCGGCGATACCGTTCTCTCGATCCCGACGCTGCTGATGGCGATCCTCGTCAGCGCTATCTTCCGCGAGTTGCTGCCACCCGGCCTGCGTGAGCCTTTCGCTGCGGTGGTGCTGGTGGTCTCGATCTCGCTGACCAACTGGGTGCAGTACGCGCGCACCGTGCGCGCCTCCACCATGGTCGAACGGCGCAAGGAATACGTGCTCGCCGCGCGCATCATCAAGGTCGCGCCGGCGCGTATCATGCGCCGCCACATCCTGCCGAACACCCTGACGCCGGTGATGGTCGCCGCGACGCTCAATCTCGGTCTGGCAATCCTGTCGGAAGCGACCCTGTCCTTCCTGGGCGTCGGGATGCCGATCACCCAGCCTTCGCTCGGCACGCTGATCCGCATCGGCAACCAGTACCTCTTCTCCGGCTCCTGGTGGCTGGTCGTCTTCCCGTCACTGCAGCTCGGGCTGATCGTGCTCTCGGTCAACCTGCTCGGCGACTGGCTGCGCGATGCGCTGAATCCGAAACTCCGCTGACAAGAAACAGACGAGGAAACGATGGCTACCGATCTCCTGCTGCGCAATGTCCGCCCGTTTGGCGGCGAGGCGACCGATATCCTGATCGAGAAGGGGCGGATTGTCCGCCTCGGGCCCGAGCTTGCCGCTCCGGCCGGCGTCGCGGTCGAGGATGGCCGCAACGAGATCCTGCTGCCGGGTCTGGTCGAGGCTCACACTCATCTCGACAAGAGCCTCTGGGGCCTGCCCTGGTACAAGAACGAGGTTGGTCCGAGGCTTCTCGACAAGATCGACAATGAGCGCCTGAACAAGCGTCGGCTCGGCATCGATCCCTATCAGCAATCGGCCCGCCAGAGCATCCAGTCCTCGCTGATGGGTTCGACCCATATCCGCAGCCATATCGACATCGATACCGACCACGGCATGTGGGGCGTCGAGGGCGTGATGAAGATGCGCGACGATTATCGCGACATCATCGACGTCGAGATCGTCGCCTTCCCGCAGTCCGGCATGCTGCGCCGGCCGGGCACGCTGGAGCTGATGGACGAGGCCATGAAGCTCGGTGCGGAAGTGGTCGGCGGCCTCGACCCCTGTACCATCGACCGTGATCCCAAGGGCCATCTCGACGCCGTGTTTGCGCTCTGCGAGCGCTATGGCAAGCCGCTCGACATCCACCTGCACGAGCCGGGTGAGGTCGGCGCCTTCTCGATGGACATGATCATAGAGCGTACGCGGGCGCTCGGCATGAAGGGCAAGGTCACGATCAGCCATGCCTTCTGCCTCGGCACGCCGGACCCGGCGCTCATCGATCCGCTGATCGCCCAGCTCGCCGAGCTCGATATTGCCATCATGACGACGGCGCCGGCGAGCCGGCCGGCCCCTCCGGTGAAGCGGCTGATCGATGCCGGCATCCGGGTCTGCTCCGGCTCCGACGGCATCCGCGACACCTGGGGCCCGTACGGCAATGCCGACATGCTGGAGCGCGCCATGTTCGTCGGCCTGCGCAACAACTTCCGGCGGGACGATGAACTCCGGATCGCGCTCGATGTCTGCACCATCGAGGGGGCGAAGGTGATGGAGCTCGACGGTTACGGGCTGAACCAGGGCTGCCGGGCCGATCTCGTGCTCGTGCCCGGCGCGACGCTGGCCGAGGCGATCGTGACCCGCTCGCCGAAGCGTCGTGTCGTCAAGAGCGGCAAGATCGTCGCGCGCGACGGCGTCTCGATCAAGAGCGCACCCTGATGCTGCAAACCGCGCCGCACCCCAAGGGCAGGATCCTGCTGACCGCGCGCTGGCTCGTCGGCCACCGCGACGGGCGGCACCGGCTGATCGAGAATGGCGAGATCGTCTTCGAGAATGGCGAGGTGGTCTTCATTGGCCACCGCTTCCCCGGCGAGGTCGTGCGCCGGATCGATTACGGCAACGCACTGATTGGACCCGGGTTCGTCGATCTCGACGCGCTTTCCGATCTCGACACCACCATCCTGGCCTATGACAACCAACCGGCCTGGAAGAAGGGGCGTGTCTGGCCGCGTTCCTACATCGAGGCCGGCCCGGTCGAGATGTATTCGCGCGAAGAGCTTGCCTTCCAGAAGCACCATGCCTTCGCGACGTTGATCCGCAACGGCATCACCACGGCGCTGCCGATCGCCTCGCTGTTCTACCGTCAATGGGGCGAGACGCCGGAAGAGTTCTCCGACGCGGCCGAAGCTGCGGCGAAACTCGGCCTGCGCGCCTATCTCGGCCCGGCCTACCGCACCGGGAACCAGGTGGTCGAGGCCGATGGCAGGATCACGACGGCCTATGACGAGCCGCGCGGCCTGGCCGAACTTGCCGCGGCAATCGCCTTTTGCGAGCGCTTCGAAGGCGCTGCCGGCGGACTCATCCGCACCATGCTCGCACCGGATCGGATCGAGACCTCGACCGCCGAACTGCTCTGGCGCACGGCGGAAGCCGGCCGGGCGCTCGGCGTGCCGGTGCGGCTGCATTGCTGCCAGTCGAAGATCGAATACGATCTCGTGCTGGCGCAGCACGGCATGAGCCCGCCGGAATGGCTGGAGAAGCTCGGCTTTCTGACCGAGCGGACGCTGTTGCCTCACGGAACCTATGTCTCCGGCAGCAGGTTCATCTCCCGGCCCGGCCGCGATCTCGAGATCATCCGCGATGCCGGCTCGACGATCGTGCATTGTCCTCTGGTTTCCGGACGCCATGGCAATGCCATCGATCATTTCGGGCGCTATCGCGAGATGGGCCTGAACCTCGGTCTTGGCACCGATACAAGCCCGCCGGACATGATCATGAACATGCAGGTCGGCATGATCCTCGCCCGCACCATGGCCGGCAGTGCGGCCGGCGTGCGCAGTGAAGACTATTACGATGCGGCGACGATTGGCGGTGCCGATGCGCTTGGCCGTCCCGATCTCGGCAGGCTCCAATCTGGCGCGCGGGCCGATATCACGGTCTTCGATCTCGACCGGCCACATCTCGGCCAGGTCATCGATCCGATCCAGACCATGCTGCTCGCCGGACACGGTCGCGATTTCGCGACGGTGATCATCGACGGCCGTTTCGTCATGGAGGACCGCGAGATCCCGGGCGTCGATGAAGCCGCCGACAAGCGGCGCGCGCAGGAACAGTTCGAGGGCGTGATGGCGCAGTACCCGCGCCGGACACATGGCCATCCTCCAGCTTCAGAGATCTTCTCGTCAAGCTATCCGGTCGAACGTGGGGAGGAGAGAACATGACCGCCATGGCCGTGCCCCAGTCGCTACTCTCGGTGCGGGACCTCAAGGTCGTCTTCGACGGCCGACATGGCCCGCTGACGGCGCTCGACGGCGTCTCGCTCGAGATCGCGCCAGGCGAGATCCTTGGCGTTGTCGGCGAGTCGGGGGCGGGCAAATCCCTGACCGGCACGGCGGTGATCGGCCTGCTCGATCCGCCCGGCCGGGTTGCAGGTGGCAGCATCCATCTCAACGGCCGGCGCATCGACAATCTCCCAGCCGAGGCGATGCGCCTGGTGCGGGGCAAGGAGATCGGCGCGATCTTCCAGGATCCGCTGACCTCGCTCCATCCACTGCTCCGGGTCGGGGATCAGATTGTCGAGACGATCCTGGCGCATCTGCCGGTCAGCCGTGGCGAAGCGCGGGCACGGGCGCTCCATCTTCTCAAGGAGGTCGGCATTCCCGCCGCCGAAACGCGGATCGACCATTATCCGCATCAGTTCTCAGGCGGCATGCGCCAGCGCGTGGTGATCGCGCTGGCTCTCTGCGCCGAACCCAAGCTGATCATCGCGGACGAGCCAACGACGGCGCTCGACGTTTCGATCCAGGCGCAGATCATGAGCCTGCTCAAGCGGCTCTGCCGCGAGCATGGCACAGCGATCATGCTGGTGACACACGACATGGGCGTGATCGCCGAGACTGCAGACAGGGTCGCGGTGATGTATGCCGGACGGGTCGTCGAGGTCGGTCCTGTGAAGGATGTGACACGCCACCCCAGCCATCCCTATACGGCCGGGCTGATGGCTTCGATCCCGAGCGTGCATGAGCGCCATCGCCATCTCAACCAGATCGACGGCGCGATGCCGCGGCTGAACGCCATTCCGAAGGGCTGCGCCTTCAATCCGCGGTGCGGTTCTTGCCGCGACCGCTGCCGCGACGAGCGGCCTTCGCTGGGCGCGGGGCTCCATATCGCCGCCTGCCACTTCCCCTTGCGTGAGCTGGTTCATGGCTGAAACCGAAACCATTCTCGAGGTGAAGGCGGCGTCCTGCCGCTTCGACGTCTCGGCGCCCTGGCTGTCCCGTCTGGCTTCGCATGAGCCGCGCCGTGTGTTGAGGGCGGTCGAGGATATCTCGTTCACGGTCCAGCGTGGCACCACTTTCAGCATCGTCGGCGAGTCCGGTTGCGGGAAATCGACGCTGGCACGCATGATCGTCGGGCTGCAGCGCCCGACCGAGGGCAGCTTGCGCTTTGCCGATATCCGCCGCCTCGATGGCAGCTTCGGTCCGCCACGCGTTCAGATGATTTTCCAGGATCCCTATGCCAGCCTGAATCCGCGCTGGCGCGTCGGCGACATCATTGCCGAGCCGATCCGCGAGCTGAAGCTGCGGAGCGATGACGCCCAGGTGACGGAACGCGTCGGCGATCTGCTCGAGATCGTCGGGCTGTCTCGCGCCGACGCCCGGCGTTTCCCGCATGAATTCTCCGGCGGCCAGCGGCAGCGCATCTCGATCGCCCGTGCACTGGCGACCGAGGCCGACTTCCTGGTCTGCGACGAGCCGACCTCGGCACTCGACGTCTCCGTGCAGGCACAGATCCTCAATCTCATGGTGAGGCTGCAGGCCGAGTTCGGCCTGACCTATCTCTTCATCAGCCATAATCTCTCGGTGGTTCGGCACATGTCCGACCATCTGGCGATCATGTATCTCGGCCGCTTCGTCGAGGCCGGCCCCGCCGATGAGGTCTTCAACCTGCCGCGCCATCCCTATACGCGGCTGCTGCTCGACACGATTCCCGATGTCGAGAGGCCGAACCGGGAGCGCAAGCCGATGTCGGGCGAGGTGCCGAGCCCGATTGCACCGCCGAGCGGCTGCGCGTTTCACCCGCGCTGTGCAAGTGCCGTGGAGCGCTGTTCGCAGCAACGCCCTCCGCTGCGCGATTTCGGCGATGTCCGCCTCGCCTGTGACAGGGCGTGATCGGTACGCGGAGGGAAGGTTAACGGCCGAACTGGCCGTTAACGCGCGATTTACCGTGTTTTGCCTAGGGTAAGCGAGGCTTCCTCTGGTCGCGGATACATCTCGCCATGCAAGCACAGGCGCTCAAGCTGCCGGAGACGGCCAATGAGGATGTGCTCAATGGGACTGCGGCCGCCCGCGCCATTGGCGAGATCGCGGAGCGCTTCGGCAAGCTCGGGATCGAGATCACGGATATTTCCGGCCGCATCGGCGATGTCACACGCCAGCTCGAAGGCCAGGCCGAAGGGCTGCACCGCGTCGTTGCGTCCGTCGAGCAGGTTTCGCGTTCCAATCGCTCGATCCAGAGTTCGGCGGAAGACGCTCAGAAGGCGGCTTCTGTCGTCAAGAGTGGCCTGGAACGTGTCACTGGAGCGGTTCGGCATGGGCTGAAGGCTGCCCAGAGCGATATCGAGACGCTGAGCCAGGGGGCCGAATCGATTTCGGCTGCGCTTGCCGAGGCGGTCGCCAATGCCCACAAGGTTCGTGAGGCGAGTGACGCCATCCAGACGATCACGCGCGAGATCCAACTGCTCTCGATCAATGCCGGTGTCGAGGCGGCGCGGAGTGGTTCGGCGGGGCGCGGGTTTGCCGTCATCGCTGCGGCGGTGAAGCAACTCTCCGAGCAGACGCGTGAGGCGACCGCGCTCAGCACCCGACAGCTCGACGCGCTTGTGGAAACGGTCAATCAGCTTGCCCGCCGCAGCGTCGAGAATGCAGCGGTAGCCCGCCGCGCGAGCGAGGAGAGCAGGGGAATATCCCGGCAAGTCGGCGAACTCGACATTTTCGGTCGCTCGGTCGTCGGGCTGATCGGCGATATCGATGCGATCTCGAATCCGACGCGTGAGAATGCCATCGCCTTCGCCAAGGTAGGCGAGGATCTCAAGGCACTCGTCGCCGGTGTCGACCAGTCGAGCGGCAACCTCGATCTCGCGTCGGGCCGGGCGGCTTCGCTCGTCTCGATCAGCGAGGCGATCCTCGGCTCGATTGCGGCTTCCGGCGTGCGCACCGCGCAGTCGGAACTGATCGCCACCGCCATGGAGGCGGCGCAAGCCATTTCCGGGCTCTTCGAGGACGCCGTGGCACAAGGCGAAGTCACGATGGTCGATCTCTTCGACGAGACCTATCGTCCGATCGGCGGCTCGGATCCTCTGCAGCATATGACGCGTTTCGTCGCGTTGACCGATCGTCTGCTGCCGCCGCTCCAGGAAAGGCTGCTGGCCGCAAACAGGCGCGTCGTTTTCTGCGCGGCCGTCGATCGGAACGGCTTTCTGCCGACCCATAACCGCAAATACTCGCAGGCGCAGGGACGGGATCCGATCTGGAACAATGCGAATTGCCGGAACCGCCGCCTCTTCGCGGATCGCACCGGGTTGGCGGCTGCCCGCAACCAGAAACCTTTCCTGCTGCAGACCTATCGGCGCGACATGGGCGGCGGCCAGTTTCTCGTCATGGAGGACCTCTCCGCGCCGATCTGGGTCAAGGGGCGCCATTGGGGCGGATTCCGTTTCGGTCTCAGCGTTTGAGGCGACCGCATTAACGGCCTGTGAGCGTTCCTGCAGGCAAGACTACGCGTAGCGCCAGGATGGCGCGTCGGGTTGAGTGAGTGTCCGGTCCAGCGTCATGCATATCGCGCCGTCTTTTCCCAATCTCTCGGTCCTGCTGATCGATAGCAGCGCGCATTACCGGCGCATCGTCCGGACCATGCTCTATCAGGCGTCGCTCCACCGCATCTTCGAGGCAGCGGATTTGTCCTCGGCCGCAACGATGTTCATTCAAAAGCAGCCGAACATCGTGGTCCTGGACTGGGACCTGCCCGATTCCGGCAGCGTCAAATGCCTGGCATCGATCCGTTCGTTCAAGACTTCGCCCTTCGCCAAGGCTCCGGTTCTGGTGATGATGGAACGCCCCGACCGCCGCTCGGTCGTGCAGGCGGCCAAGCTCGGGGCGCACGAGATCATCACCAAGCCGATTTCGCCCAACGCGCTCTGGCTGCACCTGTCCGGGATCATCAACATCCCGCGCAAGTACAAGGAGCAGAACGGCAGCATCTCGCTCGTTCCTCGCGCCATCAGCAATGCCATGTTCTGAACGCATCTGCCTCGGAAACGCCCAAAGCGTTGACGCCGGGGTGCCGCCGATTAGCGAAATTTTTACCAATCTGGCGTGATCTTCCATCCGCCAATAATGGGTCCCGCCGCCGTGGTCATCACCGTCTCGCTTCCAGCCTTTCTCGGTCGTTCCGAGGCGGCAGCCTTCCGCAATCAGCTGCTCGTCGCGCTGGAGCAGAAGGAGAGCATCGCCGTCGAATGCGCTGGAGCTGGCCCCCTGCCCAGCCTCTGGATTCAGCTGCTCCATGCCGCCGCGACCAGCGCGCAGGCAAAGGGGCTCAGCGTCACTCTCAAGGCGGCCTCGGAAGAGTGCCGCAAGTCCCTGCAGGCGATCGGCTTCGATCCTGCCCAAAGCGCTCTCGTCCTGGAGTGATATCGATGCGAATCCTGGCCATCGACGATACAAAGACCCTGCTCAGTCTGCTCAGCCTGACGCTTCGCAATGCCGGACATGAGGTGGCGGAAGCGGAGAACGGCGAGGACGGCCTCGTCAAGTTCGAGCAGTTCCAGCCCGATCTGGTGATCACCGACCTCAACATGCCGTTGATGGACGGAATCGAGTTTACGCGCGCCTGCCGTGCCCGGCCGGCCGGCCAGAATACGCCGATCATCGTGCTGACGACGGAAAACGGCGCCGAGATCAAGGCGGAGGGCCGGCGTGCCGGCGCCAGCGCCTGGATGGTCAAGCCGTTCGAGCCCAACACGCTGCTCGGCCTCGTTGCTCGCTATCAGAACTAAGGCTGGCTGATGGATCCGTTAGCGGAACTCAAACAAACGTTCTTCCAGGAATGCGAAGAGCTTCTCGGCGCTCTGGAGCAAAAGCTTCAGGCGCTTGATGAGGGCTCACGCGAGCCCGAGGACGTCAACGCCGCATTTCGCGCGATCCATTCGATCAAGGGCGGGGCAGGGGCCTTCGGTTGCACGGAGCTCGTCGCCTTCGCCCATGTCTTCGAGGCGTCGCTCGATCATTTGCGTTCGGGGCGTGTCGCGATCGAGGACGCTCCTTTCGGACTGTTTCTGCGCTGCTCGGATGCCGTTGCCGATCTGGTCTCGGCCGCGCGCAATGACGAGCCGGCCCGCCCGCGTCCGGATCTGCTCGAAGCACTGGAACGTGTCGGACAGGCTGAACCCGTCGCGGCAGCTCCAGCCGCTGCCGTATCCGCACCTCCAGTGCCCTCGGTTCCGGCGCCTGCGAGCGATGACGCCCCGCCCGGCATCGCCGCGCTCGGCAACCTGCTTGCGATGGTCGAGGCGAAGTCCGCCGCGCCAGTGAAGCCGGTCGATGACGGCTGGGACGACGAGCCGGTCGCTGCGCTTGCTCCGGCCGAGCCGGTGAAGGCCGGTAGCGAGATCTGCCTGCGGATCACGCCGGACCGCGACCTCTTCCGCCGCGTGATCGAACCTCGCGTCGTGCTGGCGGCCCTGCCGTCAGAGGACATCGTTTCCGTCTCCTGCGACCTGAGCCACGTGCCGTCGCTGGAGGAACTCGACGTCACCGATTGCTGGATGCGCTTTGCCGTGAACCTGCGCACGCAGATGTCGGTCGAAGAGCTGCACGGCAAGTTCGATTTCACCCTCGCGACCGAGGAGTTCGAGATCGAGGCAATGCCCGAGCCGGCCAATGACGATGTGGCTTCGTTCGCGCCAGTCGCTGCCGTCGATGCGGAGGTGCCGCAGTCGGTTGCTGCCGATCTCTCGGCAATCCTGGCGAAGCTCGGGCCTGCTCCGGTCGCTGCGCCGGAACCTGCTCCGGTCCAGGCTCCTGCACCGACCCCCACCCCAGTCGACGCCGTGGCTCCGCCCGCGCCGCGTCCTGCGCTGCGTGCGCCTGCCAATGATGCTCCTGCGGCCCGCCAACGCCAGGCCGTCAGCGTTCGTGTCGACCTCGACCGCATCGACAAACTGATGAATCTCGTCGGCGAGATCGTCATTACCCAGTCCATGCTGGTCGAATGCGTACGCTCGCTGCCCTACGACGTCTATGCCAAGACCGCCGAGGGCATCCTGACGCTGTCGCGCCAGACGCGCGAGCTGCAGGATCATGTCATGGCGGTGCGCGCGCAGCCGGTGAAGGCCGTGTTCCAGCGCATGCCGCGCCTCGTCCGCGAGCTTGCACAGACGCTCGGCAAGGAAGTGCGCCTGGTGCTCGAAGGCGAGAACACCGAGGTCGACAAGACGATCATCGAAGAGCTCGCCGATCCGCTGACCCATATGATCCGCAATTCGATGGATCATGGCCTGGAGACGCCGGAAGAACGCGGGGCAGCGGGCAAGGGGCCGGAGGGGACGATCCAGCTCACCGCTGAGCATCGGGCCGGGCGCATCGTGATTTCCGTCACCGATGATGGGCGCGGCATCAATCGCGAGAAGCTGCTCGGCAAGGCCCGTTCGCGTGGCCTCGTCGGCCCCGATGAAAAACTCGCGCCCGAGGAGATCGACCAGTTGATCTTCGCCGCTGGGCTTTCGACCGCGGAGGCCGTCAGCGACATCTCGGGCCGAGGCGTCGGCATGGATGTGGTGCGGCGCAATGTCGAGTCGCTCGGCGGGCGCATCAGCGTCGATTCCGAGCCCGGCCGCGGTTGCAAGTTCACCCTGGCATTGCCGCTGACGCTCGCGGTGCTCGAGGGCATGGTGATCCGCTGCGGCGACGATCGCTACGTCATCCCGATCGCGAGCGTGATCGAGACCCAGCATCTCGCCAATACGCCGATCGAGCATCTCACCTTCGGCCAGGAAGTCCTGCGCTGGCGCGGTGAGGTCACGCCGCTCTACCGGCTCGGCGCCGTGATGGGCTCGTCCGGGCAGCGCGACGAGAACATCATCATCATCGCCGAAACCGAGCGCGGCGGTAACGTCGGAATTGCGGTCGACGAGATCGTCGGCCAGCAGCAGGTCGTCGTGAAGAGCCTCGAGGCGAATTACGGCGCGGTCAACGGCGCATCCGCCGCGACCATCCTTGGCGACGGCCTCGTCGCCCTGATCCTCGATGTCGATTCGATGCTGAGACTGGCCGCGACCGGCGGCCGGCAACCCGTTCCCGAACTGAAAATGGCTGGATGATCATGACCCTTCAACTCGGCGAAAAGCACTTCTCGTCGGCGCAGCCTGAATCAGCCGTGCGCCGTATCGTTACCTTCCGCGTCGGTGATCGGACCTTCGGCATCGATGTCGGCATGGTTCGCGAAATCAAGGGCTGGCAGGTGACCACGCCCCTGCCGCATGCGGCTCCGCATGTGCGCGGCGTACTCAATCTGCGCGGCGTCATTCTCGCGGTCTACGACCTGCGCACCTCGATCGGTCTCGGTGTCACCGATGCCACGGCAACCCATGTCATCGTCGTCGTCGATGTCGAGGACAAGACCGCCGGCCTGCTGGTCGACTCGGTCTCCGACATCGTCGATGTTCCGGTCAGCGCGGTTCGCCCGGCGCCGGATCTGGAGCGTGACGAGCATGGTCTGATCGAAGGCCTCGTGCTGCTCGACACCGAGATCGTCGCCCTGCTCGACCTCGCGGCCGTGATCCGCGAAGGCGGGGCCGAAACCCCTCTCGCTCGGACGACCCGGGCGGCTTGATCATCATCTGACGCGGCAACGCGCCAGATGACTGAGCCGGGGAAGGCCAACGTGCCAAGAAAGACACGACAAGAACATGGGCAGCTTCGCCGGTTCCCTTTCGAGACTCTCGGTACGGTTGCCGCTGATGTTTCTCGGCGCGGCCTTCGTTTCGGGCGGCGCCATCGGCGCTGCCGCCTACCATGTCGCCTGGGGGCGGCTGAATGACCTTGCGCAGCTCGGGCTGAGCGCCGCCGATATCGACGGTGCCGTGCGATCGGCCATTCCGCAGATGCTGGGGATCAGCGCCGTTTCGCTGGCCGCGATCGCGGCCGTCGGCTGGTTTGCGGCGCGCTCGATCTACCGTCCCATCGTCGAGATGCGCGACGCGGTTGGCCTGTTGGCCCAGGGCGAGAACGCCGCGATTCCGGGCCTCGCCCGTGGCGACGAGATCGGCGACCTCGCCCGCGCCCTGAAGAGTATTCACGAGACCGGGGTCGAAGCCGCGCGTATCCGTGCCGCGCTCGATGACTGCCGCACCAATGTCATGGTTTGCGATCGGCAGAACCGCGTCGTCTACGTCAACAAGTCGCTGCTGAAGTTCTTTGCCGAGGCCCAGGAGGATTTTCGCACGGCCTTCCCCGGCTGCTCGGCCAAGGACATGCTTGGCCGGGTCATGGATGCCGTATACGGCGATCCGGTGTTCGGGCGGCATGATGTCGGCGGGGTCCGCGCGGTCCGCTACGCGCTCGGCCGGCGGACCATTTCGCTGTCGCTGAGCCCTGTCCTGCATGCCAATGGCGAGCGTCTCGGCACCGCCGTCGAATGGCTGGAACTGACCGACGAACTTGCCGCCGCCAACGAGGTTGCGGATGTCGTCTCGGCGGCTGTCGAGGGTGACTTCTCCCGCCGTATTCCACTCGCGGGCAAGCCGGAGGCGATGGCTCGCATTGCCGAGGGCCTGAATCAGATCAATACGCTGGTGGAAGGAGCGGTCGGCGAATTTTCGAGCGTGCTCGGTGGACTGGCTGAGGGCGACCTGAGCCACCGCATGGAGGGGGACTATCGCGGCGGCCTCGCAGAGCTGAAGCGCAGCCTGAACGGAGCACTAACCCATCTCGGCCAGACCGTCTCGACCATCCAACTGACGGCGGGCAATGTTTCGCGAGCCGCGATCGAGATCAATTCCGGCGCAGGCGACCTTGCCAGGCGGACTGAAGCGACAGCCGGCAATCTCGAGGAGACGGCTGCGACAACCGAGGAACTGGCAGCCTCCGTCAAGCAGAGCGCGGCCCGCTCCCGCGAGGCGACCCAACTGGCCGGAGAGGCCATGAATGTGGCCAATGACGGCAGGGTTGTCGTGTCGCAGGCTGTTGGCGCCATCGAACGGATCGAGACGTCCTCCGTTCGCATCTCGGAGATCGTCTCCGTGATCGACGGTATTGCGTTCCAGACCAATCTGCTGGCGCTCAACGCGGCGGTCGAGGCTGCGCGGGCCGGTGATGCCGGCAAGGGGTTTGCCGTCGTGGCCTCCGAAGTGCGCGCCCTGGCACAGCGTTCGGCTCAGGCTGCGCGGGATATCAAGGGTCTCATCGCGACCTCCAACGAGCAGGTCGGCGAGGGCGTGCGCTTCGTGCGCAGCACCGGTGAAGCCCTGGAGCGGATCGTGGCGGCTGCGAGCAAGGTCTCTGCGACCGTCGCGGAGATCTCTTCCGCGACCGCCGAGCAGGCGCATGGCATCGAGGAAATGAGCCAGACCGTCGCCCATATGGACGAGATGACCCAGCAGAACTCGGCTCTGGCGGAGCAGAGTGCGTCATCTGCACATGAACTGATGGCGGAAATCGACAGGCTGAAACAGCTTGTTGCCGTCTTCCGCATCGAGGAAGGGTTTGCTGCGCCGTCGGTTCATGCTGCGCAGACCGAGCCAGCCCGATTGCAGCGACTTGCGGCTGCCGCGCTCGTCGAGCAGGCGCGTGTCGCGCCGGCGGTCCGCCGCCCGGAGCCGCGTCGGCCGGATCCGACGAAAGCCCCGGCGGTCCGTCCCGCGCCGCGCCGCATCGCCAATGGTCGCGTCGATGATTGGGCCGAGTTCTAGTTCGATGTTGTCAGGTTCACAGTAATGCTCGCGCCTCAAGGTCTTCCCGAAGCCACACTGACACGTGAGGACATGGGCTTCATCTCGAAGCTCGTCTACGAGCATGCCGGCATCGTCATCCGCGAACACAAGGAAGCGATGACGCGTGGCCGCCTCTCCCGGCGCGTCAAGGCGCTGGGAATGGGCTCGGTTGCGGAGTACTGCTCCTTCCTGAAGACGCCCGGCGCGCAGGACGAGATCCCCGAGCTGATCAACGCGGTTACCACCAATCACACCGCCTTCTTCCGTGAGCGGCATCATTTCGACCATCTGCGCCGCGATGTGCTGCCGCGGCTGGTTCAGGAACGCGGTGGCCGGCGCGGACGTATCCGGATCTGGTCCTCTGCCTGCTCCTCCGGCGAGGAGCCCTACAGCATCGCGGCTGTCTCGCGCGATGTCATCGGCTCACGCAGCGATCTCGATTTCCGCATTCTGGCGACTGATATCGACACCGACATCCTCAACCGGGCGGAAGCCGGCATCTATCCAGCGGAGCTGTTCGAGCGTCTGCCGGCTGATGTCAGGCCGCTGCTGCGCCTGGACGGGCAGGCAGCGCGAGGAGAGGCGCGGATCAGCGATGACCTGCGCCGGCTGATCGCCTTCAAGCGGCTCAATCTCATCGAAAACTGGCCGATGCGTGGCCCATTCGACGCGATCTTCTGCCGAAACGTCTTCATCTATTTCGATACCCGGACCAAGGCCACGATCCTCGACCGCTTCGTCGATCTGCTCGCGCCGGGAGGCTTCCTCTATCTCGGTCACTCCGAGTCGCTACCGCAACCTCACCCGCAGCTCAGGCTGATCGGCCGCACGATCTACGAGAGAACTCCATGAGTATCACGCGGTCCTCTCGGCGCTATTTCGACCCCCGTTTCGAGGCGACGATCATCACCGTCGCGCCAGGCGAGCACGAGATCACCTCGGCGAAGGACGAGATCGTCGCGACTGTGCTGGGGTCCTGCATCTCGGTCTGCATGCGCGATCCGCAGGCAGGGGTCGGCGGGCTGAATCATTTCCTGTTGCCGAAGAACAACGGTGGCAACGATGCCAGCGCCGGCGAGCGTTATGGCGACACCGCGATGGAAGTTCTCATCAACGGCCTGCTCAAGCGCGGTGGCAAACGAAATCATCTTGAAGCCAAGGTTTTTGGCGGGGCACGGGTCCTGTCGGGAGCAACCATGCTCGCCATAGGCGACGGCAACATTGCCTTCGTGCTCGACTTCCTCAACCGGGAAGGCATTCCCATCGTCTCCAAGGATGTCGGCGGCACACGCTCGCGGCGAATCCACTACCAGCCTTCCACAGGACGGGCCTGGGTGCAGCATGTGCAGCCGAGCGTCCGCAGCAGCGAGCACGAGCAGGAAGTGGCCTATCTCAACCGACTTAAGACCCAGCCTGTCGCAGGTGATGTCGAGATCTTCACATGACCCTGAACCAAACACCATCGGCCAAACCCGTCACTGTCCTCGTCGTCGACGATTCCGTCCTGATGCAGAAGCTCATGACGCAGATCATCGACTCTGCCCCCGGCTTCAAGGTGATCGGCGTCGCCGGCAGCGCGGAGGAGGGTTGGGACGCGATCCAGGAGCTGCGGCCAGACCTGCTGACGCTCGATCTTGAACTGCCGGGACGGCACGGCCTGAAGTTGCTGGCGCGCGTGCTCAAGCAGGACCCGTTGCCGGTGCTGATCGTCTCAGCCTTCGGCGGCCCAGGCGCCGACAACACCATCCAGGCGCTCGAACTGGGCGCGATCGACTTCATCGAGAAGCCGGACGGCACGACGCATACGCTCGAAGGCTTCATGAAGCATCTGGTGGCTGCGCTTCACCGCGCCTCGGCGAGTCGAAAGATGCTTGCAGCCGCGCGCGCTCTGGCGCGCGAAGCCGCGCCGGCAAGGCCAACTCCCGTTCGTGAGCCGGCGCGCGCTTCCGCCTCGCCCGGCGGGCGTACGTCGTTGATCGCGATCGGCGCCTCGACCGGCGGGGTGCCGGCCGTGCAGGTGGTGATGCGGGACCTCGCCAATCTGCGCATCCCCATGGTCGTGGTCCAGCACATGCCCGCAGGCTACACGGCAAAGTTCGCGGCACGCCTGGCGGCGGCCACCGGGCTTGACGTCCGTGAGGCGGCCGACGGGGACAAGTTGAAGCCTGGCATGGCGGTCGTCGCGCCAGGTGGCCTGCGCCATCTCGAGATCGAGGAGCGCCGCGGGGAACTGGTCTGCGTCCTGAAGGAAGGGCCGCTGGTCAGCGGTCATTCGCCATCGGTCGATGTCATGTTCCACTCGGTGGCGCGTAGCCTGGGTGCCCATGCGGTAGGCGTCCTGCTGACCGGGATGGGCCGGGACGGGGCAGACGGTTTGTTAGCCATGCGCAAAGCCGGCGCCGAGACGTTAATTCAAAGTGGCGAAACCTGTGTGGTAAACGGGATGCCGAAAGCAGCATTCGAGATCGGGGCCGCTGATCGCGTTGTGGCACTCGACCAGATTGGCGCCGCTATCGGCCACCTGATCGCAGAACGTCCGCATCAGCGCACCGCGTGAGGAGAGCGTGATGAAAGCCAGAAGTGACTACCGGATCCTCGTGGTCGACGACCAGAAGAGCATGCGCGGTCTTGCCACCTATTTCCTGAAGCAGATCGAGTTCCAGGACATCGATGAGGCGGAGAATGCACGCGAAGCGCTGATGAAGATGCAGACCAAGCGCTATGACCTGCTTCTGCTCGACTGGAACATGGACGGAATGAGCGGCATCGATCTGCTGCGGGCGATTCGTTCCGTGCCGGAGCTCAACCAGATCAAGATCATCATGGCGACCTCCGAGCGCTCGGTGGACAAGATGGATGAGGCGACCAGCAACGGCGCCGACCACTATGTCGTGAAACCCTATGAGCTCCGCGATCTCGAAGTACGGGTGAAGAAGGTTCTCGCCTGCTGAGCGCAGGCGGTTCGAGGCCAATCTCACCATTGTGATCCAGCGCCCCGGGCCTTCATGGCTGCGGGGCGCTCTCGTTTGCGCCAGTATCTGTGCCGGATCATGAGATTTCGCGGGAGGGCAGGCCATGCCGCTGCTTCGTCGTGACGTGTTGGGCCTGATCGGCGGGCTCGCTGCGAGCCCATCATTTGCCATATCGCCCGATACGCAGAGCGCACCCGACGCCTACCAGTTTGCGTTCGTCCGGCTCGAGGGCGGGCATATTCCGCTGGCGGCCTATCGCGGCAAGCCGATCCTGATCGTCAACACGGCTACCAATTGCGGCTACGCAGGGCAGTTCGCAACACTTGAGCAGCTGTGGCAACGCTATTCCGGCCGTGGCCTGATGTTGCTGGCGGTTCCGAGCAATGACTTCGGTGGGCAGGAGCCGCTCGAAGGCATGGCGATCGCGGAGGCAGCGCGCCAGACCTATGGCGCGACTTACCCGTTCGCTGCGAAATCGAGCGTGCGCGGCCCCGACGCCCATCCATTCTATCGCTGGGCGGCCAGCCGGCGGCCGGCCGAGGTTCCGACCTGGAACTTCCATAAATATCTGGTCGGACGCGATGGCAGCCTCGTTGGAGGCTTTCCCGCGAGTTCGGATCCTGTCGGCTCACAGCTGATCCGGGCTATCGGTCAGGAACTGCACTCGGCCTGAGCCCGCTTTCAGCTGCGCGCGTAGACGTCCTCGATACGAATGATGTCGTCCTCTCCGGTATATGAGCCGACCTGAACTTCGATCAGTTCGAGGTCGATACGGCCGGGATTGTGCAAGCGGTGGACGCAGCCGATGGGCAAGTACACTGATTCATTCTCATGCACGTGCGTGATCTTGGCATCGACCGTGACCTCGGCCGTTCCCGAAACCACGACCCAATGCTCGGCGCGATGAAAATGCTTCTGCAGGCTGAGCAGTCCGCCTGGTTTGACGTTGATACGCTTAACCTGGAAGCGCTGGCCGATATCGATACGCTGATACCACCCCCATGGCCGGTAGACCCTCAGGTGCTCGCTCGCCTGCGGCCGGCCATCGGCCTTCATCAGCTCGACCAGGTTCTTGACCTTGCCGGCGGCGGCCATCGATGAAACGAGCACGGCATCGCGCGTCGCAACGACGATGACGTCGTCGAGGCCAAGCACCGTCGTCAGCATATCGTCGCTGCGGACATAGATGCCGTGGCTGTCGAGCGCGACGACCTCGCCTTCGAGGACGTTGCGATCGGCGTCCTTCGGCTTGACCTCGTGGATCGAGTCCCAGGCACCGATATCAGACCAGTCGAAGCTTGCCTGCACGACGCCCGCTGCCTGGGTCCGCTCCATTACGGCATAGTCGATCGAAATCTTGGTTGCCTGGGCGAAGGCTTGCGGATCGAGGCGCAGGAAGTCGAGGTCGCGGGTCGCCTTGGCAATCGCGTCACGCGCCGCATTCAGCACGTCCGGAACGTGGCGTTCCATCTCGTCGCACATCGTCGCGGCGGCAAAGACGAAATTGCCGCTGTTCCAGAGATAGCCTTCTTCCAGATAGCGCGTGGCGCGATCGAGATCGGGCTTCTCGACGAAACGCTGCAAACGATTTGCGCGCTCGCCGGGCAGGGGCTCGCCGAGGGCGAGATAGCCATAGGCCGTCGAGGGATGCGTCGGGGGAATGCCGAGCGTCATGATCAGGCCGGACGCAGCGAGTTCGGCGGCGATCGCACAATCCTCGCGGAATGCAGCAGTGGCGTGGACGACGTGATCAGCTGCAAAGGCCGCGCAGATCGCGCCGGCTCCGCGTTGCTCCGCCAACAGAGCGCCGATCGCGACCGCGGCGGCGGAATCGCGTCGTTCCGGTTCAAGGACGATGTCGCCCTTGATGCCCATCGCGAGCATTTGTTCGGCGACGATAAAGCGAAAGTCATTGTTGGTGATGACGATCGGCGCATCGAAACGTGGGTCGTGGAGCCGCTGCAGGGTCGCCTGGAAGGTCGATATTCCGTCTCCGAGCAGTGGAATGAACTGCTTGGGCAAGGTATCGCGCGACAACGGCCAGAGCCGGGTGCCGGCTCCTCCGGCCATGACGAGCGGAACGATTTTGGGGGCTGACATCGGGCGCGCTCTTTTCGGGCAGGTCGTGACCGCCTTCCTTACAGCAACGTCACTACCATTGGTTAAACTCGGGGGGGACGGTTCAGGGCTTGGTTTTCTGGGCGGGACGGAAGGCGACGATGATGGCCGGATCGGTGTCCAGATAGGGCCCCCCGATCAGGTCGATGCAGTAGGGTATGGCGGGCATCACGGCGTCGAGGCATTCGGCGATCGCGCGGGGTCGCCCCGGCAGGTTCACGATGAGGGAGCGACCACGGATGCCGGCGGTCTGGCGCGAGAGTATCGCGGTCGGCACCTTGGTGAGGCTGACCTGGCGCATCAGTTCGCCGAAGCCGGGCATCGGTTTCTCGACAACGTCGTCTGTGGCCTCGGGCGTGACGTCGCGAGGAGCGGGACCGGTGCCTCCCGTCGTGACGATGAGACAGCAGCCCTCGCGGTCGGCAAGTTCGATCAGGGTGTCGGCAATCGCCTTGCGGTCATCCGGGATAACCCGTGCAACGGCCGTCCAGGGCGAGGCGAGCGCATTCTTCAGGTAGTCGCGAATGGCGGGGCCGCCCTCATCGGCGTAGATGCCGGCTGAGGCCCGGTCGGATACCGTGACGATTCCGATCTTGATATCGCTGGTCATGCCGTCGCACCGTTGCAGGATGATCCTGGCCGGTATCGGGCAGGCGGAGGGCCCGGTCAATCTCGTCACGAGCCGTCGCCTTCCAAGCCGGACGTCGGCTCGACAGAGCGGCGTCGCGGAGCTGTTCTCAGCTGATGCGTACGAGGTCGCCAGCCGAGCCGCGAGATCTCTATCGGCGCTTTGCCGATTGATGCCGATTGCGCAGGCGCCGCAGCCACATGCGGGCAAGGGCGGCGACCTGTGCCGGTCCCGGTATCGCGCTGCCGATCGCGATGATCACATTCGCCATGGTCCTGCGTTCGCCCCAGACATAGGTACCGGGATCGACGCCGTCGCCCGCGCCGCTGTCGAAGAAGGCCGGCGGCGTCTCCATGAAATCGGCTTGGAGCATCGCAATGGTCAGCGCTCGCCCTGGCGAATGGCGCGCCTGGGTCTCGTCATAGGCGATCTTCAGAAACTGGCGGGTATTTCCGCTCTCGACGAGCAGTCCCATCGCCATGGGTTTGCCATCGAGGAGCAGCGTGTCGAGCTGGAGCGCGTCCTGTTCGGCGAAGAGTTCGACGAGCCGGTGGAAATAGGCTGCGTCATCAGGCAGGCAGGCGATTGCGGTTGCGCCTTCCCCCTTCCAGCCAGCCGCTTCGAGCGCAAGGAAGGTCTCGAATGCCTCGCCTGCGGCCTGGCGACGCTTGCGCTGGAAGGAGACCACGCCGTTCCGTGCGATCGCCCGGAACTGCTGCATGCGCTTCTTGTAGCTTGAGCCAAGCGCGCGACGGAGATAGCGCTCGGCACCGTCGCCGGGCTGAGCGATCATCACGGGACGCTGCCAGGTTTCGAATGTCGTCAGCCCGCTGCCGGTGACGCGGCAAGCCTCCTGGAGCGCACGAAAACCTGGCCCCTCCACGGACAGGAGCGGCAGAGCCAGGGTTTTCGGCAGGTCGCGCGATGCGGCGAGGTGGCGCAGCAGAGCGAGCGCGATATCCTCGGCATTGTCGCGATCCAGCACGGGGGCCGATGAAACCTCGTAGACCGGCACGAGCGGAGCGGCGAGGATGGGGGTAAAGCCGCTGCGCCAGTCGCGCTGCCGACGCAACGCCCAGATCCCGACGAGGCTCTCGGACCCGAGCGCTTCACTGCGCCAGGCCGTCAGGATGACGATGCGGTCATCTGGAACCAGGACCCGCGCAGCCGCGACAGTGGCTGGCGACATGGCGGGGTTGGGCTCGACCGCTCGTTCCGCGAGTTCGGCGAAGGCTGCGCCATAGCCGACATAGTCGCCAAGCCGCGTGCGCCTGATGACGATCTCGGCGCTCATCCGACCCTCATGCGGAGGCGGCAAGCCGGCTCTGAGCAGGACTGGATCAAGACTGGCCGCCGCCCTGCCTGCCGAGGCGCATCTCGCCACGCAACGATAGCACAAAGGCGATGACCTGCGCCGCGGCCCGGTAGAGTTCCTCGGGAATCTGATCGTCCAGCTCGACCGTGGAGAGAGCCTGCGCGAGCACGGCGTTCCGCTCGATGTCGACATCATGTTCGCGGGCCGTCTCGATGATGCGTTGAGCAAGCTCTCCGCGGCCCTTTGCCGTGACGCGCGGAGCGCCATGGCCGTCATACTCGAGCGCGACTGCGAGCGGATCGGGAGAGGGAGGGGTCATGACAGACGATCCAGGAACTGGCCGGCGGTCGCTCGCCTAGCTTGCGGCTGGCCGGTATGAATGTCGACGGTTCCGTCCTCAAATTGTGCATTGGCCAGCGCTGCCTGGAGATCAGGCGCAGCGCCGCGCAGGAACTGGCTCGTTCCCTCGCGTTCGGCCCAAAGCGAGACGCTCACTGCGCGTCCCTGGAGCGTTACGACACCTTGCAGCGGACCCATCGGCTCGGCGTCGAGGGCAAAGCGCACGCGCCAGAGGGGCGCTTCGACACCGGAGGGGCCGCGGCGCGGCGGGTCCTTCTCTATATGCAACGGCAGGATCGCGGCGCCCGCTTGGAAGGCGAGAGGGATCTCCGTCACCCAGCGTTGGCCTTGCGCGACCTCGGGACGGTTAGGCTCTGGCGGCAGAGATGCGAACTGGGCGAGCTTGACGCGGTCGAGCGCGGCTTCAGTCTGGTCGAGCAGGGTGCGTGCGATGACGAGCGGCTTCTCTCCGGCCGACAGGCTGGGTTCGGCAATCGATTGAGGGGCGAGCGCGCCGTCGCGCCGTGGCGGGGACGGGCGGATATGCGCTTCCGGCTCGCTCGCGGCCTGCTCTGCCGTCCTTGGTTCTGCTCGCGCCGGTTTGAGCCCTGGAGCGGTGGCGTCCGGGGCGACAAGCGGCCGCAGCATGTCGCCGAGCGCGCGTAACCCAGCCTTCAGATCGCTGTGAGGAGAGACGCCGGGTGCGGCTGCTTCCGCGCGGTCGCTTGCTCGCGAAGGCAGTCTTGCCTCCTGCGCATCCAGGAAAAGTCCGGAGCGTGCGACGGCCTGCTTCAAGCTCTTGCCGGTTACGGGTCTACGCTCAGCCGGCATGGCCTGAGCCAGGATCTGGTCGATCAGGCCCATCAGGGGCTTGGGCAGGACGAGGGAGATCGTACCGTTGGCAAGCACCTGCAGATTGGCGAAGAGCGGCGCGAGACTGTCCTGCCGAGCGAGAGCCTCGCCCATCAGCGGGCCCGCAAGTGCGCGCGGCGAGGGCGCCGCTTCCGATTGCAGCAGTTGGGCCGACGCAGGGGCCGCCGCAATGGTAGCGGGGATTGGCAAAAGTGCTGAAGAGCTTGCGCCGATAAGACGCGGCGACGAAGCGGGCAGGCCGGGGGGGGCGGCTTGCGGAACCGGCGGCTTGGCGCTGCGGCCCGTCTCCGGCGCAAGCGGTGCGAGCGCCGGCTCGCGCCGCGGACCGTCGATGGGCACCAACTGAGCCGGAGGAGCGAGAGCTTCGCCAGGCTGACGAGCCGCAAGCAGCGTCGCCCGCACCCCCGTTCCACCGTCTTCCGGGGCCTCGATCTTGAGTGTGAGCATTGTGCCGGGCTGCAGCGCAGCCTGTCGGACTTCCGGGCCGGCGAGAACAAGGTCGATCTTCACGCCATCGATCAATGCTGTCGCGGTACCGTCCTTGCCCAGGGAGAGCAAGCGCGCTTCGACCGTCTTGCCGGGCTCGAGGCCGGCTCCGGGAGCCAAGGCTGCAAGCAAGGTGGCGAGGGTCTGGCTCTGGACGAGAGCGGCGAGATTCATGGGGGAGCGACCATTGACTGACTGTCGCAGCTTCCCATGAAATCTTAAGGAATCTCTTGCCCTTGCAAGGCATCTCTGCATGCCTCGCTCTGGTGCGGGCCCCTGTGATGAGGCAGGTTTGCGCGCCAATGCATCAGGGACAACGCAGATGAACTATCGTCGGCTCGGCCGTTCCGGCCTGAAGGTATCGCCTCTATGCCTGGGGACGATGATGTTCGGAGGTGCGACGGAGGAAGGCGACGCACGAGTCATCGTCGATCACGCGCGCGCGGCCGGGATCAATTTCATCGACACGGCCGACGTCTATAACGAGGGCCGCTCCGAAGAAGTGACCGGACGGGCCATTGCCGCGAACCGGCATGACTGGGTTCTGGCCACCAAGGTCGCGAGCGTCATGGGGCCGGGGCCCTATCAGAGTGGCCTCTCCCGGAAATGGGTGATGCAGGCCTGCGAGGACAGCCTTCGGCGGCTCGGGACGGATTTCATCGATGTCTACTATCTCCACAAGGAAGATCACACCGTGCCGCTTAGCGAGACGGTGCGTGCCCTCGCTGATCTCGTGCGCCAGGGCAAGATCCGGCATTTCGGCGTTTCGAACTACCGCTCGTGGCGCGTCGCCGAAATCTGCCGTCTCTGCGATGAACTCGGCATCGACCGGCCCGTGGCCAGCCAGCCCTATTACAACGCGATGAACCGCATGCCAGAGGTCGAGCATTTGCCGGCCTGCGATTTCTATGGCCTGGGTGTCGCGTCCTATTCGCCACTCGCCCGCGGCATTCTGACGGCGAAATACGAACCGGGTCAGGCACCGCCGGAGGGCACGCGGGCCGGCCGCGCCGACAAGCGGATCATGCAGACCGAATGGCGCGAGGAATCGCTGATCATCGCCCGCACGATCCGCGACCATGCGGCCGCGAAGGGGCTGACCCCGATCCAGTTCGCGGTGCAGTGGGTGCTGAACAATGCGCTGGTGACGGCGGCGATCGCCGGTCCGCGCACCCTCGAACAATGGCAGGCCTATCTCGCGGCGCTCGATGCCCGTTTCGACGCGGAGGATGAGGCCCTGGTCAATCGGCTCGTGCCTGCCGGCCATCCGTCGACGCCGGGATACAGCGATCCAGCCTACCCGCTGGAGGGACGGATCACGCGCAAGGCCTGAGGCCGGCCTCGCCGGAGTGGAGCTTGCTCTTTCCCGATGGGCTGCGCCAATAGGCGCTTGCGAGTGCCGCAACCGGGCCGGTGCCTGGCAGGAGCAGGAGGGCGCATGGCGGTCGAAGGCCTTACCGGTGATCTCGTCAAGGTCGTGGCGCTGCTGGGTGCTGGTGTCGTCGCGGTGCCGATCTTTCGCCGTCTCGGCCTTGGTTCCGTGCTCGGTTACTTCACCGCCGGTGTCGCCATCGGGCCATCGGGGCTGGGTCTCTTCGCCAACCCGGAGGCCGTGCTCCACGTCGCCGAGTTCGGCGTCGTCATGTTCCTGTTCATCATCGGCCTGGAGATGCAGCCCTCCCGGCTCTGGAAGCTGAAGGGTGAGATCTTTGGGCTGGGTGCCGCGCAGGTCTGCTTGTGCGGCGCGCTGCTGACCGGTGTCGGCCTGCTCGCGGGCCTGAGCCTTCCCGCTGCCTTCGTGGCCGGAATGGGCTTCGTCCTGTCCTCGACCGCCGTCGTCATGCAGATGCTGAACGAGCGTGGCGAGACCTCGACACTGCATGGGCAGCAGGCGGTGTCGATCCTCTTGCTCGAGGACCTCGCGATCGTGCCGCTGCTGGCGATCGTTGCGCTCCTTGCGCCGGCGAAGCCGGGGGATACCGGCGACTGGCTCCCGCTCGTGATTGCCATCGGCTCCGTTATTGGTCTTGTGGTGGCGGGGCGCTGGTTGCTCAACCCGATGTTCCGACTGCTTGCGGCTGCGCAAGCCCGCGAAGTCATGACCGCGGCTGCCTTGCTGGTCGTGCTGGGAGCAGCGCTCGCCATGCAGTTGAGTGGGCTCTCCATGGCGATGGGGGCCTTTCTCGCCGGCGTGTTGTTGTCGGAGTCGAGTTTCCGGCACCAGCTCGAAGCCGATATCGAGCCGTTCCGCGGGATCCTGCTCGGCCTGTTCTTCCTTGCCGTCGGCATGTCGCTCGAACTCGACCTGATCGCCCGCGAATGGCGCCTGGTCGCATTGGCCGTGGTGGCGTTCATGGCGGTGAAGGCCAGTGGTATCTTCATCGTCGCCAAGCTGTTCGGCTCCAGGACCCGCGACGCCATCACGCGGGTGGCACTGTTCTCACAGGGCGGTGAGTTCGCCTTCGTGCTCTATGCTGCTGCGGCAGCGGCGGGCATCTTCGACGCTCAGGCTAACGCGGTGGCCAGCGCCACGGTCATCCTGTCTATGGCGCTTACCCCCCTGCTCGTATTGGCTCTCGATCGCCTGCTGCCACCGGAGCAGACCTCGCTGGACGGCGTCGAGATTGCCTCCGGCCTGCATGGCCGCGCGCTGATGATCGGCTTTGGGCGTTTCGGACAGGTTGCCAGCCAGACATTGCTGGCGCGGGGCTGCAGCGTCTCGATCATCGAAGTGGATGTCGAACTGATCCGCGCCGCGTCGAATTTCGGCTTCAAAGTCTATTACGGGGACGGCACGCGGCGCGAGATCCTGCATGCGGCCGGTGCCGAGCGGGCGCAGGTGATCCTGGTCTGTGTCGATAATCGCGTGACCGCCGACAGGATCGTCGCCATGGCGCAGGCTGAATTCCCGCACGCGAAGCTGTTCGTGCGAGCCTATGATCGCGGCCACGCGATGGACCTGATCCGCAGCGATGTCGAATACCAAATTCGTGAGACCTTCGAATCCGCCATGCTTTTCGGCGCTGCCGCACTGCGCAGCATGGGCGTGTCGGAGGAGGAGGTCGCGGAGATTGCCGAGGATGTGCGCCGTCGCGACGATGAACGGCTGGATCTCCAGGTCGCGAGCGATATCTATGCGGGTAACGATCTGCTCCACGGCAATACACCGATACCGACCCCGCTGACCGCACCCAAGGCGCCCGGTAAGATTCTGGGCTCCGCCCCGGACGATTATGGCGATGTCGGCGGCCCCTAGATCAGCCGGCCGTCAGCTGTTCCCAGCCCGCCATGGCGCCGCGGACAACCGCGTCCAGCTGCTGGCGGGACGCACCGTCGCGCGCCTGGATCGACATACCCTGTTGAACGGTGACGTAGTAGCTCGCGAGGGCTTCGGCATCGATACCAGATGGAATCTCGCCGGCGTTGATCGCGGTGCGCAACCGCCGGGCGATGGTCGCGACGCTTCCGGCGCGCATATCACGCAGTTTGGTCGCGGTCTCGTCGCTGACGCCAACGGCATTCACCGCCGAGAGCACGATCATGCAGCCGGGCGGGCGCCCGGGCCGCGTGAACACCGCAGCGCTTGCCGCCAGGAACGCGGAGACCGCCTCTCGGGCGGTTGGCGCGGCTGCCAACGGGCCGGCGATCTCATCGCTTTCACTCGCTTCGAAGAAGTCGATGGCTTCGCAATAGAGTTCCTCCTTGCTGCCGAAGGCGGCATAGAGGCTCGGCGAGCCAATGCCCATCGCCCCCGTCAGATCGCTGAGGGAGGTGGCGTGATAGCCCTTTGCCCAGAAAACCAGCATCGCCTTCTTCAGGGCGTCAGACCGATCGAAGGCGCGGGGGCGGCCGCGTTCCGTCATCGTCATTCCTTTTCTGTGTCGATCGATAGATAATTGCCTTGACGGTGGGACGCAAGCGCTCCATTTGTTTCTGTATCAATCATCATAGAAATGGAACTGCCTGATGTCACGCTTCACTGGAAAGAAGGCCCTGGTCACGGGCGGCAGCCGCGGCATCGGTGCCGCCATCGCCCTGCGATTGGCTCGTGAGGGCGCCGATGTGGCGATCACCTATGAGCACTCTGCCGACAAGGCAGGCGAGGTGGTCCGCGCCATCGAGGCGCTTGGCCACAAGGGATTTGCACTGGCCGCCGACAGCGCCGATCCGGAAGCGGTCAAGGGGGCGGTCGACAAGGCCGCAGCCTCGCTGGGTGGGCTCGACATTCTGGTCAACAATGCCGGCATCTGGCGTGGAGGAGCGGTTGCCGAGTGGAGTCTCGCCGATATCGATGCGACACTTGCCGTCAATGTTCGCGCTGTCGTGCTCGCCTCCCAGGCGGCCGCGGCACATCTCTGTGCCGGCGGACGCATTATTTCGACCGGGTCCTGCCTTGCAGATCGCGTGGTCGAAGAGGGGGCGACGCTCTACGCAATGAGCAAGGCGGCGCTGATCGGCTTCACCAAGGGGCTCGCCCGCGATCTCGGCCCGCGCGGCATCACGGTCAATATCGTGCATCCCGGCTCGACCGACACCGACATGAATCCAGCGATCGGCCCGCAGGCCGATGAGCAGCGCGCCCGCATGGCGATCCCGCGCTACGGCAAACCAGAGGATATCGCGGGGCTGGTGGCCTATCTGGCGAGCGAAGAAGCGCGTTTCGTCACCGGGGCGGGCTTTGCAATCGATGGCGGCGCCAACACCTGAAGACTGGCCTGGCGGCGGCTCAGTTCAGCATACAGAAGCCGCCGACCACCACTTCGCTGCGGCACCAGGTCCTTGGTTCCTCGGCGGTGCTGAGCCGCAGCATCGCTGGGGCCGTCGCGCTGGCTGTCGGGAAGGGAGGGCGCGACGGCGCGTCACCCTTGGCCGCATCCTGCTGGGAGGATCGGCCGACCCGCGGCGCGACTCCGATGGAGGTTCCGCTTCCTCCGCTGGAGCTGGTCTGGGAGCTTCCGTGCGACGAACGGCTTCCGCCGCGGAATTTCGCGGCTTCGGCCCCCGCTGGCAGCAACACGGCGGCCATGACGGCAATCGCGAGAACCCGGATCATGCTGCACTCCCATGAGACGGGGACAGATTGCCGCGGCGGAACGGGAGCGCAAGCAAAGCCTCTCGCCAGTCTGAGCGAGGGGTTAAGACGCAGCTGAAAATCGGAGAGGGCAATCAGTTTCCGGGCAGGACGATGATCGTCGGCTTGGGCGGCAGCGTAGCCTTGCTAATCGTGATCTCGGCCTCGGCCCGGCGTTCGACGGGCCAGAGATCCTGGGAGCGCGCGAGAAAACGACTGAGGCTCGAGCCGCCGAAGAAATGCATCGGGATCATCACCTTGGCCTGCACCGATTTCAGCACCTCGATCATCCCTTCCTGATCGAGCGTATAGCTGCCATCGACCGGGAAGAGCACAACGTCGACGCGGCCGAGCGCGCGCAGATGGCCAGGTTCGAGCGGGTGGTGCAGATGCCCGAGATGGGCGATGCAGAGATCCCCGATCTCGAACACGAACATCGAGTTGCCGTCGAAATCGGTCGAGCCGGAATAGGAGCGGATATTGGTCGGCACGTTGCGTACGCGGATGTCGCCGAGCGTGACGTCGTGCTTCGCGGCGCCCTTGCCGGCAGGGTCCCAGCCGGGCAGGACCTGCTTGATGGCGGGATCAGGATTGCGCGAATTGTGGGTCGAATGCGCCTTGTTCATCGTCGCGATATCCGGCGTTTCGCGCGGCCGGATGTAGTCGTTGTAGTCGGTGGCGGCCTTTACGCCGCCGGGCGTCTCGATCAGGAAGGTGGCGTGGCCGACGAAGGTCAGCCGGACCTCGTCCTTGGCGAGTGCCGCGCGCTGGATCGGCAGGCGGAGGCTTGCCATCTCCGGGCGGCAGCCGGGCTCGTCGGATTGGGCTTGCGCCGGCGCCAGGCACGCCAGCGTCGCGAGCAATCCGAAGACGGCTCGGCCTAGCGTCGTCGACAGTCTCATGAACTTCGCTCCCGCTGCGTTCCCGCAGCCAAGGTTTAGGCAAAATTTCCGGCTGCGAAAGCCAGGCTGTCAGTTTCGTGACAATCGTTCGACCGGGACGACCGGTTGTATATCAGGATCGGTTATGGCAAGAATCCGATATCGTTTTGCAACTGGTTTGGAGTGATCGCCATGACGAGGCTGGTGGTTCGCGGGTTTTCGATCTCGCTGGACGGCTACGGTGCCGGACCCAGCCAGGATATCGACAATCCGCTCGGCGTGAACGGTGCGAAACTGCATCGCTGGGCGTTCGGCACGCGCACTTTCCGGGAGATGTTCGGGCAGGAAGGTGGCGAAACCGGCGTCGATGACGATTTTGCCGCGCGCGGCTTTGCCAATATCGGCGCCTGGATCATGGGCCGGAACATGTTCGGGCCGATCCGGGGACAATGGCCGGACGAGACCTGGAAAGGCTGGTGGGGGGACAATCCGCCCTATCACGTTCCGGTCTTCGTACTGACCCATCATGCGCGCGCCCCGATCGAGATGGCGGGCGGCACGACGTTTCACTTCGTCACCGATGGGCCGGAGGCGGCACTCGAACGCGCCAGGGAAGCCGCGGGTGGCAAGGACATCAGGCTCGGCGGTGGCGTTGCGACGATCCGGCACTATCTGCGCGCGGGGGCCATCGACGAGATGCATCTCGCGGTCTCGCCGATCCTGCTCGGCACCGGCGAGAACCTCTTCATTGATCTCGACCTGCCGGCATTGGGCTATACCAGTACGCAGCACAGTGCGACGCCCGCCGCCACACATGTTGTCGTGACCAGGCGACCCTGATCAATCGCGGCGCGGAGCCTGCACCTCATAGCGGCGGCAGCCGCCGCTTCACCGGCTGGCTCTTTACAATGGCCGAACTGGTCTCGGCCTTGTCGGCGATCCGGTCGAGGATCTGGTCGAGCTGTTCGATGGAACGCAGATGCAGCCGGCCGATGAAGCAGTCATCGCCGGTGACCTTGTCGCATTCCGAGAATTCCGGGATCTCCTCGATCAGCTGCTGGACCGCGTGCAATTTGCCGGGGAGGGGGCGGATCCGGACGATCGCCTGCAATTGGTAGCCGATCGCATGGGGATCGATGTCAACGGTGAAGGCGCGGATCACGCCGCGCTCTTCCAGCCGTCGAAGCCGCTCGGAGACGCTCGGCGAAGACAAGTTGACCCGCTGAGCCAGCTCCTTCAGGGAGATGCGGGCATCCCCGGCCAGAATGTCGATAATGTTCCGGTCCAGCTCGTCGATCATATGGTTATCAGGTCTCCTGAGGTTGGTTCCTTACAATGTGAGGCATTCTCTCTGATTTGTCTCATTCAATCCATAGAACGCGAGATTCCGTCATCCTATCATTCGGCTTCATTCCCGGGTGGAGGCCATAATGACGGACCATAGGCGCGGCGTGGCCGAGATGACGGCCGCCATGACGATCTCGGGCACGATCGGCTGGTTCGTGGTTCGCTCCGGCCAGCCGGTGATGGATGTGGTGTTCTGGCGCTGCGTTTTCGGTGCCGCGACCCTGTTGATCGTCTGCGGAGCTCTGGGGCTGCTTCGGCGCGGCGCGATGACCGGTCGCCAGCTCGCACTCGCCGTGATAGGCGGCGTTGCCGTCGTCCTGAACTGGCTGCTGCTGTTCTCGGCCTATTCGCGCGCTTCGATCTCGGTTGCGACGGTGGTCTACAACACCCAGCCCTTCATGCTCGTGGGACTCGGCGCACTACTGTTTGCCGAACGACTGACCGTCACGAAGCTGTTCTGGCTCGCGATCTCCTTTACCGGCATGGTGCTGATCGTGCAGGCGAAGCCGGGCGCGGGGGCGGTTGGTTCCGATTATCTCACGGGCATCGCCATGGCACTCGGCGCGGCCTTCTTCTACGCGCTGGCCGCTATCGTGGCGAAGGCGCTGAAGGGCGTTGCGCCCTATCTGATCGTGCTGGTCCAGGTCCTGGTCGGGATCGCGATGCTCACTCCCTTCGCCAGCCTGGCGCAGTTGCCCGCCGGCGCGGAGACCTGGGCGCTGCTTGGCACGCTCGGCGTCGTCCATACCGGGCTGATGTTCGTGCTGCTCTATATGGCGATCCAGCGGTTGCCGACGACGCTGACCGGCGCGCTATCCTTCATCTATCCGATCGTCGCGATCATCGTCGATCTGACGGCCTTCGGCCACCAGCCGCAGATTCTCCAGATCATCGGAGCCGCTGCGATCCTGATCGCCGCGGCGGGCATGACGCTCGGCTGGGTGCCGTGGCGGCGGTCTGATGCGACCCCGATCGTACGGCTTCCGGCCGAATAGACGCAGCAACCGCATCTGCGCAGCGCGAGTATGGCAGCCGCATGGAGCGTCTGTCCGGTGACCAAAACGGAGCGGGAAAGGCTAGATCATCGGACCGGATATCGTATCCGGTGCGATGATCTAACCATCTGTGATGGCATCGGCTTTCCCGGAAACCGCAATCCACTTTTCGGGCCGATGCTTTAAGCGTCCACTGGCTGTTCCCGATCAGGCCGGTACATAGCCAGCAGTTGCGGCAGCATATCCTCGATGGCGGCCGCCACTGCAGCGGGGCCGCCGAGCTTCCCGTCCAGGGCGAGATGGGCGAAGCCGTGCACGAGCGACCAGGCTCCCATGGCCGCAAGCGCTACGTGCGGCGAGGAGACATCCCGGCCGAGGCAGACGGCCATGGCGCGCTCCAGTTCATGGCGTGCCGTCTCACCAACCTGCTTCAGATGCTCATTGCCATCGTCGAGACGGTCCTTGCGGAACATCAGAGCAAACCGACCTGGGAAAGCGACGGCGAACCGGACATAGCCGGTTCCCTGCCCGTGCAACCGGGCGAGCGGATCAATGCCTCCTTCCGCTTCGCCTGCTCTCAGGAAGGCGATCAGCTCCTCGAAACCGCGAATGGCGACTTCCGTGAGGAGGCCGGAGACACTGCCGAAATGATGCGCGGGGGCGCCTGCCGAGACGCCTGCACGCCGTGCCGCCTCGCGCAGGCTGAACCCGTCAAGGCCGCGCTCGATCAGGATCCGGTCGGTGGCTGACACAAGCGCATCGCGCAGGTCGCCATGATGGTAGCCGCTCTTCGATGCCGGATTCATATCGCCTCTATCTTGACGGTGTTCAAATTATTGCCTACCCATCTGATCGCTGTTCAGATTAGCGGAATGAAGGAGATTAGGCCATGGAAACCAGACACATCACGCGTCGGCTTGCAATTGCTGGCTCCGGATTGGGAATGGCCGTCGGGGCGGCGGCCGGCCTTGCGGGTGGCGCAATGCTCGGGGCCGCGGCGGCGGCGCCGGCGCCGGTCGTTCTGGATGGTCGTCGTCGCTTTGAAAACAAGGTCGTGCTCGTCACGGGAGGGACCTCCGGCATTGGCCGCGCGGCCGCGGAGGCCTTCGCTGCCGAAGGCGGAAAGGTCGCCTTCTGTGGTCGGCGCGAGGCGCTTGGCCAAGAGGTCGAGCGTGGCATCAGGGCGGCCGGCGGAGAGGCGTTCTACATCCGCGCCGACATCCGCAGGGAGGACGATGTCCGACGGTTCGTCGAGAGCGCCGTTACCCGATACGGCGGTTTGCACGTTGCCTTCAACAATGCCGGGATCACGCTTCAGAAGCCCCTGCATAGCTACGAGGTGGCGGAGTTCGACGACATTCTGAGCACCAACCTGCGCGGCGTGTTCCTGGCGATGAAGTACCAGATCCCGCACATGATGTCGGCGGGCGGACAGATCGTCGTGACCTCATCGACGGTGGCCACGACATGCCGCGAGAGCCAATCCGCCTATGTCGCCAGCAAGGCGGCGTTGACGGGGCTCGTGCGCGCTGCGGCGCTCGACTATGTCAAGCACGGCATCAGAGTGAACGCCCTTCTGCCGGGGACGACCGATACCGAACTGGTCCGCGGCGTCGCCGGCATGATGGCTGCGCCCGACGCCGTCTGGCAGATCGGCGGAGCGCAATGGGCCAAGGACAATATCCCGACCATTGGTCGGATGGCGACGGCGCGGGAAATGGCCGCTGTCGCGCTCGACCTGGCGGCCGCGACCCACCCTTATCTGACGGGCGCTTCGATCGTCGTCGACGGAGCGATGACGCTGCGGGCATGAGGGAGTTGACGACGGGCGGTTGCAGCAAGCGGCCAGCCTCGCTACATACGCGGCACTCTTCCCGAAAGCCCCGGCGCGATCAGTCCGAAGCGGAGCCGCACATCCATGTCCCGTCAGTTCATCTACCATATGCGCGGCCTGTCGAAGACCTATCCGGGCGGCAAGCAGGTGCTGAAGGACATCCATCTGTCGTTCTATCCGGACGCGAAGATCGGTGTGCTCGGCGTCAACGGCGCCGGTAAGTCGACCTTGCTCAAGATCATGGCAGGCTACGACAAGGAATGGACCGGCGAGGCCTGGGTGGCCGAGGGCGCCCGCGTCGGCTACCTGCCGCAGGAGCCCAAGCTCGATGAGAGCCTGAACGTGCGCGACAACGTGATGCTCGGCGTCGCGCCGCAGAAGGCGATCCTCGACCGCTACAACGAGCTCGCGATGAACTACTCGGACGAGACTGCGGACGAGATGACCAAGCTCCAGGACGAGATCGAGGCCAAGGGCCTGTGGGATCTCGATTCCAAGGTCGACCAGGCGATGGATGCGTTGCGCTGCCCGCCCGACGACTGGGAGGTCTCCAAGCTCTCGGGCGGCGAACGCCGCCGTGTCGCGCTCTGCAAGCTCCTGCTCGAGCAGCCGGAACTGCTGCTGCTCGACGAACCGACCAACCATCTCGACGCCGAAACCACCGCCTGGCTCGAAGGCCATTTGCGGACCTATCCGGGCGCGATCCTGATCGTCACCCACGATCGCTACTTCCTCGACAATGTCACGAGCTGGATTCTCGAGCTCGATCGTGGCCAGGGCATTCCCTACGAGGGGAACTACTCCGCCTGGTCGGTGCAGAAGCAGAAGCGCCTCGCCCAGGAGGGCCGGGAGGACGTCTCGCGCCAGAAGACGCTGGAACGCGAGCAGGAATGGATTTCGGCTTCGCCCAAGGCGCGCCAGGCCAAGAGCAAGGCCCGCATCCAGCGCTATGACGAACTGGTGCAGAAGGCCTCGAACAAGGGGCCGGATACCGCGCAGATCGTCATCCCGATCGCCGAGCGCCTCGGCAACAATGTCGTCGATTTCGACAACCTGTCGAAGGGCTTCCAAGACAAGCTGCTGATCGACGGGCTGTCCTTCAAGCTGCCGCCGGGCGGCATCGTCGGCATCATCGGACCGAACGGCGCCGGCAAGACCACGCTGTTCCGGATGATCACGGGACAGGAGAAGCCGGATTCCGGCTCGATCACCATCGGCGAGAGCGTCAAGCTCGGCTATGTCGACCAGAGCCGCGACTCGCTGGACGACAAGAAGAACGTCTGGGAGGAAATCTCAGGCGGCAACGACATCCTCTATCTCGGCAAGCGTGAGGTGAATTCGCGCGCCTATTGCTCGACTTTCAACTTCAAGGGCGGCGACCAGCAGAAGAAGGTCGGATCGCTCTCGGGTGGTGAGCGCAACCGCGTCCATCTTGCCAAGATGCTGAAATCGGGCGCCAACGTCCTGCTGCTCGACGAGCCGACCAACGATCTCGACGTCGACACGCTGCGCGCGCTCGAAGAGGCGCTGGAGGATTACGCCGGCTGCGCCGTGATCATCAGCCACGATCGCTGGTTCCTCGACCGTATCGCGACCCATATCCTCGCCTTCGAAGGCGACAGCCATGTCGAATGGTTCGAGGGCAATTTTGCCGATTACGAGGAAGACAAGAAGCGCCGGCTGGGGATCGATTCCACGATCCCGAAGCGGATTCAGTACAAGAAGTTCTCGCGCTGATCTTCTGAGCCTCGAGGACAAAAGGCCCGCGCTCCTGAAAGGGGCGCGGGCCTTTCCATCGGGGCTGCCGATCTGGACGAGGCTCAGGCCTTGCCCTTCACCAGGATGTTCCCGTCGACCTGCTGGATGTCGCGCAGGCCGCAGAGCGCCATGGTGACGTCGAGCTCCTTGCGGATGATGTCGAGGCAGCGCGTCACGCCTTCCTCGCCCATGGCGCCGAGGCCGTAAAGGAAGGCGCGGCCGATCATCACGCCCCGGGCGCCGAGCGCCACCGCCTTGATCACATCCTGCCCGGAGCGGATGCCGCCATCCATCAGGACTTCCATGCGCCCGCCGACCTGCTCGACGATGCCCGGCAGCGCCGCGATCGAGGAGACGGCGCCGTCGAGCTGGCGGCCGCCATGGTTCGAGACGATCAGCGCGTCCGCACCGCTCCTGGCGGCGAGTTCTGCATCCTCCGGATCGAGAATACCCTTCAGGATCAGTTTGCCGCCCCAGCGATCCTTGATCCACCTCACATCGTCCCAGCTCAGCGCCGGATCGAACTGTTCGGCCGTCCAGGAGGAGAGCGATGAGAGGTCGCCGACACCCTTGGCGTGGCCGACGATGTTTCCAAAGGTGCGGCGCTTGGTGCCGAGCATGCCAAGGCACCAGCGCGGCTTGGTCGCGAGGTTGATCAGATTGGCGATCGTCGGCTTCGGCGGGGCGGAGAGCCCGTTGCGGATATCCTTGTGGCGCTGGCCGAGGATCTGGAGATCGAGCGTCAGGACCAGCGCCGAGCAGCGTGCTGCCTTGGCGCGGTCGATCAGGCGGTTGATGAAGTCGCGATCCTTCATCACGTAAAGCTGGAACCAGAACGGCGCGTCGGTGTTCTCGGCGACATCCTCGATCGAGCAGATGCTCATGGTCGAGAGCGTGAAAGGGACGCCGGCCTTGGCTGCGGCGCGGGCGGCGAGGATTTCGCCGTCGGCGTGCTGCATGCCGGTGAGACCGGTGGGGGCGAGCGCAACCGGCATCGTCGCGGCCTGGCCTGCCAGCGTGGTCGCCAGCGTGCGGTTGGTCATGTTGACGGCGACGCGCTGGCGCAGCTTGATGGCGGCGAAGTCGGCCTCGTTGGCGCGATAGGTGCCCTCGGTCCAGGCGCCGGAATCGGCGTAGTCGTAGAACATGCGCGGCACCCGGCGCTGGGCCAGGATGCGCAGGTCTTCGATGGTCAAGGGCTGGGACATGTCGGCCGGCTCCGCATTTTCGCTCCTGACCGCTCGGTCGCATGGAACCCTGCCGCAGGCAACCGCCCGCTACGTGACCCCGCTATACCGGCCGGGCTTATGATTGACCGCCAGGATCAGGTTGAGCACCGCAGCTCCCAGTAGCGAAATCAGCACTTTCTCCAGTGGCAGCATGAAGAGCGCGCAGACAAGGATCAGCGCGTCGATGCCCAGCTGAAACCAGCCTGCGCGGATATCGTGCTTCTCCTGCAGGTAGAGTGCGAGGATGTTGACGCCGCCCAGCCCGGTGCGATGGCGAAACAGCGCAAGGACGCCAAGACCCATCAGGCTGCCGCCGGCCACCGCGGCATAGATCGGGTCCACGGTTGCGATCACCATCCAGCCGGGCGTGAACCAGGTGAAGAGCGAGACGAGCCCGACCGCGATGAAGGTCCGTAACGCGAAGCGCCAGCCCATGCGGCGGACCGCGAGCCAATAGAATGGGAGGTTGATGGCGAAGAAGAGCAGGCCGAAATTGATCCCGGTGGCAAGCTGGAACAGCAATGCCAGTCCTGCCGCTCCGCTCGTGAGCAGGGTCGCCTTGGTGTAGAGGCTGATGCCGATGCTGACGAGCAATGTGCCGAGCAGCATGGCGAAGACGTCTTCGTAAAAGCGATGGCGCTCGGTCGGTGGGGCTGAGGTCGCCGCGTCGCTCATGATGGATGTCCGGCTGGGTTGAAGGGGCTTTGGTCGTCGTGCGCGACGATGCAACGGTTGAGCCACGCCGGTTGATCCTGTAGGGCCGGATCATCCCTACCGCCACCCTGCGAGATTTCCTCATGATTCTGCGGCTCGCCGCTGCGCTCTGCCTGACGCTCCTTGCCCATGCCGCGCCGGCACAGGACACCGTTGCCTGGAAAACCGGGCGCGAGGCGAAGCTCATCGAGACGCGCATCGAGGCGCTGCTCAAGACGATGACGCTCGACGAGAAGGTCGGTCAGCTGCATCTCTCGGGACGTGGCGAGGGGTTCAACGCCGCCCGCATCCGCGAAGGCCGGATGGGCGGGGTGATGAACTTCGTCGTGCCGCAGGAGGTTGCGGATGTCCAGAAGGCGGCGCGCGAATCCCGGCTGAAGATCCCGCTGATCATCGGTCTCGATGCCGTCCACGGCTTTTCGACCTATTTTCCGCTACCGCTTGGCCAGGCTTCGACCTGGAATCCGGAGCTGATCGAGGAGGCGGCCTATTGGACGGGGCGTGAAGCGCGCGCCGCCGGCATCCAATGGACCTTTGCGCCGATGGTCGACATCTCGCGTGATCCGCGTTGGGGCCGCGTCCTCGAAGGGGCGGGGGAGGACGCCTATTTCGGATCCATCGTCGCTGCCGCGCGCACGCATGGCTATCAGCGCGGCGGGGTGGCGACGACCGTCAAGCATTTCGTCGGTTATGGTGCGGGCGAAGCCGGGCGTGACTACAACTCGACCTGGATCCCGACCAGCCAGCTCTTCGATCTCTACCTGCCGCCGTTCAAGGCCTCGTTCGAGGCTGGTTCGATGACCGCAATGGCGGCGTTCAATGCGCTGAACGGCGTCCCGACCACCGCCCATGGCGGGCTGCTGACCGGGCTGCTGCGCCAGACCTGGGGATTCAAGGGTTTCGTTGTCTCGGATTTCGGCTCAATCACCGAACTCAGACTGCACGGCATTGCCAAGGACGATGCCGAGGCTGCGCGCAAGGCGCTGCTGGCCGGCATCGATATGGACATGATGGGTGACGTCTATGACAAGCACCTGGCAGCCGAGGTGAAGGCTGGTCGCGTCTCGGTGAGGATGCTCGACGAGGCGGTGCGCCGGGTGTTGCGCGTCAAGTTCCACCTGGGTCTGTTCGAGCGGCCCGATGTCGACCCGGCCGCTGCTCCGGCTCTGATGCAGACGCAGGAGGCGCGCGAGGTCGCGCTGCGCGCCGCGCGCGAAGGCATCATCCTGCTCAAGAACGCCAACGAAGCCCTGCCTATCGCGTCCTCCGTCAAGCGGCTCGCCGTGATCGGCGCCATGGCCGTGCCGGAGGCCGAACGGGTCTGGACCGATCCGGCCGGGCTCGGACGGCGCGCCATCCAGTCCTTGCCCGACGCGTTGAAGGAGCGTGTCCAGGCCGGGGTCGAGGTCGTCTACGAGCCGGCCTTCACAAAGAACTGCGGCACGGAGTTCGCGGACAAGGAGGCAGCGCTGCGCGCGGCTGCGGCGAGCGATCTCGTCATCGCCATGCTCGGCGAGGATTGCGAGTTCATCGGGGAGGGCGCCTCGCGCGCGAATCTCGGCCTGCCCGGCGTGCAGCAGGAACTGCTCGAGGCACTCGTCGCGACGGGCAAGCCGGTCGTGCTGGTGCTGGCCACTGGCCGCCCGCTGGTCCTCACCTGGGCCGACACCCATGTCGCTGCGATCGTGCAGACCTTCCACGGTGGCACCGAGGGGCGGACCGCGATCGCCGAAGTCCTGACTGGAGCGGCGAATCCGGCAGGCCGCACGCCGATGAGCTATCCGCGCTCGGTCGGACAGATCCCGATCTACTACAACCATCTCCCGACGGGGCGGCCGCAGAAGATCCGGCAGCGCTACGAGTCGATCTACATGGATGAGAAGAACGAGCCGCTTTATCCCTTCGGCTTCGGTCTTTCCTACTCTCGCTTCACCTATGCCAATCCGCGCGTCGACCGCTCGCGCATAGCGATGAATGGCATCGCAGAAATCTCGGTCGACGTGACCAATACCGGCTTGCGCGACGGCCAGGAAGTGACGCAGCTTTATATCCGCCAGCCGGTCGCGACCCGGTCCCGACCGGTCCGTGAACTCAAGGGCTTCAACAAGCTCGCGATCAAGGCGGGCGAGACCAGGACCGTCAGTTTCAAGCTGGAGGCCCAGAAGCTGGGATATCACGACGACACGGGACGCTATGTTGTCGAGCCGGGTTTGTTCGAGGTTTATCTTGGCGGTTCCGCGTTGGCGGAGGCGAAGGCACAGTTTGAGGTGATTAAGCCATAGTCATCGCCAGACAGTCCTGCTTGACGATTGGCCTCGACATCTTTGTGTTTTCGGTCAATCCTCCTCTGGTCGGGCATTCGGATGCATGCATCCGAAGATCCGCAAGACGCTGGCTTCAGGGGATGCGGCTATGGCGACCGGAACCGTGAAATGGTTCAATACTGAGAAGGGCTTCGGATTCATTCAGCCTTCGGATGGCGGCAAGGATGTGTTCGTACACATCACAGCCGTGAAAGAAGCGGGCCTGATGACTCTGACGGAAGGACAGAAAGTCTCGTTCGATCTGAAAACCGAACGCGGCAAAACGGCGGCAGGCTCGCTCCAGCTGCTCTGACCTCTCGGGCCTCGCGCGCTCATAGCGACCCTTGAAACGGCCGCTATGATGGGCGGTCGCGCGCGGCCCATTCACTGACGGGATGTCGGCTGGCTCCAGATCCCGCAGGTGCCGGGGTGGTTTCACGGCACGGATGACCGTGCGCTTGCTACCGTGCGAAGTGCTTGGCGCCTGCCACACAGAGACCCACGCCGGCGCTAACGGCGACCATGGGCCAGCTCACGGCCTCATGCAGCAGCAGCGCGGCGAGCATCAGCCCGAAGAAGGGCTGCAGCAATTGCAGCTGTCCGACGGCGGCGATGCCGCCTTGTGCCAGGCCACGATACCAGAACACGAACCCCACCAACATGCTGAACACCGAGACATAGGCCAGGCCGATCCAGGCCGGCCGGCCGACATCGGCAAGCGAGCCCGGAAAGGTCAATGCGCTGAGTGTGACCATGACGGGCAGGGAGAGCACCAGCGCCCAGGAAATCACCTGCCAGCCTCCGAGCTTTCGCGACAATCGCGCTCCCTCGGCGTAGCCGAGGCCGCAGATAATGACCGCGGCGAGCATCAACAGGTCTCCGACGGGGGAGGCGACAAAGCCCTGGGTCATCGCAAATCCGGCGACAAGAGAGCTGCCCAGGCAGGAGAACAGCCAGAAGACCGGGCGGGGACGTTCGCCGCCGCGCAGGACGCCGAAGCTCGCCGTTGCCAGTGGCAGAAGGCCGATGAAGACGATCGAATGGGCGGAGCTGACATGTTTCAGCGCCAGCGCCGTCAGCAACGGAAAGCCGACGACAACGCTCAGCGCGACCACGATGAGCGGGAGAAGGTCGCTCCGTTGCGGCCGCGTCTGCCGGAAGGCGAGGAGCAGGCACAGGCCCAGCAGGCCGGCGATCGCAGCGCGTGCGGCGGTCAGGAAGACAGGGTCGAGATCGACCACGGCAACACGCGTGGCAGGCAGTGAAGCGCTGAAGATCAGCACCCCGAGAAAGCCGTTGATCCAACCGCTCATGCTCTTGTCCATCAGAAAGACTCCGTTCGCGGCCTGCATTCGCCGGGATATGCGTTTTTAGCCAGAGACGGTGCATGACAGTTGGTGCAAACTGTCATGCTGTTATGGGCAATACAATTGGGTGATTGAGTGACGCTCCTGGACGATGACGCCACGCTTGTCGGACGGGTCATGCAGGCTGTTCGCCAGCGCATGGCGGGGCGGGTGCTGGCTCCGGGGGCCAGGCTGCCTTCGATCCGCGGCTTCGCCGAAACGATGGGCGTCTCGAAGTCGACGGTGGTCGAGGCCTATGACCGGCTTGCCGCGGAGGGTGCGATCCGTTCGCGCCCCGGCTCGGGCTTCTATGTCGCGGGCCATCTGCCACCCTTGTCGCTGGCGGAGATCGGCCCGCGGCTCGACCGTGCGGTCGATCCACTCTGGGTATCGCGACAATCGCTGGAGACGGGTGAGGATTTCCTGAAGCCCGGCTGCGGCTGGCTTCCCGCATCATGGTTGCCGGAGGAGATCCTGCGCAGAGCGCTGCGATCGCTTTCGCGCGCCGATGCCTCCACATTGGCCGATTATGGCACGCCTCTCGGACTTTTGCCGTTGCGCCATCTTCTCGCCCGGCGCATGGCGGAGCATGGCATCGAGGCCGGGCCGGACCAGATCGTGCTGACCGAGTCCGGAACCCAGGCCATCGACCTGCTCTGCCGCTTCCTGATCGAGCCAGGGGATACGGTGGTGGTCGACGACCCCTGCTACTTCAACTTCCAGGCCCTGCTGCGGGCTCATCGAGCCAGGGTCGTCAGTGTCCCCTATACACCGAACGGCCCGGACATCGCGCAGTTCGAGCAGGTGCTCGCCGAGCATCGGCCCCGGCTCTATGTCACCAATTCGGCATTGCACAATCCAACGGGAGCCGTGCTGTCTCCCGTGATCGCGCATCGGGTGCTCAAATTGGCCGAACAGTCCGGGCTGACGATCATCGAGGACGACATCTTCGCCGATTTCGAGTTGGAGCCGGCGCCGCGGCTTGCCGCCTTCGATGGCCTCGATCGGGTCGTGCATATCGGCAGCTTCTCCAAGACGCTGTCAGCCTCATTGCGGTGTGGCTTCATCGCAGCGCGGCGCGACTGGATCGAGGGGTTGGCCGATCTCAAGATCGCGACCTCCTTCGGAGCCAGCCGGGTCTCGGCGGAATTCGTGCTGGGCGCCTTGAAGGATGGAGCCTATCGCAAGCATATGGACGGCCTGCGCGGGCGGCTGGGTCGCGCCATGACGGAGACCTGCGCGCGGTTGCGGGCCATCGGAATCGAGCCGTGGGTGGAGCCGCGTGCCGGCATGTTCCTCTGGTGTCGCCTGCCGGACGGGCTGGATGCAGCCGAGATCGCGCAGCGTGTCCTTGCACAGAATATCGTCCTGGCTCCCGGAAATGTCTTCAGCGTGTCGCTAACGGCGGGACGATTCCTGCGCTTCAACGTCGCGCAATCGTCTGACCCGCGCATCTACACAGCGCTCGAAGCGGCGATGCGGCGCTGAGTGATGCCGACGTTGATTGAGCGGGGGGGCAGGATCTCGCTGGCGAGAGGAAGGTGCTTGCTCTTTATCTGTTTTTGACATAAAGATATCTTTATATGTTTTTTTGAGTTTCGAAGGCTGACCCTTTGCGCCAACCCACGACGTTGTCCTCGTCATCCTTGCTTGCGGGCCTGCGCGCGGCCGGCGAGGAGACACGGCTGCGCATCCTGGCTCTGTTGGCGGAGGGCGAGCTCTCCGTTTCGGATCTGACCGATATTCTCGGGCAGTCTCAGCCCCGCATTTCCCGCCATCTCAAGCTCCTGGCCGAGGCCGGGCTGGTTCGTCGCTATCGCGAGGGGGCATGGGCCTTCTTCCGGCTCGACGAGGCGGGAGCAGGCGGCGCCTTTGCGGCCTCCCTGGCTGCGTGGCTCGACCGGGCGGATCCTGAACTCGCTGCGGACCGGGAGAGGCTCGCTGCGGTTCGCTCGACGCGCGCCGAGGCGGCGCAGTCCTATTTCGCCAGCGTGGCTCGGGACTGGGACCGGCTACGCTCGCTGCATGTCCCCGACGACGCCGTCGAGGCGGCCGTCGAGGCGGCTGCCGGGGAGGGCTCTTCCGGCGCGATGCTCGACCTCGGCACGGGGACGGGCCGGATGCTGGAGCGGATCGCCCCAAAATTCGGGCGTGCCATCGGCGTCGATGCCAGTCATGCCATGCTCGCCGTGGCGCGCGCCAATCTCGAGAAGGCTGGGCTGTCCCGGGTTGAGCTGCGACAGGGCGATATTCACGCCCTGCCTTTCGCGCGCGGGTCCTTCGATCTCGTCATCATCCATCAGGTTCTGCATTTCCTCGATGACCCCGGCCGCGCACTGCGCGAGGCGGCCGCGATGCTCGCCCCCGGCGGCCGGCTGATCGTGGTCGATTTCGCGCCGCACGAGATGGAGTTCCTGCGGACCGAGCACGCGCATCGCCGGCTCGGTTTCTCGCGGGCTCAGATCGCCGGCTGGTTTGCGGAGGCGGGATTGAGCTGTGATCTCTCCGAAGAGGTGACCTCGGCCGAGGGGGCGTCCGGCCAACTCTCCGTGATGCTCTGGCGTGGACGTGACCGGCGCGTGCAGGGGGATTTCCCGCTGCGCCAGAATTCCAGTTTCGAGGTGGCTTGATGAATGCGTTTCGCCCCAGCCGGCACGGCACCCGCCGGCCCAGCGTCTCTTTCGAGTTCTTTCCTCCCAAGACTCCGGAGATGGAGACGACACTCTGGGAGAGCGTGCGCCGTCTCGAGCCGCTTGGACCGACCTTCGTGTCGGTGACCTATGGTGCCGGCGGTTCGACGCGCGAACGCACCCACAACACCGTCAAGCGCATGGTGGACGAGACCGGGCTGAAGCCGGCGGCGCACCTGACCTGCGTTTCCGCCACCTGCGCCGAGGTCGACGACGTCATCCGTTCCTATTGGGCGGCCGGCGTGCGTCATATCGTGGCGTTGCGCGGTGACCCGGCGGGTGGGCTCGGAGCGGTCTACGAGCCGCACCCGCAGGGCTATCACCAGACCTCTGATCTGGTCGCCGGGATCCGGCGCGTCGCCGATTTCGAGGTGACGGTCTCGGCCTACCCCGAAAAACATCCGGAAGCGGCCTCGCTCGATGCCGATATCGATGCCTTGAAGAAGAAGGTCGATGCCGGTGCGACCCGGGCGATCACGCAGTTCTTCTTCGATAACGACGTCTATTTCCGCTATCTCGACAAGGTCAGGGCTCGGGGGATCGACATCCCGATCCTGCCCGGAATCGTTCCCGTCCTGAATTTCAAGCAGACGGCGAGCTTCGCCACCAAGACCGGCGCGAGCGTGCCGCAATGGCTGGCCGATCGGTTCGAGGGCCTGGAAGACGACGCCGCGACGCGCCGGCTTGTGGCGGCCGCCGTTTGCGCCGAGCAGGTGCTCGACCTGATCGACCGTGGCGTCTCCGACCTGCATTTCTATACGATGAACAAGGCCGACCTGGTCTATGCGATCTGCCATTTGGTCGGCTTGAAGCCCGACAGGACCGCGCAGCAGCAGGCGGCCGCGGAGTAGCGTGCCAGCCGTCATCGGGAGCAAAGCGATCCAGCCTGTCTTCAGTGGCCTCTGGATTGCTTCGTCGCTTTGCTCCTCGCAATGACGGGAAGACCATACGAGCAGAGTTTCATGACGAAGGCGTTCGCGATGTCAGACTACAATCCCAGCCAGGTCGATGGCATCGAGATCGAGCGCGCGCTTCGCCAGTCCGCGTCCGAGCGCATCCTCGTGCTCGACGGTGCGATGGGAACGCAGATCCAGAACCTGAAGCTCTCGGAAGCAGAGTTTCGCGGCGAGCGCTTCAAGGGCTGGAACCACGATCTCAAGGGCAATAACGACCTGCTGGTTCTGACCCAGCCGGACGCCATTCGCGAAATCCACCTCGCCTATTTTCAGGCGGGAGCCGATATCGTCGAAACCAACACGTTCTCGTCGACGCAGATCGCCCAGGCTGATTACGGCATGGAGGCGCTGGCCTATGAGCTGAACGTCGCCTCGGCGAAGCTCGCGCGCGAAGCGGCGGCTCTCGCTGAGAAAGCCGATGGGCGCCGTCGCTTCGTTGCCGGCGCGATCGGGCCGACGAACCGCACGCTTTCGATCTCGCCGGATGTGAACAATCCCGGCTTCCGCGCCGTGACCTTCGATCAGGTGCGCGAATCCTATGCCGAACAGGTGCGCGGACTGATCGATGGCGGCTCGGAGCTGATCCTGGTCGAAACCATCTTCGACACGCTCAACGCCAAGGCTGCGATCGTTGCGATCGAGGAGGTCTATCGCGAGAAGGGCCTGCGCCTGCCGGTGATGATCTCCGGCACGATCACCGACCTTTCGGGGCGCACGCTCTCGGGCCAGACCACGGAGGCGTTCTGGAATGCGATCCGCCATGCCGCGCCGCTGACGGTTGGCCTCAACTGTGCGCTCGGCGCGCGTGAGATGCGGGCGCATATCAAGGATCTGTCGCGCGTTGCCGATACGCTGATCTGCGCCTATCCGAATGCCGGCCTGCCCAATGAATTCGGCATGTATGACGAAAGCCCCGAGGCGACGGCCGGCATGCTGGCCGAATTCGCCGATGCCGGACTCGTCAATGTCGTCGGCGGCTGCTGCGGCACGACGCCCGGCCATATCCGTGCGATCGCGGAAGCCGTCGCGGGCAAGCCGCCGCGCGCCGTGCCGGAGATCAAGCGCTATTTGCGGCTGGCTGGGCTCGAGCCCTTCACGCTCGACGAGACCATTCCCTTCGTCAATGTCGGCGAGCGCACCAACGTCACCGGCTCGGCCCGCTTCCGCAAGCTGGTCAAGGAAGGCGACTTCGCCGCAGCGCTGGATGTGGCGCGCGACCAGGTCGCCAATGGCGCGCAGGTCATCGACATCAACATGGACGAAGGCCTGCTCGATTCCGAGAAGGCCATGACCGAGTTCTGCAATCTGATCGCCTCGGAGCCGGATATCTCCCGCGTGCCGATCATGGTCGACTCGTCGAAGTTCCACGTTATCGAAGCCGGCCTGAAGACGATCCAGGGCAAGCCGATCGTCAATTCGATCTCGATGAAGGAAGGCGAGGAGGCGTTCCTCGAGCACGCCCGCATCTGCCGCAACTACGGTGCGGCGGTGGTGGTGATGGCCTTCGACGAGACCGGCCAGGCCGACACCTTCGAGCGCAAGATCGAGATCTGTACGCGGGCCTACAAACTCTTGACCGAGCAGATCGGTTTCCCGCCCGAGGACATCATCTTCGATCCCAACATCTTTGCCGTCGCGACCGGCATCGAGGAGCACGACAACTACGGCAACGATTTCATCGAGGCGACCAGGGCGATCCGCGAGACTCTGCCGCATGCCCATATCTCGGGCGGCGTCTCGAACCTGTCCTTCTCGTTCCGCGGCAACGAGAAGGTCCGCGAAGCGATGCATTCGGTATTCCTGTACCACTGCATCAAGGCCGGCATGGACATGGGCATCGTCAATGCGGGCCAGCTCGGCTCCTATGACGACCTCAATCCCGAACTGCGCGAGCTCTGCGAGGATGTCGTCCTCAACCGTCGCAAGGATTCGACCGAGCGACTGCTCGATGCCGCCCCGCGCTTCAAGGGCGATGGTTCGGTTGCGATTTCCGGCAAGGACATGGCCTGGCGCGACAACCCGGTCGAGAAGCGGCTGGAATACGCGCTGGTCAACGGCATCACCGCCTTCATCGACATCGATGTCGAGGAGGCTCGCGCCGCAGCCGAGAAGCCGCTCCATGTCATCGAAGGGCCGCTGATGGCCGGCATGAACGTGGTCGGTGACCTGTTCGGCGCCGGCAAGATGTTCCTGCCGCAGGTGGTGAAATCAGCCCGCGTGATGAAGCAGGCGGTGGCCTATCTCATGCCCTATATGGAGGAGGAGAAGCGCCTGAACGGTGGTTCCGAGCGTTCGGCCGCCGGCAAGGTGCTGATGGCGACGGTGAAGGGCGATGTCCATGACATCGGTAAGAACATCGTCGGCGTCGTCCTCCAGTGCAATAACTACGAGGTCATCGACCTCGGTGTGATGGTGCCGACGCAGAAGATCCTCGATGTCGCGCGCAAGGAGAAGGTCGACATCATCGGCCTCTCGGGCCTGATCACGCCTTCGCTCGACGAGATGGTCACCGTCGCGTCCGAGATGGAGCGCGAGGGTTTCGACATTCCGCTCCTGATCGGCGGCGCAACGACCAGCCGCGTGCATACGGCGGTGAAGATCCACCCAGTCTATAGCCAGGGGCAGACGGTCTATGTCACCGACGCGTCGCGCGCCGTCGGCGTCGTCTCGAGCCTGCTCTCGCAGGACCAGAAGCCGGCCTATATCGAGGGCGTCAGGGGCGAGTATGCCAAGGTCGCCGCCGCCCATCGCCGCTCCGAGGCCGACAAGCAGCGCCTGCCGCTGGCGAAGGCGCGGACGAATGCCTTCAAGGCGGATTGGGCGAACTACACCCCACCAAAGCCGAGCTTCCTCGGTACGCGCGTGTTCCGGACCTATGACATCGCCGATCTCGTGCCGGTGATCGACTGGACGCCGTTCTTCCAGACCTGGGAGATGAAGGGACGCTTCCCTGCGATCTTGCAGGACGAGAAGCAGGGCGAGGCGGCACGCGCGCTCTGGGACGATGCGCAGGCGATGCTGAAGCGCATCGTCGAGGAGCGCTGGTTTAATCCCAAGGCGGTGATCGGCTTCTGGCCGGCCAATGCCGTCGGGGATGATATCCGGCTCTATACCGGGGAGAGCCGCCAGGACACGCTCGCGACCTTCCACGGCTTGCGTCAGCAGCTTTCGAAGCGCGACGGCAAGCCGAACATGTGCATCTCGGACTTCGTCGCGCCCGAGGGCATCGAGCGGCCTGACTATATCGGCGCCTTTGTGGTGACGGCGGGAGCGGAGGAGGAGCGCATCTCCGAGAAATTCGCCCGCGACAACGACGATTACCGCTCGATCATGGTCAAGGCGCTGGCCGACCGCTTCGCCGAGGCGATGGCCGAACGCATGCACCAGCTCGTTCGCACGCAGTTCTGGGGCTATGCCCCCGACGAGAACCTCGCCAATGAGGATTTGATCCGCGAGGAATATCGCGGCATTCGGCCGGCGCCAGGCTATCCGGCCCAGCCCGACCACACCGAGAAGGAAACGCTGTTCGAGTTGCTGCAGGCCGAGCGGCGGGTCGGCGTGAAGCTGACCGAGAGCTTTGCGATGTGGCCGGGCTCCTCTGTCTCGGGGCTCTATCTGTCGCATCCGGACGCCTATTACTTCGGTGTCGCCAAGGTCGAGCGTGATCAGGTCGAGGATTACGCGGCACGCAAAGGCATGGCGATCCACGAGGTCGAGCGCTGGCTTGCGCCGATCCTCAACTACGAGCCCAGCGCCTATCGGCTCGAGGCCGCCGAGTGATGCTGCGGGCTGCTATCCCGGCCGACCTGCGGCGCATCGGCGTGATCCGGCAGGCCGTGAAGGAGAACGTGCTCAGCGACCCTTCCAAGGTCAGCGACGAGGAGGTCGCCTGGTATATGGAGCAGGCCATCTTCCTCGTCAGCGAGGAGGGCGGCGAGGTTGTCGGCTTCACCTGCGCCAACCACCAGACGGCTCTCGTCTGGGCGCTCTTCATCGCTCCCGATCACGAAGGGCACGGCCATGGTCGCGCACTCCTGGATGCGGCGCTGGAGCGGCTTGCGGAGAAGGGGCACCGGCAAGCATACCTGACGACAGGCGCGACGACCCGCGCTGCGCGCTTCTACCGCCAGCATGGCTGGCGCGACATGGGCCTTGCGCTCGACGGCCAGACCGTCTTCGTCAAGCCGCTAGGACCGGTCTAGATTCGCGTCGCCCCGGCGCTGACGTGATTGCGTCGGGCCGTTCAGCCTGAAGGCGCCCGAACTCGGTTGCGGGGACGCTGGCGATCGCGAGCCCGCAGGCGCGCCCTCGCGGACCGCACGGTCAGGGAGACGACGCGGCCAGATCGACGTGAAAAACCTTGGCGATGATCTGCCAACGCCCGTCGAGCCGGACGATGCTGAGCAGATCGGTGAAGGATTTCGGCCCGATGGCACATGCGACGCGGGCGAGCGCGGTTACTGGCCCGGCGAATTCTATGGAGAGGATGTGGTCCTGCCGCGCCTCGCCCCGGCTGGCCGGGGAGGGGCGCTTTGCGACCATGGGCAGATAGGCGTCCATGGTCAGATGGATGAGGCTGCCCTCGCTGGCGCAGGCATAGATCGCCTGCGGATGGAAGATCCCGGCGAGCTTGCCGGCATCGCTGTGATAGAGGCCATCGAAATAGCGCGTCAGGACCTCGATGATTTCGGCAAAGCGGGCATCCATCGCAGGCGCCTCCTTCAGATCAGGCCTTCGGCCTGCATCGCCTGGCGCACGGTGTTGCGGCCGGTCAGACGCTGCATGAAGGCCTGGAGCTTTGGCCAGGCATCGAGCGCAACGCCAGTATGGTTCGCCCAGTTCGTGACGACGAAGAGATAGGCGTCGGCGACGCTGAAGGTCTCACCGAGAAGATAGGGACGCCCATCCGAGAGCTTCTGCTCGACGTCGCCGAAACGCCGGGCGACCTTCTCCTTCGCTTCGCGCCTGGCATCGTCGCCAATCGTGGTGCTGAACAGCGGGCCGAAGGCCTTGTGCAATTCGGAGGCGATGAAATTGAGCTCCTCCTGCAGCCGTGCGCGCGCCAGCGTTCCGGCCTTTGGCGCGAGTTCCGCCTCGGGCTTAAGGTCCGCGATATACTGGACGATCGCCGCACCTTCCGTCAGCACCTCGCCGCTGTCGAGCTGCAACGCCGGTACGTAACCGCGCGGATTGACCGTTGTGAAATCGGCGCCGGTCTCGGTCGTCCTGGTCTTGGTGTCGACCTTTTCCAGGGTGAATGGCAGGCCGGCTTCGCGCAGCGCGATGTGGGGCGAGAGCGAGCAGGCTCCGGGGGCGTAGTAGAGCTTCATGGTGTGCGTCTCCGTGTTGGCCGGTGGCCACAGGGGTAGGCACGGCGATAACTTCTGTATACCCAGTAACTTGTCGTTACTGCATTTTCCGGTATCATTCCGGTAACCGGAGACAGCCTCGCATGGCGTTGAAGATACGGAAGAATCGGGCGAAAACTCCGCCGCCGACCTGCGCCGTCGGCACTTGCATGCAGGTTCTGGGCAAAGCCTGGACGCCGAATGTGATCTGGTATCTGAGCGCCGGTCCGCGTCGCTTCGGAGAGCTGCGTCACGACATGCCGCTGATCTCCGCCAAGATGCTGAGCGAGCGCCTGCGGGATCTCGAAAGCCGCGGCATCGTCGAGCGGCGAGTGCTGCCGAGCTCGCCGCCATCGGCCGAATATGGGCTGACGGGTCTCGGGCTGGAACTGATGCCGGCGATCGAGGCGATCGTCGCGGTCGGGCAGCGTCTCAAGGAGCGCATGGGGCAGGCGGCTGAAGCCGCCTGAAACGCTTCAGCCGGCGCGAAGCACTCTCATATCCGCGAGCGCGCCCTGCATCGCGTCGCCGGGCTGTCCCTGCAATGGCTCGCCGAAAAGATGCAGCCGATTGCGGCCCGACGCCTTGGCGACATAGAGCGCAGAATCGGCTTCAGCGAAGCTCCGGTCAGGATCATGATGTCGGCCCGGGAGCAGCATTGTCGCACCGATCGAGGCACTCATCTCGATCAACCGCCCGTTCCAGGTGACCGGGAGCGAGAGCGCCGCGAGGGCCTGGTTCAGTCGGTGCACGATATGGGACCAGCCGGCAGTCGAGCAGATCAGCAGCGCGAACTCGTCTCCGCCGATGCGGGCGATCGTCATCGCGTCGCTCAGTGTGGCTTCCAACCGCAGGGCCACTTGCCGCAGGCATTCATCGCCAGCGGCGTGGCCGAGATGGTCATTGATCGGCTTGAACATGTCGAGATCGATGAGGGCGAGCGTGCCGAGGGCGCTGCCGTCAGCCGGGATGCGCCGCAGCTCGGATAGTTGCGCCTCGAACGCCCGGCGGTTGGCGAGGCCGGTGAGCGGATCGCTATAGGCGAGTTGACGCAAGCCCTGCCACATCTGCTTCTCGCCGGTGATGTCCTGCTTGGCGCCGTAAATGCGCCAGGGTCGGCCCTGCCTGTGCGTGATGTCGGCGCTCAGGCGCATCCAGCGGCTTATGCCTCCGGCGGTCAGGATTCGAGCGTCGAGGACAAAGCCCTTGCCGGAGCGGATCATCGCAGCGCGAAGACGCTCCATCTCGATGCGCGAGTCGTGCGTGTAGAGGTCGACGGTGGATGGGCGGTGCAAGGTCGAGCCGCGCGGCAGGCCGAAGAGATCGTAGACTCCCGGTGTCCAGCTGAGCTGTTGGGTGGCGAGTTCGCATTCCCAGGCGCCGATCCCGGCCAATTGCATGGCCTGATCGTAGAGGCGTCTGGCTTCGGCGTCTTGCAGCGACATGGGATTCAGGTCTCGGCTTACGCGCAAGCAGCCCGCTTGGCGCGCTCGGCTGCGATACGATCGACGCTAGGCGATGATGATTAACGGGGTCTTGCAGCCGCAGAGATTCGCGTTCGCGCTATTCCCGTCGCAGAGCTTCGATCGGGTCGAGCCGTGCCGCCTGCCGCGCCGGGTAGAAGCCGAAGAAGACGCCGATCATCCCGGAGACGCCGACCGCGATCAGGATCGTCTCGATCGAGATGACCGAGGGCCAATTGGCGATGCGGGCGATGGTGAGAGCCGCGCCGACGCCAAGTGCGATGCCGACGGCGCCGCCGATGGTCGCGAGCGTCGTGGCCTCGATCAGGAACTGGGCGAGCACGTCGCGCTGACGCGCCCCGACTGCAAGCCGCAAGCCGATCTCGCGGGTGCGCTCGGTTACCGAGACCAGCATGATGTTCATGATGCCGATGCCGCCCACCAGCAGCGAAACGGCGGCGACGGCGGCGAGCAGCCAGGACAGGGTGGTGGCGGCGGCCGTCGCGGTGTTGGCAATCTCGGTCAGGTTGCGGACGATGAAATCGTCGTCCTGATCTTCGGGAAGCCTGTGGCGCTGGCGCAGCAGGGCAGTCGTGTCCGCGATACCGGGCGCGATGGCGTCCTCGCTGGCAAACTTCACCATGATGGTCTGGACTGAACGATCGCGGGCGTAGTTGCGGCCGATGATCCGCCGCCGACCGGTGTCCAGCGGTACAAAGATGACGTCGTCCTGATCCTGTCCGAGGGCCGACTGGCCCTTGGGCGCCATCACGCCGATGACCTTGAACGGCACATTGCGGATGCGGAACATCTGGTCGAGTGGATCCTGCTCGCCGAAGAGGTTCTTGGCCACGGTCTGGCCGATGACGGCGACGATCTCACCGCGCCGCAGCTCCTCCGGCTCGAAGAGCCGGCCCTCGGCCACGCTCCATTCGCGCGCGGTGAAGAAGTCGAGATCGGTCGCCGTGATCTGTGTCGACCAGTTGGTGCCGGCGTAGACGGCCTGGGCACGCGTGACGATGACGGGCGCTGCAGCAGTGACGTTCTCGACCTCGGCAAGGACGGCACGGGCATCCTCGTCGGTCAGGGTCGAAGAGGCCCCTGCGCCCAGCCTGACGCCCCCTTGCGTGACGTTGCCGGACTGGATGATGGCAAGGTTGGCGCCGAGCGACTTGATCTGCCCGGTGACGCGTTCACGCGCGCCGGAGCCGATCGCGACCATGGCGATGACGGCGGCTACGCCAATGATGATGCCGAGCATCGTCAGGGCCGAGCGGAGTGCGTTGGCGCCGATGGCGGAGAGAGCCGAGCGGATGGCTTCCCAAAGGCTCATGCCGCGACCTCGGCTGTCGGCGGCGCGCGGTCGAGCGCTGCCAGCGCGGCACGTGCGTCGGCGGGCTCCTGCCGCTGATCGGAGAGGATGTGCCCGTCACGGAAGCGAATGACGCGCCGCGCATGGCGCGCGACCTCGGCGTCGTGGGTGACAATGACCACGGTCACGCCATCGTGGTTCAGGTCCTGGAACAGGGCCAGGATTTCGAGCGCTGTCCGGCTGTCGAGCGCGCCCGTCGGTTCGTCGGCGAGCAGAAGGCGCGGTTCGTTCACCAGCGCGCGGGCGATGGCGACGCGCTGCTGCTGGCCGCCGGACAGCTGCATCGGCCGATGATGAGCGCGCTCCGCCAGCCCGACGCGTCCAAGCGCGGCAAGTGCCTTCTCGCGGCGTATCTTGCGGTCGCGACCGGCATAGACCATGGGGAGTTCGACATTGGCACAGGCGTCGACGCGAGGCAGCAGGTTGAACTGCTGGAAGACGAAGCCGAGCTTGCGATTGCGCAGCTCGGCCAGGCCATCGCTCGACAAGGTTTCGACCGCGGCCCCATCGAGCCGGTAATGGCCGCCCGTCGGCCGGTCCAGGCAGCCGATCAGGTTCATGAACGTGGATTTTCCCGAGCCCGAGGGGCCCATCACTGCGACAAGATCGCCGGCCTCGATCTCAAGCGACACCCGGTCGAGCGCGATCACGCTGCCGGAATCGAGGCTGTAGATCCGGCTGAGTTCATGCACTTCGATCAGGGCCATGAGGCTGCCTTCAGAACAGACGCGGTCCGCGTACCGGTGGGCGGCTGGCAGGTTCAGCTGCAGCAGCGCTGCGCGGGCCGCCGCCGACGAGGACCTGCATGCCTTCCTTGAGGTCGCTGGAGACGATCTCGGTATAGGCGCCGTCGGTCGGGCCGAGCATGAGCTGGATCACTTTGGGCTGGCCCTCGCCATCGAGCACATAGACGCGTCCGGGAACTCCCCTTTGCGAGGACGCGCGGCCTTCCTCCATCATGGCCTCGAACTTGGCGCGGCGCTCCGGATCGAGGGCGGCCGCGATCTTCGTACGCATTTCGCTGCGAGCGGCGCGGAAGGCGGCGCGACGCTCGTCCTCGGAGAGGCCGGCCATCGCGGCACGACCGGGACCGCGGCGCTCTTCGAGGATGGCGGTAATCGCCTGCTTCTGTTCGACCGTCGGCTGCAGCTCTGTTTCGAGACGCTCGCGCAGCGCGGTGACGGCGCGGGTGCCACCGCGTCCGGCCTGCGGGCTTCCCGATGGGGACACTGCGGCTCCTGCAGGCCCCGCCGCCTGACCGGGCGGGCGGAAGCGCAAGGCTGCGTTGGGGACGCGCAATGCGTTACTACGGTCTTCCGTAACCACCTGAATATTGGCCGTCATTCCGGGTAGCAGTGCCATGTCGCGGTTCTCGACGCGCACAACCCCGGTATAGGTGACGACGTTCTGGATGGTCTGCGCACCCAGTCGCACCATGTTGACGCGACCTTCGAAGGTGCGGTTCGGATAGGCGTTGACCGTGAAGGAGACGGGCTGGCCAGGCTGGAGGCGGCCCACATCGGCCTCGTCGATATTGGCGTAGATGTCGATCTCGCGCAGGTCCTGCGCGATCTGGAACAGGACGGGTGCGGAGAGCGAGGCGGCGACGGTCTGGCCCAGATCGACCTGGCGCTGCACCACGACACCGTCGACCGGCGAACGGATATCGGTTCGCTCGAGATCGATCAGGATGTCCTTGAGCTTGGCTTCGCGACTGGCGATCAGGGCCTCGCCGGACTGAAGCTGCCCTTCCGCCAGCAGGATGTCGGCGTCGAGCCCGTTGAGTTCGGCCTTGGCCGAGGAGATCTGAGCCTCGGTCGAGGCGAGCGTGGCGGTCTGGATCTCGACCTGGGTTCGGGCGCTGTCCAGGTTCTGCTGCGAGCCGGTGTTCCGGTTGAAGAGTTCGTTCTGCCGGTCGAACGTGCGTTTTGCATCGGCCAATTGGGCGGCGACGCGATCGCGCTGTGCTTCAAGATCCTTGACGGTTGAATTGGCCTTGAGACGGCTCGACTTGGCGCGGTCGAGCTGGGCGCGCTTGACGATAAGGTCGGCCTTGCCTTGGGCGAGATCGGCGGCGGCGGCATCGCGCCGCGTCCGGATCTGGTCGCTGTTGAGCCGGGCGACCACCTGGCCGGCCTTCACCTGCGAATTGTAGTCCGCAAGGATCTCGACGATCTGGCCCGACAGCATCGAGCCGACCAGGACGGTGGTCATCGGGGTCAATGTGCCGGTGGCGCGAACGGCTGCGGTGATCTGGCCCCGATCAACCGACGCCGTCCGATAGGCGACGTCACTGGCCGCGCCCCCCGTGGGGTGGATTGCCCAATAGCCTGCTGCTGCGGCGGTCAGACCAAGGCCGGCAGCGATCACCAGTTTGCGCAAGGCGTTGTCCCCGTCATCCGGCGCAGCCGGACACATTTCGCAAGGGGCGACGATGCCAGAAAGCGAACAGGCAGGCGAGTTAACTTACTGCAATGTTAGCGTATGCCTGCGCCCAGCTCTCGGGCTTACGCCATCCGCGCGCCCCGCGTCATCGCCACCAGGTCGCGCAGTGTCGTGATCGTCGAGGCATCGGCGACCCCGTCGACCTTTTCCGGCCGCCAATGGCGTTGAAAGGCTGCGACGACGGCTTCGAATTTCTCGTCGTAGATGCCGTCGACCGTGACGCCATAGCCGAGCATGGCGAACATCGCCTGCAGCGCCTCGACCGGTTGGCCGCTCTCGCCGCGGGCAAAGAAGCGACCGCCACGGATGGGGGCTGGCTCGGACCAGATGCCGACGCCGCCCTCCGAGAATTCCCGCCATGGGAATTTCTCACCGGGGTCGATCTTCCGGCCCGGTGCGATATCGGAATGGGCAAGGACTCGCTCGGGTGGAATGCTCCAGCGCTTGCAGATGTCGCGGCTCAGATTGAGTGTGGCGATCACCTGTTCCGACGGGAAATCGGGCAGGCCGCCGGGATGGCCGGGATTGGCGATCTCGATGCCGATCGAACAGGAATTGATATCGGTCTCGCCGGCCCAATGCGAAGCGCCGGCATGCCAGGCACGGCGGCCTTCGGGGACGAGCTGCAGCACATGGCCGTTTTCGAAGACAAAATAATGCGAGGAAACCTGCGAAACCGGGTTGCAGAGCCATTGCAGCGCTGCGCCTGCGTCGCTCATGCCGGTATAGTGCAGGATCAGCATGTCGGGGCGTCGGACGGCACCGTGCGCGTCCATGCGCTCGCCGTGGTTCGGCGACGGAAAGACCTTCGCGGCAAAGCGGCTGTCAGGAGTGACGACGAGGCTCATGCGGGCTCCGGAAGTCTGGCGGTGCCGAGGCCTCGCTCCCTTTCGATCAGATCCCAGGCGGCGTTGATGGCAGCGAGGCGGCGCGTGGCGATTGCGATCGCTTCCTCGGGCAGCCCGCGTGCGATCTCGCGGTCGGGGTGGTTTTCGGCGACGAGGCGGCGGTAATGCTGTTTCAGCTGGGCATCGCTCATCTCCCGGCTGGCGCCGAGCACGAGATAAGGATCGTCGGGCCGACGCATGTGGCGCGCTTCGATGCGGGCAAAGCCGGCAGCGCTGATCGAGAAGATCTCGGCCACATGGCGCAGATAGGCATGCTCGGCCTCGTGGATCGCGCCATCGGCGGCCGCAATCAGAAAGAGCCCGTCGAGCACGTCTTCCAGCAGCGCGGGCTCATCCTTGAAGCTCTCGGCAATCTGCGTAGCGTAGGCCTCGAAGCCGGCGCTTGTCTGCTTGGCGAGATCGAACAGGCTCTCGATCCGTGCCTCCTGCTCAGGAGGCACGATCACGATACGCCGGAATGCCGCGATCTCGTCGCGGGTGACGACGCCGTCGGAGCGGGCCATCTTCGCGGAGAGGGCAACCAGTCCGGTCGTGAAAATCAACTCCCGCGGTGCGGGGCCGAAGGGCGCTCCCTCGCGATCGACCAGGACATGGCCGGCAAGCGCACCAACCAGCGCGCCGAGCGGGCCGCCCAGCGCCAGTCCAAGACCGCCGCCACCGAGCGCGCCCCAAAAAGACGAAACCATCGTTCAGGCAACTCCCGATTCAGCCCTCACGCGCAGTTTGCCCCGTCCAGCCGGGGCATCCAAGCCCAGTCCGACGAAAACCACCGGGATGCGCCAGACGAAGCGACCCAGGGCATGGCGGATGTCGCGCAGACGGGTGTGCCAGCACCCGCTCGGGCGCGCTCTTCCGGCGCGCGCGATCCTCCGGGTGGTGGAAAATGAGGATAAATGCGGCTTCCGGCCCGGAATACGTCAGCAATGGGGCAATGGTTTGATTCGGCTCGCCCCGGTTGCGAACGCTTTGGTGGCGTGTTCGCGGCATCGGATAATACACGGAGTATACCTCTATCGTAGTAAAGGCATTAATAAAAATCGGAGGCGAGTATAGCTTAGATTCGCACTGCCTAACGTCAGATTATCAACACATTCTCCGATCAGTTCGGTCTCCCCATCAAACGCCTTTCTGATGGATGGGGTCCACAAAAGATGAAATATACCTCCAGCGGTGCAGCTGCCGCGCTCGTGATTTGCCTCGCCTCTTTGCAGTCTGCCAAGGCTGCTACGAATAGCGAGAGCGATGCTCTCGCGTTCATCGTCCGGGATGCGGAAATCAAGCGTGAGGCGTCTGCACAGGAGGCCGGTTCGGCGACGTCGAAGACCGCGACCTCCGCTCCGGCGGAACGTGGAAACGGCGCCAAGGCGGGCACCCACCGTCGAGCGGCACTGGCTGCTCCGGCTGGAGCCGATGGGCTCAAGGCGATCGTTGCGCGCCATGCTGCCGCCAATGGTGTTCCGTTTGCGCTGGCCGACGCGGTCGTGCGCATCGAGAGTCGCTACAACCCCCGCGCCTCGAATGCGGGCAATCTGGGGCTGATGCAGATCCGCCACCAGACGGCGCGCGGCATGGGCTATACCGGCAGCGCCAGCGGTCTGCTCGATGCCGAGACCAATGCCCGCTACGCGGTGAAATATCTGGCGGAAGCCTACCGCCTGGCTGGTGGCGATACCTGCCGCACGGTGATGAAATACCAGAGCGGGCACATGGCCCAGCGCATGAGCGGGGCCAACCGCACCTATTGCGCCAAGGTCCGCACGATCAGCGCACAGAATTGACGGGCAACGGCCCCCGCCTCGCTTGACGCGGGCCGGGGGAGGGCGCACTAGCGCCGCTGCCAGTCGGCCGGACGGCCGCTCCCGTTCGCGGGGGAGGAAAGTCCGGGCTCCACGGAAATACGGTGCCGGATAACGTCCGGCGGGGGCGACCCCAGGGAAAGCGCCACAGAGATCGAACCGCCTCGCGCCTCGGCGCGGGGTAAGGGTGAAAAGGTGCGGTAAGAGCGCACCGCGGACCCGGCAACGGGGACGGCATGGCAAGCCCCACCGGGAGCAAAACCGAATAGGGACGATGCTTCTCCCGCAAGGGGGAGGGGGCCGGTTTCCAGGCCTGGTCGTCCGGGTTGGTTGCTCGAGGCGCGCAGTAATGTGCGTCCCAGAGGAATGGCCGTCACGTCGGTGCAGCAATGCGCCGGCCATCCAGAACCCGGCTTACAGGCCGGCTGGCACCTTCAGCCCCGCGGGGCAAAGAGCGGCTTAAGCCGCTCTTTGCGTCTCTACAGTGCGTAGGTCCACTCGGCCGGCACGAACTTGAAGGCCGCGCCGTCCTTCAGCACCTTGCCGAAGCCGGGGAAGGCGATATGCGAGCCGGCGATCAGGACGCTGTCGCTCGCCACCATGTCGAGCACGCGTTTACGCGAGGCCGCTGCCTGCTTGCCATCGAGATCGAACACGAAGGCAATGTCGGGACGTGCCGTCTGAAGCACGGCATTGTGGATGGTATCGCCGACAAGCATGAGCTGCTCGGGGCCTGAGCTGATCCGGAGCAGGCTGTGACCAGGCGTATGGCCCGGCACAAGCTCGAGGCTGAGGCCGGGCGCGACCTCGCCGGGCTGCACCTTGCGGGTGCGGCTCGCATAGGGGGCGAGCGCATTGCGGGCCGAGGCGAAGAAGGGCCTGGCTTCGGCCGGCGCCTGGGCGAGCACCCCCTCGTCATGCCAGAAAGCATGTTCGGTCTCGTTGATGATCACTTCGGCATTGGGGAAGCGTGCGGCCTTCTCTGCCGTCAGCAGGCCCTCGGCATGATCCGGATGGGCATGGGTCAGGATCACCGCATCGACCTGAGCCGGATCGATGCCCGCCGCGCGCAGATTGCTTTCGGCGCGTCCCATCGTCGGCCCGAAGGCCGTGTTGAAGCCCGTACCGGTGTCGACAAGATAGGTCCGCTCGCGGGTGTTGACGACAAAGGCGTTGACCGAGGTCGGGAGGCTCTCGGCCAGGCCCGCATTGGCCAGGATCTGTTTGAGCTGGGTAGGATCCGCGCCAAGGAAGGCCTGGGCATTCAACGGAATATAGCCGTCGAGAATGGCAGTGACTTCGATATCGCCGATCTTGCGGCGATAGATGCCTGCAACCTGCGCCGCCGTTTGCGGGGCGCGGGCAAAAGCGGGGAGTGCGGGCAGCATGCTGGTTGCAGCCGCGCCGGCGAGGAAGTTGCGGCGGTTGAACATGGTCTGTTCCAGAGGCGAGAGGGATCGAGGGCTTCCGGAAACGATGCCTGCGCCTGTCTTGCGCCGGGCTTGATCGTCTCGTGGTCGGGGTGGTGCCCGACCACGAGAGTTGAGATGGGCAGCGCGACCTCAGGCCGCAACCTGGAGATCGACATCGATATTTCCGCGTGTCGCGTGGGAATACGGGCAGACGATATGGGCCTTCTTGACGAGGTCCTCGACCACGGCCTTGTCGACGCCCGGGACCGAGATGGTCAGTTTCACGGCGATGCCGAAGCCGGTGCCGTCGTCCCGCGGGCCGATGCCGACATCGGCGCTGACGCGCGCCTCCGGTGGGATCCTTACCTGCTCCTTGCCGGCGACGAACTTCAGCGCACCGAGGAAGCAAGCGGAATAGCCCATCGAGAAGAGCTGCTCGGGATTGGTGCCGTCGCCGCCGCCGCCGCCCAGTTCCTTCGGCGTGTTCAGCACCAGCTTGACGTTGCCCGTGTCGGTGGCGGCCTGGCCTTCGCGTCCGCCGGTGGCGGAGCCATGAGCAGTGTAGAGGATCTTCATGGTCGAACTCCTTGGCTTCGGGGAATTTGGGATTTCGGGGAACTTGCGTGTTGATTTAGATTGTGCACAATTTAATTGTCAACAAGATGATAAGTGCATCACGGATCGGTGATCGGGCGAAGCCCGGAGTTTGAAGGGCCCGTTGCTCCATGCCAAACGAAGAGATGACGACGCCGAAGGTTCCGGCCACGCCCCTTCCGAAGGCGGAGGAGCAGCTCTGTTTCGCGATCTATTCCGCGGGGCATGCCTTCACCCGCCTCTATCGTGCGGTGCTCGCAGAGCTCGGTCTGACCTACCCGCAATATCTCGTCATGCTTGTCCTATGGGATCATGACGGCGTGACGGTGAAGGAGATCGGGGAGCGATTGATGCTCGATTCCGGCACGCTGACGCCGCTGCTCAAGCGACTGGAGGCTGCTGGTCTGGTCCGCCGCGAGCGCGGCCGTGCGGATGAGCGGCAGGTCCGGCTGAACCTGACCGAAGCAGGCCGGGCGCTCAGCGAGAAGGCTCGTCTCGTGCCTGAAAGGATGGCCTGCGCGATCGGGGGGGCGGCGGAGAGGGGCGCTGCGCTGACCGAAGACCTGCACGCGCTGCGCCAGGCGCTGCTCAAGGCTGCTGGCGGACCCGCGTAAAGCCGTCCGACATTTTTTCATCGAGATCGCCCGGTCGAGATGCCGCAGGCGGGCGCTTGTGCGTGCCGGATTTCCGAGAAAACGCCCGCGCTTACGGATGCTTAACCTTAACAGGCTGTGATGCGAACCAGGGCCGGCGTCACTGCGTCGGCGAACGCGATTCCATTGACGCCCATATATGCCCATGCTATCCCAAATCATCCCGTCGAAGCCGGCAGGCAGAACGCAGAACAAGGTCCGTGTGCCGCGCGGATCTTGCGTCTCGATCCTGCTGTGCCTGCTTCGATGGGAGGCCTCGAACCCGCCGCCGAGGCGCTGCTACGCGCCGGTGGGGAGCGAGCCGGGAGGCGGCATTGACGGACCGCTTCGTCTCGAATTTCACCAATCGGCTGGATGCCAAGGGGCGCGTTTCGATCCCTGCGAGCTTTCGCGCCGTCCTGGCAAAGGACGGCTACGAAGGGCTCTACGTCCATCCCTCGCTCGATCTGGAAGCGCTCGATGCCGGCGGACACGCGCTGCGAGCGACGATCGACGACATTCTCTCCCGCTTTTCCCCCTTCTCGGACGAGTGGGAATCTCTCTCGACAGCGCTGAACGGCACCTCGGAGGTGCTGAAGGTCGATCCGGAAGGGCGTATCATGCTCAGCGAGACCCTGAGGGCGCATGCCGGCATCGCCGATGCGGTGACCTTCGTGGGCCACGGCCACAAGTTTCAGCTCTGGGAGCCGGCTCGCTTCCAGGCGCATCTGGAGGCGGCGCGCAGCCGCTTGCGCGACGTCAAGCGCACCCTGGGTTCGCACATGACGATGACACCGGGAGCGACAGGGGCATGAGGGGGCACGGCAGCCGGGATCACGGGGCCGCTGGCGGGTCGACGCGACATGTTCCGGTCCTCATGGCGGAAGCCCTCGACGCGCTCGCGATCAGGCCGGGCGGACGCTATCTCGACGGCACCTTCGGGGCCGGCGGTTATTCTCGCGAGTTGTTGGCGCGAGAGCCGAATGTGACCCTGCTCGCGCTTGACCGCGACCCGACGGCAATCACCGGTGGGGCAGGGCTGGTTGCCGAAGCGAACGGGCGGCTGACCTTGTCGCAGGCCTGCTTTGGAGATCTCGCCAAGGAAGCGCGGCTGTTCAAGATGATCCCGCTGGACGGTGTCGTGCTCGATATCGGCGTTTCCTCGATGCAGATCGACGAGGCGGAGCGCGGTTTCTCCTTTCGCTTCGATGGCCCGCTCGACATGCGCATGGGCCGGGATGGGCAGAGCGCCGCCGACCTCGTCAATGAGGCGGAGGAGGGACTGCTCGCCAATATTTTCTATCATTACGGCGAGGAGCGTCGTTCGCGAGGCGTCGCACGCGCGATCGTCGAGGCTCGGCGCAAGGCGCCGCTGACGACGACGAAGCAACTGGCCGAGCTCGTGGCCAGCATAGTCTGGGCCGAGCCCGGCGGTGCGCATCCGGCGACACGCGTATTTCAGGCCTTGCGCATCGCGGTCAATGACGAGCTCGGAGAATTGGTGCGGGCCCTGCACGCCGCCGAAGAGGCGCTGGGCGAGGGCGGACGCCTGGCCGTCGTGACCTTTCATTCGCTCGAGGACCGCATCGTCAAGCAGTTCCTGGCGACCCGCTCCGGGCGCGCACCGGCGGCGTCGCGCCATGCGCCGGCCACGACAGCGCCTGTGGCAACCTTCTCGCTGGTGACCAGGGGAGCGGTTGCGCCTTCCGAGGAGGAGATGCGGAGCAACCCGCGGGCTCGTTCCGCCAAGTTGCGTGCAGCGCAGCGCACCGCCGCTCCGGCTCGCGCGCCGGAACCCGAGCTCACTGCGCTTGCAGGCGTGCCGTCACCGCAGCCTCGCCGGAGATCCTAGGGATGATCAAGCTCCTGCATGTGGTTGCGATCTGCGCTCTGGTCTCCTCGGCGCTCTATGCCTACACGATCAAATACGAGACGACGCTCGAATCCGAGCAGTTGCAAAAGCTCAAGGCCAAGGCGCAGCGCGAGCGCGATGCGATCGCCGTGCTCAAGGCCGAATGGCAATTCCTGAACCGGCCCGATCGGTTGCAGACACTGAGCGAGCGCCATCTCGACCTCCAGCCATTCTCGGTGACGCAGGTCGTGCGCGCCGCGGATATCCCGAACCGCGGTCCGAAGGTGGATTCCATCGGCCGCAAGCTTGAGGATCTCGGCCTCGGTCTGCCGACCGAAACGCCGAAGGATCGCAAGACGAGTGGCGTCACCACGCCGGGAGCCCGTCCATGACCGAGCCGAAGCTCTCTGCGACCGACCACCAGCGTCCGGACGATATCGAGGAAGGGCAGCCGGTGCCGCGCGGGCGGCTGCACTTCCTGCGCGATGTCTTCCGGATGAGCGGCGAGAAGAGCCAGCCGCGCGTCGGTCTCGTGATCCTGGGTTTCTCGGCCCTGTTCCTGGCCATTACCGGCCGTCTGGTGATGCTCGCCACCTTGCCGAACGAGCAGGTCGGTCTGCGCCGCGCGACCTCCAATGCGATCTCGGCCGCACGGCCCGATATCGTCGACCGCAACGGAACCGTTCTCGCGACTGACATCAGGACGGTCTCCGTTTTCGCCGAGCCGCGCAAGATCCTCGACAAGGACGAGGCAACCGAGCTGCTGACCGCCGTCCTGCCTGATCTCGATGCAAAGGATCTGCGCGACCGGCTCGGCACCAAGCGCGGTTTCATCTGGGTCAAGCGCGAGATCACGCCGCGCCAGCAGGCCGAGGTTCATCGCCTCGGCATTCCCGGCGTCGGCTTCGTGCCCGAGAACAAGCGCGTCTACCCGAATGGGCCGGCGGCGGCGCATGTGCTCGGCTTTGCCAATGTCGACAATGTCGGCATTGCGGGGATGGAGAAATATATCGACTCGCAGGGGCTGCAGGATCTGAACGGTGCCGGTCTCGCAACCCAGGCGTCGGATCTCAAGCCCGTGGCCCTGTCGATCGACCTGCGCGTGCAGCACCTGCTGCGCGACGAGCTGGTCAAGGGGATGGAGAAGTACCGGGCCATTGCGGCGGCCGGTGCGATCATGGATGTGACGACAGGCGAGATGATCGCCTCGGTGTCGCTGCCCGACTATGACCCGAGCAACCCGGTCGATGCGCAGGAGAAGGACCGTATCAACCGGATCAATGTCGGCGTCTACGAGATGGGCTCGACCTTCAAGGCGCTGACGGTCGCGATGGCGCTGGACTCCGGCAAGGCCAACATCAACTCCACTTATTCGACTGCAGGCGGCATGATGCGCTTCGGCCGCCATGTCATTCGCGAGTACCATGGCACGGGCCGGACACTGACCGTGCCGGAGGTGTTCGTGCATTCGTCGAACATGGGCTCGGTCAAGATGGCGCTGTCCGTCGGTGTGGAGGGCCACAAGGCCTTCCTGCGCAAGATGGCCCAGCTCGATCGCATGCGGACCGAATTGCCGGAGAGCGCCGAGCCGCTCATCCCGCCGCGCTGGGGCGAGCTTAACACCGCGACCATCGCCTTCGGTCACGGCCTCGCGGTTGCGCCGATCCAGGCCCTGGCTGCTGTCGGGGCGCTGGTCAATGGCGGCAACCTGATCGTTCCGACGTTCATCAAGCGCTCGGAGGAGGACGCCAAGCGCCTCGGGGTTCGCGTTATCAAGCCGGAAACCTCGGAGGCGATGCGCTACATCATGCGCATCAATGGCGAGCGTGGCTCGGCCCGCAAGGCGGACGTCCCGGGCTATTTCGTCGGCGGCAAGACGGGAACGGCCGAAAAAGTCATCGGTGGGCGCTACGCCAAGAACCGCAACTTCACCACCTTCATGGCGATCGTGCCGGCAGACAAGCCGCGCTATCTCTTCCTCTCGATCTATGACGAGCCCAAGGGCTATGCCGAGAGCGGGGGCTATTCGACCGCCGCCTGGAATGCCGGTATCACGACCGGCAAGGTCATCGAACGCGCCGCGCCGATCCTCGGCTTGCCGCCGCGTTTCGAACCGCCGGTCGCCCCGTTCCCGCTGATGGCGAAGCTCGGCGCCTGGGGAACGCGCTGAAGCAACGAAACTGACAGGCGAGATCATGGGCAGCAGCGAATTCAGTCTCGGTGAACTCTTCCCCGGGGCATTCGCCGACGATGCGTCCCGCCGTGTCGGCGGGGTCGCGATGGACAGCCGCAAGGTTAAGCCGGAGGACGTCTTCGTCGCCTATGCCGGCGCCAGGACAGACGGCGCGCGCTTCATTGCAGATGCCGTTGCGCGCGGTGCTGCCGCCATCGTCACGGATCATGCGCGTCCCGCAGAGCTCGACCCGTCGGTGGCCTTCGCGCGTGTCGACGACCCGCGTCGGGCTCTGGCGCTGGCGGCTGCACGGGTGCATCCGCGCCAGCCCGGTACGATCGTGGCCGTGACCGGGACCAGCGGCAAATCCTCGGTTGCCGACTTCACCCGACAGATCTTCTCGACCTTGGGTCGTGAGGCAGCCAGCCTCGGCACGATCGGCGTCGTGACCTCGCGCGGCGCTGATTACGGCTCACTCACCACGCCGGACCCGATTTCGCTGCATGCCTCGCTGGACAAGCTCGTCGGGGAGGGCATCAGCCATCTCGCGATGGAAGCGTCGTCCCATGGTCTCGACCAGCGCCGCCTGGACGGAGTGAGATTGAAGGCTGGCGCCTTCCTCAATCTCGGGCATGACCATCTCGATTATCATCCGAGCCTGGCGGACTACCTCGCAGCCAAGCTCAGGCTCTGGGAGCTTCTGCCCGACGGAGCGCCGGTCGTGATCAATCGCGACGAGCCTTACGCCGACGAGGCAGCCCAGGCTGCGCTCGCCAAGGGGCATCCGATAATCGGCATCGGCAAGGCGGGTGAATCACTGACCCTGCTCGGCGCAGCGCGCGAAGGGTTTTCGCAACGGCTCAGGATTCGGGTCAAGCAGCGGGAGCTCGAGGTCGTGCTGCCCCTGGTCGGCGACTTCATGGCGGGCAATGCGCTGGTCGCCGCGGGCCTGGCCATCGCAACCGGCGAAGACGAAGACGCTTCGCTCCAGGCGATCGCTGGGCTGCATGGCGTGGCCGGACGGCTCGAGCGCGTCGGCGAGATCAATGGCGGTCTCGTCGTCGTCGATTATGCCCATAAGCCGGATGCGCTGGCGGCGGTGCTCGCGACCTTGCGGCCCTATGCACCGGGCCGGCTGATCTGCGTCTTCGGCTGCGGCGGCGATCGTGATCGCGGCAAGCGTCCGATCATGGGCCGCATCGCGGCCGAGGGATCCGATATCGCGATCGTCACCGACGACAACCCACGCAGCGAGAGCCCCGCTGCTATCCGCGCCGAGATCCTCGCGGCTGCTCCGGGGCTGCGCGAGATCGGCGACAGGGCCGAGGCCATTCGTACCGCCGTCGGCCTGATCGCTCCCGGGGATCTCCTCGTGGTGGCGGGAAAAGGCCATGAAACCGGCCAGATCATAGGCGATCGGACCCTGCCTTTCTCCGATCACGACGTGGTGCGGACGGCCATCGCGGAGATCGAAGCATGAGCGGCATGCCTTTGTGGTCGGGAGAGCGCCTGATCGGCGCCATGGGAGCCAGGCTGCGCGGCGAGATGCCGGCCGCTGTGACCGGCGCTTCGATCGATACCCGGACGCTGCAGGCCGGCGACGTCTTCTTCGCGATCAAGGGCGGGGAACGCGACGGACATGAGTTCGTCGGGGCCGCCCTGGCAAAGGGGGCGGCGCTTGCCGTCATCGATGAAGCCCATGACGCGAGCTTTACCGGGGCAGGGCCCTACGCCGTTGTCTCCGATGTGCTGCACGCGATGGAACTGGCCGGCATGGCTCGCCGGGCCGAGCTCACGGCCGCGGTCATCGCGGTGACCGGCTCGGTCGGCAAGACCGGCACCAAGGAGGCATTGAGACTTGTCCTGTCCCGTCAGGGCGAGACCCATGCTCCGGTCGCCTCCTACAACAATCACTGGGGTGTGCCGCTGACGCTGACCCGCACGCCGGCTTCGGTGCGCTATGGCGTCTATGAGATCGGCATGAGCAATCCGGGCGAGATCCTGCCACTCGCCAGGATGGTTTCGCCGGACGTCGCGATCGTCACGACGGTCCAGCCCGTCCATCTCGCCGCCTTCGAGTCGGTCGAGGGGATTGCGGAGGAGAAGGCTGCGATCTTCACAGGGCTGAAGCCGGGCGGCACCGCCATCGTCAATGCGGACATCGCTCAGGCCGCGCTGTTGAGGCGCCTGGCCGAGGAGAGCCCCGCCGGGCGGATCATCAGCTTCGGCGAGAGTGCCGATGCCGATGTCAGGCTCCTATCCTGCTCGCTCAAGCCGGATGTCTCGACGGTGGATGCGGTGGTGCTCGGCAAGCCTGTGACCTACCGGCTCGGCAGCCCCGGCAAGCATATCGTGCTGAATTCGCTCGCGGTTCTCGCTGCGGTCGAGGCTGTCGGCGCTGATCTGGCACTGGCGGTCCTCGCACTCGGCGACCTTACGCCGCCTGCCGGTCGTGGCGCTCGCCAGATGCTGAGCACGCCATCGGGCCCGTTCACGCTGATCGACGAGAGCTATAACGGCAACCCGGCCTCGGTCCGGGCCGCAATCGAGAACCTGGGGCGCATTCCGGTGTCGGGACGAGGCCGCCGCGTCGCGGTCCTGGGCGACATGCGGGAACTCGGCCCGAGCGCTCCGGAGTTGCACGCGGGGCTTGCGGACCCCATCACCGGAAATGCGATCGACCGGGTTTTTGCCTGTGGGCCGCTGATGCGCGGACTTTACGACATCTTGCCATCGGGCATGCGCGGTGCTTATGCGGCGCAGTCGAGCGAGCTTGCGCCGCTTGTCCTGGACGCGATCCGGGCCGGCGACGTCGTCACCGTCAAGGGGTCGCTCGGTTCCAAGATGGGCTTGGTCGTCAAGGCCATTGCCGCCCGGTTCCCTGCCGTGCCTGCCGACGACTGAGACAAGAGGAACATAGCCGATGCTCGTCTGGCTTGCCGATTTCGCCGGCGCCTTCCCGATTCTGAACGTGTTCCGATACATCACGTTCCGCGCCGGTGGCGCCACCGCGACGGCGCTGCTTTTCGTCTTCTTCTTCGGGCCTGCTGCGATTTCCTGGTTGCGGATCAAGCAGGGCAAGGGCCAGCCGATCCGGACCGA